>NZ_CP063169.1:1482898-2965796 GCF_014960965.1 Ruania alkalisoli | reverse complement strand
TCGGCGATCAGGTGCCGGTCCATCTCTCCCACGGTGGGCAGGAAGCGGTAGGGGTCGTCGGTGACTGCTTCTGCGTCCTCATAGCTGGTGTGGACCCGGTAGTCGGGCACCTCCTGCGCCAGCAGGGTCGCTGTCCAGATGCCTCCGTACTCGTGCACGGCCGGGTAGTCGGCGTCGGCCGTGCGGATCGTCACCGACGTAGCCAGGTGCCGTACGGTGCGGATCGTGACGACGCCGTCGGCCAGGTGCGGTCCCAGCACGTCGTGCGGGGCGTAGTGCTCTCCGGCCGCGACGGCCTGCAGCACCTGCTCCGGAACCGGTGACGGGGTGTTCTGGGTCATGGCCTGCTCCTCGATGAGTCGGCGGATGCCCTCCAGGGGGATGGGCAACCAGTCCGGACGGTTCTGCTTCTCGTACACGGCCTCGTAGAGCGCCTTGTCCAGTTCCAGCGCGCCGACGAGGCGGAGGTCGGTCTCGGGGCGTTCGGCGAGATATCCCTCCACCAGGCTGTCGCGGACCTGCGCTGTCCAGTGCGGTGGCGCCCCGCCGATCGCGGCCGCATAGTCGACCGATCGCAGCAACCCGGCCAGATCCCGGAGCGGCTGGTCCGGGGTGGAACGCTCCGCCAGGGGGCGCAGCGGCTCACCCTCGAAGTCCAGGATGAACCAGTCCTCGGCGCGACGTAGCACCTGCCCCAGGTGCAGGTCGCCGTGAATGCGCTGCGCCGGCGGCGCCGGTAGATTCCCGACGGCGTCCGTCGCCTCCTCGATGGCCTTCCGCCACGGGGTCAGTTCCTCGACCGCAGACAACGCCCACTGTGCGCGCTCACGCAGGCCCGCCGCCGCATGGGCGCCACTGGTCACGCCGAACGCCTCCGCGAGCACCGTGTGCATCTCGGCGGTCCTGCGCCCGAGGTCGAGGGCCGGCCCCCGGAAGTCGCGATCGTCGCGGGCATGGGCACAGGCCAGCTCGAAACCGTCCTCGGCGCCGGCGACGAAATCCGTCAGGACGCCCAGGTCCGTGGTCTGGTCCTCGCTGCCCGGCCAGGCGCACGTGAACCAGCCCCACGGTGCTGGTACGTGTCGCCACCCAGCGGCAGCGAGGGCGCTGGTCATGTCGATCTCCGGATTGGCGCCGGGAGCCAGCACCCGGAACACCTTCAAGATTGCCGACCGGGCGCCGTCACGGGTATCGATACGCACGGAGGTGTTCGACTGCTCGCCCGTATGCACCCGGCCTGTGGTGGGATCAAGCTCTGCCATATCGGCACTGTCGGCATGGTCGGCACTGTCAGGTTTACTGATGCCCTGCGCCGCCGCCAGCCAGGCTCGCAGGAACGCTGGATGGTGCGGGCCGTCCACCAGCAGGGAGTCGCCGCCGAGTGTGGTGATCTCACCCGGCACCGGGGCGCGCCCCGGACCGGCATCGGGTGCGGGCAACACGACGAGCGGGACCTGCAACACCGTGGTACCCGTACTACCCGTGGCACTGCTCTCCAGACCCACGAGCACCACCGTGCACGCCGCCTCCTCGAGCGGATCGGGGAGGTCGATCACCTCGAGTACTGACAGCGTCGCTGCCGGGTCGTCCTTCGCGGGGAACCAACGAGCCTCCCGCAGCCAGGGAGAGATGAGTTCGAGCAGGAGTGGTGAGTTCTGGGCGGTCACGGGTCCACCACCTGGAGCCAGAAGAAGTCCCGTGAACCGAGCGTCAGCACGACCGACCCGTCGGCTGGTTCTGGTGCACTGTCGAACGCCAGGTCAGGGACGTCGTCGGCGGATTCGATCGAACCGTGGCTCGGGACTGCCGCCGGGTGGGCGCCCACCGTGGGGAACTCCTCTCCGCCGAAGACGTCCACCAGGGCGCACCCGGCGAGTCCGGGCAGCAGGACGCGCGCCGAACGTGGGGTGGCTGCGAGGTTGGCCACGCACACGATGGTTTCGCTGTCGCCGGTGCGCAGGAAAGCCAGCACTGCGTCGTTGTCGGTCTCCAGCGGCACGTAGTCGCCCGTGCCGAAGACCGGGTGGCGGCGGCGTACCTCCAGGATCCCCCGCACCCAGTGCAGCAGCGAGGTGGGGATCGCGAGCTGGGACTCGACGTTGAGCTGGTGGTAGCTGTTGGTGAGGTTCTGCACGACCGGCAGGTACAACCGCCCGGGATCGGTGGCCGCGGAGAACCCGGCGTTGCGGTCGGGATCCCACTGCATCGGGGTGCGCACCGCATCCCGGTCGGGCAGCCAGATGTTGTCACCCATTCCGATCTCGTCGCCGTAGTACAGGCAGGGGCTTCCGGGCAGGGAGAGCAGCAGCGCGTGCGCCAGTTCGATCTCGGCGCGGGAGTTGTCCAGCAGCGGCGCCAGCCGGCGGCGGATGCCGACGTTGGCGCGCATGCGCGGCTCCGGGGCGTACCAGCCGTACATCGCGGCGCGCTCCTCGGTCGAGACCATCTCGAGGGTGAGCTCGTCGTGATTGCGCAGGAACGTGCCCCACTGTGCCCCGGCCGGGATCGCAGGGGTGTCGTCGAGGATCTGGATGATGCTGCGGGCCGACTGCTCTCGCAGTGCGTAGAAGATGCGCGGCATTACCGGGAAGTGGAAGCACATATGACACTCGGGCGCCTCAGTGGAACCGAAGTACTCCACCACGTCGTGTGGCCACTGATTGGCCTCAGCCAGCATCAGCCGGCCCGGGAACTCGGCATCGACCAGTGCGCGTACCTCGGCCAGGAACTCGTGGGTGCGGGGCAGGTTCTCGCCGTCGGTCCCGTCCTCCTCGAACAGGTACGGCACGGCATCGAGCCGGAATCCGTCCACGCCCGTTCTCAACCAGAAGCGGACGATGTCGAACATCGCCTCCCGCACCCGCGGATTCTCAAAGTTCAGATCGGGCTGGTGGGAGAAGAACCGGTGCCAGAAATACTGCCGCCGCACCGGGTCGAAGGTCCAGTTCGAGACCTCGGTGTCGACGAAGATGATGCGCGCCTCACCGTAGCGGTCCGGATCGTCGCCCCACACGTAGAAGTCGCCGTACGGCCCGGTGGGATTGGACCGGGAGGACTGGAACCATGGGTGCTGGTCGCTGGTGTGGTTCATCACCAGGTCGATGATCACGCGCATACCGCGGGCGTGCGCTGCCTCGATCAGCTCGGCGAAGTCCTCGATGGTGCCGTACTGCTCGGCCACGGCGGTGTAGTCGGAGACGTCGTAACCCCCGTCCCGCTGTGGAGAGGGGTAGAAAGGTGGCAGCCACAGGCAGTCCACGCCCAGCCATTGCAGGTAGTCGAGCCGGTCGATCAGCCCACGCAGATCACCGGTTCCAGTGCCGTCGGAGTCGGAGAAGGCCCGCAGCAGCACCTCGTAGAACACGGCCGTCCGGTACCACTGGGGGTCCTCGCTCAGACCGGGCCGGGTCTGGTCGGTCAGGGTCAGCTGACCGCGGCGATGGGCGTTCATGTGGACTTCAGGTGAAGAACGTGGGCGCACCGGCCGTAGGGATCGAGACGCACGAAGGGGGTCGCGCCCCAGGAGTAGGACTCGCCGGTGAGGTGGTCATGGACGATGAAATCGGCGTCAGCGGCCAGGCCGAGGGCAGCCATGTCCAGGTGGATCAGGGACTCGCGGGTGGTGAAGGGGTCGAGCGTCACCACCACGATGACGGTGTCCTCCTGGCCATCGGGAGCGTGCTCAGCGCGCTCGCGGCGGGAGAAGCAGAAGATCGCCTCGTCCGTGGTCGGGTGGACACTCAGATTGCGCAGGCGCTGCAGCGCGGGATGGGCCCGGCGTGTGGCATTGAGCTGGCGCAACAGGTCGGTCAACCCGAACTGGCGGGCGGCAGCGTCCCAGTCGCGTGGCTTGTACTCGTATTTCTCGTTGTCGATCTGCTCCTGTGCGCCCGGCAGGGCCACATGCTCGGCCAGCTCGTATCCGGAGTAGATACCCCAGGTCGGTGAGCCGGTCGCCGCCAGGACCGCCCGGATCGCGAACGCCGACGCCCCGCCGGTCTGCATGTACGGGGTGAGGATGTCGTGCGTCGTCGGCCAGAAGCTCGGGCGCATGACGGCCGCCGCATCCCCGCTGACCTCGGTGAAGTACTCGGTCAGCTCCTCCTTGGAGTGGCGCCAGGTGAAGTAGGTGTAGGACTGGTGGAACCCGATCGCGGCCAGGGTGCGCATCATCGCCGGGCGAGTGAAGGCCTCCGAGAGGAAGAGCACCTCGGGGTGGTCCTGGGCGACATCGGCCAGGAGCCACTGCCAGAACGGCAGCGGCTTGGTGTGCGGGTTGTCCACCCGAAAAGCTGTCACCCCGTGGTCGATCCACACCTGCACCAGCTCCCGGACGGCGGTGTAGATGCCCTCGGGGTCGTTGTCGAAGTTCAGCGGATAGATGTCCTGGTACTTCTTCGGCGGATTCTCCGCATACGCGATGGACCCGTCGGCACGAGTGGTGAACCACTCCGGGTGCTCGCGCACCCACGGGTGGTCGGGGGAGGCCTGCAACGCCAGATCCAGGGCCACCTCCATCCCCAGGTCGCGGGCCCGGGCGACGAAGGCATCGAAATCGGTGAAGTCGCCCAGATCCGGGTGGATGGCGTCATGCCCGCCGTCGGCAGCGCCGATGCCATACGGCGAGCCCGGGTCGCCCGGCTGCGTCTCGAGGGTGTTGTTTCGTCCCTTGCGGTTGGTCGTCCCGATCGGGTGGATCGGCGTCAGGTAGACCACGTCGAAGCCCATCTCGGCGATCGCGGGCAATCGCTCGGCCGCGGTGCGCAGGGTTCCCGAGACCCAGGCGCCGGTGTCCGGATCCTGATAGGCGCCCTCGGATCGGGGAAACAACTCGTACCAGGATCCGAACAGCGCCCGTTCACGGTGCACGATCAGCGGGTACGTCGCCGAGGGAGAGACGAAGTCACGCAACGGTGCGGCCGCGAGCACGGCCTGAACCTCCACCGAGGCTCCTGCGGCCAACCGTGCGTGCGCCGGGCGGCTGACGTCCCGGAGAGCGGTGACGGCGTCGCGCAGGGTGCGTGCGCCGTCGGGGGTGTGCGCCACCTCGGCGAGGGCACGTTCGAGCACGAGTGCTCCCTCGGCCAGCATCAGCTCGGTGTCCACCCCGGCATCCACCTTCACAGTGGCGTCGTGGCGCCAGGTCGCGTAAGGGTCGGACCAGCCTTCTACGCGGAACGCCCACCGCCCGGGTGCGTCGGGAATCAGGTGCGCCTCGTAGATGTCGTTCCCGGGGGAGATGTCGTGCATCGGTGCCCACGAGTGATCCCGGCCGGCCGGGTCGATGAGGACGGCGGTGGCGGCCACCGCGTCGTGACCCTCGCGGAAGACCGTGGCCCGAATCGGCACCGCTTCGCCGACGACCGCTTTGGTCGGCCAGCGACCGTTCTCCACGGTGGGACCGACCTCGATCACCGGGATCCGACCGATTGGGGACTCGGGTGTCGGCAGGGGTGCGGATGCTGGAGTGCTCACAGGTCGAACCTACCGATCTCAGCGCCCCCGCACACCCCGGAACAGCAGTCGATCGGCCGCGGATTGTGACAGTCGTGGGGCCGCCGTGCAATGTGTGCTCGACCATGCAGCATTGCGGCCCTGCTGCCTTATGCTGCCCGCGTGAGAGCGATCCGACGATTCACCGTCCGCACCGTACTCCCCGACGCACTGGCAGCTCTGGACGAGCTCGCCCTGAACCTCCGCTGGGCCTGGCACGAACCGACCCGCCACCTGTTCGCCGGCATCGATCCCGAGCGCTGGTCCGCCGTTCACGGTGATCCGGTGAAGCTGCTTGGCGGTCTCTCCCCGGAGCGTCTCGACGAGCTCACCGCGGATCCGGAGTTCGTGGCGCGGGTCGCCGAGCTCGCCGAGAGCCTGCGCCAGTACCGCCACGAGGAGCGGTGGTATCAGGTGGAGGCGCACCGTCGCGAGGAAGCCGGCGAGGCCGCCCTTCCGGCGTCCATCGCGTACTTCTCGGCAGAGTTCGGGATCACCGGAGCGCTGCCGCAGTACTCCGGCGGTCTTGGCATCCTCGCCGGTGACCACCTCAAGAGCGCCTCCGATCTGGGAGCGCCGATCGTCGGCGTGGGCCTGTTGTACGGGGCAGGTTACTTCCGGCAATCCTTGACCAGAGACGGGTGGCAGCACGAGACCTACCCCCTGCTCGACCCGGACAATCTCCCGCTCTCGCTCGTGCGCGAGGCGGACGAGACGCCGTCGAAGATCAGCCTCGGTCTCCCCGGCGGCCGCACCCTGTACGCCCAGATCTGGCGTGCCGATGTGGGCCGCGTGCCGCTGCTGCTGCTCGACTCCAACGTGCCCGAGAACGATGACCTCGCCCGGCGCGTGACCGACCGCCTGTACGGCGGCACCAGCGAGCACCGGCTGCACCAGGAGCTGCTGCTCGGCATGGGTGGCGTGAAGGCGCTGCGGGTGCACTCCCGGCTCACCGGGGCGCCGGAGCCGGAGGTCTACCACTGCAACGAGGGCCATGCCGGATTCCTCGGGATCGAACGCATCCGTGAACTCATCGCGAGCGCTGGGATGTCGTTCCCGGCTGCGGCCGAGGCGGTCCGGGCCGGCACCGTGTTCACCACGCATACACCGGTGCCGGCAGGCATCGACCGCTTCGGTGCCGACCTGATCGGCGAACACTTCGGTGGTGGGAACGAGCTGCCCGGTATCGGGGTGGAGGACGTGCTCGCCCTGGGGCGCGAGACCTACGCCGGCGGTGACCCCGGGGTGTTCAACATGGCCGTCATGGGGTTGCGGCTCGCCAAACGCGCGAATGGCGTGGCGCAGCTGCACGGGCGCGTCTCCCGGGGCATGTTCGCCTCGCTGTGGCCGGGGTTCGACGTCAGCGAGGTGCCGATCACATCGGTGACCAACGGTGTGCACGCCGACACCTGGACCGATCCTGCATTCACACAAGCACAGGCCGAGTACTTCACTGCTGACGAGCTTGCTACGGGGGAGGGCTGGTACAGGTCCGAGGGCGGCATCGACAACGCCACCCTGTGGCAGCTGCGCCGGCAGATGCGTTCGCGGCTGGTCGAGGACGCGCGCGCACGGGTGCGCAAGTCGTGGCTCAAGCGCGGTGCCTCCCCGGCCGAGCTCGGCTGGGTGGACAGCGTGCTCGACCCCGACGTGCTGACCATCGGCTTCGCGCGGCGGGTGCCGACCTACAAGCGCCTGACGTTGATGCTGCGGGACATGGATCGGTTGAAGCGGCTGCTCACCGATCCCGATCGCCCGGTGCAGATCGTCGTGGCGGGTAAGTCCCACCCGGCCGACGAGCAGGGCATCCGGTTGATCCAGAAGCTGGTGCAGTTCGCCGACGCCGAGGACGTGCGCCATCGCATCGTCTTCCTGCCCAACTACGACATCGAGATGGCGCAGACGCTGTATCCGGGTTGCGATGTCTGGCTGAACAACCCGCTGCGGCCCCTGGAGGCGTGCGGGACGTCAGGGATGAAGGCGGCCCTGAACGGTTCATTGAACCTGTCGATCCTCGACGGGTGGTGGGACGAGATGTACGACGGCGAGAACGGCTGGGCGATCCCCACCGCTGACGGGGTGGATGACCACGAGCACCGGGACGATCTGGAGGCGGCCGCCCTGTACGACCTGCTCGAGCACACCGTGGCTCCCCGGTTCTATGACCGCACCGACGGGTTGCCGGTGCACTGGCTGGAGAACGTGCGCCACACCCTGGCGACACTGGGCCCGAAGGTGCAGGCCACCCGGATGGTGCGCGAGTACATCACCGAGCTGTACACCCCCACAGCCGAGTTCTACCGGGCGCTCAACGCCGGGAACCGGGAGGCGGCCGCCGAGCTCGCCGACTGGAAGGCGCGGGTGCACGAGGCCTGGCCAGGAGTGCGGGTGGATCACGTGGAGTCCGAGGGGTTGCACGAGGCCGTCAAGGTGGGTGACCACGTCACCGTCAAGGCGTTCGTCTCACTCGGGGCCCTGCGCCCGGAGGACGTCGAGGTGCAGGTCAACTACGGCCGGGTTGGCGAGGACGACGAAATCGACGACTTCGGAACGGCTGAGTTGTCGCTGACCGACACCTACGAGGGCGGGCGGTACCAGTTCTCGCGGGTCTTCACCCTCGCTCAGGCGGGCCCGTTCGGGTACGCGGTCCGGATCGTGCCGCGGCACGAGCGGCTGGCGGGGCACACCGAGCTGGGATTGGTGACAACGGCGTCCTGAGGCAGGTGTACGTCGCCTTCCACACCCAGACGCCCACGCCCCTACCCCTTCACCGACACCTAGACCGGCGCCCCCATCACCGGGGGTGAAGGTGACGTCGATTATCGGCCCATAACCGACGTCAACTTCACCCCCGGTGGGTAGCGGGTCGGTTCTCAGTTATCCACAGGTCACCGACTGCCGGTGGCGCGGCTATCACGACCTGGCGTTGGCTCGGTCCATGAAGCGTCGAACCGTACCGCAGTCAGTTCTGGTCCTCGCGGAGCGCCAGATCGGCCTGATCACGCGCGACCAGTGCCTGGAGCGCGGGATGACCGAACGCGGCATCCGCACCGCTGTCGATCACGGGGGCTGGCGGCACGTGGTTCGAGGCGTCCTCGATACCGGACGAACTCCGCCGGGCCATCCGATGGATTTGCGGCGGCAACGGTCTGCCTGGCTCGGCGCACTCGCCATGGGGCCGGACGCCGTCATCGTGGCGTCATGCGCGGTTGCACTTCATGGAATCCATGGCTTGCCGCAGATCATTCAACCATCGGCGTGGCTGCCCTCCGGCGCGAGCCGGCCAGGTCCTCCGGGGATCACGGTGCGCCGATGGCGCGACCCGTTCCCTACCCGGAAACTCGAAGAACGGCGGATCGCGGACGTGCCGAACGCGCTCGCGCAGGCGGTGCTCGAACTGGATCGATTGCATGCCATCGCCGTGCTCGACTCGGCGATCCATCTGCGGAGGATTTCCGCACTGGGGCTTCGGCAGGTCCGTGACCTGGTGTCCGGACGACCGGGGTCGAGGCGATCACGTGACTGGTGGGGGCTCGTCGACGGCCGATCGGAGTCCCCAGTGGAGACGTGGGCCCGGTTGTCGTGCCATGACGCCGGGATCCCGCCGACAGCGCTTCAAGTGACGATCCGAAACGCCTCGGGTGAGCTGGTCGCTCGCGCGGACCTGGGCTGGAGGCTTCCCGACGGGCAATGGATCTTGGTCGAGATCGACGGCAAGGAGGCACACGACTCCCCGAAGGCCCTCTATCGCGACCGGAAGCGGCAGAACGATCTTGTCGCGGATTCGCGGATCACCGTGCTGCGCTTCACATCACGAGACGTCTCGGAGGGGCTGGTCCCGAAGGAGGTCGGCCCCCTCCTGACGGGGGTGAAGTTGACGTCGGTTATCGGCGCATAATCGACGTCAACTTCACCCCCGGTGAGGAAGGATGACGGTCAGTACACCATCTGCATCGACCGGCGCACCTCGTCGAGTGTGGCGTCTGCGATCCGATTCGCCCGCTCGTTGCCCTGGCGCAGCACCTCGTCCACGGCACTGGGGTCGGCTTCCAGCTCGCGTCGGCGCTCGCGGATCGGGCGCAGGTGCTCGTTGACCGACTCGGTGACCAACTTCTTCAGCCCGCCGCCCCCGCCGTCGCCGATCTCCCTGGCGATCTCCACGGGGTCCCTTCCGGTCATCTCCCCTGCGATCAGCAGCAGGTTCGAGACCTCCGGGCGCCCGTCCGGGTCGTAGGTGATGAACCGGTCCGAGTCGGTGACCGCGCGCTTGAGCTGCTTGGCCGTCTCGTCCTCGGTCATGGCCAGTTCAATGGTGTTGCGCCGTGACTTGGACATCTTCTGCCCGTCCACGCCGAGCACGTTCGTGGCCTGTGTCAGCAGCGCGTCGGGAGACGGGAAGATCGATTCCCCACCTGCGTAGCGCTCGTTGAAACGGCGCGCGATGACGCGGGTGAGCTCCAGGTGCGGCAGCTGGTCCTTACCCACCGGCACCAGGTTCCCCTTGCAGAACAGGATGTCGGCGGCCTGGTGCACCGGGTAGGTGAGCAGCAACCCGCTCATCGGCCGCCCGCCGCTGGCCTCGAACTCGGCCTTCACGGTTGGGTTGCGGCGCAGCTCGGAGTCCGTGACCAGTGAGAGGAACGGAAGCATCAGCTGGTTCAGGGCCGGCACTGCGGAGTGCGCGAAGATCGTCGTCCGCGCCGGGTCGATTCCGATCGCGAGGTAGTCGGTCACCAGATCCCGCACCCGCTCGGCGATCGGGCCGGCATCGTCGCGGTCGGTGATCACCTGGTAGTCGGCGACCAGCAGCATCGTCTCCACGCCGAGGTTCTGCAGCCGCACACGGTTGCGCAGCGTGCCGAGGTAGTGGCCCAGGTGGAGCCGGCCGGTGGGCCTGTCCCCGGTCAGCACCCGGAACCCGGAGGGGTCGGTGGTCAGCTGTGCTTCGATCTCGGCGCTGCGCGCCACGGCGGTGGCCAGGGACCTGTCGGCAGTCGCCTCCGTGCTCAGCTCGTCGGATTCGGTCAGCGTGTCAGGGGCGGGGGAGACGTCGGAACTCACCCGCACATCCTATGATCACCAGGCCTCAGATCGCCCCGCCGGCCACCTTCCCGGTGAGCAGGCACCCGCCGAGGAAGGTTCCCTCCAGCGCCCGGTGCCCGTGCACCCCTCCGCCGCCGAAGCCAGCTGCCTCCCCGACGGCGTAGAGTCCCGGCAGTACGCTGCCGTCACCTCGCAGCACTCTCGTCTGGGTGTCGGTGTGCACCCCGCCGAGGCTCTTACGGGTGAGCACCCGCAGCCGGACGGCGAGCAACGGCCCGTCTTTCGGGTGCGTCAGTGGCCGCGGGGTCGCCACCCGCATCCGCTTGTCGACGACGTAGCGCCGGGCATGGTGGATGGCCATCACCTGGGGGTCCTTGCCCAGGCCGGTCGTGATCTGGGCGTCGCGGGCGTCGATGAGCCGCGCCAGGTCCACCGCGTTGATCGCGTCGTCCCCGGTCAGGGCGTTCATACCCTCGGCGAGGTCGCCAGCGTTGTCTCCCCAGACGAAGTCGGGGGAGTGCTCGGCGAAATGGGCCACCGGTCCCACTGAGCCGGGCAGCACCCGCTGGCTCAGCAGGCGCAGGTCCTTACCCGTCAGGTCGGGATTCTGATCGGAACCGGAAAGAGCGAACTCCGTCTCCATCACGGCCTTGTTGAGCACGAACCAGCTGTGCTGGTGGCCGTGGCGGGTCAGGTGCTGCAGGGCGCCGAGGGCGTCGAACCCCGGGAAGAGGGGCGCCGGCAGCCGCCGGCCGTTCGCGTCCAGCCACAACGAGCTGGGGCCGGGCAGGATCCGGACGCCGTGCCGGCTCCATACCGGGTTTTGCATCTCGATGCCCTCGGGGTAGTGCCACATCCGGTGGGAGTGCACAGTGGCCGCCCCGGCCGTACGGGCGACGTCCAGGCCGCTGCCGTCGGTCGCGTCCGGTACCCCGGAGAGCAGCACCTCGGGTAGCCGGCCCGCGTCGGCGGGCCAGGTCGTACGGACCGCGTCGTGGTTGGCGCCGTTGCCGCCGGTGGCCAGCACCACGGCACCAGCCGTGAGTTCGACCGTCTCGACCACCTCACGTGAGCTCGGCTCGCCCCTCCCTGCCGAGGAGGGTGCCAGGACGTCGGCCCGCACCCCGGTCACTGTTCCGTCGGTGACTACGAGGGAGGTGACGCGGTGGCGGAATCGAACCTCCAGCAGCCCTTCCTCGCGCGCCTCACGTGCTTCCGCCACGAAAGGCGCGAGTACACCGGGCCCGGTCCCCCAGGTCACGTGGAACCGCGGGACGGAGTTCTCACCACGCTCGGCCCACTGCACCAACGGGAACCAGCGCATCCCCATCTCGTGCAGCCACGATCGCATCGGGCCCGAGGCGAACTCCACATACATCTGCGCCCAGGAGTAGCCGGTCGCATCCGGACCCTCGCCGCGCTCGGCACCGGGTGCGAAGCCAGCGGCTCCCAACCAGTCGGCGAAGGCAAGTTCGGCGCTGTCGCGCACGCCGAGGCGGCGTTGCTCCGGGGAGTTCACCAGGAACAGTCCGCCGAAGCTCCAGTGCGCCTGCCCTCCCATCGAGCGTGCCGGTTCTGCGTCCAGGAGCAGCACGCGTTCGCCCCGCCTGGTCAGCTCGGTGGCGGTGACCAGCCCGGCGAGGCCAGCGCCGACGACGATGACGTCGGTGTCAGTCATGCCCGCACTGTACCCGGGACTAGCTCAGCAGCTCAGATACACCCGCATGCTCAGCTCGGGCATCGTCACCGTGGTACCGGCATCGGCGCAGGCGTCCGATCCGGGCTGGCCCTGCGGGGTGTCCCGAGCCGAGTCCCACACCAGCCGGAACTGATCGGCCCCGGCGCTGGTGAGGGTCACCCGCACCGGGTTGGCGGCGCCGTTGATCACCATCAGCGCGTCCGAGCCCTCGGCGGGCTGTTGCGGGCGCCGGTACATCTGCAGCACCCGGCGGTGCACGTCGTGCCAGCGTTCGACCGTCATCGACGCCCCGTGCTCGTCGTACCACGCCAGCGCCGGGCGTACCGGGTCGGGAACCTCGAACCGGCCCGGGCGCAGTGCCGGGTGCTGACGCCGCAGCGCCAGCAGGTGCCGCGTGGTGGCGAGCAGCTCCTCCTGCCAGGTCGCCAGGTGCCAGTCCACCCAGACGGTCTCGTCGTCGAGGCAGTAGGCGTTGTTGTTGCCGTGCTGGGTGCGCCCCAGCTCGTCCCCGGCGGTGAGCATCGGCGTCCCGGAGGCCAGCAGCAGGGTTCCGAGCACGTTGCGCATGGTGCGGCGCCGGTGGGCGAGGATTTCCGGATCCTCGGTCAGCCCTTCCTCCCCGTGGTTCCAGGAGATGTTGTGGTCGCTGCCGTCCTGGTTGTCCTCGCCGTTGGCGTCGTTGTGCTTGTGGTCGTAGGCCACCAGATCCGCGAGCGTGAACCCGTCGTGGGCGGTGACGTAGTTGACCGCCGAGACCGGCCCGCGACCGTCCGGCGGAGGGTCGTGAGCGAACAGGTCGGCCGATCCGGCCAGCCGGGTGGCGAGGTCGCGCAGGTCGTTCCCGCTGTTCCCATGCACGGCAGCGGCGGCGTCGGCGATCCAGAATGTACGGATCGCGTCCCTGAACTGGTCGTTCCACTCGGCCAGCGGGGCCGGGAACTGCCCGGTGCGCCACCCGTCGGGGCCGACGTCCCACGGTTCAGCGATCAGCTTCAGTCGTGACAGCTCGGGGTCGGTGGCCAGCGCCACAAGGAAGGGGTGATCGGGCTTGAACCGCTCTCCGCGCCGCCCCAGGGTGACGGCCAGGTCGAATCGGAAGCCGTCCACGCCCACCACCTGCGACCAGTACCGCAGTGAATCCAGCGCCATCCGCACTACCACCGGGTTGCGGAAGTCGAGGGAGTTCCCGCAGCCGGTCACGTCGAGGTAAGCGGTGTGGGTGATGCCCTCGTGCAGGTAGTAGCCGGCGCCGTCCAGTCCGCGCCAGGACAGCAACGGCCCGTCGAGTCCACCCTCACAGGTGTGGTTGTAGACGACGTCGAGGATCACCTCGAGCCCGGCCTCGTGCAGCAGCGAGACCATGCCCTTGACCTCATCCAGCACGGCCGCCGGCCCGGCCTCCTGCGCCGCTGCCGTCGCGTAGGAGGGCTCGGGAGCGAAGAAGCCCAGCGTGTTGTATCCCCAGTAGTTGCTGACCCCACGCGTGGTCAGGGCAGGTTCGCTGACTTTCGCGTGGATCGGCAGCAGCTCGACGGCGGTGACCCCCAGGTCCTTCAGGTACGCCACGGTCTCGGGGTGCGCCAGGCCCGCGTAGGTTCCGCGCAGCTGTTCCGGTACACCGGGCAGACGCTGGGTCAGACCGCGCACGTGCGCCTCGTACACCACGGTCGTCTCCCATGGGATCCGAGGGTGCTGTGCCGGGTCGCCGTTGAAAGTGTCGTCCACCACCACACCGAGCGGGACGTGGCCGAGGTTGTCGCGGCGGTCCCGCATCGTGCCACGGCCTTTCAGCGAGGCGTCGACCTGGTGCCCGTAGACGGCCGGAACGACCTCGAGCGTTCCGGTGACAGCTCGGGCGTAAGGGTCCAGCAGCAGCTTGTCAGGGTTGTGCCAGAGCCCGTGAGTGGGTTCCCACGGACCGTGCACCCGCAATCCGTACACCTGACCCGCCCGCACACCGGGAATGAAACCCGCCCAGCGCCCCCACCGCGCCCGGTGCAGCCGCACCCGCCGCTCCTGCCAGGTCCCGTCAGCTCCCAGGTCGAGCAGGCACAGGTCGACGGAGACGGCCCGGGGTGCGTGGACCATCGCCTCGACGCCCTCGGCTCGAAGATGTACTCCGAACCGGTCCGGCTCGACGGCGCACCGGCGGGCCGTGTCGGACGCGCGTGCGGCAGTCTCGAGCACAGGAGCGGGGGAGATGGTCACGATGTGGTCCACGGTCGGGGGAAATTGCGGCTCCGGCTGCCAGGAGTGGCAGGCTGGGCGTATGCGAATCGTAGTGTGCGTGAAGCATGTACCCGAGCTGGAGTCCGCGCGGGCCTTCTCGGAGGGGCGCGTTGTACGTTCCACCGAGGACGGCACGCTGAACGAGGTGGACGAGAACGCGGTCGAGGCTGCGCTGACCCTGGGCGAGGGAGCCTCCGAGGCTGAAGTGATCGCCGTGACCGTGGGGCCGGCCAGCGCCGTCGACGCGGTCCGACGCGCCCTGCAGATGGGTGCAGACCGCGGCCTGCACGTGATCGACGATGCCCTCGCCGGTGCCGACTACGCCGCCACCACCACGGCGCTCGCAGCAGCGGTGCGCTCGATCGGCGAGGTGGACGCCGTCGTGACAGGGATGGCAGCGCTGGACGGGCTCGGTGCCGTGGTGCCCTCCCTGCTGGCCGCCGAACTGGGCCTCCCGCAGCTCACGGTGGCCCATGAGGTCTCCTCCGCTGATGGGGTGGTGACGATCGAGCGCGATGTGGCCGGCGCCACCGAGACGTGGCGCGCCCCGTTGCCGGCCGTGATCTCGGTGACGGATGTGGCGAACAGCCCGCGGCTGCCGAAGATGAAGGAGATCCTCGCGGCCCGCTCCAAGGAGGTCGCCACCGTCTCGCTCGCTGACCTCTCACTCGAGCCCGCCGACGTCGCCTCCCGCACCCAGGTGCTTGAGGCGAGCCGCCGGCCGGACAGAGCTGGCCCGCAGCTCGTGACCGACGACGACGGGCAGGGCGGGCGCAAGCTCGCCGACTACCTCATCTCCGAAGGGTTGATCTGATGGCAACGGCAGTGGTCTACCTCGACGGCGATCCGGTTCGCGAGGGTGCCCTCGAGGCGGTGACGCTCGCCCGGCAGGTGGGCGACGTCGTCGCCGTCAGTGCCCGGGACGCCCAAGCCCTCGGCGAGGAGGCCGTGCAGACCTTGGGGCGCTATGGCGTCACCCGGCTGATCCACCTGGAGACCGGTGGCGTCGCACTGGAGGCACCGGCCGCCGTCGGGCAGGCGTTGGCAGATGCGGCCACGCAGCTGGACGCGACGGCGGTGCTGCTGACCTCCACATTCGGCACCAAGGAGATCGCCGCGCACACCGCGCACCACCTGCGGGCAGGGCTGCTCGTCGACGTGGGGGATCTGCGCCTGCACGAGGGACACCTGGCGGGCTCCAAGCGCGCCTTCGGTGGCACGTGGGACACCTCCTGCGCGGTCACCACCGATCGGGGTGTGGCCACGGTGCGCCCGAACGCGGTCCCCTCCCAGGAAGTCGACGCCCCGGCGAACGTAGAGACCGGGGACCTGACCGTGACCGCGCAGGTGCCGGCAGGGCTGGAGCTGGTCAGCCGGCAGGAGCACACCGCTGATGGTGAGGCCCGCCCAGCATTGGCCGAGGCCGCCATCGTGGTGGCCGCAGGACGCGGCACCTTCGGTGATTTCGATCCGGTGCACGAGCTGGCGGACGTGCTCGGGGCGGCCGTGGGCACCACGCGTGACTGCGTGGACGAGGGGTGGCTGCCGCACGATGCGCAGGTCGGGCAGACAGGGGTGACGGTGGCGCCGCGGCTGTACATCGGCGCCGGGATCTCCGGGGCGCCGCACCACATCGGCGGCATGTCGGCCTCGCAGACCATCGTCGCGGTGAACATTGACGCGGAGGCGCCGCTGGTGGAGATGGCTGACTTCGCCGTCGTGGGGGATCTGGCCTCCGTGCTCACCGATGCCGCCGAGGCGATCCGCGAGCATCGGGCCCAGTCCTAGGGCAACTCGAACCGGGCGAGCTCGTCGAACCCCAGGGTGGCGAGCGTCTCGTCGGCGATGACGTGCAGGTACAGGCCGATGTAGGTGGTTCGCTCCCACAGCACCTCGCCGGTGTTGGCATCGATGCCCAGCATCGGTGAGGAGTCGATCACCAGCACGTCTCCGACGGCGACCACGTCGGAGCCCAGGTAGTCGGAGATATCGAGCTGCCACCGCACGGCATCGCTGGTGGTCTCCAGCGCGACGAGCGTGTTCTCACCCTGGACCGTGTAGTGCTCGGGTGTCCCTCCTGCGAGCGGTGGAAGGCGGAAGTCGTCGGCGCGAAGCTCGAGTGCAATCACCGGTCCCTGGGCCTGCGGTGAGTCCCAGTCGACTGCCACCACCTGATTCTGCGCGTCCACGGCCACCGGGCGGGCCGGTGTGGTGTCGGGTGGGCTGACCAGGTCCAGGTGGGGCAGGGTCCACGACGGCGTCCCGTCCAGTTCGTGCCGCACGATTCCGTCGTCTGTCGCGCAGTAGTAGTGGTCCTCGCTGGCCGTGGCCCGGCGGCACTCGTGCGCGATCACGTCGCCGGTCTCGGTGTTGATGACGGCCACGCCCGGGGTGGACCAGAGCAGCACGTGCGGGCCGGTGAGCGTCCGCCAGCGGGGGCGCTCCAGCGCCGGTTCGGCGTTGTCCTCGCCGTTCATCTGCTCCTGCAGGAAGGTGTCGAACATGCGCTCGCTGCCGGGGATGTCGGCAAACTTCTCCTGCCAGATGAGGCTCCCGTCGTAGGCGACCATGGTCAACGCGATCCGCCGCCCCTCTCCGACGACGAGTAGCCCCGTCTCGCTGAAGCTGACCGTGTGGACGGAGGCGAGCGCCGTCGCTGGTCCTTCCGCGATGATCTCCCCGGTGGCGGCATCGATCACCAGGACCGCCCAGCCGTCGTCGGAGCGGTACACGCACCCCACGGCGCCGTTGACCGCTTCGGCCCCGCAGAGCCCCGACGGCACGTCGTGCTTCCACATCGTGGCGCCGGTCTGCGGGTCGATTCCGAGCACGACGCTCGCCTGCCGGGCGTCTTCCGGGCCGGCGAGCGCCACCCAGGCCTCGTCGGTGGTGATGAACGGCGGGCCGGTGAAGGCGTTGTCAGTGCCGAGGATGAACTCACCGACGGCGTCGGTACCGGCCGCCTCGGACGGGGTGATGACCCATGCCGTGTCCAGCTGGGGTGGTGTGGTGGAGCCGGGCCCGTCATCGCTTGCGCTGTCGCTTGCTCCGGTGATCAGCATCCGTGCCAGGACGAGCGCGATCACGAGGAACAGCGCGACGGCGGCCCCGACGGTCAGGAGGGCACGATGGTGGCGACGGGGCTTGCTGTTGCCTTCCTCATGCACATGGTCACCGTATCCGGGCCGGCAGGCGTCCGGCATACTGCCTGGATGGGTGGGGTGAGCGAGGAGAGGTTTCGCCGCCTCGCGCGCTCGAGCCCGTGGCTGTGGCAGCGCGTGGCGTTCACGGCCTCGTGGCGTGGGCCGCATGCGGGGGAGCCGGTGCGGGCGTGGATCGAGCGGCCGGCGCGGATGCGGGTGGAGGATCTGCAGGGGCAGTTGCTGGAGGAGGAGCCTCCCACGCGCCAGCCGGACAGACCGCGTGCCCAGCTCACCACCACGTTCGGCTGGTCGCCGCTGCCGCCGGACATGCGTCAGCCAATGACGCCGTCCGTGCCGAGCGCTCCGAGGCCGCGGTTCGCCGACGACGGGCTCGTGGCCGAACGGTTCGGAGACGAGTACGACCACGATGTGCCGATGTATGTCAACTATCACTGGGTGGCGATGTTCGACGCCCGTGAGCTGGCGGACTCGCATAGTCCTCGGGACGGCACATGGCGACCGGGCACGCTGATCGAGTCAGTCCGGGAGGTCACCCACCACGGGCGCCCCGCCTGGGAGGCAGTCCTGCGACCGACCGCGGACTACGACCCCCGCTGCTCCTGCTGCCCGCTCCTGGACTGCGCGGTGGCTGCGGCGGAGTACCTCCGCCCGGACGAGCCGCGCCGCGAGGGCGGATACGCGACACGGTTCGAAGTGCGCCTGGACTCGGCCACCGGGATCTGCGTCTCCACCCGGGAACTCGACGGTCCGCGCTGTGGTGATGGTCACGATGTGCGCATCGAGGCAGCGCACGATCAGGCTCGTTGATGTGAGCAGGTCTACCCCCAGTGCCGGTCGGCACCTGATGGGGCGAACGTAGACTGGATCGTTGTGACGACCTACCTCGACCACGCGGCGACGACCCCGGCTCGACCGGGGGCGGCGGCCGCGTACGCCGAGGCGCTGGAGCAGGTGGGCAACCCCTCCTCCCTACACGCCGCCGGCCGCGCCGCGCGGCGCCTCGTGGAGGAGTCGCGCGAGTCGATCGCTGCCGACCTGGGCGCCCACCCCACCGAGGTGATTTTCACCGCCGGCGGCACGGAGGCTGACAATCTCGCCGTTCAGGGCATCTGGCGTGCCCGCGCCACGGATACGCGACGGGGGTTGGTGACCTCCGGCGTCGAGCATCCTGCGGTTCAGGAGAGCGTTCAGTGGCTCGCCGCCCACGAGCGGGCAGACCTGACCGAGGTGGGCGTGGACGAGGCTGGTCGGCTCGACCTGGACGCGTTCGCGGCCGCAGTGACGGAGCAGACCGCGGTGGTGTCGGTGATGTGGGCCAATAACGAGGTGGGCACGCTGCAGCCGATCGAGCAAGTGGTCGAGGTGGCGCGCACGGCGGGCGTTCCGGTGCACACCGATGCCGTGCAGGCCGTCGGTCAGGTGCCGGTGGACTTCGCGGGCAGCGGCGTCGATGCGTTGACCGTCTCGGGCCACAAGCTTGGTGCACCGATCGGGATCGGAGCATTGCTCGCCCGCCGCGAGCTGGGCCTGACGCCGGTGCTGCACGGGGGAGGGCAGGAGCGGTCGGTGCGGTCCGGGACGATCCCGGTGCCGGCGATCAGAGCGTTCGCTGTCGCGCTGCGCGAGGCGGTGTCCGCCCGGGAGAGCGAGGCGGTGCGCCTGGCCGGTTTGCGCGACCGGATGCTGGCGGGGGTGCGTGCGATCCCGGACGTGCACCTGAGCGGGCCCGAAGGGGAGGGGCGACTGCCGGGCAACCTGCATGTGCGGGTGGATGGCGCTGATGCCGACGCGTTGTTGTTCGCACTCGATGCGGCGGGGGTGTGCGCGTCGTCGGGGTCTGCGTGCCAGGCGGGGGTGCAGCAGCCGTCGCACGTGCTGGCTGCCATGGGGGCCGACGACGGCGCAGCCCGCTCCGGTCTGCGCCTCACTCTGGGGTGGACCTCGAGTGAGCGGGACGTTGAGGCATTGCTGGCGGTGCTGCCTCGTGCGGTCGAGCAGGCGCGGGCGGCCTACCGGCCACGGAAGAAGCGTGATGTGAAGGTGGGTGTGTGATGCGGGTTCTGGCGGCACTTTCCGGAGGAGTGGACTCGGCGGTCGCGGCCGCCCGGGCGGTCGATGCCGGGCACGACGTAGTGGGCGTGCACATGGCGCTCTCGCGCTCGCGGGCTCAGCACCGCAACGGCTCGCGCGGGTGCTGCTCGATCGAGGACGCCTCCGATGCCCGTCGGGCCGCGGATGTGCTGGGTATCCCGTACTACGTGTGGGATCTCTCGGAGGAGTTCGAGGACACGGTGGTCGCGGACTTCCTTTCCGAGTACGCGGCCGGTCGCACGCCGAACCCGTGTGTGCGGTGCAACCAGCACATCAAGTTCGACGCGCTGCTCGATCGCGGGCTGGCGCTCGGGTTCGATGCCGTGGCCACGGGGCATTATGCGCGGATCGTGGACGTTCCTCAGGGCGGCGGAGTGCGGCGTGAGCTGCACCGTGCCGGTGATCCGGAGAAGGACCAGTCGTACGTGCTGGCCGTGATGGGGGCGGAGCGGTTGGCGCGGGCGATGTTCCCGCTGGGGGAGGTGGCCAGCAAGGATCAGGTGCGGGCCGAAGCCGCCGAGCGGGGACTGAGTGTCTCGGCGAAGCCGGACTCCTACGACATCTGCTTCGTGGCCGACGGCGACACTCAGGGGTTCCTGCGTGACCGGTTGGGTGCGGCTCCCGGTGAGGTGGTGGACGCCGACGGTGCGGTGGTCGGCGAGCACGATGGGGCGTACGCGTACACAGTGGGGCAGCGGCGCGGGCTCGGCTTGAACCGGCCGGCTGCCGATGGCAAGCCCCGGTACGTGCTCGAGGTGGACCCTGCCGCGAACCGAGTGGTCGTGGGGCCCAGCGAGTTGCTCTCGGTGACCGAGATCTCGGCCGGTGAGGTGGTCTGGTTGGCCGATGACGTGCCGGCACAGGAGTGGACCGAGGTGAGCGTGCAGGTGCGGGCGCATGGGGAGCCGGTCGACTCGCGGGTGATGCTGCGGGATGGGGAGTTGCTGACCGAACTTGGGTCGCCGCTGCGGGGGATCGCGCCGGGACAGTCGATCGTGGTCTATCAGAGGTCGCGGGTGCTCGGACAGGGGAACATCGTCAAGGCTGGTCGTGGGGCGGCGCTGAGCCGAGCCTGAGTCGCAGGCACTGCGTCGGCATCGGCCGATCGCGCCCGGGACCACCTCTTGTGCGCCGTCCGATTGTCCGCTAGGTTGCGTGCAACCGATTGCAGTTCAATGAGGAACCGATGCACGCAGTGCGGGCTGACACGTGAAGCCGGAGCCTCGAGATGACAGGAGCGCGGTGTGCTCGGAGGAGAGGAATCGATGAACCGATGGCGAGGAATGCTTGCGGGCGCAGCTGTGGTGGCGCTCGCGGGCGCACTGCTGACCCCAGGGAGTGCGCCGGCTCACGCGGACGCGGTGCAGGACGGACGGGCGAATCTCCTGGCGAATGCGAGCTTCGAGGAAGGCGCTGACGTCACAGACGCTCCGGGATGGTCGGTCCTGTGGGGGCGGACCGAGGTCGTCTCGTTCACCGCGGATCGTGCGAGCGATGGTGCGCGGAGCCTCCACGTGGTCCGGGACGAGGACGGCCGGTCCGGTGGGTTCATCTCCGACCCGGTGCCCGTGGAAGGTGGCGAACGGTACGAGTTCAGCTTCGACCAGTACCTCGCCGGGGGCAGCCTCAGTGCCACGATGCACTTTTTCGACGCCGAGGGAACGGTGATCTCGAATACGTACGAGATGGTCACCACTACTGCGGACACCTGGGAGCGCGGGACGGCGTACTTCGAGGCGCCGGCAGAGGCTGTGGCGGCTCGACCGATCCTGTACGCCGCCTCGGGAGTCACGGTCGACAGCTACCTCGACAACGTGTTCTTCGGATCGGTGAATCTGCTGACAAACGTGAGCTTCGAAGAGGGCGCTGACGTGACGAGCGCTCCGGGCTGGTCTGTCCTGTGGGGCAGGGACGAACTCGTCTCGTTCAGCAGTGAGCGTGCGAGTGACGGCGTGCGAAGCCTGCACATCGTCCGGGAGGACGGGATGCGCACGGGCGGGCTCGTATCGGACCCGGTGCCGGCGGATGCCGGGGAGACCTACGAGTTCAGCTTCGACCAGTATCGCGTGGGCGGAGCGTTGAGCGTCACGTTCTACTTCGACGACGCCGACGGAAACGTCATCACCCAGCCGTACGAGATGGTGCGTTCCACGACAGATACCTGGGAGCGCACAGCGGTCCGGTTCGAAGCTCCCGAGGGCACAGTCTCGGCGCGCCTGCTCTTCTATGCCGTCTCCGGGGCGACGCTCGACACGTTCATCGACCGGGCACACTTCGCGCCGGCGGTCGGCGAACCGGACGAGCCGGACGAGGAATCCCGCGTGGAGACGATCCTCGCGCAGGACGACAACCTCGAGTACCTGGGCACTCCGGTCACGACTCAGATTCCCAGTCAGGCGGCACACGGTATCGAGGACGGACGGCACGTCTCGTATCAAGCGTTCAAGGGAGATTCAGGGTCGGGGTACCCCGCGACCTTCGCGGTGACCGACGTGGAGACGGGTGACCTGATCCGTTCTTGTGTCGTCGAGGGCGCCGAGGCCGCACGGAATCTCAACATCGCCGACGACGGTCGCGTGTACTGGGGCACCTACCACGACTCGAAGTTGTGGCGCTATGACCCCGCTACCGGCGAATGCGAGGATATGGGCCGGATGAGCGACCAGAAGGACTCGACGTTCGGGATGTCGCCGGGTCCCGATAACTCGATGTACATCGGGGCGTATCCCGATGGCCGTCTGCTTCAGGTGGACGCGCAGACCGACGAGGTCGAGCTGCTGCGTGAGATCGACCCGAATGCGGACTACATCCACGCGATCGCCTATCACGAGGCCACCGACACGGTCTACGTCGGCTCGGGTGGGCAAGTCCCGCAGATCTGGAAGGTCGAGGACGCCGGTCGTGGCGAGCAGACACTGATCGCCGATGAGTCCACGGCACCGGGTTTGAACGACGGTACCCAGTTCGTCGGCCGGATGGACATCGTGGGCGACCGGATCTTCGCGCAGGTCGGTCTGCGGATGCTGGTGCTGGACCTGGACGGGAACGTCATCCACTGGGATCCGGAGCAGACTCGCTACTTCTTCGGCCACCACCTGATCCAGGGAGCCGACTCCGAGACGGCGATCTTCTCGACATCGGGTGGAGCCCTGGTCGAGTACAGCATCGGCGCGAACTCGTTCCGGCAGACGGACATCACGATCGGTGGGTATCTTTCCAACGGCGTGGTCGACGATTCGAGCGGCACTCCGCTGCTGTACGGAACGTCCGCGTCCGGGGTGTTCGTTGCCGACCTCGCGAGCGAGACCATGGTGTCCGAGAACGCGATCGACTTCGCACAGCCGACGTTGATTCAGAAGCTCCTCGAGGGCCCTGACGGTTCCGTGTGGGCCTCGGGGTACATGGTCGGACTGTCGCAGGTCGACCCGAGCGGTGCCGATCACGGCCCGACCATGCAGCGCGGTCAGTTCGAGTCCGCCGTCGTGCGGGATGGAAACCTGTACCTCGGGGGGTACGGACACGCCCGCTTCGACGTGCTCGATCCGGCGACCTACGACCCGGCCGATCCGAACACCGTGCCCACGCTGTTCAACGGCGCGGACGAAGGTCAGGACCGGCCCTTCGGGATGGCCTACAACCCCGATCGCGACGAGATCTACATGGGTTCGGTGGCGACCTACGGCCAGACCCAGGGCGGACTGGCGATCTGGGACGGTGCTACCGGCGAGCACGAATGGCTGACCTCCGAGATCGGCGCCGACGAGAACATCGTCTCTGTCGCCTACAACCCGACCGACGGTCTCGTCTACATCGGCAGCACCGTTGATGGTGGCCTGGGCTCCGACCCCAGCGGCAATACCGCGGGAAAGCTGATCGTCTTCGATCCTGCGACCCGGTCCGTCGTGGCCAGGATCGATCCGGCCGGAGCGGAGCGCGAGGGCATCACCGGCCTCATGGTCGATCCTGACGGTCTCGTCTGGGGCGTCGCGGAGGAGTCGTTGTTCGCCTACGATCCCGCGACGGGTCAGTCCGAGGTCCGGGGGAATGTCGGAGGTAGCTACAGTACGGGCACCACGTACTGGGCCTACGGAACGGTGATGAGGTCGAATGCCGACGGGCTCATCTACGTCTCCGCCGGAGGGCGCTTCAGCGTGCACGATCCGTCGACGGGAGAGACCACGAGGATCGCGAACGGCCTCCGTTGGGGTGCCGTTGATGGGAACGGCGACGTCTACCTCAGTGCCGGTGCCCACCTGTTCCGGTACAACGTGGCTGGCTCTACGGCTGAGCTGGCGTGCACCGCAACTGTCACGGAGCCGGTGAGTGACGGCCTCGTCGTGTCGGCGGGTGAGATGGCGTGCGTGGACGGCGCCCGAGTCGCCGGCGGCGTGAACGTACAGCCCGGAGGGTCGCTCCTCGTCGAGGGGTCGACCGTTCTGGGTGGCCTGACCTCGTCGGAGGCGGCCACCGTGCAACTTCGGGACAGCTCGATCCGCGGAGCGGTGTCAGTGACGGCAACAACGGGAGCGTTCGTATTCGCAGGCAACGACCTTCGCGGCTCGCTCGCGTGCTCGTCGAATTCCTCAGAACCTGAGAACGAGGGCGCTGCGAGTGTCGTCAGCGGATCCTCATCCGGGCAGTGCGCCGGGATCTGAGTCGAGATCGTCAATCGCGGGCTGGGAGATCGCCGGATCTCCCAGCCCGCGATTGCTCGTATTGGTCGCACTCGCTGCGTCGCTCGCGACGGCAGCCCTATCCGCGCGACGTCCGACATGCCCCAGCTCTAGGCGCGCTGATACCCCCGCCGTCGGATGATCCGCGTCGACGCCCCGCCGCTCGAGGGCGTCGGCGTGCAGGTGCAGATAGAGCATGACGGATCGGCGGGTCGCCCTCGACGAGGGCTCCGGGTCAGCGATACCACCGTGATTCACTGGCCTTGCGGTGCTCGTCCGGCTCCCCCGGAGGTTCTCCTCCGATGAGGCCGCGTGCGCGGTCTCACTGGTGCCGTGCAGGGGGAGGGGCGTCTGGGCGCGGGCGAGGTCGCCGACGGCGAGGGAACGGCGGACAGCCTCGCTCGTGCCGGGCATCATCGGGGTCAGTGCCCGGGCTCCCGCTCTCACCGCGGCCTCCAGGTTGAACGCATCGGCGAGCTCGAGCCGGCCCTCGACCTCCACCACCGCACCCCCGGGCGGTGGACACCTCGTCCTGGTGGATGTCGAACCGGCGCCGCTCCAGCTCGGCCAGCCGGTCCCGCTCGGCCCGCTCGGGGTCGAAGGACTCCATCGCCGCGGTGACGGTGCGCTCGATCTGGCCCAACGAACACGACCCGATCGTCCACGCCACCTGGGAGTCCACCCACGCTGCCCCATCGGCGGGGAGTCGCTTCGTCAACCGGGTCACCGCCCGGGCCCGGGTGATGCTGACCTGCCCGGCCCGCACCCGGCCCCACAGCACCGGCAACCGGTACGCCAGCTCCACCACCGCACCCACATACCCCAACGCGGCCTCGTTCGACATCCCCAACGCCGCCGCCAACGACACAAACCCCAGATCCGGCACCCGCGGAGCACCCGCACCCGCCAACCGCATCGGTTCCTGCGTGCCCGGAAGACCGGCATGTTCGTCCGGGTCGAACACCCCACCGCCGTCGACCACGTCATCGGGGTCGACCTCGCCCGGGATGATCGCCCCCTCCCTCACCCACGCCAGGACGAGTTCAGCCCGCTCGACCTCCACCGCGCGAGCCGCCACCCCAGTAGCCCGCACCGCAGCCAACAATCCCTTCCCGGCCGAAACCGAGAAGGTGTCGTGAGCTGCTGTCGAGGTCATGAAAGCACTCTCCCACCCACCACCGACATTGAGCCTGAGAGTGAGTCCGTGAGCGGGCCGAACCCCCGACTGGGACACGCACGCGGTGGTCACCCACGGATCGATGTCTGCAGCGGTGCCCAGTTCGACAGCTAGAAGCCAGCCGATGGGCGTGGACGCGATGGGTCAGTCGTCCGAACATTTGCGCCAGCCAAGGTACGTCCATGGCCGCCTGCCGCAAAGGGCATGACTCTGAGATACGAGCGTCGCTACGGTTCAGGGATGCTGAACGAGCCGAGGCCCGGAGCGCGTCCGACGACCTCCGACCAGGGGCCACACCGCCAGTTGGATCAGCGTGCACCAGCAGCCCTGTGGGGCGAGCTCGTCGCCAGAGTCTTCCAGCTCGACGGGGTGGTGGAGGGCATCAGTCAGGTCTCACCGCCATCGTCACGGGCCGTCTTCATCCGCGACATGCCTGATGAGCGCTCTCCGGAAACCTCTCTTGCGCCGGGCAGGCGCCTGGAGCCGGCACATCTGCACGGTGTCGAAGACACCAGCGTCCATCTCGTGTTGCCGGCGGATCGAGGAGACGCACTCGTACGGCTCGGCTGGGCCGAGCCACACCAGTACGCCGACTACGACACCGAGTTCATGGTCTACGGCCCGCGGAATACGGCCGAGTTGGAGGCGGTGCTCTCCGTGGTCGAGCAGAGTCTCAGCTTCGCTCGTGCGGGAGGGGCGTAGCGGCGGGGTCGGATGGCCGCGACCGATGCCACCGCCACAACACCATCGCAAGCACGGCATACACCAGGCTCGTCAACGCCAGATGCAGTAGCGACCCCGAGACCACCGGAATGATGACCCCGGCAAGTACGGCATTGCCGAACAACGTCCCGAACGCACCGAGCGAGGCAGCGGCCCCGCGATCATCGGGGGCCTGGTCGAGGATCTCCAGGTTCAGCACCGGGAACATCGTGCCCACGGCGGTCGCGGCAAGCGGGGGAGCGAGCATCACCCACGGCAGCGAGGGCTGCCACGCCACGATGAGAACGTTCACAGCTATCGCTACCAGCGCGAATGTCATGGCCACGTCGATCAGCCGCCGGCGCGGCACTCGGTCCGCAGTCCGCCCAGAGATGAACGCACCCGCCATGATCCCGCCGATCAGCGGCACGAACAGCACCCAGAAGTCGCGCTCACCCAGGCCCAGCAGGTCCACCACGATGATCGGTGCCGCCGCGATATAGGTGAACTGGGCCCCGAACGTGAAGGCTGTCAGCAGCGCCAGCCGCACCACGGCACCCCGGGAGCCCACCCGGATGACCGCCCGCACCACGGAAGCTGCATTGAGGGGGCGACGCTCCGCCGTCGGGAGGGTTTCGGGAAGTACCACGCCCACGGTGACGGCCATGACCACCCCGTAGCACGCGATGGCCCAGAAGATCGACTGCCACGGCCCCACGCTCAGCAACCACCCGCCCACCACGGGCGCGATCGCCGGCGCGACGGAGAAGATCATCATCACGTTCGACATCAACCGCTGTGCCGCCGACCCGGAGAATAGGTCCCGGATCACCACCCGGCTGACGATCGTGGCGGCCCCGGCGAATCCTCCCTGCAGCAACCGCCCCACCAGCATCACCGGCAGTGTCGGCGCGAGGGCACACAGGATCGTCGCGGCCGTGAACCCGAGCAGCCCGATGATCATCACCGGCTTGCGGCCCATCGCATCCGAGATCGGGCCATGAAAGATGCTCATGACGGCGAACGACAGCAGGTACAAACTCGTCACCTGCTGCATGGCGGCGGTATCGGCGCGGAACTCGCCGCCCATCTGCTCGAACGCCGGGAAGACTGTGTCGATCGTGAACGGGCCGATCATCGCCAGCCCGGCGAGCACCATGGTGAACAGCAAGCCGACACGTTCGGGGGGACGAGACCGGGAGTCTTCGGGAGGTCTTCGGCTCGTCACCCCTCCATCACATCACACCAGTGCTACCTCATACCGGGATGCCGTACGCCTCGATCAGCCACGCGGAGCCGCCCAGCAACATCCCCGCTGCCACCACGTACCAGATCACCCCGGCCCAGGGCCGAAGCTTGCGCACTCGGGATCGACCGATCGCCGCCGTGATCGCACCGCCGAGGAACATGCCCGCACACACCAGCACAGCCATGGGAAGTGACGGCGCGCCAGTAGGCATGACCCAGCCGTAGTCCACAGAGATGAAGGCGGCACCCACCAGGCCGAAGACCAGCAGCGGGACCAGCACGGCGGACCAGCCGAGCAGGTGGCCCACCGAGACGAGCATGCCGGAGACGTAGCGTCGATCCATGCCGCCGATGCCCTGATCGTGGTATCGCCCTCCGAACGGGTCACTCATGAGGCACTCTGCCAGGCGCTCAGGCCCAGGATGGCGAAGCCGGCGATCGCGTACAGGAAGCCTCGGGTGCGGCCCTGCTTGCCTTCCATTCGCGCACCGGCGGCGAGCGACCAGGCAGCGACGACGGCGGCGAGCGGCAGGTAGAACCAGCGCCGCGCATCGGTCCCGGTGAGGCAGACCAGCTCGGCCTGACCGGAGCGGGCGCAGGCGTCCATCGCTTCCACGAACGGCTCAGTCCACTGGATCACGTGCCAGACGAGGTACCCGATCGAGCTGAGCACGAGCAGGAGGACCACCCCGCCGACGTTGGGGTTGGCAAGGCGCGGTGCTTTATGCCCATCCGGTGGCCCGATGGGCTGTCCGGTCGGTGGTGGGCCGGGAGGCTGCCCGTACGGGTCTTGTGTTTGCCACCCGTAGGAGTTAGCCCCCGACGGCGGAGGTGCGCTCATGGAGATGACCTTCCGTTCCGTAGGCCGTGGGTGGGCGTACTGTGCTCATCTCACCACATGCGCGCGCATCGGACGATCTGGGAGCCGATGTCAGTGGCTCGGGCGACAATGGGCGTGTGAACGACGCATCGATCTCCACCGACGACGCCACCGTCGATCCTGACGTCCGGTCCCGCTGGGACGAGCTCGCCGCCCAGGTGCGCTACGCCCGGGAGGCCTACTACGACAGTGATGCCCAGCTGATGTCGGACGCAGCCTTCGACGAGCTGTTCCGCGAACTGGAGGAACTCGAGCAGCAGCACCCTCAGCTGCGCACTCCGGACTCGCCCACGCAGGTGGTGGGAGCGGCCCGGTCGGCGTTGTTCGACCCAGTCGAGCACGCCGAGCCGATGCTGAGCCTGGACAACGTGTTCTCGGTAGAGGAACTGACCGAGTGGGCGGCGAAGACTGCGGCCGCAGCGGGCCGGGCACCGGCGTGGTTGTGCGAGCTGAAGATCGATGGGCTGGCCATCTCGTTGCGGTATGAGCGCGGGCGCCTGACCAGTGCCGCCACGCGTGGGGATGGGCGCACCGGGGAGGACGTGACCATCAACGCACTGCGGGTGGCGGGTATCCCTGAGCGACTCGCGGGCACCGATCATCCCGATCTGGTGGAGGTGCGCGGGGAGGTGTTCATCCCGACGCAGGCGTTCGCTGAGCTGAACGACCTGCAGGCCCGACTCCAGGAGCGAGCCGTGGCCGCCGCTCGCGAGCGGTGGGAGTCGCGGGCCAAGAACGCTTCAGAGGCGACTCGGGGCACTTTCGATGAGCAGCGTGAGGCGGCTGCGGCAGCGCGACGGTTCCCGGCGTTCGCGAACCCGCGCAATGCGGCCAGCGGCGGGCTGCGTCAGCAGCTGGAGAAGAAGACCGGCCTGGAACGGGAGGCCGGTGACGCGCGCGTGGCGGCGCTGCGGTTGTACGTGCACGGGATCGGTGCCTGGCCGCGCCCACCAGTGGCCGCGCAGAGTGAGATCTACGATCTCCTGGCCGGCTGGGGACTCCCGGTGAGCCCGCACTCGAAGGTGTGCACCACCATCGAGGAGGTCGCCGCGTTCGTCGAGTATCACGGCGAGCACCGGCACGATGTCGAGCACGAGATCGACGGCGTGGTGGTGAAGGTGGACGAGCTCGCCCTGCATGACGAGCTCGGGGCGACCAGTCGTGCTCCCCGGTGGGCGATCGCCTACAAGTACCCACCGGAGGAGGTACACACCAAGCTCCTCGACATCGCCGTCGGGGTCGGGCGCACCGGTCGTGCCACACCGTACGGCGTGATGGAACCGGTGCTGGTGGCCGGCAGCGTGGTCCGGCAGGCAACGTTGCACAACCAGGACGTCGTGCGAGCCAAGGGCGTGCTCATCGGGGACACCGTGGTGCTGCGCAAGGCCGGGGACGTGATCCCGGAGATCCTCGGCCCGGTCGTCGAGCTGCGGGACGGCAGCGAGACGGAGTTCGTGATGCCGGCCGAGTGCCCCGAGTGCGGCACTGAGTTGCGACCGATGAAGGAGGAGGATATCGATCTGCGGTGCCCGAACGCGGAGTCCTGCCCGGCGCAGGTTCGCGGCCGGGTCGAGCACATCGGCTCCCGGGGCGGGCTGGACATCGAAGCCCTCGGGGAAGTGACGGCGGCGGCGCTGACCCAGCCTCGCGTGCCCCGGAATCCTCCGCTCGTGACCGAGGCGCGACTGTTCGACCTCACCATCGACGAACTCGTCCCGATCGAAGTAGTGGTCCGTGACGCCGAGACCGGTGAGCCGAAGGCCGACGATGACGGCGAACCTTCCCTCCGCCGACCGTTCCAGAAGACGGTGCGCGACTACCCGCCGGAGGCCGCCGGGTTGACCGCCGCCGAGCGCCGCAAGGCAGGTATCCGACAGGTCGAGCAGGTGGTGCCTTCTAGCCAGGCCGAGACGCTCGTCGCCGAACTGGAGAAGGCCAAGACCAAGGACCTGTGGCGCCAGCTCGTCAGTCTCAACATCCGCCACGTCGGACCGGTCGCGGCACGGGCGCTCGCGGACTGGTTCGGATCCTTGGACGCGATCGAGGCGGCGAGTGAAGACGAGCTTGCGCAGGTCGAGGGTGTCGGGCCCACGATTGCGGCGGCCGTCACCGAATGGCTCACCGTGGAGTGGCACCGGGAGATCCTGACCCAGTGGCGAGCTGCCGGGGTCCGCTTCACCGTCCCCGACCATCCAGGCCCGGGTGCCGCCCGGCAGGAGGGGCCGCTGACCGGCCTGACCGTCGTGGTGACCGGCTCGATGGAGCACTTCACCCGGGACGGCGCGAAGGAGGCCATCATCGCTGCCGGCGGAAAGGCCGCCGGGTCCGTGTCGAAGAAGACCGACTACGTGGTGGTCGGCCCTGGCGCCGGATCGAAGGAGGCCAAGGCGCGGGATCTCGGGTTGCCGATCCTCGACGAGGCCGGGTTCGAGCGGCTACTCAAGGAAGGACCGGACGCCGTGGCGGAGAGTCCGGACTGAGCACCCATACTGGAACGATGATCAGTGACACCCTCGCCCGCGACCTCCGAGACGCCGGCCTGCGCTGGGACCCCGCCCCGGGCGACCAGTTCCGGATCGAGGCCGAGGCACTGTCCGAGGAGGTGTTCATCCTCTCCCACATGGTGATCGAGCCCCGCACCTACGACACCGGAACGGTGCTCAACTTCAACGGCACCACCGAATGGGCGCTCGACAACGTCGCCGCCGACGAGGCGCTTTGGCTTCCTCGTGAGGATCAGCTCCGAGACCTTCTCGGTGGCACGTTCGAGGCCCTGACGCGTGGCGCGCAGGGCTACGAGGTGACCACCCGCGACCCGGACGGCGAACGCCATACCTTCACCTCCGCCGTCGTGGAGGACGCCTACGCCCACGCGCTGCTGCAGCTGGTGCGCCAGGCCACCCACTGACCGCGATACCCAGGGCGGGGCCTTCACCCAACCGGCACGTGTTCACCGGATCGTTGCGCTGCGCGGCGGGCGATGCGGCCTGCTCGGCCTGAGACGAGCCGTCCACGTCGCGAGACGCTTGTCATTGTCTGCAGAGTGGTGGACAGTACCAGGTGAGGACGGCGGTTCCCGATGCTTCACTGCCTCACCATGGCGGGCCGTCGTCTCGGATGGAGATGCTGCGATGGCAGTGCTGGAGATCGCCGGAGCGGGAATAGTTGGAATGGCAATCGGACGCCTGATCTACGTGTCGTGGAGAGGGCGGAACACGGTGTGGGCTCTGATTGCGGGCCTGGCGCTGGCTTCTCCCGTGGCCCTGAGTACTTGGGAGGATGCTGCGATGGCTACCTTTCTGGGGGCGAGCCTTGTGGTTGGCGTGGGGTTGTACCTGCTCGGGTCGCCGCTTTCGCGGGACGTGGTGTCCGAGGGGGAGCGTCATGCGTCATCAATCGGAGATGGCGGTCGGTAGCGAGCCCCAGTGCTCGCGGGCGCTTATGCCGATCCCATGGCGTCCACGGTCCGAGGATCCAGCACCCGGTCGATCACCACGCGCGCCCCGCCCAGCAGCCCGGCCCGGCCCCCGGTGCGGCTCGCCACGACCTGCAGCTTGCTCGTGGCGAGCGGGAGCGAACGCCCGCGCACCATCTGCTCGATGCCCTCGAAGAGCGGGCTCGGCTCGTGCGCGAGCGGCCCGCCGATCACGATCACCGATGGATTGAGGAGGTTGACGCAGCCGGCGAGCACTGCACCCAGGTTCTGCCCGGCCAGGCGGACGACCTCGGCGACCCCGGGATCGCCGAGCAGTGCCTGCACCTCCTCCAACCGCCGTGCGTCGTGGCCCAACGCCCGCACCGAGCGAAGGATCGCCGTCCCGCTGGTAAGTGCCTCCAGGCACCCGGTGTTGCCGCAGGCGCACTGCACCGGCGCCCCGCCCGGTACTGCGACGTGCCCCAGGTCCCCGGCCGCGCCGTCGGCGCCACGCACCAGCCGGTGATCGGCCACGATCCCGGCCCCCACGCCGGTGGCGATCTTCACGAACATCAGGTGCGCCGTCGTGGGATAGCTGGTGATGTGCTCACCGAGCGCCATCAGGTCGACGTCGTTGTCCACCAGTACCGGCGCCTTGAAGCTCTGCCCCAGCACCCCGACAACGTCCGCACCGTCCCAGCCGGGCATGATCGGCGGAGTTCGTGGCCTGCCGGTGGCCTGTTCCACCGGACCCGGGAGCCCGATGCCGACTCCGGCGAGCGGGCTCGTACCGCCAACCTCTGCCAGCAGCTCCTGGCCGCGTCGGGTAGCGATGTCGAGCACAGGGCCCGGACCGAGGGTGATGTCCAGATCCTCCCGATGCTCGGCCAGCACGTTCCCGTCGAGATCGGTCACCGCGACGGCCAGGTGGGCCGCCCCGAGGTCGATCGCCAGCACGGTGCGGGCCCGGGGATCGAAGCGGACGAAGATCGGAGGCCGTCCACCCGTCGAGGTACCCGTCTCCGAGCGCAGCAGCCCGGTACGTAGCAGCGCGTCCAGGCGCAGCGTCACCGTGGAGCGCGCGAGCCCCGTCTCGGCCACCAGGTCCGCCCGGGTGCGGGGTACCCCGTCGCGCAGCACCTGCAGCAACTGCCCGGCCCCGACGGCGGAGCGTCCGTCGGGTGCAGGCGTGGCGGTGGTCGTGGGCACGGCACTCACCGTAGCGTCCACCTCGGACTTTTGCTCGACTATCGTCAAAAGTGCCGATACCGTGGAGGCGAACCGTCCGAGACCGCACGGCCCGAGGAGATCTCACCGATGAGCACCCAGTCCCCGCCGCTGAACGTGGCGATGATCGGCTACGCCTTCATGGGCGCCGCCCACTCCCAGGGGTGGCGCGTGGCCCCCCGGTTCTTCGACCTGCCCCTGAACCCCGTGCAGCACCTCATCTGCGGGCGCAACCCCGAGAACCTCGCCGCCGCAGCGGCCAACCTCGGCTGGGCCCACACCGAGACCGACTGGCGCACGGCCATCGCACGCGACGACGTCGACCTCGTCGACATCTGCACCCCGGGGAACACGCACGCCGAGATCGCGATCGCCGCGCTGGAGGCGGGCAAGCACGTGCTGTGCGAGAAGCCCCTGGCGAACAGCGTGGCCGAGGCCGAGCAGATGGCGGCGGCCGCTGAGAAGGCTGCGGCGAATGGTGTGAAGGCGATGGTCGGATTCACCTACCGGCGTGTGCCCGCCATTCAGCTCGCGAGGCAGCTCGTGGCTGAGGGGGAGCTGGGCGAGATCCGTCAGGTCCGTGCCCAATACCTGCAGGACTGGCTCGCCGATCCGCAGGCCCCGCTCTCATGGCGCCTCCAGAAGGATGTTGCCGGCTCCGGGGCCCTGGGCGACATTGGCGCCCACATCGCCGACGCCGTGCAGTTCATCACCGGGGAGCACATCACCGGCGTGGCCGGGCTGACTGAGACGTTCGTCAAGGAACGCCCGGTCGAGACCGAGCGGGTCGGGATCGCCGGCGTCGGGGGAGATGAGCTCGGGCCCGTCACTGTGGACGACGCCGCGATCTGGCTGGCACGCCTCTCCGGTGGGGCGATCAGCACCTTCGAGGCGACCCGGTTCGCGTGGGGGCGCAAGAACGCGCTGCGCATCGAGATCAACGGTACGCAGGGATCGGTCGCCTTCGACCTGGAGCGTCTCAACGAGCTGCAGTACTTCGACGCCCGCGAAGGCACCCGCACCAACGGGTTCCGCACCATCCTCGTCACCGAGGGCGAGCACCCCTACATCGCCGCCTGGTGGCCTCCGGGCCACGGCCTCGGCTACGAGCACGGGTTCACCCACCAGGTGGTGGACCTGGTGACCGCGCTCGCCGAGGGCACCCAGCCCGAGCCGTCCTTCGCCGACGGGCTGCGGGTGCAGCGCGTGCTCGACGCCGTCGAGCGGTCGTCCGCCGAGAACAGCACCTGGACAGAAGTCCCCGCCTGAGTAGAGGAGCACACCCATGGCACGACCGATCACCCTGTTCACCGGCCAGTGGGCCGATATGCCGTTCGAGGAACTGTGCCGGCGGGCCGGCGAGTGGGGCTATGACGGCCTCGAGATCGCCTGCTGGGGCGACCACCTCGACCCGAACCGCGCCGCCACCGACGACGACTACGTGGCCGAGAAGCTCGCCATCCTCGAGAAGAACAACCTCAAGGTCTGGACGATCTCCAACCACCTCAAGGGTCAGGCCGTCTGCGACGACCCGATCGACGAGCGGCACCGCGACATCCTGCCGGACTCGGTCTGGGGCGACGGCGACCCCGAAGGTGTGCGCCAGCGCGCCGCTGAGGAGATGAAGAACACCGCCCGCGCCGCGAAGCGCCTCGGGGTCAAGACCGTCACCGGGTTCACCGGTTCGTCGATCTGGAAGTACGTCGCGATGTTCCCGCCGGTGCGGGACGAGCTCGTCGAGGCCGGGTATCAGGACTTCGCCGACCGCTGGAACCCGATCCTGGACGTCTTCGACGAGCAGGGCGTGCGGTTCGCACTCGAGGTGCACCCCAGCGAGATCGCCTACGACTACTGGACCACCGTGAAGACGCTGGAGGCGATCGGCCACCGGGAGTCCTTCGGGATCAACTGGGACCCCAGCCACATGGTCTGGCAGCAGCTCGACCCCGTGGGCTTCCTGCTCGACTTCCCCGAGAAGATCTTCCACGTGCACTGCAAGGACACCAAGGTGCGCATCAATAACGGCCGCAACGGGCGCTTGTCCTCGCACCTGCCGTGGGCGGACCCGCGCCGCGGGTGGGACTTCATCTCCACCGGCCACGGCGACGTGCCGTGGGAGGACGCGTTCCGCGCTCTCAACCACATCGGCTACGACGGCCCGCTCTCGGTGGAGTGGGAGGACGCCGGCATGGACCGCCTCGTCGGCGCCCCCGAGGCCCTGGAGTTCGTGCGCAACGTGAGTAAGTACGAGCCGTCGGAGGCCGCCTTCGACGCGGCGTTCTCCACGCGCTGAGGTCTGACGCCACCTGCACCGACGCCACCCGCACCGACGCCACCCGCACCGGGGGTGAAGTTGACGTCGATTATTCGGCCATAACCGACGTCAACTTCACCCCCGGTGGGCTGGTGGTCGGTGGGCGGGTGGTCGGTGGGCTTGTGGTCGGTCAGCGGGTGGTGGGCTCTTCGGTCTCCCCGGCGGCGTGCCGGGCGAGCACGAACAGCAGGTCCGAGAGCCGGTTCAGGTAGCGCCCGACGGCGTCGCTCACCTGACCACCCGCCTCCCTGGCGGCGAGTGCGTGTCTTTCCGCGCGCCTGGCCACAGCTCGGGCGTGATCCAGCGTGGCACTCTGGGCAGTGGCGCCGGGAATCACGAACACCGGCTTCAGCGGCCGGGCCGTGACCAGCTCGTCGATCAACTCCTCCAGACCGGTGACCATGTCGTCGGTCACCAGCGACACTCCAGGGTCGAGCCGGTCCCGGTGATCCGGGTTGGCGGCGAGATCGGCGCCGAGGACGAACAACTCGCGCTGCAGGCGCAGGATGGTCTCGGCGGTCTGTGTATCGTCCGAGGCTCGTTCTGAGGTCGCCGCCCGCGCCACCCCCAGCAGCGCGACCACCTCGTCAACGTCCCCACCGGTCTCCATCACCGGGTCCGTCTTGGCGATCCGTCCGCCATAGAGCCGGCCCGTGCTGCCGTCGTCACCGGTGCGTGTGTAGATCCTCATCCGACCAGGATGGCTCAGCATTCGCCCGGCCCGGGAGAGACGCGCCATACTGAGATGTTCAGTCCTGGGCCCAGGGGAAGCCGGTGCAATTCCGGCGCTGTCCCGCAACCGTGAGAGTCGGATCACCTGGCCAGGACGTCGAAGCTCGACCCGTCGTGGACTGCGGGTAGTGCCCCCGGCCGCAGGTCGTGGCGCCCTCGTGGTCCCTTGAGAAAGGCACCCGATGCACCTGACCCTCCGCTCCCTCCCGGCCCTCGCCGCTGCCGCGGCCCTCACGACGGCGTCCCTCGCCGGCGCATTCGGCGCCCCCTCCGCCGGGGCTGAGGCCGTGACCCCCGCGCCGGTCGGCACCGCTTGCCCGGATGAGACCGGCGTGACCGTCGTGGTCGACTTCACTGACGTCGGCGGCGACATCGAGGTCGGCTGCGCCGATGGGGACCCGACCACAGGTCGTGAGGCGCTCGAATCCGCGGGATTTGCTCCGGAGGACTCCCAGCCCGGCCTCATCTGCACGATCGACGGCCAGCCCGACCCCTGCCCTGAGGAGTTCGACGGCAACTACTGGTCCTACTGGAACGCCGAGCCCGACAGCGAGTGGACCAGCTACGAGGTCGGCGCCGACGAGGCTGACCCCGCGCCCGGCGCCATCGAGGGATGGCGCTACTCCGACGGCTCCGAAGGCCCGGGCATCGCACCCGTCGATGTGCTTGCCGTGGCCGAGCCGGAGGAGACCACCGACGAGTCTGCCGAGGATGCCGACCATGCGGACGAGCCCGCCGAGGAATCCTCCACCCCGATGCTGCCGATCCTCGCCGTTGTGCTCGGGCTCGCGCTGGTCGCGGCCATCGTGCTCGTCGTGCGCCGTCGCGCTCGCAACTGACTGAGCACGACCCGGCATACCCATGACGACGGCGACCCTCACTCACCCCCTGGCCTGGTGGGCCTGGGCGGCTGGGGTGACGGTCGCCGTCGTGCGCCTGCCTGCCGGAGCGGCGACGGGGCTGATCCTGCTGGCCGTGCTGCTGGTGGGCGTGGCGTGCCGGGCGGACTCGCCATGGGCGAAGGCGTTCCCGGCCGCGATCATGCTCGGCGGGATCATCGTGGCGGTGCGGGTGGGCTTCTATCTCGTGGTGGGGCTCCCGGACTCCAGCCCGGTGCTGTGGTCGTGGCCGCAGATCGGCCTGCCCGGATGGTTCACCAACCTCTCACTCCTCGGACCCGTGCACGCCGACGGACTCACCAGTGCAGCACTGACCGGGTTGTCCCTGGCCACGCTGGTGATCACGTTCGGCGCGGTCAACGCCATAGCGAACCCGCGCTTGGCGCTGCGGTGCCTGCCGGGGTCGCTGCACCACCTCGGCACCGCCGCGGTGATCGCCGTGTCCGTCACCCCGCAGTTGATCACCGCGATCGCGCGCGTCGGCCGGGCGCAGTCGCTGCGCGGCGGGGCTAGGCGCGGGCTGCGGGCCTTCACGGCCCGGTTGGTTCCCGTGCTCGCCGGGGCGCTGGACCAGGCGCTCGACCTTGCTGCGTCCATGGACTCCCGCGGGTACGCCCGCGTGCACCCGGATCACCGGGGTGGCCGCCGCGGCGTCACGGTGCTCGTGATGACCGCACTGGTCGCCGCCGTCGCCGGAACCTACGCCCTGCTGGATGCCAGCGCCCCCCGTGGCCTGGGGCTCGCGCTGCTGATCGGGGGTGCTGCGGTGGGAGCAGGAACGTCAGTGCTCGCCTCCCGCGCGGTGGTGCGCACCCGCTATCGGCCGTTGCCGTGGGGCGTGCGGGCGTGGATCGTGGCCGGAGTCGGCGGGCTCGCACTTGTGGTCGCCCTGGCCGGGCATGCTGCCGGCACCGATCCGCTGCTGCTCGGCATTGTCGCCGCCGCGGCGCTCGCCGTTCCCGCCCTGACGGAGGCCACATGATCGAGATCGAGAACCTCACCGTCACCTACGCCGGCGAGCCCGTGCTGACCGAGGTGAGTGCCGCCGTCGGAGAGGGCGAGTTGTGCCTGGTGGTCGGGCCCACCGGATCAGGGAAGTCCACGCTGCTCGGCGCCGTCAGCGGCCGGGTGCCGCACCTGACCGGCGGGCAGGTCGGCGGCAACGTGCGGGTCGGTGGGCGTGACACCCGCACCCACCAGCCGCGGGACTTGGCGGACGTGGTCGGGGTGGTCGGGCAGGACCCGCAGGCCACCTTCGTCACCGAGACCGTCGCCGACGAGCTCGCGTTCACCATGGAGCAGCTCGGTATCGCACCGGCGTTGATGCGGCGCCGCGTGGAGGAGGTGGCGGACCTGCTCGGACTGGCCGACCTGCGCGACCGGGCGCTGCACACCCTCTCCGGCGGAGAGCAGCAGCGGGTTGCGATCGGGGCTGTCCTGACCGCTCAGCCTCGTGTGCTGGTGCTCGACGAGCCGACGTCCGCGCTCGACCCGGGAGCGGCAGAAGATGTGCTTGCCGCCCTGGCCCGGTTGGTCCACGACGCCGGGGTCACAGTGCTGCTCGCCGAGCACCGGCTCGAACGTGTCGTCGGATTCGCGGACATGGTGATCTCCCTCGACGGCGGCCGCGCCCACGCCGGTGACCCTGCCGAGGTGTTCGCCACCGCCCCCGTGGCACCGCCGGTGGTGCAGCTGGGTCGCCTGGCCGGCTGGCAACCCGTGCCGCTCACCGTGCGGGATGCACGACGGCGCAGCGCACCCCTGCGCGAGCACCTCGGTTCGCCTGTGCTCCCCACGCGTGAACCCGGGGAGGTCGTGCTGACCGCCGAGCGGGTGCGGGTGGCCTACGACCGCATGATCGCGGTGGACGGCATCGACCTCGACGTTTGCTCTGGGCACGTGACCGCCGTGATGGGGCGCAACGGTGCCGGGAAGTCCTCGCTGCTGTGGGCGCTCGCTGGGGCGAAGCGGCTCGAGAGTGGGCGTGTGCGCGGGTTCGAGCAGGCGGCGCTGGTGCCGCAGTCGCCTGAGGATCTGCTCTACCTGCTCACCGTGGCCGCGGAGTGCCGCACCGCCGATGCCGACGCGGGTGTCGAGCCCGGGACCACCCGTGCGCTGCTGGACGCACTCGTGCCCGGCATCGACGATGACGCCAACCCGCGCGATCTCTCCGAGGGGCAGCGGCTGGCGCTCGCGGTGGCGATCCAGCTGGCGCGCAGTCCGCAGGTGCTGCTGCTCGACGAACCCACGCGCGGGCTCGACTATGCCGCCAAGGAGCACCTGGTCGTGGTGCTGGACGGTCTCGCGGATGCGGGTCACGCGGTGGTGGTGGCCAGCCATGATGTGGAGTTCGTGGCGCAGGTGGCCGATCGGGTGGTGCAGCTGGCGGATGGATTGGTGGTGGCCGATGGCCCGGTGCGGGACGTGCTGGCCGACTCGGCCCTGCTCGCCCCGCAGGTGGCGAAGGTGCTCAGCCCGCAGCCGTGGCTGACGGTGGGCGAGATTCGCACAGCACTGGCGGCGAGCGGCATGGAGGCATCGCCATGACGAGGCGCCCACCGGCCGTGCCGGTCTCGCCACGGTTGGCGCTCGCACTGGCCGCAGTGAGTGTGCTGGGCGTGCTCGCCTTCGCGTGGCCGCTGTTCCTGGACGCCGGTGCCGCACTCGACGACGAGACGGCTGCCCCGATCGTGCTCGGTGTGGTGCTGGCCGCCTCGCTGCTGGTGGTGGCGGTTGCTGTCAGCGACGGTGGCATGGACACCCGTGCGGTGGCGATGCTCGGCCTGCTGGCGGCGGTGGGGGCGCTGATCCGGCCGATCGCGGCAGGAACCGGGGGAGTGGAGACCGTGTTCGTGCTGCTCGTGCTTGGCGGCCGAGTGTTCGGGCCGGGGTTCGGTTTCCTGCTGGGTGGCACCACCCTGTTCGCCTCTGCGCTACTCACCGGTGGGGTGGGGCCGTGGCTGCCCTACCAGATGCTGGGTGCGGCGTGGGTGGGGCTGGGCGCGGGGCTGCTGCCCCAGCGGATCGGACGCATGCCGCTGCGCGGCATCACCGAACTCGTGATGCTGGCGCTCTACGGAGCGATCGCCTCGGTGTTGTTCGGAGTGGCGATGAACCTCTCGTTCTGGCCGTTCCTGCTCGGCGGGGCCACCGAGATCTCCTTCGTACCCGGGGCAACAGTGACGGAGAATCTGGGCCGGTTCCTCACCTACAGCGTGGTGACGTCGTTGCCCTGGGATCTCACCCGGGCGATCACCACGGTGCTGGGGATCGCCGTGGCGGGGCATGCGGTGTTGGTGACCCTACGCCGGGCGGCACGACGGGCAGCGTTCGTCGACGACGTAGGCTGAGTCATGCCAGAACGACCGGAGGGGAGCAATGCGCACACGTGGGTTTGCAGCGCTGCTGGCGGTTGCTGCCATCGTGATGACGGGCTGCTCCACAGGTGAGGACCCGGCACCGGAACCGACCACGACGGCACCGACCTCTGACGCGCCCTCACCCGAGCCCTCCGATCCTTCCGAAACCAAGTCTCCCAGCCCGAGCCCGGAGCCGTTCGATCCCCGCAGCGTCGACCTCGCCAACGCTGAATGGGAGGCTGGGGACCTCTGGTACGAGCCCGAGACCCTTGAACTCGTCGACGGCGAGGCCGCCGGGGAGCGCGGAGCGCCGGGTCGCTACGTCACGGCGCTCGAGGATGCCCTGTACGTCGACCTCGACGGGGACGACCTGGAGGACGTCGTGGCCCCGCTGACGTTTGAAGCCGACGTGAGCGAGGGCACCTACGAGTGGGTGAGCACCACATGGTTCGCCTGGCTCAACGACGGCGAGAAGCTCACGCAGTACCCGTTCCCGCTCGCCGCGGCCGGGGACTGTTCCACCCAGGTCCACCAGATCACCCCGGCACCCGGCGGTGTGGGGGTGGTGGTCGACGAGGCGCAGATGGCATGGCAGTCAGCCTGCGCCGACGGCGCCACCATCGAGGTCACCCGCACCGTGCAGATCGACCATGACGAGACCGGCGAGCCCTGGCTGGTGCAGACTGACCCATTCGACTCCTGGGGCGGAGCCTGCCTGCCGATGCTCGGCCCCGGTGACGATCCGGGAGAGGTCAACGTCGCACCAGGGCTCGAAGCGGCCTCGCCCGACGTGCCGCCGGTGATCGTCGAGACCGGGATCGAGGAGGCGGGCGGCTCCTGGATGAGCGAGTCCGTCGACGGCTGGGACTTCGTGACGTACCTCCAGGATCAGGATCCGGACTTCGTCTCCTACTGCGGCTGGACGCCGGAGCGATGAGTACACACGCCCTTGATCTCAATGCCGACCTCGGTGAAGACGTCGGCGACGACACCGCCATGCTCGCGATCGTGACCAGCGCCAACGTCGCCTGCGGCGGTCATGCCGGCGACGTCGACACCATGATCGCCACCTGCGCCGCGGCCGTCGCCCGCGGCGTGCGGATCGGGGCGCACCCCGCGTACCCCGACCGGGAGAATTTCGGACGGCGACCGGTCGCCATCGACGAACAGGCCCTCACCACCCACCTGCGCGCTCAGGTGCGAGACCTGGTCGAGGCGGCCTCCGCCGTCGGGGGTCAGGTGACCTACCTGAAGCCACACGGAGCCCTGTACCACGCGGCCACCCGCGACAGCGAGCACGCCCGTGCCGTGGTGACGGCCGCCGCGGACGCCGGTCTCGCCGTCGTGGGGGCACCGGGGAGCGTGCTGCTCGACCTCGCCCGCACTGCCGGGTTGATCTGCGTGGCGGAAGGATTCGCCGACCGTGCCTACACCCCCGGCGGCGCTCTCGTGCCCCGTGGGGAGCCCGGCGCTGTCCTGCACGACCCTGCGCTGATCGCTGACCGCGTGGCCGGACTCGTGCGCACGGGTGAGCTTCCCAGCGTGGACGGGAACCGGGTGGCGCTGGACGTGCGCACCCTGTGCGTGCACGGCGACACCCCCGACGCCGTGACCATCGCCCGCCGGGTGCGGGCGGTTCTCGACGCGGCCGGGTTGAGCCCGGAGCCGTTCACATGAGGATCCTGCCCAGTGGTGAGCGCGCCCTGCTGATCGAGGTGGAGGACTCCACGGCCGTCCATGCCCTCGCCCGTGCGCTCGCGCAGATCGCCGGCGTGATCGACGTGGTGCCTGCCGCCCGCACGGTGCTCCTCACCTGCGCACCGGAAGCCCTCGACGGCGTCCGTTCCCTGGCCGCTGACCTCACCCCCGAGGGGGCCTCAGCCGCCGACACCGGGGAGGAGGTGGTGATCGACGTGCACTATGACGGGGAGGACCTCGACGAGGTCGCCCGCATGACCGGTCTCAGCACCGTCGAGGTGATCGCCCGGCACACTCGTGCCACCTATACCGCCGACTTCCTCGGGTTCGCACCCGGTTTCGCCTACCTCTCCGGGCTCGACCCGGCCCTGCACGTGCCTCGCCTGGACACCCCGCGCACGTCGGTTCCCGCCGGTGCGGTCGCGATCGCCGGAGATAGGGCGGCCGTCTACCCGCGATCCTCACCGGGTGGCTGGCGGTTGCTGGGCCACACCGACGCCGTGCTCTTCGACCCCGAGGCCGACCCGCCCGCGCTGCTGCGTGCGGGCACCCGGGTCCGGTTCCGGGAGGTGGGCTGATGTTGCGGGTGCTTGATGCCGGACTTGTGTTGATCGAGGACCTCGGCCGCGCCGGCCATGCAGCGTCCGGGGTGAGTGCCTCAGGGGCCGCCGACCGCGGCGCCCTCGTGGCCGCCAACCGCAGGCTCGGCAACCCCGACGGCGCACCCGCCCTGGAGGTGATGCTGGGCCAGCTGCATCTGCGCGCCGAGCAGGAGGTGCTTGTCACTCTCGCCGGGGCGCCCGCGCCGCTGAGGGCCGACGGCATGGTGCACCCGCCCGGGGCAGTGGTGATGCTCCCCGCCGGGGCCGAGCTGATGCTGCGCACCCCGCCGTGGGGGCTGCGCAGCTATCTCGCCGTGCGGGGAGGAATCGATGTACCGCGCGTGCTCGGCTCGGCCAGTCACGACGTGCTCTCCGGGCTCGGGCCGCCGCCGGTGCAGGCAGGGGATGTGCTCTCTGTCGGTACACCGTCCGGTCCGGTGCCGACCGCCGACGTGACGCACGGCGCACCGCACACGCCGTTCCTGCTCGACGTGCTGCCCGGGCCGCGGCGGGACTGGTTCACACCCGAGGCGGTGGAGACGTTCCTGTCCGAGCCGTACACGGTGACCGACACCGGTGACCGGGTGGGGGTGCGCCTGGATGGCCCGGTACTGGAACGGGCACGGTCCGGTGAGCTTGCGTCGGAAGGTGTGGTGCGGGGGAGCGTCCAGGTGCCGCCGGACGGGAAACCCTTGATCTTCGGGCCCGACCATCCGGTGACCGGCGGCTACCCGGTGATCGGGGTGCTCACCGAGGCCGCCGCCGATGCCTCCGCGCAGGTGCGGCCCGGGCAGCAGGTCAGGTTCCGGCACCGGGGTTGGTGAACGACTAGCCGATCACTGGCCATAAATATGGCTAGTCAAAGGTTATGAATAGGGTTATCCTGGGTCGATGAAGACGGTGACGTTGAGCGACGCGAAGGACAAGCTCTCGGGCTACCTCGACGAGGTCGAGACGGAGCACGAGATCGTCCGCATCACGCGGCACGGGCGCGGTTCTGCCGTGCTCATCAGCCAGGACGATCTCGACTCGCTCCGCGAGACGATCTTCTGGCTCTCCCAGCCCGGCATCCGGGAGGACATCGCCGAAGCACGGCGGTCGGTCGAGGAGTCGTCGACGATGAGCGCCGACGACGTCCGGACGCGGTACGGTCTGCCGCCCCGATGACCTGGGAGGTCCAGTTCGCGCCCAGTGCGGTGCGTGGGCTCGACCGGTTGCCGCCCAGGATTGTCGGCGCCGTCGTGGAGTTCATCACGGTCACGTTGCCGACGAACCCGGAACGGATGAGCAAGCCGCTCGCCGGTGAGCTGGAGGGGTACCGGTCCGCTCGTCGCGGCGACTACCGCGTCATTTTCTCGCTCGACGATGCGACATCGGAGTTGCTTGTCATCCGTGTGGCGCATCGAGCTGACGTGTACCGGCCCGGGTGAGCGTGGTGGGCAGACGTGTAAGTCACGGCTGACGCAGCCGTGCTGTTGACCCGGATGCTGTGAGGGATCCGCTCCCGAGTCTGCCCTCCATGTGTATCACATCGTGAGACAGGTGTAATCGGTGCCGTTGGTCCGGACATGTAGTAGTAACTGCGCGGGCACATGGAGTGTGCCCCGACTTCAGAGAGGAAGTTCGATGCGGAGATCTGCGAGATGTCCAGAGGCGAGAAACGGTAGAAGTCGCTCGCCCAATCACTCGAGTGTTGCGGGGGTAGACCATCAGGTACGGCGACTCGCTTGGGTGGGGGTTGGCATACTGCTGGTCAACAGCATTTTCATTGCCCCTTCATGGGCGGAAGACGGTGAGGGTGGCGTATCAACGACCGGCGCAGATCAGTTCGATGCGGGGCCCGAGATTACTCCTGAGGAAGCCGTTCTTGCTGATGCTGAACACTATGCGCGGGACTACGGGGTTTCGCTCCAGGAAGCACACGATCGACTCTCGTTCCAGCGCGCTTCCGACGCTGCCTTGGAAGAGATCGCTGCAGCAGCGCCCTCGACCTACCTCGGAGTTCTGACTACGCACGAGCCCGAGTTCGGCGTGACGGTCTACCTGGTGGGGGATCGTGAATTGCAACCAGTGGAGGATTTGATCGCAGGATCCGGCCTTGCCGACGCTGCTCCTGTTCGAATCGACACGAGTCGAACCCTCACCGAGGCGCAGATCGAAGAGTTGCTCATGGAACACCGCCCTGCCATTGAGTCGTCGGTACACGGCGAGGTTCAAGGGGTTGGGTACGATCTCGCAGCCGACGAGTTCTTCGTTAGCGCAGTGGCCCCCTGACGAGTCGGGTGAGCGCACGACCTACGTATCGCAATCGCTCGTTGTCGAAGAAGTTGGTGATGTTGAGGTTCGCGTCCGGGTCGAATACCATGCTGCGCCGGGCGCTGACGGGTACCGTGGTGGATTTAGAATGTCCACGTGTACCGCAGGCTTCAACATCGTCGTGTACGGACAGCGTGGAATGACCACATCAGCGCACTGTGGCAATAGTCAGAGTTATCGGACCTTCAGTTCGACGACCTGGCTATCCACGACGTATCAGTCCGGCGCACTCACAAAAACTGCTGACATTCAGTGGCACACGACAGCTCTGACGCCCGGCTGGGCGTTTCACGGCTCGTCCACGTCTTCGACCCAGCAGGTGACGAGCCGGACTCTGCGCGTCAACCAGGCAGGTGACTACATCTGTCATCGAGGTAAGACTACGGGATACTCCTGCGGTACCGTCACCACAGTGTCCTACACCCCCACCTACTCCGGCGCATGCGGAGGTACGTCTTGCAACCCCATGTTCGTCCTAGCGCAAGGTCCCTCCCTTGAGTGCTACCCAGGCGATAGCGGCGGGCCGGTCTTCTCAGGAGGGTCTGCGTATGGCTGGTATAAGGGCCAGAGTTCGAGTGGTACCACGGCCTCAGGGTGCAACTACATGTTCTGGATGGCGCCCGACTACCTCAATGCGATTTCTGGTGCGTCACTCTTGATGGCGCCATGAATGGTCAAGTGCGGCAGTCCCAGTCGCGGCGCTGGCCCCTGAGGATGGCCGGAGCAGCTCTTGGGATTGCGGTGATGATTGTGTTCGCAGGGGGGTGCTCGCCTACCGCGACTGATATTTCTATGTCCCCGATCGCAATTTACGATACGGGAGCGAATTCAGAGGGCTTCGGCGCGCTCACACGAGGGGCCCTCCAATTGCAGGGCGGGTGCGTCGTCTACCAGACAGACTCCGAGACACTCGTGCCTGTATATCCCGACGGGACCGAGTGGGATGCTGACGGCGAGCGTGTTCTACTCGCCGACGGCTCGATGCATGCGATTGGTGACGAGATCGAACTGGCGGGCGGACAGGTGGCGAGCTTGAGCGGTTCCACGTCGATCCCGGCTGGATGTCCGAGCGACCTTGAGTACTACATCGTTGTTCCTTGAATCTGCCCAGGCGGGGTGCCGTCGCGACCCTCACTTGCTGGCTCCGACCAGCAGCCCGGAGGCGAGCTGCTTCTGGAAGATGAAGTACACCACCGCCGTGGGGGCTGCGTAGCTACCTCGCCGTGCGGGGCGGGCTGGATGTGCCGCGCATGCTCAGAGCGGCCAGTCACGATGTGCTCTCGGGTCTCGGCCCACTGCCAGCGAAGGCCTGGACGTACTCGCCGTGGGCGCGGCCACGGATGCGATGCCGACCGCGGACGCCGATCATCCGGCCCGCACACCCGTTCCTGCTCGACGTACTCCCCGGGAAGCAGGTCAGGTTCCGCCATCGCGGGTGGTGATGACAGAAGGCACACATTGGCCCGATGATCGCTATCCGAACCAACGCATCATGGTGGTGGCGTGCGACGGATACGCGTACCTGGTTCCCTACGTGGAAGATGACGACCATCTCTTCCTGGAGACGGTGATCCCGAGCAGGAAGGCCACTCGGGACTACTTGAGCCCAGGCGGAGGAACTGGACCGGCTTCGGGAAGTGGCGCGTGCCACGGGGACCAAGGACCGGCGGGTGAACCTCCGCTTGTCGTCTGCGGAACTGAGTGACATCCAGACCCGTGCGCTCCAGGAAGGGATTCCCTATCAGACGTTGATCTCCAGCGTGGTGCACAAGTTCGTCACCGGACGGCTGGTGGAGCGAGACACCGGAGATCAGCTGGAGCGCGGGGCCTGAACCACTAGCAGGTCTGCATCGCCCGCTGCTCGATGCGCCGCCCACAGGCCATCGGTCGCCTGCTCTGGTGTGACCGTTGCAGCGTCGTGAAGTGCGCCGTCCGGGCCGAGCGTCTGCAGCTGAGCCCCAGCTGAGATGCCGGTCAGGCGCACCGGCGCCCGGTGTCCGCCACGCGTGAAGACCATCACCGCCCGCCGCTCGGAGGTCCGGTACTCGACGGCGTACTGCGGATCCGCTGGGTCGCCGTGCCGGTGCGCCTCACCGGTGAGCACCACCTCCCGGATCTGCCGGTAGGTCACCACCAGCGAGGCCGCCAGCTTCCGGTCCTGCTCCGGCCACGCGAGCAGATCCCCGCCCACGCCCAGCACCCCGCACATGGCCACCAGGAACCGGAACGGCAGGCTGACTGGTTCACCGGCGGTATCGAGCCGGTCCGGCTCATCGGTCACCCACGCACTCATCCAGCTCGCGGCGTAGGCGGAGAGGAAGCCATGCTGGATCGCCAACCGGTCCCGCGGCCCGGTCTCGTCGCTGGCCCACACCACATCACTGCGGCGCAGCACCTCCAGGTCGGTGCGACCTCCACCGGAGGCGCAGGCCTCGAAGGTAACGTGCGGAAACTCCGCGCGCACCAGGTCCAGCAGCCGGTAGTAGGCGCGGGTGTGTTGGATCGACCACTCCCGCCCGTGCGGGTCACCTGGCCGGCCCCCGTCGCTGACCGGCCGGTTCATGTCCCACTTGAGGTAACTGATCGCATGGGTGCTCAGCAGGCGCCGCAACATCGTCGCGACGAACTGCTCCACCTCGGGCCTCCCCAGATCGAGCACGTACTGGTTCCGAGAGGTCACCAATACCCGGTCGCCGGCCCGGTACACCCAGTCCGGATGTGTCCGGTACAGATCGCTGTCAGGATTCACGCACTCCGGCTCGACCCAGATCCCAAAGCGCAGGCCGTGGCTGCGTACGCCGTCGATCAGCGGGGTGAACCCGTCCGGGAACTTGGTCCGGTCCACGTGCCAGTCACCCAGGCCTGCGGAGTCCGAGGTCCGCCCCCGGAACCACCCGTCGTCGATCACGAACACTTCGGCACCGAGCGCGGCAGCACGCTCGGCGAGAGCGAGCTGGTGGTCTGCCCGAACGTCGAGCTCGGTGGCGTACCAGGAGTTGTAGACCACCGGATGATGCGGGAGCTCCGCGCCTGCAGGTCCGGCCCGGCGTAGTTCAGTCCGTTGAAATCGGTGCCACGCGATGGGCAGGTCCGCCGCATCGTCTGCCCAGATCGCATAGGTGCGGGGTGTGGTGAATGTGGCGCCAGGTTCGAGCAGGATCACCCCGGTCTCGTCGTCGGTGCCGGCTCCCACCCGCACCTGGTCCGTGAACGGTACAGCGTCGACGGTCATCGACCACGACCCGCTCCACGCCAGTGCCACAGCGTAGGCACCGGCACCCTCACGTGGCTGCACGGTCACCACCGGCGCGTAGGTGTGCCCGGTGACACCTTGCCGGCTGCCGATCGCGAAGGTGCCCGCCGGTAGGTCCACGGTCACCGGCGTCAGCTCCCGGCTCCATGCTCCGACCAGAGCCCCGACGCGAGCGCCTGGGCCCACCGGCAGGTCCCAGGCACCTCCGAACGCCCGGATCAACCACACCGGATCCGCACCCGTGCTGTCGATCTCGGCCCATTGCGCCACCGCGTCGTGCTGGGTATTGGCTTCCACGTGCATCGTGACCTGCAGGTCCTCTCCCTGCCAGACGGCGGACAGTCGCGTGCGCGTGCCGTCATCGGTCAGTTTGGGGGCACCGTCCGGCACCAGGCGCACCCCGGAGTGCCCATCGCCACGGTGCACAATCAGCTCGCCCCGATGCACGTGCCTGGTCCCGGCCGCAGTCAGCACCGACGGCGTCGCGTCGGCGGCGGTGAGGAACGGCAGGTGCTCGGGTGGGGACCAAGGCGAGTGGGCGGATGGTCCCGTGTCCGGTCCCCACCGCGCCAGCATGAGCCCGGCCTCGGTGACGTCGAAGACCAGCGCGCCGGACGCCGTCGGCAGTCGGAGATCAGGACTGCTCATTTGTTCGCTCCTACCAGCAGCCCGGAGACGAACTGCTTCTGGAAGATGAAGAACACCACGGCGGTGGGGATCGCGGCGATCACCGCACCGGCGGCCACCACGTTCCACTGGCTCACGAACCCGCCCTGCAGGTTCAGCAGCGCCGCGGTGATCGGGAAATTGTCCTCGGTGCGCAACACGGTCATCGCCCAGATCAGGTCGTTGAAGATCCAGGTCGTCGCCAACGCCGTGAGTGCCGCGAGCGAAGGCCGAGCCAGCGGCAGCACGATGAGCGCGTAGATGCGAACCGGCCCGGCACCGTCGATGCGAGCCGCCTCGAACACCTCGTTCGGCAGGGCCCGCATGAACCCGTGCAGCACGAAGGTGTAGAACCCGAGACCGAAGCCCACCTGCACGATGATGAGCGCGAACAGCGAGTCGTAGATGCCCAAGGCCTCGGTGATCTTCGCCACCGGGATGAGCAAGATCTGCGGTGGTAGGAGGTTCCCGGCCAGCATGAGCAGCAGGATCACGGTGCGGCCCGGGATCCGGAACCGGCTCAGCGCGTACGCGGCGAGCGAGGCGAGGAACAGCGACAGCACCACGGCCACGACCGTCACGATCGCCGAGTTGCGCAGCGCACCGCCGATCCCGCCCGTGGTGAGCGCAGTCTCGAAGCCCTCCCAGCTCAGCGTGGTCGGCAACGCGCTGAGCCCGCGCGCGACGATGTCGGAGAACGGACGCAACGAGACGGCCAGCACGAACACCATCGGGGCCACCCAGAGCAGCGTGAACGGCACCATCAGCACGTGGAACCACGGTGAGCGTTCGCCGATGGCACGGCGGTGCCGGCGCGTGGGGGCGAGTGTGGGAGCAGACATCAGTCCTCCTGCCGGATCGAACGCACCAGGTAGCTGATGATGAACACGATCGCCAGGGCGAAGATCACCACGGCGATCGCCGACCCGTAGCCGAGGTTCACCAACGTGAAGCCCTGCTCGAACATGTACGTGCTGAGTAGGTGGGTGGAGTTGTACGGACCGCCGCGGGTCATCGCCCAGACGATGTCGAAGGTGCGCAGCGAGTCGATCACCGTGACCGCGAAGATCACGCCGTTCACGCTGCGCAGCTGTGGCATCACGATGCGGGTGAACCGCTGCCAGCGGTTCGCGCCGTCCATCGCAGCGGCCTCCTCCAGCGATGGGTCCACACCCTTGAGACCGGCCAGGTAGAGCACCATGATGTAGCCGACCTGCCGCCACACCGCCGCCACCAGCACGGCGTAGAGCGCTACGTCCGGGTCGGCCAGCCACTGCCGCTCCAATGCGCCGAGCCCGAGTGAGTCCAGCGAGAAGTTCACCAGGCCGTCGGGGGAGTACAGCACCCGCCAGAACAGGCCCGTCACAGCGAGCGAGAACACCATCGGCAGGTAGATCGCGGCCCGGTACAACCCGATACCCCGCCCGGGCCGGTTCAGCAGGACCGCCAGTGCCAGACCGATCACCACCGAGAGACCGCCGAAGCCGATCACCCAGATGACGTTGTTGCGCAGAGCCGTCTGGAAGGTGGGGTCGGACATCAGGTCCTGGTAGTTGCCCAGTCCCACCGGCTCGGCCGCACCGATACCGTTCCACCGGGTGAAGGACAGCGAGAACGAGTTCATCGCCGGCCAGAACACCCAGAACGCCTCGACGACGAGCGGCACGAGCAGGAACACCCAGACGATCAGAGGCACGCGCCGCAGGGCCGTCACCCACCGCGGGCGGGTCGAGCGCGCGCCACCACTTCTGGGCGCGGTCGACGTGGCTGTGGCTGGTGCCGTCACTGGTCCCAGACCCGCTCAGCGGCAGCCTGCCAGCCCTCCAGGATGCCCGGGATATCGGAGGGATCGGCGAGAAACCTGGTCAACGCGTCATCCGCCGTCGCCTGCAGTGCATCGGAGGAGTCCCGGTTGAAGAACTGGGTGATCTCCTCGGTGCTGTTCAGCAGCTCGATGCCCTTCTGCACCAGCGGGGAGAAGCTGGAGGTGTCCACATCCGGATGCGTGGGCAGGTTCGAGGAGCCGGAGATCTCGATGAACGTCTGCTGCGACTCCGCCGAGGCGAGGTAGGCCAGCAACTCCTTCGTGCCCTCCGGGTTGTCCGTGCCGGAGGCAGCGAAATACCCGTCGGTGGGTGCCTCCTCGGCACTGGGGACATCGGGGTTGATCGGCGGCACCGAGAAGAAGTCCAGATCGTCGCGTTGGTCCTCCGGGAAGAACTGGGTGACGAACGCTCCGATCAGGTACATGGCCGATTCGTTCTGCACCATCGGCGTGACCGCCTCCTGGTAGGAGTAGGAGGCCATATTCGGGTCGAAGTACGGAATGAGCTTCGTGTACTCCTCGAGCACGGCCTCCACCTCGGGGTCGGTGAAGGCGTGTTCACCGGCGAGCAGCTCGCGGTGGTACTGGGCCCCGTTGATGCGCAGGTTCAGGTAGTCGAACCAGCCCGAGGCCATCCACGGGGTGGAGCCAATCCCGTTCGCGAGCGGGCTCACACCCCTGCCCTTGAGGTCTTCGCACAGGGCGAGGAAGTCCTCCCAGGTCTCGGGTGCGCTCACGCCCCACTCCTCGAAGGCGGACTTCTTGTAGAAGATCGACCACCAGTAGTAGTTCGTCGGCACGAAGATCTGGCTGCCGTCCTCGGCAGAGGACAGCTCGCGCAGGGCGTCGGAGAAGTTCGCGCACGCCCCCTCGCCCTCCCACATATCCGAGACGTCCAGCAGCAGCCCTTCGGCCGCGTAGTCCCGGGCCACCGAGCCGGCGTACCAGGTGAGGACATCCGGAGGATTGGCGGAAGTGAGATAGGTGGACAGCTGAGCACGGAACTGCTCGATGGCGACCGTGTTGATCTCGGCATCGCCGGGGTAGTCGCCGATCAGAGCCTCCAGCGCCTCCCGCGGTGCCGGATCGGACTGCGAATTCTGCAACGTGACCGGGCCGGACGGCTCGCTCGACGTCTCATCGGTGCCGGTCTGCTCGGTGCCGGTTTCCTCCGGCGTTCCTTCGGAACCGAGGCAGCCGGCCAGCAGACCGCTGGTACCAAGAGCGCTCGCGCCGAGGAGAAATCCTCGCCGGGAGACCGGGCTGGTGCGGGTGGTGGTGTTCATCGTCGAACCTCCTGGAGTGTGCGCCATGCCGGCGCGTGGGTGGTGGTGAGGTGGATCAGGCTCGGGTGAAGATCACGTTCTCCTGGGCACCTGGGCGAAGGCCCGGTCGAGATCGGCGAACGAGGAGAAGTCCCAGAGGGTCAGCGGCAACCTGTCTGGCAGGTGCTCCGGGATCGGTACGGGGGAGTAGCTCATTCGTGGTCCTCGATTCTGGTGAGCAGGTCGTGGGCCTCGGGATGGTCGGGCACGGTGGTCAGGATCTCGGTCAACCGCGCTCGTGCCGCCGGCACATCGCCGTCGAGCAGGTCAAGCTGGGCTCGCAGGAACTGCACGCGCACGTCGCGCTGTTCGCTCAGGTCAGGCGGGAAGAGCAGCATCTCCGGCAGGGAGGTGGCGAAATAGTCGATACCGGGCGTGGAGGCGGCCAGCTCGTCGGTGAACTCGCGGAGGTCCGCGGCGAGGGCACGGGCTTCGTCGGTGCGGCCCAGACGCCGCAGGGCGAGCACGCTGTGGTAGGTCGCCTCGCTGTGGCGGCTGGCGCTCATCGTGCGGAAGTCGCCCACCTGAGCGGCAGCGATCGACCAGGCCCGTTCGGCGTCGGCGGTCCTGCCCGCCGCAGCCGCCACATCGCCCGTGAGCAACTGCAGCCCAGCGGTCGTGGCGAGCGGGTGCCGATCCTCCCCGAGGGTGGCCGGCGGTGTGAGGGCGTCGGCCACCCACTGCGCGGCCTCGTCGAGCCTGCCTGCCGACACGGCGGTGCGGGCGAGAGCGGTGCAGGTGCGTTCCCACACCCGCAGCACCTCACCCTCGCCGCCTTCCCACGGCTGGAACTGCCGCCCGCTGAGGATCCGGTGCGCCGCGACCGCATCCCCGGAGCAGACAAGCAGGTGCGCCAGTTCGGCGGCGAGATCGTCGCGCTCGGCCACCGCCTGCGGGGCGTCGCTGATGGCTCGCAACCGCGCGGCCACCGGCACGGCGCGTCGCCGGTCCAGCTGGTCGCTCTCCCGCAGGATCCGTGGGTGAGCTGGAGCGAGGGCGAGTGCTCGGTCGTAGGCGGCTCGGGCGCCGTCCAGATCACCCGCCACTGTCACCAGTGCGAGCCCGATGTTGCGGTGCACGACGGCGTCCCCCGCCTCCCGGGCTCCGGTCTCCCACGCCGTCAGGGCCTCCTGCTGACGTCCGGAGGCGTACAGCCAGTGGCCGAGCAGCACCTGGGCCACCGCGTCCTGGTGACTCTGGACGGCCCGCGTGAGCATGACGGCGTCCTCGAGTCGTCCCGGGAAGCACCAGGTGCGATCGGCCCCGGCAGCGTCCTGACGGGCGCGCTGGGCGGCGACCTCGTCCCCGGACCGCTCCAGCAGATCGGCACGGTGCAGGTGCGCCAGGGCGGTGACCGAGGGTTGCCCCAGGGCGCGTCCGCGATCACGGTCGACGGCCGTCTCCAGCACCCGGAGCGCCTCGTCGAGGCAGCCGACGCTCGCGTATTCGCTCGCGATGTCCAGGCAGGTGAGGGCGTCGGCGTGCAGCTCCTGGCCGGCGAGGTCCCGCGACCACCAGTGCAGCGGGTCCAGTCCAGCCAGCGCAGCCAGTTCGGCCGCGGCATCCCCGGTACGCCCGGTGCGCAGCAGCAGTGCCCGCAGCGTGCGCGCCTGCAGGTGTTCCGGCTCCACGCGCAGCACATCGTCCAGCCGGTGCAGCGCGGTCGTATCCCGCCGGGCGGCGGCGTCGAGCCGCGCCATCTCGTATCCGGCCGGTGCCCGCCACAGCCGGTTCCAGGAGGCGCGAGCGAACAGGCCGTACGCCTCTTGCGGGCGCTCGCCGAGGGCGAGCACCAGGCCCAGGTGATACAGCGCCGTCGCATCGCTGGGGGTGGGATGGTAGGCAGTGAGCCTGCCGACGGCGGTGCGTAGGTGTGTCTCCGCCTCACCGAGGCGCCCCTGCCGCAGGCGCGCGATCCCGACGGCGGTTCTCACCCCCGCGTGGCCCGGCTCCCGCCGTAGCGCTTCCGCCCAGTACGGCTCGGGGGAGCGGCTGGCGTGGCGGTACTGCTGCAGGTGACCGGCGATATCGAGCAGCTCTTCGACGGTGTCCACCTGCGCCGAAGGCGCAGGTTCGGTCGCTGCCAGCACCTCGGCACTCTCGCCCTGCTCGCCCTGGCGAGCCTGCGCCGTCGGTTGACTCACCAGCACCTGCTCGCCATGGCGCACGCGTACGATCAGCGGTGCTGCGCCGTCGGCGGCGACCTCCCACTGCACCGGCGTGGCCGGATCGAGATCGGCGACCCGGTCGGCGATCACCGTGCCGTCAGGGTCCAGCACCTCCAGCAACGCCCCCGGCCGAGTCGAGGTGGAGATCACGCCGATGGCGAGCGTGTCGCCGGCCAGCCGGACCCGCAGCGCCGCCTCCTCCGTGGCCTCGGTGACGGGCCCGATATCCCGCAGCGGATACCAGACCTGGGAGAACACTTTCGTCTCACCGGGGGCGAGGAAGGCGAAATCGGGCTGGTTGTCGGTGAACACTCCAGCCATGAGTTCGACATAGGCGGAGTCGTCATCGGCGAGGTTGCGGTTCCATGCGCGGCCGAAGCGCGACTCGCCCCACGTCCACTGCTTCTTCCCGACGGCGATGCGCCGGTCGGCCACGTGCACGAAACCCAGGCCGGTGGCGTGGTCGTAGCCGCCGAAGAAGTCGTGATCGGAGTGGGTGACCATGTAGGAGGTGGGCACCGGGATGTTGTCCGGCCAGTCGATCCGGTCACCGGAGACGAGGGTGCCGTCGGCTGCGGTGAAAGAGTGGTGTGCCCGGCTCGGATAGTCGATGTCGTAGTAGGGCCGGTCCGCGGCGGGAAACGCCGTGATGGCGCGCTTGGCGTGATCGGCCACGATGCGCACGTCGTCGGGGAAGAAGGACTGGAAGTCCCGGTGGGTGCGCGCGGCTACGTTCGCCCACCACAGAAAGGTCTGCGTCAGGGGAGTGCGGTTGTATAGGCGCACCCGCAGCTCGATGGTGGAACGGTCCGGGTGGAGGCGGATCCCGTGCATCCCCTTCATCCGGTCAAAGGGGTCGTGGTCGGAGCACCAGACGGTGACCGAACCGTCGTCTTCGTGGGTGATGTGGGTGTCGGTGGGCAGGTAGGTGGCGGGCCGGTGGTGCTGGGGCCAGTTCAGCTCGATGCCGCCGGCGATCCAGGGCCCGGCGAGGCCGACGAGGGCGGGTTTGATCACCGGGTTGTTGTAGAAGATCTCGGCGCCCGAGTGGCGGTCGATCGCCAGGTGGATCCGGCCGCCCAGCTCGGGCAGGATCACCAACCGGATCCAGGCGTTCTCCAGGTGGATCGCGTCCCACTGGTGCGTCGTGGGTTCGGGTTCGATGCGGTCGTGGAATGGCAGCGGGTACACCCGCCCCGAGGAGCCTTGATAGACGCGGGCATCGAGATAGGCGGGCAGATCCGAGGGCGGCGCCGGGTGGTAGGTACGCAGCGGCAGCGGTTCGCGCCAGACAGCGACGGGCGCATCGGCCTGGTCGGCGGGCCGGGCCGGGAGGGTGAGCGTCGGCTCCTCTGTGAGCATGCCTCGACGCTAGGCGCAGGTGAGGCGCAGCAGGAATGTCCGATCGTGCGGACTTCCTGGACGATTCGATGATTCCTGTGCTGACGGTGGTGCAGACTGGACCCATGGTGACGTACACGCGGGACGGCTTCCCCGGGCAGCGCATGCGCGTGCTGCCGCGCCCACTGGTGACCCGCGCGACGCAGTCCGGTCTGACGTCCCGGCTGTTGGTGACCGACGCCGGCTACTTCCCTCACGCCGCCAACCATGGCCGCTCCCGACCACAGGGCGCCCGGGAGGCGGTGGTGCTGGTGTGCACCGATGGCCGCGGCTGGTGCGATGTGGACGGCGGCACGGTGCCGGTGCGCGTGGGCCAGGCGCTGGTCCTGCCGCCGGGCACGGGGCACCTCTACCGTGCTGACGTCGGCGATCCCTGGACGTTGTGGTGGCTTCATGCCACGGGCTCAGATCTCCCAGACCTGCTCGCTCCGATGGCGGGCAGCTCACGACGGGTGGTCGACCTGCACGATCCCGCGCGCGTGGTCCATCTGATGGAGCAGGTGGTCCAGGCGCTCGAAAGGGATGAGACTGCTCCCTCTCTGATGGCGGCGGCGGGTGCGGCGTGGTTCGTGTTCGCGCAGCTCGGTGCTGATCAGCTCGCGGGGCCGCGAGATGAGGCCGGGCCGGTCCAACGGGCCCGCGAGTACCTCCTGGAGCACCTCGAGGAGGCAGTCCGGGTGCCCGACGTCGCTGCGCACGTGGGACTGAGTACCTCCCACCTGGCGGCCCTGTTCCGGCAGGCGACCGGTGGTGGCGTCCTCGACTACCTCACCCGCACCCGGATGGCCCGCGCCCGGGTGATGCTGGTCACCACGTCGCAGACCGTCGCTGAGATCGCCCGGTCGGTCGGTTACGCCGACGAGTTCTACTTCTCCCGTCAGTTCCGGGCCGTGAGCGGGGTGAGCCCGTCGAGCTTTCGCAAGGCCTCCCGGGCGGAACAGGTGCACTGAACCTCGTAGGATCTGGTGCCGTCTTCAATCACCAACGTCAGGGGAGCACAACCATGTCCGGCAACAGCTACTTCTTCCTCATGCTCGGCATTCTGGTGGTGCTGGTGGTGCTCTGGGCTCTGCGGCGAGTGCTCCGCAGCAAGATCGGCGAGGCGGGGGAGCGTGCCGGGGCAGCGGTGGCAGAGAAGCAGGCAGCGGAGCACCTCGATCTGTACTCCCGTACGGCGGTGCTGGCGACCGACGCGGCCGGGGCTCGCGCCGTGGTGGAGCAGGTGTTCGGCAAGCACCGGCGCATCACAGCCGCCGGTGAGGACCAGTGGACGCTGGAGTTCATCGAGCCACAGGACATTCACCTGCGGCTCGATACGACGGCGAGCCAGCCGGTGCTGTACGTCACCCAGTTCCGCGAGCACAACGGCCAGCCGATCGGCGGCGGGGACTGGCGCAAGATCCGGACCAAGGTCACCCAGGCGGCCCAGTCGGCGGGTGTGCCGGTGACGGAAGGGCGGATCGCACACCAGCGCACGCACCCCGCCGATGCCCAGAACTGGGTGTGGTCGGTGCAGCAGGGAGCCTGAGGGTCACAGGAGCCGGGCGGCGAGGTAGACGATCCAGCACGCCAGAGCCGCGTAGGCGAAGGCGTTCCTCACCTTCTCCGCGACGTCGAAGGCCCAGCAGGCCCCGGCGGCGGCGATCAGCGCCCAGCAGCCCGGAACGCTCCAGCGCACGATTCCTGCCTGGAGCGGGCCGGCGTCCGACTGCGGTGGAGCGATGACCACGTAGGCGACCGCGAGTGCGAGCGCCACGACCGCGACGATGAGTCCCAGCACGCGGCGGTGCCGGTGGGCGAACGCCTGCAACGGGGGCTCAGCCACCTCGGCGGACTCGTGTTCCTCGGCGCCGGTTCCGAACTCACCCGTGGACGGCCGCCCGTCGGTGACGTCCCACGCATGGTGGACCAGATCGTGCAGCAGGTACTGCATGAGCGTGGTGATCGTGAACTCGGCGCCGTCTCCGCGCCGTCCCGAGCGCCCGGCCTGCTCAGGGTCGGTTCTCTCGATGCGGGCGGCCAGAGCCGTGCCGGTGGTCATCACTGCGGCCGCGACGTCGGTGGGATCGAGTTCCTGGTAGCTGCCCTCCCGTGCCGCCTGGTCGGGGTCGAAATCCTCGAACGTAGGGGCATCCTCGGTCTGCATCGCGGTCAGCCGGGCATCGAAGACCTCGATCACATCCCGCACATGCGCCGCGTACTCGAGTGTGGACCAAGTCTGCGGGGCGGGGCGTTCGGCCACGTCGGTTCGTCGCAGCACCACGGGCCAGACTTCGAGCTGGGCGCGCAGTGCGGCAGGGATCTGCTCCAGAGTGAGCGCGCCCACGTGTGCCCCGCAGTCGGGGCATTGGCGGTGCAGGACCCACGTCCAGTCCTTGGTCTCCGGCATGGAATCCACGGTACTGGCGCGTCGGTAGACTCGCCGCCATGTCCACCATCAACGCAGACGAGGTCGCGCGCCTGGCCGCCCTGGCCCGCATCGACCTCACGCCCGAGGAGACCGACCGACTGGCCGGCGATCTGGACGTGATCGTCCAGTCCGTGGCGACCGTCTCGGAGGTCGCCGGAGACGACGTGCCCGCCACCAGCCACCCGATCCCCCTGACGAACGTGCTCCGTGACGACGTGGTGGGCCAGACCCTGCCGCTGGAGGACATCCTCGCTCAGGCGCCGCAGGCCGAGGACGGCCAGTTCGCGGTGCCGCAGATCCTGGGGGAGGAGCAGTGACAGACCTCACCCGCCTCACCGCCGCCGATCTCGCCGGGCGCCTTCGCTCCGGTGAGGTGACCAGCGTCGAGGTCACCCAGGCGCACCTGGACCGCATCGCCGCCGTCGACGGCCCCGTGCATGCGTTCCTGCACGTCAACTCTGAGGAGGCACTCGCTACCGCGGCTGATGTGGATGCCCGCCGCGCGGCCGGCGAGGACCTGCACGAGCTCGCTGGTGTGCCGATCGCCGTCAAGGACGTCGTGGTCACCAAGGACCAGGTGACCACCGCCGGTTCGAAGATCCTCGACGGGTGGATTCCTCCGTACGACGCCACCCTCGTGGAGAAGCTGCGCGCGGCCGGGATGCCGATCCTGGGCAAGACGAACATGGACGAGTTCGCCATGGGCTCGAGTACGGAGCACTCGGCGTACGGCCCCACCCGTAACCCGTGGGATCTCGATCGGATCCCTGGTGGATCGGGCGGCGGTTCCGCAGCCGCCGTGGCCGCCTATGAGGCGCCCCTGGCGATCGGGACCGACACCGGCGGCTCGATCCGCCAGCCCGCTGCCGTCACCGGCACCGTGGGCGTCAAGCCCACCTATGGCTCGGTCTCGCGCTACGGGCTGATCGCACTCGCCTCCAGTCTCGACCAGGCCGGTCCGTGCTCGCGGACGGTGCTCGACTCGGCCTTGCTGCACGATGTGATCGGTGGGCATGACCCGCGTGACTCCACCTCGCTGCCCGAGCCTGCACCCAGCTACGCCGACGCGGCCCGTGCCGGTGCCACCGGCGACCTGACCGGGGTGCGCGTGGGCGTGGTGCGTGAGCTCGGCGGTGAGGGCTACCAGCCCGGGGTGCGCGCGAGTTTCGAGGCGAGCCTGGACCACCTCCGCGCCGCCGGCGCCGAGGTGGTGGAGGTCTCCTGCCCGAGCTTCTCGGCCGCACTGGCTGCCTACTACCTGATCCTGCCGTCGGAGGCTTCGAGCAACCTGGCGAAGTTCGACGGGATGCGGTTCGGCCTGCGGGTGGAGCCGGCTGAGGGCCCGGTGACCGCCGAGCGCGTCATGGCCGCCACGCGTGGGGCCGGCTTCGGACCAGAGGTCAAGCGCCGCATCATCCTCGGTACCTACGCACTCTCGGCCGGTTACTACGACGCCTACTACGGCAGTGCGCAGAAGGTGCGTACCCTCATCCAGCGCGACTTCGCTGCCGCCTTCGAGGCCGCTGACGTGCTCGTCTCGCCCACGGCGCCCACCACGGCGTTCCGGTTCGGGGAGAAGGTGGACGATCCGATGGCGATGTACCTCAACGACGTCGCCACCATCCCGGCAAACCTGGCTGGGATTCCCGGCCTTTCGCTGCCCAGCGGACTGTCCGATGATGGGCTGCCGGTCGGCTTCCAGGTGCTCGCACCGGCCCGGGCCGACGAGCGGCTGTACCGGGTGGGTGCTGCGCTCGAGACGCGACTGCTCGCCGCGGCCGGCGGTGCCGGCGTGCTCGCCGGTGCACCGGAGCTGGAGACCTTGACGGATACGACGGAGGCCGCCCGATGACCACGCTGGTCGACTATGACGACGCGATCGCCCGCTTCGACCCCGTCCTCGGTATCGAGGTGCACGTCGAACTTGGTACCGCCACGAAGATGTTCGACGACGCGCCAGCGCATTTCGGTGCCCAGCCGAACAGCGCCGTGACACCCGTCTCGTTGGGTCTTCCCGGCGCACTGCCCGTGGTCAACGGCACCGCGGTGGAGTATGCGATCCGCATCGGCCTGGCGCTGAACTGCCAGATCGCCGAGACCTGCCGGTTCGCCAGGAAGAACTACTTCTACCCGGACGTGCCGAAGAACTTCCAGACGTCCCAGTACGACGAGCCGATCGCCTTCGAGGGCTATCTGGACGTCGAGCTCGAGGACGGCGAGGTCTTCCGGGTGGAGATCGAGCGCGCCCACATGGAGGAGGACGCCGGGAAGAACACCCATGTGGGTGGCTCTGGGCGCATTCACGGAGCCGAGTACTCCCTCGTGGACTACAACCGTGCCGGAATCCCGCTGGTGGAGATCGTCACCAAGCCGATCACCGGCGTGGGCGCTCGCGCCCCCGAGGTGGCCCGGGCCTATGTCTCGGCGCTGCGGGACATCTTCCGCACGCTGGGGGTGTCGGAGGCGAGGATGGAGCGCGGCAACGTCCGTGCCGACGTGAACCTCTCTCTGCGCGCCACCCCGGACGCACCCCTGGGGACCCGCACCGAGACCAAGAACGTCAACTCCTTCCGCTCCATCGAGCGGGCGGTGCGGTACGAGGTGTCCCGGCAGGCCGCCGTCCTCGACGCCGGTCAGAGCGTGGTGCAGGAGACACGCCATTTCCATGAGGACACCGGCTCCACCTCCTCGGGCCGCGTGAAGTCGGACGCGGACGACTACCGGTACTTCCCCGAGCCGGACCTGGTGCCTCTGGCACCCCCGCGCGAATGGGTCGAGGAGATCCGGGCGAGCCTGCCGGAACTGCCGGCCCTGCGCCGTCGGCGGCTGGTCACCGAGTGGGGGTACTCGGAAGAAGAGATGCGTGACGTCGTCAACGCTGGCGCACTCGACCTCATCGAGGCCACGGTGGCTGCCGGTGCGGCCCCCGCTGCCGCGCGGAAGTGGTGGATGGGTGAGCTCTCCCGCACTGCCAAGACCAGCGGTGTCGAGCTGGCGGACCTTGATGTCACCCCGCAGCACGTGGCCGAACTCCAGGGGCTGGTGGACTCCGGGCGCGTGAACGACAAGCTGGCTCGGCAGGTCCTCGAAGGTGTGCTCGCGGGTGAAGGTGCACCCGAGGACGTCGTCACCGCACGCGGCCTGGAGGTCGTCTCCGACGACGGGCCGTTGCTGGAGGTCATCGACGCCACCCTGGCCGAGCAGCCCGACATCGCGGAGAAGATCCGCTCCGGCAACCTGGGCCCGATGGGTGTGATCATCGGTGCCGTGATGAAGGCCACGCGCGGGCAGGCCGATGCCGGACGGGTGCGGGAACTCGTGCAGGAACGGCTCTCCTGATTCCGGTGCGGGGCAGGAGCAGGCGATGGACGTGAACTGGGTGCCGCCGGTACTGACCGGCGAGATGATCACACTGCGTCCGATTCGGGCTGAGGACTCCGACGCCCTGTGGGATGGACTGGGAGATCCCGAGGGACGGCGGATGGCCGGCCTCACGCAGGAGTTCACCCGGGAGCAGGTGGCGCAGTGGGCTGCCACGGCGGCCGAGCGGGAAGGCCGGTTCGACTGGGCCACCACGGTCGACGGTGAGGCGATCCTGGGGCGGATCAGCCTGGAACGGGTCGATCCGGTGGCGCGTAGCGCGAACCTGCGCTCCCTCACGCTTCCCGGACACCGGGGCCGCGGTTATGGGCGTGAGGCGATCATGCTGGTGCTGGACTTCGCATTCGGCACCGATCCCGGCCTGGGTCTGCATCGCGTCGGCCTGGAGGTGCTGAGCATCAACCCCCGTGCCGCCGCGCTCTACCAGAGCCTGGGGTTCGTGCCCGAGGGTCGGCGTCGCGAGGTGCTCGGGGACGGGGAGCGGTTCGCCGATTCGCTGGTCATGGGGATGCTGGAAGACGAGTACCCGGCTGCCAAGGCGAGCTGGGCGTGAGGGTCGTCCTCGCACCGGACTCGTTCAAAGGGTCGCTGAGCGCGGCAGCTGTAGCCGAGCACCTCGCTCGCGGTGTCCGTCGCGGGGATCCGGGCGCCGAGGTGGTGCAGGTGCCGATTGCCGACGGCGGTGAGGGAACCGTCGCGGCGGCGATCGCTGCGGGGTACTCGCCCGTCGAAGTGACGGTCACCGGCGCCCTGGGAAGCCCGGTGACGGCGACCTATGCGCGCCAGGGAGGGTGCGCCGTCGTGGAGATGGCCGCGGCGGCGGGCCTGGACCAGGTGCCACCGGATGCCGACAGTGCCCGCCGGGCTGGAACCGAAGGCGTGGGCGAGATCATCCGGCACGCTCTGGATCACGGGGCCTCGGAGGTTCTCCTCGGTCTGGGTGGCAGTGCCACGACCGACGGCGGAGCCGGTCTGGCGAGAGCGCTGGGGGTGGGGCTGTGGGACAGCGACGGCCACCCTCTCCCGTCCGGGGGAGCAGCCCTGGCTGACCTGGCACGGGTGGACCTGAGCGGGCTGGACCCGGGTGTGAGCGGGCTGCGTGTCGTGCTGGCCGCCGATGTGACCTCGCCGCTGCTCGGTGCGAAGGGTGCGGCGGCGGTGTTCGGGCCGCAGAAGGGCGCCGATGCGGCCCTGGTTGCCGAGCTGGAGGCCGGGCTGACGCGCTGGGTGGCGGCGCTTGCTGAGGCGGGCATCCCGCAGGCACGTGAGATCGCCGGCGCATCCGGAGCGGGAGCTGCGGGCGGCCTGGGGTACGGGGCGATGGCACTGCTCGGTGCCACGCGTCGCTCCGGCATCGAGGCGGTGCTGGAGATGGTCGGCTTCGCCGAGCAGGTGCGAGGTGCCGATCTGGTGATCACGGGGGAGGGGAGCATGGACTCCCAGTCTCTGGCCGGGAAGGCCCCGGTCGGAGTGGCTGCCGCCGCGCGCGCGGCTGGCGTCCCCGTGGTGGCCGTCGTGGGCCGGTGCGCAGTGGATGAGGCGACGGCGCGCGAGCACGGGATCGACGCCGTCCACGCGTTGCTGGACCTCGAACCCGATGTGGACCGATGTATCGCACGGGCGGGGGAGTTGGTGGAGCTCGCAGCAGCCCACGCCCTCGCCTGACCCCGACGGCCCCGCTGACACCGTCCCTCCGTCCTAGCGTTCGGGGGGCGGGTCGTGCGGTGGGCGCGTGAGAGGATGTGGTGTCGTACTCCTTGACTATGGCGTCATGATGATGTCACCATGGTGTCATGGATCTGAACGGCTACCTCTCCACGCTGCAGCAGGCGCTCGCGAACGCTGCGCGGACATCCACTCCTGAGGTGCAGGAAGCGTCGGAGCGTCTGGCTCAGACGCTCGAACCGGCATTGCGTCTGACGCTCATGGAACTCGCATCCGACATCGCTGCTGATGTCACTCTGCGTCTCGATGGTGCCATCGTTGATGTCAGGCTCCGGGGCGGGAACCCCGAACTCGTGGTGGAGCAGCAGCCCACCCAACTCGCCGACGCTACCGAAGCCTTCGCGCCCCCGACCCCGCCCGAACCGCCTGAAGCTCCTGTTCCCGAGGGCGACGGGTCCCAGACCCGGATCACGCTCCGGCTGCCCGAGTCCCTCAAGTCCCGTGTTGACGATGCTGCCTCCCGCGACGGTGTCAGCGTCAACTCCTGGTTGGTGCGTGCCGCGCAGCATGCTCTCACCGGCCCGGCCACCGAACCCCGCCCCACCACCTCCGGCCGGCGCATGACCGGCTGGGTCCGCTGAACGGAGCCCCCATGTTCCACGACGACGTTTACGACGCCATCGCCGCCCGCCGTATCGGTGGCCCGCTCGATCGCCCGCACCGGCACATCTCTGGCCGGCGTCGCGGCGCAGACGAGCCCACCGCGTACAACCCAGCCGGCCGCCCGCGCCCGGAAGGACTCTGAGATGACCTCCCACGACCGCACCTTTCCCGTCGATGGCCCGATCCGCCTGCTCGTGCGGATGCGATCTAGCGACATCATGGTCACGGCCACCGAGACCGACACCGCGTCGGTGACCTTCAGCGGTGACCCCGACCTGGCTGCCCGCGTCCGGGTGGAGCTCGTCGGCGACCGGCTGGAAGTCGAGGCACCCCTGGCTCGCACCGGATTCTTCACCTCGTTCGGCGGCTCGAAGATGGGCGTCTCGGTGGTGGTCCCGGCAGGATCCGATGCCGAGCTGGAGACCGGCTCGGGAGGTATCCGCACCTCGGGTGACCTCGCCGCCGTCCAGACCAAGACCGGGTCGGGCGCGATTCGGGTGGCACGCGGCACGTCGGTGGAGGCCACCTGTGGCTCTGGCGACGTCGCCGTGGAGTCTGCCGGCAGTGTGCGAGCGACCACTGGCTCCGGCAGGATCGCGGTCACCGAGGCCGACGAGGCGCGCCTGCGCACCGGGTCGGGCACGATGACCGCCGAAGCCGTTCGCACCATCGAGGCATCCTCCGGATCCGGTGACGTCATCGTGCGTGACCTCGGGGAGTTCGCTAGGTTGAAGAGCGGCTCCGGTGACCATGTCGTGCGTCGCGTCGTCCGTGGCGAGGTGTCCGCCACATCAGCCTCGGGTGACATCTCGGTCGGAGTCGCGCACGGGTCGGCCGCGCTGCTGGATTGCTCCACCGTCTCCGGAAAGGTGCGCAGCGAGCTCGAGCCGGGCTCCGCACCGGCCGACAACGCCGACGGCGTCGTGCTCCGGCTCCGCTCGGTGAGCGGCAACGTCACCGTACGTCGCGCCTGAGACTCGTCGCGATCCCGGCCAACCATTCCCCGACGGCGTCCCGTAGGCCTGGCATGTCACTCTTCAGCGTGTGGTTCCCGCGCAGGCGAACCAGGCGTCGGCCCGGTGCCTGCGGTGGCATCCCGAACGGATCGCTCTCGCCCTGGACCACCAGCACTGGGACGCCGACGGCGGCAAGCTCCGGTAGCCGGGATTTCGACGGGTCATCGCCCTTGCCCGGGGGATGCAGCGGGAAGGCGAGGCAGACCACCCCGGCCGCTGCTACGTCGTCGGCGGTCCGGCAGGCAACCCGGGCACCGGAGGAGCGGCCACCGGTGAGCACCGGCAGCTGCGGCCACCAGCGGTGGCGGACCTCGCCGACGATCTGCGTGAACGCCGTGTCCAGCTGTGATGCCGGGGCCGGAGCGCGACGACCAGCCACGCGGTAGGGCTGCTCGCTGAGTACCACGCTGACTCCGGCGGCCAGCGCGGCTGTGGTTGCCGCCCGCAGATCCGGTGCGCTGACACCGCCACCTGCGCCGTGCCCGAGCACGAGACCGGCCCACGGGTCCGGCGCCGGATGATGATGCACCCGGGCGGTCCCGTGGGCCGTCTCGATGTCGACTGTGTCGTTCGGCTGGCTCACCCGATCAGGGTAGCCACCGGCGATCGGCTATGCGGTTGAGCTGGCGTCCTGGTTGGTCAGGTGCACCAGGCGACGGATCGCGATGCCGGTAAGGGCGAGCACGATGCCCAGACCGGTCACCAGTGCGGCCACCCCGAAGGCCACCACCGAGGTGAAGAGCGAGGCTCGCAGGAACGAGGCGGTCATCACGGTCTCGCGCTGGGCGGCCAGCTCAGCGTGCTCCTCCGACTCGGGCTCGACCTGGCTCATTTCCGCACCTAGCTCGGCGTACGTGCGACCCTCGGTCGCGGCCATCGCGTGGGTGTTGATCACATCCGCCTCGGCATAGGCGGTCAGCGGGCCGCGGACGGGGTCACCTGCGAACCACCGCGCATCGTCGGAGACGGTGATCTCCTCGTCTGCCAGCTGGCTGGAGACGGTGATCCACGTGGCGATGCCGCCGACGGCGAACACCAGCCCAAGGATGAATGTCGCGATCCCGACGACCTTGATGAAGCCGGCGCTGCGGGCTGTGGTGGTGGTCATGGCGTCCTCCCGACACTCGACCTTTGTCCCTGACGTCTTCTATCGTTCCGCATCAGAGGTGGTGGTGCATGGGTACAAGGTCCCGACCATCCTCCGGACAACGACTCCATCGGTGTCCCACGCCGTCGTATCGTGACCGCGGGCGTAGTTCTGCGCCGCCAGCTCGTGTAAGGAGTGACCTGCGATGAGTCGTCCGCTGCGTTCGCGCACCTCCACCCATGGCCGCAACATGGCCGGCGCCCGGGCACTGTGGCGCGCCACTGGGATGGGTGCCGAGGACTTCGGTAAACCGATCATCGCCATCGCGAACTCCTATACCCAGTTCGTACCCGGGCACGTCCACCTCAAGGACATGGGCGACCTGGTCGCTTCCGCCGTGCAGGAGGCTGGGGGAGTGGCCAAGGAGTTCAACACCATCGCCGTCGATGACGGCATCGCCATGGGCCACGGCGGCATGCTCTACTCCCTGCCCAGCCGCGACCTGATCGCCGACTCGGTCGAGTACATGGTCAACGCGCACTGCGCCGACGCGCTCGTGTGCATCTCCAACTGCGACAAGATCACCCCAGGGATGCTCAACGCCGCGCTGCGGCTGAACATCCCGGTGGTGTTCGTCTCCGGTGGCCCGATGGAGGCAGGCAAGGCGATCGTGGCCGACGGCGTGGCCAAGACCAACCTGAACCTGATCAATGCGATCAACTACTCCGCCGACGACAATGTCTCCGACGAGGCACTGGCCCAGGTGGAGGAGAACGCCTGCCCCACGTGCGGCTCCTGCTCGGGGATGTTCACCGCGAACTCGATGAACTGCCTCACCGAGGCACTCGGGCTCTCCCTGCCGGGCAACGGCTCGGTCCTGGCCACCCACGCCGCGCGCAAGGAGCTGTTCCTCGAGGCGGGGCGGACCGTCGTCGAGCTGGCGAAGCGGTACTACGACGACGAGGACGACTCGGCCGCCCCCCGCAACATCGCCACCAAGGCCGCGTTCGGCAATGCGATGGCGCTCGACGTGGCGATGGGCGGGTCCACCAACACCGTGCTGCACATCCTCGCTGCCGCCCAGGAGGGCGAGGTGGACTTCGGCCTGAGCGACATCGAAGAGATCAGCAGGAACGTGCCGTGCCTGTCGAAGGTGGCGCCGAACCACCCGAACTATCACATGGAGGACGTCCACCGGGCCGGCGGCATCCCCGCGCTGCTGGGTGAACTGAACCGCGCAGGACTGCTCGATCGTGACGTGACCAGCGTGCATACGCCCACGTTGACGCAGTGGCTCGCCGACTGGGACGTCCGAGGCGGCTCTGCCACCGACGAGGCGATCGAGCTCTTTCATGCCGCCCCGGGCGGGGTGCGCACCACCCAGGCGTTCTCCACCTCGAACCGGTGGGAGTCGCTGGACACCGACGCCGCGCAGGGGTGCATCCGCGACCTGGCGCACGCCTACACGGTGGAGGGCGGTCTCGCGGTGCTGCGCGGCAACCTCGCCGAGGACGGAGCCGTGTTCAAGACGGCCGGCGTGGATCCGGATGTCTTCCACTTCGTCGGGACGGCGCTCGTGTGCGAGTCCCAGGATGATGCGGTGGAGAAGATCCTCACCAAGCAGGTTCAGCCCGGTCACGTCGTGGTGGTGCGCTACGAAGGGCCGGCCGGCGGACCGGGAATGCAGGAGATGCTCTACCCCACCTCATTCATCAAGGGCCGGGGCCTGGGCAAGGTGTGCGCGCTGATCACTGACGGCCGGTTCAGTGGCGGGTCCAGCGGGATCTCGGTGGGGCACATCTCCCCGGAGGCCGCAGCCGGTGGGCTGATCGGGTTGGTCGAAGACGGTGACGAGATCGAGATCGACGTCGACTCCCGCTCGATCCGGCTGAACGTGCCCGACCAGGTGCTCGCCGACCGTCGCGCCAAGATGGAGGCCTCCGAGCACCCGTGGCAGCCCGTAGACCGGGACCGGTACGTCTCCCCGGCGCTGCGCGCCTACGCTGCGATGGCCACCTCGGCCGACCGGGGTGCCGTGCGGGACCTGTCGCTGATCCGTCGCGTCTGACGTCGGCACAGCGTTCTAGAGTGAGGGGATGAGCGACCCCACCACAGCCCCCGGCCCGGACATCAAGCCCCGCTCCCGTGCAGTCACCGATGGGTTGGCGGCCACCGCCTCCCGCGGGATGCTGCGCGCCGTGGGGATGGGCGACGAGGATTGGGTCAAGCCGCAGATCGGGATCGCCAGCTCCTGGAACGAGATCACCCCGTGCAATCTCTCCCTGGACCGGCTCGCGCAGGGCGCGAAGGAGGGCGTGCATGCCGGCGGCGGGTATCCGCTGGAGTTCGGCACCATCTCCGTCTCCGACGGCATCTCGATGGGGCACGAGGGGATGCACTTCTCGCTGGTTTCCCGCGAGGTGATCGCCGACAGTGTGGAGACGGTGATGATGGCCGAGCGGCTCGACGGGTCGGTGCTGCTCGCTGGCTGTGACAAGTCCCTGCCCGGCATGCTGATGGCCGCCGCCCGGCTCGATCTGGCGAGCGTCTTCCTCTACGCCGGTTCGATCATGCCCGGGTGGGTCAAGCTCTCCGACGGCACCGAGAAGGATGTGACCCTGATCGATGCCTTCGAGGCGGTCGGGGCGTGCCAGCGGGGGCGGATGTCCGTCGAGGATGTCGACCGGATCGAGCGTGCCATCTGCCCGGGTGAGGGTGCCTGCGGCGGGATGTACACCGCGAACACCATGGCCTCGGTGGCCGAGGCGATGGGAATGTCGCTGCCTGGCTCGGCGGCACCGCCCTCGGCGGACCGCCGACGGGACAACTTCGCCCACCGCTCCGGCGAGGCGGTGGTGGAAATGCTGCGGCGGGGGATCACTGCGCGCGACATCATGACCAAGGAGGCGTTCGAGAACGCCATCGCCGTGGTGATGGCCTTCGGCGGCTCGACCAACGCCGTCCTGCACCTGCTTGCGATCGCGAACGAGGCGGAGGTGGAGTTGACCCTTGAGGACTTCGACCGCGTCGCCTCCACGGTGCCGCACCTGGGTGATCTGAAGCCGTTCGGCCGGTACGTGATGAACGACGTCGACCGCATCGGTGGCGTGCCGGTGATCATGAAGGCGCTGCTGGATGCCGGCCTGCTGCACGGGGACTGCTTGACTGTGACCGGTCGCACCGTGGCCGAGAACCTCGCCGACATCGCCCCGCCCGACCCGGACGGGAAGATCCTGCGGGCGCTGGACAATCCGATCCACCCCACCGGGGGCATCACCATCCTGCACGGATCCCTCGCTCCCGAGGGGGCGGTGGTCAAGTCCGCCGGGTTCGACGAGTCCGTTTTCGAGGGGACCGCGCGGGTATTCGAACGGGAGCAGGCCGCCCTGGCGGCCCTGGAGGACGGCACCATCACCGACGGCGACGTCGTCGTGATCCGCTATGAAGGTCCGAAGGGCGGGCCCGGGATGCGGGAGATGCTCGCCATCACCGGCGCCATCAAGGGCGCTGGGCTCGGCAAGTCGGTGCTCCTGTTGACCGACGGCCGGTTCTCCGGGGGAACCACCGGTTTGTGCGTCGGGCACCTCGCACCAGAGGCCGTCGACGGCGGTCCGATCGCCTTCGTCCGCGACGGTGACCCGATCCGCCTGGATGTCGCGGGCAAGACCCTGGATCTGCTGGTCGAGGACTCCGAGCTCGCCCGGCGCCGGGATGACGGGGTGACGCCGGTTCCGCACGGCTACACCCGAGGTGTGCTGGCCAAGTACTCCAAGCTCGTGCAGTCGGCGTCGGTGGGTGCGGTGCTGGGGTGACCGAGGCGGACGTGGTGGCACTGACCGCGACCGGGGTGCTGGTGGTCGCGGCGGGCCTGCTCCTTGTTGTAGTCGCGCGGCGTGCCGCTCAGGGGCGGATCCGGCGCAACCCGATCGCCGGGATCCGTACCGCGGCCACGATGGCTTCGGACGAGGCGTGGCTGGCTGCGCATCGGGAGGGGGAGTCGCTCACCGCACTCGGTGGGTGGATCTTCGTGGCGACCGGAGCGGTCACGATGACCGGGGCTCGGCTGGGTGCTGAGGCCGCGTGGCTGACGGCGGTGCTCATCGCGGAATGCTCCTGGCGCTCGGCGCGGTCGTCACAGGTGGCATCCGCGGGAATCGCGCCGCTCGTGCGATCAGCGAGGAAGAGTCCACCAGGCGGTCGTGAGCCCGGGTAGTGCATGAAGCTCCCCGTCCCCCTTGTCGATGTCGGTGCCGGGGAGCACGATGAGCACATGAGGACCTTGAGTGCAGAGCAAGTGGCCGCTCACGACGGCCTCGAGGATTGGCGGGTGGTCAAGACCACCCTGCAGACGAGCTACGCGACGGGATCGTTCGCCGCCGGGGCACGTTTGGTCGGACGGATCTCTCAGATCGCAGACGAGCTGAACCACCACCCGGACGTCACCGTGCGCTATCCGAGCGTGCTCGTCACCACCACCTCCCACGACGTCGGTGGGCTGACCGAGCGGGACATCACCCTCGCCCGGCGCATCAGCGAACTCGCCCGTAGCGAAGGCGTCAGTGCGGACCCGAGCGTATGCAGTGCGCTGGAGATCGCGATCGACGTACTCGATCGCGACGCCGTGCTGCCGTTCTGGCGGGCGGTTCTCGGCTACGGCAACGACCCGAACGCCACCGATCGGCTCGGCGATCCCGGCGGGCGCCATCCGGAGGTGTGGTTCCAGCAGATGGATGCGCCGCGCCCGCAACGCAACCGCATTCACATCGACGTCTGCGTCCCTCAGGACGTCGCCGAAGCACGGATCCAGGCCGCTCTCGAGGCGGGTGGTGTGCTGCTCTCGGACTCCCGCGCACCAGCATTCTGGGTGCTTGCCGATCCCGAGGGGAACGAGGCGTGCGTGTGCACCTCCTTCGGACGAGAGCGCCCCGCCTGAGTGTCACGATGTGAACCCAGATACCAAGATGTGAGACGGTCGGCGTGGGATGTGACGAGACGCCGCAGAGCAGGCTACGATCGAGACATGTTCACGGACTCCCTCGTCGTCGTACTTACCGGGCGCGCTCGCGCGGCCGTCTGAGCGACGACGACACCCGCTGAGCGCGCACCCCTCGATCCCACCTCGGGCGAGGGGTTTTGTTTTGTCCACATCAGTCCCTGACGGACCCGCAGAACGCAGGAGGATCAGATGGCCAACGTGCCACATCCCACGCCGCCGCGACCGCAGCCCCCGAAGCCGGCCCTCGCGCCGGCCGACGCCGGGGCGGTCGCGGGTGAGGCCATGACCGGTGCCAAGTCGGTCGTCCGGTCGCTCGAGTCCGTCGGCGTAGACACCGTCTTCGGCATCCCGGGCGGGGCGATCCTGCCTGTCTACGACCCGCTCTTCGACTCGAGTATGCGGCACATCCTCGTGCGCCACGAGCAGGGGGCGGGGCACGCAGCCGCCGGGTACGCCGCCGCGACCGGCAAGGTCGGTGTGTGCATGGCCACCTCAGGTCCGGGTGCGACGAACCTGGTCACCGCACTCGCGGATGCGCACATGGACTCGGTGCCGATGGTTGCCATCACCGGCCAGGTGGCCGAGGCGCTCATCGGCACGGACGGCTTCCAGGAAGCGGACATCGTCGGCATCACGATGCCGATCACCAAGCACTCCTTCCTCATCACCGATCCGGCGGACATTCCCGCCCGGATCGCCGAGGCTTTCCACATCGCCAGCACCGGCCGCCCTGGCCCCGTGCTGGTGGACATCGCCAAGAGCGCGATGCAGGCCGAGACCACCTTCAGCTGGCCGCCGGCGCATCTGGACATCCCCGGCTACCGGCCCATCACCAAGCCGCACATCAAGCAGATCAAGGAAGCAGCCCGACTGCTGGCCACGGCCCGTCGCCCGGTGCTGTACGTCGGCGGCGGCGCCATCCGTGCGGACGCCTCTCAGCAACTGCTGGAGCTGACGAACCTGTCCGGTGCGCCAGTGGTCACCACGTTGATGGCACGAGGGGCCCTGCCGGACTCCCACCCGCAGCACCTGGGTATGCCCGGCATGCACGGGACCGTGGCTGCGGTGGCCGGTTTGCAGAAGGCGGACCTGGTGGTCGCCCTCGGAGCACGCTTCGACGACCGCGTGACCGGCAGGCTGGACAGTTTTGCCCCGGGTGCCACGGTGGTGCACGCCGATATCGACCCTGCCGAGATCTCCAAGAACCGGTTCGCCGACGTGCCGATCGTCGGTGACCTGAAGGAGGTGCTGGGCGACCTGGTGGCGGAACTGGAGCGCGAGCAGACCCAGCACGGCCAGCCGAACCTGGTGGCGTGGTGGAACATGCTCGACAACCTGCGCGACACCTACCCGCTGGGGTGGACCCCCACCGAGGACGGGCTGCTCGCTCCGCAGCACGTCATCTCCCGGCTCGGCGAGATCTCCGGACCGGACACGATCTTCGCCGCGGGCGTCGGCCAGCACCAGATGTGGGCAGCGCAGTTCATCCGCTACCAGAACCCGCGCACCTGGCTGAACTCCGGTGGACTGGGCACCATGGGCTACTCGGTGCCGGCGGCGATGGGCGCGAAGGTCGCCCGCCCCGAGGCCACCGTGTGGGCGATCGACGGTGACGGCTGCTTCCAGATGACCAACCAGGAGCTCGCCACCTGCGCGCTCGAAGGCATCCCGATCAAGGTTGCCATCATCAACAACTCCTCGCTGGGCATGGTCCGCCAGTGGCAGACCCTGTTCTATGAGGAGCGTTACTCCAACACCGATCTCAACACCGGTCACGAGACGGTGCGCATCCCGGACTTCGTCAAGCTGGCTGAGGCCTACGGCTGCGTGGGGCTGCGTTGCGACAAGGTCGCCGACGTCGACGCGACGATCAAGCAGGCTGAAGAGATCAACGACCGTCCCGTGGTCGTGGACTTCGTCGTCAGCCGCGACGCCATGGTGTGGCCGATGGTCGCCGCCGGCGTCAGCAACGATGACATCCAGTACGCGCGCGGTATCAGCCCGGACTTCGAGCGGGACGAGTGAGGAAGAGATGATGAGCCGACACACACTCTCGGTGCTGGTCGAGAACAAGCCCGGCGTGCTCACCCGCGTCTCGGCGCTCTTCGCCCGGCGCGCGTTCAACATCCACTCCCTGGCTGTGGGGCCCACCGAGCACCCGGAGATCTCCCGGATCACCGTGGTGGTCGACGTGGAGTCCAACCCGCTGGAACAGGTCACCAAGCAGCTCAACAAGCTGGTCAACGTGCTCAAGATCGTCGAACTGGCCCCGCACGCCTCCGTGCAGCGCGAGCTGCTCCTGGTCAAGGTCAAGGCCGACGACGCCTCCCGCACGGCCGTACTGCAGGTCGTCGAGCTGTTCCGGGCGCACGTCGTGGACGTGACCCCGGAAGCCGTGACCATCGAGGCCACGGGCGGCGAGGAGAAGCTGCAGGCGCTGCTGGCCTCGCTGGAGCCGTACGGTATCCGTGAGATCGTCCAGTCCGGCGCCGTCGCGATCGGACGGGGCGCCAAGTCCATGACCGACCGGGCCCTCGAGCGCATCAACCGCCCCGCGTGAGCGGGAACGAAACTTCGCCAAGAAACCAAGAAGGAGAAAACTGTGGCTGAGCTGTTCTACGACGACGACGCCGACCTGTCCCTGATCGCAGCCAAGAAGGTCGCCGTCATCGGCTACGGCAGCCAGGGTCACGCGCACGCCCTGAACCTGCGCGACTCCGGTGTCGACGTCCGCGTCGGTCTGCGTGAGGGATCGGCCTCGCAGAAGAAGGCAGAGGATGAGGGGCTGCGCGTGCTGCCCGTCGCCGACGCCGTGCGGGAGGCGGACGTCGTCGTGATCCTCGCGCCGGACCAGGTCCAGCGCCACATCTACACCGACGACATCGCCCCGAACCTCGCCGACGGCGCCACGCTGGTGTTCGGTCACGGCTTCAACATCCGCTTCGGCTACATCCAGCCCAAGGACACCGTGGACGTCATCATGGTCGCCCCGAAGGGCCCCGGGCACCTGGTGCGCCGCGAGTACGCCGACGGCCGTGGCGTCCCGGTGATCGTCGCCGTCGAGCAGGACCCCTCGGGCACCGCCTGGGATCTGGCGCTCTCCTACGCCAAGGGCATCGGTGGCCTGCGCGCCGGCGGAATCAAGACCACCTTCACCGAGGAGACCGAGACCGACCTGTTCGGTGAGCAGAGCGTGCTCTGCGGTGGCGCGTCGCAGCTGGTGCAGTACGGCTTCGAGACGCTGACCGAGGCCGGCTACCAGCCCGAGGTCGCGTACTTCGAGGTCCTGCACGAGCTCAAGCTGATCGTCGACCTGATGGTCGAGGGCGGCCTGGCCAAGCAGCGCTGGTCCATCTCCGACACCGCCGAGTATGGCGACTACGTCTCCGGTCCGCGGGTGATCGACCCGAACGTGAAGGAGAACATGAAGGCGGTGCTGGCCGACATTCAGTCCGGGGCATTCGCGGAGCGGTTCATCGCCGACCAGGACGCCGGGGCGCCGGAGTTCAAGGCGCTTCGCGCCAAGGGCGAGCAGCACCCGATCGAGGCGACCGGCCGCGAGCTGCGGAAGATGTTCTCCTGGATGAAGGAGACCGACGCTGACTATGTCGAGGGAAGCGCCGGACGCTGACGGAGGTACTCGCGACGTAGGAGCGGGTGCCGGAGGAAGCGGCAGGTGCTTCCCGAACAATGAGTCCTGAGGGAAGCGCCGGACGCTGACCCTCGACTGACACACACGGCAGTCTGACCTCCCTCCACAGGGAGGTCAGACTGCCGACGTCGTGTCAGACCACCGGCGGCTACGATCGGCGTCATGACCGATCCCACGGAGCAGCCCGCCGAGCTCGTCCCCGAGTCCGGCGAGGCTCGCGAGACGGTCATTTCCCGCGGCACGCGCGCCTCTGTGGGCACGCTGGCCCCGATCGTGCGGCGGGCGGTGCGGATCCTCCGGTTCCCGGCCTACGCCGTCGGCTTGGTCCCGGTGCTGCCGGTGCTGGGGATCTTCGCACTCGCCGTCACTGGCGACGGCTGGTGGGAACGGATTGTGCTCGTGCTGCTGGCCGCTGCGGGCGCTGCGGTGATGGTGCTGTGGTGGATCCGGATCCACCGCTACGTCACCGCCGTGGATGACCCGGACGCCCTGACGGGCGAGTTCGTGCAGCTGGTGGACCTGCTGGAGATGCGGGACGAGATGCTGAACCGGCTCAAGGCTCTCGCAGAGAAGGGCGGTATCCGCTTCTTCCGCCGGCTGCGATCGTTGTGGCAGGTGGTGACGATCCCGGACTATCTGACGGGCCGGATCGAGGATCTCAGCCGTGCGCGCTGGTTCGTTCCGCCGATGATCGGCACCACGGTGCTGCGCGCGACGGCCTTGTTCTGGACGGCGATCGTCTCCTGGGGTCTTGTCCTGATCCTGCTGGGGCTGCGGCTCACCGGCGGCTTCTGATCGCGGCCGTGTGAGGATGTTGGTGTGGACTCCGACGAGATCGAGCAATTCTGGAAGCGTGCCCGGCTACGTGGTCGGGTGGCGTGGCTGGAGCCGTTCGTGGGTCAGCACCGGCTTGGGACGCTGCCGCCCCCGGCGTTCGCGTTCGCACCGGAGCCGTACCTGGCCCAGCGGATGGCCGAGGAGGTGCTCGCGGGTGAACGCACCGCCGTCAGTACGCTCCGATCGGACATCCCCGACGACGTCCCCGTGCCTGAGGTGGGGGACCTCGCCATCGTCCTGGACGGGCACGAGCAGCCGGTGGCGCTGATCCGCACGGTCGAGGTGCGCGTGGTGGCCTTCGGCGAGGTGGACGACCGGCATGCGCGTGGTGAGTGCGTGCAGGACGCCGCATCCTGGCGTGAGCACCAGCGCCAGTTGATGGGCGCCACGGACGCCGACGACGTGGTGCTGGAGCGGATCGTCCTGGTCTTTCCCGCTCAGGAGAGCGCCCCCGTGGCGGCCACTATCTGAGACGGATTGTCCGGTCCTTGATACGTCGGTCTAGCATGCGGAGCATGGCACGCACGATCAAGCTCGCAGTTGTCGGTGGCGACGGAATCGGTCCGGAGGTGACCGCCGAGGGCCTCAAGGTGCTCGACGCCGTCCTCGTCGGCACCGACGTGAGCATCGAACGTACCGACTTCGAACTCGGCGCCGCCCGCTGGCACGCGACCGGTGAGACCCTCACCGAGGAGGACCTCGCCGCGATCAGCACCCACGACGCGATCCTGCTGGGTGCCGTCGGCGACCCGACCGTGCCCTCCGGTGTGCTCGAGCGCGGCCTGCTGCTGAAGCTGCGCTTCGCCCTGGACCACTACGTCAATCTGCGCCCCTCCAAGCTCTTCCCGGGCGTCCCCTCCCCGCTGGCGAATCCTGGCGAGGTGGACTTCGTCGTCGTGCGTGAGGGCACCGAGGGCCCCTACGTGGGCAACGGCGGAGCGCTGCGGGTGGGAACCCCGCACGAGATCGCCACCGAGGTCAGCGTCAACACCGCCCACGGCGTGGAACGCGTGGTGCGTGACGCCTTCGCCCGCGCTCAGGCCCGCCCGCGCAAGAAGCTCACGCTCGTGCACAAGCACAACGTGCTCGTTCACGCCGGTCACCTGTGGCGCCGGACCGTCGAGGCCGTGGCACCGGAGTTCAGCGATGTCACAGTGGACTACCTGCACGTGGACGCGGCCACCATCTTCATGACCACAGACCCGTCCCGGTTCGACGTGATCGTCACCGACAACCTCTTCGGTGACATCATCACTGACCTCGCCGCCGCGATCACCGGCGGGATCGGCCTGGCCGCCTCCGGCAACGTCAACCCCGACAAGGCCTTCCCCTCGATGTTCGAGCCGGTGCATGGCTCTGCTCCCGACATCGCCGGCCAGCAGAAGGCCGACCCGACTGCGGCGATCCTCTCGGTCGCGCTCCTGCTGGACCACCTCGGCCTCACCGAGCAGGCCCGGCGTATCGAGGACGCCGTCAGCGCTGATATTGCCGAGCGCAGCGGCGCGCGCTCGACCAGCGAGATCGGCGACGCACTCGCCGCACGAGTAGCGGGCTGAGCGGGCGCCCGGCCAGCGAGTTCCGCCAGCCCTAGCGCCCGCTCCCACCTGCCCCGACCGGGGCCGCCGACATCCAGACCAGGTGGAAGGGCCACATGAGTACGATTCCCGACGGCGCACCTCACTTCCCGGTGCAGCCGAACCTCTCCCCGTTCCCGGCCGAGGAACGCCGGCAGGCAGTCCTCGCACCGCGTTTCGGCACCTGCTTCACCGACCACATGGCTCGCGCCCACTGGTCGCCGCAGACCGGGTGGACCGATCATCGCGTCGTGCCCTACGCCCCGCTGGCGATGGACCCCGCTGCCGCGGTACTCCACTACGGCCAGGAGATCTTCGAGGGTCTCAAGGCCTACCGCCACGCCGACGGCTCGGTCTGGGCCTTCCGCCCCGAGCTCAACGCCGCCCGGTTCGCGGCCAGCGCTCGCAGGCTGGCGCTGCCGGAACTGCCGGAAGCCGACTTCCTCGCTTCGCTCGAGGCGCTCGTGCGCACGGATCGGGCCTGGGTGCCCGCAGGCGCGGGTGCGAGCCTGTACCTGCGGCCGTTCATGTTCGCCTCCGAAGCCTTCCTCGGGGTGAGACCGGCTGCCGGTGTGGACTATCTGGTCATCGCCTCCCCGGCCGGTGGCTACTTCACCGCCGGGTTCGCGCCGGTCTCGATCTGGGTGGCCCGCGACCAGCACCGGGCCGGCCCGGGCGGCACCGGTGCAGCCAAGACCGGCGGCAACTATGCCGCGAGTCTGCTTCCGCAGCAGCAGGCCCGCGAGCACGGATGCGACCAAGTGTGCTTCCTGGATGCCGCCACCAGCACCGCCCTGGAGGAGATCGGCAGTATGAACGTGCTGCTGGTGATGGGTGATGGCAGTGTCCACACGCCCGCACTGACGGGCACGATCCTCGCCGGGGTCACACGGCGCTCCGTTCTGGACCTGCTCGCCCAGGATGGGCGTGAGGTGGTCGAGCGCACGATCACCCTGGCCGAGGTGCTCGACGGACTGCGCCGCGGCACGGTGACCGAGGTGCTCGCCTGCGGGACGGCGGCTGTGATCACACCCATCGGCCGGCTCGCCGGCGAGGGCTTCGACGTGACCGTCGCCGACGGCGCGCCGGGTCCGGTCACCACCGAGCTGCACGAGCGGCTCACCGGCATTCAGTACGGCAGGTGCGACGATACCTACCGGTGGCTGCACCGGCTGGCGTGAGGTTGCACCAGCACGCAGCGCCACCAGCGAGTGAGCGGTACCGTCTACACGACACAGACCCTGCCGAGCAGGGTGAGGCACGCGAAGGAACCCACACCATGAGCAGCGAAACCACCAGCGACTCGGCGATGTCGATGTTCGAGGTGCACCCGTCCTCGCACCCGCGCACCTTGGCCGAGCGCACGGCTGCGTTGGAGCACCTCGCGTTCGGCACCGTGTTCTCCGACCACATGGCCCACGCCGTCTGGACCCCGGATGCCGGCTGGCACGACCAGCGGGTGGAGGCCTACGCGCCGATCAGCCTGGACCCGGCCGCTGCGGTGCTGCACTACGCGCAGGAGATCTTCGAGGGTCTCAAGGCCTACCGCCACGCCGACGGCTCGGTGTGGGCGTTCCGGCCCGAGGCGAATGCGGCCCGGTTCGCGGCCAGTGCCCACCGGCTGGCCCTCCCGGAGTTGCCGGCAGCGCAGTTCCTCGGGTCCATCGAGGCGCTCGTGGCCACCGATCTGGAGTGGGTGCCTGGCTCGGCGGGGTCGAGTCTGTATCTGCGACCGTTCATGTTCGCATCCGAGCCGTTCCTCGGGGTGCGCCCCTCCAAGCAGGTCGACTACCTGCTGATCGCCTCACCGTCGGGTCCGTACTTCACCTCCGGCTTCCAGCCGGTCTCGATCTGGGTGGCTGAGGACTACCACCGGGCGGGGCCAGGCGGGACGGGTGCGGCCAAGTGCGGCGGCAACTACGCCGCCAGTTTGCTCCCGCAGCAGCAGGCGATCGAGAACGGGTGCGCTCAGGTGTGCTTCCTCGACGCCGCCACCAACACCTATCTCGAAGAGCTCGGGGGGATGAACGTCTTCATCGTCACCGATGACGGTGAGGTGCACACGCCGGCTCTGACCGGGACGATCCTGGAGGGTGTCACGCGTCGTTCGATCCTGCAGCTGCTGGCCGATGACGGCCGCCGGGTGAACGAACGTCAGATCAGTCTGGCGGAGATCACCGAGCAGATCGCCTCGGGCCGCATCACCGAGGTCTTCGCCTGCGGCACGGCTGCCGTGGTCACCCCTGTCGGGGCATTGAAGAGCACCGGCTTCGACCTGACCGTTGGCGACGGTGTGGCAGGTGCCGTGACGCAATGGCTGTACCAGCATCTGACCGATCTGCAGTACGGGCGCGTCGAGGACCCGTACGGATGGATGCGCCGCCTGGCCTGAGCTACTCGGCGTCGCCGTAGTTCTCCACGATCGCCACGTCGAGCGGGAAGGCCACGGCGGTGCGCCCGAACAGCAGCCGCCCTGCCTCGGTGGCGCTGGCGCGAATCTGATCGGCGACTTCCTCGGCCGCCTCGGCTGGTGCGTGCACGATCACCTCGTCGTGCAGGAAGAACACCAGGTGCGCACGGCCGGGCAGGGGTGCCAGGGCAGCCAGTCGACGGCGGATCTCGGCCATCCAGCACAACGCCCACTCCGCAGCCGTGCCTTGCACGACGAAGTTGCGGGTGAATCGTCCCCAGTCCCGCGCGCTCTGGCGCGCACGTCTCTCGACGGCGTCCGTTGCGTCGGGCTGGCTGGCGGCGGCCTGGCGTTCGTGCCAGGCCGCCGGGGGCGGGGGAGAAGTGCGGCCGAGCCAGGTGCGCACGGTTCCGCCCGCCTCGCCGGTGCGGGCGGCCTGCTCCACCACGCCGGTGGCGCGCGGGTAGGCGCGCATCAGCCGCGGCATCAGCAGCCCTGCCTCGCCGGTGGTGGCCCCGTACAGGGCGCCGAGCATGGCGATCTTGGCGTCGGCGCGGGTGGCCATGATGCCCCGGTCGACCAGTCCTTGATACAGATCGCCCGCGCGGCCTGCCTGGGCGAGCGCGTCATCGCCGGCTATTGCAGCCAAGACGCGGGGCTCGATCTGTGCAGCGTCGGCGACCACTAACCGCCAGCCAGCATCAGCCCGGACAGCCCGCCGGAGCGACTTGGGAAGTTGCAGCGCGCCGCCGCCGCTGGTCGCCCACCGTCCGGTGACCACACCGCCGGGGACGTAGTCCGGCCGGAAGCGGTGCTGCTGATGCTCGCTCGGGCCCGGGCGGATCCATTGGTCGAGCCACACCCAGCCGTTCGCGCTGAGCAGCCGGGCAAGCTTCTTGTACTCCAGCAGCGGCTCGACGACCGGGTGATCGAGCCGGCCGACCTCCCACTTGGAGGTCGTGGACACATCGAGTCCGGCACGTCGCAGCGCACGCAGCAGGTCAGGCTGGGAGTCGGGGTTCAGCGCTGGGGCGGCGAGGTGTGCCCGTATCTGGGCGGCGAGTGCCTCCAACCGTGCCGGGCGGGCCCCGGTCGCGGGCCGGGGACCGAGCATCCGGCTGAGGATCTGCTCATGGGCAGTCCGGTCCCAGGGGAGCCCGTCGGCCGCGATCTCGGCTGCGATGAGCGCGCCGGCGGATTCGGCGGCCAGGAGCAGTCGCATCCGCTCCGGCTGCGGGCAGGCCGTGATCGCGTCGTGCTGACGAGCGCGTTCGGCGAGCACGTCGTCCAGGCCCAGGGCCACGGTGAGCGCCTCGTCCCAGAGGGTGGGTGGGGAGGCTTCGCCCGGAGCCGCCGGGTGCGTCGATCGCCAGCCCAGCTCCGGCCAGTCCCGGTCCGGGAGAGCGTGCTGCAGGATCACCCGGCACAGCCGTAGATCCAGGCACCGGCTCACGCGGACGCCGGCACCGATCAGGTCCGGTGCAAGCGTCGCGGTATCGGCCCAGACCCACCGGGGTGCATCCTGTCGCTCTCGGTGACCAACCACCTGTGCCAGCTCTTCGCGTGCACAGGTGCGCTGCGCCGTCGTGCGGGCCTCGGTGCCCAGCTCGACCAGGTGCACGGTGGCGCCATCGCCCGCGGGGTGCACCAGGATCTCCACGGGTGCGAGCCTACGGTGAGGGGGTGACACCGGTGCGATGTGCGATGATGAGCACATGACGCCCACCAGCGCCCTGATTATCGCCTAGCGCGTTCGCCACACCCGGTGAACGCGCAGACCTCCCGCACCCGGGGGGTCTTTTTGTTGCTGGACCCACCCGCAGGAAGTCATGACCATGAGCACCCCAACCACGCCCACTGTCGAGCACGACGTCGTGCACGTCTACGACACCACGCTGCGCGACGGCGCACAGCAGGAGGGCATGAACCTCACTGTCGCTGACAAGCTCGCCATCGCACCGATGCTGGACGAACTCGGGGTGACGTTCATCGAGGGCGGCTGGCCGGGAGCGATCCCGAAGGACACCGAGTTCTTCGCACGCGCCACCAAGGACCTGGATCTGACGAATGCCGAGCTCGCCGCGTTCGGATCGACGCGCAAGCCGGGCACGACGGCGCACCGCGACACTCAGGTGCGTGCGCTGCTCGACTCCGAGGCCCCCACGATCACGCTCGTTGCCAAGAGCGACATCCGGCACGTCGAGCGTGCGCTGCGCACGACCGCCGAGGAGAACCTCGCCATGATCGCAGACACCGTCTCCTACCTGGTGGGCGAGGGCCGCCGGGTGGTACTCGACGCCGAGCACTTCTTCGACGGCTACCGCTTCGACCCCGGTTATGCGATGCGGGCCGTCACCGCGGCGTTCGAGGCCGGGGCCGAGGTGGTGGCGCTGTGCGACACCAATGGCGGCATGCTGCCCGAATGGGTGCACGAGATCGTCACCGAGGTGCGCGCTGGGACCGACCCTTCGCGCCACATCCTGGGGATGCACGCCCACAACGACTCCGGCTGCGCCGTGGCCAACTCGATGGCCGCCGTCAGCGCCGGTGCCCGGCACGTGCAGGGCACGGTGAACGGCTACGGGGAGCGCACCGGCAACGCGGACCTGCTGGCCGTCGTCGCCAACCTCGACCTCAAGCTCGGCCTGCGTACCCTCGCCGAGGGCGGACTGGAGGAGGTGACCCGGATCGCGCACGCGATCAGCGAGGTCACCAACATCGCCCCCTTCGCCCGCCAGCCCTATATCGGCGCCAGTGCCTTCGCCCACAAGGCCGGACTGCACGCCAGCGCCATCCGCATCGACCCCGACCTCTACCAGCACATCGACCCCCGCAAGGTCGGCAACGACATGCGGATGCTGGTCTCGGACATGGCCGGTCGTGCCAGCATCGAGCTCAAGGGCCGCGAGCTCGGGTTCGACCTCACGGGGCAGTCGGACCTGCTCGGGCGGGTCACCACCCGCGTCAAGGACGCCGAGGCGAATGGGTACACCTACGACGCCGCCGATGCCTCCTTCGAGCTGCTGCTGCGCGAAGAGATCACCGGTGAGCGCCCGGCGTACTTCCGCACCGAATCCTGGCGAGCCATCGTGGATCACTCCGCCGGACCCGACGGGGTGATGCGGGACGTGGCCGAAGCGACGGTGAAGCTCCACGCCGGGAACCAGCGGGTGGTCTCCACCGGCGAGGGGAACGGTCCGGTGAACGCCCTCGACCACGCCCTGCGCCAGGCGCTCGCGAGGGCATACCCGCAGATCGAGGACATCGAGCTGATCGACTACAAGGTTCGCCTGCTCGACTCCGCACACGGCACCGATGCGATCACCCGGGTGCTGATCGAACTCACCGACGGCCAGCACTCCTGGAGCACCGTGGGCGTCGGGGCGAACCTGCTCGAGGCCTCGTGGGAGGCGCTCGTGGACGGCTTGGTCTACGGCCTCCTTCATGCCGACGTGGCGCCACTAGGGTGAGGGCGTGAGCAGAGGCGAATACAAGGTTCCCGGGGGAAAGCTGGTCGCGGCCGAGGTGGAGGTCGTGGACGAGCGCCTGGCGAGCGTGCACATCAGTGGTGACTTCTTCCTCGAGCCGGACGACGCTCTGGAGAAGATCGACGCGGCGCTGACAGATCTGCCCAAGGACGTCACCGTCGAACGGATGGCCACACTGGTCAAGCGGGCGACGGCGGATGCTCATCTGGTCGGTTTCACCCCGCAAGCGGTGGCGATCGCCGTCCGGCGTGCCCTCGGACGGGCCACCGGCTGGCACGATCACACCTTCGAGATCGTCCACCCCGGTCCCTCGGAGCCGACGATGAACCTGGCGCTGGACCAGGTGCTGCTGGAGGAGGTCGGAGCCGGCCGGCGCGGCCCGACGTTGCGGATCTGGGAGTGGTCCGGGCGCTGCGTGATCCTCGGTTCGTTCCAGTCCTTGCGCAACGAGATCGACAGCGTTGCCGCCGAGGAACTGGGCGTCCAGGTGGTCCGCCGAATCTCCGGCGGCGGGGCGATGTTCGTCGAGCCGGGGAACGCGATCACCTACTCGCTGTACGTCCCTGGATCTCTGGTGGAGGGCCTGAGCTTCGAGCAGTCCTACGCCTTCCTCGATGACTGGGTGATCGGCGCGCTGCGCGAGCTGGGGATCGATGCCTCCTACGTGCCACTCAACGACATCTCCTCCCCGGAGGGAAAGATCGGGGGAGCGGCCCAGAAGCGGCTCGCGAACGGCACGGTGCTGCACCACGTGACGATGTCCTACGACATCGACGCGGACAAGATGCTGCAGGTACTGCGCATCGGGCGGGAGAAGCTCTCCGACAAGGGGACTGCCAGCGCGAACAAGCGCGTGGACCCCATGCGTCGTCAGACCGGAATGGCACGCGAGGCGATCATCGATTCCATGAAGGACCACTTCCGGGCCCGATACCGCACCAGCGAGGGCGAGCTGCACTCAGAGGAGATCGCCCGGGCTGGGGAACTCGCAGTGGGCAAGTTCTCTGATCCGGCCTGGATCGGGCGCGTTCCCTGAGTAGGCCTGCCTTGGCGTCGTGCGATGCGCACTGTCGCTTGACAACCGCACCTCCGGTAGTTAATCGTATAAGCCTGACATCCGGTTAAACGAATAAGCAGATCAGTTGGATGAGGAGGCAAGCTCCGGTGCGAACCACGCGACCGACCTCTCGTGACGTTGCCGCGGCAGCGGACGTCTCTGTGGCGACGGTCTCCTACGTGATGAACGGCCGGACGGACCGCCGAATCCCCGACATCACCCGCGACCGGGTCCTTGAGGCTGCGCACAAGCTTGGCTACGTTCCGGACCGATCGGCGAGGATGTTGCGACGCCGGTCTACCGAGCAGGTGTGCCTGGTGATCGGCGGCTTCGGTGTGCCGGTGCTGGATCAGATGGCCGCCAGCCTGCACGAGGTGGGGGACCGGCACGGGTTCGGCCTGATCACGATGGTGGTCAACTCACCTTCCTCGGCCCGTCGGGGCATCGATCGGCTGCGCGAACGAGTGGCGGATGGTGTGGTCCTCGCGGGTGGACTCCATCACGTGGGCGCTGCCGGCCTCGACGATCTGGTCAGCGCCGACATTCCGATGATGGTGCTGAGCAACTCGGCACCGGCCGACGGTTTCGACGTCTACCGCGAGCCTGAGACGGACGCTGTCCGGGACGCCGTCGACCACCTCGTGAGAACCGGTCGTCGTTCCATCGCGTACCTCGGCCACGAGCGAGAAGTCGCAGAGTTCCATGCGGGTCGTCCCGTGGACAGCGATCGGTTCGCAGGTTTCGTCGACGCGCTGGAATCGCACGGGCTTCCTGTCCGCCCCGATCTGGTGGTTCCCGGCGCCGATGGCCGAGCGGAGGGCTACCGTGCAGCCGCAGCCGTGCTGGGCCTCCCTGAGCCTCCAGACGCGATCATCTCGGCGTCCTCGCGCGCTGCGGTCAGCGCCATCTGGGCGGCGAGAGATCTGGGACTGACCGTGCCCAGCGATGTCGCAGTCGTGGGTGCCGGCACCATTCCTGAGGCTCAGGTCACCCGCCCCACCCTCAGCACGATGGGTCCGGATGACGGTGCCGACTTCTCCGATGCGGCCGAGATGCTCTTCGACCGGATCCTGCACCCGCGCCACGGTGACTGGCGAGAAATCAGTCGGCCGTGGACCTTCACCGCACGCGGTTCGACCTGAGCCGGGCGCATTACGCGCCACTACGAACACGAATGCCATCACATCAACGAGGAGTGATTGCCATGAAACGACAACTCAGCACCACACCATTCACCCGACGGAGCGCCCTGGGACTTGGCGCGCTCGGCCTCGGCGCGCTGGCGGCGTGCGACGTGAGCACCGACACCGGCTCGGGAACCGGTACCGAGGACCCGGAATTCGGCTTCGAGGAGATCCCGGACTCGGGAGCCGAGTTGCCGACCGAAGACGTCACGATCGGCTGGATGGACTCGGGCGACCTGAAGGCGATGTTCCTGGAGCCGTTCTTCGCCTCCTACATGGACAAGCACGAGCACATCACGGTCGACTATCAGCCGAGCTCATGGGACACGATCAACGAGGCCATCCCGGTCGCAGTACGGAATGAGAGCGCCCCTGACGTCTTCGCCCGACCGGCGAGCATGCCGACGCAGTCGGCGATCAGTGAGGGATGGATCAGTCCGCTCGATGATGTCATCCCGGACTTCGAGGAGTGGCGGGCGGGTTTCCCCGAGGGCGCGTTCATCCCCGGTGTGCACGTCTTCGATGGCCTCACGTACACCTGGCCGATGAACTCCAGCAAGCGGTTCGAGTACCTCCAGCTGACGAACAGCACGCTGATGACCGACGCCGGATTCGATCCGACCGCGCGCCTGAGCCTCGAACAACTGCGCGAGGCGTGCCGGGTGATCACCGACAACGGCGCGGGTGATGCGTATGGATTGATGATCGACGGCACCAGGATCGCGCAGGTAGCGCTCATGTTCGCTCAGATGATCGGGCACTCGGTCATCAACTCAGGCACATATCGAGGACTGGACCTGCGTACCGGTGAGTACGACCTCACCGCGCCGGAGGTCGTCGAAGCGTTCGAGATGCTGCTAGCGATCGATGACGACGGCAGCATCTTCCCCGGTTACATCAGCCTCGACGACGCCACAGCACGGTCTCGGTTCCCCCAGGGCGTGGCGGGAGTCCTGTTCGACGGGCCGTGGGCGATCCCGGCGTATCAGCGGGACTTCCCGGACTTCGACTTCGCCGTCGGGGCACCCCCGAGTGCCGACGGCGGAGCGTCAGCCTCATACCCGTTCTGGGAGGAGGGAGCCAACGACCTCTACCTCTTCGCCGGGGCGCGCTATCCGGAGGTGGTCGGTGACATGTTCCACTATCTCGGATCAGTGAACGGGCAGGCGAACATCATCGTGGCCTCGCAGGGCAACCTGTCCTCGGTCATGCCGGCGGCCAATGAGCTCTCGGCCCAGAGCACGGACCTCGACGCGCGCGCGGTGGCCGCCGTCAACGTAGCCGGAGACCTCATGCGACTGGCTCCGGACCCGCGCCTGCGCAACGCCGACAACTCCGAGGTGATCCTGCGGCACCGGCCACCGAGCACCACGTTCGCAGATCTGGGCCAAGCGATCTTCAGCGGGCAGGGTGAACTGCGGCAGTCACTGCAGCAACTCGAAGATGAGTGCAATCGGGCACTCGACGACGCGATCATTGCCGCCCGGGACGCCGGGGCGAACGTCTCGCGCGCAGATTGGGTGTTCCCTGACTGGAACCCCGCTGACGACTTCACCGCGGGCCAATACACGAACTCATGACTGCAGTGAGTACGCCTGGCACTCGTCATAACCGCGGCCTCTGGGCCCAGGTGCTGAAGCATCGATGGTGCTACGTCTTCATGGTGCCCACCCTGGTGCTGTCGGCACTGTTCACCTTCTACCCGATCTTCATGTCCTGGTACTTCTCATTCCTGGAGTGGAGCGGCTACACGAGCGAGCGGACGTGGGTGGGGTTGGACAACTACGCTCGCCTCATCCACGACGCAGCCTTCTGGGGTGCTTTCGGTCGTTCGTTCCTCTTCGTGCTGGTGGCTGTGCCGATCAAGTTGGCACTGTCCCTGCTGCTGGCCATCCTGCTGAACAACGAGTCAATGAAACTCTCCCCGGTGTTCCGCACGATGTTCTTCCTCCCTGTGGTCACGACGGCGGCGATCGTCGGCATCATCATGACGTTCGTCCTCGACCCCTTCAACGGACCGGTGAACGAGGTCCTCACCGGTACCGGACTCGTTGACCAGGCGATCGACTTCAGGGGCGACAAGGACACTGCTCTGTGGACCGTGATGGGCGTCGAGATATGGAAGAACATGGGGATCACGATGGTCTACTGGCTCGCGGCCCTGCAGACCGTCCCCGCCACGTACTACGAGGCTGCGCGGATCGACGGTGCGGGCCGGTGGCACTTACTGCGGCACATCACAGTCCCGATCCTGGCGCCGTTCGCGGCGATCATCACGCTGCTCACCGCCAACCAGACCCTGCACGTCTTCGCGATCGTCCAGGCCATGACGCAAGGTGGCCCGGCCCGCGCGAGCGAGGTGATGGAGGTCTACATCTACCGGGAGGCCTTCGTCGGTGACGGTGGCCTACCCGAACTCGGATATGCCTCGGCGGCCGGTGTCTTCTTCGGACTAGCGGTCATGGTGGTCGCCCTACTGCAGATCTGGGTGGCCAAGAAGGCACAGTCGATGCGCGCGGCGATGGGGAGCGAGCGATGACCAAGATCACCACGTCTACGTCGACGGCCGGCTCGTTCGCTGCGCAGGATGCACGTTCCCAGGGCCCCGGTGAGCCGACGTCACCGCCTCAGCGGCGGTCGAAGGCCGTGCTTCGAGCGACGATCATCTCGCTCATCCTCCTTCCCATCTGCATCGTCTGGATCTATCCGTTCATCTGGATGATCTCGACCTCCCTGAAGACGAATGCGGAGGCATTCTCCGGTCTCGGACTGGTACCGGAGACTCTTCAGCTGGGCAACTACATCAGGGTGTGGAGTGAGGCCAACATCGCGCGCTACTTCGTGAACACCGTGCTCATCACGGCGGGGTCGATCGTGATCAGCGTGGTCTCCACGGCGATGATCGGCTACGTTCTGGGCCGGTACCGGTTTCCTGGCCGGTACGTCGTCGTGGCACTGCTCGCGTTCGCCGTCTTCCTTCCCGAGGGCTACACGATCATCCCGATCTTCGATCTCATTCACGCTCTCGGCCTCGCTGACTCCCTGTGGGGTATCACCCTCGCCGAGGCCGGCGGAGCCCATGTGATCGCGATTCTGTTGTTCGCCGGGTTCTTCAGTCAGTTGCCCAAAGAACTCGAGGAGGCGGCAGTGATCGACGGAGCCGGGTTCCTACGGGTCTTCTGGAAGGTGTACCTACCGTTGGCCAAGCCGGTGACCGCCACGGCGGTCGTGCTGCAGTTCATGCATTCCTGGAACGACTTCCTGTTGCCTCTCGTGCTGACGTTGAATCAGCCTGAGCTGCGCACCCTGGCGGTGGGCATCTACCACTTCCAGGGGGAGTACTTCACCGACTGGGTAGGTATGGCCGCCGCCTCGACGATCAGTCTGATGCCGATCATCATTGCGTTCCTGTTCCTGCAGCGGTACTTCGTCGAAGGTGTGGCCGGTGCCGTCAAGCAGTAGTTCGTCGACCCTCACCCGGAAGGAAGCCCCTGTGCCCACCCGCCCGAACGTCATCGTCGTCTTCACCGACCAGCAGCGCTGGGACACCACGGGAGCCGGTGGCAACCCGCTCGGCCTGACCCCGGAGTTCGACGCCATCGCGGCCTCCGGGACGTACATGGCGCAGGCGTTTACCGCGAACCCGGTCTGTGCGCCCGCCCGGGCGGCCATCCAGACGGGACAGTACGGGACGTCGTCGGGGTGCTTCCGCAACGGCACCACGCACGGGCAGACACGCACGCTCGCCCACTACTTCGCCGACGCCGGCTATGCCACCGGATACATCGGCAAGTGGCACCTGGCCGACACCGAGCCGGTGCCGCCCGAGCAGCGTGGGGGCTATGAGTCCTGGCTTGGGGCGAACCTGCTGGAGTTCACCTCCGATGCGTACCGGACTGTGATGTTCGACGGCGACGGCGAGCCGGTCATGCTCCCCGGCTACCGGTCGGACGCGATCTTTGACGCTGCGATCAGGTTCGTGGCCGACCACAGCACGCCACCAGTAGGGCCCGCGCCCGCCGAGCAGGAGCGGCCGTTCTACCTGTTCTGTTCCCTCATCGAGCCGCACCACCAGAACGAGGTGGATACCTACCCGGCACCGGTGGGATACGCCGAGCGGTACACGGGCCAGTGGATGCCGCCGGACCTGGCCGCGACGGACTCGACCGGCTCCACGGCGGCCGAGCACATGGGCGGCTACCTCGGTCAGATCCGCCGGATCGATGAAGGGCTGGGCCGGTTGATCGACGCGCTGCGCAGCACCGGTCAGCTCGAGAACACGATCATCGCGTTCACCTCAGACCACGGCAACCACTTCCGCACCCGAAACTCCGAGTACAAACGTTCCTGCCACGACAGCTCGATCCGCGTGCCCTTCGCGATGAGGGGCCCAGGCTTCGAGGGCGGTGGCCGCGTGGACCGCCCGGTCAGCACGATCGACCTTCCGCCGACACTGTTGAACGCCGCCGGGATCGACGTGCCGGAACAGATGCAGGGGCATTCGATCCTGCCCCTCGTCCGTGACCCGGGCGCCGACTTCCCACAGGAGGCGTTTGTGCAGGTCAGCGAGTCCGAACTGGGCCGGACGCTGCGCACCGACCGGTGGAAGTACCACGTGGTGGCCCCGGACGCTGATCCGTGGATCGAGCATAGCGCCGACCGCTACGTGGAGGCCGAGCTGTACGATCTGGCCAACGATCCGCACGAGCTACGTAACGTCGCCGGTGTTCCGGCGTTCGCTGAGGTGGCTGAGGGACTCCGGGACCGGCTCATCGCCCGCATGGAAGCGGCAGGGGAGCCGGCCCCGGTGATCGAGTCAGCACCGGCGCGGGAGTCGCACGTGCAGCCCGAAACGACGGTCTACACGGGCGAGTGGGTGCCGACCCGGTACGCCCACCAGCCGAGTTACTCGGCCTGAGCGGCGGCCTGCTGCTCGGCGACCTTGGCCTTGACCTCGTCCATGTCGAGGTCCTTGACCTGGGTGATCAGCTGCTCGAGCTGCTTGGCAGGCAGGGCGCCAGCCTGGTTGAACAGCAGGATCCCGTCCCGGAAGGCCATCAGCGTAGGGATCGCCTGGATCCCCGCCTGGCTGGCGATCTCCTGCTCGGCCTCGGTGTCGACCTTCGCGAAGGTCACGTCGGGGTGCTTGGCCGAGACCTGCTCATAGATGGGGGCGAACTGCTTACAGGGTCCGCACCACTCGGCCCAGAAGTCCACGAGCACGATGTCGTTGTCGCTGACCGTCTGCTCGAAGGTCTCGGTGGTGATGTCGATGGTGGGCACTACTTCTCCTTGATCGGGTATGTCCTACCAGTGCCAACACCAGTCGCGGTCAGGTATTCCGTGACCCACGCGACCCTGTGTGCAGGCGTTCGAAGGCGTCCAGGAGGAGGTCGAGGGCGAATTCGAACTCCCTCTGTTCGTCGCACGTCTCGCCGAGCCGGGCAAGATCGCCGTCGATCGCGGCGAGGGTGACTGCCGTGATGGCGGGGTAGGTGGCGGACATGCGCTCGACCATCGCCGCGACCTCCTGCGGATCGGTGGGCGGTGTGGCGTCGTCAGGCTCCTCGGGTGCATCGAACGCCTCGGGGCTGAACCCCCAGATACGGTGGCCGAGCGTGTGCATCACATGGTGGGTGAGGTCGGCGCTGAGCCCGCCGGCGATGAAGGCCCCTGCGAGGGAGTCCATGTGGGTCAGCACCGTCGGGGTGCGTCGGGTGCGGGACTCGATCACCCGGCGCAGCCACGGATGGGCCACGATCATCTCCCGCGCGGCGAGGATCGTGGCCCGCACCGCAGGCTTCCACCCGGGGCCCGGTTCGGGGCGGGGCAGGTCGGCGACGAGCGTATCGACCATCCCGTCGAGCAGATCCTCCTTATTGGCCACGTGCTTGTAGAGAGCCATCGGCACCACACCCAGCCGGCCGGCGAGGTTGCGCATGCTGACCGCGTCGATTCCCTCGGCGTCAGCGAGTTCGACGGCCGCGCGCAGCGCCCGGCTACGGCTGACCGGCGTGCGTTCCTGCGTGGCCAATGGCACCTCTCCTCCTGACGGTCCGATCAGCCTAGCCGCGGCTCGGACTCGGCCGGCGCCGGCGCACGCTGCGCCCACAGGAACAGTCCCAGTCCAATGAGCGCGATCCCCACCGGAAGGGCGGCGAACCGGTTCACCGCATGTGGGAGGAAGGCGGTCAGCACCGGCACGATGGCTCCCAGGGCCAGCAGGATCGAGGCCCACCGCGGGAAGATCCCAGCTCGCAGGGACGCCAGCCCGAAGACCACGCCGCCGAGCAGGTACAGGCCGCCGGCGACCGGGCTGATCACCTCCAGGGCGCCGAGCGTGCCGTCGGTGCCCGCGCCGTTGAAGATCCCGAGGAAGTTCTCCACGAATCGCGGCGCCTCATCGGCCACCGCCGGCAGGATCAGTGTCTCGGCGAAGGTGAAGGCGCTGGTTAGTAGGTAGAAGATGCCGAGCATGAGGGCACCCACAAGGCCGAGGATGCCCGACGCCTGCACCTGCCGCAGGTACAGGCCGGTCACAGCGACCATCCCGCAGACGGCCATGGTGAAGGTGAGATATCCGGTCACGGCCCACATCGTGGTGGGCACGCTCGCAGCCTCGTCGACCGGGTGGATGAACTGGATGCCGCCGAAGATGAGGCCGGTGATGATCGCGCAGATGCCGGCGGCCCGGCTCAGCGTGGTGGTGATGATGTACATGGCATGGTCCCTCCCATCCGAGGTGTACGACGTACACCTTTCGTCAGGCAGCCTAAGGTGTACGCCGTACACCTGGCAAGGAGTGTCAGCGCGCTCCGAACACCCCGGTCCCCACGCGCACCATGGTCGCCCCGGCCGCGATCGCCAGTTCCAGGTCCCCGGACATCCCCATGGAGAGCTCGTGCGCTTCGCTCGTGCCCGGTTCACCCGAGCCCACGACGGCGTCTCTCGCCTGCGCGAGGGCGGTGTAGCTGGCGCGCACCTCACCAGGGTCGGGGGAGTTCGCCCCGATGGTCATCAGGCCGCGCAGGCGCAGGTGCTCCAGCGAGCCCACGACGGCGGCCAGCTCGCCCGCGCTCTCTGGCGGCACTCCTGCTTTGGTCTCCTCGCCGGAGGTGTTGACCTGGACGAACACGTCCAGGTCGCGGCCGCGGGTGGCGGCCGCACGGTCGAGGCGCTGTGCGATCTTGGCTGAGTCGATGCTCTGCACGCAATCGGCCCAGCGCATCACCTGATTGACCTTGTTCGACTGCAGGTGCCCGATGAAGTGTGTCTCGTGTGGGACGTCGTCGAGGTCAGGTTCGGTGGACACGAGCTCCTGGGCACGGTTCTGCCCGATCAGCGTGGCACCGGCTGCGAGGGCCTCCCGGATTCGCGTGGATTCCACCCGCTTCACCGCCAGCAGTAGGCGCACCTCGGCCGGGTTCCGGCCCGCGGCCTGGGCGGCGGTGGCGATACGGGAGCGGACTTGTTCGATCGAGGCAGCGACCGCCGTCATCGGCCCTCCTTCAGGGTGATGCCCAGGTGGGCGGCGAAGGATCCGAGCGCGCCGACGGCATCCTCGGTGGTCATGGTGACCCCGCGCAGAGCATCCACTCCCGCGATGCCCTCCAGCCGGCAGCCGGACATCGTCACCTGCTGGGCGCGCATTCCCGCGAAACGTGCTTCGGTGAGGTCGCAATCGACGAAGCGCACGCGCTGCAGGGCTGCGCCGGAGAAGTCGGCCTGGCGCAGGTTCGCACCGGTGAGCGTGACCGCCGTCCACGTGGCGCTGTGAGCGGAGAGCAGGTCGGCCACCACGTCGGTCGCCTCCACGTCGCGCCAGCGCGAACGTAACCACGACGAGCCGGTCAGCCGGGCGCCGTCGAGGGTGGTGCGGACGAGCCCGACGTCCCGGGTGGTGAGCCCGGCCAGGTCGGCACCGGTGAGATCGCAGTCGGTGAAGGTGCAGCGCTCCCAGGTGCCCTCGGCGGCCCGCAGCCGCTGAAGCGAGGAGTCGTCGAGCTCCAGCTCGTCGATCTGCGCGCCGATCCACACCTCGCCGTCGAGGTTCTGCCTGGTCAATGTCGCGCCACAGAGCTCATCCGGTTCCACCGCTCCAGCGTAGACGCGCATACAGTGGAAGCGTGCGCACGCTACTGAACATCATCTGGCTGGTCTTCGCCGGTTTCTGGCTGGCGGTCGGCTACGCCCTGGCCGGGGTGATCTGCTGCATCCTGATCATCACCATCCCGTTCGGCATCGCCTCGTTCCGGATGGCGAACTACGTGCTGTGGCCGTTCGGGCGGGAGGTGGTGCGCCGGCCCGATGCCGGCGCCGGATCGACGATCGGGAACATCATCTGGTTCATCGTGGCCGGCTGGTGGCTCGTGATCGAGCACATCGTCACCGCGATCCCGCTGTTCGTCTCGATCATCGGGATCCCGATGGGCTGGGCGAACCTGAAACTGATCCCGATCTCGCTCACCCCGTTCGGGCGAGAGATCGTCGAGACGCACCGGCCGTTCGCGAGCTGAGCGGCAAGCCGGTCACTCCCAGGGGCCATGCGTCAGCAGCCGCAAGAACTGCGTGTTGACGAAGAGGCGCTCGCGACCGACGCGGACGTCGTGAATCAGTCCTGCCTCCGCCAGGTCGGTCAACCAACGCGTTGCTGTGGGCCGAGAGACTCCGCATCGGTCCATGACGACAGCGATCCGACTGTAGGGCTGCTCGAACAGGACGGCCAGTAGTTCGGCGTCGGTACCGCCTCTCGATGCGTTGCGCGCCTGGGCCGCGAAACTCGCCTGGAGCTCCTGTATCGCGGCGATCTGACGTGTGGTGGCGAGTGACGTTCGCTCGATGCCGGTGAGAATGTAGGTGATCCACTCTTCCCATCGACCCTCCGTGGTCACGTCGAGCAGGAGTCGATAGTAGTCCTGCTTGGTGCCGATGAGGTACCGGGAGAGGTAGAGCAGCGGTTGATGCAGCAATCCCGACTCCACGAGCATCAGGACATTGAGGATGCGCCCCGTGCGACCGTTGCCGTCGGTGAACGGGTGGATCGCCTCGAACTGGTAGTGCGCGGCCGCCATGCGCACCAGCGGATCCATGCCGTCATCGGCGTGTATGAATGTCTCCCACTCTGCCAGCTTGTTCCTGAGAGTTTCGCGTCCTTCCGGTGGTGAATAGATGATCTCGCGAGTGGCTGGGTTGGCGGTGCGAGTCCCGGGCATCGACCGGATTCCTACGTCGTGGCCCTGAATCACGGTGCAGATCTGTTCGGCCGCGCCGACTGTCAGGCCCCGTTCCTGAACGTGCTCCGAGCCGACTCGTAGCGCGGTGCGGTAACGGAGCGTTTCGCGTGTGGCTGCGTCGCCCGTGACATCTGTCGCGTTGACCTGTCGAAAGAGCTCATCCGTCGTGGTGACGATGTTCTCGATCTCCGAACTGGCTTGCGCCTCCAGCAACGGAATCGTGTTGATCAGAACGGCGGGGTTCGGCATCGAGCGCCCGGCTTGGTCGAGCTGAGCGAGGGCAGTTCGTGCGCCGATCGTCGCCTTGAGTACGCGTCGGGTCTCGAGGGCGTCGGCGCCCGGCGGTGGAGGCAACTCGTTGTACGGGCGGTCTGCCTGCCAATTCGTCATGACACAGAACTTTGCATGACGCACTGACATGTAAAGATCACGGCTGAAACTTTACATGTCGACGCTCTCGTTGGCCACTCTGCGTCGTGGTGCTGAAGGCCGGCATGAGGTCGAGGTCAGTGTGGGTGCCGGCCGTTAGCATCGTCGCGCTCGGCGAGGTGAGCCGCGCTATCCCCGCTTCGACGCTTGAGGAGAGACCAGTTGACCGTGCAAGACAGACGATCCAACCGAGTGGTCTACGCGAAGATCCGTGTTCCCGAGAGCACCATGATTGAGCACACCGATGTGGCTCTGGCCGAGCGCGGTTGGACCTTCGTCTCTCATAATAGAGAGCGCACCGTGGCGCTTCCATTGTACTGTGCAAGGTCGGCTGCCATGAGCGTGGCACGATCAGAACTCGACGAGTTCTCGGCGCAACGTGCGCCAGTCATTGTCGACGAGATCCGCCTGGTCGAACCCGGTCAGGATCGGCGCCGACGGGTCGCGGTAGCCCACACCAGACGAACGTGGGTCAATCTCATTCCAAGGCGCTGGCGTGAGTCCGGCGATGTTGCCTGGGACCCGGCTCAATGGCATGTGTGGGTCAAACGGAACGACAGCGACGATGCGGGCAATCGGCGCGATGTGATCGACCGCCGTGCGCACAGGAGCCTGGCAGCGAGTGAGCTGCCTGGTGGGCCCTTCGACCCTGCGGTCATGGTGACAACAACACCCCAGACCGAACCGCGGAAGGTTGTTCGTGATCCGTGGGAGCACCCCTGGAGGTCGATCGGATTCGTGCTGTCTTTCGTGACAGCCACTCTGCTGATCGTTGCGGGCTTTGTTCTGCCGTGGCTCGACCTCGCATGGTGGATGAAGGTACCTGGTGTTTCCATCGCGGCCGCTGGGGTGGTGGCGATGGTGCTCTGGACGACGTGGGACAGACGGAGCCGGTTGTTGCGTGCGGGATATGCACTGTGCTGGATAGCGGTGGCCGCCGTCCTCGGACTGTGCCTCGACGTGCTGTTCACCGAAGCGTCGCGCAGCGACCCCGGTGCGCTCGATACGAACCGCTGGTCGATCCTGGTCCGCATCCTGCCCTGGCTGGCCGCGGCCATCGCGACGGTCATGGGATGGGTTCACCTATTCCGTCTGAACTCACGGTGGACGAAGCTACTGTCGCTGCCCGCACTCGCAGCCCTCGCAGCGATTGCTGCGTGGGTGGCAGAGTTGCTGATCGTTGATGGCATGAGCGTGTTCGGCCTGACTTCGGCGGACGTTGGTGAGCCAGCCTTTCGGGCACTTGCGACTGCCGACACCTTGATGCGTCTCGGAGCGCTCGGAGCGATCTGCGGTGGGGTGTGGGGATGGCTCAGGTACTACGGCTTTGATTCCGGGGACCGGATCAGTCTCGGTCGCCTGATGCTGACGATCCTCTTGTCGATCGTCACTGTCGCCCTATTCCTTGTGTTGGCTGCGGCACTTCTCCTCTGGGGCCGCGGTGTCGAGAGTGCCGGCGGCTAGATGGCGGCACTCTCGACACTCACCGGCAGCATCCAGGCCGGGCGATGGGTGCTACCTGCGCGTCCGCGACCACGATCAGATCCGTCGGCGCGAGCGAGATGTCGAAGCCCCGTCGCCCGCCCGAGACGTAGACCCGTTCGAGTTGCTCGGCCGAGGAGTCGATGACCGTGGGCAGGGCTGTCCGCTGGCCGATGGGGGAGATCCCGCCGGTGACGTATCCGCTGGAGCGTTCCGCCGCCGCGGGCTCGGCCATCGCGGCCTTCTTGCAGCCCAGCGCCTGTGCGAGTGCCTTCAGGTCCAGGGTGGCGGTGACCGGGAGCACGGCCACCGCCAACCCCTGTGCCGCGCGCAGCCCGTCAACCTTGGCGACCAGCGTCTTGAACACGACCTCCGGCGGCACGCCGAGCGCCGCGGCCGCTTCCAGGCCGTAACTGAGGTCGCTCGCTGGATCGTGGGTGTAGGGGTGCGCCTGGTAAGTCAGACCCGCTCGGTCCAGGGCCACGGTTGCCGGAGTGGCCGGGCCACCCTCAGATGCGTTCTTCTTCTTGCCCATCAGGATTCGCTGACAGTCACGGTCACGTCGGTCGCGTCACCGGACCACTCGGTGACGATCACTACCAGGGTTCCGGCCGGGAAATCGGACTCCAGCAGCGGGTTGCGGTCCTCGTTGTCCGGGTCGCGGTCATCGTTGCCGCGCACGCGCCCGTCCGCGTCGAGCGTCAGCAGCACCGGGTCTCCGGAGGAGGAGTCCTCCACGTCCACCACGTACTCGCCGGCGTCCGGCAGCTCGATCGAGCCGGCCCAGTAGCCACCGCTTGGCACTGCGGCCCGGGTGGGCTCACGCATGGCCACCTGGTCGGCGACTTCGGTCGTACGCACGCTGAACTCGCTCGCGAACCCATCGAGTTCGCTGACCACCACTGTGTACTCACCGGCCTCTAGCGAGACGGCGACCAGAGGGTCCAGTGACGAACCATCCAGCTCTTCGGCCAGCTCGCGGCCACGGTCGTCTCCAGCCGTGACCTGGTTCCCGGCCGCATCCTCGACTGTCATCTCGAGATCCTCAGCACCGGTATCCGAGCGCACGTCGACGATCAGCACCACCGGCTCGTCCACGGAGAGTGCGCCCTCCCACACACCCCCGGCCCCGACCTGCGCCGGCGTCTCCTCACCGAGCGCGACCGTGCCTGTGGTCACCGATCCCGAGCCGCCGGTTGGACCCGATGTGGGACCCGGAGTGTCGGGCTCCCGGCTCCCCGAGAGTGCCCACCAGGTGATCCCCGTGACGAGCAACAGCGCGAGCACCACCAGAGATGCCACCGCCGCCACGCCACCAGGCGTGCTGCGCACCCCGCTGCCGAAGACCTTCGTCCCTCCGGACTCACGGCCCTCGTCCGGCGTTCCCCACGCCGACGAGGACTGCCAGCCACCCGGCGTTCCTGGCGTCACCATCACATCCGGACGGCGGTGCGTCACCGACTCCAGGTACGGATAGTCCTCGTAGGCGGACTGAGGACCGCTCGGTTCTGTCTGCGAGGGCAGCAGCGGCCGGTAGTACTCGGTCCACGAATCCCCGTCCCAGTACCGCTGCTGGTTCTCGCCAGCCGGATCGGGGTACCAGCCTGGTGCCTGCTCGTTCACCCGGCCATCGTACGGGCCGGGCCGACATCGATCCCGGAGAGGACGACCCGTCCCGTCTCGGCGCTTGCGGCCAGGTCCACGGTCACCCGCAGCCGCCAGTCACGGTCACCCTCCGGATCATCGAGCACCTGCTCGACCTGCCAGTGATCCCGCCCCGTCGTGATCGTGACCATACCGCCGGAACGTGCTTCCGGACCGATACCGAGGTGGTCGTACTCGTCCCAGTACCCGTCCATCGCCTCTGCCCAGGTATCGGCGTCCCAGCCGATCCCGGCGTCGAGAGCGCCCAGGGAGTCATGTGCGTGCCGTGCGGCCAGCTCCACCCGGTGGAAGACGGCGTTGCGCACCAGCGCACGGAACGTGCGCGGGTTCGCGGTGATCGGGGCGTCCGGTCCGGGACCGAAACGTGCTTCGTCCTCGGAAGCTCCGCCGTCGGGGGCCCCCTGGTTCTCCTCGAGCGCATGCCCCGCCTGCAACGCCTCCCATTCGGCCAGCAGGGAGGAGTCGATCTGCCGCACGGCCGTGCCCAGCCACTCGATCAGCTCGGCGAGCTCCTCGGTGCGCATTGCCGTGGGCACGACCTGCCGCAACGCCTTGTAGGCGTCGGTGAGGTAGCGCAGCACCACGCCCTCGCTGCGGGCCAGCTGGTAGCGCGAGACCAGCTCCGAGAAGGTCATCGCATGCTCGACCATCTCCCGCACCACTGACTTCGGCTTCAGCTGGTAGTCGTCCACCCACGGGTTGGTGGTGCGGAACTCTGCCAGCGCGGCGGTGAGTAGCTCGGCGAGCGGGCGCGGATAGGTGATCTCCTCGAGCGCATCCATCCGCTCGGTGTAGTCCATCCCCTCCGCCTTCATCGCGGCGACCGCTTCACCACGGGCTGCCTTCTCCTGCGCGATGAGCAACGGCCGCGGATCCTCCAGGGTCGACTCGATCACCGAGACGGCGTCGAGAGCGAAGTCCGGATGCTCGGGATCGAGGAGCTCCAGCGCCGCCAACGCGAACGGGGAGAGCGGGGCGTTCAGCGCGAAATCGTCCGGTACCTCACCGACCAACCGGACCGTCCGCCCTTCGCTGTCGGGCTCGGGCAGACGCTCTACCAGACCCGCCTGACGCAGGGTGCGGTAGATCGAGATCGCGCGCCGCACGTGCGGGTTGCGGTCGGTGGGGGAGTCGTGATTGTCAGTGAGCAGCCGGCGCATCGCCGGCAGTGGGTCGCCCGGCCGGGCGAGCACCCCGAGCACCATCGCGTGCGAGACAGAGAACTGGGATGTCAACGGCTCCGGTTCGGAGTCGCGGAGGCGTTCGAAGGTCTTATCGGTCCAGTTGACCACCCCGGTGGGGGCCTTCTTGCGGACGATCTTGCGCTTCTTGCGTTCGTCGTCGCCGGCCTTCTTGAGCGCCTTGGCGTTCTCGATCACATGCTCGGGGGCCTGCACGATCACCTCGCCGACCGTGTCGTACCCGGCACGTCCTGCCCGCCCGGCGATCTGATGCAGCTCCCGGGCGCTCAGGTGGCGGGACTTCACACCGTCGAACTTCGTCAGACCGGTCAGCACCACGGTGCGGATGGGTACATTGATGCCCACGCCGAGGGTGTCGGTGCCGCAGATCACGCGCAGGAGTCCAGCCTGAGCCAGGCGCTCGACCAGTCGGCGGTAGCGGGGCAGCATTCCCGCGTGGTGGACCCCGATACCGCTGCGCAGCAGCCGGGAGAGCGTCGACCCGAACCCCTTCGCGAAGCTCACGTCTCCGAGAGCCTCGGCGATGCGCGCCTTCTGTTCCTTGGTGGCCACCTGCACCGACGTCAGGGCCTGCGCCTGTGCCACGGCGGCAGCCTGAGTGAAGTGGACGAGATAGGCGGGCGTGCGGTGCGTGCCGAGCAGTTCGGTGATGATCTCGGTGATCGGCTCGGTGGAGTAGGTGTAGGTCAGCGGCACCGGGCGTTCGGTGTTCGTGATCACCGCCACGGGGAGGTTCGTACGGCGGGTGAGGTCTTCGGCGAAGTAGCTCACGTCGCCGAGGGTGGCGCTCATCAGCAGGAACTGGGTGCCGGTGAGCTCCAGCAGCGGCACCTGCCAGGCCCACCCGCGTTGGGGGTCGGCGTAGAAGTGGAACTCGTCCATCACCACCTGGCCGGCGTCCGTCTCGTTCCCGGCGCGCAAGGCGCGGTTGGCGAGGATCTCGGCGGTGCAGCACAGGATCGGAGCATCGGCGTTGATGGAGGAATCGCCAGTGACCATACCGACCTGATCGGCGCCGAAGATCTCCACCAGGTCGAAGAACTTCTCACTCACCAGCGCCTTGAGGGGTGCGGTGTAGACCGTGCGCAGACCACGGGCCAGTGCGACGTAATGGGCGGCGATGGCGATGAGCGACTTCCCCGACCCGGTCGGGGTGGAGCAGATCACGTGCGAGCCGGTCACCAGCTCCAGGAGCGCCTCCTCCTGGTGCGGGTACAGGCTCAGACCTCTCTCCTGGGCCCAGTCGGTGAAGGTCTCGACGAGCGCATCGTCGTCGGTGGGGTCCGGGGGCAGGGAGAGTGTCATCGACTTGATTGTCTCAGCACGGTGGTCGCTGGCCTGCGCCGCGTTGCGCTTCGGCCCGCTCATGGGCCGAAAGATCGACCCCATCTCGGGTTTCACCCTGAACTTCAGACCCCTGAACGCAGCTGGCGCGCTGATCGGGCGGCTGCCGAGCTCGTGTCCGGGTGCTGAACATCGCATCGAAGCGCCCGCTCGCGGCCTGGCCCTAGGCGATACTGGACGGATGACCCGTCCGCTTTGCTTCCTGGCATCCCGCGCCGAAGAGGTGGCAGCGGATGCCGAGTACGCGAGCGTGCTGCAGCACACCGGACTCAGCGAGCAGGAGCTTGTGCGGATCCGGCTCGACCGGGGTGAGGCGGTGGGGGACGTGCGCCGCTTCTCCGGCGTGATCCTCGGTGGTAGCCCGTTCACGTCGAGCACTCCGGAGACGGACAAGTCACCGGTGCAGCGCGCTGTCGAGGCCACCCTGCTCGACGTTCTCGATGAGATCTCCCGCCATCGGATCCCGTTCCTGGGCCTGTGCTACGGCGTCGGAGTCGTCGGTCGCTGGGCCGGGGGCGAGGTCGACTCGACCTACGCGGAGAACACCGACGCGGTCGAGATCACCCTCACCGAGACGGGGCGTAACGATCCCCTGCTGGCGGGACTTCCGGACACCTTCCACGCGTACGTGGGCCACAAGGAAGCGTGCACCACTTTGCCGCCGGGCGCCGTCGTGCTGGCTAGTTCACCTGCCTGCCCGGTGCAGATGTACCGGTTCGGACCCTGCCAGTACGTCACTCAGTTCCACCCGGAGATGGACGCTGCGGCGGTGAAGCTGCGCATCGAGATCTACGCGGGCGCCGGCTACTTCGCCCCCGACGCCGTGGCCGAGGTGATCGAACGGACCGGGAGGGCTGACGTTTCGGCCGCGCATCGGCTGCTGGCGACCTTCGCCGGGTTGTGCGCGGATGAAATCGACGGTCACGCTGCCAACCAGGCTCGTATCGACAACGGTTGGCAGTATTCCCGTCAGTTTCATCCCGCCGGCTGACGCACTCACCCGTGCGCGGCGAGGATCTCCTCGTGCAGCCGCGGCCACAACGCCCCGTGCACCTCGACGCTGAAGGGCTCGGCGCCCAGGAACGCCGCGGTCAGGCGCGCGTCCGGATCCACCCACACGTAGCTGCCCGACTGACCGAAGTGCCCGAAGGTCGCCGGATTGGCCGTGGGTGCGGTCCAGTGTGGCGACTTCTCACCGCGGATCTCATAGCCCAGGCCCCAGTCGTTGCGGCTCTGGTTGCCGAACCCCGGTAGCACCCCAGCGAGCCCGGGGAACTGCACGGTCCGGGCCTGTTCGGCCAGGTCCGCGTCGAGCAGGGTGGGCGTCAGCAACTCCAGGCCGAGCGCCAGCACGTCCAGGGTGGAGCCGCCGGCCGCGTACGCGGCACTGCCGTGGAACTCCACTGACGTCATCTCCAGCGGTTTGAGGATCACCTCGCGCACCCACACCGGGAAGTCGGTGTCCACGGCATCGGAGACGTGCCCGGCGAGCGTTTCGAAGCCGATGTTTGAGTACACCCGGCGCTGACCGGGGCGCTGAACCGGGCCGCCGTCCTCGAACGGCAGCCCGGAGGCGTGGGCGAGCAGGTGACGCACCGTGGCGCCTTCCGGACCGGCTGGGTCGTCGAGCTGGAGGTAGCCGCGGTCGATCGCGATCAGCGTGGCCAGGGCAGCCAGAGGCTTGGTGACGGACTTCCACGGACGGACCGCTTCGACATCACCGTCGAGACTGAGGACCTCGGTGTCGGAGGAGACGGCGAGGCTGACCGGGAAGTCGAACGCATCCAGCGTGGGGTAGGTGCTCACCCCGCTAGCGTCTCAGATGTCGGCCGTGCCCTGGGTGCCGAAGGTCTCGATCCCGTACAGGGTGCGCATCGCCGCGACCACGTCGTCCAGGCGGCCCTCGGCTGCATGCTCCCGCGCCCGGGTGGTGGGGGTGTGGATCAGCACGCTCGCGAAGTGCCGGAGCGCCCGCTCGGTCTCATCGTCGGCGTCGCCGCGTGCGCGGGCGCGTGCGAGCTCTGCCTCCAGCACCTGCTCCACATGCGTGCGGTAGGCCACGATCGCCGGTGCGGCGGCGTCCTCGGCGGAACGCTGCTCGAACTCCTGCGCCGCCTGGTCAACGAGGTCCAGCGCCTCGGCACTCGCGTTGAGCTCCTGGACAGGCGCGTGCAGGCTGATGGTTTCCAGGTCCAGCAGGTCCACGCCATGCAGGTGGGCGACATCCTTGCTGACGTTCGCCGGCAGCCCCAGGTCCACCACCAGCATCGGATGACCTGGCAGCCGCTGGGCTTCGGTCAGATCGGGGGCGGTGAGTGTGAGGACATTCGTGGAGGTGATCACCAGGTCGGCCCGCCGCAGCGCCTCGGTCCGCTCGGACGTCGGTACAGCCCGGACGCCTTCACGCAGTGCGAACCGCTGCTCACGGCCTGAGGGGGAGGCCACATCCACCACACCGACACCGCGGTCACGGAGGGCGGCGAGCGTGGTCCGGGCATAGGCGCCGGTGCCGATGATCAGCACTTTCGCTTCCTGCCAGGCCGGGAGGCGCGTCTCGGCCAGGTCGAGCGCGAGGCGGACCATCGAACGGCCGGCCGCGTTGATCTTGGTGGTGTTCTTCACTCCACGCGAGGTGGTCGAGGCCATCTGGAACAGCCGCTCCAGGCTCGGGGTGGTGGTACCGCCCTGGCGGGCCTCCGCCAGAGACCGGCGTACCTGCCCGGCGATCTCGTCCTCCCCAAGCACCACCGAGTCCAGCCCGCTCGCCACGGCGAACAGGTGTGCCGCGACGCGACTGGCCCTCATCGTGCGGGTGCGGGTGCGCAGTTCGGTCGGATCGATGCCGGCGCGCGTGGCGATCCGGTCGAGGGCGCGTGCGATGACGGACTCGGCCGCTGCATCCGTGTCCGTGCCGGTGCCGGTGTCGACGTCCAGGTAGGACTCATACCGATTGCAGGTGGCCACGACCACCGCACCTCGCACCTCGGGATCGTCCAGGTGCAGGGCTGAGCCGCCACCGGAGGCGGCGAGTCGTTCCAGGAGGGTGAAGTCAGCTGTTCGATGACTTGCACTCACGCATACCAGCACACGTCCATGGTAGAAGCGGCGGCGGGCGCAGATCGGGACGGTCTGTCACATCCCAGCGTGCGGACCGGCTCCGCGGCGTGCTGCTGCCGATCAACCCACCGGCGGGTGTGGGCGATCCCACTCAGTCGGCGAGGTCGCGTGCCGCGATCACTTTCGTCGGGGTGACGCGGACCAGCAGCTCACCGGGCACCCCGTTGCGTGCCCCGAACTCCTCGGCGCGCTCGGCGCCCATGTAACGTGCGGCGATCCGGGTGGCCCAGGTGCGCACTTGGTCGAGGTCGTCGATCAGCTCCACGGTGCCTTCGATCGTCACGAAGTTGAACGGCGGAATGTCGTCATGGAAGCTCAGGGCCACTTGCCCGGTGCGCCGTAGTGATCGAGCCTTCACGGTCTCGTCGCCCGTGTTGAATACGATCTGCCCGCTCTCGTCGTCGAAGGCCACCCAGACGGGCACCACGTGTGGGCGACCGTCCTTGCGGGTGGTCGCTGCCGCCACGGTCCGGGCGGGGGTGGCGCGGATGAACGCCTGGATCTCGTTCTCGGTCATCGGTGCGTACCCCATGCCGTGCCCAACGATCGGATCGGGTACAGCATTCCCGTACCACCGAGCTCCTCCCCGAGGGGGAGATCGGCGAATCGATCGCGTGGGGGAGGCCCAGGGCGATCCGTGCCTTCTACCGTCGATGGTGAGCGAGCGAGAGAGGAAAGGTCATGCCCGAGCAGCACGAGGAGGGCCAGCGAGCCGCGGGCGGGATCTCCACGGCCCCGGTGGCGCCGACAGTATCAACGGAACCGGCGCCGACGAGGGACTGGGTGAGAGAGCAAGCGGAACGGAACGCGCGCTATGCGCCGATCCTGCCGGAACGGGTGCGATGGCGAGCGGTGGTGATCTTCGTCGTCGTGGCGATGGGCCTGGCCTGGGTGGCGTGCTTGCCGCTGTGGCTTTCCGGCGAAGGCCTGGGGCATCCGCTGTTCCAGATCTTCGCCCTGCTGATGATGTACACCCCCACCATCGCTGCCGCAGTGGTGATCTTCGGCGTGGATCGTCCGGCGAGCATCCCGCGGCGCCTCGGCCTGGGGCCGTTGCGCCCCTTCGGTCGCACGATCGGGATGAGCGCGGCGACCCTATTCGCCTTCGCCGTGCTGCCGTTCGCTGCCGTGTTCCTCGGGGCGGCGCTCGGCATGATCCAGCTCGACCTGGAACACCTCTCCGCAGCACAGGCTCAGCTGCAGCAGATCGAGGCACAGGCCGGGCCAGGCGGCACCGCGGGCATGACGCCGCAAATGCTGCTCCTGGTGAGTATCGCAGCCGTGCCCATCAACGCGTTGGTGAGCTCGGCGGCGGCGTTCGGGGAGGAGCTGGGCTGGCGGGGGTGGCTGGTGCCGAACCTGCTGCCGCTCGGCCGGTGGCCGGCACTGCTGATCTCCGGTGTGATCTGGGCGCTGTGGCACGCACCGATCATCCTGCTCGGGTACAACTTCGGCTACTCCGATGCCCGCGGTCTGGCGCTCATGATCGGGTTCTGTGTGCCCCTGGGGGTCCTCCTGGGATGGCTGCGCCTGCGGACTGCGTCGGTCTGGCCGGCCGTCGTGGGACACGGTGCTGTGAACGCCGCTACCGGCACGACGTTGTTGCTACTGCACGTGGATGCCGCCCAGGATGTGCAGCAGGCGTCGCTGGGCACGTTCCTTGGGATGCCGGGATGGATTCTCATGGCGGCCGTGGTGCTGCTGATCGTCGCCCTCGGGCAGTTCCGGAAGCAGGCCGAACCCGGCGTGTCGTGGAAGCCGGGCCACGAGGCGTGACCTACGCGCGGGTGATCGCATCGGCGAGCTCGTCCGGGTGGCTGACCATCCCCATGTGACCTCCAGGCACCTCGCCGAAGATGTGCGGGCCGATACGCTCCGTTGCCAGGCGCTCGGTGAACTCCGGTGGGAAGAGACGGTCGGAGGCAAAGGCGAGTACCGTCGTCGGGACCTCGGGCCAGCCGGCCCTGGGCCACGGTTGGGAGAATGCGCGGTCGGACTGATCGCGCTCCCACCGGTCGGCGTTCTCGCGCTGTTCGGCACTGAAGCCGGTGTAGAAGAGCTCGTCCATGTCGAGCGGCAGCTGGAGCCCGTCGCGTTCGGCGGCCCGCTGGTGAGCGCCGGCCTGGTCCGTCGCGGCCCACCACTGTGCGCCGGACTCGCCCGGTGCCGGGATCATCGGACTCAGCAGAGTCAGGCGCGCCACGGGGAGCAGGTCGGGCACGAGCCCGGCGGTGAAGGCGCCGAAGGAGTGTGCGACGACGTGGACGGGCTCACCGGCGGCCCCGTCCCGCTCGGCGGCGTCCACCACGGTTCTCGCGTAGTCCTCCAGAGACGCGGACTCGTCCGCGCAGGGGAGATCGACCGCAGTGCTCGAGCGACCTGAAGCAGTCAGCCGTGCACGGAGTGCGTCCCAGTAGCCGGGGTCGGAGCCGGCGCCAGGGATGAGGAGCGCGTGAGGACGGTCCGTGTCTGCGGGTGTCGGCGATTTGACCATGAGGCAGGCTACTGCGAGGTCGTTTCGATCGACCAGCAGTCGCAGTGATCTGTCCTCTGACCTGGGCTCACGGGGCGATGTCGGTGGTGGGTGGGAGGGTGAAGTCATGACCTCGACAGCTACTGGTTCCGCGTTCTCGGCTTCGGCTGAGCGTGATGTGCTGGCGGCTGTGCGGGAGAACCGGGCTGCGGCCCGCGCGGTGGAGATCGAGTGTGCCGAGTTGGTGGTCTCCTGGGTCGCGGAGCGAGCGGTCGAGCCCGGCGAGGACGGTGCGGGTGCTGTGGGCGTGTACGACCCTGAGGTGGACATCGATCTGCCGGGGTCGACGGTGCCTGGCATGGAAGAACCGATGCGTCTTGCGGGGCAGGGTGCCCCGTGGGTCTCGGATTTGGGGTTTGCCCGGTTGGCGGCCACGTTGGGGCAGTCGAACGAGGCCGCGCTGTCCTATGTCGGGGCTGTGGTCGAGGTCGCGTACCGGCTGCCGGCCCTGTGGGGTCGGGTGCGGGCGGGGCAGGTCAGTTTCCACCGGGCGCGGGCGGTGGCCCGGTTGACGAGGAAGCTTCCGTTCGAGGGTGCGGGGTGGGTGGATCGGCAGGTTGCCTGGTCGATCGGGTCCTGTAGTAGGGCGCAGATCGAGCGGGCGGTGGCGGCCGCGATGGACCATTACGATCCTGAGCAGGCGCGTGCTGAAGCGCAGGCCGCGTTGGAAGCGCGCCGGGTCGAGATCCACCTCGGGGATGCTGGTGACCCGCACGTGCCCGGTTCGACCGCGGTTGTGAACTTCGAGGGCGGACTGGACCTGGCAGACGCGTTGGACCTGGAGGCGGCCGTGGCAGCCCGCGCCGCCGCGTTGAAGACCCTCATGCCGGATGCGAGTGAGGATGTACGCCGTTCGATCGCATTGGGTGACCTCGCCCGTGGGAAGGCCACCTTGCCGCCGGCCGCGACCGCGGATGCTCCGGGTGGCTCAGCCGTTCCGGGTGACTCGACCAGGGCGTGCGTCACCGAGCCCGCCAGGGCTGGTGCCCCCACTGGCCCGGCCGAGACGACCGGGGACCCGACCGCCACCGGCACCACTGGTCCGGAAGCCACGGGGCGCACGGTGATGCTGTACCTGCACCTGCGGGCCGATGCCCTCGACCAGCACGGTCGGGGTGTGGTGGGCCGGTGTGAGAACACTCGGTCCCCGGTCACGGTTGAGCAGGTCCGTTCCTGGTGTGGGAGCGCGGGGCGGGTGCTGGTGCGGCCGGTGATCGATCTGAACGACCAGTACTCGGCCACCACGTATGAGGCCAGTCCCAGGTTGCGTGAACAGGTGATCCTGCGCGACCAGCGGTGTAGGTTCCCGTTCTGCCCGCGCAGTGCTCGCACGGGGGATGTGGATCACATCACCCCGCACGAGCAGGGTGGTCCCACCAGTTCACGGAATCTGGCGGTGTTGTGTCGGCGTCATCACCGGGTGAAGACTCACACCGACTGGACGTATGAGTTGTTGAGCCCGGGCACGTATTACTGGACCGGGCCCGATCGGGTGGCGTATCTGGTGAGCCCGGCGGGCACGTTCGTACTCCCCGGTGTCATCAGTACCCCGGGTCAGCCGGTGATCAAGACCCGCCGTATCGCTATCGCGTCGATGAGAGCCAATGCCCGGGCTATGCCTACCCGCCGCCACCAGGTGCGACCAGCGGCAGAGCTACACCCCAGTTCCAGTAGCACCGACCCGCCACCCTTCTGACCACCCCGCCCCGAACCCCGCCGACCCCACCATCGACGGGGATATCGGCATGCCGTGGTCGTCACCCGGAGCGCACGCTGTGCAGACGGTCCGCCCGACGATGTCAGAATCGAGCGCGTGACCCTTCCTGAGCAGCACCCGCTCCACGGCCGTACGGCCGACGCGCCTCTCATCCGTGCCTACCGAGGCCAGCGCCCGGCGACCACCCCGGTCTGGTTCCAACGTCAGGCCGGGCGCTCCCTGCCCGAATACCGCGACCTGCGTACCGGCACCCGGATGCTGGATGCCTGCCTCGATCCCGACCTCGTCACCGAGATCACCCTGCAGCCCGTCCGCCGCCACGGCGTGGACGCAGCCATTTTCTTCAGCGACATCGTGGTGCCGCTGAAGGTTGCCGGCGTCGATGTCGACATCGTGCCCGGCAAAGGCCCGGTGATCGAGCACCCGATCCGCACCGCCGCCGATGTCGCCGCCCTGCGGGAACGCACGCTCGACGACCTCACCCCGATCACCACCGCCGTGCAGCGACTGACCGCCGAGCTCGGGTCCACCCCGCTGATCGGGTTCGCCGGGGCCCCCTTCACCCTCGCGGCCTACCTCGTCGAGGGCGGCCCGTCCAAGGACCAGCTCGCTGCCCGCACCCTCATGCACGCCCAGCCCGAGGTCTGGGCGGACCTGATGACCTGGCTCGCCGACCTGACCGGGGAGTTCCTGCACGCACAGGTGATGGCCGGTGCCTCGGCCGCGCAGCTCTTCGACTCCTGGGCCGGTGGCCTCTCCCTGGCCGACTACCAGGCCCACGTCGCCCCGTACTCTGCCCGCGCGCTGCGCCAGGTCCGGGGCCTGGACGTGCCCACCGTCCACTTCGGCGTCGGAACCGGCCACCTGCTCGGCGCCATGCACGAGGTTGGCGTCGACGTCGTCGGCGTGGACTGGCGCACCCCGCTCGACCAGGCAGCCGCCGCGATCCCCGGGGTACCGCTGCAGGGCAACATCGACCCCGCGCTCCTCGCCGCACCGTGGGAGGCGCTCACCGCACACACCGCCGACGTGCTCGCCGCCGGTCGCGCCGCCCCCGCCCACGTGCTCAACCTCGGTCACGGCGTCCCGCCCACGACCGACCCGGACGTGCTCACCCGCCTCGTCGCCTGGGTCCATCAGCAATGACCAGCGCCGTCGATGTCGCCGTGATCGGCGGGGGAGTGGCCGGCCTCGTCGCCGCCCGCGCCGCCGCCGCTGCCGGCGCCACGGTCACGCTGCTGGAAGCGGCCGACCACTTCGGCGGTCTCGTCGGTCACCACCGCCTCGCGGGCCTCACCCTCGACTCCGGTGCCGAGAGCTTCGCCACCCGCGGCGGACACGTCGCCTCCCTCGCCCGCGAGCTCGGACTCGACGAGGTCACGCCCACACCCGTGCCCGCCCGCGTACTCTTCGACGGCACCCTCCACCCCTTGCCGCGCGCCGGAATCCTCGGTATCCCCACCGACCTCGACGCCGCAGGACTCGCCGAGGTGCTGGGTGCCGACGGCCTGGCGCGCGCCCGCGAGGACCTCACCCTCCCCGTCACCCATGGCCGCGACACCGCCCGCGCCTCTCTCGCCGCCCTGGTTCGATCGCGCATGGGGACAGCCGTGCTGGACCGGCTCGTGCGGCCCATCGTGCGTGGCGTGCACTCCGTGGAGCCGGAGGAGTTGCGCGCGGAGGTACTGCTGCCCGGCATCGGTGACCGTCTCGCCACGCACGGATCGCTGGCCGGTGCCCTCGCCGACATCCGTGCCGCCTCCCCGGCCGGAAGCGCCGTCGCCGGCATCGACGGGGGTGTGCATCGCCTCACCGGAGCGCTCGCCGACGACCTCACCGCCCATGGCGTGACCCTCATGACGGCGTCCCGCGCCCTGGCAGCACATCGCACGCCGGGCGGATGGTCGATGACCGTCACCGCTCCCGACGGCGCAGCTCGCCACCTCCAGGCGACCTCCCTCGTGCTGGCGACCGCCCCCCACACGTGGCCTGCGCTACCTGATGACCTCACCCGGCTGGGTGCCGATTGGCCCCCGCCGCAGCAGATCGATCTGCTCACCCTCGTGCTGCGCGCCGGTGACCTCCCACCGCACGAGCGAGCCGGCACGCTCGTCGCCGACCCCGGGCAGGGCGCCAAGGCACTCACCTATGCCAGCGCCAAGTGGGAGTGGGTGCAGCGCGAGGCCGGGCCCGACCGTGCCGTCGTGCGTCTCTCATACGGGACCGACCCCGACGGGGCTCCGATCGTGCCTGCCGCGGAGCCGGATTCCCAGCACCCCCTCGCCCAGCACCGCCTTGCCCTGCGCGACGCTGCGCGGCTGACCGGGACCGCGGAGGCCTGGCCCGGCCACGCGCTCGAGGCAGTCGCCCACACCCGCCTGACCCCGCCCGCTCCCGTGCTGGGGTGGGAGACATCACAACGGGTCGGGCCACTGCGGGAGGCGAGCGACGCCGTCGGGAATCTGCACCTGACAGGCGCATGGATCTGCGGATCCGGCCTGGCGTCGGTGGTACCGCATGCGCAGGCGGCCGGTACTGCCGCGGCCCCCTGAGGTTCCCTCGCCGCTAACTGACACCTAGTCGCAAATCGTCACCACCGTGCCGGTTTACGCTGATCGGGTGGATGAGGCACAGACTGAGGCGCAACCGCACGGCTACACACTCTGGACCGTGCTCCGGCAGGACCCGCACCGGCAGGACCCGCACCGGCAGGCCCCGCACCGGCAGGCCGGGGAGGGCGCAGGGAACGAGGCCGTCACCGAGCTCGAGAACGCCCTGACCGCCACCGACGGGGTGACCGTGCGCGGGCTGTACGACGTCTCCGGTTTCAAGGCCGACTCCGACGCAATGGTCTGGCTGCACGGCGACCGTGCCGAGGACCTGCAGGCGGCCTGGCGCACGCTGCGCCGCACCCGCGTGCTCGGCGCCCTGCTACCCACCTTCAACCTCATGGGCATCCACCGCGAGGCGGAGTTCAACGCCCGGCACGTGCCGGCGTTCCTGCGCGGCAAGGAGCCGAAGGAGTGGCTCACGATCTACCCGTTCGTGCGCTCCTACGAGTGGTACCTGCTGCCCGAGGACGAGCGGCGCGCCATGCTTGCCGATCACGGCCGTCGCGGCGCCGCCTTCCGTGGCGTGCTCGCCAACACCGTCGCTGCCTTCTCGCTCGGTGACTACGAGTGGGTCCTGGCGCTCGAGGCCGATGAGCTGACCGAGCTGGTGGACCTCATGCGCGACCTGCGCTACACCGAGGCCAGGATGCACGTGCGCGAGGAAGTGCCGTTCTACACCGGACGCCGGGTGAGCGCGGCCGAGCTGGTGGAGGTGCTCTCGTGAGCATCCCAGGCACGGGGATCAAACCACCACCGGCCACCGGTGCCTACCTCGCGCCGGGCGCGCTGGTCGCGGCCGCCTCACCGGCAGCCCAGCAAGGCCCCGAGTACGTGAGCGAGCCGGTCGGCTACGACGCCATCCTCCTCGCGGGATTCGGGGGACCCGAGGGGCAGGACGACGTCATCCCGTTCCTGCGCAATGTGACCGCCGGTCGCGGCATCCCGGACGAACGCCTCGAAGAGGTGGCCCACCACTACCGCCACTTCGGCGGCGTGAGTCCCATCAACGAGCACAATCGCCAGCTCCGGGCGGCCCTCGCTGCTGAACTGACTGCCCGCGGCATTGACCTGCCGGTCTACTGGGGCAACCGCAACTGGGACCCCTACCTGCCCGACGCACTCCGCGAGGCGCACGCCGCCGGCCACCGCCGCCTGCTCGCGATCGCCACCAGCGCCTACTCCTCCTACTCCAGCTGCCGCCAGTACCGCGAGGACATCGCCGACGCCCTCGAGGCCACCGGCCTGGGCGGCGAGCTCGAGGTCGACAAGGTGCGCCAGTTCTTCGACCACCCCGGTTTCGTCACCCCGTTCTGCGACGCGGTCGCCAGCGGTCTCGCTCAGTTGCGCGAGCAGGGCGCCGGGAACGTCGAGGTGCTTTTCGCCACGCACTCCATCCCGACGGCGGATGCTCAGCGTTCCGGGCCCGCTCACCTCGGTCTCGGTGAGGGTGGGGCGTACGCGGCCCAGCACCAGGCCGTCGCCGAGGTGGTCATGGAGGCGGTTGGCGCCCAGGACGTGCCGTGGCAGCTGGTCTACCAGTCCCGCTCCGGGCCACCGAGCCAGCCGTGGCTCGAGCCCGACGTCAACGACGCCATTGCCGCGCTCCCGGGCGACGGGAGGGACGGTGTGGTGATCGTGCCGCTGGGCTTCCTCTCCGACCACATGGAAGTCCTCTGGGACCTCGACAACGAGGCGATGGAGACCGCCGGTGAGCACGGCCTGGCCGCGGTGCGTGTGGCCACTCCAGGCGTGCATCCGGCGTTCGTGGCCGGCCTGGTGGACCTGGTGGTCGAACGGTTGCAGGGCACCCCGGTCGAGCAGCGGCCGGCGAAGACCGCACTGGGCCCCTGGTACGACGTGTGCCGGCCCGGATGCTGCGAGAACGTGCGCCGCGGGTTCCGGCCCGCGGTGGCAGGGCTGCAGCCATGACACACGGGACGCTCAGGCTCGGCACCCGCGCCTCCGACCTGGCTCGCACCCAGGCCGGCACCGTGGCGGATGCGTTGGCCGGCGTCGGGGTGAACTGTGAGCTGGTGCCGATGACCAGCGACGGCGATGTCACCCGTGCCTCCCTCGCCAGCCTCGGCGGCACCGGTGTGTTCGCCGCCCGGCTGCGCACGGCGCTGCTCGCCGAGGAGTGCGACCTGGTGGTGCACTCCTACAAGGACCTCCCCACGGCGCCGCACCCGGGCCTGGAGGTGGTGGCCAGCCCAGTGCGCGAGGATCACCGTGACGCTCTCTGCGGCCGCGACGGCCTCGCGCTGGCCGAGCTGCCGGCCGGGGCCCGGGTGGGCACCGGCTCACCACGCCGGGCCGCGCAGCTGCGTACTGTGCGCCCCGACCTGGAGGTCGTCGACATCCGCGGGAACGTGGGTACACGACTCGCCTTCGTCAGCTCGGGGGAGTTGGACGCGGTCGTGCTGGCCGCCGCCGGGCTGCGCCGCCTCGGGCTGGACGAGGTGATCACCGAGACCCTCGACTGGCCGACCGCACCCGGCCAGGGCGTGCTGGCCGTCGAGATCCGATCGTCGCAAGATGCGCCGTTGCGGGACGCGCTGGCGCAGATCCACGACGGCGGCACCTGGGCCTGCGCGCAGGCGGAACGTTCCGTCTTGGCCACCTTGGAGGCCGGCTGTGCGGCGCCCGTGGCCGCACATGCCTCGATCTCCGACGGCGTAGGTACCCCGGGCCCGCGCCTGACCGTCCGGGCCCTCGCCTACCGCCCGGGCGGGGGAGAGGTACTCGAGGCCTCAGCCGAGGTGGAACCCGCCGAGGCGGTCACGGCCGGTGCCGACGTCGCGCGACGGCTGCTCGCCGACGGTGCGGCCGACTGGATTCATGACTGAGCCTGTGTCAGGAACGGTGCTGCTGCCACGTGGCGGTGCCTGGGGCGATCGCGCGTCGTCCGCTGTGCAAGCACGCGGTGGGACACCCTGGGTGGTGCCGCTGCTGCACACCACGCCGGTGGACAGCCCCGAGGTCGAGGCTGCCCGTTCGGCATTGGCCGCCGGTGAGATGGACTGGCTCGTGGTGACGTCCGCCGCCACCGTGGACCTCGTGCGGGACTGGCGCATCCGGGCCAAGGTCGCGGCCGTGGGCCCCGCCACGGCGAGCACGCTGCGGGAGGCGGGGATCGCCGTCGACCTCGTGCCCGAGCACACGTACTCGGCCACCGGACTGCTGCAGGTCTGGCCTGATCGACCCGGAGAGCGGGTGCTGCTCCTGCGCTCGGACCTGGCCCGTGCCACCCTCGCCGACGGTCTGGCGGGGCGAGGGTGCGAGGTGAGGGACGTCGTCGGCTATCGGACCACAGCGGCCCCGGTGAGCGAAGGCGATGTGTCGGCCGTGCAGTCGGGGCGCGCCGATGCCGTGCTGGTCACGAGCGGGTCCGTGGCGCGGGCGCTCGCGGCGCTCAACCCCCCGGCGAGTACGGTGGTTGTGAGCATCGGGCCGGTGACCACCGGTGAGGCCCGTGAGGTCGGGCTGACGGTGACGGCCGAGGCCGGCGAACGTACGCTGGCCGCGATGCTCGACGCCCTGGCCGCAGCACAGGAGGAGAAGTCATGAGAACCCGCCCCCGCCGGCTGCGCCAGAGCCCGGCGATGCGCCGGCTGGTACGCCAGACCCGGCTGCACCCCAGCGAGCTGGTACTGCCGATGTTCGTGCGCGAGGGAGGTGATCCACGCCCGATCGACTCGATGCCCGGGGTAGCCCAGCACTCGATGGACTCCTTCCGCGGCGCCCTCGTGGAGGCCGCCGGCGCCGGAGTCGGTGGAGTGATGCTCTTCGGGGTGCCCGCCCAGCGGGACGCGGTGGGCAGTGGCGCGACCGACCCCGCCGGCATCCTCAACGCCGCTACCGAGGTGGCCGTGGCCGAAGTCGGTGACGCGCTGGTGGTGCAGACCGACCTGTGCCTGGACGAGTTCACCAACCACGGGCACTGCGGTGTGCTGGATGACCGCGGCAGGGTCGACAACGACGCCACGCTCGCCCGGTACGCCGAGATGGCACTCGCCCAGGCACGGGCAGGATCGGCGCTGCTGGGCCTGAGCGGCATGATGGACGGCCAGGTCGCCCACGTGCGGGACGCTCTCGACGGCGAGGGGTTCACCGACGTGGCGCTGCTTGGCTACGCCGCCAAGTACGCCTCTGCCTACTACGGACCGTTCCGTGACGCAGTCGACTCCCAGCTCACCGGCGACCGGCGCACGTATCAACTCGACGCCGGGAATCGCCGCGAAGGCCTGCGCGAGGCCGAACTCGACATCGCCGAAGGTGCGGACGTGGTGATGGTCAAGCCCGCCTCCTCCTATCTGGACGTGCTCGCCGACGTCGCCGCCGTCAGTGAGGTGCCGGTGTGGGCTTATCAGGTCTCCGGGGAGTACGCGATGGTGGAGGCCGCTGCCGCGCAGGGCTGGCTCGACCGGGATGCCGTGATCGCCGAGAGCGTGCTGGCGATCCGGCGCGCGGGCGCTGAGGCGGTGCTGACCTACTGGGCGATGGAACTCGCTCAGCGACTGCGCAACGAGGAACTGTGAAGACCAGGAGGACCTGTGATGACGTCCGTGTTTGACCGTGCCGCCGGTGTGATCCCCGGTGGCGTGAACTCACCGGTGCGGGCGTTCGCGAGCGTCGGCGGTGACCCGGTCTTCCTCGACCGCGCCGCCGGGCCTTACGTCTACTCCGGCGAGAGCGAGTACGTCGACCTGGTGGGCTCCTGGGGGCCGGCGATCCTCGGGCACGCCCACCCGCAGGTGGTGGCCGCCGTGCAGGAGGCTGCCGCACGCGGGTTGTCGTTCGGGGCACCGACCCTCGCCGAGGTCGAGCTGGCCGAGACCATCCGGGACCGGGTGCCGGTCGCGGAACTGGTCCGGCTGGTCTCCACAGGTACCGAGGCGACCATGACGGCGCTGCGCCTGGCTCGTGGGGTGACCGGCCGGGACCTGGTCATCAAGTTCGCCGGGCACTACCACGGGCACTCCGACGGCCTGCTCGCCGACGCAGGCTCCGGCGTCGCGACCCTCTCCCTACCAGGCTCGGCCGGCGTGCCGGCCGCGTTCGCCGCGCAGACCATCGTGCTGCCCTACAACGACCTCGACGCTGTGCGTGCCGCATTCGCTGCCCACCCGGGGCAGATCGCGGCCGTGATCACCGAGGCCGCCGCCGCGAACATGGGAGTGGTGGCACCCGAGCCGGGGTTCAACGCCGCGGTGGCGGAGTATGCACGCGCGAACGGTGCGCTGTTCATCGCCGATGAGGTGCTCACCGGGTTCCGGGCCGGATCTGCCGGCTGGTGGGGCGTCGAGGGCGACTGGACGCCGGACCTGCTCGCCTTCGGCAAGGTCATCGGCGGCGGGATGCCGGTCGCTGCCCTGGCCGGACGGGCCGAGGTGATGCGGGCGCTGGCCCCCACCGGGCCCGTGTATCAGGCGGGGACTCTCTCCGGCAACCCGGTGGCCGTGGCCGCCGGGCTCGCCACACTGCGGCTCGCCGATGAGGCCGTCTACGCCCGGGTGCAGCACGTGGCCGATGTGGTGTCGGCAGCGGTGGAGCAGGCGCTCGCGGCCGTAGGTGTGCCCGTGGCCGTGCAACGAGCCGGGACGCTGTTCTCGTTCGCCTTCGGATCTGCCGCCGACTGCGGGTGGGCGGGCGCGGGCCCCAGGAACTACGCCGAGGTGCAGGCGTCCCAGTCCTGGCGCTATCCGCCGTTCTTCCGCGCGATGCTCGAGGCCGGGGTGAGCCTTCCGCCCTCGGCCTTCGAGGCGTGGTTCGTCTCGGCAGCGCACGACGACGTGGCGGTGCAGCGCATTCTCGACGCGCTCCCGGCCGCGGCCACAGCAGCGGCGGAGGCACAGCCGCCGGCCTGAGAATCGCGCGCTACTCCCGGTCGTCCTCCGCCCGCGCCCGACCCCAGGCGGCGCCGAGGGCGAAGTGGCTGGAGACGCCGAAGTACGCCATGGCATCGGCCACGCGGCGGCGAGCGGTCCGCTGCGCCATCCCCAACCGCGCGGCCGCTGCCTCCATCGTCATTCCCTGGTTCATCAGTGCGAGCATCGGATCCCAGGATCGTTGCTCTCGTGAGAGGGGAGTGGCGGCGTGCCAGGTTGTCGCGAACAGCGCCGCCACACTCTCGGCGACAGGAGCCGAGCGCACCGTCACCACCCGTGACGGCCAGGGCTCACCCCACGTCGCCGGCAAGCCCGCCACGGCGTGGTCGGACACCCAGAACATGCTGGGCGGATCCGGGTGGGAGCGGACCTCGGCGCCCTGTTCGAGCATCCGCTCGAGCGCGGGGCGTATCCGCTTGTCGTTGGTGTCTGCCCGGCTCACCACCAGCCGGATGCGCAGGTCGGCCATGGCGATGCTGGTCCAGTCCGCCACGGGACGCTCGGTGGGGCGCTGTGCCAGGACACGGGCGACGTCCGGCAGACACAGATCACACCAGGTGGGCGTGTCTCGTGTGAAGTGGAGGAGCCACGCCTCTGCCGCCGCATCCGGGCCGCGGGCGACGTCAGCGGCGATCGTGCGCTCATCGGCACCGCCGACCTCCCACGCCTGCATGAGCTGCGGGAGCGTGCCGAGGGTCGTATTCAGTCCCGCAGTGGTCTGCTGGAGCGTTCTGATCATCGACTGCAGATCCTGGCCGACCTCCTGGCTGACCGGCACTTCGGGCCGACGATAGGTGACCGACCCGTCGGCGAGATCGAGGAAACCCCGCCGGCGGAGGGCATCCAGACACGCCGAGACGTCCTCCAGCTTCTGCCCGGTCACCTCAGCCAGGTGCGCGGCGTCAGGGGCTCGGATCGATAACGCCGCTGCCAACAGGCGGGTCAGTTCTTCAGAGAGCGCCATGTGGCCCCCCATCGTTGAACGCTGGTCGCCGGCCCATGTGTGGCCACTGTAGGCCATCGGCCGATTGCGTCCATGAGGTGGCCGGTACCGTCGTGTGGACTGGTCCGGACCTCGGGGGAGGCGCTGATGGAACGATGGGCGCAGGTGTGCCGTGTGGCACTGCTCGCCATCGCCTGCCTGGTGCTGGGAACCACGGTGGCTGTCTCGTCGACCGTCCCCGCGCAGGCCCAGACACCGGACGAGCCGTCGCTGACAGCGGATGTCCCTGACTATGCGGTCCAAGGGCCGTGGGGCGACTACTTCGTGCTGCCCTCGGACCCGGGCTCACGCCCCACGTACTCATTCACCGGTGATGCCAGCGCGGTGCAGGAGTTCTTCGTCCGCGTCTCGGGCATCGCGCTCGACGGGAGCACGGTGACGATCTGCGAGTCCTGGACGTACGAGCCGGACCAGGACCGATGGACGTGCCGGTACGACGCCCGGGATCAGGGACCGATGCCGACGTTGTACGGGTTGATGGCCGAGATGGTCGTCCCGGGCGCGAGTGACACTGAGGCGATGGCGTCGCTCGGCATCCTGCGCACGCTGGGCTCACCCGAGGTCGACTCCCGCAACGTCGACTCCGACGGTGAGCGGGTCGCGCTCGGCGGCACACGATTCGAGGGGATGGGGGTCGAGGTCTACGACGACCAGTTGGTGTCCGCAACGGTTCCGGACGGTGCCGAGCCGGTCTGCACCGACCTCGCCTGGTCGCAGCCACAGTGGTCGTGCGACGTCGACACCAGCAGTCTCGATGCCGGCGCACACGTCTACAGCGTCCGGCACGTCCCGATCGACGGAGACCCGGCAGGGACCGAGTACCCGATCGCCTCGGGATTCAGGTGGATCTTCGTCGAACAGTCGGAACCGGAGCCCGAGCCTGAGCCCACTCCTGATCCAGAGCCGACGGCGGACCCTTCGCCCGATCCCAGTCCCTCACCTGATCCCAGTCCCGGCCCACAGCCCTCGCCCTCCCCACAGCCCAGTACCTCACCGGCGCCCTCGCCTCCACCATCGCCTGCGGGCCCCGTGGCACCGCCTGTGGCCGTGCCGGAGTCACCGCCCGCGCCCACCCCCACGCCGACTCCCGACGCCGTCCCGGACCCACAGCCGTCGCAGGATCCCGGTGACGATGAGTCAGCTCCGCCGCCGCCCGATAGTGGCGGTGCGGCGGGGATGGCTGCGGGGCAGACGACCGCTACCGGACCTCCTGGTGCCGGCCCGCCTCCGCCGTCCACCTACGGTCACGCGTTGACCACCGCGTCGGAGGTTGTGACTGAGCCAGTCGTCCTCGGTGGGGCGGCCCTGACCGCCGCCGGGTTCCTCCTGCTGGGGGCCCTGCCCTCGGAGCTCCTGCACGCGACGCTCCGCAGCAACTACACCCAGGCGTTCGCCTTCCTCGCCGGGTGGCGCCGGAGAGGAGCTCGGTGGCTCGACAGGGTCACCCTCCCGGGGTGGGCGGTTGCGGGCGCGGTACTCGCTGCGGGCGCACTGGTGGCCGTACTCGCGAAGGGAGACTCCGGTGGTGCGGGGGTCATGGCCCGGCTCTGGCTGGCCATGTTCCTCGCCTTTGCCACGACGAACGGCCTCGGCGTCGCGCTCGGCTGGTGGCTCGGCACGCGGTACGAGGCGCACCCGCGGCTCACTCTGATGCCCGGCTTCATTCTGCTGACTGCCGCAAGCGCACTGGTCTCACGACTGTTCGGCCTCCAGCCGGCGATCATCTTCGGCGTGCTGATCATGACGACATTCGCCGGTTCGCTGACCAGGCAGCAGCGCGGCAAGCTGTCCGCTGCCGTCTGTGGCACCTTCATCGCCGTCGGCGCACTGGCCTGGCTCGGGTACGGCATGATCGCCTCAGCATCCACAGGGTTCGGGACGGAGTTGCTGCGTGAGTACCTGACCACCCTGCTCACCGGGGTGATCGGCTATTGCGTGGTGGCGCTCCTACCGATGACCTTCCTCGACGGGCAACGGATCGTGCGATGGTCCCGCCGGGTATGGGTGGGCCTGTACGCAGCGGTCATCGTCGTGTTCCTCCTCGCGGTGGCACCGCTACCGGGCTCGTGGCAGGAGGCGACCGGTGCAGCGCTGGTGTGGTGCGCGGCGTTCGGTGCCTTCGGGTTGGCCTCGGTGGCGGTCTGGGCGTGGTTCCGGTATCGAGGTCAGAGCTCGTCCGCCAGGTCGAAGTCGACACCATCAGTGCGTGCGAGGTAGAGGCACTGGTTGGCTGCGCACTCGCGCGCGGCCGGTGTCAGGGTGATGATGGGACCATGGGCGCCGTAGCGCACGATCCACAGTTTCCGGCCGGCCATGCGAGGCGTTCGGGCCAGGTGCGATGGCTGCACGCCTTCCGGGCGGTGCCCGTGCTGCTGGCCCTGATCTCCTCCGTCGCACTGCTCGTCCGCCCGGTTCACGGCGGTCTGGTCACGGGCACTGATGGCACCAGGCAGACGGTGGCGACGCTGCTGGAAGTCAACGGGCCGGTCACCCTGGTCCACCTGACGGTTCCGGTGCTGCTCACCGGAGTGATCGCCGTCGTTCGGGGGCCACACGCCGGGGCGGTGTCGATCGGCTGCGCCGCTGTGCTGGCGGGGCTTGTGATGATCTCGCTCTTCTCGATCGGGATGTTCTACGTCCCGGCTGCCGCGATCGCTGCCGTGGTCGCCGTGATGCGATTCCGGGCGACCTCTTAGGACTCCGCGATCTGTTTGATCGTCGCCAGACGACGGTCCCACCCTCGGCCGATCGTCTCGAGTTGGGCGGCCAGGCGGGCGAGCGGGGCGCCCACGGCGTGATAGCGCACGGATCCCGACGTCGATTCGGGGACCGGGCTGGTTCTCTCGACGAGGCCGACCGACTCCAGCACCTGCAGGTGCTTGGCGATCGCCTGCCGGCTCACCGGCAGCGCGCGGGCGAGATCACTGGCCGAGAGGTCCTCCGACCCCAATGCGGTGAGGATCTCCCAGCGAGTCCCCTCGGCGAGTGCGGCGCACAACGTCGTGATTTCCGTGGGGACGTTGTTCACCGTCACGGCTGACCCTCGTGCTGGGGTGCCTGCCCCGTGGTGACGAACTCTGCCAGCCAGTCCAGCACGGCGTTCCAGCCGCTCGTGTTCTCCTCCATCGCGGCTCGGCGGGCTGCGGCGGGCTTGTTGAGGAAACCGGACTCGAGCACGGTCAGGCGCGTTCCGCCGTCGTGGGCCTCCAACGTGAAGTGCACGGTCGTGGATGTCTCATCGAGCTCACCGTTCAGGTCTCCCCAGGTGAGGACCAACTCGGCCGGCGGGTCGAGGACGTCCAGGCGTACGGGGTAGGGCGTGCCCTGCCAGGAGAACGAGCCGACGGACCCGGCGCGCCACCCGTCCGGGAACGTCGAGGGGTGTCCCCACCAGGTCTCGATGTGCTCGGGCGTGGCCAGAGCCTCCCAGACGCGATCGCGTGGGGCGGCGATGGTGATGGTCCGGGTGATGGTGCCGGCGTCGAGGTCGGCGACAGCGGCATCGGCCGGTTCGGTCGTCCGTGACTGGTCGGGCATGAGAGCTCCTGTGAACTATGATTGCAACTATAGGGTTGCACCCACCGTAGCGGTGTGACGTCCGGCATGCAACCCACAAGTTGCAGCAGGTGTTCCGCGCGAGCGCTCAGCCCCGGATGAGAGCGGGAAGGACGTGCCGCGCCAGCAGCGGCGCCAGATCGGCGGGCGGATCAGCCAGCGACGTCCACCGCAGCTCGGCGATCTCCGCAGCCGCCGCCGGCTCCCCGGGCAGTGCCGCGGTGTACACCGAGGCTGCCACCCGGGTGTCGGCCTCGTTCGCTGCGGCCTCGTCGTAGGTGCCGAGCAACGTCAGCGCCGACTCGGGCAGCGTCAGGCCCAGCTCCTCGGCCACCTCCCGGACGGCCGCCTGGGCAGCAGTCTCGCCAGGGTCGACCTTGCCACCCGGGAGCATGAACCGGCGGGTTCCCTGCTTGCGGACGGTCAGCAGCTCGCGGCCGTCTGCATCGGGGTGGGGGCGGACGAAGCACACAGCGGCGATCGTCAGGACGGTGGTGTCGGGGCGTACAGTCACGCCCCGACGTTACCCTCGCACCGTTGACGCGGCGGTGAGGTGACCGTCGTGCAGCTGCACCACCCGGTCTGCACGGTCTATCAGCAGCGGGTCGTGCGTGGAGACGATGGCGGCGATCCCGCGCTGGCCGGTCAGCTCGGCCAGCAGGTCCATGATCGTCCCGGCCGTCGCGGAGTCGAGCTGCCCGGTCGGCTCATCGGCGATGAGCACCTGAGGGTCGGTGACCAGGGCGCGGGCGATCCCCACTCGCTGCTGTTGCCCTCCGGAGAGTTCGTGCGGGCGCTGGTTGGCGTGCGGCGTCAGCCCGACCGCCTCGAGTGCGGCGGCCACTCGCTCGTCGCGCTCGGCGGCTGCGATGCGCTGCACCCGCAACGGAACCTCCACATTCTCAGCCGCCGAGAGCACCGGGACCAGCCCGAAGGACTGGAACACGAACGCCAGGGTTTCCTGCCGCAGTCGCAGGGCCTCCTTCTCCGCGAGAGCGCTGAGCTCGGTCTCGTCCAGGAACACCGCGCCCGACGTCGGCCGGTCCAGTCCGCCGAGCAGGTTCAGCAGGGTGGTCTTGCCCGACCCGGAAGGTCCGGTCACCACCAGAAGCTCTCCGTCGTGCACCGCGAGATCGGCATCGACGAGGGCATGAACATCGCCCGACGCCGAGCTGTAGGTGCGGGTCAGTGCGCGCGCGGCCAGAGTCGTCATCGCTCCTCCGTCTCCTCGTGTGGAATGGGTCGCACTCCGTCGCGCCAGACACCGACGTGATCGGTCTCCAGGGCGAGCCGCACCCGGTCCTTGAGGTCCAGCGCGGCCACGAAGTCCTGCGGCAGCTGCATCCGGCCGACCCGGTCGAGCACAGCGAACTCTTCCGCCACATGCCGTTCGGTGCCGGTGTGGTCCGTCTCCCGGCGGCGCAGCACCTCGGTCGAGGTCCGGCCATCACGGATCTGCACCGTGCGCCGCACGTGCTCGGAGACCGTCGGATCGTGGGTGACGATCAGCACCGTCACCCCGAGCTCGGCGTTGACGTGGCGGAAGGCCTCGAGCACCTCGGCGCTGGTGTGCTCGTCCAGCTCCCCGGTCGGCTCGTCCGCGAGCAGCACGGCCGGGGAGTTCGCCGATGCAACCGCGATCGCGACCCGTTGCTGTTCGCCACCGGACATCTGCTCAGGCCGCTTCCCAGCGCAGTGGGCGACCCCCAGCAGCTCCAGCAGCCGGCCGGCATGGGCCTCGTCCACGGCGCCGGCCAGCGCCATCGGCATACACACATTCTCGAGCCCGTTCAGATAGGGCAGCAGGTTGCGGGAGGTCTGCTGCCAGACGAAGCCCACGGTGTGCCGTTGGTAGCGGACCCGCTCGGCCCGGCCCATCGTCAGCAGGTCGGTCCCACCGACCCGGGCGCGTCCCGCCGTCGGGGTGTCCAGGCCAGACAGGATCGTCAGCAGCGTGGACTTGCCCGATCCGGAGGCGCCCACGAGCGCGACCAGGTCGCCGGCGGCGACGTGCAGCGTCAGACCCTGCAGGGCCTGCACCTCGACACCCTCGGCGGAATAGATCCGCACGAGATCCTCGCATTCGATGGTGGCGCCGTCAGCGCGTGGGGCAGTCATCATTCTCCGATCCGTAGCACGGATACCGACAACCGGCGCGCCATCGCGCCGGCTAGAAGCACACAGAGGGTCAACACGATCGTCAGGATGGCGAGGACACCGAGCACCATCAGCACGTCGGTGCGCAACACCGGCTGGGTCGCTGACCCGGTGAACGGGCGCAGGTCCACGGCGGCGGCCACCAGGTGCGGGAGCACCAGCCCGAGGCCGGCTCCGGCCAGCACCGCGGCGCCGACCAGTGGCACGCTCTCCCATGCCACCAGGCGGCCCTCCGTGCGACGGCTGACTCCGAGGGTGCGCAGCACGCCGAGCAAGTGGCGGCGCTCCGGCGCTGCGAGCAGAAGGCCCAGCACGATGGCCAGGCACGCCAGCACCAGGCTGACCAGCAGCGCGATGAGAAAGCCGGCCTGCAAGGACCGCGCGCTGGGTGAGGCGAGGAACTCCGCAGTCGCCTCAGTGGGTGAGGCGATCGTGCCGCGGCCGTCCAGCCATTGCTCCACCGCGTCGGTCGCGCCCGGTCCCGCGCCCGGTGCCAGCTGGATCAGCACGTCCCGTGGCACGAGGTTCTCGCCCGTGGCCTCCCGCAGCAGGTGCAGGTCGACCATCACCCACGGGTGCGCGTTCGCGATCCCGGATGCCGCGGCCGGTTCACCGCGCACGTCCAGCACCACCGAGGAGCTCATCGCCAGCCGCACCTCGCCGCCGGTGTCCACGTCGTGACCGGACCACACGAGCGCCGGCACCCCCGCGGCGGTGGCCCGGTCGAAGCCCTCCGGGAGCTCGACGGCGCCGGGCACCTGGTCCTGGACCTGTGCCAGCGTGGCAGAGTCGACCGCGTAGACCGTGACCCGCCGGCTGGAGTCATCCTCGACCAGGGGAACGCTGGAGATCGTCGTCACGGCGCTCAGGGCCTCAACCCCTGCCAGGTCCGCGACCGCGGCGAGATCGGCATCGGTGAACGGCGGGCCGGTCAGGCGCAGATCGGCACCCGCGGCTGCGCGGGCACCGTCGTCCACGCCGCCGCGTAGGGTGGTGAGCATGGTGGTCGCCAGCACTGCGATGGCCACCCCGATCGCCAGCGCGACCAGCGGCACCAGGCCGGCCCCTCCCGAGCGCACCAGGCGTGCCGACCCCAGGAACGCCGTCAGGCCACGCCCTCGCCGGGCGGTGCGGTGCACGGCCCTGGCCGCCAGCGGGAAGATCCGCAGGGTCACCATGCTGACGGTGACCGCCAGCAGCAGCGGTGCCGTCACGGCCAACGGGTCGGTCCCGCTGCCACTGTCCGTGCTCGCGGTGCCGCGGTCCAGGACCAGCCACAGCGCCGCGGCGGTCAGGGCCACCACCACCGCCTCGACCACCCACCGCCACCGTCGTCCACGGCGCTGATCGGCCCGGTGCGGACGCAGCCGGGGCAGCGGCAGGAGCGCCAGCAGCACCGGTGGGGCCAGTGCGACGGCGGCCGGCAACAGCAGGTCGCTCGCCAGCTCCACCGTCGTCAGCGGTGGTGCGGGTACGGCGGCGATGGCTGCACCCGCCCCGATCGCCGCTGCCGGCACACTGAACGCGAACCCCTCGGCAGCCATCACGGCCCGCAGCTGGTGCGGGGCGCCACCGCGGGCGGCAGCCAGAGCGAGAGCGGTCGAGCGGCGGGCGACCAGGAGCCGTACGCCCAGCGCCAGGACCGCGAACGCCACGCCCACCGGCCCCGCCGCGACCATCGCCAGCACCGTCGACGTGCTCTGCCACCGCCCGGTCGCACTTTCGAGCACCTCGTCGAGCTCGGTGGTGAACCGGACCCGCGGCTGGTCATAGGGTCCGCGTACCTCGAGCGGCCGGTCGATGGCGGTGAACGCGCGCAGATCGGACAGGAGCCCCGCCGCGCGCTCGGCCACCGGATGGATGGGCACCCACAGCTCCGCGTCCGCGAACATCGGGATGTGCCCCGTGAAGTCCGGATTCAGGTACACGATGGCTGTCGCGGCCTCGCCCTGGTTGGGGTCGGCGTCGATGCGCGGGCTGAGCGTGCTCAGCTGGTGCTGCCACTGCTCCGCATCAGGGTCGACAGCGTCGAAGAGACCCGTGATCACGAACTCGGTCCGCGCCTCGGGGGAGGTGACGTACCCGTCTGAGCCCACCGGAACGGTGAAGGTGTCGCCGACGGCGAGCTCCATCCGCTCCGCCGTCCCGACGGCGACCATCACCTCCACCGGCGCCTCCGGTGTGCCCATACTCGCCCAGGCCGACGGTGCCGGTGAGGTTCCCTCCACCAGGGTGATGAAAGGGTCGATGCCGTGGTCGACGCGCAGTCGCACCGACATCGCGTAGAAGGCGTCCGTGCCGCCACCAGGGATCGTCATCGGCACCGGGCCGGTGGTGAGGGAGACGCGGGGACCACCGGCGGCCGAACGCAGTTCGGGTCCGGCTTCGGTCAGCGTGCGTTCCACGGCCGGTTGCAGCTCGGCCAGGCCGGCCTGCGCCGTCAACGGGTAGTTCGGAACCTGTGCGGTCAGCGCCCGTACCGTCGGCGGGGTCTGGGTGATGGAGTGGTTCACCTCCGCGGTGAAGGTCTGCCGTTCCAGGCGTGGCCAGGCAGTCAGCAATGCAGTCACCAGGCTGACGAGCAGCGCCAGCGCCAGAGTCGCGCCCAGTGAACTGCGGATCGTCCGTGTAAGGAGACGGGACCTCATCGCACCTCCTCCCGCCACGTGGTGTCGAGCACCTGAGCGCGCACCCGGTGTCCGTACCAGAACGAGACGGCGACCACCACCGACGTGATGACGGCCAGCAGGATCGCCCCACCGGCCATGTCCAGCCGTACCGGCAACGGAAGGGCCGCGGTGACTTGCGGGGTGGTCGCGCGCACCAAGTCAGGCATCATCAGCGCTGCCGTCCCCAGCCCGGCCACCGCACCGGCGGCGATAGCGCTCAGCTGAGCCGCCAGCAGCTCCCTGCGGCGGGAGGCGGCCTGCTGTGCCGAACCCACCCCGACGGCGCGCAGCACCACAACCTCCCCGCGGCGGGCGGTGGCCTGCGCTGTGGCGACCGCTGCCACCGCGGGAACCATCAGCAGCAAGGCCCCCGCAGCGGCCAGCCAGAACACGATGCGTGCGGGGGCCGCGACAGGGTCCGTCCCCCGTGCCGTATCCGCCGTCGTCACCTCGGCGCGGGGGCCGGCCAGTGCAGCCGCCGGAGCCTTGACCTCCGCCGGGGCGCCCGCTGCCAGCCAGACCTCGCTCACCGGTTGCGCCGACCCGCCACCGCGCAGCAGTGCCTCCTGCAAACCGGCCAGATCCGCAAGGACGCCGCGTGGATGGCTGACGGAGCCCGGGAGCACGGCGATCTCGCCGGCAGCGCGCAACCGCAGCTGCGTGCCCGCGATCGTCACGTCCGCGCCGGAGGGGAGGATGGCCTGCGACCAGCCGGGGGTCACCAGCACAGGCAGGCCGTCACCGGTGCCCGATGGCGGTGGCGGCATCGCGCGGACGGTCACCGTGCCGGGGCGGACGAAATCGCCGCTGTAGAGGAGCCCGACCTCGGCGGTGAGCGTCAACGGCCGCGCGTCCGCGGCGAGCATCGATCCCTCGCCGGCCAGTGGGAGCGTCGCCGGGTCCCACGAGGAGAGCGCCGCGCCGAGATCGACATCACCGGAGCGCAGCTCGGCCACCTCGACTTCGTACCGCGTCTGCGCGAACTGCGCCGCCAACTGGACGTCAAGCGCCACCACCTGCCACGCGCCGTCGGGCACCTCGATACCGACCGAACCCGTGGACGTGGCACCGTCATCAGGGGTGTCACTGACACGTTCGGAACGCACCGTCACCGCCTCCGTACCGTTCCAGAGGACGAGCTCGAGCCAGACCTGACGGGCCGACGGGTAGGCGAACATCGACATGTCCGGTCCGGTCGTGGTCGTCGAGACGGTCAGGTTGCCCTCGACGATGCCTGCGACCTCCGGCCCGGCGAGAGTATCCGGATGGGGTGCGAGGGACTCAGCGATCTCCACCGGGTTCACGAGCGCTTCAGGTGCCGCGATGACACTGCTCTGCGCGACCGGTAGGGCTGTGAGCGTGCCCGGCGAATCCTCCTGCCGCACTGCGGTGGTGAGAACCCCGCTGGCCTGGGTGACCCCGTCGAGGTCGGCGTACCGGCTCACCCCGACGGTCTCGTCTCCGGAACTGTCGGCGAGGCGGACCCGGACGTCCGCACCACTGGCGACCCCGGCCGAGACTGTGCGCAACGTCTCGGAGGTGCCCGAGTACGCCGCCGCCATCGTGGCGACCGCGCTCGCCAGGATCACCAGCACCACCGGCGCGGCGAGCACCGGGAGGTGACGGGCCACCTGGCGCGCTTCACTGACCGGGGAGTATCCCGGGCGCCGGCTCGCCCAGCGCGCCCACCCCCGGGTGAGCGGGGCGGCCAGCGCGAGTGCCAGCAAGGCGGCCGCCAGCAACATCAAGGCAGGGGCGCTCACGGCCAGGGGATCGACCCGGGACGTCCCCGGAACCAGCGCCGACCCGTTCCGCGCGAACCGCCACATGCTGAACGTCGCGGCTCCAATGAGCAAAATGACAGCGCTGCCGGCCAGCACCGGGCGGCGCCGTCCACTCACGACAGCCGCATCGTCATGGATGGTCAGGGCGCTCAGCTGCACAGTGACGAGCACCGCGGTCACCACGAGGCAGACCCCCGCTGCCACCAGCAGCACCACTGCGGTTGCGTCATCGCCACGATCTCCTGCGAGCGCGAGCGTCACCCCGGTGCCGATGGCCGCGCCGAGACCGGTGACCCCGGCGGACTCGATGAGAGCGGCGGTCCGCAACTGGCGCCGGGAGGCGCCCCGGGTCAGCAGCAGCCGACTTTCCGGCGCACGCAGCAGTCCCAGCAGCCCGGCGAGCTGCCAGAGCGCCACCAGGGAGACCGCCCCCACGATCACCAACGGGACGGCGGCGGCCGTGCGCACCGCGATCAGACCGTTCGCGGTGTCGGTCACAGTCTGGGCCAGCGAGCCCTCGACGATGAGCCCGCGGACGGGCACCTCGGTCTCGTCGACGACCTCGCGCAGCTCGGCGAGACCGGACTGCCACCCGTCGAGATCGGCCGGCTCGAGGTCGGGCGCCGGCGTGATCACCCAGCGCACCAGGGGAGTGACGTCGACGAGATCCAGACTTGGCAGGAACACCGGCCCGACGGTGTGCGGGCGAACCGGGTCGAGACCCTCGGCCGTGAGTACGTCACCTGCCCAGCGTGCCGCGGCTGGATCGTCCGGTTGCCACAGCCCCGTGATGCGAATCGGGAGCGCCTGCGCACCGACGGCGAACGTATCGCCGACCTCCAACCCGGCGGCTCGCGCAGCATCGGCGTGAAGTACCCCCTCGCCGGGTGTGGCGGGCCACGCGCCGGCCGTCAGCTCACCACCTTCACGGGCGTGCTGATCCGTAGCCAGCACTACGGCCGTCCCCGAGCCGGCATCCTGAACGTCCAGCTCCGGCGTCGACACCGAGCGGTACACCACGGCCGCCGGCAGCAGACCGGTCACCGTCTCGTGCAGCAGCTCGTCCTGTCCCGTGGCGTCGTCGGCGAGGCGGGTTTGCAGCGTCACACCGGCGGCCTCGGGTGATGCCTGCTCCATCACCTGCCTGACCGCGGCGGTGGAGGCGATCGTCAGGTAGGTCAGCGTCCCCGCCACGGTGAGGGTGACGAGCATGGACATCGCGGCCAGGAGCGCGATCAATGGCAGCTGGGCGCGCGTACGAGGCCACCGCCACGATCCGCTCCGCACCGCCCCGGTTCCCCTTCCCCTCGGGCCCCTCACTGGGGTGCCGTCACTCTACCCAGGAGTCGTCGCCGCTGTGCGCAGGAGCGACGACGTGACCTCCAGCACTCTGTCCCGCAGGCGGTTCGCCCGCTCCGCGAACTCCCGCTGGGCCGCGACGTAGGTCGCCTTCCCGTCCGCCGTCTCGATCGGGACCGGTTCATAGCCCCAGTCCCGCAGATCATAGGGCGAGGCGCGCATATCCAGAGCGCGGATGTCCCGGGCCAGCGCGAAGGCGTCCAGCAGCAGCTCACCTGGAACGGCGGGCCCGAGCTTCATCGCCCACTTGTAGACGTCCATGTTCGCGTGCAGGCATCCCGGCTGCTCCAGCGCCGCCTGGTCGGTGCGGGTGAGTCTACGTTCGTTGCGTGGGATCGCCGGGACGGTGAAGAACCGGAAGGCGTCGAAATGGGTGCACCGCAGCGAGTGCGATCGCACCACCTCATCGGTGCCCGCAGCGCCCAGCCGCAGCGGCACCTGCGCATGCCGCACCTCCTCGGTGCGGTACACCATCGCCCACTCGTGCAGGCCGAAACAGCTCAGCCGGGCCGGCCGGGCGCGGGTGCGGCTGACCAGGTCGTGCACGAACCGGACAGCGTCACCTCGCTCGGCGAGGAACGCTCGCTCGTTCAGGGTCACCGCACCGTCACGGGAGGAGTACCAGCGCCGTCGAGCGTGCTCGGGAGCCTCGGCCAGGGCGCGGCCGGCGCCCGGGTGCCAGATCCGCAGTTGGGCCGGTTTGGTGGGGTAGTAGGTGAACAGGAAGTCCTCGACCGGATGGCGTTGCTGGGCCTGGCGGCGCTCGCGGTAGTCGCGGGTGAGGGCATCGGCCCGTTCGGCGTGCGCCTCGGCGAGCGGGTGCCACTGGGTGGGGGTGAGGACGGTCGTCATGGGTGGGGTGGCGGAGGCGGGCGGTACTGGGGTGGCGTGGGCGGGAGGTACTGGGGCGCAGTGTGGTGCTGGACTGGCGGGTGCTGCTGGACTGGTGGGTACGGGTGAGGCGGGGGAGGCTGCCTCGGCGCACGCTCGGTGCGGATCAAGGCGCTCATCGCCCGCTCGAACGGCCCCTTACCGAGGGTGAGCTGCCATGCGGTCGCGAACACGAACGTCCCGACGATCAGCCAGATCAGCGGCCAGTTCGACTCCGGGTACCAGACGGCGTCGTTGCCGAGGATGCGGATGTAGATGATGTGGAGGCTGTATACGGTCAGCGACATCGCTCCGGTGGCGCTGACCGGGGTGAGCAAGATGCGCAGCGCCCCCGGGCGTGTGATCAGCAGCATCAGACCCGTCACCGCGACGGCGACCCCGACGTTGCCGAGCATCTCCACCCCGGAGTCGGCGTGCGGGTCGATGCTCACCAGCATCGCGGCTAGCGAGTCCGGATCGTTGGTGAGGGAGGTGAGGAAGGCGCCGGCACCGTAGCCGGCGAGGGCGGCGGCCGTGCCGAGCAGCACGAGGCTGATCTGCACCGTGACCGAGCGCAGGTTGGCTCGCCCGACGGCGATCCCGATGAGCAAGTACGCGAGCCACACGATCGCCGGGTAGTAGCCGGTGAGCAGCTCCCCGGCGATCGGCACCGCCCGCAAGCCGGACCCTTCGCCGATCGCCTGCCGCACGGCCAGCACCGGCAGCGGCGCGATCGTCAGCACCGCAGCCGCCCAGCCGAGGAGGGCTGGCGTGCGCAGGCGCAGGAACGGCAGCGCGAGCACGAACATCACCGCATAGGACGGCAGGATCACCGCCACCGGAGTGAGCAGGAACGTCAGCACCCACCCGAAGGCGTAGAGGATGCCGGATCGTTTGAGGATACGGGTGCGTTGCCGACTCCACTCCACTGGGTCGCCGGAGGCGGCGGCGCGGCGGGTCATGAATGCCAGCCCGACCCCGGCGAGCATCGCGAACAGGGCTGAGGGGCGCCCGTCGGCCACGAAGAACCAGCCGGTCGGGGTGATCAGCCCGACCTCCCGCTCCAGACCGAGGTGGGCGACGAACATGCCGAGCACGGCCAGGCCCCGGGCGGTGTCGACCCCGACGATGCGGGTGCGTTGATCGCTCACCGGCCCAGGCTACCGAGTGCTGCTGACGGTTCGGCCCGGGCCGGGAGGGGAGTTCTCACCGTCCTCCTCGCCAGGTGAGCGCGAACGTACCGGTCTACACTCTCGACATGGGCAGCGTCGACACTTACACGCACGGGCATCACGAAAGTGTGCTCGCCTCCCACGGCTGGCGGACAGCCGAGAACTCGGCTGCCTATCTGCTGCCCCTGCTCGAGCGCGGGCAGGACGTGCTCGACGTCGGGTGCGGTCCCGGCACGATCACCGTCGGGCTTGCCGAGCGGGTCAACCCGGGTCGGGTGCTCGGGCTCGACCGGTCGCAGGATGTGTTGCTCAAGGCCTCCGAACTCGCCGAGGTGCGCGGGGTGGAGAACATCGAGTTCGAGCAGGGTGACGTGTACGAACTGCCCCACAGCAAGGGCACCTTCGACGTGGTCCATGCGCATCAAGTGCTGCAGCACCTCTCGGACCCGGTGGCGGCGCTGAAGGAGATGGCGCGCGTCACCCGGCACGGGGGCGTCATCGCCGTGCGGGACGCCGACTATGCCGCCATGTGCTGGTACCCGGAGTTCCCGGGCCTGGACCGCTGGCGGGAGGTCTATCACAAGGTCACCCGGGCGCACGGCGCCGAGGCGGATGCCGGACGACGTCTACTTGCCTGGGCGCACCAGGCAGGCTTCGAGGACGTCAGTCCGAGCGCCGGGATCTGGTGCTATGCGGGCGAGGACGACCGGCTCTGGTGGTCCCACTCGTGGGCCGAGCGCATCACGCGCTCCGCCTTCGCCACCCACGCCCTCGAGGAAGGCTTCGCGACCGCCGACGAGCTGGATGAGATGGCCGAGGCGTGGCGGGCCTGGGGTGAGCACGAGGACGGCTGGTTCTCCGTCACGCACGGTGAGTTGCTCATCCGGGTGTAGCCAGTATCGAGTCGACGTCCCTGACCGCCTCCGTGCCATATGTGGCACGGAGGCGGTGTGGACCGTCACTTGTGTACGGGTCAGGCCTTCGCGAGGCGCAGCATCGACCAGGAGACCGGCGCCAGGGCGGCGGTGAGCTGACCGCCGGTGACCGCGGCGGACTCGTTCGGCCGCGGCGCCACGGAGGAGTCGTCGTCGGCGGAGGCCTGCCACGTGTGGTCCGGGTTGGACAACGTGACGGCCTCGACCACGCGCAGGTCACCGAAGGCGGAGGTGTCCACGGCAAGCGTGAGCTCGTCGGTGGTGGAGCGGTTCACGGCGAACACGACGACCTCGCCGGTCTCGGCGTCGTGGGTGGCGACCGCGTCCAGCGCCGCGACCTCACCGAACTTCGCGGTCTCGTGCCCCGGGGAGTCGATCGCCAGCTGAAGCACCTGGCCGGCGGCGTGCTGGGAGGTCAGGGCGAAGGGGTGGAAGATGGTCTGCTTCCACGCCCGGCCGCCCGGCTCGGTCATCATCGGGGCGATCACGTTGACCAGCTGCGCCTGCGAGGCCGCGTGCACCCGGTCGGTGTGGCGCAGCAGCGAGATGAGCAGGTTCCCCACCACCACGGCGTCGGCGACGTTGTAATGGTCCTCCAGCAGGACGGGGGCCACCGGCCAGTCGTCCCCGGTCGGCGGGCGGGACTCGGCACGCTTCTGGTACCAGACGTTCCACTCGTCGAAGGAGATGTGGATCGTCTTCGTGAGCTTGCGTGCGGCGCGTACCGCGTCCGCGGTGGCAGCCACCGAGTCGATGAAGTGGTCCATATCGACGGCGGATGCGAGGAAGGAGGCGAGGTCGCCGTCCTCCTCGTAGTAGTAGGCGTGCGCCGAGATGTAGTCGACGTCCTCGTACGCCTCGGTGAGCACGATCCGTTCCCACTCACCGAAGGTCGGCATCCCGGAGCCGGAGGACCCGCAGGCCACCAGCTCGATGGCCGGGTCGATCATCCGCATCGCACGGGCGGTCTCGGTGGCCAGGCGCGCGTACTCTTCGGCGGTCTTGTGCCCGATCTGCCACGGTCCGTCCATCTCGTTGCCCAGGCACCACATCTTGATGCGGTACGGCTCCTCGGCGCCGTTCTTGCGCCGTAGGTCCGAGTAGTGGGTGCCACCGGGGACGTTGCAGTACTCGAGGATGTCGAGTGCCTCCTGCACGCCGCGGGTACCGAGGTTGACGGCCATCATCGGCTCGGTGCCCGAGGCCTTCGACCACTTCAGGAACTCGTCCACGCCCACGTGGTTGGGGTCGGAGGAGTGCCACGCAAGGTCGAGGCGGGTGGGGCGCTGGTCCACGGGGCCGATGCCGTCCTCCCAGCGGTAGCCAGAGACGAAGTTGCCGCCCGGGTAGCGGACGGTGGAGACGCCGAGCTCGCGGGTGAGGTCGATGACGTCCTGCCGGAAGCCGTTCTCGTCCGCGGTCGGGTGGTCCGGTTCGTGGATACCGGTGTAGACGGCGCGGCCGAGGTGCTCCACGAAGGAGCCGAAGGTGCGTCGGCGCACCGGCCCGACGGCGAAGGCCGGGTCGAGAGTGATGCGTGCGTTGGTCATGACTTCTTTCTCCAGGGTGCAGGGGTGGGGTCGGTCAGGTCAGGTCGCGCACAGCAAGGCGACGCCATGGGCGTCCAGCTGCAGGTCGAGCACGGCATAGGGATCGGCCTGGTCGATCTCGATGCGGCGGCCGGTCCACAGTTCGGTGACAGTGGTCGGGGTCGGAAGTTTCGGTGAGGTGAGCCCCGTGGAGGTGAGCGGCACGCGGACGGTGCGTGCGCCGTCGGCGGTGTTGAACACGCCCGCCCAGCGGGTGCCACCCTGCGGGCCCGTGCCACGCGCGCCCCATACGATCAGGTCGCGTTCGCGGAGAAGTTCGCCGTTGTCGGCCGAGTGCCTGCCGATCGCGAGCACGTCGGCGTGGGTCAGGTCGGCGAGGGTGGCCGCGTCGGTGGTGGGCAGGTCGCCGCCCATGAACAGGGGTGAACGGCCGAGGTTCCACAGCGAGAGCATGGTGCGGCGCTCGGCGGTGCTGAGCCGGCTATCGCGCGGCTCGCCCCGTTCGGCACGGAGGCCGATTCGTCCCAGCGGGAGCATGTCGGCGTCGGCCCAGCCGTGGGCACGCTGGTGCGGTGCCCAGCGCGCCAAGCGGGTGAACTGGTCGGCGACGTCCTCCCACCGGTCCCACAGATCGTCGGAGATGCGCCACATGTCGGCGTTCTCGCGCAGGTGGGTCACGTGAGCGACGGAGAGGTCGGTGCCGGGGGAGAGGGAGAGGGTGACGTCGCGGCTGTGGCGCTCCTCGGCACGGGAGACGGCCGTGCACAGGGCCTCGATCGCGTCGTGGTGGTAGGGGAAGAGCATGTCGTCGACTTTGAGGAAGTCGACGCCCCAGCCGACGACCCGGTCGATCTGGGTGTCCAACCAGGTCTGGGCCGCCGGGTGGGAGAAGTCGAGCCCGAGGTTGTCCCCGTTCCAGGGGCAGCGGGCGGCTGGGTGGTCGGCGGGTAGGGCGATGTCCGCCGTCGTGGCGTCGGTTCCGGGGACGGGCCGTGGGTCGGTGACCGCGCGGCGGGGGACACCGCGCATCAGGTGAACACCGAACCGCAGACCCAGTTCGTGGACCTGTGCTGCCAGGGGGCCGAATCCTCGGCCCCCCGAAGACGAGGGGAACCGGGCCTCGACGGGCATCTGCACGCCGTCGGAGTCGAGCAGTAGCGGGGCGTCGTCGTTGTATCCGCCGGCGCGGGCGGTGGGTTCGTACCACTGGATGTCGACGACCAGGGTGTCCCAGCCGGAGGGGAGCATGCGCTCGGCCATCACGGCGGCGTTGGTGAGGACCTCGTCTTCGGTGACAGTGGTGCCGTAGCAGTCCCAGGAGTTCCACCCCATCGGCGGGGTGAGGGAGGCGGTGCGGTGCACGCAGGACCTTTCGCGAGTGCTTTACATCGATGTAGAAAACAGTGTGCACGGTGAGCGGGCGGGGGTCAAGCACTGGTGCGATGAGACCACGGCCGCCGAGGTCCGCGTGTATCCCGGCCCCCGCGCTCGACCGGCGATGGCGCTCAGACCGGCGCGTCAGCCGGTACCTGTGAGCCCGGCTGTACCGAGATCACCTGCTCGACGGCCGACCCGGTGGACTGGCGAGCCACCACCCGGGCCTCGCTGATCACACGGACGTACGGGCCGCCGTCGCCGGCCAGACGTGAGCGCAGCAGGGCGACGGCCGTGCGGGCGATCTCATCCCGGCCGGGTGCTACGGAACTGAGGGTGGGGGTCGCGTACCGGACGTCGTCGACGTCGTCGAAACCGACCAGGGCCACATCGGCCGGCACATCCACACCGCGTGCGTGCAGTGCATAGAGCGCACCGAGGGCGAGGGCGTCGTTCATCGCGAACACGGCGTCCACCGGCGTGCCGCCGTCCAGGAAGGCGCCGAGGGAGTCCGAGCCCGCCGAGCGGTGCCACGGCGTGGCGGGCACCACGAGTGCCGGATCGAACGGGACGCCGGCTGAATCGAGCGCCTCGCGGTAGCCGTCGAGCCGCAGGCCAGCCGAGCCGGTGGCGGCATCGGCAGGATCCGGTCCTAGCACCGCGATGCGGCGACGCCCCAGCTCCAGGAGGTAGGAGGTGGCGGCGCGGGCGGCGGCGACGTTGTTCATGGTGACGTGATCCGCAGCCGCTCCGAAGACCCGCTCGCCCAGCAGGACCAGCGGGAAGTCGACCTCGAACGCTGCACGGTCGGCCTGGCCGAGGCCGAGCGGGGAGAGGATCACCCCGTCGGTGAGCTGGCGCCTGGACCCGGACAGCACGGCCAGTTCGCGGTCGCGACGGCCGCCGGTCTGCTCGATCAGGACGGTCAGGCCATGGGTGTCAGCCTCCCGGATGACGGCGTCAGCCAGCTCGGCGAAGTACGGCAACGACAGTTCGGGAACAGCCAGGGTGATCAGGCCCGTGCGGCGGATGCGCAAGTGACGCGCGGAGACGTTCATCCGGTAGCCCAGCTCGGTGAGGGCGGTCTCGACCTTCTCCTTCGTTGCCGGGCGGATGTGGGGGTAGCCGTTGACGACGTTCGAGACGGTCTTCACCGAGACACCGGCCCGGCGGGCCACATCGGCCATCGTCGCCGGACGCTCGTTGTTCGTGGCCACCCGCACCTCCTTCAGTCTCCGCACCCTACTGGCCGTAGGCTCTGAGGTATGAAGATTGCGCGATTCACCACAGGTGAGGACCCCCGGTACGGCGTGCTCGACGGCGAAGACCTGGTGGTGCTCACCGGTGACCCGCTCTATACCCCGCCCACCCCGACGGGGCAGCGCGTGCCGGTGGACTCGGTCCGATTGCTCGCACCGGTGATCCCACGTTCGAAGGTGGTGTGCGTGGGGCGCAACTACGCCGAGCACGCCGCCGAGCTGGGCAACGACGTGCCGGAGCGGCCGCTGCTGTTCATCAAGCCGAACACCACGGTGGTCGGTCCGGATGACCCGATCGTGCTGCCCCCGTGGTCGCAGGAGGTGCACCACGAGGCCGAGCTCGCCGTGGTGATCTCGCGCATCTGCAAGGACATCTCGGCCGAGCAGGCAGGGCAGGTCATCCTCGGCTACACCGCCGCCAACGACGTCACCGCCCGGGACGTGCAGTCCGAGGACAAGACGTGGACGCGCGGGAAGATGTTCGACACCTCCTGCCCGCTGGGTCCCTACCTGGTGACCGACCTCGACCCGGCCGACCTGCGGATCAGCGCCAGCGTCGACGGTGAGATGCGTCAGGACGGACGCACCTCCCAGATGATCCGCTCGGCGGCGGACCTGATCGCGTACGCCTCAAGCATCTTCACGCTGCTGCCCGGTGATGTGCTGCTCACTGGCACTCCCGCCGGGGTGGGCCCGATCGAGGCCGGCCAGCGGGTCGAGGTGGAGATCGACGGGATCGGGACGCTCGGGAATCCGGTGCTGCGGCGCTGAGAGTGGAGCTCAGCGGGGCGGCGGTGCCGTGGTGCCGCCTGCTTCGAACGTGCACGGCACCAGCCGGGGTGGCAGGGGGTCCTCAGCCTCGAGCATGCGGATGAGGGCCTCGGCGCCCAGGTGGCCGAGTTCGGGACCGGGCGCGCGCATCAGGGTGAGTGGGGGGTCGCTCAGGCTCCCGGTCTCGGGTGCTGCGGACAGGCCGAGGATCGAGACGTCGCCGGGCACGCGCCGACCTGTCCGGCGGGCGCCGGTGACCAACCGCAGGGCAGTGTGGTCGTTCAGCACGAGCGCCGCGGTGGGGCCGTCGGTGCCTTCTTCGCCGAACACCTGACGAGCCAGCGATTCGGGATCGTCGGACCAGGTGACTTCGACCGTGCGGCCGTGGATGTCGCGCTCGATCTGGGCTTGCTCGAATGCAGCCGCTGTGCGCACGAAGGGTCCATAGGTCCGGTAACCGCGCTCGCCCTTGCCTCCGAGCACGAGGGCGAGATGACGGTGGCCGAGGTCGGTCAAGTGGTCGATCGCATGGTGGAGCGTCGCCTCGAAATCGATGTCGACGTGGCAGATGCCGGTGACGTCTCGGGTGCGTCCGATGAGGGCGAATGGAGTGGCCGATCGCTCCAGGACTTCCACACGTGGATCGTCGAGCTGGACCTCCATCAGGAGCACCCCGTCCACGAGCCGTTGTCCGACAAGCTCGGCGAGCTCGCGGCCGTCATTGCTGACCGGCCAGATCACCAAGTGGTAGCCCCGGGCACTCGCCGCGGCCGCAGCGCTGGTGAAGAACTCGACCGACGCCGTGCTCAGTGGCCGTTCGAGCACCGGGTAGGCGAGCGCCAGAATCCGGGTGCGACGGCTCGCCAGCGCCCGGGCCACCGCATTGCGGCGGTATCCCAGCTCGGCCATCGAGGTCTCGATGCGTTCCCGGGTGGCCGGTGTGACGGGTTTGGTGTCGTTCACCACGAAGGAGACCGTGGCGATCGAGACGCCTGCGTGGTCGGCGACATCCTTCATCGTGACCACGATGGCCTCGCTTCCGTTCGACGGTTCGCGGGAACTGCTTGACAGCGCCCGAGCGTACGCTCCACAATCGTCATCACGTCATTTAAGCGCTTAACCGCCGAGTCGTCGACATGAAGGTCGTCGATCCGAAGCGCGATCGAAGATGACCAACGACAACAGCAAGGGAGCTGATCGTGAAGCGACACATGGTGATGGCGGCCGGGGGAATGAGTGCCGCTCTGGTACTGGCCGCCTGTTCGGGTGGCGGCGACGGTACCGATGCGGACACGGGCGAGGTGAGCAGCCTTTCGGTCCTGGACTACTACAACAACGATCCGGACAACTCGCTCATCCAGGCCGGCCTCGATAGGTGCGCCGAAGAGCTGGGGGTCACCCTCGAGCGGGAAACCGTGCCCGGTGGCGACCTCATTCAGACGGTCCTGCAGCAGGCGTCCTCGCAGACACTGCCCGATGTGCTCATGCTCGACAACCCGGACGTGCAGCAGATCGCGGAGACCGGGGCGCTCGTCCCGCTCGACGAGAACGGCGTCTCCACCGAAGGATTCGCCCAAGGCGTGATCGATGCCTCCACCTTTGACGGGCACGTCTACGGGTTGCAGCCAGTGGCCAACACCCTGGCCCTGTTCTACAACACCGACATCCTGGCTGACGAGGGCGTCGAACCGCCGACCACCTGGGACGAGCTGCGCGAGGCCGCTGCCGCCCTCACCGAGGGCGACCAGTACGGGATCTCGTTCAGCGCAATCAACACCTATGAGGGCTCCTGGCAGTTCCTCCCGCCGATGTGGACCAACGGTGGCGACGAGACCGAGCTGACCAGCCCCGAGGTGGCCGAGGCGCTGCAGTTGTGGGTGGACCTGGTGGAGTCGGGTTCAGCATCGGAGAGCGTGATCAACTGGTCGCAGGGAGATGCCAAGGATCAGTTCATGGCCGGTCGCGCCGCGATGATGGTGAACGGCCCGTGGAACATCCCGTCGATGAACGAGATGCCAGACGTGAACTGGGACGTGGTGCAGTTCCCCGTCAACGACCCGAGCCAGACCCCGGTCGCACCGCTCGGCGGCGAGGCGTGGACCGTGCCGGTGACCGGGGATGAAGCCAGCCAGGCGGTGGCTGTGGACTTCGTCGAGTGCCTGAACACGCCGGAACAGCAACTCGACTGGGCGGTGTCGCGGTACACGATCCCCACCCGGACCGACCTCGCCGAGGACTTCCTCGCCGAACGTCCGGAGATGGCGGCGTTCGCCGAGCAGGTGGCCAACGCCCGTTCGCGGACCGGCCAGCTCGGACCGGAGTGGCCCGACGCTGCGACCGTGATCTACGAGGCGATCCAGCTGGCGCTGACTGGGCAGGCGAGCGCCGACGAGGCCTTCGCGCAGGCCTCCGCACGCTGAGGCTGACGCCATGAGCTCCCTCACGCACGCCCCGGCGCGGGCTGGGCAGGTATCGCCTGCCCCGCCCCGCCGGCGCCGCAAGCTCCGCGGGGACGAGATCGGGAAGATCCTCTTCGTGCTTCCCGCAGGTATCGCCATGGCGCTGCTGTTCGGCTACCCGGTGGTGAAGAACCTGACCATGAGCCTGCAGGACTACAGCCTGCAGACCTTCTTCACCGGGGAAGCGCCCTGGGTGGGACTGGCCAACTACGTGGATGTGGTCACCGATCCGATCTTCGGGCAGGCCATGCTCAACACCGGCCTGTTCACCGCCGGCTCGATCCTGTTCCAGTTCGTCATCGGCCTGGCGCTGGCCCTGTTCTTCAAGCAGCACTTCCCGCTCTCGGCGACGTTGCGCGGGTTGTTGCTCCTGCCGTGGTTGTTGCCGCTGATCGTCTCCTCGGCGACGTGGCGTGCGATTCTCGAACAGGACTCCGGGATCCTCAACCGATTCCTCGGGGTGTTCGGTGTGGAACCGATCGGCTGGCTCGTCTCGCCCTCGATCGCGCTGATCGCCGTGATCGGCGTCAACATCTGGATCGGGATCCCGTTCAACACCACCCTGCTCTACAGCGGCGTGCAGGCCATCCCGGACGAGCTCTACGAGGCCGGGTCCCTCGACGGCGCCACGCACTGGAAGGCCTTCCGGTACATCACGTGGCCCAGTCTGCGGCCAGTGGTCTCGGTGGTGCTGATCCTCGGCGTCGTCTACACGCTGAAGGTCCTCGACATCATCCTCGGCCTGACCGGCGGGGGACCGGCGAACGCCACCCAGACACTGGCCACGCAGTCCTACCAACGCTCGTTCGTGGACTTCGAGTTCGGTCACGGTGCCGCGCTCAGCAACATCTTGATCGTGATCTCGATGGTGTTCGCGGTGGTGTACCTGCGCCGCGGGCGCCACGCGGCGGACGAATGAGGAGGCAGGTATGACAACCACGACCTCCGCTCCGGCGGAACAGAACCGTCGTACCGGCGACGACATCGACCTGCGCAAGGTGTTGCTGACGGCGGCCGGTGTGCTGATCCTCGCGGTGATGCTCTTCCCGGTCTACTGGATGATCAACGCCTCGCTGCAGCCCTCGGGCAACACCCTCAACGCAGACCTGATCCCGCTGCAACCCAGCCTCGACAACTACGCCCGCGCCATCAGCGAGCAGGGCGCCAACCTGGTCACGAGCCTCATCATCGCGCTCGGAACCGTGGTCTTCAGCCTGGCACTGGCCGCGCCGGCGTCCTTCGCCCTGGCGCAGTTCCGCTTCCGGTGGGTGGGCCTGGCGTTGCTGGCGATCCTGATCTCGCAGATGATCCCGGGCATCGTGATCGCCAACGCGCTCTACAGTGCCTACGAAGGACTCGGGCTGCTGAACTCGATCCCCGGGCTGATTCTCGCCAACTCCACCAGTGCGATCCCGTTCGCGATCCTGATCATGCGTTCGTTCATGCTGGGAGTACCGTCGGCGATCATCGAGGCTGCCCGGGTGGACGGTGCAGGGCTGGTGCGATCGTTCCTGTGGATCGTGGTTCCCGTGAGCCGTAACGCGATCATCACCGCCGGGCTGTTCACGTTCCTGTTCGCCTGGAGTGACTTCCTGTTCGCGCTCACCCTCACCACCACCGACGAGATCCGGCCCGTGACGCTCGGCATCTATCAGTACCTGGGCACGCAGGTGCAGAACTGGGGTGCCGTGATGGCCACGGCGGTGCTCTCGGCCACTCCGGCCATCGTGCTGCTCGTGGCTGCCCAGAAGTACATCGCCGCCGGAGCCACCGGCGGTGCGGTCAAATGAGAACTACTACCGAAGGAAACACAACCATGACCGACGCGCAGTCCCTCAACGTCCTCGTCTGGGGCGAGAACCGGCATGAGCAGATCGAGCCGCACGTGGCGGAGATCTACCCGGACGGTATGCACGGGGCCATCGCTGCAGGGATCCGGGAGAACCTGCCTGCGGCGCAGGTCTCCACGGTGACTCTCGACGACCCCGAGCACGGTCTCACCGAGGAGGTCCTGGCCGCCACCGACGTCCTGGTCTGGTGGGGGCACGCCGCCCACGGGGAGGTGCGCGACGACGTCGTGGAGCGGGTGCACCGGCATGTGCTCGATGGGATGGGGCTGCTGGTGCTCCACTCGGGCCATTGGTCGAAGATCTTCGGCAAGCTGATGGGCACCAGCTGCACGCTGCGCTGGCGCAGCGAGGAGGACCGCGAGCTCGTCTGGACCGTCGACCCGACGCACCCGATCGCCCAGGGCGTGCCGAACCCGATCATCATCGATCAGCAGGAGATGTACGGGGAGTTCTTCGACATCCCGGCGCCCGACGAGTTGATCTTCATCTCCTCTTTCACCGGGGGAGAGGTGTTCCGTTCCGGCTGCACCTTCAAGCGCGGCCACGGCAAGATCTTCTTCTTCTCCCCGGGCGACCAGGACTTCCCCGTCTACCACCACGAGCACGTCCGCAAGGTGATCGCGAACGGCGTCGCCTGGGCCCGCACGGTGCGGCCGGAGCGCACCACACCTACCTTGCTGCGCTACGAGTCCGGCGAGTTCTTCACCGGCCATGGGTACACGGGTGCCATCAAGGAGTCCGAGTGAAGGCCCTGCGCCTCATTCAGGTCGGCGCTGGCAGCATGGGCCGCGCGTGGCTGCACACGATCGCCGCGAACCCAGATGTCCAGCTGGTCGGACTCGTGGACCTGGACACCGAAGCCGCTGCCGCTGCATTACGTGCCACGGACCTTGACGCCCCGGTGAGTACCTCGCTGACGGAGCTGGCTGCTGCCCAGGCGCCGGACGCCGTCGTGAATGTGACGGTGCCGGCCGCGCACCTGCCGGTGAACCTCGAGGCCCTCGGGCTCGGGTTGCCGGTGCTGTGCGAGAAGCCGATGGCGGAGTCGGTGGCCGGGTGCCTGCCGATGATCGACGCGGCCGCGCGTGCCGGGCAGCTGCTGATGATCTCCCAGTCGCGGCGCTACTACCGCCACCTGGCCTCGTTGCGGGAGGTTCTCGGCAGCCTTGGGCAGGTGGAGACGGCGCGGTGTGAGTTCGCCCGGGCGCCCCGGTTCGGTGGGTTCCGCGAGGAGATGGCCGAGCCGCTGATCGTGGACATGGCGATCCACCAGTTCGATCTCGCGCGTGACCTGATGGGCGCCGACCCCGTGAGCGTCTACTGCGAATCGTCCAACCCGAGCTGGTCCTGGTTTGCCGGCAACGCCGTGGCCACAGCCATGTTCACCTTCGACGGCGGAGCCTCCTTCTCCTACACCGGCACCTGGTGCGGGCCTCACCCGGAGACGTCCTGGAACGGGGTGTGGAACCTCGGGGCAGCCGGCGGGGGAGTGCACTGGGATGGTGACCACGCCCCGACGGCGTATGCCCCGGATGGTGCGTCGCTGCCTGTTCCCGAGCGGGAGGTGCCCGAGGAGATCGCCGGGTCGCTGGCCGAGTTCGTCACCTGTGTGCGCATGGGGATCGAGCCGGCGACGGCGGGGCACCGGAATGTCCTCAGCATCGCCATGGTCGAGGCGGCGGTGAGGTCGTCCGCGCAGGGGCGGGTCGTGACGATCGCGGAGGTGATGGAGCGGGCGCGGGGCGCGATGGGAGCGCACTGATTCGACGGACCTGAGCGTTGCCGGGGCTGGTGGGGTCTGGTTACGGTGGGTGAGAGGGACGAGGATGGGGGACGGATGGCTGTCGGTTTCGACGTGACCTTCACGCTGGTGATAGTTCTGCCGCTGGTACTGATGGTGGTGGCTCTGGTGAGTGCCGTCCGCCACCCGGGGCTGCGGGGACTGCTGCAGGTGGCATGGTTCGCGCTGATCGTGCTGGCGCCGGTGGTGGGACCGATCTTGTGGTTTGTGGCCGGGCGGAAGACTGAGGCCGCGCACCAGTAGGCTGGGAGCCATCATGACGACTCCCGTTTCCGGCGCCGACGTGCGCGTCCGCTTCTGCCCCTCGCCCACCGGGACCCCGCACGTCGGGCTGATCCGCACCGCCCTGTTCAACTGGGCACAGGCTCGCCACCACGGCGGCACGTTCGTGTTCCGGATCGAGGACACCGACGCCGCGCGGGACAGCCAGGAGAGCTATGACCAGCTCCTGGACGCGCTGCACTGGCTCGGTCTGGACTGGGACGAGGGCGTCGAGGTCGGTGGGCCGGATGGACCGTACCGGCAGTCCGAGCGCGCGGCGATCTACGCCGATGTCGCCGACAAGTTGCTCGCCTCCGGGCATGCGTATGAGTCGTTCTCCACCCCGGAAGAGATCGAGGCCCGCCACCGCGCCGCCGGCCGCGACCCCAAGCTCGGGTACGACGGCTATGACCGCGACCTGACCAAGGAGCAAAAGGCGGCATTCCTTGCTGAGGGCCGCACGCCGGTGTTGCGTCTGCGGATGCCGGCCGAGGACATCACCTTCACCGATCTGGTGCGGGGCGAGGTCACCTTCGCCGCCGGCTCGGTGCCCGACTTCGTGATCGTGCGTGGCAACGGGCAGCCGCTGTACACCCTCACCAACCCCCTCGACGACGCGCTGATGCGGATCACGCACGTGCTGCGCGGGGAGGACCTGCTCTCCTCCACCCCGCGGCAGATCGCCCTGCACCGGGCGCTGACCGAGCTCGGGATCGCTGAGCGGGTGCCTAGCTACGGGCACCTGCCGATGGTCACCGGGGAGGGGAACAAGAAGCTCTCCAAGCGTGCCCCCGAGTCGAACCTCTTCCTGCACCGCGAGCGCGGCTTCATCCCCGAGGGTCTGCTCAACTACCTGGCGCTGCTGGGCTGGAGCATCTCCCCGGACAACGACATCTTCACCCAGGCCGAGATGCTGGCCGCCTTCGATGTCTCCGACGTGAACCCGAACCCGGCGCGCTTCGACCAGAAGAAGGCCGAGGCGATCAACGCCGCCCACCTGCGGCTGCTCCCCGCCGAGGATTTCCGCGCCCGGCTGGTGCCGTACCTGCACGAGGCCGGCGTGGTTCCCGCGGCCACGTTCGAGGAGTTGACGGCGGAGCACCAGCAGCTGCTGACCGTTGCCGCACCGCTGGTGCAGGAGCGCATGACCCTGCTCGGTGAGGCACCCGGGATGCTGGGCTTCCTGTTCGTCGCCGACGACGCCGTGGTCGTGGACGAGGAGGCCCGCGCCGCGCTGCGGCCGGAGGCGGCCGAGGTGCTCGACCGGTCGATCCGGGTACTGGAAGGGCTGGAGGACCTGACGCCGGAGCCGCAGCAGGCGGCCCTGAAGGCCGTGCTGGTGGAGGAGATGGGTATCAAGCCGCGCTTCGCCTTCGCGCCGCTGCGGGTGGCGATCACCGGACGGCGGGTCTCACCTCCGCTGTTCGAGTCCATCGAGATCCTCGGCAAGGAGTCCGCACTCGCCCGGTTGCGGGCGCTGCGCGCCAGTCTGTAGCGGGCGGCCCGCTACAGACTGGCGACATTTCACTCGATCGAGACGGTGGAGAAGTACGGCCGGTTGTTCGGGGGGAGCTCCAGGCCTTGGACCTGCGAGCCGTACGCCAGGTTGTTCTGGATGTCCGCCGGGAAGATGCCGGGGGCTTCCTCCCACATGATCTCGTTCGCCTGGTCGTAGAGCGTGCTCCGCTCGTCCGGGTCCAACGACGAGCGCGCTTGGGCGAGGAGGTCGTCGAGCTCCGGATTGCAGTAGCCCAGGCGGTCGGCCTCGCACGTATACAGACGATTCAGCGTGAAGTCCGCGTCACCGGTGGCGGTGGTGTTGGTCTGCAGGTTGAGGTCCCAGTTCATGGATCCGAAGTCCTCCAGCCAGCTGGCGCGTTCCTTCTCGAGAGGTTCCACGTCGATCCCCACCTCGGCCCACGCCGAGATGAAGGCTTGGCCGAGCGAGCGGATGTTCGGTCCACCTTCCCGCGGCCACTGCATCGAGGTCTCGAAGCCGTCCGGGAATCCGGCGTCCGCGAGCAATTGACGGGCGCGGTCGGGGTCGTACTCGTACAGTCCGTTGTCGGCCGAACCGAACGCGGCTTGTGGGATCGGGGCGGTCGCCGCCGTGGCGCCGTCGCCGTAGAGGTCGGAGACGATGCCCTCGACGTCGACCGCGTGCCACATCGCCTGGCGGACGCGCTGATCGTCGAACGGCTCCTCGTTGTGGTTGAACCAGATGAAGTAGTAGAGATAGCCGGCGTCCTGGATGAACTCGACTCCGTCCTGATCCTGGACGCCGGCGACCTGGTCGGGCGGGATCGACGAGATCACATCGACCTCGCCGGTTCCCAGTGCGGTGATCCTGGCGGCGACCTCCGGCATGCTCACCATCTCGAGCGTGTCGAGCTGGGCGGCCTCGCCCCAGTAGTCGTCGTTGCGTGAATAGGTCACGTGGTCGTCGGCGACGTAGTCGTCGACGATGAACGGTCCGGTGCCGACAGGGGCCCGCCAGTAGGCCTCTTCGTCCATGGCGTCGGCCTGGCCGATGAAGACGAGCGACATCGAGGCGAGAAGAGTTCCGAGCGGTTCGCTCGTGACGATGGAGAACGTGTGGTCCTCGTCCGCGCGTGTCTCGGTGACCGCGGCGAACAGCGGCGCGAGTGCCTTGTCGAGCTCGATCAGCCGGTCCAGGGATGCCTTCGCATCCTCGGCGGTGAAGGGCGTGCCGTCGCTGAACGACACGTCGTCACGTAGCTGGAAGGTGAGCGTGAGCTCATCGTCGGAGTACTCCCACGACTCGGCGAGTAGTGGTTGTGCTTCGCCATCGTTGTAGGTGACGAGTGTTTCGAGTGTCTGCTGAGCGGCGACCTGTGTGCCTTCCTCAGCCGGGAAGTTGTGCGGATCCAGGGACACGGGGAAGAACGCGGGGACGTAGGTGAGTTCCTGCGGAGCCGTCTCACTGTCACCTCCCTCGGTGGTCGTCGTGCAGCCGACAACGGTGAGTGCCGTGGCCAGCACGGCTGCGGCGACACCGCCGTGACGTCTGGTGATTCCCATCTTGCATCTCCTTCGATCAGACTCGGGACCAGCGCTGTGCGTTCAGTCCCGGGTGAGGGTGAGCGTGGCGGCCACCGGGTAGTGGTCGCTGGGAGCGACGCCTCGGTGGAAGAACTCGACCACCTCGGCGGCACGTGCACGGACAGGGCCGCGCAGAAAGATCCAGTCGATCGCCTTCCTCGGCGAGGCGAGAGGGGACAGACGTGTGCCGACCGACTCCTCGAAGCCGCTGGGAACAACGGGATGCGTGACCGGTGCGTGCCGGCCCAACGCGGTGAACGAGTCGAGGAAGCCGCTGTTGCCGAGCTCCCAGTTCGGTGGGCCGATGTCGTTGATGTCGACGGCGAACAGACACGCGGCCCCATCGGCGAGCTCGGCGAGCCGGCCCGCGATGGCGGCCGCTTGCGGAGTTCGCTGGTTGGTGCCTGTCTCCTGTTCCTGAGGGTGGCCCGGCCACGTCAGGTGGGCCACGCTGAACAGCACCGGTCCGTCGGCGGTGGCCAGGCGCACCCAGAACAGCCGGGCGTCCGGCGCGAGGATTCCGACGTCGTCCGCGCCGTGCTCGACATACTCGAACAGCTCACGACGCCACCAGAGACAGCTCTGCGTCGCCCATCCCGGAAACTCGTCGATGACGCGGGAATGCTCGGGCATGGCCGCGTCGATCAGGTCCCGCGACCACGACCGCTGTTCCTGGGTCGCCAACAGATCGGGTTGCCGGTGGCGATACAGCGCGTCCAGCGGCGCTCGACGCTGCTCGGCGGCATGATCACCCCAGAGGTTGTGGGTCTGGGCGACGAAGGTGGTGGAGGTCAGGGGCATCGGGTCTCCTGGTCTGTGGTGGCGCTCGGCGCCTAGCGGGTGCCGATGGTCTGCTGGTTGAAGGCGAGGAGTCGCCTGGGGTTCCAGGCGAGGGTGGTGACCGAGCAGTTGTCCGGGGAACCGATCGGGTGGTGACCCGGTATGGGCACCCCCAGGGCAGCGGCGGTGGCGACACGGATCGGACCGCCGTGGGTGAACACCACGAGGGTGGCTCCCGGCTGGTGCGAGGCGACAAGCTCGTCCAATGCGGCGACCACCCGCCGGCGCAGTTCGGCGAAGGTCTCTCCTCCACCACGGCGCACGTCCTCGCCGCGCGCCGCGGCCGCGACGGACGCGGGCTCTGCAGTCGCGACCTCCTCGAAGGTCCGGCCCGCCCAGGATCCGACGTCGATCTCCCGCAGCCGCGAGTCGACCTGGGGGGAGTGGCCAATCGCTGTCAGGAACGGGGCGGCCGTGTCCCGCACCCGGGGCAGGTCGCTACACGCGACCCCGTCGATGCGGGGGAACGAGTCACGCAGCCATGCGGCGGCACTGTGTGCTTGCTCGTGGCCCAGTTCGGTGAGCCCGGAATCGGCTTGCCCCTGGTACTTGCCCTCGGCGTTCCACACGGCCTCGCCGTGTCGGACCAGGTGGATCGTCGTCATGGCGTACTGCCCTCCAGCCAGGGGCGTACTACGGGTACTGCGGCGAGCAGGGCCTTGGTGTAGTCGTGCTGCGGGTCGGCGAACAGGTCCTCGGTGGGCGCGTGCTCCACGACCGATCCCTGATTCATGACGATGACGTCGTCGCTGATGTGCCGGACGACGGAGAGATCGTGGGCGATGAACAGGTAAGTGAGGCCGAACTCCCGCTGCAGATCGTCGAGGAGGTTGAGCACCTGGGCCTGGACGGAGACGTCGAGCGCCGAGACCGCCTCGTCGCAGACGATGAGCTGGGGCTTGACGGCGAGCGCCCGGGCGATGCCGATGCGCTGGCGCTGGCCACCGGAGAACTGGTGCGGGTAGCGGTCGGCGTACTGTGCGTCGAGGCCCACGACATCGAGGAGCCGCACCACCTCGGCGTCCCACTCGTCCTCGGCGAGGAGGTCGGGGTGGATCCGCCACGCTTCGGACAGGATCTGTCTGACGGTGAGGCGAGGATTGAGCGCCGTGTACGGGTCCTGGAAGACCATCTGGATGTCCCGCCGCAGCGGGCGCATCTGTGCCGCGGACAGCCGGACGAGATTCTGTCCCTGGAACTCGATGGATCCCGATTCGGCGCGTTCGAGGCCGACGATGGTGCGAGCGAGCGTCGACTTGCCGGAGCCGGACTCGCCTACGAGGCCCACCGTCTGTCCACGCTCCACATCGAAGGTCACCCCGTCGACGGCGCGCACCTCACCCACCTTGCGTCGTAGCAGTGCCGATCGGATCGGGTAGGTGGTCACCAGGTCACGGACGCGCAGCAGGGGTTCAGCCATGCTGGAGCACCTCCTCGGTGAAGTGGCATGAGGCCGCCTGATCCGACGCCCAACCCGTGGGATGGCGCAGTTCGGGCCGCTCGTCACGGCAGCGTTCCTGCGCGTAGGGGCATCGCGGATGGAATCGGCACCCCTGCGGGAACGTGAGCGGGTTCGGTGGCGCTCCCGTGATGGAGCGGAGCTGCCCCCCACCGTGATCGGCCTGCGGGATCGAGGCGAGAAGTCCTTCGGTGTACGGGTGTGCGGAGTTGTCGTAGACGTCACGGATCCGCCCCTCCTCGGCGACCCGTCCGGCGTAGAGCACCACGGCGCGCGAGGCCGCATCAGCGACCACGCCGAGATCGTGCGTGATCAACAAGATCGCCATCCCATGCTCGGCCTGCAGGTCGCTCAATAGCTGCATGATCTGTGCCTGCACGGTCACATCGAGGGCGGTGGTGGGTTCGTCGGCGATGAGGAGGTCCGGATCGAGGGCGAGCGCCATCGCGATCATGATGCGTTGGCGCTGACCACCCGAGAACTGGTGCGGATAGTGGTGCATCCGACGCTCGGCGTCGGGGATACCAACGCGCCTGAGCAGCTCCAGGGCACGCCGCATCGCATCCGGTTTGCGCATTCCCAGGCGCCGCCGTAGCGGTTCGGCGACCTGGGAGCCGATGCGGAAGACCGGATTCAACGAGCTCAGCGGATCCTGGAAGATCATCGCGATGCGGGTACCGCAGAGGGCGCGGACCTTCTCCGGCGACATCGCGGTGAGCTCCTCGCCGTCGAAGGTGATGCGACCGCTCGTGATTCGACCAGCGGGCTGCGGGAGCAAACCCATGACGGCTTGGGCGGTGACCGACTTGCCGCTGCCCGATTCGCCCAGCAGGGCGACGGTCTCACCCCGAGCGATGTCGAAGGTGATCCCGTCGAGCGGGCGGACGGACCCGGCCCGCGTGGAGAACTCGACGGTGAGACCGTCCACGGACAGCAACGGTGCCGACTTGGTGGCGCCCATCACAGGCTCCTCATCTTCGGGTCGTAGCGGTCCCGCATCGCATCGCCCAGCACCCCGCAGGTGAGGACCAGGGTGGCGAGGGCGAGACCGGGGAGTGTGGAGATCCACCAGGCGTCGCCGAGGTACGAGCGGCCGTTCGCAATCGTGGTGCCCCAGCTCGGCACGCCAGTCGGTACGCCGAGCCCGAGGAAGGACAGTGATGCCTCCGCGAGGATGACCTGCCCGAGCTCGACGGTGGCCACGACCAGGATCGGCGCGAGGCAGGCCGGGAAGATGGTGCGTAGAACGAGGTGCAGATGCCGGGCACCGAGGGTGCGCGCCGCGTCGACGTACTCGCGATTCTTCACCGTGAGAACTTGCCCCCGGGTGACGCGCGCGAAGGTCACCCAGTTCGTGATCGCGAGGACCACGATGACGTTCACGACGCTGGGGCCGACAACCGCTGCGATCAGGATGGCGAGCAGGATCGACGGGAAGGAGAGCTGAATATCGGCCAACCGCATCAGCACTGAATCGAGCCAGCCGCCGCGATACCCTGCCAGGAGCCCGATGGTGACGCCGATGAAGCCGGCGAGCGCCAGGGTGCCGGCGCCCACAGTGATCGAGACGCGTGCGCCGAGCATCATCTGAGCCAGGATGTCCTGGCCCACCTGGTCGGTACCGAACAGTGCGACCGTCCCCTGGGACGTAGTGCTCCCTGGAGGGAGGAGTCGATCCTCGGTGAACGTGCGTACGGGGTCGTACTGCATCAGCAGCGGCCCGATCAGCGCGATGAGGACATAGCAGGCGATCACGATCAGGCATCCGATGATGCGTTTGCGTCCCACCGTGTTCGACCGGCCACGGCGCGTGGCGGCACCGGATGCTGCAGGAGCAACCTGGGGTTCAGTGGTTCGTGCGGTCATCGGGATACTAACCTCACTCGCGGATCGAGGTAGCCGTAGAGCACATCGACCACCAGGTTCGCGAACACGAACCCGGCTGCGATGACCAGGACGGACGCCTGCACCACGTTGTAGTCACGTTGGCCGATCGACTCGATGAGCAGGCGGCCGATGCCGGGCCAGCTGAACACCATCTCCACGATCACCGATCCGGCGAGCAGCCCACCGAACTGCAACCCGACGATCGTGACGATGGGGATCAGCGCATTGCGGATCGCGTGCGGGAAGATCACGACCCGCTCGCTCAACCCCTTGGCTCGTGCCGTCTGGATGTACCCCTCATGGATCACTTCCAGCAGTCCGCTCCTGGTCATCCGGATCAGGATCGCGAGCATCGGCATCGCCAGGGTGATGGCGGGCAGGACCATGTGTGCGGGTGAACCGGTGCCACCGCTCGGGAGAACTCCCAGTCCACGGGCGAAGATCAGGATGAACACGATGCCGATCCAGAACGAGGGCAGCGACTGAGCCAACAAGGAGCCGACCGAGATGATCCGGTCGGTGAGCCGGTTGACTCGCAGAGCTGCGAGCACGCCCAGCAGGATGCCGATCACGAGCGCAATGACCATCGCCACCAGGGCGAGCTCCAAGGTGGCCGGGAGTCGTTCGATCACCAGTTCGAAGGAGTCGCGCTGCTGCCGGTAGGAGTCTCCGAAGTCGAGACGGAGCAGATCGCCCAGGTATGTCCCGTACTGGGCGAAGAGCGGGTCGTTCAGGCCCATCTCGTCACGGAGAGCGTCGACTTCCGCCTCGGTGGCGTCTGATCCCAGGATCAGGCGTGCCGGGTCCGAGGGGACGAGTCGAAGCACCACGAAGATGATCGAGACGGCGCCCCACAGGATGAAGACCGAGAACATGAGTCGTCGGGCCAGGTAGGCGCCCATCACTCGTCCTCGAGCGGGCAGATCGGCATGAGCGGCATGTGTTCTTCCTTGAGCACCCTTCGTGTGTGTCGCCAATGAACATTAGCGTTCATGCAGTCTTGCAGGGCGAAGAGATGCCGTCAACAGTGAGTTTGAAGCAGTTTGCCTTGAAGGTTGTGCGCATGAAGCATTAACGCTAATGTGCCGATACCGGCGGACGCCGGCGACCCTACGCCTGTACGGCAAGCAAGGAGTGAATGGTGACCTCGGTCGATACCGACTCGCTGCGCGCGGCGATGCGCGATGCGATCCGTGCCAGCGATGTCCGTCTGTCGAAGTACAACCCGCTGCCCCGCATCCTCGCCCTCGATGACTTCAACGAGGGCACCAACGGTTGGACCGAGCTGATCGGCAACTTCAACGGCCGGGGTGACCTCGACACGGTCGACGCGCATATGCGCGACTTCCGCACGCCACAGCTGTCGAACGCGACGTTCTTCGACACCGGTACCCACGGTGCGATGACGGGCACCTACTCGCTCAAGCTCGCCACACGTCCGTACCCGGGGCACACGGCGACCGCGATCCGTCGCCTCACCATGGCCGGTCGCGGCTTGGTGCAGATCGAGGCCTACCTGACCTACAAGGCGGAGGCTCAGCTGGGCGGCGATGCCGAGCGTGACCAGTACGGCGACGTTGCCTGGGACGGCAACCTACACCCGTCCGAGGCGCAGTTCGGGGCCTTCACGGTGGCGACGGACCTCTGTGGTGACGGCGGCAGGAGATATCACACGGTTGCTCGGTTCCAGAACACCGATGCCGACGGCAACCTCGTGCGCCGGCTGTCCTACCCGGTCGTGCCGGAGCCCACACCGAAGGAGCATCTCGAGGGGAAGTTCGCGCTGCCCTACGCTGCCGACTTCACCGCCCCCGATCCGAACGACTGGCGCTACCTCGGCGATCCGATCGAGATGTGTTTCAACGAGGTTCCGACCAAGGTCAACTGGCACTACGTGCGGTGGCTCGTCGACACCGAGAAGCGTCGCAACGTCGAGTTTCAGCTGAACGACCGGATCATCGACATGAGCGACGTTCCCGTCCCTGTCTACGACGAGCCCTACGAGTCCCTGGACAACTTGCTCAACTTCTACTTCTCGGTCCGGACGCTCTCCGGCGTCCGCAACTTCCTGTTCCTCGACTCTGTCGTCATCTCAGCCGATTGGTGATCTTGTGATGCTGCAATCCCAGACCGCGATCCTCGAGCGGAACACGACCCTCTCCGGCGACTTCGCCACCGAGCCCTTCGAGACCGGATGGACGCGAGAGGCACGCTGGTTCTTCCAGATCCTGTCCACCGAGGGTGACCCCCAGGTGGAGCTCACCACCCAGGTTTCTCCGGACGGGCTCACCTGGGTCGATCTCGACGATCTGCGGCAGGTGTCCGGCGAGCTGACCACCTGGCCGGTGCGCGAATACGGCCATTGGCTGCGCATTCGCGGCACAATGACCGGGGGCTCGGTGAAGGTGCGGATCTACCTGGCCCTGAAGAGTTGACGTAGCCGCCGAGGCTCGCCTCGCGTGAGCCGTGATACTGAACCGGACGTGCTTAGTGGACGATGACGAGATCAGGACGGGTGCGCCGCGCAGGCGGCGCACCCTACGGGACGTGGCCGACGCCGTCGGAGTATCGGTCAACACGGTCTCGCGGGCGCTCCGTGGCGAGTCCGGCGTGAGCGCGGAGTCTCGCGAGACGATCCGACGTGCTGCCGAGCGCCTGGGCTATGTGCCCAACGTGCATGCGCGCTCGCTCGTCCTCGGCGGCCCGCGCACCATCGGTCTGGTCATCACGAACGTCTCGAACCCGTTCTACGCCGAGCTCATCAGCGCGATCGAGCAACGCGCGGCCGAGGAGGGCTATCACATCGTCCTGTTCCTCAGCGAGGAGTCGACCGCTCGGGAACAGGCCGCCGCCGAGAACGTGATCCGCTCCGGGCTGGACGGCGTGATCGTGGTCCCGGTGCAGGGGGAGACGAACCCCTGGCCGGCCGTTGAGCGCGCCGGGATCCCGCTCGTCGTGGTCAATCGGCGCCTGGACGATCTCGACGTCGATACGGTGGCCACCGACAACCATGCGGGTGCGTATGCGGCGACCTCCCATGTGATCGCGCAGGGGGCCCGATCGATCGTGATGCTCGAGGAAGACCTGCCCATCACCACGATCGACCAACGCATCCAGGGCTTCCGGGATGCTCTCGTGGACGCTTCGCTCCCGCTCGACGACCGCCAGGTGATCATGGTGCCGACTCGGCGCAATGATCGCGCCGCGCTCCCGTGGCAGGCGGGAGATGCCTATCGCGTGACCGTCGACCTGCTGGCGCGCGGTCACCGGCCGGACGGGTGCGTCGTGGGCAACGACTACTTCGCGCTGGGGCTCTACCGCGCCCTCCGCGAGCGGGGTCTGCGATGTCCGGAAGACACGCTGGTGGTCGGGTTTGGGGACTACCCGTTCGCGGAGTTCTTGGAGCCGCCGTTGTCGACCGTGCGGCTGCCGGCCGGGGAGGTCGGTCGCGCCGCGGTCGACCGGTTGATGCACCGGGTGAACGGTGCCGAGCCCCGCTCCCGTGAGGTCACGCTGGTGCCGCCGGAGCTGGTCACCCGGAGATCGACCGGATCATGACGCCGATCAACCGATGGCACCCTAGCGTCGGATCTCGAACGAGGAGAGTCCCTGCGGGTCCTCCTCGGTGATCTGGGTGCCGGTCACCTCGGCGCTCGGCGGCCCGGTGGCCAGCCAGTCAAGGAGGCTCCCGACGACGTCCGGTGCGCCTTCCGCCCAGGCCTCGACGCGACCGTCGCTCAGGTTGCGCACCCAGCCGTCGACTTCGAGCCGCTCGGCACGTCGGCGTGCGTGAGCCCGGAAGGCTACGCCCTGCACGCGGCCGGAGATGAGAACGTGTCGTGCGATGCGCTCAGCCATGGTTCCATGATGGCCCCGGGGGTGCTGTGACCTCGCACACTCGCGTGAGTTTGGGCGCGAGCGTGGAGTTCCGGTACAGTTTCACGTCGGCACGGCGTTCACGCCACGGGTCCTCAGAATCAGTGTGAGAACCCCGGAATGTGAAGGCCTTGACACCATGGGGTATGGTGTAATCGGCAGCACGACTGTTTCTGGTACAGTTAGTCTAGGTTCGAGTCCTGGTACCCCAGCGGAGAATCGTCCCGGGTCGCTCCCCGGAGTCCGGTACGATTCTCTTTGTATGCTCGGCCCCGTCGTCTAGTGGCCTAGGACGCCGCCCTCTCAAGGCGGTAGCGCCGGTTCGAATCCGGTCGGGGCTACAACACGAAGGCCCCCGCTCACTGAGCGGGGGCCTTCTGCGTGCGTGACGGGGTGTGGCTGAGGCCAGCCCTCAGAAGGCGGCGTGCCGGACCCGGGAGCGTTCTTCGGTGGCCACCAGCACATCCAGCACCGTGCGCTCCATCTCCAGCCGACGCCCGGCCGCCTCCGGGTCGTGCCAGAGATTGATCTGCTCATGCGGATCGGCCGCCAGGTCATACAGTTCGCCGTCGCGCGAGCGGGTAGTCGCCGGTGGCCCGTGATGGACGACAATCTTCCAGCTGCCCTGGCGCACCATGGTCGTGTGCACGGGCGGGTCGTAGGGCCAGCAGCTGTTCCGGTACTCCGAGAGCACCCAGTCCCGGTCCTCCCACGTCGAGCCGCCTTGCCCGTCATTCCACAGCGGGGCCAGGTCGCGTCCCTGCTGTCGCGGCAGCGGATCCACGCCCGCGCTGGCGAGCACCGTGGGAGCCAGGTCGATCCACTCCACCAGCTCCTCGCGCACGGTCCCTTCCGGGATCTGCCCCGGCCAGCGCACCAGCAGCGGCACCTTGACGGAGCAGTCGAACATCATCGGGCCCTTGAGCAGCATCTGATGATCGCCGAGCATCTCCCCGTGGTCGCTGGTGAAGATGACGATCGTGTCCTCCGCCAGGCCCTCGGCGTCGAGAGCGTCGAGGATCCGGCCGACCTCGTCGTCGATCAGGGTGACCATCGCGTAGTAGTGGGCGATGATGTCCTGGATCTCCTCCTCGGTGCATTCGGCGAAGCCGGTGTCGTGCCCGGCATAGGACCGCTGCGAGGCTTCGGTGTAGATGTCCGGTTTGGTGCTCAGGTCCGAGGTCACCGGCGCCGGCAGAGACTGCGCGTCATAGCTGGCCCGGTAGTCCGAGGGCGAGCCGAACCCGTGGTGCGGGTCGAAGAAGTTCACCACGAAGCAGAACGGCTTGTCCTTCTCCCGCCCGGTGGTGAGGTACTCGATCGTCTCCTCGCCGATCCACCGGCTGTAGTGCTGCTCGGTGGGCAGATTGTCGATGGCGGCCGCCCCGCCTCGGGCCATCGCCTCATCGAGCACCCCGGGGAAGTGCTCCTCCAGCCACAGGTGATAGTGGTTCGCCTCGCTGCGCACGTACGGATCGTGCGACCACCGGAACACCCGGAACCCGTCATCGATACGTGGCTCCACGCGCCCCCCGAACGCCGCACCGAGATGGAACTTGCCGACCAGTCCGCAGTCATAGCCGGCGTCGGTGAGGGCGCGGGTGAAGAGCTGCTCACCCGGATCGATATCCACGCCATTCGCCCATAACCCGTGGTTGTGCACGTACCTACTGGTCATCAGGCTGGCCCGGGACGGGGCACACACCGAGGACTGGGTGTAGCAGTTGGTGAAGCGCGCCCCCTGGGCGGCGAGCCGGTCCAGGTTCGGGGTGCGGATGTGGGTGTTCCCGGCGGCGCCGAGGGCGTCCCAGCGCTGCTGGTCGGTGCTGATGAGCAGGATGTTCGGGCGGGTCATGGTTCTCCGGTCGGTGTCTCATGGGCGGTCGGACTCAGGGATGTGCACGAGGTCAGCTCTTCACGGCACCGGCGATCCCTTCCACGAAGTGCCGCTGCAGGAGCACGAACAGCGCGAGGATCGGCAGCAGCGACAGCGAGGCGGCGGCCGCCAAGCCGGACCAGTCGGTGGAGTTGGTGCCCTCGAACGCGAGCATCCCGACGGCGAGCGTGCGGTTGTCCGGCACGCTGAAGGTGAACACCAACGGGAGGAAGAAGTTGTTCCAGGTGGCCAAGAACGTCAGCACCACCACAGTGGCTGTGATCGGACCGGACAGCGGCAGCATGATGCGGAAGAAGGTCCGCGCGAAACCGGCACCATCTACCACGGCCGCCTCCTCCAGCTCCTTCGGGATCTGCGCGAAGAAGCCCGCGTAGAGCAGCACCGCCGCGACGTGACCCCCACCGGCGAGGGCGAGGATCAGCCCGAGGTGGGTGTTCAGCAGCCCGAGCACGTCGCTGAGTTCGACCACCGGCACGATGAACAGCCCGGTCGGGATGAACATCGTGGCGGCGAGCACGCCGATCAGCAGCCGCCGGCCGCGGAACCGGTACCGGGCGATCACGTACCCGGCCGCCGCGCAGCGCACCACCACGATGGCCACGGTCGCCACGGTGACGATCACCGTGTTGATCATGTAGCGCGAGAACCCGGCCTCGGACCAAGCGCGCGAGTAGTTGTCCCAGTGCCACTGCTCCGGCAGGAGCGAGAGGCCGCCGGCGAAGATGCCGGTGGCGTCCTTGACCGACGCCGCGAAGATCCACAGCAGCGGGTAGATCCAGATGAGCGCCACGACGACGAGGATTGCCGTCTGCACCCAGCGCATAGTCTTGCGGGACACAGGCAGGCGACGGCGGTCCGTACCTTTCGCAGGTGAGGCTCGCTCCGCCGTCGGGCGGGAGAGTGTGGAAGTCATGCCGTGACCTCCTTCCGCCCGCGCACGAGGCGGGTGATCAGCAGCAGGGAGCCGACGACGATCACGGTGAGGACTCCGAAGAGCACACCCAGCGTGGCCGCGTACCCGAGGTTCGGGTTGGCCGAGGTGAAGGCCTGCTCGTAGATGTAGACCTCGGTGACGAGGGTGGAGAAGAACGGGCCGCCGCCGGTCATGGTGAGGACGAGGTCGAAGACCTGCATGGTCTCCACCACGGTGAGCAGGGTGATGATCACGGCGAAGGGGGTCAGCATCGGCAGGGTGATATGCCGGAACTTGTGCCAGGTGCCGGCGCCGTCGATCTCCGCCGCCTCGTACAGGTCCATCGGGACGGTCTGCAGGGCGGCCAGCCAGTAGATCATCGTGATGCCCATCCACTTCCAGATGTGGACGGCCATCACACTGCCGAGTGCGGTGTCGGAGCTGCCGAGAAAGTCGACCGGTGGGAGGCCGAGCAGCTCCAGCAGTGTGTTGACCGGCCCAGCGGAGGGGTCGAGCACGAACCCCATCACGATCCCAACGATGGCGGTCGTGGCGACGACTGGCAGGAAGAAGGCCGTGCGCAGCAGGCGGGCGAGTGGCAGGCGCGGGTTGTTGAGCATGATGGCCAGCACGAGCGCGATCGCTACCCGGATCGGGACGGTGACCGCGATGATCGCCATCGTGACGCCGACCGAGCGCCAGAAGAGCGGGTCGGCGAGGGCGCGTTCGTAGTGGCTCAGTCCGATGAATGACCGGTCGGTGCCCAGACCCCGCCACTCGAGCATCGAGTAGAAGACGCTCGACAGGCTCGGCCACAGCGTGTACAGCCCGAACAGCACAACCGTGGGGGCGACGAACAGGGCGATCCAGCCGCCGTGCCGGGCACGAGCCGACCGTGGCGGGGTGGGTGGTGGTGCAGATCTGGTGAGCGTGGTCGCCACGTCAGTACCGATCCGGCCCGTAGTCGGCGCCCAGTTCGTAGCCGCTGAACTCCCAGTCCGCGAGCGAGACCTCGAGGCCGTCACTGGTGACGGCGTCGATCGCCCGGTCGCGCTCGGCGCTGATCGCGTCGTTGAAGGTGGTCAGGGCCGCGGATGCGTCATCGATGTTCCCGCCGAGGTAGCCCTGGACGATCTCGCCGAGGCTCGGCCGGATCTCCTCCATCTGTGCGATGACCTCTCCGACGGCGGGATTGCGCACCAACGGGCTGGGGGCGAGCCGACACCAGTCGGTGAAGATGTCGATGGCGCGGGTGTAGGTGGGATCGACGTCCGCGTCGGCGACCGCGGCGAGGTCGACGGGTGGCTGGTCCATATTCGAGGCCAGCGCGGTGGAGAACTCCGGGCGGGTCAGGAGCGAGAACAGGGTGCCGACGCCGTCGACGTGGCCGGAGGTGGCGGACATCCAGAACTGGCCCGAGCTCGGTCCGCGGGCGGTGTAGCCGTGGCCGTCCGGTGAGGGCAGGTTGGTCACCGACACCTGGGGGAGGAAGTCGGGGAACTGACCGGAGAGCACGCCGGGGTTCCAGGGTCCGTCGAAGAAGATTGCCGCGTCTCCTGCCGCCCAGCGGGCGCGGGCGTCCCGGGCGTCCAGTGAGGTGGAGGCGCCCAGCATGACGCCGTCCGCGATGAGGGAGGCGAGGAACTCCAGTGCTTCGATGAACTCCTCGGAGTTGAAGACGTAGTCCCCGGTGGCAGGATCGGTGACGTCGGGTGCGGAGACACCGGCGGTGTTGAACGCGAGCGGCCGCCCGGCTGCCTGAGCGAGATCGACGATCTGCTCCTCGAGACGGTCGGTGAACGCAAGATTGCCGACCCACGCCGGCATGTCCCCGTTCGCGGTGATGGCGCGAGCGAGCCGGCGGAACTCCTCCCAGGTGATGGTCATCGCCTCGGGGTCGCCACCGGCGCGTTCAACCTGGTCGAGATCGAACCAGGTGAGGCTGGAGTGTTGCTGGTGGGAGAACAGCGGGATCGAGTAGACCGCGCCGTCGAAGGTGTGCATGCCCTCGAAGAGCAGGTCGGCGGCGGCGGATTGGGCTTGCGAGTCCAGGGTGACCGCGCCGACCAGCTCGCGGGAGACGAGGGCGGGTGCGGGGATGTCGGTGAGGTTGCTGAACACGTCGGGCATCTGGTCGCTGCCGAGGGCCAGTTGCAGGGCCTGTCCCATCTCGTTCGGGTTGTAGACGGTGCGTTCCACTTCGCCACCACCGGCGGTGGCGAAGTCCTCGAACAGTCCGGTGAGGGCGGACTCGAGGGGTTCGAAGTGATCCCACCATTGCAAGGTGCCGGTGGGGGCGGCATCTGTGCCGGAGCCCGTGCCGGACGTGTCCGGGGAGTCAGAGGAGCGGCTGCACGCCGCCAGAGTCGCTGTGAGTGCCGCAGCTGAAGCGCCGAGCATCGTGCGTCGTGTGGGATTCATGGAAGCTCCTTTGCGGTCCATCGTTGTACTCCCGGGACGATACACAGCCGCCTCAGGCGGGTCAATGGGATGCCGAGGGGCTACTCTGGCTCAGTACTCACGGATCTGCGCCCGTGTCGGCGCGGTTCACCGAGGATGTTCCGCGCAAGCTGCGATGTCAGTGGCGTGACTCGCTGGTAGTGTCTCGCCGTGTTGGTTCAGTAATTGTTAGACGTTAGGAGATCCGGTGTCGCGTCGACCTGCGCCGCCCCTGGTGTTGCGCCCGGGGGACCGGAAACAGCTCGAGGAGCTGTGTACAGGCAATGGCGCGCTGGCGCAGCGAGCCCGGATCGTGCTCCTGGCGGCACAGGGACGCGCAAACACGGCTATCGCGGCCCGCGCCGGAGTGAGCCGGCAGAGTGTGCTGACCTGGCGGGGGCGCTACGAGGCCGAGGGCGTGGACGGGCTGGTCGACCAGGCGCGGACCGGTCGTCCCGCGCGCACCGAACCGTGGGACATCGTCGCGGCCACCTGGGAAGAGGTGGTGGGTGAAGGGGCGCAGGAACGCTGGACCTCGCGCACACTGGCCGATCGGCTCGGCGTGAGCGCAGCGACCGTCTCGCGCGCGTGGCGCGCCCATCGAATCCGGCCGCTACCGCGTGGGCGGTTCGAGCTGCGCACCAGCCCTGCCATGGAGGTGGGGCCGGTTGAGGTGGTGGGTATCGCCGTCGGAGGCGGTGAAGGCGTCATGGCGCTGCGTCCCCGTGACGTCGAGGAACTCGCCACGGGCGATGGGGTCGCCGACGATCAGTCCGACAGCGTTCGAGAGGCGGTACTCGATCTGCGCGACCAACTCGGTGCAGCAATGGATGCCCACGTGGGGCCGGGTGTCCTCGATCGGTTCGCTACCGCGCACGGTGATCTCCTGCTCGTGGCCACTCCGGGGGTTCTCGCGCCCCAGGCGCACCGGGCGGCTGACGCCGAGGAATGGATGGCCGTCGCCACGGTCCTGCTTGGCCGCCACGCCAACGACGGCGGAGATTTGCCGGCCGTCGACGGGCTGGGTTCATTCGTCTGGACGGTGCGGGAGAATAGTCAGGGAACTTATGACCCGCTGCGTGAGTCCGGGCCGGCATGTGGGCAGAGTTCCGGGGCGAATCAGGTGACGATGCGTGAGGTCGCTGCCCACGCCGGCGTGTCGATCAAGACGGTCTCGAACGTGCTCACCGGTGCTAAGCGGGTGGGGGAGCAGACGCGCTCGCGGGTGGAGCAGGCGATCGAGGCTCTCGGCTATCAGGTGAACACTGCTGCCCGGCACCTGCGCACCGGGCGCCGCGGGTCCGTCGTGCTTGCGGTGCCGGAACTGCGGGTGAGCTACTACGTGGAGCTTGCGGAGGAGCTCATCGATGCTGCGGCTGAGCGGGGTGTGAGCATCCTGGTCCAGACCACCCGGGGGCGCCGAGACCGGGAGGTGGAGATCGCGGCCGCCGCGCGCGGGCTGGCCGACGGCGTGATCATCGCTGCCCAGGGGATGACTCGTGCGGACCTGCAGGACGTGCGTGCCGGCGGCCCGCTGGTGTTGATCGGGGAGTACGTGGACGGTGCGACGGTCGACCACATCACCATCTCCAACGAGGAGGCCTCGCGCACCGCGATGGAGCACCTGCTGGCCTCCGGGCGGCGCCAGATCGCGTTGCTGGGTGTGGGCACCTCGCACGTGTCCGACGCGCGCGTGCGTGGCTGCCGGGCCGCAGCCGACGCGGCCGGTGTGCCGATCGAACCTGAGCTGTTGATCCCGAGCCGCATCTGGCATCGGGACGCGGCTGAGGAGGCGGTATCGGAACTGATCGAGCGCGGTGGCGAGTTCGACGGACTGGTGTGCTTCAACGACGACCTCGCGGTCGGGGCGGTGCGCGCCCTGCATACCCACGGGGTGCGGATCCCGGACGACGTGGCGGTGGTGGGCTTCGACAACACCAAGGAGGCCGCCTACAGCACCCCGAGCATCACCTCCATCGCGCCGGATATGGCGCACATTGCGCGGCGGGCGCTGGAGCAGATCGAGGCCCGGCAGCAGGGTCAGCTGGGCGGGCCGGTGCAGCTGACCGCCCCCTACACGCTGGCGATCCGGGAATCGGCGCCGTAGCGACCAGCGACGATCGGCAGCTGTGGCCCTAGGTCGTCCAGTCCCCACGAAGGCGCTCGACGGGCTGTGTTGTGACCCGTTGCTGCAATGACGAGATCGGACGAGCAGGTTGACCGTCGGTGGCTGGTCGACCAGCACGTGCCAGTTGTCGGTCGTAGTGGCCGACCAGCCGATCTCGAGCAGTGTCAGACTGCTCACGTGGACCAGCCCGCGGTTGATCCGGTTGAGCCAGAGGCGGTCGATTGATCAGTTCATCGCGCGTCTCTTACCCTCCTACGTGATAGATCCATGATGTCACTGCGAGTCACCGTGTCCGGCACACCTCCGCCACGAACCGCGTCGACCGTTCCTGGAGGCCGGCGATCCGGCTGGCGATCAGCCGGGCACGATCCTCGGGTGAGGAGGCTTCGGTACGGGTGGGACGCCGTCGGACGTTCTTCGAGCAGGTGAAGTCGGTGCAGACCAGGGTGCCGATGGTGTCGCCACGCCGCCCGGCCGCGCCTGCACGCGGTGCCACGTAGAGGCTGACATCGTCGACGGCCACGATGTCCTCGCACCAGGCACACATGGCCTTGCGGTGCTTGCCGCCCTTCTCCGGGGCGCGCAGCAGGATGGCGATGGGCTCGCCGTCGAGCTCGAGCACGACGTAGGCGTTCAACGGTGCCTTCGGGTCGCGCCATCCAAGGTACTCGAGCCGGTCCCAGTCGATGGTCGTGAGGTCGGGGAGCACGGCTCGGTTGGCTGCGCCGCGGGTGGCGTTGACGAAGGCGCGACGGATCTGCTTATCGGTGAGGGGATTCATGAGGGGGTCTTCTCCAGTCGGTGGGCATGGCTCAGCGCCGCGCCGTCACCGCCGGATCAATCCTCAGCCGTGGGCGCGGGGGCAGGCCAGCCTGGAGCAGGCCCTGGCGGCCACCTCGGCTTCGGCTCGCATGCGCATCCTCTCGTGGTGCCACCCATGTGGTGGCCGTGCCAGCGTAACCGCCTGTGACCAGAGCAGACCAGGTGAATTCAGGCGGGTGGTAGCCCCGTCGGGAAGCCGTCGATGCTGGCGCGGTTCTTGGTCTGCTGGTACTCGACCAATCCATCGTCGCCCTTGTTCGCCGCCCACGAATCCATCAACGGACGCTCACCGCTGAACTCGTAGAACGGCACCCCGTACCCGCAGGAGGTCTGCACCAGGTCGATGTCGAGTACGAAGATGTTGCGGGCGCCGCGCATTGGCGGGAAGAGGCCGTAGAGCTCGTCCCATTCGACGTCCGGTTCGTGCACGGCGCGGGCAGTGCCGTACAGCCGCAGGATCATCGGCTGGCGCTCGAAAGAACAGAACATCACCGTCATCCGCGGGGTGTCCAGCAGGTGTGCGGCCGTCTCGTTGCCGCTGCCGGTGCCGTTCAGCCACACCACCCGGGTCGGGGAGACGATCCGCAACGAGTCCAGGCCCTTGGGGGAGACGTTCACCCGCCCGTCGCGGGCGGCGGTGCCGACGAAGTAGAGGTGTTGAGCCTCGATGAAGCGCTGGAGACGGTCGGTGATCTCGGGGTACTGGGTGGCCATGGGGACATTGTGGCGTGCTGATCACGACAGGGTGTGCCCATTGCCCGAACCTGTCGGGCCCCGCGGTTACCGTAGGACCATGGCAACCCCGACGGCGCAGGTCCGGTCATTCCGGAAGCTTCGGGCACTCGCGGTGCTCGCCTCCACCTCGCTCATGCTCGCCGCCTGCTCGGACTCCGACCCCGAGCCCGAGGAGCCGGCCACCCCGCATGTCGACGCCGCTGAGGCGCTCGCGGCCGCGTTGGAGGAAGGTGACCTCACCTCCGCACCGCTCGCCGAGGAGGATGCGACCACGGCCGCCGAGGAATACGAGCAAGTGCTCGGCGACCTGACGCCGCTGGTGCCACACAGCGTGGAGGTCACCTGGTCCTCCACCCCCTACGAAGAGGACGACGGGTCCATGGCGGCCGATGCCGCTCTCACCTGGACCTGGGACGTGCCGGGAACCGAGCAGGACTGGAGCTATCCGTCTTCCGTCCACCTTGTATCCACCGACGACGGCCCCTACGTGGCCGACTGGGAACGCTCCTTGCTGGCTCCAGATCTCGGCGACGACGGTGTGATCACCGTCGAGCAGTCGGAGGCGCCACGCGGTGAGGTGCTCGGGCGCGACGGCGAGGTGCTCGTTACCGCCACCGAGGTGTACCGGATCGGGATCGACAAGACCCACATCGAATCCGACACCTGGGAAGACCAGGCGATCGCCCTGGCGGAGGCGCTCGAGTTCGACGATCCACAGGCCTATGCCGACCGGGTGCTCTCCGCCGGGGAGCGCGCGTTCGTCGTGGCGGTCGTCGCACCGCAAGACGCTCCCGAGGTGGAGGACGTGCGCGGCATCGATGGGGTCAACCTCGTCAGCGACGAACGGCAGATGGGGCCGACCGAGTACTTTGCCTACTCCATCCTCGGGCGCGTGGGCCCGGCCACGGCCGAGATCATCGAAGCCTCCGACGGCGCGATCGCCGAGGGGGACCAGGTGGGCCTGGCAGGATTGCAGCTCGCCTATGACGAACAGCTGCGCGGGTTCGGCGGCCTGACGATCTCGGTCACGTCGGGGGAGGAGTCCACCGAGGTCTACACCTCCGACGCAGTCGAGGGTGAGCCGTTGCGCACGACCATGGACCGGGAGCTGCAGGAGCGGGCCGAGCAGATCGTGGACGGGCTCGAGGTGCCCGCCGGGCTCGTGGCGATCGAGCCGTCGACCGGCAATCTCCTCGCCGCCTCGTCCAGTGCCGCCAGCAACGGCTGGTCGACGGCCACGCTCGGGCAGTACGCGCCGGGCTCCACGTTCAAGGTGGTCACGCTGTTGGCTCTCCTGCGCGCCGGCAGGAGCCTTGACGACACCGTCTCCTGCACCGAGACCCTCACCGTGAATGGCCGCGAGTTCGACAACTATCCCGGCTACCCGGAGTCCTCGATCGGCGATATCACCCTCGAACAGGCGATCGCACAGTCCTGCAACACCGCGTTGATGTCCGAGCGGGACCGCATCAGTGCCGCCGACCTGGCCGATGCCGCCACCAGCCTCGGACTCGGCCGCGGCGAGCTCGGTGGCCTCGGCTACCCCGTATGGCTCGGCTCGGTCCCCACTGAGGCCGAGGGCACCCTCCACGCGGCCGACCTCATCGGCCAGGGGCAGGTGCTCGCCTCACCGCTGGCCATGGCCACGGTCGCGGCCTCGATCAGCACCGGCCACGCCGTCACCCCGGTCCTGGTCGACACCGAGGAGTTCCGCGAGACCGCCCAGGCCGAGCAGGACGTGCCCACCCCACTCACCGAGACGGAGGCGACTCTGCTGCGGCAGGCGATGCGCGCCGTCGTGACAGAAGGCACAGCGAGCCAGGCGCTCGCGGACGTGACCGACAACGGCGACCTCATCGCCAAGACCGGCACCGCCGAGTACGACGGCGGCACGCACGCCTGGATGATCGCCGTGCAGGACGACCTGGCGGTCGCGGTGTTCCTGGAGGAAGGCTCCGACGGTGCAGGTGCGGCCGGGCCGCTGATGGCGCAGTTCCTCGGAGGATCGTGACGTCCACCGTCGATGCCGATTGTTTGGCAGGCAACCCATTGATCGATGACTGGCCGTCGAGCGGTGTGACGGTTGCCTGTCTATCTATCTGTGCACAGGTAGTCTTAACCTGTCATCAGTTAGGAGGAGGCGTGGCGATGCTCCAGCTCCCATCCGCGTTCAGCCTGGATGATGCGCGCGCGGCAGGTCTACGCAAGGACCAGGTCTACCAACTGCTTGCGGAAGGAGACATCGCACGCATGGGGCGCGCAGCGTTCGTACGCCCGGACGTGGTCGACCCTGTATACGCGACACTCGCTGCTGCGACTGCCATGCAACCGACTGCGACGCTGTGCCTGACGAGTGCGCTCGTGCGCCACGAGTTGAGCGACGCCATTCCGTTCGCGACCGACATCGCACTGCCCCGCGGCACCCGTCACCCGGCAGGCTTTGAGCACGTGACGTGGCACAGTTTTGACGCCGCGACGTTCGAACTCGGCCGCGAGATGTTCGATGCCGGGGGAGATGCGCAGGTCGCCACCTACTCGGCCGAGCGAACGATCATCGACTGCTTTCGCCTCATGCACCAGGAGGGAAGTGACGTCGCGCACGAGGCGCTGCGGCGCTGGCTGCGGTGGCGCGGTAGCTCGCCCTCCCAACTGCTGAAGATGGCGGCTTCGTTTCCAAGGACGACGCGGCGGCTGCGACTCGCGTTGGAGGTTCTGCTATGACGCCGCCGGAAATGACACGTGATCTGGCGGCGCGGGATAGCGCTCTATAGCGGCCGAGTCGAACGCTTCTAGTCCCGAGAGCGCTGCGCGAGATAGACTCAGAACATGTCTCTGGAGCGGATCTCTGTCGATCACCGGATCATGGGTGGTGTCCCATGTGTCCGCGGCACGCGGATACCTGTGTCCATGATCATTGGACGGCTGGCCGAGGGCGCGACGCATGCTGACATCCTCGCCGACTATCCGTCGCTCGTGTCCGAAGACATCGACGAAGCCCTTCGCTATGCGGCACTCGCCGTCGAACAGGGAGAGCTACCGCTGCTGGCGAGTGCATGAGACTGCTTCTTGACGAGTGTTTGAGTAGTCGTCTCGGCGCCCTGCTGCAAGAAGCTGGGCATGACGTCACTCATGTCCGGGATCTGGGTCTGGCTGGTGCTTCGGACGTCGAGGTGATGGCGTGCGCAAAGGACGACGAGCGTGTGCTGGTTTCGGCCGACACCGATTTCGGCGAACTACTCGCGTCAAGTGGCGACTCCGTCCCCAGCCTCGTACTCATCCGTCGACCCGCCAGAGACCCCGAGGCGCAGGCGCACGTGCTTGTTTCGAATCTCCCGGCGCTGGGCGAGGAGCTCGCATCCGGTGCCGTTGCCGTGATTCTGAACGACCGGATTCGGATACGGCGACTTCCGCTCGGTCGCGCCTGAGATGCGAGCGGAGGGTAGGTGCCCTCGTGATCGTGGCCCGCAGGCACGACTCAGCTGTTGTCGCCCGTCCGCAGCACGTCGCTGAGCCGGTTCGCTGCAGCCATCACCGCGTTCGCGTGCAGCCGCCCCGGCTGGCGGGTCATGCGCTCGATCGGCCCGGAGACCGACACCGCGGCGATCACCCGGCCGGATGGGCCACGCACAGGTGCCGAGACCGAGGCCACACCGACCTCGCGCTCGCTCACGCTTTGCGCCCAGCCGCGCCGGCGCACACCGGAGAGGATTGTGGCGGTGAACTTCGCGCCGTGCAGTCCTCGGTGCAACCGGTCCGGCTCCTCCCAGGCGAGCAGCACCTGGGCGGCCGAACCGGCGAGCATGGAGAGCGTCGCCCCGACCGGGATCGAATCGCGCAGGCCCATCTGCTTCTCGGCTGCGGCCACGCAGATGCGCTGGTCGCTCTGACGGCGGAACAGCTGGGCGCTTTCGCCGGTGTGGTCGCGTAGGGCGAGCAGCACCGAACCAGCGGCGGCGAGCAGCCGGTCCTCACCGGCGGCAGAAGCGAGCTCAGCCAGGCGAGGGCCCAGCACGAAGCGCCCCTGCATATCGCGGGCAACGAATCGGTGGTGCTCGAGCGCCACCGCCAGCCGGTGCGCCGTGGGGCGTGCAAGGTGGGTCGCGGCGACCAGCTGTGCCAGCGTCGCCGGGCCGGCCTCAAGGGCTCCCAGGACGATCGCGGCTTTGTCGAGGACGCCGACTCCGCTAGAGTTGTCCATAGGTCGATACTGCCATCTCACACCGTGAGACTGCAAGTCTTGAGATCCGACCCAGGCAGAAGGGGCCCCACCACCCACCGGGGCCCACGAACGAAGAAGGTGACACGCATGGCCGGAACGCTGGCAGAGAAGGTGTGGCAGGACCACGTGGTCCGCAAGGGGAGCGACGGCGCTCCTGACTTGCTCTACATCGATCTTCACCTCGTGCACGAGGTGACCAGTCCCCAGGCGTTCGAGGGGCTCCGCCTCGCCGGCCGGAAGGTGCGCCGTCCCGACCTGACGCTCGCCACCGAGGACCACAACACGCCGACGCTGGACATCGACCTGCCGATCGCGGACCTGACCAGCCGCACGCAGATCGACACCCTGCGCAAGAACGCCGAGGAGTTCGGCGTGCGCATCCACTCCCTCGGTGACGCCGACCAGGGCATCGTGCACCAGGTGGGTCCGCAGCTCGGGCTGACGATGCCCGGCCTGACGGTCGTCTGCGGCGACTCCCACACCTCCACCCACGGCGCTTTCGGCGCGCTCGCCTTCGGCATCGGTACCTCCGAGGTGGAGCACGTCCTCGCCACCCAGACGCTGCCGCTCGCCCCGTTCAAGACCATGGCGATCACCGTCAACGGCGACCTGCCCCCGGGCGCGACGTCCAAGGACATCATCTTGGCGATCATCGCCAAGATCGGCACCGGCGGCGGTCAGGGCTACGTGCTCGAGTACCGGGGCGAAGCCATCCGCAAGCTCTCGATGGAAGCGCGGATGACTGTCTGCAACATGTCCATCGAGGCAGGCGCCCGGGCGGGCATGATCGCCCCGGACGAGACCACCTTCGACTACCTCAAGGGCCGTCCGCACGCCCCCGAGGGCGCCGACTGGGACGAGGCCGTCGAGTACTGGAAGACCCTGCGCAGCGACGACGATGCCGTCTTCGACGCCGAGGTGGTGCTCGAGGCCGACGACCTCGAGCCCTTCGTCACCTGGGGCACCAACCCTGGCCAGGGCTTGCCGTTGAGCGCCAACGTGCCCGTCCCGGAGGAGATCGCCGACGAGAACGAGCGCGTCGCCGCCGAGCGGGCGGTGGAGTACATGGGCCTGGTGCCCGGCACCCCGCTGCGGGACATCGCCGTCGACACCGTGTTCATCGGCTCCTGCACGAACGGCCGGATCGAGGACCTGCGCTCGGTGGCCAAGGTTCTCAAGGGCCGTTCCAAGGCCGACAGTGTTCGCGTGCTGGTGGTTCCGGCCTCGGCTCGTGTCCGCCTGCAGGCCGAGGCCGAGGGTCTGGACGAGATCTTCCTGGACTTCGGTGCCGAGTGGCGCAACGCCGGATGCTCGATGTGCCTGGGCATGAACCCCGACCAGCTCGCCCCGGGGGAGCGGTCCGCGTCCACGTCCAACCGCAACTTCGAGGGCCGGCAGGGCAAGGGTGGGCGCACCCACCTGGTCTCACCTCTGGTCGCCGCTGCGACCGCCATCCGCGGCACCCTCTCGTCGCTCGCCGACCTGGACCTGCCGGAGGACGTCGACCTCACATCCTTCGACGGCACCCCGCTGGCCCCGCTCGACCCGCGCGTACCGCTGCAGGTCTGAGCCCCGACTCGTCAGGAGAAGCACCATGGAGAAGTTCGCCACTCACACCGGCGTCGGGGTTCCGCTGCGTCGCAGCAACGTCGACACCGACCAGATCATCCCCGCCGTCTACCTCAAGCGCGTCACCCGCACCGGCTTTGAGGATGCGCTGTTCGCCGCGTGGCGCGGCGATCCGGAGTTCGTGCTCAACCAGGAGGCCTACTCCTCCGGCTCGGTGCTGGTGGCGGGCCCCGACTTCGGCACCGGATCCTCCCGCGAGCACGCCGTCTGGGCGCTGAAGGACTATGGCTTCAAGGCCGTCCTCGCCTCCCGCTTCGCGGACATCTTCCGCGGCAACTCCGGTAAGCAGGGGCTGCTCGCCGCCCAGCTCGCCCAGGACGACATCGAGCAGATCTGGAAGGTGCTCGAGACCGAGCCCGGCACCGAGATCACGGTCGATCTGGAGAACCGGACTGTCACCTGCGGTTCGGTCGTGGCCCCGTTCCAGGTGGATGAGTACACCCGCTGGCGGCTCATGGAGGGCCTCGACGACATCGGCCTGACGCTGAACCACGAAGAGGAGATCACCTCCTTCGAGGCGACCCGCGGCTCCTGGCGTCCGAAGGCGCTGCCGGCCAAGCACCTGCCGAGCGTCGAGATCGAGGCGGCCCGCCCGAGCGTCTGACGTACCCTTGTCTGGCCCGTCCCACCGGTCGGGCGCTAGGTCGGGGGATGACGACGAGGACGGTTGCATGAGTCATCTGCAGGTGCACGGCGGGACCCCGCTGCAGGGTGAGATCACGGTCCGCGGAGCGAAGAACTTCGTCTCCAAGGCCATGGTCGCGGCCCTGCTGGGCGAGGACACGAGCGAGCTGCGCAATGTGCCCGAGATCCGCGACGTCAACGTCGTCGCCGGACTGCTCCGGCTCCACGGCGTCCAGGTCGAACGTGACGTTCCGGGCGGCGTGGTCCGCCTGGACCCGCGCAACGTCGAGATCGCACACAAGGCGGACATCGACACCCACGCCGGCGCGAGCCGCATCCCGATCCTGCTGTGCGGTCCGCTGCTGCACCGCCTCGGAGAGGCCTTCATCCCCGATCTCGGCGGTTGCCGAATCGGTGACCGCCCCATCGACTACCACCTGGAGATCCTGCGCCAGTTCGGCGCCCAGGTGGACAAGCTCGACACTGGCATCCTCATCACCGCCCCCCGCGGCCTGCACGGCACCAAGGTCGACCTGCCCTACCCCAGCGTGGGAGCCACCGAACAGCTGCTGCTCACCGCCGTCCGGGCCGCCGGCGTGACCGAACTACGCAATGCCGCGATCGAGCCAGAGATCATGGACCTGATCGCGGTGCTGCAGCGCATGGGCGCGATCATCTCCGTCGACACCGACCGAGTGATCCGCGTGGAGGGCGTGCCACGCCTCGGCGGGTTCACCCACGCCGCGCTCCCGGACCGGATCGAGGCCGCGTCCTGGGCCTCGGCCGCACTCGCCACGCGGGGTGACGTCTACGTGCGCGGCGCCCGGCAGCCCGACATGATGACCTTCCTGAACACCTTCCGGAAGGTCGGGGGTGAGTTCGATATCGACGACGAAGGCATCCGCTTCCGTCATCCAGGTACCGAACTGGCCTCGATCGTGCTCGAGACCGATGTCCACCCCGGCTTCATGACCGACTGGCAGCAGCCGCTCGTCGTTGCCCTGACCCAGGCCACGGGCTTGTCGATCGTGCACGAGACTGTCTACGAGAACCGGTTCGGTTTCACCGAGGCACTGCGCCAGATGGGCGCCACGATCCAGGTCTACCGGGAGTGCCTGGGCGGCCTGGAGTGCCGCTTCGGACAGCGCAACTTCTTCCACTCCGCCGTCGTCTCCGGTCCGGCGCCGCTGCGCGCTGCCGACATCGAGGTACCGGACCTGCGTGGCGGCTTCTCCCACCTGATCGCCGCACTGGCGGCCGAGGGCACCTCCCAGGTGCGTGGGATCGAGCTCATCAACCGCGGGTACGAGAACTTCACCGGCAAGCTCGAGGCACTCGGCGCGACGTTCGAGACAGTCTGAGAACCTGCCTGGACGGATCCTGAGGCAAATTGCCAGGTTGCTCCCAGCGGGCTCTCAGGTTCGCCTCGCACAGTGGAGGAGTCGGGCAGCCCCGACCGGCCGGAATCCGAGATCCGGCCGTGACGCCGTAGTCCCGGTGCCAGTCTCCCGCTGGGGCAGGTGTGAGGTGCAGGTGCGTCTTCTCTCCCGCGTACCGCACCACCGGGCGCCGGGCCTTCGGGCCCGGCGCCCTCCATGACGACCACTCCACTCCCATGACATTCGTCATCGCCATCCGATGCGCCACTACCGGTCGAGCGTGAGCTCCGGCACTGGCGCGGGGAGAACTGTGGGCCGAGGCTGGACTGCATGATGACCTCGTTGCGGCCCGGTACCGTGAGCCCGATGCGAGCAGCGTGGTGGAGCGGATGGAGCGATCCGGAACGGTTCGAGGTCTACAACCGGTGGTCGCTGTACGTCCTGCTGGTGTTCGGCCCCTTCTTCGGCTTGGTGGTGGTCACCACCGAGCTCGCGGATCTCGGCGCGTGGTACGTCCCGGTCCTGGTCGGCGCCTTTCTCCTCCAGGCTGGTCTCGCCGAGATCGCCCTGGCACGTGCAGTCGATCACTACCTGGGCCGACGCCCACGCCCGGTTCGTCTCATCGTGGCCCTGGGCGCGACGACGGTGGCGCTGCTGACCGTGGTTGCCGTAGCGCTGTACGCCCTCCCGTGGCCGGACGATCCGCCTGAGGACACCAGGATCCCGGGCTGGCTCCTGCTGATGCCGCTGCTGGTGCTCGGGGCAGCTGTCGCACCCGTGGTCCGGCCCCGGACTCTCATCCTGCTGGCACTGCCGATCCTGGTGGGCGTCGCCGCCATCCAGGTCGATGCGACCGGTGATCCGCGCACCGGCGTGCCCTTCGTCATCGCATCGACGATGATCTTCGTCGGTATCACGGCCTCGTTCCGCGTCGCTGCCTGGATGATCGGCGTCGTGTGGGACCTCGACCGCCGCCGGGAGGTCGACGCGCGCCTCGCGGTGGCCGAGGAGCGGTTGCGCTTCTCTCGCGACCTGCACGACATCTTCGGACGCACCCTGGCCACCGTCGCGGTCACCAGCGAGCTGGCCGCCGAGCTGGCGCGGCGAGGTGATCCCCGGGGTGCGGAGAAGATGCTCGAGGTACGCCAGATCTCCCAGGATGCGCTCCGGGAGGTGAGGGCCGTCGTCGACGGCTACCGGCGGGCTGACCTGCCCACTGAACTCGCCGGCGCCCGGGACATTCTGCAATCGGCGGGTGTGCGGGTAACGGTCTCCGGTGAACGGGAGCAGGTGGGAGACCAGGCAGCCGAAGCGCTCGCCTGGGTGGTGCGCGAGGCCGTCACGAATGTGGTCCGGCACGCCGATGCACGCACCGCCGTGATCACCCTTGAGGCCGGCGACGGCGCAGCCAGCGTCGAGATCGTCAACGACGGTGTTCGCCCGCTCGCCCCGGCGCGTCAGGGTTCGGGTCTGCACGGCCTGGCCGAACGGCTCGCCACCGTGGGTGGCAGGATCGACTCAGGAGCGACCGACGACGGGGGCTTCCGGATCCGGGCCGAGGTGCCCGACGACGGCGAGAGAGCCACCACAACTGAGCAGGAGGAGTCACGGCGATGACCGACCGGACCAACGATGCGGGCACAATCTCGCCCATCCGGGTGCTTCTCGCCGATGACGAGAACCTCATCCGGGACGCCGTCGCCTCGCTGCTCGACCTGGAGGACGACATCACGGTGATCGGCCAGGCGGCGAGCGGCACGGAAGCGGTGGCCGCGGCGCGGAAACTGTCCGCGGACGTGGCCGTTCTGGACCTGCAGATGCCCGGGTTGGACGGCATCGAGGCGGCTCAGCAGATCCTCGCCGAGGTGCCACGGTGTGCGTGCGTGATCGTCACCAGTCACGGCAGGCCCGGCTACCTCAAGAAGGCGCTCGAGGCGGGAGTGCGCGGATTCCTGCCCAAGACTGTCTCAGCGAAGGTGCTGGCGGACGTGCTCCGCCAGGTGGTCGCCGGCGGGCGTTACGTCGATCCCGAGCTCGCGGCCGAGGCGATCTCCGCCGGCGCGAGCCCGCTCACCGCGCGGGAGGCCGATGTGCTTGAACTGGCAGCGGACGGGGCGCCGGTGGAGGAGATCGCCTCGCGGGCATCGCTCAGTCCCGGCACGGTGCGCAACTACCTGTCCGCAGCGGCCACCAAGCTCGGTGCCGCGAACCGGCACGAGGCTGCGCGCACGGCGCGTGCGCGAGGGTGGATCTAATGGGGGAGGATCGCGGCGAGGGCCGGGCGCCGGTGCCGCGTGCCTACCGCGTCGCCGCCGGGGTCGCGCGCCCGCTCGTCCGGGCCATGACCCGCCCGCACTGGATCGGGATCGAGAACCTGCCTGAGGGCCCGTTCCTGGCCGTGGCCAACCATGTCTCCACCGTCGACCCGCTGACGGCACTGCACTTCTTCGTCGGGCAGGGCCACTTCCCGGTCGCGTTGGCCAAGTCGCCGCTGTTCGAGGCACGCGGACTCGGCTGGCTGCTGCGCGCCTGCGGTTTCGTGCCGGTCTACCGGGACACGGGAGAGGCCTCCGAGTCCGTGACGGTGGCTGCGCAGCGGCTGCAGTCGGGGACGAGCGTGCTGATCTTCCCCGAAGGCACCCTCACCCGTGATCCGGACCTGTGGCCGATGGCGGCCCGCACCGGTGCGGCACGGCTGGCGTTGGAGACCGGGGTGCCGGTGGTCCCGGTCGCGCAGTGGGGTGCACACGAACTCATGCCTCCGCCCACGTACCGGCTGCACCCCTGGCGACGCCCCCGGATCACGGTGCGTGCGGGGCAGCCGTTGGATCTCCGGGCATTCCGTGACCGGGAGATCGACGCGGACGTGCTGCGCGAGGTGAGTGGCCTGATCATGGCCGCGATCACCAGCCTGCTGGCCACCATCCGACCGGGCACACCGCCGGCTGAACCCTTGGTGTGGCGGCCCGAGCCCGGACAGGGCTACCGGCGCTGACCCTTGACCAGACCAGACCAGACCAGACCAGAATAATGGCGCTATGGCAACCGTGAGCGTGTACGAGGCGAAGTCGCAACTCTCGCGACTGATCGCGGACGCCGAGCGCGGTGAGGAGACGGTGGTGACCCGCCATGGGCGCCCCGTGGCGCGGCTGGTGCCGTTCTCCGATCGCCGCGACCCGCGCGTCCCCGGCCGGTGGCGTGGCCGGGTGGTGATCGCTGATGACTTCGACGACTTCAGTGCCGAGGACGAACGCGACTGGTACGGCGCGTGAGGCGGATCCTTGCGGACACGCATGTGCTGCTGTGGTGGCTCGCCGATGATCCGTCGTTGCGGCCACATCACCGCGACCTGCTTGCGGACCCGGACGTCGCGGTGTGGTTCTCGGCTGTGAGCATCACCGAAATCGCGATCAAGCAGTCGCTCGGCACGTTGTCAGCGCCCGAGGGTGCAGCGGAGACGTTGATCGAGGAGGGGTTCTCCGCGCTACCCCTGGCGCCGGAGCATGCAGCAGCCCTGGCGACATTGCCGTGGCATCATCGCGACCCCTTTGACCGGATGCTGATCGCGCAGGCGCAGGTCGAGAGCATGACGATCGCGACCGTCGATCGCCGCTTCGCCGGCTACGAGGTTCTCCTCGCCTGAGTGTGCGTGCTGCTCAGAGGTCGCGCGGATAGGGCTGCCGTCGCGAGCGACGCAGCCAGTGCGTGCATCGCAAGGCGGAGGAGGAAGGCGTGGCGGAGCCACGTCGACCGACGACAACGCAGCGAGGTGCGTGCTGGGGCGACGCGTAGCAGGCTTTGCCTATCCGTGCGACCTCTTAGTCCTCGGTGTGTTGGACGTCGATGACCACCCGCGTCGGATCAGTGAGCGAGAAGACCCGGAACGGAGCGTCACCGTCATCCACGCCGACCACGACCTGCGTGTAGCCCTCGAACGTGCCACCGACGTCGACCTCCTCGATCGCCTCACCCTCGACGGAGAGCACGGTGGGGGAGAAGTAGTCGTCGGTCTTGTCGGGGTACCGGGTGCCCTCCACCGTCACCTGGATGGTGGCCTCGCCGTCGACCTCGATCGGTAGCCCGCTGCCGTCCTGCACCGGGTTCTCGACGTACTCTCCGACCCAGCCCGGGGTCCCGGATCCGGTGAACTCCAGCACCACTCTGTCGTAGCCCTCGTGCCGGCCGGTGCGTGCCTCCACCAGCAGCAGGTCGATGTCCCCGGCCGCCGCCTGGGTGTCACGTGAGGTATCCGCCGGGAACGGCGCGACTCTGCCCGAGGGTTCATCCTGCGACCCGTCGTCGGTCTCGTCACCGCCGTCAGTGTCGTCCGTTCCGTCAGCGCCATCATCGTCGTCGGTCGGCTCGTCCGTGGCCGACTCGCTGGTGGCGGGATCGGGCGCACCATACGGACCGCTACCGCCGCCGTCGGAATCGCCGTTACACCCGGCCAGTGCGAGCGCGGCCGCCGCCAGGGCCGCCGCGGGGGCGTATCGGAACCGTCTGCGTTGCATCTTCGGCACCTCCCTCGGCGAGAAAGACCTCTACCCAGCGTACTGCGCTGCGACAGCCAACGCCCGGTCGAGATCGGCGATCAGATCGGCCACGTCCTCGATCCCCACGGACAGTCGCAACAGATCCTCCGGCACCGTGGGCGCCTCCGCAGCGAACCGGCGCCGGCGCTCCAGCGACGACTCCACACCGCCCAGGCTGGTGGCCGGAAGCCACAGTCGAAGCGCCCGCGTCAGCGCTTCGGCACCCTCCACCCCGCCGACCGGGCGCAGCGTCAGGATCGACCCGAACCCAGACATCTGCGCGGCGGCGCGCTCGTGCTGCGGGTGGTCAGGCAGGCCCGGGTAGCTGACCGCCGCCACCAGAGGATGGGTGCGCAGATGCTCGGCCAGCGCCGCCGCGTTCTGCTGGGAGCGCTGCACCCGCAGTGCGAGTGTGCGCATCCCGCGAAGCGCCAGCCACGCCTCCCACGGCCCGGCCACGGCGCCGCCGATGCTGCGGCGGGTGCGCAGCCGCTCATGCAGTCCCTCGTCGTCGGTCAGAGCGGCACCGAGGATCACATCGGAGTGCCCGGCCAGGTACTTGGTCACCGAGTGCACCACCACGTCCGCCCCGAGTGTGAGCGGGCGCTGCCCGAGCGGGGTCGCGAAGGTGTTGTCCGCGATCACCAGGCCGCCGGCCGCGTGGGTCGCCTCCGCCAGCGCCGGCAGGTCCGCCACCTCCAGCATGGGGTTGGTGGGTGACTCCACCCACAGCACCGGTTCGTGCCCGCGGGCGGCGGACTCGCGCACGGCCGCGGTCACGCGATCGGTGTCGGCGATGTCCACCTCGGTCACCCGCACCTGCGAGCGCTCGGCCAGATGCCGGGCGGCCACCAACGAGGCGTGATAACTGTGCCGGGGGATGATCACCTCACCGCCGGCCGGCACCAAGTCCAGAGCTGCCGAGATCGCCCCCATCCCGGAGCCGAACACCAGCGCCGGCAAGGTCGATCCCTCCAGTGTGCCCAGCGCCTCCTCCAGCGGCAGCCACGTCTCGGTGCCCAGCCGCGCGTACACGAGATCGCCGCCGTCGGGGGAGCCGGTGGAGAAGTAGGTGGAGGAGAGCACCACCGGCGGGTTCACCGGCGCCTGCTCCTCGCGGGCCGGGCGGCCTGCGGCCACCGTGAGCGTGTCGGGACGAAGCGTGGGGTCATGCTGATCGGTCACGGTGAACCAGACTACGCACCGCCCGCTGGTGCTGCGTTCTGGCGAGGTCGGTGACCGGAGTGTGGGCCGCCGTCGGGCGCCCTCGTTGCCGTACGCTCGGCGATGATGAGCGAACGTACCCGTGTGGCGATCCTGTTCGGCGGCCGCAGCGACGAGCACTCGGTCAGCTGTGCGACTGCTGCCGGTGTGCTCGCCGCGATCGACCGCGACCGCTACGAGGTGGTGCCGATCGGCATCGCCCGCACCGGCGAGTGGGTGATGGCCGCCGACGATCCGGCCAGATGGCAGATCACCGGCACCACACCCCCGCAGGTGGACGCCGCCGATGCAGCACAGGTGCTCCTGCCGATGGGGGACTCCTCCCGGGAGGTGGTCAGCTACCACCCCGGCGCCGTCCCGGCCGTCCTCGGGCAGGTGGACGTGGTGCTGCCGCTGCTGCACGGGCCCTTCGGCGAGGACGGCACCCTGCAGGGGATGCTTGAGCTGGCCGGGATGCCCTACGTCGGCTCCGGGGTGCTGGCCTCGGCCGTCGGGATGGACAAGCACTACATGAAGATCGTGCTGGCAGGGGAAGGCTTGCCGGTCGGGCCGTACACCGTGATCACCGACCGTCAGTGGCGCACTGCCCGTGAGGACGCCCTCGCCGCCGTGGCCGCGCTCGGGTGGCCCGTCTTCGTCAAGCCGTGCCGGGCGGGCTCGAGCATCGGCATCTCCAAGGTGGACCGCCCTGAGGATCTGGCTGACGCCGTCGAGGTCGCACGCGCGCACGATCCGAAGGTGATCGTGGAGGCCGCGATCATCGGCCGTGAGATCGAGTGTGCCGTGCTGGAAGGCCGCCAGGACGCGCCCCCGCGCACCACACTGCCCGGGGAGATCGTCGTCACCGACACCGGCCACGGGTTCTACGACTATCAGGCCAAGTACTTCGACGCCGACGGCGTCACGCTCGCCTGGCCCGCACAGTTGCCGGAGGAGACTACGGCCGAGGTGCGGGCCCTGGCCGCGCAGACCTTCGAGGCGCTCAGCTGTGAGGGGCTGGCCCGGGTGGACTTCTTCGTCACCGAGACCGGTGTGCTCGTCAACGAGCTGAACACCATGCCCGGATTCACGCCGTTCTCGATGTACCCGATGATGTGGGAACGCTCCGGCCTGGCCTATCGCGACCTGATCACCGAACTGATCGAGCTGGCGCGGGAGCGGCGCACCGGCCTGCGGTGAGGGGAGGCGTCCCTCAGACGTCGTCGAGGCCGAGGCACGACCGCTCGGCGCCGATGATGTCCACAGCCTCTCCGAGATCGACCAGCAGGGTGGTCGGGTCGGCGTCCGAGGCGTTCCCGGCATGGAAGACCGGCACCGTCAGCTCGATCGCCGGCACCCGCCCGTAGGTCGTGAACTGCCAGCCGCCCTCGACGTCTCCGAGTTCGGTGACCACCCAGTCCACCGATGTGCCGTTCGCCGCCTCGGCCGTGATGCACCGGTCGGTGGTCGGCCCGGGCGGCTGCACCCCGCAGCGGAGCGTGATCGCCGGATCCTCACCCCACGCGGCACTCGCTTGCGAGGTGGTCGAACGCCGCTCGGCGCCCGCGAGCTCGTCCGGCAACGCCCGCAGCACCTCCGCGCACACCGGGGCGCTCGCGGTCGGGCCCGGATCCACCTCCACAGCTGATTGGCATCCACCAAGAACCCCGACGGCGGCCATCGCCATGGTCAGGACGCCTGCCCTGACAGTCGGGGCGGTAGGGCCGGGGAAGGAGCGCGTGGTGGCAGGCACGCTCACCACCGTAATCGCTGCGAGTCACTGGGTAGGCTCAGCGAGTGCATCAGGTCGAACGGGTCCAGGACCTCACCGAGGACGAACTGCTGGAACGGGTGGTGCCGCTGCTGCCGGCCAGCGCTGCCCGGGTACTCGGGCCAGGTGACGATGCGGCCGTGGTCGCGGCCCCGGACGGGCGGTTCGTCGTCACCACGGACGTGCTGGTGGAGGACCGGCACTTCCGGCGCGCCTGGGGGAGCGGTGCGGACGTCGGCTGGCGCGCCGTCATGCAGAACCTCGCCGATGTGGCTGCCATGGGGGCACGCCCGACGGCGATCGTCACCTCCCTGGTTCTGCCGGGTGATCTGGAGGTCGCCTGGGTGGAGGACTTCGCTCACGGGATGGCGCAGGCCTGCAGGATCCACGCCGTCGGGGCCGAGGGCGGGGACCTCTCGGGCGGACCAGTGGTGATGGTGTCCGTGACGGCACACGGCGACCTGGAGGGGCGCGCTCCGGTGCTCCGGGACGGTGCACGGCCCGGAGCCCGGATCTGTCACGCCGGCCGGCTGGGGTGGTCCGCCGCCGGACTGGCGGTGCTGGAGGCCGGGTTCACATCGGATGACCACCTCGAGGCGGAGGCGAGGGACGCCGTCGGGAGATTCCTGCGGCCGCGGCCGCCGGTGGCGGCCGGGCTGCGAGCGGCAGAGGCGGGCGTGGAGGCGATGATGGACGTCAGCGACGGGCTGCTGCGGGACGCGGGGCGCATGGCCCGGGCCAGCGGTGTGGTGCTCGACCTGAGTTCACAGGCGATCGCCGCAGACGTGGCAGCGCTGGAGGCGCTGGCACACGCCTGCGGGCAGGACGCCCTCTCGTGGGTGCTCACCGGTGGGGAGGACCATGGTCTGCTGGCCGTGGTGGAGGGCGAGGTACCGGAAGGCTTCCGGCAGATCGGGACGGTGCGAGCGGGCGAACCCGCAGTGACGGTCGACGGCGGGCCGCCCTCGGTGCTGGGCTCGGGCTGGGATCACTTCTCCGGCCGGTGAGACGCGATCGGCCGACACGGCCTCGTTCGGGCCGACACGGCCTCGTTCGGGATGTGACAACGCTCACACTCGGCGTATCGTGAAGTATGCGTATCTCAGAGGTGATCCGTCGTAAGGGTTCGTCGGTCGTGACCGTCTCCCCGCAGGCCAGTGTGGCCGATCTGCTCGCCGTGCTCGACGACCACAACATCGGTGCCGTGGTCGTCTCCGAGGATGACGGTGAGAGTGTGGCCGGCATCGTCACCGAGCGGGACGTCGTCAGGCACCTGCACACTCGCGGTGCCGAGGTGCTCGGCGTGGCTGTGGGTGAGGTGATGACCGCGGAGGTGTATACCTGCGTACCCGAGGACGAGCTGGAGGTGCTGGGCCGGGTGATGACCGAGCGACGCATCCGGCACCTGCCGGTGGTCGTGGACGGCAAGCTGGAGGCCATCGTCTCCATCGGTGACATCGTGAAGAACCGGCTGGATGAGCTGCAGTCCGAGCGTGACTCGCTGGTGGACTACGTCTCGCACTGACGCACTGGTCCTGCCCGGAATCGTGCAAGGAATCGTGCCCGGAACGCGACGAAGCCCTCGCCACCGCTGGCGAGGGCTTCGTTCGATACTGCGGGTTGCGTCCTCAGACGGCGCGGGTGACCTTGCCCGCCTTGAGGCAGGAGGTGCACACGTTGAGGCGCTTCGGGGTGCCACCGACGACGGTGCGCACCTTCTGGATGTTCGGGTTCCAGCGCCGCTTGGTCCGGCGGTGGGAGTGCGAGATGCTGTGGCCGAAGCTCGGGGCCTTGGCGCAGACGTCACACGTAGCAGCCACGGTGTGTCTCCTCTAGGTCAGTGCTCGCCACGGGTGAAGCGGCAGGTTGATGGGGCCGATCTGTGAAAGGCGCTCGGCCGGCGCCACACGGGCGGGCCGGAGTGCGTGCCCGCAGGCGGGCAACCGGATAAGAGTACTCCACGCGCCGTGTCCGTCTCAAACCGGTGCGGAAGGATCTCGGCGTGTTCTGGCGCACACGCCCGTCTGGGCGCCAGCAGATGCCAGCGGCCGAACCTGGGCGCACTCGCTCCGGGATGTCCCCGACGGCGGATACCATCGCCATGGTGGCAGACGTAGACGACGCAGAGGCCGCGCAGCAACTCACGCGGCAGCTGGCGCGCGCCGTGGGGGAGAAGACGGCCAAGGCCCTGGCCAGCCTCGGCGTGCGGTCCATCGATGATCTGCTGCGTCACTACCCGCGGCGCTACCTGCATCGCGGCAAGTACACCCGGCTTGCGGACCTCATTCCCGGGGAGCACGCCACCGTCATGGCTGAGGTGGCTGACATCGACAGCCGCCCCGCCCGCAACCGTCGCCTGCATATCGTGACCGTCACGATCACCGACGGCAGCACCCACCTGCCGCTGACGTTCTTCGCCCGCAACGCCGGTATGGCCACCCACCTGCGACGCCAGCTCCCGGTCGGAGCCTCGGCGATGTTCTCCGGACAGGTCTCCCTCTACCGGGGAGAACTTCAGCTCACCCACCCCGAGTACGAGCCGTTGGATGACTCCGCGGACGAGTCGCTCGTGCAGGCGCATGTGAATCGCCCGGTCCCGGTGTACCCGGCGACCGCGAAACTCCCCAGCTGGAAGATCGCCAAGGCGGTCCGGATGGTGCTGGACCCGATGAACGAGGCTGACACCGCCGAGTGGCTGCCTGCCGAGATTGTCGAGAACCGGAGATTCCCCTCGGCCGGAGCCGCGCTGCGGATGATCCACCGGCCCACGGTGGATGAGGAGTGGAAACAGGCACAGCGCCGCTACCGCTACGAAGAGGCGTTCATCCTGCAGACGGCCCTCGCGCGCCGTCGCGCCGATGTCGCCGCCTACGACGCCACCCCACGGCCGGCTCGCGCGGACGGCCTCGTGGACGCCCTCGATGCGCAACTCCCGTTCGAGCTGACCAGCGGTCAGCAGGCAGTGGCCGAAGAGATCAGCACCGATCTCGCCGGTGCCGAACCCATGCAGCGGCTGCTGCAGGGCGAGGTGGGATCCGGCAAGACGGTCGTCGCGCTGCGGGCGATGCTGCAGGTGATCGACGCCGGAGGGCAGGCCGCGCTGCTCGCCCCCACCGAGGTGCTCGCCCAGCAGCACCAGCGATCGATCACCGCGATGCTCGGCCCACTGGGAGAGGCCGGCATGCTGGGCGGCGCCGCGAACGGCACCCGGGTGGCGCTGCTGACCGGGTCGATGGGTGCCACCGCGCGGCGGCAGGCGCTCGCTGACGCCGCCTCGGGCGCGGCAGGCATCGTGATCGGTACGCACGCGCTGCTCTCCCAGCACGTCCAGTTCGCCGACCTGGGGCTGACGGTCGTGGACGAGCAGCACCGCTTCGGGGTGGAGCAGCGGGACGCGCTGCGTTCCAAGGGACGCACGATGCCCCACCAGCTGTTCCTGACCGCCACCCCGATCCCACGGTCGGTCGCGATGACGTTCTTCGGGGACGTGGATGTCTCGACCCTGCGCCAGATCCCGGAAGGGCGCCCCGGGGTGGAGACCTTCGCCGTCCCCGCCGACAAGCCACGCTGGCTCACCCGCACCTGGGAGAAGGTGGCCGAGGACGTCGCCCGCGGCGGGAGGGCGTACGTGGTGGCGCCCCGGATCAGCTCCTCGACTCCGGAGGACGACGACGCCCCGGCACCGGTGACCGAGCTGCGGGCCACAGACGCGGTGGCAGGCGGTGACCTGGCGAATGTGGAGGACACCTTTGCGACGTTGAGCCGCGATCCCAGCCTGGCGGGTGTCTCGCTGGGGATGATGCACGGCCGGCTCTCCGCCGAGGAGAAGGACCGGGCGATGGCCGACTTCGCCGCCGGCCGTACCCCGGTGCTCGTCACCACGACCGTGATCGAGGTGGGGGTGGACGTGCCGGAGGCCACCGTGATGGTGATCCTCGACGCCGACCGGTTCGGCATCTCCCAGCTGCACCAGCTGCGAGGGCGGGTAGGCCGCGGTGCCACCCCCGGTACCTGCCTGCTGGTCAGTGCGGCTCAGCCAGGCACACCTGCGTGGCAGCGGCTGCAAGCCCTGGTCGAGACCACCGACGGGTTCGTCCTCGCGGAGAAGGACCTGGAGCAGCGGCGCGAGGGCGACGTCCTCGGTGCCGCCCAGTCCGGCCGAGGGAACTCCCTGACCATGCTGCGCGTGCTCCGCGACCGGGACCTCATCGAGCAGGCCCGCGACGATGCCCGCACCCTGATCGCCAACGACCCGAATCTGGTGGGCCACCCCGAGGTGCTGCTCGCCGTCACCCGTCTCGTCGACCCCGACCACGAGGAGTATCTCGACCGTGCCTAAGCGCAAATCTTCGACGCCACCCCTGGTCCGCGCCTCCTCGGTCAGCGTCGGGTACGGCTCCACGATCGACAGCGCCGTCTGCCCGCCCATCAGCGTGGACCTGCCCGCCGGGGGAGGGCTGGCGATCGTCGGCTCCAACGGCACCGGCAAGTCGACCTTCCTGCGCGCCGCCGCCGGTTTGCTCGACCTGCTGAGTGGCTCGATCCAGGTGCTCGGCCGGCCGGTGGACGAACGCACGCAGCAGTTCCGCGCTCAGGTGGCAGTGGTGCTGGACGAAGATTCCTACCTGCCGGCCCTCACGGTGCGTGAGCATCTGCTGCTGACCGCACGTGGGCACGGCATGAGTGAAGTGACCGCTCGCGTCAACGAGGCGATCGAGGAGTTCGGGCTGACCGCGCGCCAGAATGCCGCCCCGACCGCCCTCTCCTCCGGTCAGCGGCGACGGTTGCTGCTGGCGGCCGCCTTCGTCCGGCCCCGCACCCTGCTGGTGCTCGATGAACCGGAGCAGCGCCTGGACTCCGGTATGCGCGACAGGCTCGCCGAACGGCTGAAGCTCGAGCGATCCCAGGGCGGTGGCGTGGTGATGGCCACGCACGACCCGGTGTTGGTGCGTGAGGTCGCCTCGAAGGTCGTCGTACTCGCCGAGGACGAGGTGCGGGTGGTCTCGGCCGAGGCCGGCGCGCAGGCGATCGAGGCGCTGTGAGCGAGCCGATCACCCCCGGGCGCCTCCATCCCGAGCAGGCCGACCCCGACGACTGGCCCACCGGCAGCCAGTTGCGCCGCCTCACTCGCGACGCCACCGAGGCGCACACCGGTGGCAGCTTCATGGAGGCGATCGCCGAGGTCTACTCGGTGCTGTTCTCGATGGTGATCGCCCTGGCTGTGGCGCTCGGCGCCGTGCAGGCGCTCAATGCCACGCTCTCCACCGGGCCCGAGCAGGCGACCCTGGACCCGACCTGGCTCTCGATCGTCGCGACGCTCATCGTGGTCGGTGGCATCATCGGCCTGGCCGCCCGGCTGGGCCCGATCGGCATGGGTGGTGGGCGCGCCACCTGGTGGCTGACCGCCCCGGCAGACCGGCGCGGCCTGCTGCGGCCACGGTTCGTGCTCGTTCCCGTGCTGGGTGGCAGCGTGGGTGCGGCCGGAGGGGCGCTCGCGATGTTCCTCGCCGACGGCACCGGCACCCAGATCCTGTGGGGTGTAGGCGCGTTCGCGGCCGGGGGAGCGTTGCTGGCGATGGCCACCACCGCCGGGCAGGTGCTGCGCGGCAACCGGAAGGAGCGACGGGTCCGGCCCGCTGTGCTCGTGGGGGATCTGCTCATGGCCGCCGGGCCGGTGGTAGGCATCGTCGTGGCTCTTATCCGGCCGCCGGCGCCGCAGGTGCAGAACTTCACCGCCTGGCCGGTGCTGGTGGCGGTCCTCGCCGGGCTTGCCGTGGTGCTCGTGTGGTGGGCCGAGCGCAACCTGGAGAAGATCGCCGGCCGGGAACTGCGTGCTCGCGGTGCCGTCAGTGCCTATGCCGGCGGTGCCGTCACCTCGATGGACACCCGTGAGCTGGGACGGGCGCTGAGCGTGGTCACCGCTCCTGATTCACGACGGCGCTCGGCCAGCTTCCCGTGGGTGCGCGGGCCGGTCTCGGCGATCGTGACGGGCGATGCGACCGTGTTCTGGCGTTCTCCGAGGCACGTGATCCAGGTGTTCGTGGCGGCCAGCCTCGGGCTGCTGCCGGTGCTCGCCGGCTGGCCCATCTGGCTGAACCTGGCCTCACTGGTGGTCGGAGGGTACCTGGCGGCGATGGCCACCGGTGAAGGTGCTCGTCGGGCTGAGATGGCGCCGGTGCTGGATCGCCACTTCCCGATCTCGGCCTTCGATGTGCGCAGGGTGCGCGCGATCGTTCCGCTGACGGTGATGATCCTGTGGTGCGTGCCGATCTTCGGACTGTGGGGCGCCGCGCACGGGCACCTGGTCGGGTGGCTGATCTTCGGGCTGCTGTGCGCACCGACGTTCGCCGCCGGGGTCATCCGCGCCGCGTACCGCAAGCCACCGGACTGGAACAAGCCGCTTGTGAACGGTCCGGCCGGGCCTGTGGCCCCTGGCGTGATGCTCGCCTTCGCCCGCGGCCCGGACCTGGTGGTGCTGGCGCTGATCCCGCTCGTCATCGCAGCGATCGCGATCGGCCCAGCGCCGATCCTGATGATGCTCCAGCTGAGTACCTCCGCACTCGGCTTCGTGGTCGCGACCCGGGTCAAGGATGAGACCAAACCGAGTTGGATGGAGCAGGCGCAGGCCGAGCAGGAGCGCCAGCAGCGGGAGAAGGCGCGACGCAAGGGCGGCCGGTGACCCGCCTGATCGCCGGAACTGCGGGTGGCCAACGCCTCGAGGTTCCCCCGAAGGGCACGCGACCGACCAGCGATCGCGTGCGAGAAGCGATCTTCTCTCGGCTCGAGCATCTCGGCGTGCTGGCCGGGACCCGGGTTCTCGATCTGTATGCCGGGTCGGGGGCACTGGGACTGGAGGCTGCGAGCAGGGGTGCAGCGCGGGTGACATTGGTGGAGTCCGCACGAGTGGCAGCCGGAATCTGCCGCTCGAACGCCCGGCGAACCGGCCTTGCCGACCGGGTGGACGTGGTGGCAGCCCCGGTCGAGCGGTATGTCGCAGGGCCGGCACCCGCTGTGGGGTACGACCTGGTGCTCATCGACCCCCCGTACGCTGCGGACGTCGAGGAGGTGCTGACCGCTCTCACTCAACCCGGGTGGCTCGCCGCCGACACCACGATCGTGCTCGAACGATCGGGTCGGACTCCGGCCCCGGTCTGGCCGGATGGGTGGACCGACGACGGCACCAAGTCCTACGGCGAGACCGCGGTGCACTACGCGCTGGTGCCCTGACGGGCGGCGCGGGGCTGGCCGTGCTGGGGGAGCAGACCCTGGGTGACGCCGGCCCGTCCACGGGCCGAATAATTGACCCCTTCTCGGGTTTCACCCCGAGTTTCGGGCCCGGGGAGCTGTCGCCGCTGGGTCGGCCCGCTTCGCGGGTCGATTATTCGGCCCCTTCTCGGGGGCGACCCTGACTATCGGGCCCGCGGAGCTATTGGGCCCGTGTGGCGTGGTGACGGGCTAGGTCTGAACTCGACGCCGGTCAGCGGGTCCAGGGAGCGCCGAGCTCGGAGAACGTCGCTAGCTCGGTGGCGACCCGTCGACACCAGTCGTCGACGCCGTGGATCACCCGGTAGGAGTCCGGGCCCTCGCCGACCTGGGTGAAGCAGTCATCCCGCACCTGCGCGGGATCCGGAGCTGTGCGGACCGCTTCCAGCACGCGCATGAACGCACCGGTGTCGCGCACGTCCGCCAGCAGCGGCGTCCCACCCTCCAGATGATCGAGGAGATTCACGAACAGGCCCGTCCGGCCCACCGTCTCGGTCGTCTCGCCCTCGGCGGTGCGCACCACGAGATCGTCCGAGGTGTAGCGGAACTCGATGGTGCCCTCGGTGCCGTGTACGAGGATCCGGGGCTTGGTGTCGGGTTCCTCTGCCGCCAGGGTCAGACCCAGGGCGATCGGGGTGCCCTTCGTGGTCCGCAGCCGGACGGCGGAGGTGTCGTCGGCCTCGATATCGTTGGCGTGGTACAGGTCGACCACTACCTCGGCCACGTCCTCAGCCCGGGACGAGCCATCGATCCGCAGGGCTGACGCGATCGAGTGCGCCAGCGGGTTGGTCACCGCACCGTCGACCACCTCGACACCGTCCAGACGGCGCTGCCCGGCCCACCGGGAGCGGTCATAGTAGCTGCGCGCCCGTCGCCATAGGCCCAGGCCGCCGATGCCGCGCACCTCGCCGATCTGGCCGGAGGTGACGATGTCGGCGATCCGCTCGAAGGCGTGCGAGCCGAAGCTCTGGAATCCGATCTGGACGGCTTTGCCGGTCTCGTCACTCACCTGCACGAGCCTCTCGAACTCTGCCAGCGAGGCCGTCGTCGGCTTCTCCAGCAGCACGTGCGCACCGGCGCGCATGGCCCGTTCTGCGAGCGGCAGATGCGTGTGGATCGGGGTGGCGAGCGTGACCACATCCGGCGTCACCTCGGCGAGTAGAGCATCGAGGTCGGAGTAGACCGCTGTGCCCTCGGGGAGGTTCCGCGCGCCCTCTCCGCCACGGGGGTCGGCCACCCCGACCAGACGTGCTCGGCCGGCCTCAGCGAGCTCGTTGATCTGGCCGAGGTGCTGAGCGCCGTATCCGTGGAGTCCGACGACGGCGAAGGTGGTGGTCACGCGAGCTGCTCCAGTCGTTCGTAGAGGGTGGTGGCTTCGGTGGTGCTCAGTGCCCGGTCGGCGAGCACGGCCCACAGGTGCAGATCTAGGTGCCCACCAGCGGGGATGACACGCTCGGTGTCCCACGCAACAGCGGGTCCGGCACCCACGTAGCCGGAGGTCCGGACGAACCAGGGCAGGATCGCCTCGCGGGGTTGCCCCAGCAGCAGGCTCACCGGCCCGGTGCTGCGGTCCTGCACCAAGAGCAACCACGGCGAGGTGGGGTTGCCGAGCGGATCCGTGCTGTCCGCCACTGTGGCCACTGTGGGGACGTCTTCACCGGAGAGCCGCCAGAACAGCCCGCCATAGCCGGCCCCGACCCGGCCACGGGTGGCGGGGGAGCCGATCGTCAGGTTCGCACCGCCGTCGGCGTGCAGGCGCGAGTGCCAGCGCAGCGCCCACACCTCCTGCTCAGGCAGCAGATCGGCCAGAATCCCGCGGTCCTCGGTGAGCACGTGCGAACCGGCACCGTCCACCCATTGCAGCCGCTGGGAGATGCCGTGGTCGCCGGACTCGGTGCTCAGCGGCACCTGCCGGCCGTGGTTGTCGAGCATCTCGTACCCGGTGGGGTGCACGTAGGACTTGCCGCCCCAGAACATCGTGCCGTTCACCTCGACCACGGCATTGCTGACGCCGTAGTGATGGGTGTGATCCTCGGGGAGGATCTCGGTGAGCCCGACGCCGTCGAGCGTGGTCACCGGATGCAGGTACGGGCGAGGGGAGAGGGTGCCAGCCATGTCCTGGCCGTCTGAGTACCGGGCGACGTCGCGCGCTCCGATACGCAGCACGGGCTCGCCGTCAGGGGCGCTCACGCTGTGCTCCTTGTTCTGCGGGTACTGGATAGCCACGCCTCGCCTCGCGGCGAAGGCAACTCGCATGACACCCTATCGGCAACCGCTTACCATCGCGTGACCGGACCATCGTCAAAGGAGAGCACGTGTCTGCAGACCATCGCACCGCCGTCGTGATCAGCGGAGCCGGACGCTACGCCGACCCGTGGCACGACTTCGAGGGCACGTCGGCCGCGCTGGCCGAACTGCTGGGCGACCGTGGCTTCGACGCCCGGGTGCTGCGGACCGGCGAGGCCGAGTCCGCCGATCTGGGCCAGCCCGACCTGATCGTCGTCAACGCCGGCGGCGGCAGCACCCCGGTGGAGGTCTCCGAGGAGGCCGACGATGTGCGCGCACGGGACCTGCGCGATGCGGTGCTCGCCGCCGTGGCCGCAGGTGTGCCGGTGCTCGCCACCCACACCGGGTCGAACACGTTCTACGAGAACGATCAGTGGGCCCGGGCGCTGGGTGGCCGGTGGGTGCCCAAGCATGAGGTCGAGGCGGGCACGGCCGGGCGAGCCTCCTGGCACCCGCCGCGCGGGGTTGCGCAGGTGCGCGTGAGCGATGTGCTGCATCCGATCACCGCCGGACTGACCGGTGAGGTCGAGATCGACGACGAGCGCTACACCGACCTGGAGGTCTCACCGGAGGCCACCGTGCTGCTTGAGCACGACGAGGACGGCCGCACCCATGCACTCCTCTGGGCGGTGGAGGAGGTCCCGGGCGTACGCGGCAAGGCGGTCTACGACGCGCTGGGGCACCACGTCGAGGCCGTCCGTGCCCGGGTGCGCACCCTGCTGCTCGACCGGGAGCTGGCCTGGTTGCTCAGCTGACGCGCGCGCTGCCGCACTGACGTGCGTTGCCCCGAATCGTCGGATCCCTGACGGTGGAGGCGACAGATCGCGGCAACGCGTGGTCCGAGGCTCAGGTCACCGCACCCACGTGCCACGGAATGAACTCGTCCTGACCGAGGTCGAGCTCTTCGCTGACGGTCTCGCGGCCGGAGGCGACCTCGACGATCATCCGGTAGATCTCCTCGCCCACCTCGGTGAGGCTGGCGGTGCCGTCGACGATCCGCCCGCAGTTGAGATCCATGTCCTCGTGCATGCGTTCGTACATTGGGGTGTTCGTGGCCAGTTTGATCGAGGGCGCCGGCTTGCACCCGAGCACCGACCCCCGCCCGGTGGTGAAGCACACCACCGTGGCGCCACCGGCGACCAGGCCGGTCACCGAGACCGGGTCGTAGCCGGGGGTGTCCATGAAGGTGAATCCCTTCGCGGTGATCGCCTCGGCGTACTCGTACACGCCGGTCAGTTCGGCCGTACCGCCCTTGGCGACGGCGCCGAGCGACTTCTCGAGGATCGTGGTCAGGCCACCGGTCTTGTTTCCCGGGGACGGGTTGTTGTCCAGGGTGCCCTCGCCGGCAGCGGTGTAGTCCTTCCACCACTCGATCCGGTCCAGCAGCCGCTGACCCACCTCGGGTGAGACCGCCCGGCGGGTGAGCAGGTGCTCGGCCCCGTACACCTCCGGCGTCTCGGCCAGCGTGGAGGTACCACCAGCCGCGACCAGCAGATCCGAGGCATACCCCAGGGCAGGATTGGCCGTGATGCCCGAGTACCCGTCGCTGCCGCCGCAGTTCAGGCCCAGGGTCAGGTGAGCCACGTCCGCAGGCTCCCGCTGGGCCTCGTTCACCCGCGGCATCATCTCCTGGATCTTCTCCACCCCGGCCCGCACGGTGGCCCGGATGCCTCCGATGTCCTGGATGGTCATCGTCTCCACGTAGGCGCCCTCGGGCAGGCCCAGGCCGTCCACGAGCTGGTTCACGGCGATCATCTCGCAGCCGAGCCCCAGCACCAGCAGTCCGCCGAAGTTCGGGTGGTTGGCGTACCCGCGCAGGGTGCGCAGCAGCATCTGCCCACCCTCGGAGTCCGGTACCAGCCCGCACCCACTCTGATGGGTGATCGCCATGACGCCGTCGACGTTCTCGAACTCCTCCAGCCCCGTGTGGCGGAACTGGTCAGCAATCATGTTCGCTGAGCTCGCCGAGCAGTTCACCGACGTGATGACGCCGATGTAGTTGCGGGTGCCGACGCGGCCGTCGGGGCGGTGGTAGCCGAGGAAGGTGCGCGGCAGGTCACGCCCCTCAGGGAAGGAGGGTTGCACCCGCGCGGTCCCGAACTCGTGCTCTCGCTCGTCGAGATCCATTCCGAGGTTGTGCGAGTGCACATGATCCCCGGCCGTGATCGCCGCCGTCGCGCGCCCGATCGACTGCCCGTACTTGAGCACCTGGCCACCCTGGGTGACCGGACGGATGGCGAGCTTGTGGCCCCGGGGGATGGGTGCCGTCGTGCGAAACGCCTGCACCCCGGGCAGCCGAATCTCGGCATCGACAGGCAGATCGGCCGTGGCGACAACCACATGGTCCTCCTCCCGCAGACGCAGGACCGGAGGCTCGGACGGGGCAGGATCGGCAGACACGCAGAGACCTTCGCTCGCTAGTGGGTCGTGGCGACCAAGTCTACCCGAGAAACCGGTCTCTCGGGCGGTGTCGTCACGATGCTCACGCCCCGGGAAGGTAAGTTGGCGGCCGTGACCTCTCGTATCGCCGTGTGCCCCGGATCCTTCGATCCGGTCACCCTTGGGCACCTGGACATCGTGCGCCGCGCGCGTACCCTGTTCGACGAGGTGGTGGTGGCCGTGGGGATCAACTCCGGCAAGGCACCACTGCTGGATGCCGACACCCGCCTGCGGCTGTTCACCGACGCGGTCGCCGACCAGGATGGTGTGCGGGTGGTCCGCATGCCCGGACTGCTCGCCGACTTGTGCGACGAACTCGGGGCCAGCGCCATCGTCAAGGGCCTGCGGGGCGGCGCTGACTACGACGCCGAGCAACCGATGGCCTTGATGAACCGGCACCTGAGCGGCGTGGAGACGGTCTTCGTGACCGGTGCACCCGAACTCGCCCACGTCTCCTCCACCATGGTCAAAGACGTCGCCCGGTACGGGGGCAGCATCAGCGACCTCGTTCCGCCCGCCGTCGACGATGCCGTCCGGACCGCCCTGCACCCGAAAGATGGACACTCATGAGCAAAGCAGCAGAGCAGGGCGAGTCGTTGGTCGCGATCCTCGACGAGCTCGCCGACCTCGTCTCCTCCGCACGCTCGATGCCGATGTCGGCCTCCGTACTCGTCAACCGCGCTGAGGTGCTCGAGTTGATCGACTCCGCGACCGGCGTGCTACCGGACCAGATCACCCGCGCGGACTCCGTGGTAGCCGACGCCGACGCGGTGCTGCAGCGCGCGCGGCGCGAGGCGGGCGCGATCGTGGAGAAGGCCAAGGAGCGGGCCGACGAGCTCGTCTCCAGGGAGGCCGTGGTGGCAGCAGCGAACGAACGCGCCGCGACCATCGTCGCCACAGCCAAGGCCGAGGCCGAGAAGCTCTCCCGCGAGGCCGACGACTACTGCGACCGTCAGCTCGCCCAGTTCGAGATCGACCTCAACTCGATCTCCTCCCAGGTGGCGGCCGGGCGAGCCCGGTTGATGGAGCGCACCCGTGGCCGCCGCGGCCCGGCCGATGAGACCAACGGCGGGAACGACAAGGAAGCGAACGACTCATGACGCCCTTCCAGATCTCCACCCATGACCTGGGCCGACGGCCCGGATCGATGCGGACCCTCACCCTCGACGTGCCCGTGGCCGAGCCGATGGGCAACGAGGTGATCGCCGTCCGGGCCGGCAGCGAGGTGGCGCTCGATCTGCGGCTGGAAGCCGTGATGGATGGTGTGCTCGTGACCGGGGCCGCGCAGGCCGTCGCCGAGGGCGAATGCGTGCGATGCCTGACCGATGTCTCCCTCGATCTCGATGCCGACATCACCGAGATGTTCGCCTACCCCGGCACGCAGGACGCCAGCGAACTGGGGGAGGACGAGGAGCTGTTGCCCGAACTCGATGGGGAGACGCTCGACCTCGAACCCACGGTGACGGACGCCGTCGTGCTGGCCCTGCCTTTCCGGCCGCTGTGCCGGCCGGACTGCCCGGGCCTGTGCCCGGACTGCGGGATCCGCCTCGACGAGGCGGAGGAAGGGCACGCACACGAGAACCTGGACCCGCGCTGGTCGGCCCTGACGGCGCTCGCAGGTGCCGAGGATGGCCCGGATGACGCCCCGGACGAGGAGCCTCAGCAGTGACCGCACGCGCCGTCGACGAACTGGTCGAGGCGCTGGGCATCGAGGTCGATCCCGAGCTGCTCGTCCTGGCCCTCACGCACCGGTCCTTCGCGCATGAAGCCGGCGGTATCCCGACCAACGAGCGGCTGGAGTTCCTCGGCGACTCGGTGCTCGGGGTGATCGTCACCGAGCACCTGTACCGCACCCACCCCGACCGCGCTGAGGGGGACCTGGCGAAGATGCGCGCGGCCACCGTCTCCCAGCGCGCGCTGTCGGTGGTGGCCCGCGAGATGGGGCTGGGGGAGTACCTGCTGCTCGGCCGGGGTGAGCAGACCACGGGCGGGCACGACAAGGACTCCATCCTGTGTGACACGCTCGAAGCCGTGATCGGGGCGGTGTACCTGTGCCACGGGCTCGAACCGACACGCGCGTTCGTGGAGCGGATCGTGGGGGGACGGCTCACCGACGCCGCCGGTCTTGGTGCAGGCCTGGACTGGAAGACCAGCGTGCAGGAGCTCGCGGCCGAGCGCGGCCTGGGCGCCCCGGAGTACCGCATCGAGGCGACCGGCCCGGACCATCAGCGGCACTTCACCTCCACGCTCATGCTCGGCGACCAGTCGTGGGGTGTCGGTGAGGGGTCGGCGAAGAAGATCGCCGAGCAGCGTGCGGCCGAGCAGGCCTACCGGGCCCTCGAAGAGGGCACAGCGTCCGACGACGTCCCTCACGAGGCGTAGTGCCCGAGCTCCCCGAGGTCGAGACCGTTCGCGCGGGCCTCGCCGACCATGTGCTCGGGCGCCCCGTGACCGGGGTGCGGGTACTACGTGACCGTGCCGTGCGCCGTCAGGCCGGGGGAGCTGCGGAGCTCGAAGCCCTGCTGACCGGGCGGACCTTCACCGCCGCCGTGCGGCGCGGAAAGTTCTGCTGGCTCACCCTCGCCGGGCCCGATGGAGAGCCCGAGGACCACGCGTTGCTGGTGCACCTGGGCATGAGCGGTCAGCTGCTGATCTCCGAGGACGCCCGGAGCAACCCGCATCTGCGCGTACATCTCGAGCTGGCCGGCGGACCCGATCTGTGGTTCGTGGACCAGCGCACCTTCGGCTACCTCACCGTGGCCGATCTGCTGCCCACTCCCGACGGCGGCCCTGGCGGTGACGCAGGCGGCGCACCTGTCGCTGCGCTGCTTCCCGCACCGGTGGCCCATATCGGGCGTGACCTGCTCGATCCCGTGCTGGCCGAGCCGGCCGCCCGCGCAGCACTGAACCGGCGGGTGCGGCGTGGCCGGCGGGGGATCAAGACGGTTTTGCTGGACCAGACCGTGACCGCCGGCATCGGCAACATCTACGCCGACGAGGCGCTGTGGCGGGCGGGCGTGCACTACGCACGGCCCGCGGACCGGATGCGGCCAGGCCTGGTGGCGGCGGTGCTGGACGCCGCCGAGGCGGTGATGCGGCAGGCGCTCGTGGCCGGGGGAACGAGCTTCGATGCGCTGTACGTCAATGTCAACGGTGCCTCGGGCTACTTTGACCGGTCGCTCGCGGTCTACGGCCAGGAGGGGGAGCCGTGCCCGCGATGCGGCACCTCGATCGTGCGCGAGGCATTCGCGAACCGGTCCTCGTTCTTCTGCCCGAGGTGTCAGCGGGCGGGCCGACCTCAGACATGATGGTGCTCTCGCGCTCACACGCGTCCGCGAGATAATAGGCTCATGTGATGGCCATGCCGATTCAGCACCCGCACGCCGTGTTCTCCGGGGCATGGGGCGACACCACGACGGGGGCCTGGTACCCCGCGCAGGCGGTCGTGAGCGCAGGCATCGTCACCCTGTGGATCGGATCGGCGGCGGCCGGCTGGACGCAACATTTCAGCGTGCCGGCACGGGAGGTCACGGTGAAGTCCGCCGCACAGCGCATCACGCTGGTCGTCGGCGGTCGAAGCTACCCGATCCTCGCCGACCCGGGTGCGGTGAGCCGCGCCCTCGGCTTCACGAGCATGGGCATCGTCGGCGGGGTCGCCCATCATGGTCATCGCCCGTATCGCTACCGCCGCTACCGCCGCGGCTCCGGTGCTGCCTGGGATGTCGCCCGCGGTGTGAACCAGGCCGCTGCTGCGTACGCCTTCAATGCACGGGGCGGCGGCGAGTTCCTCTCAGCCGTGCGGGCTTCGGGCGCGCGGGTCTCGCGTCTCGGCTACGGCGCGATCGCTGCCATCGGCTGCGGTAGCGCCGTACTGGTGGTGTTCGTCGTCGTCGCCCTCGCGGTGGCGTTGAGCGTGTAGAAGGCTCGCTGACGTGAGGCAGCCCGCCGCCAGGTAAGCCGCGTACATGACAGCCCTGCGGGTGTCCGGTCCCTACGCTGCGGCCCGGCGACTCAGTCGGCGACCTGGTCGCGGGTCCGACACCCAGACTGCCGGACCCGCGGCCACGCCGCCGACGAGAGGTGAATCCGGGCCGGCCGACAGCGCAGTGCTACCGGCCGGCCCAGGTCAGGTGATGATCAACGATCCACGCGGGCGCTTCCGCCCCCGGCGAGCTTGAGCACCTCGGCCTTGGTGACCATGGTCGTGTCGCCCGGGGTGGTCATGGCCAGGGCGCCGTGCGCTGCCCCGTACTCGACCGCCGTCTGGATGGGTTCGCCCTCGAGGAGGCCGTAGATGAGGCCTGAGGCGAAGGAGTCGCCGCCGCCGACACGGTCGAGGATCTCCAGGTGCTCACGATGGGTGGCCTCGGCGAAGCCTTCGTCCCGCGACCAGGCGATCGCGCCCCAGTCGTTGTCCGAGGCCGTGTGCACGGTGCGCAGCGTGGTGCCGATCACCTGGAAGTTCTCATACGTCCGCCCGGCCTCGGTGATCATCGCCTTGAAGCTGTCGATCTCCAGGTTGTCGAGGTTGTCCCCGGTGCCCTGGACCTCGAACCCGAGGGAGGCCGTGAAGTCCTCCTCGTTGCCGATCATCACGTCGATCAGCGGAGCGATCGCCTTGTTGACCTCCTGGGCCTTGGCCTGGCCACCGATGGTCTTCCACAGGCTCGGTCGGTAGTTGAGGTCGTAGGAGACCACGGTGCCGTGCTTCTTGGCTGCCGTGACGGCCTCGATGACGACCTCCGCCGTGGACTCCGAGAGGGCGGCGAAGATGCCGCCGGTGTGCAGCCACCGCACGCCCAGCTCGCCGAACAGGTGGTCCCAGTCCACCTGGCCCGGCTTGATCTGGCTGATGGCGGTGTTGCCCCGGTCGGAGACGCCGACGGCGCCGCGCACTCCGAAGCCCCGCTCGGTGAAGTTCAGGCCGTTGCGCACCTCTCGCCCGATGCCGTCGTAGGGCACCCAGCTGATGAACGAGGTGTCGACGCCACCGGTGAGCATGCAGTCCTCGACCAGCCGGCCGACCTCGTTGTCCGCGAGCGCGGTCACGGCCACGGCGCGCAGCCCGAACGCGCGGCGAAGACCGCGGGCGACGTTGTACTCACCCCCGCCTTCCCAGACGCGGAACTGGCGGGTGGTGCGGATGCGACCCTCGCCCGGGTCCATGCGGAGCATGATCTCGCCCAGGGAGGCGATGTCGTAGCGGCACTCGGAGGCGGGACGGATGGACAGACTCATGAAATCCCTCGTCGAATTGGTCGTCAGGTCGGGTCAGGCAGCGGCGAGCGCGACGGCCTCGCGGGTCAGCTCACTCACGCGATCGAAGTTGCCGGCGGCGATCTCGTCCCGCGGCACCATCCAGGAGCCGCCGACGGCGAGCACGGCACTGACCGCGGTGTACTCGGCCAGGTTCTTGGGTCCGATGCCACCGGTGGGAACGAAACGTAGCCCACCGAAGGGGGCGGCCAGGGCCTTGATTGCCTTGGCGCCGCCGGAGGTCTCGGCTGGGAAGAACTTCACGACCTCCAGGCCCTCGGCGAGCGCTGCCTGCACCTCAGTGGCGGTCACTGCGCCCGGGAGGGGGAGAACCCCGCGTTCGATACACCGGCGCACGACAGCCTGCGAGAACCCGGGCGAGACCACATAGGAGGCGCCAGCGTCCACGGCCGCATCGACCTGGTCTGTGGTCAGGACCGTCCCGGCCCCGACCAGCATGTCGCCCCGGGCGCTCATCGCCTTGATCGACTCCACCGCGGCGGCGGTGCGGAACGTCACCTCGGCCACGGGGAGGCCGCCGGCCACGAGCGCCTCGGCGAGCGGGGCGGCGGAGGCAGCGTCGTCGAGCACGACGACGGGAACGAGGCGGGCGGCGCCGATGCGCTCCAGCATCTCGGGGGACTGCACTGTCATGTCTCTCCTTGTGTGACCGAGTGTGCGGTGCTGGGCCACAAACGTTTGCAAACAATCGTGTGGCGGACACGCTAGCATGTGCAACATTCGAGGGACAATGTTCTGCAAGCGTTTGTAGGAGGCGATGCATGGTCACAACGCTCCGTGACGTCGCCGACGCGGCCGGCGTCTCCATGGCCACCGTCTCGCGCGCGCTCGCGGGTTCGTCGGTCGTCGCAGCCGTGACACGTGAGCGGGTGCAGAGGCTGGCGCAGGAGCTGGACTACCAGCCGAACCGGGCCGCCCGCCAGCTGGTCACCGGACGAGGTCAGGCGATCGGCCTGGTGGTCCCGGACCTGCAGAACGCCTTCTACGCCTCCGTCGCCACCGGGATGCAGCGGCGCGTCCGGGACGCCGGGCTGAATGCGATGATCGCCGACACCGACGAAGATCCGGAGCGCGAGCTAGAGGTGCTCGGGCAACTCGCGATGGTCTGTGACGGTGCCGTGCTTGCCTCGTCCCGCACGAGTGACGACGCACTGGCCGAGGTGGCCGGCCGCACGCGGGTGGTGCTGGTCAACCGGGTGCTCGACGGCGTGCCGGCCGTGGTGGGAGACAACGCCGGCGGCATCACCCAAGCACTGCGGCATCTGGCTGCGCTCGGGCACACCAAGATCGGCTACGCCGGTGGGCCGTCCACGTCGTGGTCCGATGCGCGCCGGAGGGAAGGGCTGCGGGCAGCCGAAGTCACCGGCATTGTCGGTGCGGACACCGTGGTGGACCTGGGGGCATTCCGTCCGGGTTCGGCGGGCGGCATCGACGCCGCCGATCAGGCCCTGGCTGCCGGGGTGACGGCGGTGCTCGCCTTCAACGATCAGCTCGCCCTGGGCATCCTGGGTCGCCTCGCCGACCGGGGCGTGCCCGTTCCGGAACGTATGAGCGTGGTCGGATTCGACGACGTCCCGGTGGCGCGCCTGCTTGCGCCGCCACTGACCACCGTTGCGGTGCCGGCGCTGGAGATGGGAGCAGCGGCGGTGGATCTGCTACTCGCCTCGGCCCCGCAGACGCGGGTGCTGCCGGTGGACCTTCAGGTGCGACGGTCGACGGCGGAGCCGTCCCGCTGACCGCGTGACCGCCGCTGGCGGACATACTCCACGACCCCGGCGAGAAGCCCGACCAGCGGCGCGGCGATGACGGCATGCCAGGGGGGATTCCCTTGGTTGCCGATCATGTATCCGAGTAAGGCTGCCGCCGTCACCAGGACGCCGGACCACAGGCTTCGACTCACCATGTACTCGCCTCCCGACGCCAGCGTACGAGAGGAGCGCAGGCTTGGGGGAGAGAATTGGGCGCTGCGTCAGCGGCGTTCGTCATAGGCTGAACTCGTGACCAACCCCACCCGCGTACTCATCGTCGATGACCACGAGATCGTCCGGCGAGGAGTGGTTGGTGTGATCGACACCGTCGATGATCTGACCGTTGTGGCCGAGGCCTCGACCGTGGCCGAAGCGATCCAGCGGGCGGAGCTCACCCGACCCGATCTGTTGCTGGTGGACCTGCAGTTGCCCGACGGCACGGGGGTGGACGTCATCGACGGTGTCCGTGCCGTGCTTCCCGAGGTGCGCGCCGTGGTGCTCACCTCCTTCGGCGACCCTCAGGCACGGGCTGCCGCCCAGGCCGCCGGCGCTCGAGCATTCGTACTCAAATCCGTGCGCGGTGGGCAGATGCTCGACGCCGTCCGTGCCGTCGCAGCCGGGCGCACGCTCCTGCGTGACACCCCGGTCGAACCGCGCGGCGACGATCCGTTCGAGCTGCTCACCCCCACCCAGCGCCGCATCGTCGAGCTCATCGGGGACGGCCTGTCCAACCGTGAGGTCGCCGACCGCCTCGGTGTCGCGGAGAAGACGGTCAAGAACCACGTCACCTCACTGCTGGCCACACTCGGTCTGCAGCGTCGCACGCAGGTGGTCGCCTGGGTCACCGGACGTCGCCGTGACCAGGACCCGCAGTGGCGGCACGCACCGACCTGAGCGCCGATTACGCTCGCACCATGCACGAACACACCAGTGACATCCCCGAGGACAGTGCCACCCTCACCGGGGCCGTGGCAGACCTGATGCCGCAGGCCATCTCCGACCTGACCGAGCTGGTCTCCTACCGATCGGTGCAGGACCCTGCCGTCGAAGACCCCGAGCAGTGCCGCCTCGCCGCGGAGTGGGTGCGGGAACGCCTCGTCGAACTCGGCCTGGCCGATACGGCACTGGTGCGCACCCCGGACGGAAGCGACGCCGTCATCGGGCACTACGAGGGCCCGCCCGGTGCGCAGCGAGTGCTGCTCTATGCCCACTACGACGTGCAGCCCGCCCCTGCCGAGGGCTGGCGCACCGACCCCTTCACGCTGACGTTCGCCGATGGCCGCTACTACGGCCGCGGTGCCGCCGACTGCAAGGGCAGCGTGGTCAGCCATCTCACGGCGCTGCGGGCCTTGCGTGCGGTGCGCGGGGCCGACCCTGCCGACCCTGATCCCTACCCCGTTTCGCTCACAGTCGTGATCGAGGGCTCGGAGGAGCAGGGGACCGCCGGCCTGGAGCAGTACGTGGCCGCGCACCCGGAGGAGTTCTCCGCAGACGTCATCCTCATCCAGGACACAGGGAACGTGAAAGTCGGTCAGCCCACCTTGACCACTGCCCTGCGCGGCATGGTGGACGTGACCGTGCGGGTGGAGTCCTTGGCCGGGCAACTGCATTCGGGTGCCTTCGGCGGCGCTGCCCCCGACGCGCTGGCTGCCCTGATCGCCATGCTCGCCTCGCTGAAGGATGATCGCGGCAACACGACGATCGACGGGCTCGATGCCACCGGCACGTGGCCCGGCGCCCCATACGACGAGGCCGCCTTCCGGGCCGATGCCCGGATGCTCGAGAGTGCCGAGGTGACCGGCTCGGGAACGGTGGCCGACATGCTGTGGGCGCGCCCCGCCGTCACCGTGCTCGGGATCGACGCACCCGCTGTGGTGGGCTCGGTGCCGGCCATCCAGCCCAGTGCGGCTGCCCGGGTGAGCCTGCGGGTGCCGCCGGGAGTCGACACCGACGATGCCGCCGAGAAGTTGCAGGCTCACCTGCGCCGCGCCGCCCCGTGGGGTGTGCGGGTGGCGACCGAGCTCGCGGGGCAGGGGTCGGCCTTCGGGGCGCGCACCGACACCGAGGCGTTCGCGCTGCTGAAGCAGGCGCTCACGGATGCCTTCGGCACCCCCACGATCACCTCCGGTCAGGGCGGATCCATCCCGTTGACGGCGGCCCTCGCCTCCGCGCAACCGGACGCCTCGATCGTGATGCTGGGTCTGAGCGACCCGGCCAGCCAGATGCACGCCGCGAACGAAAGCGTCCACCCCGGCGAACTGGAGAACATGGCCGCCGCGGTGGCGATGTTCCTGCAGCGGCTGGGCGAGCGGGGCATCACTGCGGATACAGCTGGGCGGGTGCCGCGGTCCAGATGAGCTGGGCGCCGCGGCGCGCGCCAGGTCCGGCTCCAGCATGGAGCGAGCACGTGCCTGCGTGCCGGCGGGCGCGCCCGGCGAGGTTCGCGAGACCGGAGCGGCGCGTGACGGACAGATCTGGCCCCACGCCGTCATCGGCCACGGTGACCACCAGCAGCTGACCCTGCCCGCCCCGGGCGCTGATCGTGACCGCAACGTGCTCGGCGCGGGCGTGACGGGCGGCATTGGCGAGGCCCTCACGCACCACGGCGACGATGTCGTCGGCCAGATCCTCCTCTACGCCGGCCAGATCTGTGGTGACCGTGAACCCCACCTGCAGACCCAGTGCGGTGCGGGCGTGCGCGAGCTCCCGCTCCACCCGAGCCTGCAACGGGAGGCGCTCCTCCTCTGTGCGTAGTGCGTGCACGATCCGGCGGATCTGGCCCACGGCCTCGTCCACACCGTCCAGCGCCTCCTGAAGCTCCTCGGCCTGCGGCTCACTGAGCTGGTCCTGCAGGTGCCCCAGCCGCAGGCCGGTGGCGAACAGTTGCTGGATCGCCAGATCGTGCAGGTCGCTCGCGATCCGGCTGCGTTCGGAGAGCAGATCGGCGAGGTTCTCGGCCTGCCGGGCCTGGGAGAGGGTGATCGCCAGCGCCGCCTGCCGGGCGATCGACTCGGCGATGGTGAGCTCGTTCTCGGTGAACTCCACCGCACCGGTGTGCCGCAGCAGGATGAGCACGCCGAGACCCTCATCTCCGGCCATCAGCGGGGCGTACAGCGACGGACCGTACCGACCGAACTGGGGCACTCGCAGGTTCCTCGCCCGGGCGAAGGAGTCGACGATGATGCCGTACCCGTCCCGCAACACGGTCATCGCGCGTCCGTTCGGGGGCATCACGATCCCCACCAGATCACCGACCGGGTCCCCGTCGGCGAACTCGATCACCCAATCCGAGCCGACCCCGGGCAGCACCAGCAGGGCCGTGTCTGCCTTGGCCACCTGGCGCACCCGACGGGCGATCAGCGCGAGTGCGTCCTCGATCTCGGTGCCGGACAGGAGGGTGGTGGTGATCTCCTGCCCGACGGCGAGCCACCGTTCCCGCGTCCGTGCCGCCTCGTAGAGGCGTGCGTTCTGTACGGCGACACCTGCGGCAGTGGCGAGCAGGTGCACACCGGCGGCGTCGTCGTCGGTGAACGGCTCGGACTTGCCGGCCACATAGAGGCGGCCGTAGACCTGCCCACGCACCCGTACCTGAACCCCGAGGAAGCGGGCCGTGCGGGGGTGACCGGGGGGCAGATCCGCGAACCGCGGGTGGTCGACGAGATCGTCCAGCAGCAGCGGTTCGGTACCGATGGCCTCCAGCACCTCCACACCGTGCGGGTGCGTGAGGAGCGCTTGCACGTGCGGCGCGTCACCAGTCTCGATGTGGGTCTCGACGCCCCCGGCGGCATCGAGCACACCGATCGCCGCGTACGGGGCACCGGTGAGGTCGGCCGCAGCCTCGACAACGTTGCGGAGCACCTCCTCCAGCTCCAGGTGCGAGGTGACCGCGAGCATCGCCTGCAGCATCTCAGCGGGCGCGGGTCTCATCGGTCCAGTCTCGCCGATGCGTCCAGGCGGAGCACCTCATCTGCGGCGTCGATGCCGCGCTCGTCGTGGGTGATCAGCAGCACCCCGCGCTCGCGCCCGAGGGTGAGGATGTCCTGTTGCAGCGTCAGGGCGGTATCGGCGTCGAGGTGCTCGGTCGGTTCGTCCAGGATCAACAGCGGGGCGGGGGAGCACAGTGCGCGCGCCAGCAGCAGCCGGCGGCGCTCGCCGCCGGAGAGTGTCTCGGCGCTGACGAGCGTGTTCAGGCCCTCCGGAAGGGCGGCGACCAGGTCGTTGAGGCCGACCCGCTCCAGCATGCGGTGGGCCTCCGCGGCGCTCACGTCTCCGCGCGCTACCCGCAAGTTCTCCAGCACAGTGGTGGAAAACAGGTGGGCATCCTCGGGGGTGAAGGTGACGACGTCCGTGGGGGTGCTGCCGCCGCGGATCTCCAGTTCGCCGCCGATCGGGTCGATGAGACCTGCCAGGGTGAGGGCCGTCGTGGTCTTCCCCGACCCGCTGGGGCCGAGGAGTACGACGGCGCGACCCGGCTCCAGCTGCAGATCGATCCCGCCGACCACCGTGCGGCCCGGCCAGCCGCACGCGAGACCCCGTGCGATGACCTTCGGATCCTGTGTTGCCTCGTTCTGTCGCTCCGACCGCACGCGAGGCGACGATTCGGGGCAACGCGCGGGGCCGGCGGCGTGCAGCAACGCCAGGATCCGGCGAGCTGACGAGGCTGACCGGGTCAGCTGCACGGCTGCTGCAGGCAGCGCAGCAGTCGCCTCGAAAGCCGCCATGGGTGTGAGCACCACCACGGCCAGCTCCACTGGCGTGAGAGTGCCCGCCGTCATAGCCGGGATGCCGATCATCAGCGCCGCAACGGTGGCGATGCCCGAAGTCAGCAGGCCGATCCCGTGCGCGAGAGCGGCGGGGACTGCCGCGCGATCCCGGGCGCCCCGCAGGCCGGACTCCGCCTCGGCCAGTGCGGCACGAGCGCGCGGCATCCCGCCCTGGACCCGTAGCTCGGTGGCGCCGTCGAGGATCGTGGAGGTCGCGACCGAGACATCCAGGCGGTGCACCATCCCATCGACCTCTGCCAGACGCGCCGCACGGGCCGCGAGGACTGGTCCGAGCACCCCGGCGATCAGCAGGGTGAGAGCGAGCACCGCACCGATGGCAGGCGAGAAAGCACCCACCAGGATCACGCTGCCGGTCGAGACCACCGCGGCGACTGCGGCCGGCAGGAGCCCGCGGACCACCACATCGCCCAGGGTGTCGGCATCCGCGCCGATCCGGGAGAGCAGGTCGCCGCGCCGCAGACCCAGGGTCGCCTCGGGGCGGCCACCGGCGAGAGTCCGGTAGAGCCGTTCGCGCAGTGCGGCGACTCCCCGCAGCGCGACATCGTGCGAAGCCAGCCGGTCCAGATAGCGGAACAACCCGCGCGAGATCCCCAGCGCGCGGACGGTGACCACGGCGACGGTCAGGTCGAGGACGTGCGGCATCTGGCTTGCGCGAGCGATCAGCCACGCCGAGACGGCTGCGAGCCCAACAGCCGCGGAGAGGGTCAGCGACCCCCACGCCACCGCCACCAGCGCGCGCCGGCGTGAGACGTTCAGGAGCGGAAGAATCGCCCGGACCGCGCGCAGGTCTGACCAGAGCCCGCCCGATCGAGCGCCGCTAGCCGACCGGCCCGCTCTTCCCGACCAGCGTCCTCCAGGGGTCGAAAGATCGGCCCCTTCTCGGGATTGACCCTGACTCTCGGGCCCCTGAACGACATCGGCGGGCTCGGCCGGCTGGGCTGGCTCGACTGGACTACTGGAGCGGAGATGGGCGCTCACGAGACCCTCTCCCCAGCCCGCACCGCAATCACGGCATCACACGCCTCGATCAACTCCGGACGGTGTGCCACCACGATGACCACCCGGCCCGCCGCAGCAGCCCGGCGGAGGACCTCGATCAGGTGCTCCTGGGCGAGGCCGTCCAGGTGCGCCGTCGGTTCATCAAGGGCGAGCACCGGCGCCGGGGCGAGCAGCGCGCGCGTGAGCGCCAGCCGCTGACGCTGCCCGAGGGAGAGGCCCCAGCCGCCCTGTCCGATCCGCGTCTGCCAGCCTTGCGGTAGCGACGCGACGACGTCCGACCATCCGGTGGCGCTCGCCGCTTCGGCCAGCCTCGGGTCGTCGGCGGGACGGGTCACTGCGAGGTACTCGGCGACCGTTCCCGGTTCGATCACCGGTCGTTGCGGCACCCACGCCACCTGCTGCCACCACTGCTCGGGTGAGAGGGCCGCAACGGAGGTGACGCCGTCGGGATGCTCCACGAGAACCTCGCCCTCGTCCGGGGTGAGGGCCCCGACCAGGGTGAGCATCGCCGTCGACTTCCCTGCGCCGTTCGGGCCGGTCAGGCCCGTGACCTGCCCCGCCATGGCGCGCCCGGTCAAGCCGGACGGCGCGGCGTAGGCACGATCGTCGGCTCCCACCGTGACGGCGTTCCACCGGATCGCGTGGACTGTCGCGGGTGCGTGGCCGGTCCCGTCGGGGGGCGGCTCGGTGTCGAGGACCGCGTGCGCTCGTTCCGCGGCCGCGATGCCGTCGGCCGAGGCGTGGAAGTGGGCGCCCACCTGCCGGATCGGCAGCAGCGCCTCCGGTGCGAGGATCAGCACCGCCAGACCAGCCTCCAGGCTCACCGAACCGGTCACCAGCCGCAGACCCACCCCGACGGCGACGGCCGCGACGATCAGGCTGGCGAACAGCTCCAGCACCGCGGAGGAGGCGAATGCCACCCGCAACGTGGCCATGGTGCTACGACGAGAGGCCTGAGCCAGTGAGCGGACACGTTCCGCGGGCCCGAGCGCCCGGCCGAACGCCTGCAGCGTGGGCAGGCCCGCCAACAGGTCCAGCAGCTGGGCGCCGAGGCGCTCGGACTCCTCCAGGCGGCGGCGCGCGAAGGCTTGGGTGACCACACCGATCAGCCACATGAACACCGGAATCACCGGAAGCAGCGCCACCACGGTCACCGCCGCGGTGAGATCGAGAGTCGCCATGAGGATCAGCACCGCCGGGGTGAGGATCGCCGCCAGCAGCAGCTGCGGCAGGTACCGCACGAAGTACGGCTCCAGATCGTCCAGCCCGCGGGTGAGGCTGGTTCGCACCTCGCTTCCATGGCGAGCCAGCCAGCGGGGTCCGAGCGCAGCGGCGTGGTCGAGCACCTGGGTGCGCAGCTCGGCGATCACCCGGGTGGCGCTGCGGTGGGCGAACCGTTCCGTGGCCGCGGCCAGCACCGCCCGCAGCACCGCCAGGCCCGCCACAGCCGCCACTGCCGGGGCGACGTCAGCCCAGGTGGCGTCACCGTCGATCACCGGGGCCAGCGACCGGGCCAGCAGCACCGACGTCGCAAGCACACAGGCGGTGGTCGCCACCGTGAGCCCGGCCGTCAGCAGCATGTACGCACGCGCAGCGCGCGCCCGGGCCAGCAGCCGAGGGTCGAACGGCTTCATCGCCGGGACGCATCATCTGCCCGGGCGGGCAGACCCGTGTGCGGGGGGATGACCTCGGCCGTGAGGCGCTTGCGGAACACCCAGTAGGTCCACGCCTGGTAGCCGATCACCAGTGGGGTCAGGAAGGCCGCCACCCAGGTCATGATCGTCAGCGTGTAGGAGGTGGACGAGGCGTTCGCGATCGTCAGGGAGTTGGCCGGGTCGTTGATCGCCGGCATCACATTCGGGAACAGCGAACCGAACAGCAGCGCGACGGCCGCGGCGATCACCACCACGCTGGCCCCGAAGGCCCACCCTTCCCGGCGCGCCCGGGTGGTCGCGATCACCGCCACCAGTCCAGCGGCTGCGAGGCCGACAGCGGCCCAGGTCCACGTGTGTGCGGAGTGGCTGAGCTGGGTCCAGACCGCGAACGCTCCCGCGACCAGCGTCGTCGGCACGGCCAGCACGGCGGCGGCGCGACCGGCACGCTCGCGCATGGGGCCGGCTGTCTTGAGCGCGAGGAAGATCGCGCCGTGGGTCGCGAAGAGCATCGCGGTGGTCGCTGCTCCGAGCAGGGCGTAGGGGGAGAGGAGGTCCAGCACCGAGCTCGTCATCTGATGCTCAGGTGTGAGCTCGACCCCGCGCACCAGGTTCGCCAGCGCGAGCCCCCACCCGACGGCCGGGATCCACGACCCGAGGGTGATCGCCCAGTCCCAGCGCGCCCGCCAGACCGGGTCATCGATCTTCCCGCGGAACTCGAACGCCACCCCGCGCATGATCAGCGCGATCAGAATCAGCAGCAGCGGGAGGTAGAAGCCGGAGAACATGGTGGCGTACCACTCGGGGAAGGCAGCGAACATGGCGCCTCCGGCCACGAGCACCCACACCTCGTTCCCGTCCCACACCGGTCCGATGGTGTTGATGATGAGGCGGCGGTCGGTGTCGTTGCGGCTCAGTGGGCGCATCAACATGCCGACGCCGAAGTCGAAGCCTTCGAGCACCAGGTAGCCGAGCCAGAGCACGGCGATGAGCAGGAACCAGAGCTGGGGGAGATCCATCGGAGGTGTCCTCAGTAGGCGAAGGAGAGGGGCGAGTTCGTGCTGCCGGTGTCGTCGGCATCATCGCTGCCGCCCGCGCCGCCAGAATCGTCAGGTCCATCGGCGTCTGCGGAGGTCGGTGGCGACGTCGCTGCCACACCCGCCGCGGCATAGCGGCGCATGAGGCGGAACCACACCACGGCCAGGACCCCGTAGATCGCGGTGAACGCGGCCATCGAGGCGATCACCTCCCCGGCCACCACCGATTCGGAGACCCCGTCGGCGGTCAGCAGCCGGATGGCGTCGACCCCGTTGGGATCGGGGTTGGGGACGACCACCCAGGGTTGGCGCCCCGTCTCGGTGAAGATCCAGCCGAAGGAGGCAGCCACGAAGGGCATCGGCAGCGCGAGTAGGCACAGCCGCGCGAACCACCGGTTCTCGGTGACACGTCCCTTGCGCAGCAACCACAGCCCGGCGAGGGCCAGGGCGGCGCTGAAGGCGGCGAAGCCGATCATGAACCGGAACGACCAGTAGGTGAGGGCGAGATTGGGCTGGTAGTCCACACCCTCGCCATAGACCTGCTCGTACTCGGTCTGCAGATCCTGCACGCCCGGGAGGTAGCCGTCGAAGTCTCCCGTGCCGAGGAAGCTGGTCAGGCCCGGGACGGTGAGCACGTGGTGGACACCCTCGCAGGAGTTCGACAGGTCCCCGATGGTCAAGATCGAGAAGGCCGCACCGCTCTCACCCTCGCAGAGAGCTTCGGCGGCGGACATCTTCATCGGCTGCTGCTCGTACATCAGCTTCGCCTGCCAGTCACCGCTGGCCGCCACCCCGACTCCGGAGAGCAGGATCGTGACCATCCCGAGGATCGCCGCGGGCCGGTAGATCTCACGGGCACTCTGGTGATCCCCGCCGCGTACCGACTTCACGATCCACCAGCCGGCTACCCCGGCCACGAACGTCCCCGCCACGAGGAAGGAGGTGGCGATCGTGTGGGCGTAGGCGGCGAGAAGGGTGGTGTTGGTGAGGACGGCCCCGAAGTCGGTCATCTCGGCGCGACCGGTGACGTCGTTGTAGATCGCCCCGACCGGGTGCTGCATCCACGAGTTCGCGGCCAGAATGAAGAACGCGGAGGCATTGCTGCCGGCTGCGACGATCCAGATGCAGGCCAGGTGCACCTTCTTGGGCAGGCGATCCCAGCCGAAGATCCACAGTCCGATGAAGGTGGACTCGAGGAAGAACGCGGCCAGCCCCTCGATCGCGAGCGGTGCGCCGAAGACGTCGCCCACGAACCGGGAGTACTCGCTCCAGTTCATCCCGAACTGGAACTCCTGGACGATTCCGGTGACGACCCCCAGCGCCAGATTGATCAGCAGCAGCTTGCCGAAGAACTTCGTCAGCTTCAGCCACCGCTCACTGCCGGTGCGAACCCAGACCGTCTGCATGATCGCGACCAGCGGCGCCAGACCGATCGTGAGGGGGACGAAGATGAAGTGGTAGACGGTGACGATGGCGAACTGCCACCGCGCCAGATCCAGAGTGTCCACGAGCGCTGAGTCCTCCTCGATGTCGGTGCTTCACGGTAAGCGCGGCTGTGGCCAGCGATCCGGGACGAAGGTCCCTGCTGTGGGTGTGCCGTCACGGGCCTTGAGGGCGGCAGTGTGCGATACTTCTGCGTGGTGACCGGCTCGTTCCATACCTGCCGGGAGCCCGGTGACATCAGCACAGGTAGTTGGGGTCATGGGACACGCGCCGCCTCTGGCGGCTGGCGCGGCTCAGGACCGACCACCCGAGGACGCCCCCATGGCGTTGGATGCCACTGGCAGACGGTCAGCGCGAACACCATCGCGAGGCTCGAGCACCCAGGACTTTTTTCGAGGTGGCCACCAGGTCACCACCGAGCAGCCCCGGGCACCAGGTGGGTATGGCTGGCGCCCGCGGCCAGGGAATCCACCCGTGTCAGACGAACAGCAGAACACACCCGAAACCGCTCAGACTCAGCCGCGTAAGCGCCGGTCCCGGCGAGCCACCGCACCGGCGATGACGCCGGACGTTGCCACCGAGACCGCCCCCGTCACGGATCCGCAGACCGCGGAGAACGTGGCCGACACCGCGGCCGAGGCGCCCTCGCAGCCGGAGGCCGAGCCAACTCCCGAGCAGGAGAGCGCGCCGGCGCGCAAGCCCAGAGCCAAGCGCTCGCCCCGTCGCAAGACCACGTCCGGCTCGGCTGACTCGGTTGATGCAGCCAACCAGACCGTGACGGACAGCGACGCAGGCGGCTCCGTGCCCACCGGCGAGAGTTCCGCTGCCGTTGTGGAGGTGTCGTCGCCTAGCGCCGGTACGGAGGCTGAGAAGGTCGAGGAGCCAGGTACTCCCGACGGCGCAGCTTCAGCCGAGGGCACACAGTTGCCTGCCGAGGAGGACAAGCCCGCGCGCAAGCGCCGCAGTGGCGGCCGTCGTGCGGTCTCGACCGGCGGCACGCCGCAGCCGGTGCTGGATGTCTTTGCCGCGTTCGGTGTCACCGCAGACGAGGAGGGCGAAGCCGACGAACAGGCGAGTAGCCCTCAGATCGATCTCGACCTGCCCGAGCGGGAGACGACGGGCACGGCTGAGGACGATGCCGTTCAGGAGGCGCAGGACGACGAGGAGGAGACCGAGCCTGAGGAGGCCGCCGCCTCCGACGACGACTCTCCCCGCCTGCCGGCGACCGCGCTGCTCTTCCAGGCTCCGGACCCGTCCCGCGGTCGCCGTCGCCGGAAGGCGACCAGCGAGGCAGGGGCTCCGAAGGTGCACAGCGCGCCTGATAGCGACGCTGACGACACGGACAAGAACGCCGCCGACAGCACGGTCGAGAACGAGTCCGCCGAGGGCGGCCAGGACGAGGCGTCCTCCGACGAGCAGACTGGCGGCGGTGGCAAGCGCCGTCGTCGCCGCGGAGGCCGTGGTCGCCGTAAGTCCGGGGGCGGCCAGGACCAGGAAGATCAGGACCAGTCCGGCCAGAAGGGCGACGCTGACGACGGATCCGACTCCAGCAGGAGCGATTCGGGGGAGTCGTCCAAGAGTTCGAAGAAGAAGTCCGGTCAGGGTAAGGGCGGCTCCAAGGGATCCAAGGATTCGAAGGACTCCAAGGACGCTGACGAGGCGGACCAGGACTCCGACGCCGACTCCACTTCGGACGACTCGGGCGAGGACGGCGCGGGTGAGCAGGAGAGCTCGGGTTCGTCCCGTCGTCGTCGGCGCCGTCGCAGCCGTGGGTCGCGTGGCGGCAACGGAGAGGAAACCTCGGCCAAGGACGAGGTGACTGCACTCAAGGGGTCCACGCGGCTCGAGGCCAAGCGTCAGCGCCGCCGGGAGGGCCGGGATTCCGGTCGTCGGCGTTCGATCATCACTGAGGCCGAGTTCCTCGCGCGCCGCGAGTCGGTCGACCGCTCGATGGTGGTGCGTGAACGTGACGGCCGCACGCAGATCGCGGTGCTCGAGGACGATGTGCTCGTCGAGCACTATGTGGCGCGCAAGACCCAGAGCTCGATGGTCGGCAACGTCTACCTGGGCCGGGTGCAGAACGTGCTTCCGTCGATGGAGGCCGCCTTCGTCGACCTCGGCAAGGGGCGCAACGCCGTCCTGTACGCCGGTGAGGTGAACTGGGACGCTGCCGGCCTGGAGGGACAGCCTCGCCGTATCGAGCAGGCGCTCTCCTCCGGAGACTCCGTCTTGGTGCAGGTGACCAAGGACCCGATCGGGCACAAGGGTGCACGTCTGACGGCGCAGGTCACCCTCGCGGGCCGGTACCTGGTGCTCGTGCCGTCCGGTTCGATGACCGGCATCTCCCGCAAGCTGCCCGACACCGAACGCCAGCGGCTGAAGAAGCTTCTCAAGGAGATCGTGCCCGAGGGACAGGGCGTCATCGTGCGGACGGCCGCCGAGGGTGCGAGTGAGGATGCGCTGCGCCGCGACGTCGAACGCCTCACCAAGCAATGGGACGACATCCAGACCAAGGTCGGTCGCAAGTCCATCAGCGCCCCGGTGCTCCTCAAGGGTGAGCCAGAGCTCTCCACCCGGGTGGTCCGGGACGTCTTCAACGAGGACTTCAAGCAGCTCGTCGTCGCTGGCGACGAGGCGTGGAAGACGATCTCCGACTATGTCGGCACCGTCGCACCGGACCTGAGTGAACGCCTCAGCCACTGGACTTCCACCAAGGACGTCTTCGCCGAGTACCGGATCGACGAACAGCTCGCCAAGGGCATGGACCGCAAGGTCTGGCTGCCCTCCGGTGGGTCGCTCGTGATCGACCGGACCGAGGCAATGACGGTGGTCGACGTCAACACCGGGAAGTTCACCGGATCCGGCGGCACGCTGGAGGAGACCGTCACCAAGAACAACCTGGAGGCGGCCGAGGAGATCGTGCGCCAGCTGCGGCTGCGCGACATCGGCGGCATCATCGTCGTCGACTTCATCGACATGGTGCTCGAGGCCAACCGTGACCTGGTGATGCGACGCCTCGTGGAGTGCCTGGGCCGGGACCGCACCCGCCACCAGGTGGCCGAGGTGACCTCGCTGGGTCTGGTACAGATGACCCGCAAGCGCGTCGGCCAGGGGCTGGTCGAGGCTTTCAGCGAGACCTGTGAGCACTGCAACGGCCGCGGTTTCCTCGTGCACTCCGAGCCGGTGGAGTCTTCTGGCGGCGGTGGTGGTGGTGGTAAGGGCAACGGGAACGGCAATGGTGGCGGCTCATCCGAGGCGTCCTCGCGGCCTTCCCGACGGCGTAAGAGCCGTTCCGAGAAGGCCTCGCCCGAGCCTGAGATCGACCCGGAGAAGCAGGCTCAGGTACGTGCCACCCTCGCCACGATCGCGGCCGCGGCTGCGCACGCGCATGAGCACGAGCAGCATCACGAGGACGACGACAACGCCGGCACGCCCTCGGCTCCGGTCGCTGCCGACTCGGATGTGTCTGGCTCGGAGGCCTCCGGCAAGGAATCTGGTCAGGCTACGGAGTCCGGCGAGTCGGCAGTTCCGAAAGGGGACGATGCTGAGTCTGCATCTCCGAAAGGAGATGGTGCACAGTCCGCAGCTCCGAAAGGAGACGGCGCCGAGTCCGCAGCCCCCCAAGGGGACGGCGCTGGGACGAGCATTGCGCAGGTGGATGCCGTGGACCCGCCGAGCGCGGAAGCAGTAGCCGAGCCGGCACAGCCGGTGAGTCACGCTGAGGTTCTTGTGGAGCCCGTGCCTTCGGCTGAGGAGGAGCCCGCGCAGTAGGTTGCTCGCTGACCTCAGCGCCGGGCGGGGCGCACCATCCGGCGCTCCCACACCCATCGCACGAGCACGGGGAGGGCGGCGGCGACTGCGAGCAGAAGCAGTCCCGCCGTCGCCACGCGCCAGCCCCACAGCGTGAGTGGTGCGATCAGCACCGCCCAGAACGCGAGGATTAGCAACCCCCGCCCAGCGGGGCCACGCGAGCGTGCCGACGATGACGGCGTGCCGTCGGCGAACACGTCATCGCTGACCGTCACCCGTTCCGCCCGCGTGTCCGACAGGCTCAGACCCGCCTCCCGCGCGAAGCCGGCGAGCGCCGTCAGATCCCCATCGGGCACCCAGGAATCCAGCGGCAGCACAGTTCGCCACTGCCCGGTGCGCCCGACGAGTGCCACTGCCCACGTGCCCTGGTCGTCCATCAGCCGGTGCAGGGCCACCACACCCGGTTCAGTCTGACCCGGACCCGAGCACCACGCCTCGTGACCGCCGGGCCCGCGGATGCCCACGTCACGGCCATCGAACAGGAGCGCTGCCCGGGAGGCGAACGCTCGCGTCACTCCAGCCGAGGCCCCGGGCCGGTACACGGCCACAGGTCGCCACTGCCGCCGGTCCCGAAGCCGCTCCAGCAGCGCCCAGGCCCACGGCTCCACCACAGCCAGCACGGCCCACAGCGCGCACAACCGCACGAACCAGGTCTCGGCCAGCAGATAGGCGCCACCGATTCCGGCGATCCCGATCGCCCACGGCGCCGGTCCGCGCACGATGGAGTTCACCGGTGAGGAAGGCCCGGTATCGCCGCGCCACCGCTTGTACCGCTTCAGGCGCCGCTTGAACGCCGCGGCCGGCCGTGCCGCGCGCCCACGATAAGGCTGCAGGTGGGGAGCTGGCCGGATCAGGTCCACGACCGGTTGTGGGTTGAACGCCATGCTGCCAGGAACCGCCTCCGGGAAGCGCACGGTCGCTCCGGTGGGCTGGGTTCCCGAACGCTTGCGGTCATCACCCTCCGGTGGTCGGGCGTTGGGCGGGTGTAGCACCCCGCGGCGCAACGGCACGTCGAGCATTGCCACTCCGGCGCCGAAGCCGCCGAGCTCGAGGGTGCGAACCAGCAGGTCCCGTCCACGCAAGGGACCGCCCGCCGGTGCGGTGGATCGCTCCTGCGCGATCACGTACTTCGGCTGCACCAGCCAGTCGGCCACCGCGATGGCACCGAGGCTGTGCCCGGAGGCAGAGCAGAAGTGCAGCACCCCCAGCTCGTCCCATCCCGGGATGCGGGCAAAGCGCTCAGCGGGATCGTAGGGAGCCAGCACGTCCCGTACCGGCGGCGGCACCACGTGCAGCACCATCGCGATCGGCTCGGTCTCACCGATCACCCGGGTTCCGCCGCTGTGGATGATCTCCACCCGGCCAGGGGTGAAGATCACGCGTGCTTGCCGGGCCCACCGGCGCTGCGGAGCGGCCCGGGCAGCCGGTCGTAGTTCGATCCGACCCAGCGCCGGTGGCACCGGTGGCATCGCCGGCCGTTCGAAGTCCCAGACTGCGGCGGTGAACACGTGGGCGAGGTGCTCGGCGGTGTTCGCCGTCTCGGCCATGAACCCTGCCAGCATTACCCGGTGCAGGCCGCCGGCCGGTGCGTGGTGACTCGGCGGCAGTTGCTCGGCTGCTCGGCCCACGTCGTGGCGCACGACCTGCAACGCATCACCGAACCCGTAGACCGGCTCCACCTCGCCGAGTACATCTGGTGGCTGCGTCCCGACCGGGGCCTGCGTGGTCAGTGACGTCTCGCCCCACGACGGCAGACTGGGCCCGGCCAAGGTGGTGCGCTCGGCTGCAGAAAGCTGCCAGCCGCTGAGCCGCTCCTGGCCAAGATCGAGCGAGGCGTCCAGGGAGGTGAAGGCCGCGCGTAGTTCATCCTGCTCAGGTGGCAGCACGGTGAGCAGTTCAGCCACCGCCGTGCGAGCGCGGGCCACCCCGGTGCGCGCCTGCTCGAACGGGTCGCCACCACGGGCCACGAGCAACTGTGTTGCGGTGTGCGGGCGGGCGGGGCGGGGCAGATCGGTCATCGTGGTCTCAACGTAGCGTCCACCGTCGGGTGTGCCGGCCCTTGCAGGTGGGGAGAACACCCCGTCGGGGTGCTCCTGCGCGGTCAGGGCAGCCCAAGGCCGGGCCGGTCAGGCTGAGGCCAGCAGTCGCGGCTGCCACCGCTCCTCCTGCACTGCCCCGTCGGCAGCGCGCACCACCCGATAGGCGGCCACGTCGCGCCGTTCGGCGACCACCTCGGCCAGGTCGGTGCCTTCGTAGACCAGGCCCACGCCGTCGTCGGTGCAGTGTGTCTCGCCCAGGACCCCACTGCCCACCAGCTCATGCACGAGCGGCCGACGGCGGGACTCGCTGTCGTAGTGCACACCGTTGGCGTAGGGCAGCAGGCCCAGACCGTTGGTGACCGGCCGCAGACCGGGACCGAAGGAGTCGGTGGTGCCGCCGGTGAACCAGCAGATCGAACCCGCGCTGACTCCGGCGAGCACCACACCGGCATCCCACACACGGCGGAAGATCTCGTCGAGGCCGTGTACGCGCCAGACCGCGAGCAGGTTGGCGACCGACCCGCCATCCACCCAGACCACGTCCTGTGCGAGCAGGTGCGCCTCGATGTCAGCCACGTTCGGCATCGTGAACAGCCGCAGGGCGCTGACGTCGAAGCCCGCTACCCGGCCCGCCTCATGCATCGATGCGATCCGCCAGTCCTGATCGCCGCTGGCCGTGCCCAGATAGGTCAGGCGCGGTGTGCGCCCGTGCACGCCGGAGCGGTCAACGGCGTGGTGGACGAGGGCGTTGAACTCCAGCCGACTGCGCTGCCCGGGGCGGTAGCCGCCAGAGGTGGCAACGATGGTGGGGACTGATGCGGGCACGCGCAACTCCTGCTTGGTGTGGATGCCGGGAACTGGGATGAAGCCTACGGCGGCGCAGCGCTCGTGCGGGCGGGATGGAATTGACGGTCCTAGTGCCAAGTGGGCTCGTAGAGACAAACTGAGGCGGTATGACCGTCGTAATCTGCCGACGGACCGCTGGCACGTCGAGAGAGGTCCAGGTCACGTGCGTGTGGTTTGCCCATCGGGGTGGCTGTCGCGTAATCTAGGGCGTCGGTGCGTGAGCACCGTCTCCCGTGCGTGCCTACGCTGGCGCCGGCCGTAAGTTGCACAACGCACATGCGTTGATGCACGGCGGACACGGCAGCCGAGTTTGCACGGGCGCCCCCAGCAGTCTGACGACAGAGATGAGCAAGAACGTGGTGTACGCGATCGTGAAGGCCGGCGGCCGGCAGGAGAAGGTGTCCGTCGGCGACATCGTCGTCGTGGACCGGGTCTCCGGGGACGCTGGCGACTCCGTGGAGCTCCGGCCCGTCCTGCTCGTCGACGGTGACAAGGTCACCTCCGACGCCAAGGCGCTGGAGAAGGTGACGGTGACGGCGGAAATCGTCCGGAACGACAAGGGCCCGAAGATCACCATTTTGAAGTACAAGAACAAGACCGGGTACCGCAAGCGCCAGGGGCACCGCCAGAAGCTGACCCGCCTCAAGGTCACCGGAATCAAGTAACCGTCGTTCCCGTGAGGGATCAGCGGTAGGGACACGAACGAGAAAGGGTCACCCATGGCACACAAGAAGGGCGCCAGCTCCTCCCGGAACGGTCGCGACTCCAACGCCCAGCGGCTTGGTGTGAAGCGTTTCGGCGGCCAGGACGTCAAGGCCGGCGAGATCATCGTCCGCCAGCGCGGCACGCACTTCCACCCGGGCCAGAACGTGGGACGCGGTGGCGATGACACGCTCTTCGCCCTGCAGCCGGGCGCCGTCCAGTTCGGGCAGCGTCGTGGCCGCAAGGTCGTCGACGTGGTCGCGGCTGAGGTCTGAGCACGATCTCGACGGCGGGGGCGCAGCGGCTGAGTCGCTGTGCCCCCGCCGTCTTTTCATGACGGCGCACCGGCGTCGTCGGCACTGAAGGGGAAGACCATGGCGAGCTTCATCGACCGGGTCGTGCTGCACGTGCGCGGCGGTGACGGCGGGCACGGCTGTGCCTCGGTCCGGCGAGAGAAGTTCAAGCCGCTCGGCGGCCCGGACGGAGCCAATGGTGGCTCCGGGGGTGACGTCGTGCTCGTCGTCGACCCGCAGGTCACCACCTTGCTCGATTACCACCACCTCCCGCACCGGCGCGCCGAGAACGGTACGCAGGGCATGGGTGACATGCGCACGGGCAAGATCGGGCATGCTCTCGAGCTCCCGGTTCCCGACGGCACCGTGGTCAAGACCACCGACGGTCAGGTGCTCGCCGACCTCGTGGGCGCAGGAACTCGCTTCGTTGCCGCCGAGGGCGGCCGCGGCGGGCTGGGCAACGCTGCTCTCGCCTCGCCCAAGCGGAAGGCACCGGGCTTCGCCCTGCTGGGTGAGCCGGGGCGTGAACGCGATCTCGTCCTCGAGCTCAAGACGGTCGCCGATGTCGCCCTCGTGGGCTACCCCAGCGCCGGCAAGTCCTCGTTGATCGCCGCGATCTCGGCTGCGCGCCCGAAGATCGCGGACTATCCGTTCACCACCCTGGTCCCCAACCTCGGCGTGGTCCAGGCCGGATCGCAACGCTTCACCGTGGCCGATGTGCCCGGGCTGATCCCGGGCGCGAGCGAAGGCAAGGGCCTGGGGCTGCAGTTCCTGCGCCACATCGAACGCTGCGCCGTGATCGTGCACGTACTCGACTGCGCCACCCTCGAGCCGGGCCGGGATCCGATCAGCGACCTCGACGTGATCGAGGCTGAACTCGCGGCCTACCAGGCTGACCTCGACGTCGGCGACGGGCATGTGCCGCTCGCCGAGCGGCCTCGGCTGGTGGTGCTCAACAAGATCGACGTTCCCGAAGCCCGCGACCTCGCCGAGATGGTCCGCCCCGATCTGGAGCAGCGTGGGCTACAGGTGATGGAGATCTCGACGGCGTCCCATGAGGGATTGCGCCCGCTCACCTTTGCCCTGGCCGAGCTGGTCACGGCCGCCCGTGAGGCGGCGCCTCAGCCGGAACGGACGCCCACCGTGCTGCGGCCGCGCGCCGTGGACGACGCCGGCTTCACCGTGACGCGCCGTCAGAGCGATCACGTGTACTACCTCGTGCGCGGGGACAAGCCCGAGCGATGGGTGCGCCAGACCGACTTCGCCAACGACGAGGCCGTCGGCTACCTCGCCGACCGCCTCGCCCGGCTCGGGGTGGAGGAAGAACTCTTCCGGGCCGGCGCTCAGGCGGGCGACGAGGTCGTGATCGGGGACGGACCAGACGGCGTCGTCTTCGACTGGGAGCCGACCATGGCCGTCGGTGCCGAGCTGCTCGCCGGCCCGCGCGGCAGCGACCTGCGCCTTGAGGAGCACCACCGGCCCACTCGCGCCGAGAAGCGGGAGGCGTTCCACGAGAAGATGGACGCCAAGGCCGCTGCGCGGGACGAGTTGTGGGCCGAAGGTGAGGACTCCGGACCCGTGCTCTGGGAGGAGCCCGACGAGGAGGATGACGGAGGGCACAGGTGAGCCCCGCCGTCGTGGACCGTTCCGCCTTTGCCGACCCGGCGCGTGCGGCACGCATCGTGGTCAAGGTGGGGTCGTCGTCGTTGACCGATGACGAGGGACGCCTGGACGTGGGGCGCCTGACCGCCCTGGTGGACGTGCTCGCCGCGCGGATCGCCGACGGCGGACAGGTCACCCTGGTCTCCTCGGGAGCCATCGCCTCGGCACTGACCGTCCTGGGACTGACTGGCCGGCCGAAGGATCTGGCCACGGCGCAGGCCGCGGCGAGCGTGGGCCAGGGACTGCTGATGGCCCACTACACGCGAGCCTTCGCCGCACACGGACGCCACGTCGGGCAGGTGCTGCTCACCGTCGAGGACGTCGTGCGTCAGGGGCACTACCGCAACGCTCAGCGCGCGCTCAACCGCCTGCTCGACCTCGGCGTGGTGCCCATCGTGAACGAGAACGACACTGTGGCCACCCATGAGATCCGGTTCGGCGACAACGACCGGGTGGCCGCGCTGGTGGCACACCTGACCCACGCCGACGCACTGCTGCTGCTCAGCGACGTCGACGCCCTCTACGACGGTCCTCCCACCCGCCCCGGATCACGCCGGATCGCTCGGGTCGAGAGCCGAGCGGACCTGGCCGGGGTGGAGATCTCCGCGCCCGGAAGCGTTGTGGGGACCGGCGGGATGGTCACCAAGGTCGAGGCGGCCACGATCGCCACCGGGTCGGGCGTTCCGGTGGTGCTCACCTCGGCCGCCAGCGCCGCCGCCGCACTCGCTGGTGAGGACGTCGGAACCTGGTTCGCGCCCACCGGGCGGCGAATCCAGACCCGCCGCCTGTGGCTCGCCCACGCTGCCCGCACCCGCGGACGCGTGGTGATCGATGCCGGAGCGGTCCGGGCGATCACCACCGGGAAGAAGTCGCTGCTCGCTGCCGGAGTGGTCGGAGTCGAGGGCAGCTTCGAGGCAGGTGACCCGATCGAGGTCGCCGGCCCTGAGGGCGTGGTCGTGGCACGTGGGCTGGTGGGCTACTCGGCCGAGGAACTGCCGGACCGGATGGGGCGGCGCTCGGAGGAGCTCGCGCGATCGCACGGCGACGCCTCGGTGCGCGCCGTGGTGCACCGAGATGATCTCGTCCAGGTGCGGCCGCGCTGAGACCTTCTGCGAAGCGGATGTATCACGCCAGCGGTTGTGCGCACCTGAACAAGCGTGAAGAGTACTCCCATCATGGATCGAACAGCGCAGCAGACGGTGTGGGCCACCGCCGCTGAGCACTACCGCCGATGGCGGGCGGGCTCACCCACGGCGATGGACGAGCTCGTCCGCTGCCTGACCCCCGTGCTCTGGCAAGTGGTACGAGCCCAGCGGCTCGACGCCGAGACTGCCTCCGACGTCGTGCAGACCACCTGGCTCGCACTGGTGCGCCGGCCCGATGCAGTCCGCGAGCCCGAGGCCGTCGGAAGCTGGTTGGTGACGACGGCGCGGCGAGAGGCCTGGCGGGTGGTCAAGGCCGGTGCACGGACCGAGCTGATGGAGGAACTGCCCGAGACTGGTGAAGGTCATTCGGCAGAGCAGGAAGCCACGACCCGATGGCTGGACCGGTTGCTGTGGCGGTCGGTCTCCCAGCTCTCGCAGCGGTGCCAGCGGCTGCTGCGGGTGGCGGCCTTCCTGGACCGGCCGAACTACCGGAATCTGGCCGGTGAGCTGGATATGCCGGTCGGGAGCATCGGGCCCACCCGGGCACGGTGCCTGGCACGACTACGGACATTGTTGGCAGCAGAGGGGGTTGACCATGCGTGAGGGTGGCGAGGGACGGACGCCGGTGAGGTGGCCTGCCGAGGATGAGACGATGCGGGCCCTGAAGGAGATGTGGGAACGCGCAGACCCGGTGCCGGAGGGACTGGTGGATGCGCTCATCGCAGCAGTCGCGGCCGAGGACCTCGACGCTGAGCTGCTCACGCTGCAGCCGGCGCAGCTGGCCGACGTGCGCGGCGAGGTAGCCCAGGTGCTGGAGTTCACCTCCGACAGCCTCACGCTCGTGGTACGGCTGGGACAGGACGACGACGGCTCCCGCCGGGTGGACGGCTGGGCCGAAGGTATCCGCGAGGTGGCGCTCGTGAACGAGGAATGGTCCCGGACGGCGCGAGTGAGCGCCGCGGGACGGTTCGAGTTCGACAAGGTGCCCTCCGGGCCGGTACGACTACGACTACGTTCCGACGAAGGTGCGTACCTGACTCCAGGATTCGAGGTATGAGATGACCGACTGGAAACCACGAGCGCTCTGGGCGCGTGTGCGCGCCTGCGGGCCCGACCTGGACTCCGGGTGGTTCGGCACGACCTATCTCGCCGACTCGTTGCTCTGCCCGCTGGTGCCCGGGGTGGAGGAGGACCTGCGGGTCCTTGAGGAGGTCCTGGCCGAGCGACAGTGGCAGCTCGAGATCGGCGATCCGGTGCTGTTCGTGTCTGAGGAGGTGAGCGCAGAAGCAGGGGTGGCAGGCGCGGTCGAGACCTTCCGGAAGGCATACGCCGGCGGCGAGCGGGATGCTGCCCTGGACGCGCTGCGAGCGCTGTGGAAGCGCGTCTTCGCAGGCAAGCAGTACGCGGGGCCGAAGGGGGAGCCGATCCCGGTCGGAGTGATCGGGCTGCGGCTGGTGCGGCGGTCGGGAGCCCCGGTGGACGGACCCGATGCGGCAGTGGTGCTGCGGGCCGTGCAGGAGCGGCGGGGAAAGCCTGCTGCCCTGGGGCTCGATCACCTGCTCAGTCTTGCGCCCTTCATTGCGACGAACCCGTTTATCGCCACCAACCCGTTCATTGCCACGAACCCGTTCATTGCCACGAACCCGTTCATCGCGACGAACCCGGCCGCCGGATATGCACAACCTGGACTCGGCGGACGGCAGCCGGTGAGTGTGCCGGTCACGCCCCCGGCCCGCCGCCCCGAGGCCTCCCGCCGGGTCACGGTCGCGGTGCTGGACACCGGCTGTGGTGACCATGAGTGGCTCGACGACGTCGTCTCGGTACCGCAGCTGAACGGGGGGCCCATCGGCCGGCACGGTTCACCGGACCCAGAGCGCGATCCGGATCCTGGCTCCACGATCACCGGTCTCGCCGGCCGTGCGGTCGGCCATGGAACATTCATCGCCGGACTGGTGCGCCAGGTGGCCCCGGACGCGGACGTGCTCGCCGTGCGGGTCTGCGACGGTGACGGGATCGTCACCGAGCTCGAGCTCATCGGGGTGTTGGCGCAGCTCGCCGAATACCAGCGCACGAGCGGGCCGATCGACGTGCTCAACCTCTCGCTCAGCTACACCCACGAGAGCCCAGAGGACTCCGCCTACAGCACGGCGCTGTACGGGGTGCTGCACCAGTTGCGGGCGGACGGCACCACCGTGGTCGCCTCGGCCGGCAACGCCGCCACCACGCGGCCGCACTTCCCCGCCGCGTTCACCCTCTCCCCGGACCCGTCGGTGGCGCCACTGATCTCCGTGGGCGCGCGGAACCCGAACGGGACCATTGCGGCCTTCAGCAACCAAGGAACCTGGATCACCTGCTGGGAGGATGGTGCAGCGCTGGTGAGCACCAGTCCACGGCTGGATTCCGGACGTCAGCCCAGCGTGGAGACAGGGCCGGGGAGCGAGACGCTCGACCTGGACGACTTCCGCGGCGGCTTCGCCGTCTGGAGCGGCACGTCCTTCGCGGCGCCACTGCTCGCCGCGCGAGTGGCGCAGGTGCTGGAACCAAGGATTCCCCCGGCGAAGGACGTGCCGGACCGGCTCCGGGCTGCCCAACTCGCTCTGCGATCGGTGACGGACGGTCGATGACGCGGTGACAGAGCCGCCCGCTACCGGTGTGCCCGAGGATGCCGCCGCGCTTCACATCGAAGCGCGGCGCCTCGCCAACGCCGGCGACCTCACAGGTGCGGAGAACTTGCTGAACCGGGCGCGCCAGTGCGCCGCGAGCATGGACGACCTCGGTCGGATCGAAGGGACGCTCGCGTACATTGAGGTGGAACGCGGGCAGGTCAGCGAGGGGCTGGCGCGGTGCGAGGCCGCGTTGGAGCGGGTGGGGCGCGGCACCATGGCGCATGCTCTCCTGGCCGGTCAGCTCGGCACGATCCAGTTCGTTCGTGGGGAGACAGTTCCGGCGATCACGTTGTTCACCAGGGCGCTGGAGGTTCTCACGGGAGAAGAGCGGAGCAACATCCTCCTCAACCGGGGCGCTGCGTACATGAGCGTGGCAGCCTATGAGAAGGCTCGGCGTGACTTCGAGGAAGGTGCGCGCGGCCCGAATGTCATCGCGGCAGCCCAGAATGCGCACAATCTTGGGTACCTCCACCTGCTCCGCGGGCAATTGGTGGCGGCGCTGCGGTGGATGGACCGCGCTCGACCCGAACTAGCGGGACTAGGCCTGTCTGTGACCGCCACGCTCGATATCGACCGGTCCGAGGTGCTGGACGCCGCCGGGCTCCGTGGTGAAGCAGTGGCGCTGCTGCGCGACGTGGCCGCGCGCCTGCGTGGCAGCGGGCTCTGGCGACTGCAGGCTGATGTCGATCTGCACCTGGCCCGCCAGCTCGGCAACGAGGAGGCTCTGGAAGCCGCCGAGCGTGCAGTGCGTCTCAATCGTCAGCACGGCAACGCCGTCGATGCAGACGAGGCGCGCGCGGTGGTGCTGCTGGCCAGGTGCCGCAGCACGAGGCCACCGACTGCGCACAGCCTGGAGAGGCTCGCTGACCGGCTGGAGCAGGCCGGGCGCCGGCACACGGCAGCAGCGCTGCGGATGCGCGCCGCCGGCCTGCGCGGGACCTCGCCCCGTCTCCCGGGGGAGGAGGAGCCACTGACCGTTCGGCTGCTCGCCGGTGAGGTCGCGGCGGAGGTGGCACTGCGGGCAGGCGACACCGATGCGGCTCTGAGCGCGGCATCGGCCGCAATCGACGAGCTCGACCGGTGGCAGCGCGGCATCGGCAGCCTGGAGCTGCAGTCGGTGAGCAGGCGCTTGGGTGCACGGGTGATCCGGCTCGGTCAGCAGGCAGCGCTGCTCAGTGGCGACGCGCAGCACCTGCTCACCTGGTCCGAACGGGCCCGCGAGCTCGTTGCCCGGGTCCCCGCCACCCGGCCGCCGGAGGAACTGGCGGACCTCCTGGCCGATCTGCGCCGCCTCGGCCCTGACGGCGACCCGGCCGAGCGTTTGCAGTTGGTGACGCAGATCCGTCAGGGCCGCTGGCTGGCTGCAGCGGAGCTGCCCGCCGACGCACCGGTGACGGTGCAGGCTGTGCGCGAGCGGTCGGCAGGAGCACGGGCCGGACGCTATGTCACGCTGATGGAGATCGAGGGTCGGCTGATCGCCCTCACTCTGGGCGACCGCGAGGACATCCTCGACCTGGGTGCCTGGGGCGAGATGGATCAGCTCCTCGGGGGCCTCAGCGCGGACCTGACGATGGCGGCACAGCTCGCCGCACCGGTGGTGCGTGCCGCACTCCAGGAGCGGATCGAGGGCTTGGACAAGATCCTTGCACGGGCGCTACAGGGGGCAGGGTCGCTGACGATCACCGCACCGGCAGTGATGGCCCGGATGCCCTGGGGGCAGCTGCCGAGCACGGTGGGCGTCCCGGTGACTGTGCCGACCTCGGCGAGTGCGTGGCTGCGCCAGACCGATGCCGGGCCGATCCGCAGTGTCGGGGTCGTCGTCGGGCCCGGTACCCGCACCGGGAGCGCTGAGGCGGACCTGGTCCGCCAGGGATGGCACACGGTCACGGTGGGGGAGCGCTGCGACGACGCCCAGACCCTCGCCTCGGACGTGGATCTGCTGCACGTGAGCGCCCACGGGCAGGACCGGGAGGCGCACCCGCTGTTCGCGTCCCTGCAACTGGCGGACGGGGACCTGTTCGGCCATGACGTCGAGCTCTTCGGCCGGGTGCCGCCGGTGGTGATCCTCTCCGCGTGCGGCGCTGCTGGTGGCTCGCTCGGGATGGCGCGGGCGTGGCTGCACGCCGGCGCCCGGTCGGTGGTGGCGGCTCCGGCCGACATCGCCGAGACGGCCGCTCTGGACCGGTTCGGGCAGTTGCACGGCCTGCTGGCTCGCGGTAGCAGTCCGGCCGAGGCGGTTGCGAACGCCTTCGGCGGCGAGGCGCTCGACTGTGCCGTGCAGTGCTACGGCGCGGGCTGAGACCGGCTCCGACCACGCAGCCTCCATCCGATTTGGTTGACACGTCATCCAATCGGCCTCTACAGTCATGACCAAGGTCTTGAGTGTCAGCACGTTGGAAACAACACGGCCCCGGCCAGCTGACCGGCAACCCTCCACTTGCGGTGGGGTGCCCCGGGTGACGACCTGGCCCTGGCCAACTGGTGCAGGGCAAGCGCAACACCGCGAGCGCGGTGACCGAGAGAAGGAACAGCATCAGATGAATCAGGACCGGACCCCAGTGCCCCTACGGCCTGCACTGCGATTCGCCACCTGCATGATGTGTTGCTGTTCCATGTCGGCCTGAGCCGAACTCTCGACCGGTCCCTCGGGCGATCCGCCCCTTCGGTACCACCCTCGGTTCGCGGCTGCACACCTGCCGGTGGCGTGACAACGCCGGCGTGCACTCGGCGCGATCGAGCTCCCCGCTCTCGCAGAACAAGGAACCTCTCATGCCTGCTTCGGCCGCACTTCGCACGTCCCTGATCTCCCTCGATCTCTCCGGCGCCGGCGCCCCCCGGGAGTGGCGCCGCGCCGAGGACTCCGACGCCGAGTCCTTCATCATGGGCCGCCTGGCCGGCCTCGCTTCGCTCGCCGACAAGGGCGGCGTGGACCTGCTCACACTGGACGAGACCTTCCACCACGCCGGCGTGCGCCGTCGTGACGACTGGCTCGACGGGGCCGTGGCCGCTTCCCGCCTCTCCCGGCACACCACCGGTGCCACGCTCGTGGCGACCGTGCCGCTGGGCAGCCACCGTCCGGAGCATGTGGCCGGGGCGGTCGCGAGCGTGCACCGCGCCTCCGCCGGCCGTGCCGGCTGGCAGTTGGAGGTGGCTGAGTCCGGAGCGCGGAGCCTGCGCGCCGTGGAGTCGGTCATCAACGGATGGCCGACGGCGCCGCGCACCTCCGCGGGTACGTCGCGTCCGCAGGTGGTCGTCCCGGTGCGGACCTCGGTGGACGGCGAGCTTGCTGCCGCCCGCGCCGATGTCGCCCGGCTCAGCGTCGGCACCCTCGAGGAGGCTCGTGCGGCTCGTGCGGCCATCCGCGAGGCTGCCGTGGAGTGGGGGCGCGACGCCGACGATGTGCAGGTGCTCGTGGACGTGCGCGCGCTGATCTCAGCCGATGCTCCCAGCGCCCGTGCGCGCTGGGACCTGCTGACGTCGTTGGAGGAGCAGCCGCGAGAGGTGCCACTGCGTTCGATCGGCACCGCGAGTGATCTCACCGACCTGTGGGCCGAGTGGGTGCACGCTGGTGCGGCGGACGGATTCACCGTGATCCCCGCCTCGGTGCCCACCGATGTGGTGGCTCTGGTGAACGAGGTCGTCCCGCAGCTGGAGGCGCGCGGCCTCCGCAAGCCGCGCACCGCGACCGTGCAGACCGCACCGGCGGCCGGGCGCCGTCAGCGGGTTGCTGCGCCGACCCGCGTGCGCGCCACGGCCTGACCCGGGGGCCAGTACCCAGAAATCACTCGTCGATCTGGTCGTTGAGTCGAGCCGACTTCACGACCACATCGACGTGTGACTTTGCGGACCGCGGTGGCGGTGTCGGCTCGGTCACCAGACCTGGCGAGGCCGGGTTTCGGCGATGTAAACTCGGTGCTGCGATCAGGGCTTCTGCGCACCAGCGGTGGGGTGGTGCGCGCCTCGTCGCACCCTGGAGCCCTGAATGTCCCCGCTGAGTTCCTACCGGAACCTGTTCTCCCTCACCGGCGCCCTCTACGTGGCTGTCGCATTTTTGGCACGACTGCCGCTGGCGATGTCCCAGATCGGGGCGCTGCTGCTGGTCTCGGCGGTCACCGGCTCTTACGGTGCCGGTGGCGCTGCCGCAGGTGCGACCGCGGTCGTCAACGCCGTCGCGTCCCCATTCGCGGGCGCGCTCACCGATCGAGTGGGGCAGCGACGGGTGCTGCTCGTGCAATCGGTGGTGGGTGCGGCCGGACTCCTGTGGCTGGTGCTGGCCGCAGCCGCCTACACCCCGGGTGAGGCGTGGTGGCCGCTCGTGCTCATCGCCGGTGCCAGCGGGGCGTTCCTGCCCCAGGTGGGCACGATGGCGCGGGTGCGGTGGCGCCCGATCGCACGCCGTTCCGGCGGTGCTGAGCAGCGGCTCGTCGATGCGGCCTTCTCCTACGAGGGCGCCGCCGACGAGGCGAGCTTCGTCCTCGGCCCGGCGCTGGTCGGTGTCGTGGCCGCCGTGCTCAACCCTTCGGCCGCGCTGATCGCCGCTGGCGTACTGCTGGGCGTATTCGGCCTGTGGTTCGCCCTGCACCCCACCGCCACGGTGGTGCCGAAACCGGACCGCACCGTGCCGGCCGTGCGCATCCCGCCCGTGCTGTTCGTGCTCGTGTTCGCGCAGTTGACCATCGGGATGATCTTCGGTTCGGTGCAGGCGGGAGCGTCGGTGCTGGCCACCGAGGCCGGGGAGCCGGGACTGACCGGTCTGCTGCATGCGCTGCTCGGCATCGGGTCGGTCACGGCTGGGCTGGCCGTCGTCGCGGTGCCGGAGGCGTTCAGGTACGAGAACCGGCTGCGACTGTTCACCGTCGCACTTGCGGTGCTCAGCCTGCCGCTGCTGCTCGTCACCTCGCTCGGGGTGCTCGTTCCGGTGCTCATCGTTCTCGGGCTGGCCGTCGCTCCCTCGATGATCACCACCTTCACCCTCGCCGAGCGCATCAGCCCGCCGAGCCGGCTCGGGGCTGCGATGACGCTGCTGGCCGCGGCGACCGGCCTGGGCTATGCCGTCGGGTCCAGTGCGGCGGGTCGCATCGCCGACTGGGGCGGATACACCCCGGCGTTCGCTGTCACGATCACCGGTGCCAGCCTGGCTGCCCTGATCTCGCTGTTCGGGGCCCGGGCACTGCGCCGGGCCCAGACGGCACCTCGGACCGTACCTGAGCAGGTCGTCTGAGGATTCGACTGACCGGACCGACACGGATACGTCACGCCGGGCATCACGATGCCCCGGCCGGGCCAATCGTGTCAGTCCGGTCAGCGGTCGGGCACCGGAGAACACTTGGGTACCGGCGTATCCTGGAGCGATGAGCGTCGACAGTGCAGCACAGGTCACCGACGAGCAGGCGAGTACCGGGGTCCGGGAACTGGCGCAGGCGGCGAAGACCGCCTCCCGCGCACTACGCAGCGCCACCACCGCCGCCAAGAACGAGGCGCTGCACGCCCTGGCCGACGCCCTGGTCGCTGACGCTGATCGCATCCTGGCCGCCAACGCGGTCGATGTGGAGCGCGAGAGTGCCGCCGGGATGAATGCGGGACTGGTGGACCGGCTGCGCCTGACGCAGGAGCGCATCGCCGGGATCGCTGACGCACTCCGCGAGCTGGCTGCACTCCCTGACCCGGTGGGGGAGGTCGTGCGTGGTCAGACCCTGCCGAACGGGTTGACTGTGCGCCAGGTACGGGTGCCGATGGGCGTTGTCGGGATGATCTACGAGGCCCGGCCGAATGTGACGGTGGACGCCGCAGGACTGGCCCTCAAGAGCGGCAACGCGGTGCTCCTGCGCGGTGGCTCAGCGGCCGCGAGCAGCAACGAGACCATCGTGGCCGTGCTGGGAGAAGCACTTGAACGGGTCGGGTTGCCACGTGAGCTCATCCAGTCCGTCGATGCCTACGGCCGCCCTGGTGCGCGGGCCCTGATGCGTGCCCGCGGACTGGTGGACGTGCTCATCCCGCGCGGCGGCGCCGGGCTCATCCAGACCGTGGTGGCCGAATCCCAGGTGCCGGTGATCGAGACCGGCGTCGGAAACTGCCACATCTACGTGGACGCCACTGCCGAGGTGGACCAGGCCGTCCAGATCCTGCTCAACGCCAAGACCCAGCGGGTCGGGGTGTGCAACGCCGTCGAGACGCTGCTTGTGCACGCCGACGCCGCCGAGTCCTTCCTCCCCGCGGCGCTCGCAGCGCTGGCCCAAGCAGGGGTACGCCTGCACACCGACGAGACCTCAGCCACCCACGCTCCCTCGTCTGCGGACGTCGTTCCTGCCACGGACGAGGACTGGGCGACCGAGTACCTGAGCATGGACATCGCGGTACGGGTGGTGCCGGACCTGGACGCCGCGCTCGAGCACATCCGCACCTGGTCCTCCGGGCACACCGAAGCCATCCTCAGCAATGACGTCGCGGCCGTGCGCCGCTTCACCGGTGAGCTGGACTCGGCGGCCCTGCTGGTCAACGCCTCCACCCGGTTCACCGACGGCGGCCAGCTGGGTCTCGGCGCCGAGATCGGGATCTCGACCCAGAAACTGCACGCCCGGGGCCCGATGGGGTTGGCCGAGCTGACCACGACCACGTGGATCGTGCAGGGCGAGGGACACGTGCGGCCATGATTCCTGAGTGGCCCGGACGGCATGACAGACTAGGGGCAGGGTCGTGACACGCAGACGAAGGAGAACGTAGATGCGCAGCTCGCTGCTGATCATCGCTGCCGAACAAACCGAGCACGCTGCCGAGGGCCTGCAGCCGATCGGGTTCGGTCTGGTTGCCGGAGGAATCCTGCTGTTCCTGCTCCTGGTGACTCTTGCGTTCCGGAGCCTGGGAACCCGCAACCGTCCCCGCTGAGATGGGCAGGGTCCGCATCGTTGATCGGCTGTGGCGATGATCGCCGCGACCCGCACACCGTCGCGGGTGGGAATCATGGGTGGCACCTTCGATCCCATCCACCACGGCCACCTCGTCGCTGCCAGTGAGGTGGCCGACGAGTTTGACCTGGACGAGGTGGTGTTCGTGCCGACCGGGGCGCAGCCGTTCAAGCTCGACCGCGCGGTCACAACTGCCGAGCACCGGTACCTGATGGCGGTGATCGCGACGGCCTCCAACCCCTTGTTCTCCGTCTCCCGCGTGGACATCGATCGCCCCGGCACCACGTACACGATCGACACGCTGCGGGATCTGCACGCCGTGTACCCGGATGCTGAGCTCTTCTTCATCACCGGTGCCGATGCGCTCGGTCAGATCCTCTCCTGGAAGGACTCCGACGCCCTCTGGGATCTCGCGCACTTCGTGGGCGTGACCCGCCCGGGCCACCACTTCGACACTGAGGATCTGCCCCCGGGGGAGTACTCGCTGCAGGAGATTCCCGCGATGGCGATCTCCTCCACCGACTGCCGCAAGCGGGTACAGGCGGGTAAGGCCGTCTGGTACCTGGTGCCGGACGGCGTGGTGCAGTACATCGCCAAACATGGGCTCTACGTCGACCCTGCAACCTTTCAACACCCTGCGGAGGTGGTCTCGTGAGCGAGACTCCGACCGGGGGCCTGGGAGAGCGCCGGCGGCGCCGCGAGGCGGAGCGTTCACGCGCGGCCGCCCGAGCCGCCGAGCAGCCGATGAGCCGGCGCGAGCGCCGAGCACTGGAGGAGGCCCTCGCCAGCGGCGCCATCCGCGTCACTGAAGACGGGTACGAGCCCACCGGCGAGGTCCCCACCATCACCTCCGGTCAGCACGCGCTGGTGCCCAATGGTCAGATCCCGACGGCGCAGCCCGCCGACGTGGACGGGTCACCTCCCGCTGGCGCTGAGGCGGAGGATGCGAGCGCTGGCGCGCCCGCGGGGGACGATCTGCCGACCGAGACAGTGGCCTCGCCTGAGCCTGAGCCTGAGCCTGAGCCTGAGCCTGAGCATTCGGTCGAACCGGCAGCGCCCGCTCAGCCGGAGGCGCATGCTCCGCACCAGACGCCCCGCCGCGTCTCACGACGGTCGTTGCGCCAGCAGCGCGCGGCCGCCGATGCCGCGGCAGCGGGGGACGCAGACGCCGAGGCTCCGGGCACCGGCGAGATCGACACCACCGATACCGGCACCTCGGATGCCGGACCTGCAGGGGAGCCCGAGCAGAGCAGGACCAGCACCGGTCGCCGGCCGGTGATCCGCCCGCCCGCCACGGCATGGGGAATCCGGACGGTCGACGCGACCGGTGAGCTGACCGGCATCCAGCGAGCGGTGCGGGACATCAATGCCGCACCGCAGTCACCCTCGGAGCACGACGACGAAATCCTCCAGACTCCGGCGCAGATCCCCGCTCTGGACGAGCCCAGCGGCCCGGCCGCGTCTGACGAACCCAACCCCGCCACTTCTGACGCGCCCACGGAATCCGACGCCGTACCCGCGCAGGCCGACGGCGCCCCCTCACCAGGCGAGCCGGACGTGCCAGAGGTGAGCTCCGCCGTCGAGCAGGGTGGCCCGCCTGTCGAAGAGAGCGAGACGCCTGCGGTGAGCTCCGCCGTCGAGGAGGCTGACGACCGCTTCGACATGCGACCCCGCTGGCCCAGCCTTGCCGGCACTGACACGGGGGAGAACCCCGTGCTGCGGCTGGAAGCCGAGCGTGAGGACGTGATCAGCGAGGCCGAGGACCACGACGAGGACGAACGTCACCACACGCCCCGCTGGTTGTTGGCGCTGTACATCCTCGTGCTCCTGCTCGCCGTGGCTGTCCTGGGCCTGCTCGTGTGGCGGATGGCGACCGGCGACCTGTTCGACGGTGACGCGCTCGCGACAGTGACCGCGTGGCTCACTGACACTGCTTAAACTCGAGAGACGACCCAAGGAGACACGTGCCTGCCGACGACCGATCACGCCATCTCGCCGTTGTGGCGGCCCGCGCCGCGGCTGGCATCAAGGCCCGGGAGGTCATCGCCCTCGATGTCTCCGAACAGCTTGTGCTCACGGACGTCTTCGTGGTCGCATCCGGCTCCACCGAACGCCAGGTGCGTTCGATCGTCGACGCCGTCGAGGAGGCCATGCGTGCCGAAGGTGTCAAGCCTGCCCGCAAGGAAGGCGTGGCGGAGGGCCGCTGGGTGCTGCTCGACTTCACGGACATCATCGTGCACGTCCAGCACGAGGAGGACCGCGTCTTCTACGCCCTCGAACGGCTCTGGAAAGACTGCCCGGTGATCGAGCTTCCGGAGGAGGCTCGCGGGGAGATCGGCGAGTCTGACGGTACTGACAGCCGGGCAGGGCTGGACGGGAGCCTGTGACTGCCGGGACCGTCATCCTCTGGCGGCACGGGCAGACCGACTACAACGTCGAGGGGCGGCTGCAGGGGCAGGTGGACATCCCCCTGAACGCCACGGGTGTGCGTCAGGCCGAGGTGGCTGCCGCTGTGCTCACCCAGGCGCGCCCGACGGCGATCCTCACCTCCGATCTGAACCGTGCGTTCGCGACAGCGCAGGCACTGGGAGAGCGGGCCGGGCTGCCGGTGGCGACCGATCCGGGGGTGCGCGAGCGTAGCTTCGGCGTGTGGGAGGGCCTGACCCATCCCGAGGTCAAGGCCGGGTGGCCGGAGCAGTTCCACGCATGGCAATCCGGCGATCACCCCGAGGGTGTCGAGGCCGAGACTCGCCGTGAGGTTGGTCACAGGGTGTCGCGGACCATTGAGGCTGTCGCGGCGAGGCTGAGCGCGTCAGATGTGCTGGTCGTCACGTCTCACGGGGCCGCGATCTCCTGCGGGATCGCTGCTCTGCTGGGTCAGGATGCCGAGGATTGGCGCGGAATCACAGGGATTGGCAACTGTCACTGGTCAGTGCTGAGGCATGCCGGTGGGGGAGTGCCGAGCTGGCGTCTGGCCGCCCACAATGTGGGGGTGCAGGAAGCCGATTTCGCACGAGCGGCACGGATCGTCTAGACTCAAACCCGCTCGTGAGGGCAACCCACTCGGGGCTATGGCGCAGTTGGTAGCGCGCTTCCATGGCATGGAAGAGGTCGGGGGTTCGAATCCCCCTAGCTCCACGATATGTTTGTGGGGACCGGTACGTTTTTCGCCGGTCCCCACAAGCATGTCGGAGGCGGAGTGGATTCGCCGAGTCTGCCGCAGCGGAGCGAGGACAGACGGTTCCCCCTAGCTCCACGGTCGTGATGTTGCAAAACGTCCGAAAGAGCCCGGATCCGCGAGGGTCCGGGCCTTCTTCGTTGTCCTCACAGCAGTGCGGTGAGAAGTCTGTCGAGAGCGCTGTGCGACTGTTCCCGGGCGGCAGCAGGGTTCTCGTGCTGGGCGACCCAGAGTGCCGTCTCGTTCATCGCACCCGAAAGCTGGGCCGTGGTCGCGTCGAGAAGTGTCTGGTCGATGCCCACCGCGAGTAGAGCCTCGCGCAGGTGGGCCGCCGAGTTCTCGGTATCGAGCCGGCGCCACTCCTGCCAGCCCACGACAGCAGGTGCGTCGATGAGCAGGATGCGAACGGCCGGAGCTGCGGTGATCGCGTCGAGGAATGCGTGGGACCCCGCTCGGAGCTGGTTGCCCGGGTCACCGCCAGCCCTGTCGGCAGCGCCGGCCACGACCGCTGCGATCTGCACCTGGAGCGCTGCCGCGACCGCGGCGAACAACTTCGCCTTGCTGCCGTAGTGGTGGTACACCGCTCCGCGTGTGACCTCGGCCGCCCGAGCGACGTCGTCGAGAGAGACATCGGCGAAGCCGCGGGACGCGAACTGTTCAGTGGCCGCTTCCAACACGCGTTGAGCGGTCCTGGCGGCGTCGGCGGCGGAGGCGCGGGGCATCTGACTTCCTTTACATTCACAGTGTATGTATAGTCGAACTCGTTACATACGCAGTGTACTTAAAGGAGGCCTCATGTCTGTCACCAGCGTCTACCCCGTGCTCATGTCGCGGGACGTCGCCGCCGCCGCATCCTTCTACCGCGACGTCGTCGGGTTCGAGACCACGTTCGAGTCTGACTGGTACGTCAGCCTGCGGCTGGACGCATGTGAGCTGGCAATCCTGGCGCACGACCACGAGACCATCCCGCCGGGGTACGGGGCACTTCCCGCCGGTGTGCTCATGAATCTCGAAGTCGACGATGTCGACGCAGTCCACCGGAGGATCCTCGGGATTCAGGGCGTGCAGATCGTGCAGCCACTGCGTGACGAACCGTTCGGGCAGCGTCATGTGATCGTGACCGCTCCCGACGGCGTCCTGCTCGACGTCATCCAGCCCATCGCGCCGAGCGAGGAGTTCATGGCCGCCTACGGTGGTGTGTAGACCGGTGCGAAGGCCCGGTCACGGTCGGGAGCCGTACCGGGCGACGACTCACGACGGGCTAGTCCGCGGGGAGCGGTCCTGCGCGTTGCCGGGTCGAAAGCGCTGCGCCACCTGGCAACGGAACGGGTCGCCGTCGAGGTAGATCTCGCGCGGTGACCCCTCCGGGACGCGCGACCCACGGGCGGCAGCTGTGCGCACCGCGTCGAAGGCACGCAAGATCGTCGGGAACTGCACCTCTGCATAGGGCACGTCGACGACGACCTCCGTACCCGCCGCCTCCACCTCGTCAGCGTCCGCCGCGCTCACCACCGGGATGCGGATCTCCACGGGCCCGTCAGACTCCCAGCTGACCTCACCGTGATAGACCACCACGAGCGGCTGGGATGTATCCACGGCCGACCCGGCCCGCTGGGAGAGCGCGGCGGCGCAGCGTTCGATGTGCGCGGGCAGGTCGGCCGCGGTGGTGCGCACGGTCCTGGCGACGAACGGCCGTTCCGGGGTCTCGCGGATCGACACCGCGAGATCGACCGGCTGCTGTCCGCCGCCTTGCGTGTGCGCCGTCGGGTCCTCGGCGAGGCCATCGAGCAAGGCGAGTGCGCGCTCGTGTGCCCGCACTGTCTCGAGGCGATAGTCGGCGAGCAGTTCCCGCCGCTGCGCACCGGTGGCCGCCAGGACGGCACCGATGCGCTCCAACGGCATGCCCACCCGGCGCAGCAACGTGATCGTGCGAGCCCGGTCGGCCTGGGACCGGACGTAGTAGCGGTATCCCGTGTACTCGTCGACCGCGTCCGGCAATAGCAGCCCGCGTCGCTCGTACAGACGTAGTGCCTTGGGTGAGAGCCATGTCAGCCGACTGAACTCCCCGATCGACAGCCTCGCATTGGTCACCTCAACAAGTATGCGAGCTCCACCGCCCACTTGCTGCGATCGGGCTCGGTCTCCGGGTCGGTGAGAAACTGCTCGGTGCGCGCCTGCCAGTGGATGCCATCGGCCCGTTCGTCGATTGCGAGCTCCAGATCCTGGACCTGCGCCCACTCCCACATCGCCCGGTGCGTCTGAGTAAGCGCATCCGGTCCTCCGTGCGGACGTGCCACGAGATAGCTCCCCGCCGGGAGGCTGCCAGTCTCGAACCCGGCGATCTCGACCGGTGCGGCCACCGGAACGGACACGACCACGTCCATCGGGTCGGCCGCCGTCTGCAGCCGCCGGTACTGGTAGATCGGACCACCCAGTGGCGTCTCGCCTGCCTGCGCCAGGGCCCCGTAGATCGGCGGCACGTGGGCGTTGACGCGATCCCAGTGCGCCAGTTCGGCCGTCATCGAGACACCCACCCACCACCGTTCGGCCCGGTCCTCGACCATGAATGCGGTCATCGTGTTCCTTTCTGGTCACCACCCGCCTCTCGGGTGGGCCGCAGACAGCACACGCCCTTCCCCAGGGGCAAGGTCAACCGCGTGAGTGCCCGCCCAGCGTCACGCCTGGGATTCACTGACCGTGATTGACCGTTCGGTGCCCCGCCCGCTGTGCGGCGAGCGCGGCCAGTGCCATGGCCACCACGGCTGCACCGACAACGGCGGCGACTTCGGCGAGGCCCGGTCGATCCGCGAAGCTGTGGAGCAGGGGATTGGACCATTCGAAGACGTAGGACGGCGGCCACCAAGTGTTGATGGCGCGGGCAAGCGGCGGCAGCGCGGAGACCGAGATGAACCCGCCGCTCGCGAAGTAGCTCCCCAGCGCCGCCATGATGAGTGCAGGCTGGATCATGCGGTGAGTGCGCAGGTACGCCGCTACCACGACACCCACACCCGCGGCCGCGGCAGTGGCCGGCAGGACGATCGCGGCAGCCAGGAGCAGCTCCTGCACTCCTACCCGGGTTCCGAAGGCCAGGGCCACCAGCGCCGTCGGTATCGCCGCGACGGCAGCCAGGACGAATCCCGCAGCTGCCGCACCCAGGCCGGCGACGTAGCTACCGAGCGGAGTCAGCGCGATCTCCTTCTCGGTGCGATGCTCGCTGTCGACGGCGTACAGGTTCGCTGCGATCATCGCCGCGCCCAAGAGCAGGGCGAGGATCACGGCCGACCCGCCCATGAAGGCCGTCCGTGGCACATCGACCGGTTTGACCCTGTCGATGATCGCGGCGACCTGGTGAGCGTTCGTCGCGCCGTCGAAGGCGTTAGCGGTGGTGGTCACGCGCAACCGGACGTTCTTCATGGCATCGGAGTTGATGTTGTAGGTCGCGATTTCGACCGCTCCGGTCTCGCTGAAGTCGGCCGGGACCGTGACCACCAGTTGCAGGCGCCCGGCATGCAGGAGCTCAGCTGCCGCGTCCGCCTCGGTCTCGACGATCCGGAAGTAGGAACCGGTCGGTCCGCGGGTCTCGGTGACAGTCTCGACGAACTGTCGCGAGTGCGCTGTCTCAGCCTCGTCGACAACTGCGATCGGCCAGGCATCGTTGGCTCCGAAGATCACCGAGGCCAACGCGAGGACGACGACAGGCACCGCCATCGTCTGGACGAGCAGTTCCGGGCGGCGCCGAGCGATGCGAAGGTTGCGGGCGAACACGGCGGCGAGGGCGTGAAGGTGGGTCAGCATCATTGTCCTTGGGTGAAGCGGAGGGCCTTGGTCAGCTTCCACACGGCGAACGAGACGGCAGCAGCGGCCAGGAGAAGGCTCCCGAGTGCCGCGACGATCGCGCCCTCGGGTTGGGGCAGCGAGGTGACCTCGAAGCGGACGACGTCGAACAGTGGTGCGAGGGGAATCCAGTGCGTGGACGCCCACAGCAGTTCGACCCCGCCGCCGTGAGCGAAGCCACGGATGTAAGACTCGTAGCCGCTGACAAGGAAGTGGGCCACGGCGATCAGGACGGCGACCGGGACGAGGGGGAGTGCCCTGCGGAGCTTGACTCCGAGGAGGGTGCCCAGGGCGGCGCCATAGATCCAGACGATCGCCAGAACTCCGGCGGATCTCCAGCTCAGCATGTGCCACGGGTAGCCGAGCACCCACGCCAGAGCGGCCAGTGTCACTGCGATCGTGACAACGGACATGACTGCCGCAGCGGCCCACTTCCCGGCGACAAGCGAGGCGTGGCCGCTGGGCGAGAGCACGAGTGCCTTGGCAGTGCGCTCTTCCCATTCCCGGGCGATGCTGACCCCGACGCTGACGACGCCGGCGTAGAGGGCGGCGAACAACAGCAAGGCCGAACCCAGATAAACCGAGACAGGGATCTCCCGCTCGAGCTCGGTGGATTCGAGGATCGCCAGCCGGTCGGCAGGAGTCGATGGCAACGTCTGCTGGAACTGCCGTAATGCTTCTTCGATTCGCAGGTGCTGGTTCTTCGTGCCGTCGGCATTGATGTTGACCAATGACAGCGTCACCGCCGGGTCCTCACCTTCATCCACCGAGCGTCCGAAGCCTTCGGGGATCACGAGCATGGCGCCGACGTCTGCGCCCTCGTACATGTCTCGGGCCTGAACCGGGTCGGTGGTGAGGATCTCGTAGTAGTCGCCGTCGCTGTTGTGCATCTGGGACATGACGGCGATGAAGTCGGCCGAATGGGGTGTCTGGTCCTCATCGGCGATCGCGATCGTCGCCGTGGTGGAGACGTGGACGACGATCGCATACAGGAAGGTGAAGGCGACCGGAACCACGATGCTGATGATGACGAACAGAGGCGCACGGAAAGAGACGAGCAGATCCTTCTTCGCCAGAGCGAGTGCAGCGTGCACGAGGGGCCTCAGTTCCGTAGTCCGCGGCCGGTGAAGTGCAGGAAGACGTCCTGCAGACTGACCGGCGGTACCTCGACGCGTTCGACCTCCGGAACTTGGGAGGTGAGTTCGTTCAGGTTGCCCCGAACGACGTTCACGCCTCGATCGATGATCGTGATCTGATCACCGAGCCGTTGCGCCTCCTCCATGTAGTTCGTGGTCAGCAGCACGGCGCGGCCTTCCCGTGCGACGTCCTCGATCCGATTCCAGATCGCTTCGCGTGACTGGACGTCGACACCGAGCGTGGGTTCGTCCAGCAGGAGCAGTTCAGGCCGCATCATCAGTGCCTTGCCCAGTGCGAGTCTGCGCTGCATGCCACCCGAGAACGTGCCGGCGCGATCATCGGCAAGCGCGCCGAGCTGCACAAGCTCGAGTGCTTCGTCGATGCGGGTGCGTTGTTCGCGGGCCGACATCCCGTAGTAGCGGGCGTGAAACGTGAGGTTCTCGCGGGCCGTGAGCTCGGGGTACAGCGAGGTCTCCTGGGGCACGAGGGCGATCCGGCGCAGCAGGTCCCGGCGTTGGGTTGCCGGATCCAGATCCAGCACCCGAACACGTCCAGAGGTCGGGGTGACCAAGCCGGTGAGCACATTCATCAGCGTCGTCTTCCCGGACCCGTTCGGACCCAGGAGACAGCTCACCTCACTCGGGCGAACGTCCAGGTCGACACGGTCCAGGGCCCGGAAGGGCTCCCGCTTGCGTCCACGAGAGAACTCGACTGTCACCTCCGTCGCGTCCACTGCCACCTGCGGCTGATTCACGGTGCCTCCTTCGTTACGTGCGGTCAACGAGATCGTGACGGACGTTGATGCTAGATTCAACGCTGATGAATAAAACTCGAGGTCGCCCCCGAGCCGGTTCCGACGATGGCCGTGACCGGCTCCTGGAAGCCGCCCGTGAGCTCTTCTCAGCGCACGGCTACAACGGTGCAACGGTGCGGATGATCGCGGGCCGAGCAGGCTGTGATCCAGCATTGGTCTCCTACCACTTCGGATCGAAGAAGCTGCTGTTCGCTCGCGCGATGGCCCTCTCGCTTGGCCCGTCCTCGGTACTGGAGGAGGCGATCGACGGTGACCCGGAGGGTGTGCCGGAGCGGCTTGCCGCCCTCGTCATCCGGGCATGGGAAACGCCTGAGGTGCAAGGGACGCTGACTCAGCTGGTGGCTACCGGCATGCAGCATCCGGAAGTACTGCATGCCTTCCGGGAGTACCTCGAACGAGAGATCGTCGGACCGCTCGTTGAATATTTTGGCGGGAGTGCCGCGGCGCGTGAGCGAGCCACAGCGACGATCACGATCATCATCGGCCTGATCTTCGGCCGCTACGTGATCGGCGTCGAGCCGCTTCGGTCGGAGCGCCCCGATCGGCTCCTGGCCCTCCTGACTCCGAGCTTGGAGGCCATCTCGCCACCTGGTCAGCGCACCCGGCGCAGACCCGTGAACCGATCTGTGGGCGGGCGAGGCACGTGAGCGCCGGAACGGATGAGCATGTACGAAGGGAACGTAGGTCGCGAGTCACGCCTCCGGCCCTCGAGCGGGCAGGACGTTGTCTCCGCGATGTGCCGGCTTCCGGGTGCCGATACGATCGCTGGAATCTTCACCCGCTGTCGACGGGCGCCGTGACCGACGGAAGGACCGCCGCATGCCCGACCTCGTCCTGACTCTTCTCGCCGCCACTGTGCTGGGCGTGGCCGCGCATCTGGTGCGAGTGCCTCCGTTGGTGGGGTTCCTGGCGGCAGGCTTCCTGCTCGGCGGGATGCAGGTCGAGCCCTTCCCGGGTTTGCCGGAGTTGGCTGATCTGGGCGTGACGTTGCTGCTGTTCACCATCGGGCTGAAGTTCGATGTGCGCACGATTCTGCGCCCGGAGGCCTACGGTACGGGCCTGATCCACATGGTTTTCAGCGTCCTGATCGGTGCGGGAACGCTGGGGCTGCTCGCCGTGGTGGGTGCCGTGCAAGCCGGGAGCTGGCAGACTCTTGCGCTGATCGGGTTCGCACTTTCCTTCTCCTCCACCGTGCTGTGCGTGAAGGTCCTGGAGGAGCGCTCCGACGACGGATCGTTCTACGGGCAGACCGCGATCGCGATCCTCGTCATCCAGGATCTCGCAGCGGTCATCTTCATCACCGCCACCAATGACGAGCCGCCGAGCCTGTGGGCGCTGGCCCTCGTGCTCCTGATCCCGGCTGCGTGGCTGCTACGCCGGATCCTTGAGCACGTCGGCCGCGGTGAGCTGCTGATCCTGTTCGGGATCGTCCTGGCCCTCGGGCCGGGCTACTACCTGTTCGAGGCTGTCGGCATCAAGGGTGATCTGGGCGCCCTGGTCGTCGGGCTATTGCTCGCGAGCCACCCGCGCGCCATCGACCTGTCGAAGGCGTTGTTCAGCATCAAGGAGCTGTTCCTCGTCGGCTTCTTCCTCACGATCGGCATGGGGGCAGGGCCCTCGTGGTCCGATCTGGCCGTGGCAGTGGTGCTGTGCATCCTGCTCGTCCCGATCACGATCGCCATGTTCGCCGTTCTCGCCCGCATGTTCGGGCTGCGCAACCGCACGGCCATGAGGGTGGGGCTCGTCCTCGGTAACTTCTCGGAGTTCTCCATCATCGTGACCGCGGTGGGCGTCAGCAGCGGCATACTCACCGACCGCTGGCTGACGATCGTGGCGCTCGCCGTCGCCGTGAGCATGGTGGTCTCCTCGCTGCTCAACGGCCGCGGCGCACATCTGGCGGGCCGGATCGCCACCCGGATGCCCGCGCAGGACCCCACCCGGCTCAGGCTTGCTGACCGGCCGATCAACACCGACGGCTACCACGCCGTGGTCCTCGGGATGGGGCGTGTAGGGCGCTCCACGTACGCGCGCCTGCAAGAGAATGCCGATCTGCGGGTGCTCGGCGTCGACAACGATCACAGCGTCGTCACCCGTCTGCGCGAGCAGGGCTACGACATCGTCGAAGGTGACGCCACGGACCTGGAGTTCTGGCAGCGCATCTGCTCCGGTGGATTCGTCCAGACCGTGGTCCTGGCGATGCCGATCCATGATTCGAATACCTTCGCACTCGACCAGGTGCGGGCCGCCGGCTTCAACGGCAAGCTGGCCGCCGTTGCCCAGTACCCGGAGCAGGTGGAGCACCTGCGGGAGGAAGGTGTGGAGGCCGTGTTCAACGTTTACGCCGGCGCGGGTGTGGCACTCGCCGATCAGGTGGTCCCGCCTCGGGAATCCTGACGGCGCGGCTAGGCTGGCGCCATGACCGCCGCGACGATGCGCGCCAGCCTGCTGCTGGCACCTGAAGACCTGCAGATCCGTGACGTCCCGCGCCCTGAGCCGCGGCCTGGGGATGTGCTCGTGCGTATCGAGCAGGTGGGCCTGTGTGGTTCCGATGTGCACTTCTTCCAGCACGGCCGGGTGGGCTCACTCGTGGTCACTGACCCATTGATCCTCGGCCACGAGGCCGCCGGGGTGATCAGCGCCGTCGGGGCGGGTGTGGCGACCGAACGCCTGGGGGAGCGGGTGGCGATCGAGCCGCAACGACACTGCCGGGAGTGCTCGTTCTGCCTGGACGGGCGGTACAACCTGTGCGAGCAGATGGAGTTCGCTTCCGCTCCGCCGGTGCACGGTGCGTTCGCCGAGTACATGGCCGTGCCGGCGATATTCGCTCACCCGATCCCGGAGGCGATGACGTTCGAGCAGGCTGCCTTGGCCGAGCCGCTGTCAGTCGGGCTGGCGGCGGTCCGCAAGGTACCGGTCACCGAGAATCGCGTCTTGGTCGCCGGGGGAGGGCCGATCGGCGTCTTGACGGCGGCCGCCGCCCAGGCGCACGGCGCACGCGAGGTGGTGCTCACCGACCCGATCCCGGCCCGACGGGAACTGGCGATGAAGCTCGGGGCGAGCTACGCCGTCGGGCCGAATGAACTTCCCGACCACGTGGGGCGAGGCTTCGAGGTGTTCATCGACACCTCCGGTGCGCCGCCGGCGATCGACGCCGGACTGCACGCGCTGCGGCCGGGCGCGGGTGCGGTGCTGCTGGGCATGGGGCATGACCGTATCGACCTGGACCTGTTCCGCGTGCAGTCCTACGAACTGCACCTGCATGGGCTCTTCCGCTACGCCCGCACCTGGCCCAGCGCGATCGATCTCATCGCGCGCGGAGTGGTGGACGTACAGCCGCTGATATCCGACCGCACCGGTCTGGCCGGGCTACCCGAGGCGATGCGCCGCAACGGCGATCCCGACGTGATGAAGATCCTGGTGAACCCCCGGCGTCACGACGCGTAGTAGGCGGCCACCTGCTCCAGATTTGCCCAGGCGCTCTCGACTGGTTCAGGGCTGCCGTCCGCCGCGAGCGTCAGTGCGTCGAGCATCACGTGCCAGCCGACGGCGAACTCCGCCGCGGGCTCGGGCAGTACCTCGCGATGGGTGAGGGTCAGCAGTGTTCCTCCGTCGGTGGGCACGAGCTCCCACACGACCTCCGACTCCGGGACTCCTTCCCAGACCCAGCCGTGAATCAGGCGCCCTGCTCCATCGGCAGTGGGAGGTTCGACCGTGGTCACCGTTCCCGTGGCGCTGCCTTCCTCCCCGAAGTCATAGCGGACGGCGGAGCCCACCTCTGGTTCGATCCGGCACCCGGGTAGCCACTGCTGCAGCAGGTCGGGTTCGGTGAGCCAGGCCCAGACCCGATCCGGGCGGTACGGAAGGTGGCGTTCGAAGTGGATGCGGAACGTGCCGTCCTCGCCGATGCCGAGGGTGCCGCGTGCGCTGTCGTTGCTTGTCATCGTTCTCCTTCGCCTGAGTCCATCGCCTCCGAGAGCCGGTCGAGCACGCATGCCCATCGCACCCGCTGGGACTCGAGCCAGTTCTCGACTTCGGCCAGGGACTCCGTGCGCAGGCTGTACCTGCGCTCACGCCCTGCCGCCCGGACGTGCAGTACGCCCGCATCCACCAGCACGCCCAGGTGCTGGGAGATCGCCGGGCGTGAGATCGAGAAGTGCGAGGCGATCTGCCCCGCGGTGCTCTCCCCGTCGCCGAGCAGTTCGACGATCGCTCGCCGGTGCGGTGCCCCCAGTGCCTCGAAGACGTCCATGACGTATATGTAAGCAATTGCTTACGCGTTGTGTCAACGGGTCGCGGCCCGTGGGCGGTTCTATCGAGGTGCGCGCCCGAGGATCTGCATACCCGCCCGCTGAGCGGCGCGGCGGTCGAAGGTCATCGTCGCTTCACATCCGTTCTCGGCCCCGACCTGGGTGATCACAGCGTCGGCCAGGTCTGCACCAGCGCGCACCGGCGAGAGGGCCTTGCGCACGGTGTCCGCAGCCTCAACCATCAGTTCCTCTGAGCTGAGCAGGGCTTCGACGAACGCGACGCGGCGAGCCGCTGGGAAGGTGTACGCGGAGCTGAGGACCCACCATGTCTCCATCAGGACGATCAGGGAGATGAAGCCCCTGCGCTCCGACGTCAGGCGATCGATAAGTTCGTCGGCCAGCGCAGTCTGGGACTCGTCGTCCCGGACGACGTAGCGCACCAGAACGTTGGTATCGATACCGATCATGGAGTGCCGGCCGATTGTGAGGCGGATCTCGCGATAGCAGCGTCCATCTCCTCCAGGGTCACGACCCGCTTCGGCTGCCCGAAGAAGCCCTTGAGAGAGCGGACGGGTCGGGTTGCCGGGACGAACTCGTAGTTGCCGTCGGGTAGCTCGATGAACTCCACGCGATCGCCGGCGGCGAGGTGGAGTGAAGCCCGGACGGATGCGGGGATGGTGATCTGACCTTTGGACGTCACGGTTGCGCTCGGCATGGACTCACCTTACCTGGGTTGGCTATTCCTGTGCAGTGGTAAGGCGTCACACTCGTGGTGGATTGCCTGTCCGCTGACCGCCGCAGGCGGCGATCAGGCAGGTGCGGGAGCCGACTCCGTACCGCCGGGGAGTACCCGATGAAGGATGTCGGTGATGGTAACCACGCCCGCGAAGCGGTCGCCCTCCATCACCACTGCCAACTGCTCGCTGGTGCTGCGCATCCGCGCCAGCGCCTCGTGTACGGGGGTTGTGGTGGCCAGGGTGAGTGGTTCCCGGGCCAACTCAGCGGCGGGCCTGTCCTGAGGATCGAGCAGCGTGTCCCGCACGTGCACCACCCGGGGCGTGCCCGCGTCTCCGTCGTAGACGAGGACGCGCAGGTGCCCGGTACGCACCGAGGCCTCGCGCACGTCCGCCACGGTTGCTTCGGGTGGGACCCCCGTGGGGATAGCGCCGGGCTTGAGGAGTGCCTGCACCTCCAGCGACTCGAGTTCGATCGCACTGGAGATCTGGCTGCGGAAGGAGGGCTCGATGGCTCCCACATCTGCGGAGTGCTCGACCAGGTGGCGGATCGTGGCGGCGTCCTGCCCACCCACTGCGGCCTGGTTCACCGGTGTCACACCCGCCGCCGAGACGAGGCGGTTGGCGATCGCGTTGATCCACATCAGCAGCGGGCGGAACACCCACACGAAGGCACGGGTCGGGATGGCGATCGCCGTGGCGGAACCTTCCGGGTGTGCAATGGCCCAGGACTTCGGTGCCATCTCGCCCACCACGAGGTGCAGGAACGTCACGACCAGCAGGGACAACGCGAAGGCGACCGTATCCGCCGTCCAGGCCGGCATGCCCCACGCCTCGAACAGCGGGGTCAGCCAATGGTGGACTGCGGGTTTGGTGACGGCACCCAGGGCGAACGTGCAGGCAGTGATCCCCAGCTGGGCGCCGGCGAGCATGATGGTCAGCTCGTTCACCGACCGGAGTGCCGCTCGGGCGGAACGGCTCGTGACCGCGGCCTCTTCCAGCCGGTGGCGGCGTGCACCCAGAAGTGAGAACTCGACGATCACGAACAGGGCGCTGAAGGCAATGATCGCGATCGTGACCAGGGCAACGACGAGGGGATTCTCCATCAGGACCCGGCCTCCTCGACCTCGGAACGATCATGAAGGTGCAGCTGCAGGCGCACCGTCGACGGCACGTGTCGTTCGATCTCGAGCACCTGCGCCGTCAACGCGTGCTGGTCCGGTTCGTCGTCGGCCAGGTCGGCCGGGTCGATCGGGAGCACGACCTCCACGGACTCACCTGGTTCCAGTAGCTGGCCGTGGAGGTCCAGCAGCAGTCCGGCGATCGTCTCGTAGTCGCCGCGTGGCAGGTCGTGGCCGATGGTGCGCTCGACCTCGTCGATGTGCACGTCTCCGTCGAGCACCCAGCAGTCCTCGGACTCGATGCGGATCGTGGCCGGCTGCTCGTGATCGTGCTCATCGGTGACCTCGCCGATCAGTTCCTCGGCCATGTCCTCCACGGTGAGGATGCCGGTGAACCCCCCGTACTCGTCGATCACGCACGCCAGCTCGTTCTTGGATCGGGTGAGTTCGGTGAGCGCGTCGGGCAGCATCATCGCGGTGGGGATTACCACGGGTTCGCGCATGAGGTCGGTGACCGGTGACTCGTCGGGCAGATCGGTGGCGAGCAGGTCGCTGAGCTGGACGACGCCGACCACCTCGTCGCGATCGTCGACGACCGGGTAGCGAGTGTGGGCTTCGGCCATGCGCTCGCGCAGCTCGGCGAGCGTGAGGTGGGCGGGCACGGCCGCGACCCGGGAGCGGGGGATCATGGCGTGTTCGACGTCCTGGTCGGGGAAGTCGAGAATCCGGTCGAGCAGGATCGACAGCTCCTCCGGTAGGTGACCGCTCTCGCGGGAGTCGGCCACGATGTGCTCCAGGTCGTCCGGGGTGGCGGAGGAGTCGACATCGTGCACAGGCTCGATCCGGAACAAGCGCAGCAGACCGTTCGCGGCATGGTCGAAGACGGTGATCAGCCACCCGAAGGCGGCCAGGTAGATCGTCGTGGACCGGGCCAGCGCGAGCGCGAGCGGTTCCGCGTTGGCGATCGCGAGGTTCTTCGGGAACAACTCACCGAAGATCATCTGCACCACGGTGGAGATCGCCAAGGCGCCGATGGTGCCGATGGAGATCCCGACGGCGGCCGGTACCCCGACCCCTCCGAGCAGCTCTCCGAGGGCGGTGCCCACCAACGGCTCGGCCACGTAGCCGATGAGCAAGCCGGTGACGGTGATGCCCAGCTGCGCACCGGAGAGCATGAACGAGGTGCGCCGGGTGATGGTCAGCGCCCGGCCCGCGGCTGCGTCCCCGGCCTCGGCGCGTGCCCCGAGCCGGGAACGGTCCACCGACATGTAGGCGAACTCCTGCGCCACGAAGTACCCGTTCGCGGCGATGATCGCCAGGATCACCAGGATCCCCAGCAGGAGCGTCAGGATGGTCATGACCCTGCCCCGATCATGGACGGGTCAGTCAGGGTTGGTATGTGACAGGGGTCGGCCGGATCGGCCGAGGGACTGTCGTACTCCATCGGAGGTGGGGCCTTTCGCGGGGTCGTGGAGAACCCATCTTGCGTGATGGCGGCCCCGTCCGTCCAGCGCCCACCTCCGGCTAGGCTCGTGGCGTGTCCGACCAGCACCCGGCAGATCCTGCGCTGGTGAGCTCTACTCCTCCAGGAATCGCCGGATACTCCGTCACGACGTTCACGATTCCGGTGCTTGCGCTGGCCCTGGTATTGGGACCGCCGGTCTTGCTGGGCCTGCAGCCGCAGCACCAGCCCTGGTCCGCCGGGACGATCTACGCTGCCGCGGTAGCCGCCGGTGCCCTCCCGCTGCTGTGGCTGTGCAGCTTCCGGGTGACGATGACCCTCGACCCGCAGCGGCTGACCGTCGAGCGCCGGTTCCGGTGGGGGCGGCGCATCTTCTCGCTCCCGGCCACCGCGATCGAACGCTGGTATGTCCTGGCCAGCGTCAGCATGCTCGTCCTGCGCGGCCGCGACGGCCGGGTGCTTCGCATGGTGCTGCACACGCCGGAGACGTCGAAGCGCTACGGCGAGTCGGTGCCGCTGGTCACCGCATGGCTGGACCACACGTTGGGTGGACTACGCGATGTCGACTGGGAAGAGCCCGGATCGCGCCGAGCGCATCGCGTGGTCGTGGCGAGCGTGATTGCCGGGGTGGTGCTCGGTGGGGGCGGGGGCGCGCTCGTTCTTCTCGCGCTCATCGGGTGACGCGCCGCTCACCGGGTGATGGCGGTCGGGCGGGCCGCCCGGAGGGCTCACCACGAGCGAGCGAGTCCAGGAGTGCGGCCGCCTTCGTGTGCCCGTGCCCTGACGCGGATCGAACGTGTCAGGTATTGCACAGGACGTTCCTTCTACGGTCTCGCCCATGACCATCGAACCGCAGCATGTCCACTCAGAACCCTTCACCGTGCTGGGCCCCTCCATTCGTACCGACGGAGCCTCCTCGGTCCGCGACATCCCGGCCCTGTGGGCCACCGTGATGGCCGAAGACACCCTCGCACGCGTCCCCGGGCGCCGCAGCGCTGATATCTACGCCGTCTACACGCACCTGGAGCACGCGGGGCGCAGCCGGGACGGCTGGTTCACCTTTCTCATCGGGGTGGCCGTCGATCCCTCGACGGCCATCGACGACGGCTTCACGATGGTCTCGGTGCCTGCGTCGCCACGGGTGCAGTTCCCGGTGCCCGACGGCGACCCCTCACGTGTTCTGGAGGCGTGGGAGCAGGCATGGGCGCACGACGATACGCTCAAGACGTTCATCTGTGAGTACGAGCACTACGGTGCCGACGGTTCGGTATCGGTGAATCTCGGTGTGCGGTGACCGGAGGACAGCATGCCTGCTGATGGTGGCGCGAAGGGCTGTCCGGACATCCGTGGCGAGGAGGTTCATCCTCTCGCGCACGAGGTGGCCGCGGCCTTCGACGCTGTGACCGATCCAGTGCGTGAGGTTCTGCTCGCCGTCCGCGAGGCTGTGTTCGCGACCGCTGCGGAACTCCCGGAGACCGGTGGTGTTCGCGAGTACCTGGCCTGGGGGCAACCCGCCTACCGTCCCCGCCGAGACGGGGTTGGCGTGGCCGTCCGGCTCGGGGAACAGGCGGGTACGCCGGCGATGTTCGTGCACTGCCGGACGACACTGATCAGTGACTTCCGTTCGATGGCAGGGCATCTGGAGTTCGAGGGGCGGCGGGCCGTGCTGTTCGATCCGGTGAGACCATTGCCGCTCACCGAGCTTGCCGCCATGATCGAACGAGCCCTCACGTATCACCATCGGCAGGCGCCGGTGGGTGGGCCCAGAGAGAACACGGGAAGGCACCGATAGGCGAGAGCGATGCAGAACCCGTGGATCGAGTACGAAGAACGGTTCGATGTGGTGCTCACCCACATCTACGATCACCTGGACGAGCCGCTCGACATGGTCCGGCTCGCCGAGGTCGCCGGGTTCTCGCCCAGGCACTGGCACCGGGTCTTCGTCTCGGCGTTCGGGGAGTCGTTGCCTGCCCTGGTCAAGCGACTGCGGATCCAGCGTGCGGTGTCGCTGCTGGTCTCCGGCACCGCACCGATCCGCGAGATCGCCATCGAGTGCGGGTATCCGGACGTGCCCTCCTTCACCCGAGCGTTCCGGGCCACCACCGGAACCACGCCGGCCGAATACCGACACACCGGCGGGCATGCCGACCTGCGAGCTGCCCGCGCGCACCACGATCCAGGCGCTTTCGATGTCGAGATTCGCGACCTTCCCGAGATCGACTGTCTCGCCGTCCGCCACTACGGCTCGTACCTGCGGATCGACCGCGCGTTCCACGACCTACGGATCTGGCTCGCCGCCCACGGTTACGACTGGGCAGACGTCCAGATGTACGGCGTGTACCTCTCCGACCCGACGCAGGCCGCCGAGGCAGACCTGGAGTCGATGGCGTGCGTGCCCCGCCCGGCAGGATTGACCGCTGAGCTGAGGCCACTCTCCCCAGACGCTGCCCCGATCGAACCGGTGACGATCCGCCCCGGTCCCTATGCCGTGCTCGAGCATGTCGGCGCGTACGCGGACATGCCGGACACCTACGCCTGGCTCTTCGGATGCTGGGTGCCGCACACGGGCCACCGGCTCGCCGACCATCCGGTGGTCGAGCGCTATCTCTCACGACCACAGGATCATGCGCCGACCGCCACCTCCACCGAGCTTCTGCTCCCGCTCGAGTGGGGACGCGGGTAAGACCAGGTGGTGGCCTTCGGGCGATCCAGGTAGCACTCCGGGCAGGAGTCAGGACGCTAGTAGGAAAGTGCGCGCGGCCGAGTCCTATCGCTCTGCGACTGCTCCGTCTTGGGAGGAGAGTGCGGTCGAACTGAGTGCTGGTTCAGGTTCTGATTCGGCTTCGCGTAGTCGCGGGGGTGGCGCGCTCCAACTCTTCAGGTGCTGAACGACGTCCGCATAGAAGGTGTCGAGCAGATCGAGCACCGAGTCGATGAAGGAACCGCGGCCCCGTGCGACTTTCGTCCCCATCGGGGCAGAGTATGCGATTCGGAATGACCTGATCTCCTTCTTCGGGTCGATGACGAGGACTGAGGGATCGTCTCGAACGACACTGAGTAGCTCGGCAGCCCCTGGTCCGCGTGAGTTCGCTACGAGCGCTTCGATTCGCGTGTCGCCGGGAGCATTCTTCAATTGTCGAACGAGCCAGTTCACCCGTGTGGCCTGCCGTCCAGTACGCGGTGCGTCGATACTGATGTGCGCCGTGATCTGGCTAGCGCGTAGATCAGCGGTGAGGTGCACACTACCGACCGTTGCAGGAATCTTGACAGCGCCCGTCAGTTGGCCCGCTTCGGTCAGACTTCGAGTAAGGTCTTGGGTGCGAATCTGCGGATCGGCGCGTTCCTTTCTGCTCAGTCCTGGGACGATCTCGGTTCCCAACTGTCGCCCGAGTCGAAGGCATGCAAACCGGATCAGAGCATCGAACCGTGCGACAACATCAGGAACTGATGGGTCGGTTGCTCGTAGCGTTTGGGTGCGCACAGCGTTGCGTAGTGTCACCCAATGCTGGCCCATGTCCGAGAACTCCATCGCTCCCGACCGCGGGTGTTCGAGGTAGCGGATGAGTTCTCTGAGGATCCAGGCCTGTTCAGGGTCTGAGATGCCCTTGTGCTCGGCCTGCATCACTGCGGTGGAGAGGACGTAGGACCATGATCGGTGGTGGAGATCCACCTTCCGCAGTTTCCGTCCGTCAACCTTGGTCGGGTGCACACCGAACATCGGGGGTATCTCGTTCGAGATGGTGAGCAGAGCGTCGAAACGATGCTCGCGAGCGAGGTCGAGATATGCTTCGAGCTGTTCTGCGGCGAGTTCATTCTTTCCGGTTTTGACTTCGACGAGAGCCGTCCAGGTGGCCTTTCCGCGGCTCACGCGGATGAGGCCGTCCGGATAGATCTTCCGGTCTCCAGTGTCGAAAGGTACCTCGATGTAGGTTTCGAAGTTTCCCGCTGGCGCACCCAGCGGCTTGAGTAGAGTCAGACCGAACTCCTTGACGATCGACATCACGGCTAGAAGGGCCGATGTTGCTCGTCGTTCTTGCTCATCTGCGCCTGAGATGCCCGATGTCGGAATCAAGCGGGCTTCGTGCCAACTCTCGGTCGCGTCTTCGTCAACCATAGGAACCCCCGTCGCGTTCGATGCTGGGACCCTACCGGTTTGACGATCGTCTGTCGCGGGTTGTCGTGCGCTGAGCGCTGGGTGCTGCGGCGTCTGATGCGAGAGATGCCGCAGAACCCAGCGCTCGGCTGGGGGACGGGCTGGTCGGTGCTAGGAGATCAGTTCCGGTGGGCGTTGCCCCGGCAGGAGTTGTCCGCCACGACCTCGCCGTCAGCGGTCAGTTCCAGGGTCACGACGTCGTCGTAGACGCGTCGCTCGGTGCCGGTGACGTTGTACTCGGCGTCCAGCAGCGGGAACAGGTAGACCGGGGTCAGGGTCAGCTCGGACCCGCACCGGGTGCGCTGCAGATCCATCTGCAGGTGGCCGTAGTGGAGGCCGCCGTCGACGAGCTGCGGGTTGCCGTTGGTGTCGTTCTCCCACAGCTCGGGTTCGTCGACCGAGGCTGACCACTCGGAGTGGGTGTTGAAGCGGATCGGCTCGTAGCTGCCATCCTCGGTCTGGTACAACTGCTCACCGCGCAGCCCGTCCGCGGCCACGCCCACGTCGTACACCTGGATGCCGACGCCATCTCCGTCACTGTCGACGAAGGAGCGCTCGAACATCTCGTCGTGTCCGCTGATCACGGCGGCCACGCCGTACTCCTCGAACATCGGGGTGTAGGCGCGCATCGCGACGCCGGACTGGTTGTCCGCGAACTCGTGGTTGGGCGGGGTGCCGTGCACACCGCTGGAGTAGGCCGCGTGGTGGAACTGAACGATCACCACCTGACCCTGCGCACGCGCGTCGGCCAACTGGGCCTCGGCCCACTCCCACTGCGCGCTGCCTTCACCCAGGTCCGGTAGATCCGACTCGCTCGCGTCAGTGCCGTAGACGTCCGCGAACGCCTCGCCGTACTCCTCGGCCGTGAACGACCCCTGGGTGTCGGTCGACATGCGCTCGGGTGTCAGGTTCGTGTCGTCGCCGGAGAACACCTCACCGGAGAGCATGCCGGTGGCCGTGTTCTCGTCGGGTAGGCCGTTCGTGGAATCGAGGGTGAGGATCGTGACCGGGCCGTGGTCGAGCCGGTAGTAGGAGTCCCGGACCTGCGGGTTCGCAGGGTCGCCCGGGGTGACCATGTAGTCGAGGTACCGGTTGCGCGAGACCACCACCGGTGTGCGGTCCTCCGGCGTGCCGTATCCACCACTGATGCTGGCGTAGGTCTCCCAGTTGCCCAGCGCCGTCACGAGGGGAACGTTGGAGGCGAGATCACTGGAGTCGCCGGCAAAGTGCCGCCAGAACTCGTCCCAAGCCGGCTGGTAGCCCGAACCTTGCACCAGGTCGCCGGCGATCAGCATCAGGTCCGGGTCCTGCTCGGCGATGGTGGCGATATTGGCGTCGAGGGCGTCAGCCTGGTTCATCGGGTAGCGCACCAGCTCCTCGCCGTAGCGCACGGCGGTTCCGTAGCGCTCAGCCCACAGGGAGTCGATGGCTGGGCGGTCGGCTGACCCGTCGGCGAGCCCGGCCCAGGCGGTCTCCCACTCGCGGTGCTCGATCCGTCCCGCAGGCTCGGTCTCGGTGTCCGAGAAGGCCATGAGCCGCACGTGGTTCCACCGGTCGGCGTCGGGAGCCGTGGTGAACGTGGCACTGTGCTCCACGCCGTCCTGGTCGACGGTGTATCGGTAGGTCTTGCCCGCCATCAGCCCGTCGATCTCGACGACATGCTGGTAGTTGTTGTCCGAGAACAACCATGAACCCTGGTCGAGTCCGTCGATGCCTTGCGCGAGCTCAGCGTCGGAGTACTCCATCAGGTCCAGGTACTGCGGGTCGCTGGTGAAGGTCTGCCGTCCGATACCGGGGCCGTTGACGGTCACCGTGCCTGAGGTCTCCAGCTCGCTGATCCACACGAGTGTCATGGCCTCCGACGACGGCGCCTGCAGGTAGGGCAGTACGCGGAAGCCGGGCTGTGGTTCCACCGGTGAACTACCGGTGGAGGGCAGCGGGGTCATGGGCTGCGTCCCGCCGGGCGGAGCGGCGACCGCCGGCGCGGCCAGGGCAGTGGTGGCGGACAGAGCGAGCAGGATCGGGGCGATCTTTCGGCGCATGAGTGACTCCCGGAGGTAGTGCGCGTGCCAGTCGTCGGAGCACGACGTGAGACCACTATGGCGCAGAGATGATCGTCGCGGGTAGGGGTGAATCGGAACCGATGGCGGGCTTCCGCGGCGAGCGTTGCATAGCTAGCATGACCCGGACGGGGCAGCGGAGGGGGAGCGATGATGACGGTGACCTGGCGGCGGTCGATGGCGGCTGTGGCAGTTGCGGGTGCGATGACGGCCGGGTGCGCCAGCACGCCGCCGATGGTGCAGCCCGTGACCGACGTGCCGACAGCACCGAGCAGCGACGCGCCGGCTGAGCCAACGAGCGTGGACGACGAGTCGAGCGAAGGCGCCGGTTCGCAGGCGTCGGAGACTGCCGGGGGAGCGGGCGAGGTGGCGGAGCTGGTGACTCCCGCCGCGGATTTCGATCCGTGCAGTGTGCTCTCGGCCGCTGACGTGAGTGAAGCCATCGGGATCGACGTCCCGCAGGGCGAGTCCCATGAGGTGATGGGGACCTACCAGTGCAGGTTCACCGACTCCGAGGATTCGGGAGTCTCGGTGCAGTGGGTGCCATTCGCGGGAGGCTTCGACGGGGCCCTGACCGTGCTCGAGAACACCTTCGACATCACTGGCGACGTGGAGCCGGTCGATATCGCCGGAGCCGGTGACGCCGTGAGAGTCCCCATCGCCTTCGGTCCGGCGATCGGCGAGGTGGTCTACGCCCGTGTCCAGGGCGGCTACTTCCAAGTCATGACGTTGACCGAGACGGGCCCGACGGACGCCGTCCCGGTCACGACACTCACCCTCGAGCGGGTGCCGTAGGCCGGCGCGGATCGATACGGGGACGAACGCCCGGCGGGGCCAGGACGGTCTCCGAGGACGCTCCCTATGTCGCAGCGCGGCCGCGAGGACCTGGATTCACCGCCAGGTGGGGGTAGGCGGATTCACGCCCCTGGAAGGCGAGCACGTCAGGGTTGCGAATGTGGCCACCGGCGATCTCCGTCGCCCGGGTGATCGTCTCACTGGCGGCCCAGGCGCTCGGGCCTTCCATCACGGTGCGCAGGAACGGCAGCAGCGCCTCGCTGTTCTCCCAGGTGGCGGATTCCCACAGGTGGGAGGGGGAGTGGTCGACGGCGTAGTAGTGCACGTTGTCGCCGACCGTGAACATCGGGTCCGCGAACGACGTCGCCCGGGCCCAGCTGAATCCCATCCCCTCGTCGCAGGAGACGTCCACGACGATGCTGCCGGGTCGGAACGCGCCCAGGTCTTCCTCGCGCAGATACGTGAGCGGGGCCAGCGGGTCCTGCAGCGTGCAGTTGACCACGATGTCGCTCTCCGCCAGGAAGGGGGCGAGCGGAACCCGACCCTGCTCGCTGATGACGTAACGGGGATGGGTGGGGTCGTCGTCATGGTCGAGCTGGAGGATCCGCACCGAGGGGATCGGCGATCCGACGGCGGCGACTTCCCGGTTCGTCAGCACCCGCACGTCGTGGATTCCCTGCGCGTGCAGTGCGGTCACGGCCCCGCGTGCCGTCGCACCGAAACCGATGACGACGGCGCGCAGCCACCTGCCGTAGTTGCCGGTGAGTCCGCGCAGCTGCAGTGCGTGCAGTATCGAGGAGTACCCCGCCAGCTCATTGTTCTTGTGGAACACATGGAGGCCGAAACCGCCGTCGTGCTTCCAGTGGTTCATTGCCTCGAATGCGATCAGGGTGAGCTTCTTGTCGATAGCCAGCTGGGTGAGGCCAGCATCCTGCACGCAGTGCGGCCACCCCCACAGCACCTGGCCTTCGCGCACGTCCGCGAGATCACTCAGCTGCGGCTTGGGCAGCACCACCACGTTCGCTGAAGCGATGACTTCGGCGCGCGGGCGCACCGCGGCCACGGACTCGGCCAAGACCTCGTCCGAGACTCCGAATCGCTCGCCGTAGCCCGACTCGAGCACGATGCGGGCGCGCAGATCGGAGTCGATCCGCTCCAGGTGTGCGGGGTGCAGGGCAAGACGGCGTTCGTCCGTCTTGGCCGAGGTTCCGAGAACTCCGAGGGTGAGAAGGTCCGCCGCCACTCTCAGTGCTTCTTCTTGGCGACGACGTTCTCGATGGCGCTGGCGTGCTCGGCGTTCTTGGCCCGCTTGTCCGCCTTGTCGGCGCGCTTTTCCTTGAGGGACTTTCCGGCCTTCTTGGCGTTGGACTTGTTGTTCATGGCGCACTCCCTCGTCACCGGACCAAAAGGTGGTCCATGTGCTGACAGTACGCCCTGAATGCGCTGGCACCTCATTTGCCATCGTGCGGCCGACGGGTGCGGGATAGGCTCACCTGACCAGTCCCGAGGAGAGGCCCGCCGTGATCAAGAAGCCTGTGCTGGCGGTGCTCGGCGTGATCGCTGTGCTGATCGGGGCGGTGTGGGCCGGCCAGGGCATCGGCCTGCTGCCTGGCAGTTCGATGACCGGGGACCCGACCTGGCTGGTGATCGGTTCCATCGCGCTCGCCGTGGGCGTGGTGCTCGTGATCCTCAGCACCCGTGGGCGGTCCTGGCGTAACCCGAACGGCCCGCCTGGACAACACTGACGTCCCGCGCGAGCGTTGGCCAGTACCGACTCACCTGATCGGGAAGTTCCCCGAGAACACGTTCTCCGGGTCCCAGCGCCGCTTCAGCTCCCGCAGCCGCGGCAGGTTCGTCCCGAAGGCGGCCTCCAGCAGGTCCGGTCGCGTGGTGACGTCGGCGGTGTCGAAGGAGAGGTACAGACCTTCGCCGTGCCCGACCATCTCGCCGTCCCAGAGATCGTCGAGACGTTGCTGGTTCGCTCCCATCGCGCTGAGTAGGAAGTTCTGGCTGCGGTGCGGGTAGGCGGTCTCCTCGGGCGCCAGGTCGTGTGAGGCGCCCCCGGTGGCGCGGATTTGCAGGAAGTACGCGACCCCGGAGCCGGCCACCCGGGCGAACGAGTCTGCCGCACCGTTGAGATGCGTCACCAGGGTGGACCGAACCGCCGGCGAACCGCCCCCGGAGTGGTTCCGGTCCCCGGCCCGCACCACCTGCGCATACGGCAGCTGGTAGGCCTGATGCCCCAGCAGTGGCCCGGCGTCGGCGAGCCTCTCCAGCTGCTGCACCGCCAGCTCGGTGTCGCTACTGGCGATCACGGTCATCAGCTGTGCGACCGCCGGTTGCCCGCGACGGGCGGGGGAGAGGATGAGGAAGCTCGTCAGCTCGCGGGGGGCGGCCTCCACGGCGGCACCCCAGCGCTGCAGCAGGCCGGCCGTATCGGTGGCATCGAGTGACATCTGGGAGAACACCACATCCCCGAGCGGCATCGGCTCGATGTCCACCGAGGTGACCACCCCGAGATTGCCACCCGCGCCACGTAGACCCCAGAACAGGTCGGCGTTCTCCTCGGGTGAGGCGTGCAGGATCTCACCGGACGCCGTCACCACCTCGGCCGCCCGCACCCGGTCGATGGTGAGTCCGAAGGCGCGCCCGAGTAGCCCCACCCCACCGGTGGTCGCCAGCCCACCCACACCCACGCCGCCGTAGTCCCCAGAGCTGATCGCCAGTCCGTGCGGCGTGAGCGTCTCGGCCACCTGAGCCCAGGTGGCGCCCGCACCTGCCCGCACGAGGGGGAGCCCAGTGGAATTGCCGTCAAGCACCTCCACGGAGCTGAAGCTGCGAAGATCGAGCACCAGTCCGCCGTCGTTGGTGGAACGCCCGCTGATGCCGTGACCGCCCGAGCGCACGCCGAGCGGTACCTCCTGCTCGCGCGCGAAGCTCAGACCCTGCGCCACCTCCTGCGCTGTGCGTGGCAGCAGGATCAGCCCGGGTGAACCGGACCGCAGGTAGTTGTGCTGCATCCCCGCATACGCCCGGTCACCCGGCTCGACGGCGGTCGCCGCCAGTTTTGCCGGCAGCCCGTCGTAGTCGATGCCCTCGCGTCGCTGGTCCAGGGCCGCCCGTCCGCGTTGGGCGGAAGCGGGTGTGGTGCCCCGCAGGGCACGCTCCTTCCCGACGGCGTCCCTCACCGCGGGCGCGATCTGCTCGCCGAACGTCGCGATCAGCTCCGGATCGTCGCTGCCCAGGATGAAGGTGCCGATGCCGTCCTCGAGGGCGAGAGTGGTCAGTTCCTCGATCCACTGTTCCGCCGGTCCGTTCAGGTGGCCCTGGGAGGTGGGGGCGACGGCGCCGTTGATATTGAGCAGTCGCCGGATCTCGGCCGGGTGACGGCCGGCCTCCTCAGCGGCGGCGTCGATGGTGGCGTTCCCGCGGGCGAGGTCCCCGTCCTTCAAGTAGCCCAGTGACGGCAGCCAGCCGTCGGCGGCGGTGGCGACCAGTCGCAGCATCCGCGGCTTGTAGGCGCCGAGCCAGATCGGCACCTGAGTGCGCGGGGCAGGGCCGCGCTTGGCACCTGTGAGGCGGTAGTGCTCACCCTCGGTGCGTAGCGGGCGCGGGTTGGCGGTGTCCCACAGTTCCCGGATCACCTCGATCGCCTCGGTCAGGGCGTCGACCGCTTCGCCCGGGGTACGGCGCGGTGTGCCGAGGGCCTCGATCGCGTCCCAGAATGCCCCGGAACCGAGTCCGAGCGCTGCACGGCCACCAGAGAGCAGATCGAGGGAGGCGAGCGACTTCGCCAGTACCGCGGGAGGGCGCAGCGGCAGGTTGAGCACGTTCCCGGCAAGTGTGATGCGCTCGGTCTGCGCCGCCGCCCAGGTGAGCAGTGTCCAGGTGTCGAGGAATCCCGGCTGATAGGGGTGATCCTGGAACGTGGCCAGGTCGAGGCCCACCTGCTCGGTGAGCTGGGCCAGGGCCACCGGGCGTTGCGGATCGCCGGCCTCAGGGGTGAGGAAGGTGCCGAAAGTCAGGTCGTGGCCGTAGTCAGGCATGGGTCCTCGCGTGATGTTGAAAGTTGGACTTCATAGGGGTCAACGCGAGATCTGCATGGTTGTTCCCGCGGATCGTTGGTCGCAGAGACACGACCGCCTCACTGTGCAGCATCATGCTGCGCGGCTGCACGCATCTGTGTCGATCGCGTCAGGCTGTCCGGGATGATCCCACTACCGATCCAGCTGCAGCCGCGACCACGAGCGCACGGTGAGGGCCGCCGCGATCCCTGCCAACGCCCCGACGAGGGCCAGTTGCGGCCCCGTCACCGCGCTCGGATCGAGCGCCCACAGTGCCGGTGCGGCGACGGGGAACCAGGCGCCTACCCCAGCAATCGCCATCACCTGGCCGCAGACGACCAGGCCGATCGTGGCGGCGATTCCAGGAAGTAGCCCCCGCCCCAGCGTCGCTGCCCACGCCGCCGGGAAGGCGACCAGGCCGGTGAGCACTGTCAGGAGCACCTGGCGCCCCAGGGAGGCGAGTTCCGGCGCACGGGGCATCCCGTGGCCGAGGGTCACGCCAACGACCGCCAGGATGGCCGCGAACACCAATGCCACCGCGAACACCCAGGCGAGGTGGACAACGAACTTCGCAAGCATGATGGCCGGCCGCGCCACCGGAAGGGCGAACATGCTGGTGATGGTGCCGTCGGCGAACTCGCGCCCGACCAGCCAGCTCAGCACGACACCGAAGGCGATCAGGGCGCCCGCTGCGGTGAGCTGAGCGGCGAGACCGAACATCCGGTCCCAGCCGTCACGTGCGGCGAGCGGGCCGAGTTGGGCGGTCACGTTCGCGTTGCCGGAACGGACACCGAGCTCGAGCCCGACTGTGAGCGCCACGAGTCCGAGCACGAGGATGATCGTGGTGGCGCCCAGCACCCGGGAGGCGACAGCCTTGCGAAACTCGACTTCGACGGCGATCAGGAGCCCGTTCACGCTGCCCCCTCGGCTGCTACCCGTCGCTCGTCGTCAGCGTGGACCAGGGAGAAGAAGGCGCGTTCGAGGTCCACGCCGCCGGGGTCCAGAGTGCCGATCACCCGGCCGGCGTTCAGCACCGTGATGCGATCGGCGATCCGGGCAACCTCATCGAGATGGTGGCTGGAGACGATAATCCCCGCGCCCTCGCCGGCGCGGCGGCGCAGCGACTCGCGCAACAGGATCACACCAGCAGGGTCGAGGGCGTTGCTCGGCTCATCGAGCACGATGACCCGGGGCTCGTGCACCAGTGCAGCGGCGAGTCCCACGCGCTGCCGATTGCCGAGTGAGAGCCGCCCGGCGCGGACACCGGCGTAGCGGTCCAGGCCCAGCTCGGCGAGCACCTGCTCGACCGCGGCGCCCGCACGAACGCGGGCGATCCCGTGCAGGCGGGCAGCGAGCAACACGTTCTGCCACGCGGTCAGCTCACCGTAGGCGAGGGGGTGCTCCACCACGTGGCCCACCTCGCGCCATTCGAGCGGTCCTGCGACGGCGATATCGCAGTCATGGACGTGGACCTGGCCGGCGTCCGGCCGCAACATTCCGAGCAGCACCCGCATCAGCGTGGACTTGCCGGCTCCGTTCAGACCGACCAAGGCGTGAATCTGCCCGGTGCCCACCGCGAGATCTATGGCGTGTACACCGGCACCTCCGGCGAACACGCGGCTCACGCCCCTGGCGCGGATCGGGAAGGCCATCAGGTGGTTCCGTCAAGAACGTCGAGGGCGCGCATGACGGCGTCACCAAGTGCACCACCGTCGGTTTGCGCCCAATCCAGGAGCGAGGCCGTCAGTGCGGCCAGCGTAGCCGCTGCGGCGATATGGGCTTGTGCCCGCTCCGCTCCGCCGTCGATCAGCGCGGCGGCGATCGCGTTCTCGGTCGCGTGAGTGCTGGCATACATCGCAGCCGTCAGACTCGGCGTGTATGCGGCGATCCGCACCCGCCGCCGGACGTCCATGGTCTCCACGTCGGGTAGCGCCGCCCAGGCGGAACGTATCCCGGCGGTCGTCCGTGCCAGAGGGGCCAGCGATGAGGGCTGAGCCGCGACCGCGTCGGCGATGGACGGGTCGTACGGGTCGTGGGCGACCAGGTGATCCTTGGTGGGAAAGTGGCGGAACAGCGTCATCTCGCTGACCCCGGCGGCAGCGGCGATCTGAGCGGTGGTCGTGGTGTCGTAGCCGTGCCGCTCGAAGAGGTCCAGAGCGCACGCAGCCAGCCGAGAGCGCGTGCGTGCGGCGCGGTCGAGTCGTTCACTCACCCCGTAATGTTAGTAACTAACATTACGGGGTGCAAGGGCGAGAGCTCGAGGTTCGAGCCGGAACTCAGCCGAAGATCTGCATCACGGTGAGGTCGTCGTAACGGGCCAGGAGAGTGTCGCCGGCATACACCTCGGTCCGGTCCGGGTAGACGCGCGCCTCCCGGATGATGCCGGTTCCCTGCAGATGCTCCTCGCGGGCCGGAGGGATGCTGCCATCGTCGATGTGGAAAACGACCAGAGAGCCCGGGCCGCCCTTGTCCGGCGGCAGCGGGCTCATCGTGTCCCACCCGCCATAGCCGACACCGAGACGCTCGCACAGTGTCGCGACGAACGGGCTGGGAGGTGGTGTGGCGTTCATAGATCCCATGCTTCCACGACCAGGTCCTCGATCACGAGTGAGACGTCCTCACCATCGGCGAAGGGCTCCGCTGCCTCCACGTCGACCGCTTCCAGTACGGCCTCGGCCTGAGGAAGTAAGCTCCCGACGACGGCCGGGTCACCCGGGCCGAGTAGCGCCACCACGGCCTGGTGTGGCCGGGCGAAGACCCAGCGGATGGAGCTCTGCAGGCCCAGGTGCGGATCCTCCTGCACTACAGCGGCCCGGGTGCCGCGACCGAGTGGACCGGCGGTGACCCGTCGGCGGGCGGCCGGCAGGAACGCGGGTGGATCGAGCAGCTCACGTTGGCGGTTGTCGCTGATCGGTTCGTCCAGGAGGAGTACCCGCATGGCAGCGAACCCGCGTAGTTCGGGAGCGATCAGCGTCAGCCAGGCCCCGTCGCCGGATTCCGACTGGAGCGACGTGAGCACCTGCTCCAGTGGAATCTCCTCCGGCCAGCCGTGGGCTTGGCGCACCCGCTGCGCCGTGGAGCGTGCCCATCCTGCCGGGGCATCGGGTGGAATCGCGATCACTCGGACGTCATCCCCAGGGACGGTGAGGGTGCTGGGCGGCCCTGAGTGCCCGGTGCGGCGCGGGGCGCCGGGACCGTCGGCACCTTCTGCGCCGGGCGGACCGTCGCCATCTGCGGTGCTGGCCGGCTGCTCCTGCACCCATGTGAACGTGCCGATGATCCCATCGATCGCGCTCACCCATCCCTCGACCTCCGGCGAGTCCTGCGTCAGCTCCAGAGGATGAGTCAGTACACCCGTCAACTGCAGGGCCTCGCGCTGACGGCGCCCAGGAATGGGAACGAGATAGTGGACGCTGGTGGTCCGGACGGGCTGGTTGGGCAACGGTTGCCGCGCTGTCTCGATCCATCGCAGGAACTGGCCCTGGTCATCCGGATGGGTCGCCCCATGCCGATCGATGAGCTCGCGCGCGTAGTCGAGCATCGCGGGCCCGGACGGCGCCGTGCGATGGGTCGCCATGATGATGAAGGGCGCCCGATTCGACGGCTGGGCCGGCTGGAGCACGAGGAATGCACCCGAGCGACGCACCTGCTCCAGCGCCGTTCTCGCCTGAGGGCCGAGCCACGCGGGTGCATCCGCAGCGTCCACCGCACGTGTGGCCTGTTCGGCGGCTTCCTCGGCACTGTGTCGCTCCCACCCTGTGGGATGGAGCATCCGGAACGGGGGAACCGGGCTCGCGGTCACCGCGCCGGACCCATCGTGGATCGGTCGGGCGGCTCCCGCTTGGCCGTAGATCCAGACGACTCGGGTTCGCGTTCGACGATACCGTCGAACTCCACACGCTCGCCGGTCTTGCGGTTCTCGTGCACGATGTCGCCGGTGGAGGTGACGGCCCCGGTCATCCCGTCGTAGGTGGTCTTGATATCGCCGTACGCCGCTCCCATCAACAGCAGCTGGGTCTGGGGGCTGAGGTCGCCGAAGGTTTCCAGCGCTTCATCACTGAGACCCGACGTCTTCGCGACGTTCAGTCCCTTGCCGGGCGTGATCTGGTAGCTGCCGTCCGGCAGCTTGGTGAGCTTGTAGAACTTGCCGAAAGGGATTGCCCCGGCGCCTGCCTCGGCGAGGTCGAGCAGACTCGCGTCACCTTGGGAGTACCGGTACCCCTGGATGCCGACCGTGCCGAGCGCGGCCGCTCCCACACCCCATCCCGCCGGATTCCACCACAGGGCGACGATCGCGAGCACCGCACCACCGATCGCCAGCCAGTCGAGGGCCTTCTCCCACCCGGAGGGCTCGTCCAGGTCGGGCGCGGAGATCCCGATCCCGGCGCCGATCAGCGTGACCGCCTCCGTGAAGGCGGTGTGCCACTCCTCGTACAGTGCGTTGTACTCCGCCTGCAGCTCGGCCTTGCGTTCCTGGACGTCGCTAGTGCTCATGCCCTCGGGCAGCTCATCGTCGTCGACCGTTGCACCGGGCCCATGAAGGGTCCCGAGATCGTCCAGCTCGCGGTATTCCTCCACGATCGGAGCCATATCCCGCTGCACCCAGTCGAGTGTCATGGCGTAGCGGGCGAGGCCCTTGGCGCACAGGACGTACTGCGCGCATGCGTTCGCGTACTGCTCACCGATCGAGTTGGCCTGTTCCTTCAGCGCGTCGATCGACTTGGCAGCGCTGGAGTTGAACTCGCCGTTGGCGGTGGTGCGCAGGAACGTGTCGGCCCGTTCGAGAGCCTCAGCGAACAGCTGGAGACGATTGGCGTTCGTCTCGAGCGCCTGCGCATCTCCGGGAAGGTCCTCCACCTCGTGAAACATGGTGTCAGTCCTGAGCCGGGTGAACCTCGGGAGGTTCCGGGAGCGAGGGGTTCAGGTCGGAGTCGATACCACGCCACTCGTGGGCGACGGTTACGGCGTTCTTCTTGGCGCTCTCGAGGCTCTGCACGAGCTCGTCCCGTGCGTTGTTCCAGTCCTGGTGGAATTGCTCGATCGCAGTCTTGAGGTCGGACTGACCGAACGGGCTGCCGACGGCCTCGGCAGCGTCCTCGAGAAACATGCTCTCGTTATCGAGGTTCTGTGCGAGCGAGGAGACGTCGTCGTAGAACGCCTCCAGCTCGGCATAGCTGATCTTGACCTTCGACACTGCTCACTCCGGCGGGTTGCTGCTTGTCGGTCCGTCCACCGTAGAGGGAGTGCGCGGCGGCCGCGATGGGGACTTGTTCCCATCGCGGCGCGGGGGAGGCGTTCGTCAGTCCTGGCTCGGGTCCGGGATCTCCACCGGTTCGCCCCATTCGAGGAAGGTGTTGCTGGTGGTGACGCTCACGCCCGCGTACGAGCCGGTGCCCACGGTGTACACGCCCAGGTAGTCGCTGCGCAGCCACAGCTCGACGTCGGTGACCGTGATGTCCCCGAGCGGGAGGATGCCACCCTCAGGCTGTAGCAGCCATGCCGTGTCGGCCACCGCATCCTCGACCGGCACGTCGGTCTCCTCGACGATCGTCCACGACTCGGCCTGCCCGAAACCCTCGGCCAGCATTCGCGGGTCGGAGAAGGCGCGCACCAACTGCACGATGCTCGTGGCCATCACCACCTGCGGGTCCGAGGAGCCCGGATCGGCCTGGATCCAGCCGCTGCCGGGCACCTGCACCCAGCCAGTGTCGCCCTCGATCACGACCTGCTGGTCGCCGTCGATACTCATCGCGTAGTCCGGGTCCCACCGGAACTGCACCACCGAGGAGGTGCCGTCGCTGGAGTCCACGCGTTGCACCCCGGTGCCGGCGGCCACCATCGCTGCGGCCACGCAGTCACCCACCACGGCCCCGGGCACCTGCCCGCCTTCGGCGAGCACGAACGGTTCGCACTCCACGATTCCCGACGCCGCAGGTTCTTCACTCCCGGAGGGTTCCGGTGCGTCTGTGGTCGCTACAGGTGAGCTCTCGCCGGGCGAGGCTGATGCGGACGGCTCAGGGACGCCGTCCGTGGGATCGCCGGTGCAGCCGGCGAGGAAGAGCAGGGTGGCGGTGGCGAGCAGCGCGGTGGCTGGGCGTGAGTTCACGAGCAGAGATAGTAGCCCGACCGGCGCGTGACCCACTGAACGGCGCGGCCGGTGCCGGTCGTGGCCGTGCCCGGTACCCCTCTTTCAGGAAGGTCATCGACGCGCTCGCGGCCGAGGTGAGGACTGGACGTGCTGCTCGACAACGCGGGTGGCCGGGTGCGTTGCCGGTTCTCACGTACCCACCGCTCAGATGTGGACGGTGACCTCACCCGCATCGCGCAGCTCGGTGATGATCGCGTTCACGCCGGCGCTCTGCTGTTCGCTCATGGCCTGCTGGGCGATCTGGTCGCGGGCCTCCTCGAACGGCGGGATGTCCTCCTCGGTGGCGCCTTGCGCCTGCGCCTGCTCGACGAGGGTGTCGTACTGGGTGCGCAACTCGTCCTCGGTCGGTTCGCTGACCTCGACCTCGCCTTCGACGAAGGCATTGACGACGTACTGGTCGGCGGCGTCCGCACGGACGTCTTCCTCGGTCAGCCCCTGCTCGACGAGTGCGGTGACGACCTCGTCACCCGAGCCGAGCCCGTTCTGCGCGGCGACCTGGTCGAGCGTGGCGTCCACATCAGCCTCCGACGCCTCGATCCCGGCATCCTCGGCGGCCTGGGTGAGCAACACGTTGTTGACCATCTGGTCCAGTACCTGTTGACGCACCTGGGCCTCGTCCACCTGTTGACCGGTCTGCTGCTGCGACATCAGCGCCTGCTGCATCTGCCCTTCGTAGCTGGCAACGAAATCGGTGCGCGAGATCTCCTCACCATTCACCTCGGCGACAACCTCGGGAAAGTCCTCCGGTGCGGGCGCCTCAGCGTCGGTGCCGGAGTCGGTGGGTGCCTCAGCGCTGGGTTCCGCCGAAGGCTCGGTGGTCTCCGGTCCGTCATCGGACGAGCAGCCCGTCAGCGCCACGGCGGCAGCCAGGGTGAGGGCGGCCAAGGCGGACTTGCGCGGCATGGAGTGGCTCCTTGGGGGTGGGGGCCGGACCCTTCGACGGTACCTCGTCAACCGAGCCACCACGTGCACGGGCCGTTCGCCCTGCGCGCACGGCGACCGCACCCCGCAGCGGCAGAAGATCAGCCGGTGCCCTCCACCTGAGCGAGAACACGGTCGCGAGCGTGGGCCAGGTGGGCGATCAGTGCCGAGCGAGCGCGATCCTCGTCCCCGGCGCTGATCGCGGCCATGATCTCCTCGTGCTCCCCGACCACCGTGGTGGGGGTGGTGCGTCGGTGGGCCGCGTATTGGCCCATCGTCAGGTGGATCTCGCCGGAGATCATCTCGTACATCCGTGACAGCCGTTCGCTGCTGAGCCCTTCGACCAGGCCCCAGTGGAAGGCGATGTCGGCCTGGACCTGTTCGGCGAAGTCCTCCCTGGCGGCCGCCTGCACCATCACCGCCTGGGCTTTGGTCATCTGCTCGGGCAGGTGAGCGGTGCGTGCCAGGTGGGAAGTGGCGGCTGCCTCGAAAGTCTCCCGGCTGAAGAACAGATCCTGGATCTCGGCGGCCGAGAGCTGCGGGACCACAGCCGACTTGTGGGCCACGCGCCGGAGCAGGCCGAGTCCGGTCAGGCGTTCCAGGCAGGACTTCGCCGTCGGGCGGGCCACTCCGTACTCGTCGGCCACGCGTTGTTCGGTGACCCGTTCACCCGGCGGGATCTCGCCGTTGATGATCCGGGCGCGCAGGGACTCGAAGAGTGCCTCCGTCAGTGACGCGGGCCCGAGCTTGATCTGGCTGCTACTCGTCGACACTCCTCATCCTTCCTGGGCACAGGGGCCGATCGCGACGGCGCTGTCAGGAGTTCTGCCTGTCATGCCGTCTTGTCGGTGCCGCATGATCGACTGACATCATGACAGTTCATGGCCGTCACCGTCCCGCCGATGGTGTGAGCCAGTCCAGCGTGTCCGTGGTGGCACGGGTCGGCTTGTACTCGGCTGCGACCGTCCCCCGATAGCCACCTTCGCGCAGGGCGGCAGCGATCGCCGTGAAGTCCAGGTCACCCGATCCGGGCTCGCCGCGACCGGGGGAGTCGGCGAGCTGGACGTGCCCGGTAGCGCCCGCGCGCTGCCTGGCCACTTCGGCCACGTCGACACCATTCATCCCCAGGTGGAAGGAGTCGAACAGCTGCGCCAGCCGCGGTGAGCCGACCTCGTCGATCAGTGCGGCGACGTCGTGATCATCGTGTAGCGGGTAGGAACCGTTCAGTCCGCGCGCGAGCGGCTCCACCAGGATGGTGCCGTCGATCTCGGCCACTGCCTCGGCGGCCCGTCGATAGGCCCCGACGGCGTGGGCTCGCTGGGCCTGCTCCTCACCGGTGTCTGGCTGTCCGTAGAGCAGATTGAACTTCTGGACCCCCGTCGCGCGCGCCAGCCGCAGTAGTGCCTCGGTGGAGCGATCGAGCTCATCGGCGCGTTCGGGCCGGCAGGTCACGCCGCGCTCGCCGCCGGGCATGTCACCGGCGTAGAAGTTCAGGCCGATCAGTTGCACGCCGGCGTCGGCGATCCGCGCGGCGACCTCGTCCACCCGGTCATTTCCCGGGTGCGGTTCGGTGAACGGCCACCAGCTCTCCACGGTGCGGAAGCCGGCGTCGGCTGCGGCCTGGAAGCGGTCGAGGTAGTGGACCTCGGTGAACAGGAGGGACACATTGGCGCTGACGTCGTAGTCGTTGAACTGCATGAGCCCACCTTGCCATAGTTGTGATCGACATGTAAGCATGTATGACAATCAGCGACGATCGGAGAACAGCGGTGACGCTCACGCACGCACAACCCGGCGAGGTCATTGGTCTGCGTACCCCGGAGTGGTACCGCGGTGCCACCCGATGGACGCAGCTGACCTTCACCGACGACGATCCGGCCACCCTGGACGTGGACTTCTGGATCGACGTGATGCGCCGGTCCGCCTCGAATGCGCTGTGCCTGAGCGCCGGCGGCTACATGGCCTTCTATCCCACCCAGATCCCGTGGCACCACCGCAGCGCCTTCCTCGGCGACACCGACCCCTTCGGGGCCCTCGTGGAGGGGGCGCGCTCGCTGGGCATGCACGTGATGGCCCGGGTGGACCCGCACGCCATCCACCAGGACGCCGCCGACGCCCACCCCGAGTGGCTGGCCCGGGACGAGGACGGCCAGCCGATCCCGCACGGTTCGGTGCCGGGCCTGTGGTGGACCGACCCGTTCAGCAGCTACCACACCGAGTTCACCACCGAGGTCGCCCGCGAGATCGTGCGCGAGTACGACGTCGACGCGGTCTTCGCCAATCGCTGGGATGGCCCCCGCTCGGTATCTCACACCGAGGCCACAGCGCAGCGCTTCACTGCCGACACGGGCTTCGCGCTCCCGCGCGTCGCGAATCTGAATGACCCGGCCTGGCCGGCCTATGCCGCCTGGCACAGCCGCCGACTCAGCGAATTGGTGGTGCTCTGGGATGACGCCGTGCGGGAGATCAAACCGCACGTCCGGTTCATCCCCAACCGCGGCGCCGCCCTGACCCGTGACCTGGTTCACGAGCTCGTGGATGACCGCTACCCGATGTTCTTCGTCGACAAGCAGGGCCGTTCCGACCTGGAACCCGCCTGGACGCCCGGCCGGATCGGCAAGCGGGCGCGCGGGCTCTATCCCGACCGTCCCGTCGCGCTGATCACCTCGGTCGGACCGGAGCACCACGAGCTGCGCTGGAAGGACTCCGTGGCCGACCCGGAAGAGACGAAGGCCCTCGTGGTCGATGGCTTCGCCCAGGGCGCACTGCCCTGGTTCACCAAGTTCAAAGCCGAGAACTTCGATGACCGCTGGGTGCAGCCGATCGTGGACGCCTACCGGCTGCACGAGCGCTGTGAGCCCGTGATCGGGCGACTGCGGTACACGGCCGAGGTGGCCATCCTGGACAGCCGGGGCACCGCCGGGCGTACGCCATGGACGCCACCGCCGGGACGAGAGGCCCACGAGGACGGCGTCTACCAGGCCCTCCTGGAGGCGCGGATCCCGTTCGAGTACGTGGCCGACGAGGCGCTCAGTGCCGACCGGCTGGCCGGTATCCGCGTGTTGGTGTTGCCGGCGACCCCCGAACTCACGCCGCAGCAGGTGGGCGTGATCGAGGAGTTCGTGGCCGCCGGCGGCGCCGTGGTGGCTGCCCATGACTCCAGCGTGCGGGGGCCGGCCGGCTCCCGTGAACTCGCCCTCGGTGAGATCTTCGGCGTCCGGCTGCGCCAGGATGTGCGGGGCCCGCTGAAAAACAAGTACATGGCGATCACCGCCGATCATCCGCTGGTCGCCGGCTACGAGGGCGCCCAGCGGATCGTGGCCGGATCGCTGGTGCTCGGAGTCGAGCAGATCCCCACGGCCGAGGGCGTCACGGTCCCGTTCCGGTTCGTGCCGGACTATCCCGACCTGCCGATGGAAGAGGTCTACCCACGCGAAGCACCGCATGAGCCCGCCGTGATCGCCCGCGAGCACGCCTCCGGCGGGCGCACGGTCTACGTGGCCTTCAACGTCGGGGAGATCTACTGGGAGGCCCTGCAGTCCGACCACGGACGACTGATCGCCAACGCGGTGCGCTGGGCCCTGGCCGACTCGCCCCGCGTGCAGGTCGCCGGCCGCGGTCTGGTCGACCTCGCCGTCCAGGAGGGCGAACGGGAGCTGGCCGTGAGCGTGGTCAACCTGACCAACCCGATGGCCATGCGTGGCCAGGCGCACGAGCTGATCCCGCTCACCGGCCAGAGCGTGCGGATGCGCCTGCCCGAGGGGGTGCAGGAGGCCCGCGCGCGTCTCGTCGTCGCCGGAGAGGACGTTCCCGTGAGCGTGAGCGAGGGCCACGCCGAGGTTGCCCTGCCCGCCATCGACCACCTTGAGGTGGTCCACCTGACCTGGTAGCAGGCCGGGCCGCCGGTGCGCCTTCGGCCCGTGCTGTGCGAACCGTAGGCCCCGGACCGGGGCACGACCACACGACCACAACTGCGCGGACCCTGTCCACGCGAAAGGAGGATCTCGTGCGAATCGGATTCATCGGACTCGGAGTCATGGGCGTGCCCATGGCGCTCAACCTCATCAACGCCGGCCACTCGCTCACCGTGCACCGCGTCAAGGAGCGCTCCCAGGTGCTCGTGAAGGCCGGCGCCACCCCGGCCAGCTCGGCCGCCGACGTCGCCCGCGCCGCGGAGGTGGTGATCCTGATGCTCCCCGACACCCCCGACGTCGAGCACGTCCTCACCGCCGACGACGGCGTCCTCGCCGGCCTGGCGCCCGGCACCCTGGTGATCGACATGAGCTCGATCTCCCCGGTGACCACGCGCACCCTCGCCGAGCAGGTCGAGGCCGCGGGCGGCGTGTACGTCGACGCCCCCGTCTCCGGTGGAGAGGTGGGCGCCCGCGACGGCTCCCTGACCATCTTCGTCGGCGGTACCGATGAGGCCGTCGAGCGGGCGATGCCGCTGCTGGAGGTGATGGGAAAGACGATCACCCACCTCGGGCCCGCCGGTTCCGGTCAGGCCACCAAGGTGGTCAACCAGATCATCGTCGGCCTCACGATCGAAGCCGTCGCCGAGGGCCTGGCCGTGGCCGAGGCCTCCGGGATCGACCCCGCCGCCGTACGTGAGGCGCTCTCGGGCGGATTTGCCTCCTCGCGCATCCTGGAGATGCACGGCAAGCGGATGGTGGAGCGCACCTTCGACCCGGGGTTCCGGATGCGGCTGCACCGCAAGGACCTAGGCCTGGCGCTCGCGGCCGCCGAGCACCACGGCACCCCGGTGCCCGGCGTGCAGGCCGTCGCCGCGCAGATGGACGCCGCGATCGCCCGCGACTGGGCCGAGCTGGACCACTCCGCGCTGTTCCGCCTGCTCACCGAGGAGCCCACCTCGTGAGAGAGCCCTGGTGGCACACGCCGTTCCGCACCTTCCAGACGAACCTGCGTGAGATCGACGCCGGGCTGGACGTCGAGGCCACACTCGATGCCATCGAGGACTACGGCGCCGACACCTGGCTGCTCAGCGTCGGCGGAATCATCGCCAACTACCCGAGCGAACTGGACTGCCAGAGCGTCAACCCCGCCCTGGTCGAACGCGACTCCGGCGACCTGATCGAGGATGCCGTGGCGGCGGCACGGGCACGCGGTATCCGGCTGCTCGGCCGGATGGACTTCTCCAAGATCGACGCCCGCCGGGCCGAGGCGAACCCGCAGTGGTGCTTCGTCAGTCCCGACGGCGAGCCACAGATCTACAACGGCTACCGCAGCGTCTGCCCGAGTGGTGAGTACTACCAGAGCAAATCCTTCGATGTGATCAGCGAGGTGCTCGCCCGCTACGACCTGGCCGGCTTCTTCTTCAACTGGATGTCCTTCAACGAGCGCGACTACAGCCGCCGTTACTGGGGCGTGTGCCACTGCGAACCCTGCCTGGCCGGGTTTCGTGCATTCGCACCCGGCACCGAGCACCCCCGCGACCCCGACTCACCCGGCTATCGCACCTGGCAGCGCTTCGCCGCCGGCGTGCTCGATGACCTGACTGCCAAGATGCGGGCGCATGTGCGCGCCCTCGCCCCCGAGGCAGGCCTGATCCTCGGTGACCGGGCCGACATCACCTTCCACGAGGCGAACAACGCCGTCGGACGCCCGTTGTGGCACCACGCCACCGCCGAGGCGGTCAGTGTGGCGCGGTCGGGGGACCCGGCCCAGCCGGTGTTCGTCAACGCCGTCAGCTTCGTGGACATGCCCTACCGATGGGCGGGGGAGGATCCGCACCATTTTGGCCAGTACCTGCTGCAGGCCATCGCCCACGGTGCCCAGCCCTCCACCTACATCATGGGTGGCCCGGCCGACAGCCCCTTCGAGGCCCTGGACGTGGGCCGGCAGATCACGCGGTTCCATCGCGACCATGCCGACGTCTACGCCGGCCTGACCTCCACGGCGAGAGTGGCCCTGGTGCGCACGTCCGCGACCGAGGAGATCGAGCGCCGCACGTCGGAGTTCCAGGGGTGCTATCTCAGCCTCGTCGAACGCCACGTGCCCTTTGACGTGCTCCGGCAGGACCGCTTGGATCAGGTGGCCGCCGACAGGTATGACCTCGTGGTGATTCCCGACGGCGGAGCGTTGCGCCCCGAGGAGGTCTCCGCCCTGGAGGGCGTACTGGCCGCCGGTGGCACCGTGGCGCTGACCGGGGATTCGGGCTGGTCCGAGGGCGCCCTGCAACTCGCAGGTGATGTGGCCACGCAGAAGGCGGTGTTCGCCACCGAGGAGTCGGTGCGCTCGCTGCACCTACCCGTGGGCGAGAACGAGGGAGACCTGACGCCCGTCGTCGGCGGCTTCGCCATGCTCGAGCCCGGGCCGCAGGCGCACTCGGGTTGGCACGCCTGGGGCCGGGCGTTGTATGGCCCGCCGGAGAAGTGCTACGGGCACGACCGCACGGGTCATCCCGGCTGGGTCAGTGCCGATGTGGGCCCCGGGCGGCTGGTGGTGCTGCCGTGGCGCCCGGGCCTGGTCTATCGCGAGGTCGGGCTGTCCCGCGTGCGCGACGCCTGGGTGGCCACGGTGCTGGAGCTGACCCGCGCGGAGGGCGGGCTCGCCGTCGGGACCGAACTACCCGAGCAGGTGCAGATCGTGCCCGGGCGAAGTTCGGCCGGCCCGGTGATCCACCTGCTGAACCGCTCCGGTGACGCCTCGCAGCGGTTCGTCCAGCCGCTGCCGATCGCTCCCGGCACGGTGCGCCTCCGGCTCGAGCGCGACCCCACCAGGGCGCGCGCTCTGGTGGCCGGAGTGGACCTGAACTGGACACGTGAGGGCGAGGAGGTGGTGATCCACACCCCGCAGATCGGGGCGTTCGACGTCCTGAACCTCACAGGCGCATAACAACTATACGTGTACTATTGACATACAATCTGGCTGGCGCCAGAGTGATGACGGCCGATGAAGCCCACCTTTCTTCCAACGACGGGAGCACCACGATGCGAGACCTCAATCGACGCACTCTTCTGATCGCCGCGGCAAGCATGGCCGGGGCCGGAACCCTTGCCGGCTGCAGCGGCGTTGGCGGCGGGGGAGGTGGCGGCGGCGATGACGCCTCCGGCTCCGTGCGCTATGCCTTCTGGGGCAACAACGTGCGCCTGGAGAACTACCAGGACGCGTTCGATCGAATGATGGAGATCAACTCGGACGTGACCCTGGAGACGGAGTTCGCCGAGTACAACGCATTCCAGGAGCGGATGACCACCCAGATGGCCGCCGGGAACGTGGCGGACATCTTCTGGATCCCCTCGGCATCCGTGATGAGCTACTACGCGAACGACCTGTACCGGCCGCTCAGCGGCATCTCCAGCCTCGACCTGTCCGACTTCAGCGAGCAGGATCTGCGCGACTTCGAGCTCGCCGGTGAGTTGAACACGATGCCGCACGGGATCTTCGTGCCGGTGCTGCGCAGCAACGTCACCCTCGCCGAGGAGGACGGCGTCACGATCCCGGCGAACTGGACTTGGGATGAGCTGGCCGAGTTCGCTCGTGACTACACCGCCAACAGCGCCGATGGCCGGTTCGCATTGCCGTACAACGCCTCGCACGACCTCACCTTCGAGGCCTGGCTGCGCCAGCACGGCGAGCAGCTGTGGACCGAGGACGGGCAGATCGGCTTCAGCGAGGACGGCCTGGCGAGCTGGGTTGACTGGTGGGAGAAGCTGCGCGCGGACGGGGTGACTCCCGAGCTCGGTGAGCAGGACGGCGTCGAGCCCAGCTGGGAGGACGTCGGCAACCGCACCCTGATGTGGACGGGGAACTCCAACCACATCGTCGACGATGCCACCACCTTCCCGGACCAGGAGTTCGCACTGCACCACATGCCCGAGGCAGCCGATGCCCCGGACGGTCACCAGTTCCTCTACTTCCCGCGGATGGCCATTTACCAGGGCGTCAGCGATGAGCAGGCCGAGCTCGCTGGTGAAGTGGTGTCGTTCTGCACCTCGAACTCGGAGATCCACGAATACGTGGGCCTGACGATGGGTGCCCCGGTGAGCCCGCGGGTGACCGAAGAGGTTCGCGAGTTCGCCAGCGACTACGAGCTGCAGATGCTCGACGTGGTCACGGCAGATCGGGAGATCGAGCGCACGCCCCGCTACGAGGCGCCTCCGGGCACGAACACCTGGCGCACGGAGATGACGCGCATGCTCGAGCGGGTCACCCTCGGTGACGTCAGTGTCTCCCAGGGCGCAACCGACCTGATCGCCGAGATCAACCGCGGCATCGAACGGGCAGCGGACTGAGCCGATGGCTGACACTCTCACCCCTGCTCGGCCGCCGGATACCCGGCGGCCGAAGGCGGGCAAACTAACCCGGCAGGATGGCGCGGCGCATGTGTTCATGGCTCCGTGGTTGATCGGGCTGGTCGCGGTGACGGCGCTGCCGATGTTCGCCTCGCTGTACCTGGCCTTCACCGATTACAACATCCTCTCCAGCCCCACCTGGGTGGGCACGGAGAACTTCGAGCGGTTGGTGGGCGATGACCGGTTCTGGAGCGCGGCGGGAGTCACGGTCACCTATGTGCTGGTGTCCGTGCCGCTCCAGCTCGCCTTCGCCCTCGCGCTCGCGCTGATCCTGGACAAGGGACTACGCGGTTTGGCGATCTACCGCAGCGCCTACTATCTGCCCTCCCTGCTGGGAACCAGCGTGGCGGTGGCCGTGCTGTGGAAGCAGATCTTCGGCTTCGACGGGCTGATCAACCAGGCACTCGCCCTGGTCGGGATCGAGGGGCAGAACTGGCTGCAGAACCCGGACACGGCGCTCGGCACCCTGATCGTGCTGAATGCGTGGACGTTCGGCTCACCGATGGTGATCTTCCTGGCCGGACTGCGCCAGATTCCGGAGGAACTGTACGAGGCCTCCCGGGTGGACGGCGCCTCGATCCTGCGCCAGTTCGCCTCGATCACGATCCCGCTGCTGACGCCGATCATCTTCTTCAACCTCATTCTGCAGACGATCGGATCGTTCCAGGCGTTCACGCAGGCGCACGTGATCAGCGGTGGCACCGGTGGGCCGGTGGATTCCACGCTCTTCTACACGCTCTACATCTACCAGCAGGCCTTCGTGAACTTCGATATGGGGTATGCCGCCGCTCTGGCGTGGGTGCTGATGGTGGTCATCGCGATCATCACGGCCGTGCACTTCACCCTGTCGAAGCGCTGGGTCTTCTACGGAGACTGACATGACTGCTCCCACACTCGACTCGCGACGCTCTGCGAGCGCACCCGGCGATCCACCGGAGCGGACCGTGCTTCCCTCCGTGCGCCGGGTCCGTCGGCGCAACAGCGTGCTGCGGCACGGCGGTCTCATCCTGTTCGGGCTCTTCATGCTCTACCCGCTGGCCTGGATGGCGGTGAGCGCCTTCAAGCCCGGGTACCTCGTGCTGACCGACCCGAGCCTGATCCCCACCGAACTCACCCTGGAGAACTTCCGCAACGGCTGGTACGTCGGGAACCTCTCGTTCCTGGTGTTCTTCGGCAACTCGTTCGTGGTGGCCGGCAGCGCGATCATCGGCAACCTGGTCTCGTGCTCACTGACGGCCTACGCCCTGGCGCGGTTGAACTTCCGGGCGCGCAAGGTCTACTTCGGGATCGTGCTGGCCTCGGTGATGCTGCCCATGCACGCGACGATGATCCCGCAGTACATCATCTTCTCCGAGCTGGACCTGGTGAACACGTTCATCCCGCTGGTGCTGCCGAAGTTCCTGGCCACCGATGCCTTCTTCATCTTCTTGATGGTGCAGTTCATCCGCGGCATCCCGCGTGAGCTCGATCAGGCCGCGTTCGTGGACGGGGCCGGACCGTTCCGGACCTTCTGGTACATCATCCTGCCGCTGATGAAGCCCGCGCTGATCACCACCACGATCTTCACCTTCATCTGGACCTGGAACGACTTCTTCGGCCAGTTGATCTACCTCACCGATACCTCGGTGTACACGGTGCCGATCGCGCTGAACGCCCTCGTGGACTCCCAGTCGAACCAGGGAGTGGGCACGCTGATGGCGATGTCGTTGCTCTCCTTGGTGCCGATCCTGTGCTTCTTCGCCTTCGCGCAGAAGTACCTGATCCGCGGGATCGCGACCACGGGCCTGAAGTGACTGGGCCCGACGGGGGCGGGCCTGATGCGAGCGGCGCACTGCTGGTCACGGCCACCTCCGGCATCGACATGGCGCAGGTGCAGGCGGCGGCCGCTGGGTGCGCGGTGTACCGCGTCGAGTCCCTGGCCCCGGAGTCGGTGCGCGCCGCCGGCGCCGACCCAGGACAGGTCTGCGCGGTGCTCGGGGCCGGGCCCGCGGATGATCTCTCGGGCCTGCCGGCACTTCGCTGGGTGCACAGCGGGGCCGCGGGAGTGGACGGGTGGCTCAGCGCCGGCACCCCGCCGGAGCATGTGGTGCTGACCTCGGCGGTGGGCAATGGGGCGATCCCGCTCGCCGAGCACGCCCTGATGCTGATGTTGATGCTCAGCCGGGAGGCGCCGCGATGGTTCGCCGCGCAGCAGCGCCGCGTGTGGGACCGCTTCACCCACGGTGAACTCGCCGGATCGACCCTCGGCATCATCGGCTACGGCAACAGTGGCCGTGACCTGGCGGCCAAGGCACAGGCGTGCCACATGAGTGTGCAGGCGCTGCGCCGTGGTGCAAGCGAGGCCGAGGAGGTCGATGACGCCGGGGTGCGAGTCTTCCGCGGCCGGGCAGGACTGGAGCAGGTTCTCGCCACCAGCGATCACGTGGTGGTGACCGCGCCGTGGACCCCGCAGACGCAGGACTTGATCGGCACCGACGAGCTGGCGCTGATGAAGCAGACGGCGTTCCTGACCGTGATCTCGCGCGGCGGGATCGTCAGCGAGGAACCGCTGATCGAGGCGTTGCGGACGGGCACGATCGCCGGAGCGGGCCTGGACGCGCACGCCACGGAGCCGCTGCCCGCCTCGAGCCCGCTGTGGGACCTGGAGAACGTCATCGTCACCCCGCACAACGGCGCCACCACCGCTGCGACCGCCCGGCGCGGCACCGAGATCATGCTCGACAACGTCGCCCGCTGGGCTCGCGGCGAGGAGCTGCGCAACGTCGTCGACCGGGCCCATGGCTACTGACGCCGGCGCCTGGCCGCAGCGTGTGTTGGTGGCCCCGGACAAGTTCAAGGGCACGCTGACCGGCCCGCAGGCGGCCCGGGCCATCGCCGACGGCGTCCGTGGCGCTCTCCCGCACGCGCAGGTACGAGAGCTCGTCATCGCCGACGGCGGGGAGGGCACGGTCGATGCCGCCCTGAGTGCGGGGGCCCACGCGCGCACCGCCACGGTCACCGGGCCGCTCGGTGGCTCGGTCCACGCACGGTGGGCGATGGACGAGGGCACGGCCGTGCTCGAGCTCGCGGCCGCCAGTGGGCTGCAGCTGGTGAATCCTGACCCGGCCACCGCCCTGGGGGCGACGAGTCGCGGGACCGGTGAACTGATGGTCGCGGCGCTGGATGCCGGTGCGGAGTCGATCGTCGTCGGGCTCGGCGGGTCCGCCTGCACCGACGGTGGCGCCGGGTTGCTGGCCGCCCTCGGGGCGCGGCTACTCGATGCTGATGGCCGGGAGATTCACGACGGCGGAGGTCACCTGACCGCGTTGGCCCGGGTGGACCTGGCCGGGCTTGACCCACGTCTGCGCGCCGTGCCGGTGACGCTCGCCGCCGACGTGCGCAGCCCGTTGCTCGGGCGGGCCGGGGCAGCGGCTGTGTTCGGCCCGCAGAAGGGGGCCGGGCCCGAGGACGTGGCACGGCTGGAGGCGGGTCTGGTGGTGTGGGCGCGGTGCCTTGAGGAGGCCACGGGGCGAGATGCCGCCGCGCTTGACTGGGGTGGAGCGGCCGGTGGGTCGGCTGCGGGGCTGCATGCCGCCGTCGGGGCGCATTTCCAGAGTGGGCTCGAGGTCGTCGCCGGACTGACCGGGCTCGCTGACCAGTTGCGCTGGGCGGATCTGGTGATCGTGGGGGAGGGGAGCCTGGATGAACAGTCGCTGCAGGGCAAGGCCCCGATCGCCCTGGCCCGCCGCGCGAGCGCGGCGGGTGTGCCGGTGCTCGCCGTCGCGGGCCGGGTCGCGGTGGATCGGTCGGCGCTGGCCGATGCCGGCATCGTGGCGGCGGCGTCGGCTACCGAGGCAGCCGGGAGCAGCGAGCTGGCGCAGGGAGGCGATGCTGCGCGGTGGGTGGCCGAGGCGACTCGGGCGCTGCTGCTGCGCTCGGGCGACGGCCTGCCCGTATCTCCCTCTCACGCCGAACGCTGAGCAACTCAGCGTTCGGCGTGCCCACCGGTCAGTGCGGGGACGTGTTGTCGCTACAGTGCATGACTGTGACCCCCTCGCCTCGCCGTCGATGTCTGCCTGCCGTCACCGCTGCCGTGGGCCTGGCCCTGGCCTCCTGCTCGGGGGGTGGCGAGCGGCTCGAGCTCGGCGCCGCTGCACCGCTGGATGCTGAGGAACCGCTCGCGGCCGATTTCGCCGTGCTCTCGGTGGTCGAGTCGAGCGTCGAGGAGAGCGGGCTGACGGGCATCTTCGGCACCGAGCTGGATGGTGTGCCCTGGCTGGTGGGCTACCGTATCGACCTCACCGAGGGCGCACGTGAGGATTTCTCGTGGGACGCCGTCAGCGATCTGTCCAATTCCGCCTGGGTGGCCGACACTGGGAGTACGGAGCTGCAGGGCAGCGGGCCCGGAGGCACGGCGGCGGCCGAGATCCCGTGTCTCGAGCAAGGCACGGAGGTCGTCAACCCGGTACTGATGTATGGCTGCCAAGTTTTCGTCGTCCCCGAGGGGCAGAGCATCGAGTCGATCAGAGTGATCGACGTCGGCACCTGGACAGTCGAGGACTGACCGGTCGTCGCGTCCGGACCGCTCTCCCTCCAGTACCTCCGCCACCGCGCCTTGCGGGTGCGCTCGAAGGAGATCATGGGCGCCGTCGAGGGTGGTGAGCGATACACCGTCACGCGGGACGGTCGCGAGATCGCCGAGCTGGTCCCGCTGAGGCAGCGACGCACTTTCGTCTCGCGAGCCGACTTCGTCCGCGTTTCACGCCTCGTGCCGTCGACGTAGCGCTCACCAAGGTGGGGCGAGGCGCCCACGAGTGGCGCTCCACGTGAGTGGAGAACGCCGAACCGCGTGGGCGTTGCGCCGGTGGCCATGTGCAGACGCTAGAGTAGTTCGTGTGCAGACATTAGAGTAATAAGTGTGCAAGCGGTAGAGTAGTGCAATGGACTACGGCGAGCGGGTCATCGATACCGTGCTGGACGAGGTCCAGCCTCTCTTGCGTGCTGTGTCCGTGCACGGCCCCAAGGGCGTGGGAAAGACTGCGACCGCGAGTCGCCGGGCGCGCACCATCTTCGATATGAGTCAGGTCGGCCAGCGAGAGATCGTGATGGCCGACCCGCGTGTACTGGTCCGCACACCTGGGCCCGTACTCATTGACGAGTGGCAACGACTTCCCGAAGTCTGGGAGCACGTCAGGCGGGCCGTCGACGACGGTGTTCCCAATGGCCATTTCCTGATCGCTGGAAGTTCGGCCCCCCGCGGGGCGACGGTTCACTCAGGTGCGGGACGGATCGTGCCGTTGCGCATGCGTCCGCTCAGCCTGGCCGAACGTGACCTCACACCACCGTCGGTCAGCCTGACCAGACTGCTCGACGGCGAGCGCGAGTTGCACGGCACCACTGATGTGGAGTTGTTGGAGTATGTCGAAGAGATCACCGCGTCGGGCTTTCCAGGGATTCGATCCCGGCCGGATCAGGTCCGGGGGATCGAGCTTGACGGCTATCTCGAGAACGTGATCCAACGGGAGTTCCCGGAGCAGGGCTACCAGGTTCGCCGCCCTGAGTCCCTGCGCGCATGGTTGGCTGCCTACGCGGCAGCGACATCGTCGACCACGTCGTACACGAAGATCCTCGACGCGGCCACGCCAGGGTTGGCCAACAAGCCGGCCACGGAGACGACCATCGTCTATCGCGACGCGCTGTCTTCCCTCTGGCTGATCGACCCGGTACCGGCTTGGATGCCCGGGCACAACCACCTGGAGCGCCTGGGTCGGGCGTCGAAGCATCAGCTGGCTGATCCGGCGTTGGCTGCGCGACTGCTCGGCCTGGACGCTCGCTCCTTGCTCCGGTCCGACACCAGGCGCGAGAACCTCGTCCAGGGGACCATCCTCGGCGCACTCTTCGAGCACTTGGCAACCATGAGCGTTCACACCTACGCCGCCGCGGCACAGGCCCGCGTCAGTCATCTGCGTACCAATGGCGGTCGGCATGAGGTCGATCTCATCGTCCATCGTCCCGACGGCGCATTCGTTGCTCTCGAGGTCAAACTCTCTGACCGGGTGGTCGATTCTGACGTGCGTCACCTGCACTGGCTGCGGGAGCAAGTCGGCTCCGACATGGTGGACGCGGTGGTTCTCCATTGCGGCACGCACGCGTATCGGCGCGCGGACGGAGTCGGCGTCGTCCCTTTGGTGCTCCTCGGGCCCTGAATCACGCCAGTCTCCCGAGGTCGAACATTCGCTGAGGCTCGATCGAACTCCTGCTGTTGGGCCGTCGGCGCGGAGTGGCTGCGGTGGTTGATGTCACCCCGGCCCTACCAAGCCGGGACGACCTCGATCCCGGCACGTCGCAGCGCCCGGTGGAAGACGTCGTCGCGGAGCAGACGCAGCTCCCAGAGCCGCTTGCGCGCCTCCGCTACCGGTAACCAATGCGCAGCCGAGGGCGGGGACGGGTGTGTGATCAGCTCAGAAGTCCCGGCAGGTAGCCGGCGCAGCTGGGCCAGCACCTCGGTGCGCAACTGCGCATAGCTGAGCACCATCGGACCCGGCAGCCACGAGCTGACCAATACCTCCGGCAGCCGTACCCGCAGGGCATCGGCTCGCTGCACGGCGCTGCGGTGGGCGCGGCGGAGCCCGCGGACGGCGAGTCCCAGGGTCCGGCTCAGCCTCCGGGGCATGCGGAAGTCCAGTCCGTTCGCGGCGCAGAAGTCGACGGCGTCTCCGGCCATCGAGCGTCCGTACAGTCCGTACAGGGTGCCCGAGTGCGAGTCCAACCCGGCCGGCCGCATCCCGGACCGGCGCATCCAGTCGAGTTGGGCGAGCAGTTCGCGAGTCACGTCGGGCATGGACGCGCGCCGTTCGGCGTGCGCCGGGTCGAGCGCGAACTTCCCACGGGCGTCGGTCAGGGTGCCGACTCCTGGGGCGAGCGGGCCCCACGCCGGCAGTCCCCGCGCCGATGAGAACGTGATGTGCAGTCGAGGCTGCGTCAGGCCGGCTGCCTTGAGCCGGCGAACAGCGTCCTCGGCAGCGGAGGCCACCGGGATGAGCGTGGTCGCCGAGATTGCGCGTTCGCGCAGCAGTTCGACGATGGTCGCATTCGTCTCCGGATCGACACCGAGGTCGTCCGCCGTGATCACGAGTCTTCGCTGCATCACCGGTCCATCGCGCGGAGGAAGGGTCTCCTTCAGGATACGCCGGCCGGTCCGCGCACATCTCGCCTGGCGTTCTCGCGTGACGAATTGCCTGCCGACGGGTCGTATCAATGGCGGACCGCTGCACACCTATGGGGCAACGGCCAGTGGAAAGGCGGGAGACAAGATGTGGACTGACTCAACGTGGGGCGTGCTGGTGCTGCGGCTGGCGGTACTGGCGGGGATGACGGCGTTGCTGACGGCCAACGTGTTGCGCGACGTCGGGATCTGAGCGACCTCTGCCGCCGCGGGCAGCAGCCCGCCACGGCTGAGCCCATAGACTGGTCGCGATGACTCACTCGCGCGCTGCGGGCGCTTATCAGCGCGCCGTCCTGGCCTTTCGCAACCCGACGCTCGATCTCCTGCACGGCCGGTACGCACCCTTCGTCGTAGCGACCCTGTCGCTCGTCTTCACGGCTGAGCGCACGGCGGTCGCGATCAGTGACGCACATGTGGAGGTTGCTGAGATCGTCGACGAACTGCGGGCGGCCGGCTACGACGAGGACGAGCGCAGCCTGCCCGCCGGAAACGGTCGCGAGATCTGCCGGTACTGGGTGCGGGTGGGGTGGCTCGTGCCGCAGATCAAGGACGACGTCGAGGTGTACCGCCTCTCTGCTCAAGCGGTGGGCGCTCTGGAGATCGCCGGTCGCGCGGGCGGCGGTCGTGCCCGCGTGTCGCGCTCGCGGGTGCGCACGTTGCTCGACTCGATCGACACTCTCGCGCGCGACGCCGAGGCCGATCCGGAGAAGCGCCGGGCCCGGTTGCTGGCCGAGCGCGACGCCATCGACGCCGAGCTCGCCCGGCTTGAGGAGGACCAGTTCGAGCCGGCCGACGACGAGCAGCTCCTCGAAGAGGCCGAGAACGTCCTCCACCTCACCCGCGAGCTCCCGGCGGACTTCTCGCGGGTCGCAGAGTCGATCGCCGCCATGCAGCGTGATGTCGTCGCCGATCTGCGCCGGGATGTGCGCCCGACCGGGGAGGTGCTGCGCGAGTACCTCGAGCGAGGGCAGCACATCATGCAGTCCACCCCCGAGGGCCGCGCCTTCTCCGGTGCGTTGCGGCTCATCGGAGACCCTGACCGCATCGACCAGCTCACTGACCAACTCCACCGTCTGCTCGTGCAGCCGTTCGCCCGTCTCATGGCCCGCGACCAGCAGGTCGAGCTCGGTGCGATCGCCCGGCGCGTCGAACAGGGTGTCGAGGAGGTGCTCACCGCACAGCGGCGCGCCTCGCACGTGATCACCTCCCAGGTGCGCACGCACGACCCGGTCCGTGACCGCGAGGTCGACGATCTGCTCCGCGGCGCGATGTCCGCGCTGCAGGAGTGGACCCGGCACGCCGGGCCGGCGCAGAAGGCCGAACCGCTCCGCGGCTTCCCCGTGGCCCACGTGGCGGACCTGCGCCGCTCCCTCAGCGATCCGAGCCCACCCCGCGTACCGGCCTCGCTGACTGCCAGTGACGACGACCCCGAGTTCGTCGGCGACGACAGCCGGGCCTGGGGTGGCCCGGCCTACCCTGAGCTCGAGGCGTACGCGGCGACCCTCGGCCCGGAGTTCGACCTCGCCACCGCCTTCGCCGGCGCATCCGATGCGACCCGGCGCCCCGTCGATCTCGTGGGGCTGCTCGAGATCGCTCACCGCCGTGGCATGACCGAGAATGATGAGCTGTCCGTCGTCGAGGCGCTGCGCCCCGACGGCACGACGCGCCGATTCGCCTTCGGAGCCGTCACCGCCCGCACCGTGGAGGACCTAGCCGATGACTGACGTTGAGGTGACCACCGAAGACCCCTTCATCGCCCCCGTGGCGATGGAGGACGACCCTGACGCCACCTTCCCCGGTGACCGCGGCGTGCTGGACCCAGCCGTGCGCCGGGTGCTGGTGCGCCTGCTGCAACGGCGCTTCCTGCTCGCCGACCGCAACAAGGAGGACTGGGCCGTCCTCATGGACAACCACCAGGTGGTCGAGTCGCGTCTGCACGATGTGTTCGTGCGCCTCATCGTCGACGTCGAACGTGGCGTTGCGTACAAGCAGCAGGTCCGCTCGGATGACCTCGAGGTGCCGATCCTGTTGCGGGATGAGCCGTACTCGCAGGCCGAGACGCTCGTGCTCGTCTACCTGCGCACGGTGTACCAGCGCGAATCGACGGCGGGGGAGCGGTCCGCGCGTGTGGACGTGGAGGAGGTTGAGCAGACCGTGCTCACCTACTTCCCGGACGCCGACGGCGATATCGCCCGCCGCCAGCGCGCCGTCCGTGCGGCTCTGGCTCGCCTGCGCCAGGACGGCATTGTCGACGAGGAGTCCGAAGGGCGCTACCTCATCAGCCCGCTCGTGGAGATCGTGCTCAGCGCCGACAAGTTACGCGAGCTCACCACCTGGCTGCGCGACCAGACCGAACCCGACCAGATCGAGGCTGACCAGCCTGAACCGGACCAGGCCGAACCGGACCAGACCCAGCCCGACGACCCCCAGCCGGAGGCCGCCTCGTGACCATGCTCGACACCCTCTTCGGGATGATCCCTGCCACCAGCCGTGGCCAGCAGTGGGTCGCGGACGAGATCCAGCTGGTCAACTGGGGCGGCTACGAGGGCGCCCACCGCGTGAGGTTCTCGCCCGACGCCACGCTGCTCGTCGGCGGCTCCGGATCCGGCAAGTCGACCCTCATGGACGCCTACATCGCGCTCATGATGCCGCACACCACCCCGTTCAACGGAGCCTCCAACGGCGGCGTGACGGGCCGGCCGCGCGGCCAGGACCAGCGCAACATCGTCTCCTACGGTCGCGGCAAGATCGACGAATCCCGCACCGAGGACGGAACCCAGGTGCGCGTACTGCGCGGCGACGGTGAGGACACCTGGACCGCCGTCGCGATGACCTGGATCGACCACGACGGGTCCCGGTTCACCGCTGTGCGCGCCTGGTACATCCCGGCCGGCGCGCGCCTGGTCGATGACACCGTGAAGGTACGCGCCACCACGGACGGCGACTTCGACCTGAGCTCGCTGGAGTCCGCGGCGATGCACCGGCTCTCCGATGCGGCCGTGGCCGCGACTGGCCTCGACACCGTGCACACGGATCGGGAGTTCACCGCCCGGCTGCACTCGGTTCTCGGGATCGGCGCCGCCGGCGCCGGTGACAAGGCGATGAGCCTGCTCGCACGCATCCAGGCCGGTCAGCAGATCACCACCGTCGACGAGCTGTACAAGCGCATGGTCCTCGAAGAGCCCGAGACGCTCACCACGGCCGATGCCGTGGTGAGTCACTTCGACGAGCTCGAGAGCACCCGTGAGCGCATGGTGACTGCGCGCAAGCAGGTGCGCATGTTGGAGCCCATCCGGGAGATGAAGGCGCGGATCGGATCCGCGGCCGATCGGCTGCGCCTCATCGACGAGGTCGGGCGCTTCACCGACCCGGAATCTCCCGCCACATTGTGGCGTGCGCAGAAGCGCCTCGGTCTGCTGCGCGACGTCGAAGCGGAACTGCAGTCACGCAAGCGCGCCGCCGATGACACCGCCCGTGCGGCACGGGTGCAGGTGGATGCCGCCGAGCAGCAGCGCGATGCGCTCGCCGAACTCCTGCGCGCCGCCGGAGGCGACCGATTGGTGACGGCGGAGCGAGAGTTGCGTGGTGCCGAACGCCACGCCGAGGAGGTCGCCCGAGAACGCGAGCGCTTCGATCAGATCCTCTACGGGATCGGCGTGACCGCCGAGACCGCCAAGCAGTTCGATGCCCTTGTTGCGCAGGCGCGGGAGAGTCTGGACGATCCGCGTGCGAAGGACACCGCACGCGAGGCCTGGGCGGCGGCCCGGCAGCGCACCGGCGAGATCGACCAGGAGTTGCGCGAACTGGAGGGGGAGTCGGCGCAGGCGGGGGAGCATGACGGCGCGATCCCGACACCGCAGCACGAGGCTCGCCTGTTGCTCGCCGAGGCCGCTGGGCTGGACCTGGCGGACCTGCCGTTCGTCGGGGAACTCATCGAGGTGCGTACCGAGTTCGAACCGTGGCGTGAGGCCTTCAACCTTGCTCTCGGCGGGTTCGCGACGACGCTGCTGATCGACCAGGCGCACCTCGACCGGTTCCGCCGGGCGATCGACAGCGTGCCGACGCGCGTGCGGTTGCGCTATGAAGGGGTGCACACCGGTTCGCCGCGGCTGCCGGAGCTCGATCCACGGCGCATGCCCGGGCGCCTCGACTTCCGTGAGTCGCCGTTCACCGGGTGGTTGCAGGACCGCCTTGACCAGCGATTCGGATTCCTGTGCGTGGACACCGCGGCCGAGTTGACCCGCCACGACATGGCGATGACGATCTCGGGGCAGATCTCTCAGGGTGCCCGCGGTGCGCACGGGGGGCACGGGCGCCGCAACGTGCTCGGTTTCTCCAACCACCGCCGTCTCGACGAACTGTCGGCGGCGATCGCCGACGCGCGGACCCGCCGCACGGCCGCCCTTGAAGCGCAGCAACATGCAGCCCAGGCGCTGGACGACCTGGACGCGCGGCACACCGCCTACGGCAAGCTTGTGGAGCTGACGTGGGCGCAGGTCGACAGCGCATCCGCCGAGGCCGAGCGGGATCGGTGGGCTGGGCTGATCGACGACATCTCGACGGGCAACCCCGAGATCACGAAGCTGCAGCGCCAGCTGGTCGAGGTGAAGTCCACGCTGTCGAAGCTGATGACCTCGGCCGCTCGCGCCGATGGTGAGGTGGAGCGTCTCGGTGAGCAGTGGGCCCTCATCACCGACCAGGTCGATGACGCCCAGTTCCTGCTCGACCGAGCCGAACGCGCCGAGCACACGCTGACCGAGGACCAGTCCGGGTATCTGGAGGAGCGCTTCGCGGTGGTCGCCCCGGTTGAGGGTGCGAGCCGGACGCATGAGCTCGAGCGTTTCGATCTCGCTCTGGAGAATGCCTCTCGTTTGCTCGCCGAGGACCAGGTGGCCGCGCAGACGACGCTCTCGGAGCAGCGCGACGCCCTGCAGCGCACGTTCGAGTCGTTCCTCGAGAGCTGGCCGAACCCGAATCTTCGCGCCGACCCCGACAGCTCCTACGGTGACTTCGAGCGAATCCTCACCGACCTCGAGATCAGCGGGCTGCACCAGCTCGAGGCCGAGTGGAAGGACAGCCTGCTGCAGCTGTCCGGCAACGACCTCACCAACCTCGACTCGACGCTCGGGCGGGCGCTGCGGGAGATCCGCGACCGGATCCAGCCGATCAACCAGATCATGGCCGACCTTCCCTTCTATGACGACGCGCATCGCCTGCAGATCGCCGCACGCGAGACCTCCTCCGAGGCGCGTCGCCGCTTTCGCCGGGAGCTGCGCGAGGTGCGCGGCCTCATCGACAGTGCCGAGACCGACGCCGATCGGGAAGCCGTGTATGGCCGGATGGCGCGGCTGATCGCACGCATGCGGCGCTCGGCTCCAGATTTCGCCGAGCTCGTCGATGTGCGCAACCACGTACGGATCAGCGCGGAGAAGGTGCACGCCGACACGGGAGAGCACGCCGCCCTGTACGACCACATCGGGGAGAAGTCCGGTGGTGAGTCGCAGGAGCTGATCGCGTTCATCGTCGGCGCGGCGTTGCGCTACCAGCTCGGGGACCCCGACTCCGAGCGCCCGCGTTACGCCCCGGTCTTCCTCGACGAGGCGCTGATCAAGGCCGACGCGCACTTCACGAAGCGGGCGATCGGAGCATGGCGGGGCCTGGGATTCCAGTTGATCATCGGCGCGCCGAACGACAAGTACAGCGCGATCGAGCCCCACGTCGATGTGGAGTACGACATCCTCAAGGACACGCGCGGCCGGTCCTGGGCAAAGCCGAAGGTGGCGCTCGTCGGGTGAGTACGCCGTCGCTTCCGGGAATCAATGGCCTGGCTGCCGGGGCGGTGACGTAGCGAAGCCCTCCGCGGCGACCTCCGTCAGCGGAGGACGTCGTCGATGGTGGTGGCCTCATCGAGGTGGTCGACCCAGGCCTCAAGCTGGTCAGGAGTCGCGGACTCGATCCGGGCGGTCTGCTCGGACGTGAGGGGCCCGAACTTCTGGACCAGCAGGCGGGTCATCATCCGGGCACCCTGCTCGGCGCGGCCCTTGGCGACTCCTTCGGCGACTCCTTCGGCGCGTCCTCGTTCGAGTGTGTTGGACATGTAGGCCTCCCGTGCGTCTGGTCCCAGGTCTTCGAAGTAGCGGCGCACCTGCGCCGGTGGAGAGTCGCTGACCTGGTAGGCGTACTCCATGATAATCGTGAACATCCGATCCGCCCGGGTGCGCACCAGGTCCAGCACGTCCGGTGTGAACTGCTCCAGCACCTGAGCCAGGTGTTCCTGCCGGGGAGCGAACCGGAGCATCGCCAACGCCAGCCTGGCCGCCGGAGTCAACGGCGCCGCCAGCAACTCCTCCACCTCCACTCCGGTCAGATCCTGGAGCACGAACTGATGCCGGGGCAGGAATGAACCCAGCGCTTGCTCGGAGGCAGCGTCATACAGCCCGTCCATGGCCGTGGGCGTGTTCCAACGGCGCCGGCCTTGATAGACCACCACCGGCAGGACCGGCGGCAGCGTCCTGGCCGCCGCCCCGGGACCAGTGCGGCGTGGTTGGTGCGGGTCGTCGGACTCGGCGCCGACGTCGAGGTGGCGCCACCAGATCCGGGTGACGTAGTCCAACACTCGCAACGCCATCAACGGGTCCGGGCTGGACTGGTGCTCGACCAGCACATACACCAGTGCGGGGTCACCGTTGAGGCGGGTGGAGAACAGCAGGTCGGTGTGGCGCTGACGCATCTCCTCGTCCACGAAGCTGCCCGGCTCCAGTCGCAGCCCGTCCAGGTCCAGGCTTCCCGTGATGTGCGCAGGCAGCACCGAGGTCAGCACCGACGCCGCATTCGCCGGCACTCCCACCACCGCCCGGAACATCGCATCATGCGGGCACATGGCCCAGTGCCGAACTCGACGCACCCGGGCCGTGGCGCGCCCGCCACGGACCGGGCGGAGCCCGTGCCTACGAGGCTGCGGGCGGGGGCGATCGGAGGTCGATCGTGCGCCCCGGTCGGTCGTGGAGCGGGGAGATGGCGCGTAGGTTGCGGATCGTGGTGTCGGCAATCCGGATGCCACCGGGGATACCTGCGACAGCCTCGCGTGCCTGCTCCAGTGCACCAGGGAGCGCCGCGAGAACGCCTGCAACGACTTCATGCGACTCCTCAGCCTCCAGCCCGAGGCGCTCTCCCTCGCGCGCGATCACGGCGGGGTGCATCTCGCGAATCAGGTAGCTGTCGCCGATCCGCATCGGGAATGACAGGGGCTCCGTGAAGGCGGCGTCCTCGGGATGCTCGTAGGGGGTGATGGAGAGGACGTCGTATGTCGGGGCGAGGTGGACGCTGGCACCATCGAGCAGCAGGGAGTAGTTCTTGGCGTGCGCGTCGGTGTTCACCAGGGCGATGTTCAGCGTCAGCAGTGCCAGGAAGTCGCGCGCGGTCGCGATCCGGTCCGTTGGTGACAAGCGCAGACGCAGCAGCTCACCGATCGCCCCAACACCCGGCCCACCGTCGCGATGCTGGTACTTCTTCTCCGGCGGGACCGACAACGCTTGGCACAGGTCCTCCTGGTGATCGCGGTGCACGAGTCCGTCCGTGCCGAGGTGTCGGTCGTACCGCTGGACGACCAGCGACCGCAGCTGCCCATCGGGCGAGGTCCACATGCGGGCATCCGGTGTGCGCAGCCCGGCGTGCCGGGCCACGGCGAGGCTGAACATCTCCAGCGTCGACAGGTCGGGGAACCGTTCGTCGGCGACGGTGCGCGGTGTTGTGTACTCCGGCTTGAGGATGTGGGTGGTCGGTGCCCCGGGGCCGGGTCGCGCCCAGGTTCCGTCAGGCATAGCGACCAGGGCGAGCTTGGGTTGGGCGCCGGCCAGGCTCAACCTCAGTCGCTCCCTTCCCCGCAGCGGCCGTCCCGTCCGGTACGCGTCAATGACTGTGGCCAGGTCGCGCGCGAGTTCCTCGTCGCTGACCGACGTCAGCAGGGATCGGTTCGCGGTAGCGTCCGAGCTCTCCTGCCCAGGCGGCAGGAACTGCAGTGCTCCGGCGACGTCGCCGCCGATGTGCTCGAGGATCGCGAACGGGGACCGTGCCGAGACTTGGTAGGTCGTAGCGAGAGAGGCCAAGGCCTGCTCATTGTCGGGAAGCAAGCCCTGGATGAAGGGCAGCGCGGCGCGCTGACGATGCCGGCCGGTCACTGTGGGCATCGACAGGGACAGTGGCGTGGCACCGGGGCTGCCGCGGTAGTCCTCGTCGTAGGTGAAGGTGATGTTGCCCGCGCCGGTCAAGGTGAGTGACCCGGCGCGAGTGCCGTCCATGTGGACGTCCAGGTGACGGTCGGCCATCGCTACTCACGCTCGTGCTTGATGTCGAGAGTGAGATCAAGGTGGGCGAGGACGTCCAGGATGCGGGGCATCTCGGCGCTGGTGCGTCCGGACTCGACCTTGATGAGCCACTCACGGGAGACACGAGCACGGCGGGCGAGCTCGGCCTGAGTGAGACTGGCTTGCTCGCGGGCATCGCGGATGACAGCGCCAACCTCAGCCATGGTGCGTACCCTCACGACCGACCTCCCTGTGTGTCTCCTGGTCCACTTCTACGATTGTGTATCACAATACACATCCGCGGAAGTGGACTACAAGCCACACGATCTGCGGCCGAGCTCGACGCATCGACCCATGTTCCAGGCGTCGTCCCAAGCCGAAACCCTGGTCGATGCCTGGAGCCTCGGTCGGAGCACGCTGATGTCCTCTGCTGTGCCCACCAGTCTGCTGCCCACCCGCCGTGCTCGCGCCCACCTTGCCCACCCCCAGATCTCCGTGCTACCGTCCTGGAATCGTTTCCAATGGAATCGTTTCCAATGTCGTGGATGAAACCCGGAGGCACCAGATGGGCCGAGTCACCATCGCTGATGTGGCCAAGCGGGCGGGCGTCTCGCTCGCCTCCACCTCGCGCGCCCTCAACGGCCAGGTGGCCAGCGCCGCCACGGTGGAGAAGGTCCGCGCCGCGGCCGCCGAGCTCGGCTACATCCCGGACTCGGCCGCCCGCAGCCTGCGCACTCGCCGCACCGGTCAACTCGCGTTCGCGGTCGCCGACATCGGCAACCCGGTCTACGTGGAGATGATGCGCGAGATCGAATCCGTGGTCGCCGCCGAGGATTACCGCTTGGTGGTCTCCCGCACCGGTGACGCCGACGCGACCGTCGACCTCGTCCGTGACCTCAACCGCGGCTACGTCGACGGCCTCATCCTCTCCCCGCTGCGCGTGACCGACGCCCTGGTGACCGCCCTCGAGGCCTCCACCGTGCCTGCCGTCGTCATCGGACGCCTGCCCGACGGCGCCGGTGTGGACACCGTGATGGCCGACTCCGAAGGGGGAGTGGCCCTCGCGGTTGAGCACCTCGTGACCGGTGGAGCCCGCCGCATCGCTTTCCTCAACGGCCCCGCCGACACCACGCCGGGACGGTTCCGCCATGCCGGGTTCCTGCGCGCGGTGGCCGAGAGGAACGACCTCGTCAGTGCCGAATATTCTGCCGAGGACTTCACCATCGAGGCCGGGTACGCCGCCGCCTCAGCGATGTTCGACTCCGCAGAGGACCCCTGGGATGCGGTGATCGCCGTCAACGACCTCGTCGGCATCGGCATCATGCACGCCGCTGCCACCCGCGGCCTCACCGTCCCGACCGACCTCGCCGTGGTCGGCATCGACAACACCTCCCTCACCGAGGTCAGCCACCCGGGCCTGACCAGTGTGGACCTCGGTTCGACCCGCCGTGGCCGCAAGGCTGCCCAGCTGCTGCTGGCCCGGATGGAAGACCCCGAGCTGGCGCCGCGCGCGGTGCGCGTGCCGCCCTCGCTGCAGGTGCGTGGATCCACGACGGCGCAGCCCTCCTCGGTCAGCAGGTTCGCCTCGGGTGAGGGGAGGCCACGGTGAGCGCACCCGCTCCAGCCCTGGCTCCGCCGTCGGGCGGCTCACCCCGCCGGAAGGCGGGCCTGGGCCCGCGGCAGAAGGCCGAACGACGCGAGGCCATCGCGCTGGTGATCCCGGCCCTGCTGCCGATCATCGTGTTCTCGATGATCCCGCTGCTGGCGGGCGTCTACCTCGGGTTCACCAACGCCACCCTGGCGCGCAACGCCGAGATCGAGTTCATCGGCTTCGACAACTTCGTCCAACTCGCCCAAGACAAGCAGTTCTGGGACTCCTTCGGCATCGGCCTGGTGTGGGCCGGGTCGGTGGCTGCGCTCACCGGGATGAGCGCGATCGCGCTGGCGCTACTGCTGAACTCGAAGCTGCGCTTCAAGTCCCTCACCCGGATCATCGTGCTGATTCCATGGGCGATGCCGCCGGTGGTCACCGGGATCCTCTGGCGGATGATCTACGACGTCAACTCCGGGCCGCTGAACGCGGCGCTGGGCTGGTTCGGGATCGAGAAGGTGAACTGGCTCGGCGATTTCTCCACCGCGTTGCCGGCAGTGATCGTGGTGGGCATCTGGTCCGGGCTGCCGCAGACCACGGTGCTGCTGCTGGCCGGGATGCAGTCCATCCCGGGGGAGTTGCACGAGGCCGCCGCACTGGACGGGGCGAACGGGGCGCGCCGGTTCTGGCACGTGACCCTTCCGGGCCTGGCGCCGGTGCTGATCGCCATCACCAGCATCGACTTCATCTGGAACTTCAACGACTTCGGCATCGTCTACGTGCTCACCGAGGGCGGACCGGGCGGCCGGACCATGATCCCGCCGCTGTTCACCTACCTGGAAGCCTTCCGCAACCGCGAGATCGGGTACGCCTCGGCGATGGGTGACGTGCTCGTGCTGGCGATCCTGCTGATCCTGAGCATCTACCTGGTGAACCAGTTCCGGCAGAACAAGGAAGGGCGGTGATGGACAGATGAACACCAACATGAAGACGCCCCTGCCGGTGACCGTGCTGCAGTATGTGGCCCTCGGCGGGTTCCTGCTCTTCCTGGGCTTCCCGGTGCTGTGGATCGTCTCCGCCTCGTTCAAGTCCTCCGCGGAGCTGAACTCCCTGAGCGCGAACCTGATCCCGAACGAGTGGGTGTTCACCAACTTCACCACCGCGCTGGAGCGGCAGAACCTGCTCAGCTCGGCCGGGAACTCGTTCCTGGTGGCGGTGAGCACGATGGTGATCGCGGTGATCGTCACGCTGCCGATGTCCTATGCGCTGGCCCGGTTGCGCGGGAAGCTGCGCGCGGCCGGCACCGTGTGGATCCTCGCCACCCAGGTGTTCCCGCAGATCCTGATCATCATCCCGTTGTTCCTGGTGCTGCGGACGTTGATGCTGAACGACACCCTGCTCGGGCTGATCCTCGTCTATGTCACGTTCACGCTGCCGTTCACGCTGTGGATGATGCAGGGCTATGTGGCCGCCGTGCCGCGTGAGCTCGAGGACGCCGGTTCGATGGACGGCGCGAGCCGGTTCAAGGTGCTGGTGCACATCGTGTTCCCGCTGCTGCGGCCCGGGCTGATGGCCACCGCGATGTTCACGTTCGTCTCGGCGTGGAACGAGTTCTTCCTCGCCCTCGTGCTGCTGCAGAGCCCGGAGCTGTTCACGCTCCCGATCACGCTGCGTGCGTTCCTCGGTGCCGAGGGGCAGACCCAGCTGGGTCCGCTCGCCGCCGGTGCCGTACTCGCGACGATCCCCTCCCTGATCGTCTTCTCCTTCCTCCAGAAGAAACTCACCGGCGGGATGCTCGCCGGTGCCGTCAAGGGCTGACACCCCAGAAAGAGAGATTCACCATGACCAGCAAGAAGAGCATCGGCGCTCTCGCGCTGCTGACGGCAGGCGCGTTCGCCCTGACCGCCTGCCAGCAGGGAAGCGCGAGCGGTGGTGGCGGCGACTCCGAAGATGGTGCCGTCACGCTGCAGTTCCAGTCCCTCTCGGACCAGCCGGCCACACAGGAAGCGATCCAGGCGGCCGTGGACTCCTGGAACTCCGACAACCCGGACGTGCAGGTGGAGATCATCCAGGCCGGCTGGGACGGCGCCTACGACAAGCTGATCACCCAGTTCACCGGCGGCACCGCCCCGGACATCATCCACTTCGAGGCCGCCGCGATCGTGGCCTTCGCGCAGGATGGCTACCTTGCCGACCTGTCCGCGGGGCTCAGCGAGGAGACGATCGCTGACATCCCGGAGGGCATCTGGGACTCGGTGACCGTGAACGACGAGATCATCGCCTACCCCTCCACGATGCAGTCCTACGTGGCGTTCGCGAACGCGGACCTGCTCGAGGAGGCCGGCGTGGAGGTGCCCACCGGGGACTCGATGAGCTGGGACCAGCTTGCCGAGATCGCCGAGGCGACCACCACCGATGACGTCTACGGCCTCGGCTGGGGTCTCGGTTCCCCGGCCGCCACCGTGATGACGCTCGCTCCGGGCTTCGGTGGCGACTTCTTCTCCGGCTCCGGCGATGACGTGCAGATCGAGGTCGGCGACGCCGAGCTCGAGGTGCCCGAGCGCATCCATGAGATGGCGTACGAGGACGAGTCGCTGGACCCGGTGAGCCTGACCCAGTCCGGTTCGGACGTGCTGGCCTCGTTCTACGGCGGCACCGTGGCGATGACCGTGCAGGGTTCCTATCAGGCCGCGAACATGGCCAATGACGCCCCGGAGGGCTTCAACTGGGTGGCGCTGCCGCCGCTGGAGGGCTCCGAGGGTGCGCTGCAGGCCGCGAACCCGCAGACCTACTCGGTGAACATCGACTCCGAGAACGTCGAAGAAGCGACCGCGTTCCTGGACTTCTTCGCCTCAGGGGAGACCCTCGCCGCGATCGCCCAGGCGGATGCGCTGATCCCGGCCTCGGAGTCGGCCCGTGAGGTGGTGGCCACCGAGACCGGTGGCGAGGACGGCTGGGAGCAGATCCTGGCGACTGCCGATGGCATGGTCGGTGCCCCGTTCCTGCAGGCGAACGGGTACGCCGAGTGGAAGGAAACGGTGCTGAACCCGGCGCTGCAGCAGTACCTGGGTGACCAGATCAGCTCCGAGGAGCTGGCGACTCAGCTCACCGACGGCTGGGGCTGACCCCGTCCGCGGCACCCGGGCAACCGGGTGCCGCGGATCTACCCGGTACCTGCGGGTCCCACCCCACACCACCCGCGCGTTGCCGCAATCTGTCGCTGGCGTCTCAGGCGAGGCGACAGATCGGGGCAACACGAGATCCGAAATCGAATGGAGAACCCACGTGAGTTGGCTGGAAGACCGAGTGGCGGGCGTACTCGCCGGCGCCGCCGTCGGGGACGCGCTCGGCGGAGCCACCGAGGGCTGGACCCCCGAGCAGATCGAGGAACGCCACGGGGGCAGGGTCACCGGCATCGTCGGCCCGTTCCTGCCCGACTGGCGCACCGCCCGCCCGATCGCGCCGTATCACAAGGGCGATGGGCACGTCACCGATGACACCTTGATGACGCACGCGCTGATCGAGGTCTACGCCACTCACCACACCCACCTGGACGCCTATCACATGGCCTCCGATCTGGTGCCGCTGATGCTGGGCGAGCGCCGGTGGGTGCCCGAGCTGGAGGATGAGGCCCTCATCCTGCAGCGGGTCTTCCTCGCCGAGAAGCACCTGGTGGCCAAGCTGCACTACGGCCACGTCGACCCGCGCGAGGCCGGGGTGGGCAACATCGTCAACTGCGGCGCCACCATGTACATGGCCCCGGTGGGGCTGGTGAACGCCGGCGATCCGGCCGGCGCTTATGCCGAGGCGATCGATTTGGCCGGGGCGCATCAGGTCTCTTATGGCCGTGAGGCTGCCGGCGTGTTCGCCGCCGCTGTCGCGGCTGCCCTGGTTCCCGGCACGACGGCGGAGCGTGCCGTGGACGAGGCCCGTCGCCTTGCCCATGACGGCACCCGGGCCGCGATCGACGCGGTGCTCGAGGCCGTCGCCGCGTTCCAGGCCGCCGGGGGACTGGCCGCCCACGACGAACGCGAACTGAACCGGGTGCTGCGCGCCGCCGTGTCCCCGTACGACACCGTGGGCGAGACCTACCGGCAGCCGGCGATGGACGCCCGGCTGCCCTCCCGCACGAAGTCGATCGAGGAGTTGCCCGTCGCGCTGGGGCTCGTGGTTGCCCACGACGGCGATGCGCGCGGAGCGATCCTCGATGCGGTGAACTATGGCCGCGATGCCGACTCGATCGCCACCATGGCCGGCGCCATCTGCGGTGCACTCGCCGGCCGGGACGCCATCCCGGGTGCCTGGGTGCAGGACGTCACCACGGCGAGCAAACTGGACCTGGACACCGTGATTGCTTCGATGACCGCGAGCGTGCGGGCGATCACCGCTGACGACGCCCGCCGGGCCCGGCAGCGCACCGAGGCCCTGAACGCCATGCTGGAGGAATCTGCGTGAGACTCACCTGGGCCCAGCCCGAGGACCTCGTCGCCCATGAGCTGGTGGCACTGGCCGAACAAGGGGCCGAATATTCGGCCCTTGATTCGGCCGCACACCGGTGGGAGGCCGCCGGTGGGTCGTTGCAGCCGGAGCGCTCCGGGGCGAGCGCCGACGCCGCGGACCCGCAGCTGCGGCTGATCGCCCGCCAGGTGCTCGCCCAGCTGGCCGAGCTGGACACCACCGACCCGGCCGAACCGGACGACTGGGCCGACATCACCGCCCAGATCCCGGCCACCCCGGCCGCACCGGGCCAGCCGGTGACGGCCGACCTGGACCGGGTCGCCGGTGCCTGGTGGGGCCGCTCGGTCGGCTGCCTGCTCGGCAAGCCGGTGGAGAAGATCCCGCGGGAGGGCATCGAGGAGATCGCCCGCGCCACGGGGAACTGGCCGCTGCGGGGATATTTCACCGCCGACGGCCTGCCGGAGGATGTGGCCGCCCGGTGGCCGTGGAATCGCCGCTCGGCGCCGACGTCGCTGGTGGAGAACATCAACGGCATGCCCGAAGATGATGACCTGAACTTCCCGCTGCTGGCGCTGGACCTGCTGGAGACCCACGGCGCGAACCTGACCACCACTGACGTGGCGCAGTCTTGGCTGGCGAACCTGCCCGGCGGGCGCGTGTTCACCGCCGAGCGGGCCGCTTACCGCAACCTGCTCGACGCCCGGGAAATCACCGAGACCGGCGCCTGCGAGACCGCCACCCACCTGAACCCGTTCCGCGAATGGATCGGCGCCCTCATCCGTGCCGACGTGTACGGCTGGGCCCACCCCGGAGACGTCTACGCCGCCGCCCGGCTCGCCTGGGTGGACGCCCGGCTGAGTCACACCCGCAACGGGATCTACGGCGCCATGTGGGCCGCCGCCATGTGCTCGGCCTCCCTTGTCAGCGACGGTGTGGATGACGTGCTCGACGCCGCCGAGTCGGTGCTGCCCCCGGCCTCCCGCCTGCTCGAGGCGGTCCGCTCCGGGCGCACGGCAGGGGAGGACCTGCGCGACGGTCGCATTGACGACGAGGAAGCACTCGACGCCTTGCACGCCCAGTACGGCCACCTGCATTGGGTGCACACGCTCAACAACGCGGCCCTGATCGCCATGGCCGTGGCTGCCTCGGGCACCGCTCCCAGACCCGCCCCCGGCACCGCCCCCACACCCACCGGGGGTGAAGTTTCCGTCGATGATCGGCCCATCACCGACGTCAACTTCACCCGCGGCATCACCCTCGCCGTAGCCGCCGGCTGGGACACCGACTCCGCCGGCGCCACCGTCGGCTCCGTCCTCGGCGCCCTGACCGGCAAGTCCGGTCTCGACCCAGCCTGGACCGACCCCCTGCACGGCCGCCTGCACACCTCTTTGCCCGGCCCGCAGACCCACGAGTTGGACGAGCTCGCCTCCCGCACCCACGCACTGTCTGATCGGATGATGACCTCATGAGCGGCGGCTTCGACCCCCTCGTCCCACGCCCCCTCGACCTGCCCACCGAGGTCCCGCTGACCGGCGACCTCACAGGTGGCGAAGTTGCCGAGGCGCTAGACGAGGCGAAGATCCTCGCCGCCCCCGGCACCCAGGCCGACCCACCCGACCAGGCCACGCTGGACGCTTGGCGCAAGCAGCTCCACGCCTGGCGCGCGGGCGCTCTTGCCCGGTACGGCACCCCCACCCGCTACGACGCCCCGGAAGCCCAGTGGGCGAACCGCTGCTTCACCGTGGCGCAGACCTGGCTGTGGGATGAGTTGTTCTTCGACTTCGAAGCCCAGGTCTTCACCCCGGAACGCTTCCTCACAGACGCCCAGGACCGCTTCGGCGGCCTCGACGGCGTCGTGCTCTGGCATGCCTACCCGATCATCGGCATCGACGAGCGCAACCAATGGGACTTCCACGACGTCCCGGGCCTGGCCGAGGCCGCCGCCACCCTGCATGAGCACGGGGTCGCGGTGTTCGTCGACTACAACCCGTGGGATACCGGCACCCGCCGCACCGGCAACACCGACGCCGAAGATCTCGCCAGCGTGGTTCGCCACCTGAACGCCGACGGCGTCTTCCTCGACACCCTGAAGAAGGCTGACCCGGAGTTCGTGGCCGCGATGGAGGCGGCGCGCCCGGGCATCGGCTTGGAGGGGGAGTCGAAGCTGGTGACCGAGCGGGTCGCCGACCACGCACTCTCCTGGGCGCAGTGGTTCGCCGACTCCGAGATCCCGGGGGTGCTGCGGGCGCGGTGGTTCGAGCGCCGGCACATGCAGCACCACATCCGCCGCTGGAACCGCGACCATGCCGCCGAGCTGCGCTCGGCGTGGCTGAACGGCGTCGGCGTGATGGTCTGGGAGGTCGTCTTCGGCGTCTGGGTCGGCTGGAACGAGCGCGACGCCGCCACCCTGCGCCGGATGCTGCCCGTACAGCGCGCCATGCACCGTTGGATCACCGAGGGCGAGTGGACCCCGCTGGCGGTGTGCGAGCCGCCAGTGTTCGCCTCGACGTTCGAGCTCGACGGCGTCACCCTCTACACGCTAGTCAACACCAGCGATGAGGACGTCACCTACACCTCCGGCCCCGGTACGTGGGTCACCTTCGACGGCCCGCTCCAGCACGGGGAGGCCGAGGTGATCGTGCCCGCCCAGGGCGTGGCAGCGCTGGTTCATCTCTCCGACGGCGCAGCACTACCCGCCGAGGTCGCCGACGTTCACTTTGAGCCGCCCGTTCGCGACTCCTCGTTCCCGCACCGCCGGGCGGTGCGGCTCAGCGCACCTTCCTGGACCGGCCCGAAGGCGGAGGCAGCGCTCGTTTCGGCCTTGTGTGCCGATGTAGTCGAGGTGCCCGCCGGGGAGCACGTGCTCACCGTCCGGCACCGCCAGCGCGAGACCGGTATGTACGACGGCGCCCCGTACGTGGAGGAGTGGAAGCCGCTGCCGCCGCGGTTGCACGATCAGCGCACGCTGGAGCGTGTTGTGCAGATTTCCGACGGCGTCCGTGTGGCTGCCCGGGAGGTTTCCGCGGCTGAGTACGTGCAGTTCCTCGAGGCTCTTGGCGAGGCAGTGGACTCTGGCGTCGATCCGGCTGCTGACCATCCGGCGACGGGCGTCACCTTCGCTCGCGCCCGCCAGTTCGCCGCGTGGGCCGGTGGCCGGTTGCCTACCGAGGACGAGTGGCAGTTGGCTGCGACTCGGTACGGGTTCGAGCGCCGCACGCCCGCGGAGTGGAATTGGACCGAGTCGGAGCACTCGGATGGGCGCACCCGGTTCGTGATGCTCAAGGGCGGCGCCGAGCACAAGAGTGAGGGCTCGGACTGGTACGTCGATGGGGGAGTGCAGTCCCCGGAGTTTGCGCTGAAGTTCCTGCTGCCGGGTCTGGGCGTGGACGCCTCGCCCTCGATCGGGTTCAGGGTCTGCTGGGACGGTGAGAACTGATGGGCACTCCGCTCGATGACCTGCTGGTGGTGGACGCCTCCACCCTGTTCGCCGGCCCGATGGCGGCGATGCACCTGGGCGACATGGGCGCCCGGGTGATCAAGGTGGAGCACCCTCAGCGCCCCGATCCCTCGCGCGGGCACGGCCCGGCCAAGGACGGGGAGAACCTGTGGTGGAAGACCCTGGGCAGGAATAAGGAGACGGTGACCCTCGATCTGCACACCGCCGGTGGGGTGGAGGCGTTCCTGCGCCTGGCCGAGCGGGCGGATGTGGTGATTGAGAACTTCCGCCCCGGCACCCTGGAGAAGTGGGGGCTGGGATATGAGCAGCTTTCGGCGAAGAACCCCGGGCTGGTGCTCGCCCGGGTGACCGGCTTCGGGCAGAAGGGGCCGTATCGGTCGCGGCCGGGGTTCGGCACGCTGGCGGAGGCGATGAGCGGGTTCGCGGCGATGACCGGCGAGCCGGACGGGCCGCCCACGCTGCCGCCGTTCGGGCTGGCCGATGGGGTCGCCTCGCTGACCACTGCCTATGCGGTGATGACGGCGCTGCATCATCGAGCCCGCACGGGTGCGGGCCAGGAGCTGGACATCGCGATCATCGAGCCGATCCTGGCGATGCTGGGCCCGCAGATCACCCGCTGGGATCAGCTCGGCACGGTGCAGCCGCGGACCGGAAATCGGTCGGCGAACAACGCCCCGCGCAATGCGTATCTGACCGCGGACGCGAAATGGGTCGCGGTGAGCACAAGCGCTCAGTCGATCGCCGAACGGGTGATGGAGCTGGTCGGCCGGCCCGAACTGACCCGCGAGGAGTGGTTCGCCACCGGCGCCGGACGTGCACGACATGCCGACGAACTGGACGAGGCCGTGGGCGCATGGATCGCCGAGCGCTCCCGCGATGAGGTGGTGGCCGAGTTCGAACGGGTGCACGCCGCGGTTGCGCCGATCTATGACGCCGGCGACATCATGGCCGACCCGCACTTCCAAGCGCTCGGCACGATTCACGGCATCGAAGACCCGGTACTCGGCGACATGAAGATGCAGGGTCCACTGTTCCGGATGTCGGGTGCGGACTCGCGCATCGCCTGGACAGGCCGTACTCCGGGCGCGGATACCGAGGCGCTGCTGGGGGAGCTTGATTTCTCGGACGAGGAGATCCACACCATGCGGGAGGACGGCGCATGCTGACCTCGCTCTACGTCCCCGGCGACCGGCCCGACCGCGTGGCCAAGGCACTCGCCTCCGGTGCGGACTGCGTGATCGTCGACCTCGAGGACGCAGTCGCCCCCTCACACAAGCAGCTGGCACGGGAATCCTTGGCAGATGCACGTGCCCGGGTGGGTGCTGGTCATGTTGGTGACGGCCGGTCTGGTTCGGGCCTCCCGAACGTTCAGGTCCGGATGAATGCCCGCGGCTCGGCCTGGCACCAGGACGACCTGGCCGCGGTGGGGGAGTTGAACGAGGACATCGGCGTCCGCCTGCCGAAGGTCAACGGCCCCGATGACGTCGCGGCTATCCAGGCGGCACTGCCCGGTCGTGCCGTGCACGCCCTGATCGAGACCGCGATCGGCATCGAGCGAGCGTTCGAGATCGCCAGCGCCGGCGTAGCGACGGTGACCCTGGGCGAGGCCGACCTGCGTGCGGAGTTGGGTCTGGCAGCTGGCGAGGCGGGGGAGCCCGGATTGGCCTGGGTGCGCTCACGGCTCGTCGTCGCCGCCGCGGCTGCCGGACTCCCGGCCCCCCAGATGAGCGTGTGGGCCGACGTGAAGGACACGGACGGCCTGGCCCGCAGTTGCGCGGTGGGCAAGGCGCTCGGGTTGGTGGGACGTTCCGCGATCCACCCAGCGCAACTGCCCGTGATCCGCGATGCCTTCCGGCCCACGGAAGCAGAGATCGCCCGGGCTCAGGAGATTGTCGACCGCGTCGGCTCCGCGGGGGCCGACGGCGCCGGAACAGTGGTACTCGACGACGGAACGTTCCTGGACGTCGCGATGCTCGGCGCCGCCCTGCAACTGCTCGAACGCTCCGATCGCTGACCGCGCCGATGAAGTCAGGGCGATGTGGGCCTCGCGATCGTCCAGTCATCCGTTGCACTCTGTGTTCAACGGCCGGGTCACGGAAGCAACGAGCACCTTGCTAGCCGTAGCCCGCCGCATCACGTTGTGGTAGCGCTGCCATCTTTACCCTGATCTTTGACGTCGGTCGGCCGGATGGTGACGCGGCATGACCTACGACCTCGGCAGAACCCTGGCCAGCCCTCACATGGCGCATCGCAGGGCAACCCTCAGCAGCCGGAGGGCTCGCAGCCGTCTAGCTAGGGTCAGTACCCTGTAGGCCCTCCGCCCGGAGGTCGTGGCGGACACTACCTGGGCCGCTGCCTCCGCCCGGAGCCTATTCGCAGCAGCCGCCGGGCGAGTCGCCGGTGAATAGCGGCGGATCGCCTGCACGCAAGAGGCGCAGCAAGTGGCAATTGATCGTCGTTGGCGCGGTGGTGTTCCTCCTTATCGTCGGCAATCTCGCGAATGGGACTGATAGCGACGAAGCGGTAGCCACACCGACCGCCTCGACTGAGCCGACAACTGCTGAGCCCGAGGAAACGACGGCACCACCGGAGGAGACATCGCAACCTGAGCCGGAGCCCGAACCCTAGCCGGAACCGGAGTTCAGCCTGGCTCAGAGCAGCGCGGTGGACACTTCCCGGAGTTTGCTTGACCACAGCTCGTTGTCACGTTCCGGCTTGATCGGTCAACTCGAGTTCGGGACTACTCCACTGATAATGTGACCTTTGCCTTCGATCGCGTCGAGCCCGACGGGGACGAGCAAGCTGCAGCGATGACTGAGCAGTACTTGGACTATTCGTCCTTCTCACGGCAAGGCCTGTTGGATCAGTTGCTGTTCGAAGGGTTCACGCGCGAGCAAGCCGAGCACGGCGTCGCTGAAGTGGGTCACTGAGAACGAACCTGAGCATCGCGCAAGTGCACGGAGGCCGCCGTTTTGCCGGCTGCGCGGAGCGGCCCACGACGTCGCGCTGCTTCCAGCCGTCGGCAGGGTCTCACCCGTATACTCCTCCAGCACCTCGACCATCGCATGCGTCACGTGCGGATTCGCTTAGGATCGTGGCGATGGCCAGCAACGATAAGCAACTTCCCGCAGAGGCGTGGGCACGCGTGAAGATCGATGCCCAGTTGACGGCTGCGGGCTGGGCTGTGCAGGACGGCAAGGCCTTGAACCTCTTCGCTGGCGAGGGTGTCGCGGTCCGCGAGCAGGTGATGGCACCCGACCACGGTCGCGTGGACTACCTACTGTACGTGGACCGCAGGGTCGTTGGCGTCATCGAGGCGAAACCCGAGGGCACCACGCTGTCGGGTGTCGAGTGGCAGTCCGCGATGTATGCCACCGGCTTGCCAGAGGGGCATCGCAAGCGTGCCCGGGAGATCGACGGGCGGCTGCCGTTTGTCTTCGAGGCCTCGGGCTCGGAGACGCACTTCACCAACGGGTTCGACCCGGACCCACGAGCACGAGCGGTCTTCCACTTCCCGAAGCCGTCAGCACTTGCCCGCGCCCTGCGCGAGGCGGATGCGAACCCGGCTGCCCCGACCTGGCGGGGCAAGGTGCGCGCACTTCCCGAACTGGACGTGGAACGGCTGCGGCCAGCGCAGATCAAGGCTATTAGCGGCACCGAGCAATCGCTCGTCGAGCAGCGGTTCGATCGCTCGCTGATCCAGATGGCCACGGGTGCCGGCAAGACGTTTACCGCGGTGACGCTCGCGTATCGGCTGCTGAAGTACGGCGGCTTCTCCAAGATTCTGTTCCTAGTGGACCGCAACAACCTCGCCGACCAGACCCTGGCGGAGTTCCAGAACTACACCACCCCTGACGACGGGCGCCGCTTCTCCGAGATCTACAATGTCGACAAGCTCACGGGCGCGGGCATGCTCGGCTCGTCGAACGTCGTGATCTCGACGATCCAGCGGGTTTTTAAGGTCCTGAATGGGAACGAGGTCCTCGGTTCGGACGACCCGCAGCTCGACGACTGGAAGCCTGACTCCCCGGTACAGGCGACGTACAGCTCCGGCATGCCGCCGGAAACGTTCGATCTGGTTATCGTCGACGAGGCACACCGGTCAATCTACGGGGTGTGGCGCAGCGTCGTGGAGTACTTCGACGCTCACGTCGTCGGGCTGACCGCCACGCCGGGTAGACAGACGTTCGCCTTCTTCCGTCAGAATCTGGTCTCGTCGTACACGTACCAGGAATCGGTCGCCGACCAGGTCAACGTCGACTTCGACATCTACCGCATCAGGACAAAGGTCACCGAGGAAGGCGGCACTCTGCCCGCAGGGATCTTCGTCCCCAAAGTCGACAAGCGCACCCGCGTGCAGCGCATCGAGCAGATCGACGAGGACGTCGACTATACGCCCAGGCAGCTCGACCGCGCCGTGACGAACCCCAACCAGATCCGTCTGGTCCTGGAAACGTTCCGCGACCGGCTGTTTACCGAAGTCTTCCCGGGCCGCTCGGCAGTGCCGAAGACGCTGATCTTCGCCAAAGACGACTCGCACGCCGAGCAGATCGTGACCCTGGTGCGGCAGGTGTTCGGCAAGGGCAACGAGTTCGCCGCGAAGATCACCTACGCCGCCAACGACCCTAAGGGCCAACTCCAGGCGTTTCGCACCTCCCCGAAGCTGCGCATCGCGGTTACCGTCGACATGATCGCGACCGGCACGGACGTCAAGCCGCTAGAATGCGTGTTCTTCCTGAGGGACGTCAAGACGGCTCAGTACTTCGAGCAGATGAAGGGCCGCGGCGCTCGCACCATCGCGACCGCGGACTTCCAGGCCGTCACCCCGGATCCGGCCGCCAAGGAGAAGACTCGCTTCGTGATCGTCGACGGCGTGGGCGTGACTGAGCACGACTTCGTCGAGCCGCCTCTGAACCGGCGGAAGTCCGTTTCGCTCGTGCAGCTATTGAAGAAGGCAGCGAACCTGACAATCACCGAGGACGAGGTCGCCACCCTCGCCTCGCGCCTGTCCGCGCTTGAGCTGCAACTCACTCCGGATGAGCGAGCCGAGATCGACAAGGTCGCTGGCGGGTCTCTCAAGCAGGTCGTCCGCGGCCTGGTCGACGCCGTCGACGCCGACAAGCAGGCCGCCGCCCTCGACGATGCCGGCGGCGAAGACGCCGATCCAGCCCAGGTCATCGAGAACATCATCGAGGCGGCGATCGAACCGTTGGCAGCAAACCCGGACCTGCGGACCCGCATCATGGAACTGCGCCGTACCCACGACCAGATCATAGACGACTATAACGCCGACGAATTGGTCGATGCCTATGGTGTCGTCGATCCCGAGCGCGCCAAGTCGGTCGTTGAGGACTGGGCGAAGTATCTGAACGAGCACCGCGACGAGATCACCGCTATCCAGGTCATGGACGAGGCCAAGTCCCGCCGGGTCTCGTTCGAAGCGATCAAAGAGCTCGCCGACCGCATCGCCCGGCCCCCGTACAACTGGACTCCGGACATTGTCTGGGCTGCGTACGAGCAGGTCGATGTAGGTCGTGTACGTCACCGCGACAAGCCCCGTCTCACGGACGTCGTGTCCCTGGTGCGATATACGCTCGGCGCAGACTCTGAACTGATCCCGTTCGCCGACGCAGTCGCTGAACGATACATAGGCTGGCTTCTCGCCCAGGAACAGGCCGGGGCCCAGTTCACCGACACGCAAAGGTGGTGGCTCGACCGCATGGTCGACGTGATCTCAAACTCCGCAGGCATTACTGCCGACGACCTTGAACAGGCGCCCTTCGACGAGAAGGGTGGTATCGGCGGCGCTCTCCGCGACCTCGGCGACGACGCCGGTGCTCTGCTCGATCAGCTCAACGAGGAGCTTACCGCGTGACGGAGGCAACTCGCCGCTGGGTAGCAGCGAAGCTCGGTGACTTTATGGTTGAGCGTGGGGGGGCCGTCAACCCGGCGCAGTTCCCTGACGAGGAGTTCGACCTTTACAGCATCCCTGCTCATGATCGCGGCGGGTTCGATGTGGTGCGCGGTGCCGATGTCGGGTCTAGCAAGAGAGTCGTCGCCCCGGGCGACGTGATCGTGTCAAAGATCGTGCCCCACATCCGCCGAGCGAGGGTGGTCGGCCCGAGGGGTAAGCGCCGACAGATCGCGTCGACGGAGTGGATCACGTTCCGTTCGGAAGTGCTAGTCCCCGCCTTCTTGCGCTACTTTCTGGTCTCGGACCAGTTCCATCAGCAATTCATGTCGACCGTTTCAGGCGTGGGTGGGTCACTGATGCGTGCGCAACCTTCCCGCGTGAAGCCGATCGAGGTACCGGTGCCGTCGATCAGGGACCAGCGGCGGATAGTCGATATTCTCGATGACCACTTCTCTCGCCTCGACGCCGGATCCGAAAGTGTACGTTTCGCAGAATCGCGCCTCAGCGTTTTCTTAGATTCCATCGTCGACACTGCTCCGGAACTGGAGGAATCGCGCAGTTGCGACCTCGCCGAGATATTGGCTCAACCTCTAAGTAATGGAAAATCTGTCCCAACTGCCGATGGCGGGTTCCCTGTTCTTCGCTTGACCGCGATGCGAGATGGGACCATCGACCTCAGGCAGCGAAAAACGGGTCGATGGTCTGCGGAAGCGGCCAAACCGTTCCTCGTCTCTGCGGGGGACGTGTTTGTTGCGCGCGGAAACGGAAGTCTGAAACTTGTTGGGCGAGCTGCGTGGGTCGTCGATAACCCAGACTTGGTCGCCTATCCCGACACGATGATTCGCATGCGCCCAGATCTTGGAAGAATTCAACCCGACTACCTTACGGCGGTGTGGAACTCTCGTCTGGTACGCCGTCAGATCGAAGCCCGCGCCCGCACGACAGCTGGAATCTATAAGGTGAACCAGGGCGATCTGCGACGGATCACGCTGCCTGTTCCATCTCTCGAGCACCAGCGGGCGTTCATTGCGCGCCTCGACGAGTGGTCGTATGCGGTCCACGGGACTGCGCGCAAGGTCGAGACAGCTGCGCGGCGGGCCAACTCGCTGAAGAGGTCATTGTTGGTAGCGGCGTTCTCCGGGAAGTTGACGGGCGCGGAGTCCGACATCGAACAAGTGGAGGAGATGGCCGGTGTCTGACGCTCGTCGCCTGGTCGACAAGATCTGGTCCTACGCGCACGTCCTGCGCGACGATGGCATTGGAGTCATCGAGTATACTGAGCAGTTGACGTACTTGCTCTTCCTGAAAATGGCACACGAGCGCGCGACGCGAAAGCTTAACCCCGAGCAGATCGTGCCCGAGGCGTACTCCTGGCAGCGCCTGTTGGATGCCGAGGGTGCCGCGCTGGAGACCGAGTACACCCTGACCCTTCAGGGCTTGGGCCGGCAGCCGGGCACGTTGGGAACGATCTTTCGCAAGGCGCAGAACCGGGTCCAAGACCCGGCGAAGCTCAAGCGACTCATCCACGACCTCATCGACAAGGAGCAGTGGTCGTCCGCTGGAACGGACGTCAACGGTGACGCCTACGAGTCGCTGCTGGCCAAGGGCGCCTCGGACAAGGGGTCGGGCGCGGGCCAGTACTTCACGCCACGTTCCGTGATCGCTGCCATTGTCGAATGCGTCCAACCGAGCGTCGCTGACTCGGTCGTTGACCCGGCATGCGGGACCGGCGGTTTCCTCCTCGGTGCTCATGAGTACGCGTCTCGCGGGGCTGAGTCGATGACCCCGCCAGAGCGTGAGCACCTGCGCAATGGCTTCGCGCACGGCACAGAGCTCGTCGACGGGACTGCACGCCTCGCGGCAATGAACCTCCTGCTACATGGCATCGGTGAAGCAAACGGTGAGTCGCTGATCGACGTCAGGGACTCCCTGGCCGCAGACCCTGGCCGCCGCTGGTCGGTGGTGCTGGCGAACCCGCCATTCGGTACTAAATCGTCGCTCACGATGGTCGGTGCTGACGGTCGAGAGGCCACAGACGACAGGGCCGTGGAGCGGCAGGATTTCGTCGTGACAACGTCAAATAAGCAACTCAACTTCCTGCAGCACATCATGACCATCCTGGAGATCAACGGCCGTGCCGCCGTCGTCATGCCGGACAATGTGCTGTTTGAGGGTGGCGCAGGCGAGACGTTGCGCCGCCGCCTACTGAATGATTTCGACCTGCACACGCTGTTGCGCCTGCCGACCGGGCTCTTCTACGCCCAGGGCGTCAAGGCGAACGTGCTGTTTTTTGACAAGCGGCCGGCGTCCGAGACGCCATGGACGTCGAAGTTGTGGGTGTACGATCTACGCACAAACCAGCACTTCACGCTGAAACAGAACCCATTGACTCGTAAGCACTTGGACGACTTCGTCGAGTCATACGGCTCTGGCAAGGCGCACGACGAGCGCGTCGAGTCTGAGCGCTTCAAGGCGTTTGCCTACGACGAACTACTGGCCCGTGACAAGGTCAACCTCGACATCAGGTGGCTGCGCGACGAGTCCCTCGAAGACTTCGACAACCTTCCTGCGCCCGAGATCGTCGCCCGCGAGATCGTCGAGGACCTGACCGCGGCGCTCGAGCAATTCGCCGCCGTTGCCGCGGCCCTTGAGCGGCCGGACCCTGACAGGGCGGTCTGACGATGGTCGAGACGAATATGAACGGGTCATGGTGGGCCACTGCCGGATGCCTGATGCGGTGTACCGGCCTTTGCGCGAGCGAGCGTCGCTCGGTGTTCGCGAGCCGTCTGGTGCGCGAGTGTGGAGCATTGTGAGTAGCCACGGCAAACGCCTCAGTTGGGAGCTACTTGATGCCACTCGCGGTCTGGGCGTCGAGCGCGGCGTCGATCTTGTGCTGCACGCCCTGTTCGTACGTTGGGTCACGACGCACAACGACGACGTGGAGGGTTGGCGGGAACTCCGCGCAGCCGCCACTGATGAAAGGCTGGTCCAATGCTTCATTCGGTTCGACATTTCCCGAGAACAGACAGATGAGGCTCGGCTCGACGACGCGGAAGCCTACCCGGGGACCCTGCGCACGATCCTGCATCTCATCGACAGGTCGATCCCATGGACGGCGACCGTCGCAGAGCAGCATGAGCAGATCGCCGATACGTTCGACGAGTCGCTCGGCTACCTCTCGCGGCTGGGGAAGCAGGCGGGAGAGTCCGAAACGCCCGTCGCTGTCGCAGACCTGATGGCAACGCTGACAGTGCGCCCTGGCGACTACGTCCTCGACCCAGTTTGCGGAAACGGAACCGGATTGCTAGCCGCTGCCCGCGCCCAACCGGAAGTGAGCGTATCCGGCTTCGACATCAACCAGCGGGTTGCCCGTCGCGCTTCCATGCGCCTCAAGATTCACGGCGTCGATACTGCCGACTGGTTCGGCCCGCGGTGCGCTGACGCCTTTGACGAGCCCCAGACCGGCGATGTTGACGTCGTGCTCGCTCAGCCTCCGTGGAACCTGACATTCACCGACCGGCAGCGACATACCATTCGTCGTCTCGCGCGCGGAATGCTATCGGGAAAGTCAGCCGCACCCCAGGGTGACATGCCATGGCTGCTGCTTGCGCTCGACGCCCTACGGGCCAACGGACGTGCAGCACTCGTCCTCTCGCGAAGTAGTCTCATGCCCCGCTACCGCGCGTACCACGAGTACCTCCTCCAAAGCGGTGCGGTCGAGGCAATCATCTCGCTGCCACCAGGGGTCTTCCGCCACACCGGCATTTCCACCGTGCTGTGGCTCCTTCGCGCGCGCACGGCCCGTCGGTGTGAGTCGGTCGCCCTAATCGATGCGCAGACCTTGGTGGAAACCGCCGACAAGGGCCAGGTCCATATCGGCCCCGGCGCTATCGCCGCCCTTGTCGATATCGTCGCGGGCTCTCGCGACACCGGCACCATCACGGCTCCCGTGCACGTGGCGCGCACCGTCGATTCTCACGAACTCGATCTCGACCGTGGGCTGGACCCCGCCCTCTACTTGGATGAACCCCCGGGCGAGCAAGTCACACACCCAGCACCTGACCGCAGACTCCTCACCCGGGTCGAGCTCAGCAACTTCAAAGCCTTCGGGGCCCCGAAGCAGATGCCTTTGGCGCCGCTCACCCTGGTGTACGGCGCGAACTCGGCAGGGAAGTCCACGCTGGTCCAGTCGCTCCTGCTCCTGAAGCAGTCCCTAGGATCCGACGCTCTCGTCACCCAAGGCCCCCTACTGAACGTGGGTGGCTTCCGAGGCCTCGTTCACCGGCACGCCGATGAGCCGGTGAAGATGACACTCACATACGGCACGCTCCCGGCGTGGATCCGCGCAGAGGGGACACCCGACCCCACGCTTGCGCGGCACGTGGGCTGGACGTTCGAAAGTAATGCGTCCGGTCAGGGTGCGGTAACCGAGACAACCATCCGGTTCGGGGATTATGGGCTCGTCTTCGGCAGGGACCCTGGCGCGAGCGCCTTTACGCTCAACCGTGGGGACCTCTACGAGGTTTTTAGGGGAGTCGCCAGCGGCACGCTCCTGTACCCATTCGACGCCCGCCACCACCAGGACGGTGACGAGGTCGAGCAAGCTCGACGGCTCAAGGGGCGGGAGCAGAACGCGAGGCGCGCACTGCGTGCCCTCGAACGCAATGGCGTGGACACCATCCATGTTCGCGCCAACGGCATCATGCCTACTAACGACGTGCTCCTTAGCCCCCGGCGTTCCGGTGGTGATAGACGTGAGCAAGGAATCGTCGACTCCTATCTCAACAGGACGACCAAACTCGCCGGGGGAGTTGCAGCCGAAGTGACCCAGCTCCTCGAAAACGTCGTATGGCTCGGCCCGCTACGATCTGTTCCCCAACGCGTCTACGACCGCGCTGACGCCTCCTCTGCGACCGGTGACGGCCGAGACGTTGCCATCTACCTGTTCGACCACGCCACCGTCGTCACGCAAGTCAACGAGTGGCTCAAGCGCCTCGAGGTGCCCTATTCTCTTGACGTGATCCCGGTGAACGCGGGCAATGCCGCCCATCTCGTCGGGGACCTCGTGGCCGTCTCCCTGACCGACAGTCGAAGCGACGTCAACGTCACCCCTGCCGATGTCGGGTTCGGCATTAGCCAGGTACTTCCCATCGTCGTGGAGCTCTTATCCCGCCGGAATAGCATAGTCGTGATTGAACAGCCCGAAACCCACCTACATCCACGTCTCCAAGCACGGCTCGCCGACCTATTGATTGACACCACACGACAGGGCCGCCAGGGCAACCAACTTATTGTCGAGACGCATAGTGAGCACCTCATCCTTCGGGTGCAACGACGCATCAGAGAAGGAAGCCTCGACCCCAGCAGCGTATCCGTCGTTTACGTGGACCAAAGTCCCGAAGGGGACACCACGATTAAACCACTCCGCCTCGATGAGCAGGGCGAGTTCTTAGACGAATGGCCCCACGGCTTCTTCGACGAACGCCTCGACGAACTCTTCGGCGCGTTCTGATGTACGCCCGAGTTGCCTTGGCCCCCAACGCCCTAGATCTCGGCAGTATCCAGCCGTTGGCGGCAAACGCCCTTCACGAGTCCCTAGTCGAGACCCTGCTCGCCCATGGACGTCTCGTGTTCGTAAGCGACGACGAAGCCAGGGAATTCGTTCGCGCCGTCAGAGGCATAGCCGGGATGCCTCCCGGTGCACGCGCGCGATGGGAGGCCATGCTTGTCCACCTGAGGAAATCCCACCGAGTGGTCGTTGCTGATCCTCCCAGCCGCGACACACTCGCCACCGTTGACGGAATAGACCGTCTCAGAGCTGGGTGGGGCGGCCAGGCTGACGTGGCGGTCGTTTCTCAAACTCTTTCTGTTACTCTCGGCGTTCCAGGGGACACCGGAATCCTGAGCGCGCCGGGACTTAAGCCAGACGTGGCTGTCGCAGTCACCGCCCCCACTGCGCCTGCGCTTGCTCGAATCGTGGAACAGGAGCGGAGCCCCTTCGCCGCGCACGGCACCGCACGCGAAGATTTCTGGTTCAACGTCCTGAGGCCCATCGCAACAGGTGCCCGCGAAGTCGTGATACTCGACGGCTACCTCTTCAACCGCATCACTGGAAGCGCATACGGTCGAGGTTCGGCATCTGATGTGCCGGAGCACATATGTTGGCTCCTCGAACACCTGGACAGCGTCATGGCTGGAGGGTCCACCGTCAGGCTCGTTGGGAACGCCTCCAAACTCAACAGCCGCGACGACGCCTGTGCCCTTGCGCAAATCATCCACCACCGGTGGTCCCCGGCTAATGAAGGAAGGCTCGCCCGAGTTGAGGTGCACCTAGGAGACCCCTCCAACGGCAGGCAGCGCTTCCCCCACGACCGCCACATCCGGTTCAGCACCGGAAGTGCCGTCAAGATTCCGGCCGGGTTCGACCGCCTCCGCGACAGGCGCATCTGGGACACCAGTGGGATGTGGTGGACCTACCTATGGCGCAGCCGCGCACTGGATGCGCTCCGATCAGATGAGCAAACAGCCACTTCGCTCGCACGGCATCCGCTAGCCCTCGCCCTCAGCCGAGCGGATTCCAACTGACGCGCTCCCGGGTTCAGAGAAGGCTCCACTCCACTGAACCCAGGGGCGCAACAGCCAAACTCAGGTTAGAGATGAGGGCTCCTCGACGCAGCTATCGCCAAAGCGGGATCCGGGTCGCGATGGTGCCATCGGATGGTCCACCACGGGGCGGCTCGTCAACGATAGGCTGGCATCAGCGCCGCGGGTTCACCCGTCTCCTGCGGGCGAGAGAGGGGCAACGATGGCGACCAGAGACGCAATGGTTCGGCTGCAGCGTGTGGCAGAGGCCGCCGCAGCAAGGAAGGTCGACTCGACCAGGCACAAGTGTTTCGTCTCCTACCACGCCGACGACATGGCTGCGGTCGAAGACTTCATCGAGACCTTCGGATCAGAGTTCCTTGCTCGATCCGTCGGTGTGACAATCGAAGATGACTTCATTGATAGCGATAGCGACGAGTACATTAAGCGTCGCATTCGCGAAGAGTATCTAACAGATTCGACAGTCACAATCTTGCTTCTAGGCCAGTGTACGTGGGCGCGCAAGTTTGTCGATTGGGAGATCTCATCGTCGCTCCGGAACGATACAAGCAATAAGCGCAACGGTCTTCTCGTATACCCATTGCCTTCGATGAACAACAAGGCTCGGCTCCCCGGTCGAGTCAGGGACAATTGGCGCGAAGGCGACACGGACGCTTCGTACGTGCGCTATCTAAGCTACCCGACGTCGAGCTCCGTTGTGCGATCGAACATCGAGGCAGCTTTCAACGACAGACTAGACAAGTCGGACTTGGTCGACAATTCTCGCGAACTCAAGAAATCAAATTCAGCATGCACATAACGTCGTCAACGTTTGTGGCGGTTCTTCAGGAGTTTTTATGACGGTCTCCTATCAGGTTCTCGCGCTCCATGTTGATCGCCCAGGCTGGTTGGCTAAGCTCCGACAGTCGGTCGCATCGGAGTTGATGGCGTTGGGTGTGCACAAGTCTTTGAATGTCAATGTGACCGAGGAGTTGCTCGACAGCGAAGCTCCGGCTGTGGCGGTGTTATTGGTTGGCCCTGCAACCAAGAATGCTTCCAGCCTTGACCGCCGGATCATCGCTGCCAGAGACTCGGGTCTTGTAGTTATCCCGGTCGTAGATAGTCTTGCGGCCTTTGCTGCGCAGGTGCCTGACCTGGTATCCGCGTTCAACGGATTCGAGTGGTCGGGTGGCGATCCGGAACGGAGGCTTGCCCGTATCGTTCTGAAGCAACTGGGCATTGAGGAGCGTGATAGAAAGGTATTCATCAGTCACAGACGGAGCGATGGCCTCGCCGCCGCAGAACAACTCTATGACGCCTTATCACATGTGTCTTTCAGCCCGTTCATTGATCGTTTCGCGATACCGGCCGGCGACAATGTTCAGCTCAGAATCGCCGATGCACTTGAGAGCTTCGCTTTCGTACTACTGCTGGAGACTCCGGACGCGCATGCGTCCGATTGGGTTTTCGATGAATTGGAGTACGCCCTTGCGCACTCTATGGGAGTGCTTATTGTAACATGGCCCGACGAGCCGCCCCCCATACCGGGCAGCGATCGACTACCACGGGTACACTTGCAGTCTGCTGATTTGGTCCAAAAAGGTCACGGGTTCGACGCTCTCTCGTCCGAGGCAGTTGACCGAGTGCTCCGAGAGGTTGAATCTGCACACGCCTTGGGATTGGTTAGACGCCGCAAGATGTTGCTCTCCAGTGTCCAGTCTTCGGCCGAGGCTGGAGGTGCTACATGTACTGCCCTCAAGGACTGGAGTATGGACGTGTCTGGTCCAAGCGGGCGCTCGATAGTTGCTGTTGCGCCACGTTTGCCGGAGTCGGAGGATCTGCATCGACTTGACGAGATGCGGAATTCCATTCAAGAGACGGCCGATGCATTGTTGATTCATGCCGCGAGGCAACTGGAGGCAAGTCGGAAGCGACACCTGGACTGGGCAAAGGGCGATCGTAACTTGAGGATGATTTCGGAGAACGCCGTCGGAGGATTGTGGTGAAGCTAAGCAGCCTTACAACGAGCCTCGGAGGGGCGTCCGTGTTCTTATCGGCTAGTATACCTGATACTGCGCGTTGGGATGGTGCCTTCAACGTCCTAGAGATTACTGACGCGGTCGTTGCAATTGCCAGGGAGGTGTTACAACGAGGTGGTCGCTTGGTGACAGCAGCCCACCCTACGATTGCGCCCCTTCTTCTTTACGTGGCGTCGGAGCAGCGCCTCAATTCTCATCCCACGGTTGTTGTTTATCAATCGGCGGTGTTTGACGCAGTTCTTCCGGAATCGACGCTTCGTTTCGAAGCTGAGGGAGTAGGGTCGATCGTGCGCACTGCCGCGGCTTTTGGAGAGTCAGCGGATCCGGTGGAAGCGATCCAGAGTCTTGATCTTATGAGGCGCCAGATGCTTACGGAAGAAGAGCCTGTGGCTGCCATCTTCGTTGGAGGGATGGGCGGTATTATCAAGGAGCACGCGCTCTTCCGTGAGATTCGAGATGGCGCGCCAACTTATGCACTTGGTCATCCCGGGGGTGCCGCTGCCGGGCTTGTAGAGGAGTCGCCCCCTGCACTTCGCGCAGAGTTGGCTAATGGCGACGTTTATCCAGCGATTGCGCGTCGCATTCTCGACGATTTAGCGAACTGGACGAATGGTTCCGCCTGATGCCCGATGGGCGGCGCCGGTACAGGCCCACTCGTGCGGCACGCGAGTCGTTGCGCGAATTGGGGCAGGCCGGTTGGGATCCTCGGCTTTCTAATCGGCAATTGCCGCGGGAGCTGACATCTTCGATCGCGCCGTGGCGTCACGATGCCGGGTATTTCGCGATGTAACGCTTAGCGGTGAGATAGTGAATCCTTCGACCTCGGTATCGGTGTGCTGGGGAGACGGCCGCTAGATTCGGTCCTGGTGGGCTCGACACGTCGCGCCAGCGTCGTTCTCCGGAGTGCTGTTCGAGGTTCAGCCGCGATCGTGGCTTGCCCTACCGATAGGCCAGAGATCGTGCGTGAGCGTGTGTCAGCTCGTCTTCAGTGAAGCCGAGTTGTCCTAGGTAGAGCAAGCGCCCAACGGCTCAGGTGGATTCGGCTCCCCGTGCTTCATCAGCGAACATCTTCAGCGCCGCATTCGGCACCCGCTCCAACACGCCCCCCGCCGTCCTCCGTAGCTCCAGCAGCCCCAGGTGGTTCCAGTGGTTGTCGGCGCTGTCGGTGGCGTATCGGTAGAGCCAGTCGATCAAGGAGAAGAACGGGAACCACGTGTACCCGGTGATCGGGACGCCGTCGGCGCGTAGTTCTTCCAGCGCAGCCAGCGATTCCTGCAGCCACTGGATCTTCGCCTCGGGTGACTCGTTCCGCGAGGTCTCGGTGATAGCGATGGGGATTCCGTAGCGTTCGTGGTTGACCCGCACGAGGTCCACGAGCCCCTCGACCCCGCCCTCACCCGGCACCTCGGCGCCGGCCTCATCGAATGTGGTGGTGCTGAACCCGGGGTAGTAGTTCACGCCCATGATGTCCGGGGTCTTCGCGTTGTCCCGGAACCAGGCCAGCTTCTCGGCGCTGATGCCGTGCTCGCGCAGGTGCCCGTACAGCGAGTGCTCCTCATCGACGCGCCCGAGCACTAGATCAGTAGCGATGAACCGCCACTCCTCCAGGTGCTCACGCGAGTGCCCCGGGAAGTGATCGCCCGCGTACCGGAACCCGGCGTCGACGAACACGATCTCCGCCTCCGGCGCCGCCGCGTGGATCGCCTCCTGCGCCCGCGACATGCCCTCGGCCACTGCCGTCACGACCTTCACGTAGCCGTCCTCGCCGGTCAGGTACGGCGGCCAGCCGCCGTCCCGCCCGCACCACTGGGCATTCACCAGCGGCTCGTTCGCCGGGGTGAAGGAGGTGAACACGCCCCGGTAGCGCTCGGCCACCGCCCCGGCATAGCGCGCGAAGTACTCCGGATAGCGCGCGTTCACGAACGAGTTGTCCAGCCACAACGGCGTGCCGTAATGCAGCAGGTCCACCACGCAATGCAGCCCGATCTCCTGCATGTGGGCGGCCACCTCGTCGATCCAGGAGAAGTCGAACTCCCCAGGTGCCGGTTCCACCTGGAACCACGGGATGCCCCACCGGATGAACTCCGCGCCGGCCTCCCGCGCCAGGTTCAGGTCCTCGCGCCAGTAGTGGTAGTGCTGGGTGAGTTCGTACTCGTCCAGCTTGCGGTGGCCCACCTGCTCCTGCGGGATGAAGGTGTCCTCGATGCCGACGCCCATGGCGATGCGGTCAGGGGAGAAGAAGTGCGTCATGAGTCGCTCGGATTCCTTTGCTACTTGATGCCGGTGGTCGCGATACCGGTGACGAACGTGCGTTGAATGAGGAGGAAGAACAGGATCAGCGGGATCAGCGCCAGCACCGAGCCGGCCATCAGCAGCCCGTACTCGACCACGTGCTGCCCGGCGAACAGCGCCAGCCCGGCCGGCAACGTGGCGCCGTCGATCGAGTTGGACATCACCAGTGGCCACAGCAGGTCGTTCCAGTTGAACTGGAAGTGGAACAACCCCAAGGTCAGCAGCGCCGGGGTGGTCAGCGGCAGCATCACGCGGGTGAAGATCCGCCACTCGTTCGCGCCGTCGATCCTTGCCGCCTCCTCGAGGTTCTTCGGCAAGGCGAGGAAGAACTGACGCATGAAGAACACCCCGAACGCGTTCGCCGTCCGCGGCACGATCATGCCCGCCACGGTCTGACCCAGGCCGAGGCTGTGCACCAGGTCATACAGCGGGATGATCACCGCCTGGTAGGGGATCATCAGCATCACGATGATGGCGATGAACGCCGCCGTCTTGCCGCGGAAGTCGAACCGAGCCAGCGCATACCCGGCCATCGTGTCGAAGGCCAGGGAGAGCACCATCACCGAGCCGGCGAAGATGATCGTGTTCCCGTACAGCTGCGCGAACGGGATCGCCGACCAGATCTCGGCGAAGTTCTCCAGCGTCCACGTCTGCGGCAACAGCGTCGGGGAGGCCGAGGCCGCCTCGGCGTTCGGCTTGAACGCCGTCAGGATCGACCACACGATCGGGAAGATCATCGCCAGCCCGATCGCTAGCATGGCCACCGTCAGCGCCACCGTCCAGGCGCGGCGCAGGGCAGGGGACGTGGTTCTCATCAGTACCTCACCTGCTTACGTCCGAAGTAGAAGTACTGCGCCATCGACAGCAGCAGGATCAGCAGCAACAGCAGCACCGAGACCGCCGAGCCGTACCCGAACTCGAGGTTGTTGATCCCCACCCGGTTGACCATCACCACCAGCGTCTCGGTGCTCATCGCCGGCCCGCCGTTGGTCATCACCTTGATCTGGTCGAACACCTGGAAGCTGGCGATCGCGGCCAGGATGCTCACCAACATGGTCTGGTTGCTCAGCAAGGGCATGGTCACCGTACTTAATTTCTGGAGGCGACTTGCGCCGTCGAGCTGGGCGGCCTCGTAGAGGTCGCGGGGGATGGACTGCAGCCCCGCCAGGAACATCACCATGTAGAAGCCCACGTTCTTCCACACACCCACGGCCATGACGGCGGCCATCGCCGTTCCCGGTTGCGCCAGCGCTCCCTGCGTGGGAGCCAGCCCGACCCCGTCCAGCCAGTGCGTGACCAGACCGTAGTTCGGGTCCAGCAGGAACCGGAACGCGATCGAGACGACGGCGAGGGAGACCACGAAGGGCACGAACACCGCCGTGCGGACGATGCCACGGCCGAAGAACTTCGCGTTCAGGGCCATGGCCAGGGCCAGCGCCAGGGCGATGGTCACCGGGGTCACCACGACGGCGTAGATCACCGTGTTCTGCAGGGCGTTCATCACCTGGTCATCGGCGATGAGCTCACGGTAGTTCGCCAGCCCCACCCACTCCGGGGGCGTGAGCAGGCTGTACTCGGTGAAGGACAGGTAAGCCGTGCGCAGCAGCGGCCACGCCGTGAACAGGGTCAGCAGCGCCAGACCGGGGGCGAGGAACATCCACGCCGCCCGCGCCTGCCTGCCGGCGACCGTGCGACCGATTCTCATAGGTCATCCCGTGATCGGTGGGTGGGCCGGTGTCTTGCCGAACGAGGCAGGGCCCACCCGGGAGCGGATGGTCAGGAGCCGTCGTCGAGGATGGCCTGGATCTGCTCACCCGCGGCGGGGAAGAGATCGGCCACCTCACCGGTGCCGTTCAGCGCCGACTGCAGCGCCGGGGTGAAGATGTCCTCGTTGATCTCACCCGATCCCGGCACGCCCGTCAGGTACGGGCGCACGTTGTCCAGCACCTCCGGTGCCCCGAAGACGGCGGCCCATTCGTTGGTCACCGCGTCACCCGGCATATCGGTGCGGATGGCGGGGAAACCGGAGCCGTTGGCCCAGGTGGCCTGGCTCTCCACCGACTCCCAGTAGGCGAAGAACTGGAAGGCGGCGTCCTTCTCGGCGTCGGTGAGGCGCTGGGAGATGGTCATGGAGACGACGTCGCCGAGGATCGACTGACCCTCGGGGCCGGCCATCGGCACGGTGACGTCGAAGTCGAGGCCGGCCTCGGTCAGGCCCGCGGTCATCCACGGGCCGTTGATGGTGATCGCGGCGAGCTCGGCCTGGAAGAGCTGGTCGGAGTCGGCGCCGGACATGCCCACCGGGGTGATCTGCTCCTCGCGGACCAGGTTCACCCAGTGCTCGGCGGTCTCCACGGTGGCCGGGTCGCCCAGCAGGGAGGTGGTGCCGTCGTCGGAGACCACACCGCCGCCGCCGTTCCACAGGAAGCTCGGGAAGACCGGGACGGTGGAGTGATCGCCCATGGCGATGGGGTACTGCTCAGGGGTGCCGTCACCGTCCTCATCCACGGTGAGGTCGGGGATCATCTCCTCGAACTCCTCCCACGTGGTGGGCGGGGCCTCGGGGTCCAGACCGGCCTCCTCGAACAGCGCCTTGTTCCAGTACATCAGCACCGGGCCGAGGTTGAGGGGCACGCCGTAGTTGACGCCGTCGAAGACCGAGGCCTGCACGGCACCCTCGGCCAGCACGGAGGTGTCCATGTAGGTGTCGTCGGCGTAGAAGTCATCGGTGGGGGCGAGCACGCCGCGCTCGGCGTATTGAGGCAGGCGCGAGGCGCTCATCGCGACCAGGTCAGGGCCGTCGTCGGAGGTGGCCGCGGTGAGGAACTGTTGATAGAGGGAGTCCCAGGGGAGGGCCTCAGCCTCGATGGTGACCTCGTCCTGGGAGTCGTTGAAGTTGTCGACCACCTCCTGGAAGGCGGGGCCGTCCGGGCCGGTGAGGCCGTGCCACATGGTCAAGGTGACGGGGCCGCCGTCATCGGTCGAACCGCCATCGCTGCAGGCGGCCAGGCCGGCCGTCAGGGCGAGGGCGGCACCTGCGGCGATGCAGGTGCGTCGGGTGAGTCGCATGATGCCTCCAGTGCTCTTGCAACGTTGAAAGACGGTGCCAATATATACAACATCCTTCTTTCATGCAACGATGCAAGAAGGAAAGGGGAATCCATGGCAACTCTGAAGGATGTGGCGCAGTTGGCGGGCGTCTCACCGCGCACGGTGAGCAACGTCGTCAACGATCAGCCGTATGTGGCGGGGGAGACGCGGGCGCGGGTGGAGGCGGCGCTCGCGGCGCTGGATTACCGGCCGAACCAGCTGGCGAAAAGCCTGCGCACCGGCAAGATCGGGCTGCTCGGCTTCGTGGTGCCGGACCTGGCGCAATCGCACTTCGCGCGGCTGGCGGCCGAAGTGGTGCAGGCGGCGACCGCCCGCGGGTACACCGTGGCCGTGGACCAGACGCATGGGGACATCGAGCGCGAACGCCGGCTGATCCAGCTCGGGCCGCGCGGTGCGATGTTCGACGGGGCGATCTTCCATCCCGAGGCGTTGCGGGCTGAGCACATCGAGCACCGGGAGTCGGAGTTCCCGCTGGTGCTGGTGGGGGAGCGGATCGCCGGGGATCACCTCGATCACGTCTACATCGACGACCGGGCGGCGGCGTATGAGGCGACGCGGAAGTTGATTGCTGATGGGCACCGGCGCATCGCCGCGATCGGGCTACGGCGGGCGGACTATGCGCGCACCGCGCACCTGCGCGAGGAGGGGGTGCGGGCGGCTCTGGCGGAAGCGGAAGGAGTGGCAGCCGGGCACCACCAGTACGTGGAGCGCTACGACGCTGAGGACGGCTACGAGGCGATGGCGAACCTGGTCGACTCGGCCGAGCGGCCGGACGCGGTGATCTGCTTCAACGACATGCTCGCCATGGGAGCGCTGCGGCGACTGCACGAGCACGACGTGGACGTACCAGGGGACATGGCGCTGGTGGGCTTCGATGACATCACCGAGGCGTCGTTCTCGTTCCCACCGTTGACGACCGTGGCGGCCGATCATGCGGAGATTGCCGAGACGGCGGTGAAGGCGCTGATCGGGCGGATCGGGGATCCGGGGGGAGCAGTGCGGGAGTATCTGGTTTCGCACCGGTTGGTGGTGCGGGGGTCGACGCGGCGGTGAGGGGTCTGCGCCGATCGACTAGGAAACGGGCCCATCGCCGCGCTCGCCGACGGAGCAGTCCGCCGTACAACTCGACCCGGAGCTCACTCATCCGGTGCCTCGATCGATGCCGACAAGGTCATGCCGGTCTCGCGCATCATGGCGAACAGACGGTCGGTGTACTTCGACGGCTTCCCGGCTTCCATCTCCCAGATGTAGCGCTGGCTCACACCCATACGGTCCGCCAGTTGGCGCTGGGAGAGGCCGCTCAACAGCGGGCTTGTTGCAGAATCCTGCCCAGGGACTCCGGGCTCGAGACAGTGCCTCGAATCGCCATGGCGACCACCTGATCTGATGATCTATTCGTAGTCACCCCAGGCGACTACGAATAGGTAGTCAACATATGTGACGATCTTTTCGTCGTCGACGACTCTGGCTTGGCTCAGCCTACGATCACCCGCAACCGCTCCGGCAGCATGTCGCCATGCGCGGCGACCAGCTCATCGGTCATCGCCCGGATCTCCTCCAGTGTCAGCTTCGCCGCGGTGAGCGGGTCGAGGGCGACGGCGTGGAACATGTGCTCGCGATCACCGTACAGCGCCGCCTGCACGGCGAGGGTCTGGACGTTGATGTTGGTGCGGTTCAGGGCCGCGAGCTGCGGCGGCAACGCACCGACCGCCGTCGGCTGCACGCCACGGGAGTCGACCAGGCAGGGCACCTCCACGCACGCATCGGCGGGCAGGTTCTCGATGAGCACCCCGCGGTTGGGGGTGTTGCCGTAGACGACGCTCGGGGTGCCGGTGACCAGGGAGTTGACGATCATCGCCCCGTACTCCACCGACGCCGTCAGCTGCTCCTTCATCTTCGCCAGCTGCCCGGCGATGTCGCCCTGCTCGTCGTGCGCGGCGCAGATCTCGTAGTAGTCCCACCGCTGCGGGATGTACTCCTCGACGGTCGCGGCGTCCTTACGGAAGTAGGGCAGGTACTCCGAGGCGTGATGGCTCGATTCGGTCTGGAACTTGCCGAAATGCGCCATGATCGCGGTGCGGACCTGCTCGTTGCCGCCCTCGTAGGAGCTCATCTCCTCGGCCGCCTCGCTGTGATCGCCGTCGTCACCGGCCAATGCCGCGGCGCCGCGCCCGCGCTGGTGACGCTCGCCCATCACCTCGTGCAGCCGCGGGTACAGGTCCTCCTGGCCGTGGCGGAACTCCAGGATCCAGGACTGGTGGTTGATCCCGGCGCAGCGGTAGCTGACCTCCTCATACGGCACGCCCAAGGTGCGTGCGAGCATGCGGGTGGTGCCCTGCACGCTGTGGCAGAGCCCGACGGCGTTCAGCCCCTTGGCATTCAGGTACGCCGTGGCCATGGCCATCGGGTTGGCGTAGTTGATGAAGGTCGCGTCCGGGCAGAGCTCGCGGGCGTCGTCGGCGATCTCGTCGTAGGCGTCCACCGAGCGCAGGAACCGGAAGACCCCACCCGGGCCGAGCGTGTCGCCGACGGTCTGGTCGATGCCGTACTTGCGGGGGATCTCGACGTCATGCTTGTACGAGGCGACGCCGCCCACCTGGAAGGTGATGATGACGATGTCGGCGCCGGCGAGGGCCTCGCGGCGGTCGGTGGTGCGCTGCACGGTGGTGGCGAAGCCATGGTGGGCGACGAGCTCCTCGCTGGCATCGGCCACCGGATCCAGGCGTGCCGGGTCGATGTCCATCAGGCACAGGGTCGACTCCCGCAGGGCGGGGAAGCTGAGGATGTCGCCGATCAGGCGGAACGGGAAGACGAAGCCCCCGGCTCCGATGATGGCGATCTTCGGGTTCATGACGAACGTCGCTGTGGTCATGTCTTCAACGTATTCCGGCCCTCAGCCGGAATCTCGCCCCGTGGTTCGCTGTTCTTCCAGGATCCTACGATCACCCCCGTAGGGTCGAGGCATGCGCACGGACATCACGGGCGAGGCAGTACCGCCCAGGCCCCGCAGGGTCGTCACCGAGCAGCCGGCACTGTGGTGCCATCGCGGCGAACCGCCGACGATGCTCATGCTGCACCGCCACGATGACCTCGAGGGCAACATCGTCCTGCGCGGTGAGCTGCGCTACCTCTACGCCGGCCGCCCGCTGGTGCTGCGCGAGGGGCAGATCGCGATGTTCTGGGCGACGCAACCGCACGGCCTGGTCGAAGACCGCACGGAGTCCGACGCTGCGGGGGAGACGTGCTGGGTGCACGTCCCGTTCGCCACCGTGCTCAGATGGGGTCTAGCCGAGGCGGACATGAGACGCCTGATGCAGGCGATGCCGCTGGTCACCGACGACGCGGTGCTGCGGGAGCGCCTCGCCACCATGGTCTCCACCTGGCTCGAGGAGATCGGGGATCGGGCGAGCGAAGGCATCGCCCTGCTGGAGATCCAGGCCGCGGTGCGGCGCATCCTGCGCGCGAAGCCGGTCCTCGCCCACTTCGAGGATGGTGCGTCCGAGACCGCCGTGGCGGGCGAGCAGGAGAACCCCGACGGCGACCGGAGCCCTGTGTCAGGACGGTCCAGCGACGCAGGTCACGCCCTACGCATGGCACAGTTCGTCGTCGACCGGTTCCGGGGCGAGGTGAGCGTGGGTGACGTCGCCCGCTCGGCCCTCCTGACGCCGTCGCACGCCATGACGGTGTTCCGCCGAGCAGTGGGCGTGACGATCGGGGAGTACGTGACCATGTGCCGGGTGGCGGAGGCGCAACGGCTGCTGCTCAGCTCGAGGCTGTCCTCCATCGAGATCGCCGAGGCTGCCGGCTTCGGCTCGCTTTCCAGCTACTACGCGCACGTGACCCGGGCGTGCGGGATGACGCCCCGGGAGTATCGCCGTCAGGTCGACGTGCGCTGAGGTGTCCCCACCGGCTCAGCCCGGACTGATGTCCCGACCGGACCACGCACTCGTGCGGAGCTGGGTAGGAGTCTGCCCCGTGGCCTGCTTGACCTTGCGGGCGAAGTGGAAGCTGGAAGCGAAACCGGCCCGCTCGGCGACCCTGGTGACCGGTAGTCCGCTGCTGGTCAGCAGCTCAACACCGAGCGTGACCCGGCGGTCCCACAGGTACTTCGTGGGCGTGGTCCCCATGTGCTCTCGGAACAACCTGATGAGGTACGGACCGGTGACATGCGCGTATCCCGCGATATCGGCGAGGGTGATGGCCCGGCCGAGATTGTCGTGGATGAAGAGACGCGCCGCCTCGATCGGCTCCGGCAGGGCGGCGGGGAAGTTCTCGAACTCGGCGACGAACCGCCACAGCAGCGCTGTCGCCAGCGCGTCGACCAGTGCACCGTGCGCCGTGAGCCTGGTCTGCTCGCTGGTGACAGCTTCGCGTGAAATGTAGGTCAGGGCGGCAGAGAGTCGACGGGTTGGTCGTACGGACTCCAGCCATTCACGCATGCCATCAGTGAGGTCCACGGGAGTGCCGCGGACCAGCGTCTGACGCGTCGCTGCGCCGTCGGCAAAGGCGACAACGTCGGCGTGCCCGGGCAACAGGATGCACATCTGGCCGGCGGGGACGACATAGGGCTCGCGATCGTCGACGGTCACGAGCATGGTGCCGGCGTGGATGAGGAGCATCTGAATCTCGGTCTGGGTGCGTGGCCCGACGGTGGTGCCCGGTTCGTGCTCCACGGTGCGTGCGACGCAGTCAGCCAGGCGCAGTCGGCGTGCCTCCAGGTCAATTCTGGACACAGGGGAGCGCGGTGTAGCCATACCGGAATGTAACCACGGGCGCGAGGATGACGACATGACGAACATCCACGCGAAGGTGCTGGTCGTTGGTGGCGGGGTCGGCGGAGTCGCCGCTGCGCTGACCGCCGCTCGGCGCGGCCTCCATGTCGTTCTGTCCGAACCGACCCGCTGGATCGGTGGTGTGCTGACCTCGCAGGCAGTGCCACCGGACGAGCATCGATGGATCGAGCAGTTCGGCTGCACCGCCACCTACCGGCAGCTACGCGCCGACATCCGCGACTACTACCGGCGCCACTATCCGCTGACCGATACCGCTCGCGCGGACCGGTACCTGAACCCCGGCGCCGCCAAGGTCTCCGACCTCTGCCACGAACCTCGGGTGACGCTCGCTGTGCTGGAGGCACTGCTGGCACCCCACCGGGCTTCCGGCCGGGTGGAGGTGCGACTCGAGCACGCACCGGTCTCCGCCGAGGTCGACCAGGACGCGATCCAGGCGGTCACGCTCGAACACCTGCCGACCGGTGACCTCGTGACCATCGCAGCCGACTGGGTGGTCGATGCCACCGAGACCGGAGATCTCTTGCCAATGGCCGGGGTCGAGTACGTCACCGGTGCCGAGTCGGTCGAGACAACCGGGGAACCGCATGCTCCTTCGGTGCCGGCACCGCTCAACATGCAGCCGGTCAGTGTCTGCTTCGCCGTCGACCACCGGCCAGGGGAGGATCACCGCATCGACAAGCCGGCGCTCTACCAGCACTTCGCGGACGCGCGCATCGAGCACTGGCCCGGAAGTCAGCTGTCCTTCGAGGCGCCGCACCCCAAACTCCTCACTCCCGTGCAGCACTTCTTCGACCCGAACCCCGACGGCGACCACACCGCGATCCGGCCCGACTATGCCGACGAGCGGGTCGGAAGCATGGACAAGAACCTGTGGACGTTCCGCCGTATCGCCGCCCGGCAGAACTTCCGGCCCGGCGCCTATCCGTCAGACATCACGCTCGTGAACTGGCCCCAGGTGGACTACTGGGAGGGACCGGTCATCGAAGCCCCCGACGGCGCACGGCACGCCGAGCGGGCACGTCACCTGTCGTTGTCGTTCCTGTACTGGTTGCAGACGGAGGCGCCGCGTCCGGACGGTGGCACGGGATGGCCCGGCCTGAAACTGCGCGGTGACCTGCTCGGCGACAGCCCCGACGGACTCGCGCTGGCGCCCTACATCCGCGAATCGCGGCGAATCGTTGCCGAGCACACCATCACCGAGCAGGAGATCGCGCTTGAGGTGCGTGGCAACCACGGCGCCGCCGAGCACCGCGACTCGATCGGCATCGGCATGTACCGCATCGACCTGCACCCCTCCACCGGCGGAGACCCCTACATCGACATCCCATGCCTGCCGTTCCAGGTCCCGCTCGGCGGGCTGCTGCCCGTGCGGGTTCGCAACCTGCTCCCGGCGGCCAAGAACATCGGCACCACGCACATCACCAACGGCGCGTATCGCATGCCGCTGGTGGAGTGGAACGTCGGGGAGGTCGACGCCCATCTCATTGCGTACTGCGAAGAGCACGGCTGCACGCCATCCCAGGTTCGCGCCAAGGACGACCTGCTCGCCGACTTCCAGTCCGAGCTCACCGCATCCGGGGTGGAACTCGCATGGCCACGCGTCGCCGGCTACTGAACGTGGGCCTTGCATCAATCACAGACACACCCGTTCGAACCGTCGAAGGAGACGAACATGTCCGCACGTGCACGGAGGACTACCGCAGTGGTGGTCCTGATATCCGCCGCTCTCACTGCGTCCGCCTGCGCAGGCGGATCGGCAGAGGAAGAGGGCGATGAGATCGTGATCACCTGTGCCACCTGCCAGGAATCACCCACCGACCCGTTCCTCCAGTACAACTTCGAGGCGGCCACCCGGTTCAACGAGCAGTACGCCGGTGAGTACCGCATCGAGATGCTCAACAACGCCAACGCGGGCTCGAGCGAGGACCGGCTGCAGTACTACCAACGCCTCGCCCTCGCCGATGACCTGCCGGACATCTTCCAGCTGAACTCTGCGGAGATCGCTGCACTGTCCGAGACGGGCAAGCTGCACGACTTCACGGGCGACCTCGATGCCGATACCGCGTGGGCAGGGACGTTCCAGCCCGGTTCGCTCGACGCCCTGACAGGTGATGACGGTCAGGTCTGGGCGATCCCGCAGCAGCGGGACCCGATCGGCACCTACTGGAACACCGAGTTGTGGGGCTCGGTCGGATTCGACGAGTTCCCGACCACGTGGGACGCCTTCGAGGAGGGCGCTGCAGCTCTCGCCGAACAGGGCGAGCTCGCGTTGGCGCTGGACGGCGATTGGGCCACGATGCTGACCTGGACGAACCTCATCGGCACGCAAGCCGGAGGAGTGGACTTCCTCACCGGCGAGATCGCCGGCGGGGGCGACTGGAGCAGCAACGAGGCGGTCGTGGCCGCCACCGAGCGCCTGCGCCAGTGGCATGTCGAGGGCTATGTGAACTCCGACGCCTTCAGCGGCGACTTCTCCAACGCCGCCGCGGCCTACCTCTCCGGCGATGCGGCCACTGTGCCGAACGGGCCCTGGTTCGTGAAGACCAACCTGCAGACCGAGGCTGCCGCCGAGGGCTTGTACGAGAGCACCGGCTACGCCGTATCGCCGGGATGGGACGACGGCCAAGGAATCATCGTCGTCTCCGGTGCCGGCTGGGTCTCCGGCGCCACCGACGAACCGAGCCAGGAGGCGGTGATGGCGTTCATGCGCTTCGTGACCGCCCCCGAGGAGGCCCTCACCCAGGCTGTCGAGACCGGTGCCAACCCCGCCGTCGTCGTTCCGGACGCCGACCTGGAGTCCGCCGACCTGGAGCCACTGTCAGCGGGACTGGTGGTCGCTGCGGCCGACGCGGAGTTCTCCTACCCCCACGTGCGGGTGTACGGGCCCGCCGGTTTCGGGCCCGCGTGGAAAAACCTGTGGCCCGCGTACGTCAATGGTGAGATGGACACCGGCACGTTCCTCTCCCGACTGTCCGCAGACGCCTCGGCGGGGTTGTGATGGTGTCACTGTCCCTGGCTCGGCCGCGAACCAGGCAGCCCACGCGCGCGGCCGGGCCCCGGGTTCCACGCGGCATGCGTGGCCCGATCCTTCTCTCGCTTCTACCCGCGGTCGTCCTGTTCTCCGTCTTCTTCGCCGTCCCGCTCGTGGTGCTCTTTGGCACGGCGTTCACCGACTGGTCCGGGGCGCAGCTGGCGTTCGTCGGCCTCGACAACTTCGCCCGGCTCGCGGGCGACCCCGTGTTCGTGAAAGTCGTCGGCAACACGCTGTTCTACCTGGCGGCGTCGACGTTGGTGCAGGTGCCGCTCGGCGTTGCTGTCGGCATCGTGCTCGCAACGAAGGTGCCCGGCTGGCGAGCATTCCGCACCGTGCTCTTCATCCCGTTCGTCATCTCCGGTGCCGCCTACGCGCTGATCTTCTCGATGTTCTACAACCCACGTTTCGGTCTGTTGAACAACTTGCTCGTTCCGCTCGGGCTGCCGCAGCGCGACTGGCTCTATGAGACGGGCACGGCACGCTGGGCCATCGCCGGCACCTTCGTCTTCATCCTCGGCTTCGTCATCGTCGTGACCATGGCCGAGATCGCCTCGATCCCGGCCGAGCTCTACGAGGCCGCCGAGGTCGACGGCGCAACCGGCTGGCAGCGCGAGACCCGCATCACGCTGCCACTGCTACGCAACGCCATCGGCACCTGCGTGCTCGTCCGGCTCCTTGCCGACATCGGCATGTTCGACCTCGTCTTCATCCTGACCGCCGGTGGTCCCGACGACACCACCGCCACGCTGGCGCTGTATGCCTACCGTGCCTACCTCAACGGAGAATGGGGCCACGCCAACGCCGTCGGGCTGGTCATCCTGCTGCTCGGCGGCGCCCTCATCGTCGCGGTGCGGCGCGCGTTCAGGGTCGGGGAGCGGGACCGATGACGACGACCACACGGCGTCCGGCCACCGGCACGACCTCGACCATGCGAGCCAGGCCATCGCGACCCGGTCGGGGAGTATGGCCACGCATCGCCGTCTACGCCTTCCTCGCGGCGGTCACCGCCGTCTCACTGACACCCACCGTGTGGGTGATGTCCTCCGCGTTCAAGACCGCCTTCCAGATCAACTCCGGCTCGGGACTATGGCCCTCGCCTTGGACCCTGCAGGGGTTCGCCGATGCGTTCACCGAGATCCACCTGCACGCCTACTTCGGCAACTCGGTCCTGTACGCCGTCGGTGGTACCACCGGTGCGCTCGTCGCGGCCTTCCTGGCTGCCTACCCGCTGGCCCGCTATTCGTTCCGAGGTCGCAACGCGCTCGTGGCGACATTCTCGCTCGCCTTGGCCATCCCGCTGGTCGGCCTTGCGACGCCGCTGTTCTTCGTGGTCCGCTCCCTGGAACTGTTCGACTCCCGTCTCGGCCTGGTCATCTTCTACGCCGCGCTGGAGTTCCCGTTCACATTCATCGTGCTGCGATCGTTCCTGCTCTCGTTGCCGGGCGAGATCGAAGAGGCCGCGGTCATGGACGGCGCCGGCTATTTCACGATCGTGCGCCGGATCGTCGTCCCACTGTCACGGCCCGCCATCGCCACGGTCTGCGTGGTCGCGTTCGTCAAGATCTGGAATGAGTTCTACTTCGCGAACCTCCTGACCGTCTCGGCAGACAACCACAACGTCCAACTCGCCCTCGCCGGCTTCAAGAGTCAGTTCGGATTCAACATCACCGGGGCGCTTGCGGGCGCGGTGCTGGTGATGCTCGTCCCGATCGGTCTGTTCCTCATCCTGCAGCGACAAGTGATCGCCGGCCTGACCGCCGGTGCGGTCAAATAGCGTCTCGTCGACCGGTCAGGAATCGAGAAACAGGACCCGGGGCGCGACTCCTAGCGTGGAGACCAGGCGACCGGGCCGTCGACGACGTGAGTCACGAGTCTTGGTCTTCATGGCTAAGGGCCCAGTCGGACCACCCAGCGGCCAAGGCCAGGTCGCCCGTCAGCCCGGCGCCGGCAACCGCTCCACGACCGCGTCCCACAGATCGCTCCCCGGATCGATCGGCGTGCCATGGTCGGCTTCGTCATCCACGACGTATTCGATGGCCGCCCCCGCCTCGCGTGCGCGCTCGAAATAGCCGGCCACGTACGGCTCGGGGATCACCGGATCGGCGCCCCTTTGGACCACCAGCTGAGGCACCGTCCCGGGCAAGCGTTCGGCGGGGGAGGCAGCCGCGTAGGCGGCCGGGACGTCGTCGGGCGTGCCGCCCATGAAGTCCCTGACGGCGCTGCCGCCCATCCCGGACCGGGCCGCGGCCACCAGGTCCGGCACCGGCACCGGCGCCTGCCCGACCACCAGCACCGGCTCCACCTCGGCATCGTCGCGGGTACCGGCCCACAGGCTCAGATGCCCACCGGCCGAGTGTCCCACCACGACCACCAGTTCCAGGTCGATCGGATGCCCGTCGGCGGCCAGCGCGGCCAGGTGCTCGATCGCGGCGTCGACGTCCTCGAGCGTGCCGGGATACCCGCCGCCCGGTTCGCCGACCTTGCGGTACTCGACGTTCCAGGTGACATACCCACGCTCGACCAGATCCTCGGCCAACCGTTCCATGAATCCGAGACCGTAGCCGGCCTGCCAGAAGCCGCCGTGGATGAGCACCACCACCGGCCGGCTCTGCCCGCCAGGGATGCCACCGGGTACCCCCAGGTCGCCGAACTGTTCCGGCGCGGAACCGTACTCGATCCGGGAAGTGACCTCCGCCGTCGGGGGCTGGGGTGACGCGCTGCAGGCGGCGAGCACGGCAGCGAAAAGCACCAGCACGCCCAGCCGTCGTCTCATCGGCCCAGGGTAGGCGGGCGGGACCGCAACTCGACACCAGTCTTGACATACCCGACACGTGCCCGAAATACTCGTTGTATACAACCTGGATACGAAGTTGTTTCCACCAACGAGGAGGCGTGATGGTCACCGACGGCTATCGGCAGTTCCTGCGCCCGGTTGCCGTGCTCGCCATCGCGTGGTCGGTGTTTCAGCTCTACGCCGCCGCGGCCGGAGCCCCGCACGCGATGGTGTTCCGGCCCGTGCACGTGGCCTTCGGGATGGCATTGGTGTTCGCGATCCATCCCTTCCGCCGCTCCTACCGCCGCCGGGTGAGCGATCACTCCGACGAGGGAGAGACCCCGTCCGGTCGCCGGGCGCCCGGATGGGCCACTGCGAGCGACATCGTCCTCACCCTCGCTTCCCTGGCCATTGGCGCCTATTACGTCCTCAACTCCCAGCGCATCTCCGAACGCGTGACTTTCATCGACGAGGTCACCGCCGGCGATCAGATCGTCGCGATCGCGCTGCTGGTCGTGGTGCTGGAGGCCTGCCGCCGCGTCGTCGGGCCGAGCTTGTCGATCGTGGCCCTGATCTTTCTTGCCTATCAGCTCTGGGGTGACCAGCTCGCCGGAGTGCTGCGCCACCGCGGTCTGGACTTCGAACGCTTCGTCGACCTGCAGATGCTCTCCCCGCAGGGCCTGTTCGGCGTGCCCGTCGGAGTCTCGGCTGACTACGTCTTCTACTTCATCCTGTTCGCCGCCTTCCTCGAGGTCTCCGGCGGCGGCAAGCTCTTCATCGACCTCGCCCTCGCGGTCACCGGACGCGCCCGCGGCGGCCCCGCGAAGGCAGCCATGCTCGGCTCGGCCCTGATGGGCTCCATCAACGGCTCCGCCGTGGCCAACGTGGTCGGCACCGGAGTGTTCACCATCCCGCTGATGAAGCGCACCGGGTACAAAGCCAAGTTCGCCGCCGCCGTTGAGGCGCTCGCCTCCACCGGCGGGCAGGTGCTGCCCCCGGTGATGGGCGCGGGCGCGTTCATCATGGCCCAGATGCTCGGTTGGGACTACCGGGCCGTCGCCCTCGCCGCACTCATCCCGGCCGTGCTGTACTTCGTGGCCGGCTACTTCATGGTGCACAAGGAAGCACAGCGCGAAGACCTGCGCCCGATCGGTGCCGACGAACGCACCCCCATGGCCGAGGTGGTCCGCCGCATCCACCTGCTCCTGCCGCTGATCCTGCTGGTGGCGCTCATCCTCTCCGGGCGGTCGCTGATGTCCTCGGCGTTCCTGGCGATCGCCGCCGTGGTGGTGATCAACTTCCTGCGTCGCGCCACCTGGTTCACTCCCGCAGCGATCCTCAAGGCCCTCCAGATCGGTGCCCAACGAGCAGTCAACGTGGCCCTGCCCACCGCAGTGGCCGGCATCATCGTCGGTGTCATCGTGCAGACGAACCTTGGCTTGCGATTCACCGAGCTGGTGTTGTTGCTCTCCGGCGGTTACCTCGTGCTCGCCCTGATCATCACGATGATCGGCTCCATCGTGCTCGGCCTGGGGATGCCCACCACCTCGGCCTACATCATGGCCGCCGTGCTGCTCACGCCCCCGCTGATCGAGCTGGGCCTGCCGCCGATCGCGGCGCACCTGTTCGTCTTCTACTTCGCGTGCATGTCGATGATCACCCCACCGGTGGCGCTCGCCGCGTTCGCCGCCGCGGGGATCGCCGGCAGTCCCCTGCACCAGACCGGGCTCACCGCGTTCCGCATCAGCCTGGCGGCGTACCTCATCCCGTTCGCATTCGCGCTCTCCCCGGCGCTACTGCTTCAGGACGGACCCTGGCGCGCCGTCTGGTTCGCCACGACCGCTGCGCTCGGCGTGTACGCCCTGGCAGCGGCGGTGATCGGCTACCAGAGCCGCATCCTTTCCGGCTGGCAGCGCGCCGTGTTCTTCGTCCTGGCCATCGCCCTCATCTACCCCGGGGAGATCGTCAGCGCGATCGCTGCGGCCGGCTTGGTCGTCGCGGTCGTACTCACCAGGGCGAGCGCCACGCGGAACCCGGGGGACGCCGTCGAGCCGGAACTCTCCACAACCCCCGACCAACAGAACGCGTTCGAGCAGGTCTCGAACGGGAAGGAGAACTGACGTGGCAGACAATGACGCCCAGGTCGTCATCGCCGGCGCAGGGCCCGTGGGTATGACGGCGGCCCTCATGTTGGCGAACCGCGGCGTGCGGGTGCATGTGCTCGAAGCGGGGGAGGCGCTCAGCAGCGAGTCCCGCGCCTCCACCTTCCACCCGCCCACGCTGGAGATGCTCGACGAGCTCGGTCTCGCCGAAGAACTGCGCGCCGAGGGCCTGGACGTGCCCACCTTCCAGCACCGAGACCGCAGTGAAGGTCTGGTGGCCGAGTTCCGGCTGGACACCCTCGCCGAGGACACTCGGTTCCCGTTCCGGGTGCAGTGCGAGCAGTCCAAGCTCACCCGGATCATTCTGGCGAAGGTCGCCGACATGCCGAACGTGCAGGTCACCTTCGGCGCCCGCGTCGCCTCCGTGGACAACGCCCCCGACGGCGTTCGTGCCGTCCTGGAGGACGGCTCCACCCTGGCAGCGGACTACCTGATCGGGGCCGACGGCGCCAGCAGTGCCGTGCGTACCTCGCTCGGGATCAGCTTCGAGGGGGAAACCTACCCCGAGCGGTACGTGGTGATCTCCACCAGGGAAGACATCCAGGCGTGGATGCCGGACATCTCCTACGTCAATTACATCTCCGACCCGGCCGAGTGGCTGGTGCTGCTGCGCACCCCGGACCACTGGCGAGCGATGTTCCCCGTGCGGGAGGGGCAGACCGAGACCGAAGCTGTTGCTCCGGAGAACGTGCAGCGCCTGATGGCCACGATCGGGGAGCGTCCCGGCGGCTGGCCGATCCTGCACACCACCGTCTACCGGGTGCACCAACGGGTCGCCGGCACCTACCGGGAGGGGCGCGTGTTCCTCACCGGAGACGCCGCGCACATCAACAACCCGCTCGGTGGGCTGGGGATGAACAGCGGCATCCACGATGCGTACCTGCTCGCGTCCCTGCTCGCCGACCGGCTCGATGGCACCCTGGACGAGGCCGACCTGGACGTCTACGACCAGCGGCGCCGCGAGGTGAGCCGGGCCTATGTGGCGGTGGAGACGGACAAGAACTGGCGTCGCATCCGCGAGCGTGACGAGACCGCGCGGCAGCGGCAGTTCGCTGAGCTGCGTGAGATCGCCGCCGACCCGGTGCGCCACCGCGAGCACGTCCGGCACACCTGCATGGTGGCCGAGATCGCCCGGGCGCGATGATGCCCGGCCAGCCACGCACCGAGGGTGCACCGTCAGAAGGGGAGTGCCATGGACGTCCGCACTGAGACCTACCAATGGGTCAAGTCCTACATCGCATCGCTGCCACGGGACCAAGGGACCTTCCTCAACGAGGCGGAGATCGCCAAGGAGGCCGGCGCATCCCGCACACCCGTACGGGAAGCGTTCATGCGGTTACAGTCCGAGGGCCTGCTCGAGCGCATCCCGCACCGAGGCGCCTACGTCCCGCCGCTGCCGGACTCGGAGATCCGGGCGGTGATGCAGGCCCGCAGCATGATCGAGACCTGGGCCGTGGACACGCTGCTCACCGGCGCCAAGCCGGTGCCCCTGGACGAGCTCGACGAGCTGCTGGAACGCCAGGTCGGGCTGTGGTCGGCCCCGGTGCAGTTCATCGAGCTCGACCGGGAGTTCCACTCCCGCATCGTGGCTGCCGCGGGCAACGCCGTGATCGATCAGTTCTACGGCGAGCTCCGCGACCGCCAGCTGCGGATGGGCGTCTACGCCGTCAGCAGCACCGAGGACCGGGCGGCCCGGGTGGTGGAGGAACACCGTCAGATCGTCGATCAGCTACGCACCGGTGACGCCACCGGCGCACGTGCGGCAACGGATGATCACTTGCAGAACACGTTGGAGGCGATGCTCGGATGAGCGCGAGGAGCCCCCACGGAGGCACGGCGAGGGACGAGGTGTGCCGGAGTGAGGCACCGCAGGGCTCAGACCAGACAACTCGGATGAGCGCGAGGAGCCCTCACCCTTCCACCACCCGCATCGGGCTGGTGCAGATCGCCAGTCCGGACGAGGAGAGCCCCGAGACCCGCCGCGAGCGGGTCCACGACATGATCGCCGACCTGCCCGACTGCGACCTCATCGTGCTTCCCGAGCTGTGGGCGCCCGGCTACTTCGCCTTCGACCACTATCGCGACCGTGCCGAGCTGCTCGACGGCCCGACGATCACCGGCCTCGCCGAGATCGCCCGGCAGCGGGAGACCTATGTGCATGCCGGCAGTGTGATCGAGGAGGGTGACGGTGGGCGGCTACGCAATACCACCGTGCTGCTCGACCCGGCCGGTCAGATCGCGGCCAGCTACTCCAAGATTCACGTGTTCGGCTACCAGTCCGCGGAGGCGCAGCTGCTCGAGCCCGGTACCTCGGTGAGCGTGACCGACAGTCCCGTCGGACGCACGGCCGCCACCACCTGCTACGACCTGCGCTTCCCAGGGCTGTGGCAGCGGATCTCCGACCTCGGCGCCACCGCCGCGATCGTGCCCGCTGCCTGGCCGCACGCCCGACTGCGGCACTGGCGACTGTTCACCAGTGTGCGGGCCGTCGAGCACCAGCTCTTCGTGATCGCTTGCAACGCCGCCGGCACTCAGGCCGGCACCCAGCTCGGTGGGCACAGCCGCGTGGTCGACCCGTGGGGAGAGGTGTTGCTAGAGCTCGACGAAGCCGAGCAGGTGGCGGTGTGCGAGATAACGCCCAGTCAGGTCGCCGACGTCCGGCACGAGTTCCCCGTGCTCGCCGACCGGCTGCCCAGCTACGCCGCCCTGTGACGAGGGCCACGACCGACCGTGTGATGAAGGAGACTGTGATGACGATCGAGCTCGACCCGGCCACGCTGAATGCACCCACGGTGCGAGTAGTGGTGGCCGGCTACACCGGCCGCAACGAGGCCGCTGTGCGCCACCACATCGACGAGCTGGCCCGCATCGGGGTGGCGCCGCCGGAGAACGTGCCCGAGTTCTACCCGATGCCGAGCGGCACGCTGAGCTTCGGTGAGACCACCGCCGTCACCGGCACGCAGACGTCGGGCGAGGTGGAGCCGGTACTGATCCGGCTCGCCGGGAGGTACTACCTCACGGTCGGCTCGGACCACACCGACCGCGAGCACGAGGCGATCTCCATCGCCGAGTCCAAGCAGCGCTGCCCCAAACCGCTCAGTGCCACGGCACTGCCGGTCGAGTTCGGCCAACTGGAGTCCGCCTGGGACTCCATCCAGCTGACCACCACCGTCGACGGCGTCGCCTACCAGAGCGGGTCGGCCGCGGCTCTCCGACCGCTCACCGAGACCCTCCGCCTGCTGCAGCAACGCGAGGGTCTGGACGGCGGGGAGGACCTCGTCCTCTTCGGCGGGACGGTCCCCCTGCTCACCGGCGACTTCCAGTACGGGACGCACTGGGAGCTCGCCCTGCGTACGCCCGAGGCGAGCCTCGGCCTCACCTATCGCACCGCCGTCACCGCCCCGGAAGGAGCAGCCCATGCCCAAGGATGAGATCGAATTCTCCCCGACGGACGCCGTCGCCTGGACCCCCTGCGAAGGCAAGGTGCCCGAGCTCACCGAACGCATCCTCACCGGCACCGGACGACCCGGCGTGGTGACCCGCCTGCTGCGGTTCGCTCCCGGCACTGACACCACGCCGAACGGCACGCTCACCCACGACTTCTGGGAAGAGGTCTACATCCTCGAAGGCTCGATGACCGACCTGCGCCTCGGCGAAACCTTCACCGCAGGCATGTTCGCCTGCCGCCCGCCCGAGATGGAGCACGGTCCCTGGGCGACCGAGGAGGGGTGCCTGACCTTCGAGGTCCGCTACGAGGCACCCTCCACCCCCGACGACAGGAGTTCACGATGACCCGCACGCAGACACGTTCCGCCACCGCACTCGCCCTGCTGGCGACGGTGTCTCTCACCCTCGCGGCATGCGCCGACGACTCCGGTGGTGGTTCCGGTGGTGAGGGGCCGGTCGATCTGTCCTTCGCCTCCCTCGACCAGGGCTCGGCCTGGTACAGCTATGCCGTCAGCATGGGGCAGGCGATCGAACCGGCGCTCGAGGACAACTCCGTGGTGGAGGTTCTCACCTACGCCGGATCCATCGGCAACCCCGAACTGGTGGCCACCGGCGAGGCGGACCTGGCCACCTCCTTCAGCGCCGTCACTTCTTGGGCCGTCAACGGTACCGAGGGCACCCCCTTCGAGGGGGAGGCCTTCGACAACCTCCGGGTACTCGTCGGCGGGCTCGACCAGTACTACTTCGGTCCCATCACCCCGGCCGGGTCCGGCGTGGACTCGCTGCGGCAGGTGGTGGACGAGCAGATCGGCGCCGACCTGGTCAGCCAGCCGCGCGGCTCGCTCGGGGACGCCGGCACCCAGCTGGTGCTCCAGGCATACGGCACCAGCGTGGACGACGTCACATCCTGGGGTGGCAGCTTCGAGCCGACCAGCACCGACGTGGCCACCAACGCCCTCCGCGACGGGAATGCCGACCTGTGGATCCAAGCGATCACCGCCGGGCACCCCAACATCACCGAGCTCGCCGAGACCTCCGACATCCGCATCCTCGACATCGACGACGACGCCGTTGCAGCGCTCGAACCGCTCGGGCTGCAGGCGGCCACCCTGCCCGGCGGTACGTTCACCGGACAGGACGAGGACGTCCAGCTCCTCGGCTTCACCACCACCCTGATTGCTTCGGCCGACATGCCCGACGACGTCGCCTACGCCATCACCGAAGCCGTGATCGACTCGGCCGACTCCCTGCGCGAGGCGAACGCCAGCATGGCCGGGTTCGACCCCGCGACGGCTTGGACCGCGGAGAACACCGGCGGGGTGGACCTGCACCCGGGCGCCGAGCAGTACTACCAGGACGCCGGCCTGATGGAATGATCTCTTGTACCTGAACCGCCCCGGTCGCGTGCACGCGTGGCCGGGGCTCGTCCGAGGGGGAACGTGACGCGCGACCGTACCACCATGACGGTGGCCTTCGGCGCCACCGCGCTCGGTGTCTCCAGCGTCTCCCTCCTCGCCCCCGTGCTGCCCGAGCTCGCGGTCCGGTACGGGGTGGGCGTCGACCTGATGGCCTATTTCCAGACCGCGGTGATGCTGCCGGGGATCGTCACCGGGGTGCTCGCCGCGCGGCTGGCACGGGCGCGCGGGCGCCGCCTCGCGTTGGCCCTGTGCCTGCTGATGTTCGGTGCAGCCGGTGTGGCTCTCGCGCTCGTGGCGACGTTCCCGGCGGCCGTGCTGCTGCGGGTACTGCAGGGCATCGGCGGAGGCGGGTTGGTTGCCCTGTCGTTCCAGATCGCCCGGTCGGTCTCGCCCCGGTGGCGGGTCCGTGCGATCGGCTACAACGCCGCCGTAGTGAGCACCATGATGGTGGTGCTGCCGTTGATCGGCTCCACCCTCGGCGGGTACAGCACCGCCGCCCCGTTCGCCTTCTACGGTCTCGCCCTGCCTGCGGCCCTGGTGGTCTGGCGGGTGCTGCCTGCCGGTGGTCAGGATGGGGAGCCGCCGACGGCGTCCCGCACCTCCCGACGTGGGCCACCCCGGGAGGTGCTCGGCATCCTGGTGATGACCGTGCTGCTGAACGTGCTGGTGTTCGGCTGGTTGCTGCTGCTCACCCCGTTGCTGCTCGACGCGAACGGGGTGGACCTGACCTGGCGAGGCTGGGCGCTCGCTGTGCAGTCAGCGCTGGCGACGCTGGCGACCTTCGCGACCGGTCGATGGCGTACCCGGGGGAGTGTCGCCGTGCTCGCGGTGGCCGGCTGGGGAGCGGGCGCGTTCTTCCTGGTCGGTGCCGGGGTGCTGCCCGGGTCGCTCGCCGTGGCCGCACTGGTGGGTGCGGGAGTCTTCTACGGAATCCTCAACCCCGTGCTTGCGGCCCGGATCGGCGCGGTCGGCGACGGGGCGTGGTTCGGCTGGTGGCAGAGCTGTGCCCGGACGGGCCAGGTGCTCGGTCCCGTGGCGGCAGCCGGGTTGATGGCGGGCCTGCCGATCACGCTCGTGCTTGTCCTCGGTGGGGCGTTCAGTGCGGTGGTGGCGGCGGTGGTACTGACCCGGTCGGTGCGGCCCGGGAACGGTTGAATCGGGTTATTGCCGCGTTATGCGGTGCGCAGGATTGCGACCAGGAAGCCGGCGTCGGGGGTCCAGGGCCGCAGGTCCCAGGTGGCGAGCCGGACGTCCTCGGTGAGCCCGGCAGAGCGGGCGTCGGCGAAGAACTCCTCGACCGCATAGCCCCGGCCCGCGCCGAACCCCACCACGAGGCGGCCCTCCGGCGCGAGCGCACCAGCGAGGTTGGTCACCACGGTTCGCCTGGTGCTGGGAGCGAGGAACGCCATCACATTCCCCGCGGCGACCACGACATCGAACGGCTCACGCACGCCCGCCCCGGCCAGGTCCAGCTCGGCGAGGTCCTGCAGCAGCCAGGTGCAGTCGCCGAACTCGGCCTGGGCGGCATCGATCAGCACCGGGTCGACGTCCACGCCGACCACGGTGTGCCCGCGGCGCGCGAGCTCACCGCCCAGGCGGCCCGGTCCGCTGCCGGCATCGAGCACGCGCGCCCCGCGCGGCAGGATCGCATCGATCATCCGCGCCTCGCCGTGCAGGTCGGCACCCTCGGCGGCCATGTTCTTGAAGCGCTGGACATACCAGTGCGAATGCTGCGGGTCCTGCTCGACCTTCTGCGCCCAGAGGTTCTTCTCCACCATGAGCACCAGTGTCCCTGACCGGCAGGCTGCCGCAGTGCGCGTGATCGTTCCGGGGGCAGCGCCCCTGGCGGGTGTCATGACCGGGTGGAAAGGTGGGCGCATGGCCCACGAACACGACTGGGACGCGGAGTATGCCGCGCAGACGCCGCCACCCTGGGATATCGGCGAGGCGCAACCGGCCCTCGTAACATTCCTCGATCGCACGCCCATCGACGATCCCGTGCTGGACGTCGGGTGTGGCACCGGGGAGCTGGCACTGCTTCTCGCCGGTCGTGGACACCAGGTCATCGGCGTGGACGGCTCCGCACCGGCGATCGAGCACGCCACAGTCAAGGCGACCACACGGGGAGTCGACGTCGACTTCCAGGTCGGTGACGCGTTGCACCTGACCGATCTGGGCGTCCGGCCCAGAACGGTGATCGACTGCGGACTGCTGCACGTGCTCGATGAGGAGGGACGGCATGCCTACATCACCCAGCTCGCCGATATCTGTGGCCCTGGTGCCCTCGTGGCGGTCCTCGCCGTCTCTGCCGAGGCCGACGAGGGGTGGGACCTGACCGAGGCGAGCCTGCGCGAATGGTTCCCTTCCCCGCACTGGGTGAGCTGCGCCGTCGGCACTATCGAGGTACGTGCCCACTGGCAGGGGGCGGAACTGCGCCTGCCCGGCTTCCTGCTCACCTGCCGGCGCGGGTGAGGTGCTGGACTGACGAGATGCTGCACCGATTTCACTGTGGCGCAAGCAGGTCCTACCAGCCCTGAGTGCCCTCCCAGCCCCACTGCGGCAGCGAGAGATCCGCGGGGACGTCCTCCGGGTCGGACCACCGGTGGTTCAGCATCGCGGTCGCCCAGGTGAACCACGCGATGAGCTGGAACCGTAGGTCCGGATCGTTCGGGATCGCGGCATCGTCGAGCGCCAGGGTGAATGCGGCGACCGCGCGACCATCCATCTGCTCGTGCGGGCCGTTTCCCGAATGTTTGGCGATCACCTCGGCGTAGGTGCCCAGGTGAGCGGTGTACTCGGCAGGGCCGCCCAGCTGTTCGGCCCAGTAGGCGGCGAGCCGGTCGGTGTGCTCGGGATGGACACCGGCATGGAAGGCATGGGCGAGGATCGGGTCGGCCAGGCACCGACGGTGCCACGCCTGCGCGAGGGACCGGACAGCGTCGGCGCCGCCCATGGCTGCGTAGATGCTGGACGCCATAGCCGTACCGTAGCCCCGCCGTCGCCGAGCCGCCTTCGGGGTGTGCGGTCTGGATCTGGTGGACGCGGGCATTCTCACGTCGAGAGAGCGAAGAAGATTGTCGAACTAGTTGTATTGAGATCACTAAAGCGATAATCTCTTCCGAAACGCCGTCGGATCGAAGGAGATCGCTATGGAGCGGGCCCGCCCGGGGCATGGATCATGACCATGACGAACAAGGTGCGACCGCAGCGGCGAGACGCATCCGGATCGACTGCCCACGAGCCTCAGCGGTCCGCTCGCCGGATCAGCGATCTGCGGTTCGCCTGGCTGTTGATCCTGCCCGGTGTGGCGATGCTGCTCGCCGTGGTGCTGTACCCACTGGTGCGCTCGCTGAGTTCAGCCTTCTTCAGCGAGAGTCTGCTCTACCCAGGCAGGGAGTTCGTCGGCCTGGCCAACATCCAGGCCGCACTTGGAGACGACTTCCTCCGGCTGTTGTGGCAGACCGGGATCTTCACCGTCGGCGCGACGGTCCTCCCGTTCGTCGTGGGGTTGGGGGTAGCCCTCGCCCTGAACGCACGACTGCCCGGTCGCAGCATCCTGCGCGGCGCCTTCCTGTTCCCATGGCTCCTGCCCGCCGTCGTCGTCTCGTTCCTGTGGATGTGGATCTTCGATGCGAGCTATGGCGCACTCAACGGCCTGCTCGAGCAGTTGTCGCTGATCGATGAGCCGCGTGCCTGGCTCTTCGACACCGCCACCGCCCGGGGCGCACTGATCGTGGCGAAGTCCTGGAACGCGTTCCCCTGGATCATGGTCATGCTCCTCGCCGCCCTGCAGACCGTGCCGGAGGACCTGCACGAAGCGGCCTCGCTCGACGGTGCGGGGAAGGTACGCCGGTTCTGGACCGTGACCTGGCCGCACATCAGCGGCGTCGCCGGGATCATCATCCTGCTCGAGTTCATCTGGAACTTCCAGCACTTCGACCTGATCTTCGTGATGACAGGCGGTGGACCAGCACAGACCACCCAAACCTTGGCCACCGCCCTCTACGACTCGGCGTTCCGCTCCTACGACCTCGGGCAGGCGGGCGCGATCGGGATCCTGTGGATGATCGTCCTGCTCATCCTCGTGGTCGTCTACGTCCGATTCTCCGAGCGGAAAGAGGCGAACTGATGGCCGTGGGAACTGAAACGCAGTTGGCTCCGCGCCGGCAGGCCGTGGCACGTACGCACACGAGAAGGCGCAGGTTTCCACTGGGGCCGTGGGCCGCCGTCGTGGGTTTCGGGTTGTTCGCCTTCGCTCCCGTGTACTGGCTGCTGATCACGTCGATCACCCCGGACAGTCTGGTGTACCGCTACCCGGTGACCTTCTTCCCGGAGTCGGTCACCTTCGACAACTACCGCAGCGTCTTCACCGATCCGGAGATCTTCGGTTGGCTGGCGAACTCCGTGATCGTCTCGGTGATCACTGCCGTGCTCAGCGTGGTGACGTCGATGTACATGGGCTACTCCATCTCGAAGTTCCGCTACCGCGGGCGACGCACCCTGCTGTACTTCGTCCTGTCCAGTCAGATGCTGCCCTCGGCGCTGCTGCTGGTGACGCTCTACGGGGTCTTCTCGACGTTCGGGCTCCTCAACACCTACTTCGTGCTGATCATCTCGTTCACGACCTTCACGTTGCCGCTGTGCGTGTGGATGCTCAAAGGGTTTTTCGACAACCTCCCCGACGACATCATCGAAGCATCGAAGATCGACGGTGCGTCCAACTGGCGCACGCTGCACGCGATCGTGCTTCCGCTGGCCGCGCCGGGCCTAGTCGCCTCCGGGCTCTTCGCGTTCATGCGCGGCTGGAACGACTTCATCTTCGCTTTGACACTGACCGGTCCTGAGCGCCAGACACTCCCGCCTGCCCTGGTCAACCGCTACATCGGTGAAGCCGCGACCGACTGGCCCGAGCTCATGGCCGCCTCCGTCCTCGTCGCGCTGCCCGTAGCGGTGGCCTTCGTGGCCCTCCAACGCCACTTGGTCGGCGGTATCACTGCCGGCGCAGTCAAGGGCTAACCACTCCATGTCCACCATCAATGCCGATGAGCGACCACGCATGTCACGAAGGAGATCGCAGATGAACCGCATGACCAGCACGAACCGCAACCGCCGGACCTTCGCCACGGGGCTGAGTCGCCGGAACCTGCTCGGCCTCGGCGGTGCCCTCGGCCTTGGCGGGCTGGGCCTGACGGCCTGCTCCGACGGCGGGGGTACAGACCCTGGGGCGGCCGGAGAACCCTCCGGCGAGGGCGGCCAGGACTTCACCTTCACCTCGTTCGCGTTGTCCGAGGACCCGCCGAAGGTGTGGCTGGAGCAGACGGTGGCGGACTACGCCTCCGACGAGGGCATCAGCATCACCGCGTCGAGCTATGCCTACAACGAGGCTCTGAACCAGATGATCCTGCAGAGCCGTGGCGGTGAGCTCTCCGGTGTTGCCCACCTCGACATCGCCTGGTTGGCGCCGATGGTCGCCACCGGCACGCTGGTGGACCTGTCCACGTACACCCGCGACGCCGGGTACACCGAAGCCTCGCTGGGAACAGGTCAGTTCGACGGCGTGCAGTACGGGATCCCGTGGACTACGGCGGCGATCGGGCTGATCGGGAACTCCGAACTCCTGGAGCAGGCCGGCGTCGACTTCGTGCCGAGCACCCTGACCGAGTTCGAGGAGGTGCTGCGGGAGGTGAAGAGCCTGGGCAGTGACATCGTCCCGTATGCGGCCTCCACCGAGGTGGCCCAGCTGAAGGACTTCATCGTCTGGATGCAGACCTTCGGATCGGCCGTCGTCGAGGACGGGCGCTGCACCGTGGGTGACGAAGCCTCCATCGAGGCGATGACCTGGTACAAGAAGCTCTACACCGACGGCCTCATCGCACCCGACATCGAGCGCAGCGCCGCGCGCAACCTGTTCAGTCAGGGGCGGACTGCCTACTACGACGATGCGCCGATCGGCTCAGCGATCGTGGTGACGAACTCTCCCGATGCCGACATCCGCTCGAAGATGATCCCGGTGGCGCGCCCGGTGCGCAATGCCGGCGACGTCCCGCAAGCACTGGCATGGGGACACGTTCTCGTGGTGACCGACGGCGAGGAGTCCACCTCAGGTGCCGAGTTCGCGCAGTGGCTGACCTCGGATCCGGACACGATCCTCGGCTACTTCGATGCCTCGAGCAACCCGCCCACCACCACAGAAGGGCTCGAGAGCCCGGAGGTGCAAGAGGACGAGTTCCTCACGGCCTTCACCGACAACATCACAGCCACGGCCACGCCCAGTCCCTTCTGGGAGTTCACCGAGTACGCGCAGATGGAGACGGCCGTTGCCGACAGCGTCCAGGCCGTTCTGCTGGGCAACCAGACACCCGAGGAAGGAATGCGGTCGGCTGGCGAAGCAGTGAACGCATTGATCTCCTGATGGTGTGTGGCTCACCGGAACATCGAGGCAAGAGGGAGTAGGCGCATGACAGATCGGGAGGGTACGGAGAGTGCGGACCATCAGCGTGACGCGGACGTCGACTACGGGCCGAGCCCGTTGCAGGCATTGCGTGAAGCGCTGCCGCGCCTCAAGCGCACGATGGCCCGCAGTGCGCAGTACATCGTCGACCACCCCGGGGAGGTCGGCGAATCCTCCATCACCAGCCTCGCGCGATCGGCCGACGTCTCGCCCGCGAGCCTGAGCCGGTTGGCGGCGTATCTCGGTTTCGCCGGGTTCCCTGGGATGCGCGCCGCCATCGCCACCGAGCACGGGCGTGAGATGGAAGCAGGCTGGCACCGGGACATCGGTGATGAGATTCTTCCCGAAGACGGCCCGCAGGCGGTCCTGGAGGTCCTGGCTGCCAATCAGCAGCGCGCGGCACGCACGGCCATGGGTGCCATCGACGTCGAGCTGGTGGTTCAAGCCGCCGACTGGATCGCCTCCGCGCGCCGTATTCACCTGCACGGCGAGTGGGCGGACTCGGTGGCCGTGTCCGAGCTGTACATGCGGCTGCTCCGGATCGGGTTGCCGGTCTGGTTCCACGACGCTGCCGTGACCTCGCAGGTGCTGGCCAGCATGATGGGGCCCGGTGACGTCGCACTCATCCTCTCGCGCAGCGGAAGCGATGCGGTCGGCCTGGACTTCTGTGACCGTGCACGCAAGAACTCCGCTCACACGGTGGCCATCACCGGTGACCCGGACTCGGTTCTCGCCGAGCGCTCGGAGATCAGCATCTTCACGGGTATCCGAGAAGGGCTGACGTGGACCGACTTCTTCGCCGGGCGCGCCAGCGACACGCTGACGACCTCGCTGCTCTGGGTGCTCGTCGCCCAGCGAGTGCCGGGAGGCCTCGGGTTGGCGGCAAGTCTGTTCGACAAGATTCCTACTGCTCATGGAGATCGATAACACGTGACGTCCTACGACGGTGACCTCATTCCGCTGGAAACGGTGCACAGCGACATCACCGTGGTCGGTGGCGGGCTGGCCGGAGTCTGTGCGGCGCTTGCCGCCGCACGGCAGGGGATGCGGGTATCCCTGGTCCAGAACCGGCCCGTGCTGGGAGGGAACTCCTCGAGCGAGGTCAGGGTATGGGTGTGCGGTGCCACAGCCCACGGGGTCCAGCACTACGCACGCGAGACCGGGATCATGGGCGAGTTGTTCGTCGAGAACCAGTTCACCAACCCCGAGGGCAATCCCTACTACTGGGACCTCGTGCTGCTCGAAGCCGTGCGCGCCGAACCAGGGATCGAGCTGTTCCTGAACACCGACGTCCGGGAGGTTGATGCCGACGGCCCGATCGAGGATCGTCGGATCAGGTCGGTCTCAGGGTGGCAGATGGGGTCAGAGCGTCGGCTGCAGTTCTGCTCCGCGGCCTACATCGACGCCAGCGGTGATGGTCTCGTCGGCTTTCTCGCCGGGGCTCGGTACCGGACCGGCCGCGAATCCCGCGACGAGTTCCAGGAGTCCTGGGCGCCCGAGTCCGCCGACGCCGAGACGCTGGGCTCGACGATCCTGTTCTACGTCAAGGACGTCGGATACCCGGTGAAGTACGTGCCGCCGTCGTTCGCCCGGGACATCACCGAAACCTCCATCCCCACACTCCGGGAGATCCATGAGGGGGCCAACGGGTGCGACTACTGGTGGATCGAGTGGGGCGGCGACCGAGACGTCGTGGCGGACAACGAGGAGATCCGTGACGAGCTGCAAGGGGCCATCTACGGGATCTGGGACTACCTGAAGAACTCTGGCACGTTCGATGCCGACAATCTGACTCTCGAGTGGATCGGATCGGTGCCGGGCAAGCGTGAGTATCGCCGCTTCCTCGGCGACCATGTGCTGACCCAGCACGACGTGCTCGGCCAGACACCGTTCGAGGACCGGGTGGCCTTTGGAGGGTGGTCCATCGATCTGCACCCACCCGGGGGTATGTACGCCACCGAGAAGGGATCGCGTCACTGGCACCCCGACGGGAACTATCACATCCCGCTGCGCTCCCTGTACTCCCAGAACGTCTCCAACATGTGGATGGCGGGCCGCAACATCTCGGCCACGCACGTCGCGTTCGGCAGCACCCGGGTGATGGCGACGTGCGGAGTGATCGGTGAAGCAGCCGGGATCGGCGCCGCGTTGAGTACGCGGCGCGGCTGCACCCCACGTGAGCTCGCCACCGACTACTTCGACGACGTGCGCCGAGCCATCGTGCGCGCTGATGCTTCGGTGCTGGGCGTGCGTCACGACGATCCTGCCGACCGTGCCGTCACTGCCCGAGCCACGGCGAGTTCGCAGCTCACCGTGCTAGGTGCGACCACGTCCGCGGGGACGTGGGAGCTCACCTCCGCTCTGGGCATCGTGGTCCCCGTGGATCCAGCGATGGAGGGTCTCGAACTGCTGATCGATGCGGACCGGGACACCGAGCTGGTGGTCGATGTGCACACAGTCAGCCGGCCGCAGAACTATGTCCCGCACGAGAAGGTGGTCAGCTCGTCGGTGCAGGTCACCGCCGGGGCAGCCCAATGGGTCACAGTGCCCGTGCGCTGGCACCCGGACTCACCGCAGAACGCGTTCCTCGTCCTCCGGGCCAATCCGAGTGTCGTCGTGCACACCTCGTCGACGCCGTTGCCGGGGGTTGTCACCCTGACCTACCGCGAGCTCGCCCGCGAGGAGCGGTACACCGAGCAGTGGCGTGCGTGGAAGCAGGTTCTGCACCGTCGTGCCCCGTGTCTGCGGCTCGCACCAGCCACAGACGCCTTCTCGGCGGAGAAAGCGATCGGCGGCTACGCGCGGCCTTGGGCGGGACCCCAGATGTGGGTCTCACAACCGCTGAGCATGGACCCAGAGCCGCACCTGGACCTGTCCTGGGATCAGCCTGTCACGATCGGGGAGGTGGCCGTGATCTTCGACGACGACCTCGATGAGGACCTGATCAACCTCCACCACCACCGAACCCCGTTCGACGTGCTGCCGACGCTCGTGCGCGACTACCGGATCGAGGTCGTCGACAAGGCCGGTAGGCGTGCGGTGATCGCCGAGATCACAGCCAATCGGGTGCGGCACCGGCGCCATCGCCTGCCGAATCCTGTGACCGCCATGGCTCTTCGGTTGGTGGTGACGGGCACGAATGGCGCCCACCAGGCCCGGGTGGTCTCTCTTCGCGCATGGGCGCCTGAGGACTAGCCCGCGGCGTGGACCTCGCCTTCCGCGCGGTCGGGCGATCGGCCGCCAGAGTAATCGCGCGAGGTCGTCATCGTGCGAGGTCGTCGGCCTACCCCTTCACCGCGCCCACCCTCTGGTCGACTCCTCGGTAGTCGCACGCCAGCTGCTGGAGGAGTACACGCCAGCTACTGGAGGAGTACCGGTCCCGCATCCCGGGTGTAGCCCAGGCGCTCGGCGGCTGACGGGCCGAGGCGCCGCGCCCCTGCACCAGCTCCGTCAGAAATTTCTCACACTCGCATGTAATCAACCCGGGGATGCCGGACATGTAGAGGTGTAGGGACGGGGAGAAGGTGGATGAAGGCCGGCCCGGAGGGACGGTTTGAGGCTCTTTAGCGGGAGCATCACCGTGAGTTGCTGGCCTTCATCCGCCGCCATACGGAGGCGGAGGCCGAGGACATCGTGGCCGAGACGTATGTGGTGGCGTGGCGTCGTAGTAGCGCCGAGTCGGCCGTGCGCTGCCCGGGGGCTCGGCATGAGTGAGAAGTCCACGCTGCTGCGCGCGGTCAGTGCGCTCAAGCCGCCCGAACAGGATGTGACCGAGGCGGAGTCCCGCGCACTGCTGGAGCGGGTGAACACGCGCATCGCTGACGGCGCGACATCACGTGAGGAAGCACGCCGCCTCACCCCGTACCAGCCACCAGTGGCCACCCGCCGCATCCTCGCCGGCGCCGCAGCAGCCGCACTCGTTGCTGTGGGGGCGCTCACGGTCAGCACCTATGACAGTGCGCCAGCGTATGCCGGCTGGACGTCCACGCCGACCGGGGTCGCTTCGTCGGACATCGGCGTGATGGCTCAGATCTGCCCAACGGAGATTCCTGGCCCGGGTCCGGACGTGGAGATGATCCCGGTGAGTCCGTTGCTTGCAGAGCAGCGAGGACCGTACCGGATGATGCTCTCGCTCGGCGAAGGCGACGCCTACCAGGTCTGTCTCACCCTGCCTGATGACGAGTCGGCCCTGGGGTACTACCCGGTGGCGATGGGATCTGTCCCCGGCTCAGGCAACGTGACCTGGCCCGATGATGAGGATGGTGCGCTGCTGCTCGGGGCCGGCACATATACGCCCCCGATCACCAGCGACCCGGTCACTTTGGCCGTGGGAACGGCCGGTTCAGCGGTGGAAGCCCTGACTCTTCACACCGCTGATGGGAGTTTCGTCGAGGCGACAGTGATGGACGGATGGTGGATCGTCTGGATCCCAGGGGAGGTGGCGATCGGTGATACCGCCACCGTGGTCACTGACAACGGAGGCGAGATGGACGTGACCCTGGGTAGCTCCGTCTCCTGACGGCAGTGTTCGCGACGGACGGCGTCTCTCGGTGGCGTCCCATCGCACCTCGGCAGATCTGCGGGGTTGTTCCCCGAAGGATGTCGGCAGCCAACCACAGGCACCCAGGGGTACTGTCGCCCCATGTCCATCGCCGGATTCGTCCCCGCAGATTTCGTTCCGCCCACCGCACTGGTCACCGACCGCTTCCGGCTCGAACCGCTCGGCCCGCAGCACAACGAGGCCGACCTCGCCGCGTGGACGTCGAGCATCGAGCACATCCGCACCACGCCCGGCTATCCCGATGGTTCATGGCCGCCCGCGACCGGCATGTCGCTCGAGGACAACCTCGCGGACCTGACCCGGCACGCTGCGGACTTCACCGCGCACCGGGGATTCACCTTCACCGTGCTCGATCCCGACGGCACTGTAATCGGCTGCGTCTACCTCTACCCGACCCGCGATCCGGAGTACGACGTCACCGTCCAGTCCTGGGTACGGGCCAGTGAGGCACACCTCGACGAGCCGGTGGCCGATGCGGTGCACGCCTGGCTCCGGGCCGAGTGGCCGTGGCGGCGCATTGATCGCTGCGGTCGTTGATCGCCGCACGTCACGTGCGATCGCGGATGAAACTGACGGGAATGGTGCCAACGAGGGCCCGTGAGAGCCATGGATGGCGGTATGACCGTCAGTTTCGTCCGCTCTCGGACCGAGATCTCTGCCCATCGCGGATTCGACGGCGCCTGGATGCGCTCGTTACGCACCGGTAACACCCGGGAAACCCATCGGCCTTGACACCCTGTATACGGTGTGTTCACCAAAAGTAATCACCGTGATTACTGGCGAGGAGCACGAGATGGAACAGCCCGACAACGAAGCACTCGGTGAGCGGATCCGTGAACTGCGTGCCACGACCGGCCTGTCCATGCGTGACCTGGCCGGCCGCGCCGGCGTCAGCCCGGGCTACATCAGCCAGATCGAGAACGGGCACAAGAACGCCAGCATCGCGGTGGTACGCGCCATTGCGGCGGCTTTCGGCATCACGTGGCTGGAGCTGTTCCAACCGGCACCGGAGCACGGACGCGTGCTGCGCCGGTCCGAACGCCCCCGCCTATTCTCCGACGGGGACGTCGCCCACTACGGCATCACCCAACCCCCCATCGGCAATGTCGAAGTGCTCGTCTCCGAGTACGCCCCCGGCCAGGGCACCGGCAACGAGCACTACACCCACGGTGACTCCCAGGAGATCTGCCTCGTGACCCGAGGGATCCTGCGTATCACCATCGGCGGCGAGAACCACGTACTTCAGGCCGGCGACAGCGTCGAGTTCCGCACGTCCACACCCCACCACGTCCGCAATCCCGGTCCCGACGATGCCGAAGCGGTCTGGGTGGTTACCCCACCCTCCGTACCGGTATGGAAGGACCAGCCGGGCGTCTGATCCCAGGCGTCCCTCTCACGACGGCGACACCCACCCCTCCCGCAGCCTCGCCGTCCGTCACCGCGGCCCGACGCCGCAGCCCGACCCACGCGCAAGCGCCCCCTGGGTCTGCTTCCGCACACCCGAAAGGACCCCACCATGTCCCGTACACCTCTGGCCGTACTCGCCTCGGCTGCACTAGCAGCCACGCTCGCCGCCTGCTCCTCCGGAGCCTCGAGCGAGACCAGCGAGGAACTGACCCCACTGCGCTTCGGCATCCCGACGCAGATGGGCGCTAACAACTCACCCATGGCCGTGGCCGAGCACATGGGCTACTTCGCCGACGAAGGCCTCGACGTCGAGATCGTCCACACCACCGACTCGGTCTCCATCGTGCAGGGCGTCAACACCGGCTCCCTGGAGATCGGCTCCACCCCGGCGGAGCCGTTGTGGCAGACCATTGCCGACGGCGAAGACGTCCAACTGGTCTACAACTACATCCGCGAACAGACCGGTTCCATCGCCGTGCTCGCGGACTCCGGCATCGAGTCCCTCGAGGACCTCCAGGGCGCCGCCATCGGTCAGTCCAGTCTCGGTAGCTCCAACCTGCAGCTGTCCAACGGCATCCTGAACTCCATCGCGTTCGTCGAGGACGAGGACTTCAGCAACGTGGCCGTCGGTGTGGGTGCCGCAGCCCTGCAGGCGCTCGAGACCGATCAGGTGCAGGCCCTGTCCTTGTGGGACACCGAGTACGCCGCCTTCGAGGAGAACGGCACCGAGTTGCGGTACTTCACCACACCGGAGGTGGCGTCCTTGTTCTCCACCACCTACTTCACCTCCCCGGAGTATCTGGAGGACAGTTCCGAGGCTGTGGCCGGCTTCGGACGTGCAGTGGCCCGCGCGACCCTGTTCACCGCCACCAACCCGGAGGCGGCGCTGCGGATCATGTACGCCGACTACCCCCAGACCCGACTGGCCGGGGTGAGTGAGGACGAACAACTCGCCACCGACCTCGTGGCCCTCGAACGCCGGATCGAACTCCTCGTGGCCGGCGACCCCCAAGCCAACGGCACCTGGGGCGCCTACTCCGACGAGGCCATCCAGTCCTGGGCCGACTTCGCGCTCGAGTCCTCCATCATCGACACCGAAATCGACGCCGCTGCCCACGTACCCAACACGCTGGTGGCCGACTACAACGACTTCGACGGTGACGCCGTCATCGCCGAGGCACAGGAGTGGACCCCGTGAGCGAGCTGACCTACACCGCGGGCGTGCCCGCCATCGACCATCACTCCCACGCCGGCTACGTCCGCCCCGGCCAGCGCATCTCCGGGATCGACTCCTACGAGATCGAGAACGCGATGGGCCACGTGGAGGGGCACCTCGACCACGCCGACTACCAGGCCTACATGGCCCTGGTGGAATCCGATCGCCCGGCCGAGGCAGCCGAGCTAGGCCAGCGGCTCGGCATCCCCGCCCTCATCGAACAGAGCCTGCGGTGGCAGTCCACCACCGTGCATGCCGCCGCGCTCCGGGAAGGCTGCGAGGCGCTGTACGGCCGCCTGAGCCGCGAGGAGACCATCGCCGTCTCGAAGCAGTCCCGCATCGAGGACTTCCCGGGCCTGTACGACCGCGCGCTGCTGCTCTCCGATACCGCCGCCGTCCTCACCGACATTCCCGAGATCGACCCGGTGGCCTGGCCGCACGCCCGGTACAAGCCGATCGCCCGTATCGACCCCTACCTGTTCCCGTTCGGGCACCCCACGTGGACCGGACGGGGGACCGATGCACCACGCTTCCGGCGGATCTTCGCCCGGGTGCTCGAGCGTCAGCTGGAGATCGCCGGCACTGATGTGCCGGCCACGCTGGAGGCGTACGAGGAGTTCGTGCTGGATTCTCTCCGGCACCGCAGGGCCGAGGGATTCATCGGCCTGAAGATCGCCTCCGCCTACGTACGCACGCTGCAGTTCCAGCGCGTGGACCGAGCCGAGGCCCTGACGGCGTGGGCGGACCTGGCCGGCGCCACGGCCGGCGAGCGGGAGTACGGAACGATCCCTGCGCCGTCAGGAATCGACGCCACCTCCCACAAGGTGCTCGCCGACCACCTCGCCTTCCGGATCCTGGAGTGGGCGGCAGCCGAGGGGATGCCGGTACAGATCCACACCGGGTTCGGTCACACCGAACCCGGTCTGCGGATCAGCACCGCGAACCCGCTGCTGCTGGAGGAACTCATCGGCGACCCGGCCCTGAACCGGCTGCAGATCATCCTCATCCACGGCGGCTTCCCCTACTCCTCCAACCTGACGGCGCTGGCCCAGATGCACGGCAACGTGCACCTGGACTTCTCCTGGATGCCGTACCTGCAGCACCACACCGTCACCCGGGTGCTGGAGGAGTGGTTGGAACTGCTCCCCGCCAACCGCGTGATGTATGGCACGGATACCGGCTCGCCCGAGATGCACGTGTCTTCCACCCGCCGGGCGCGCACCGCCCTCGACGGCGTGCTCGAGTCCGGAGTGAGCGACGGGCTCTGGACCCGCCGGCAGGCCGGCTGGCTCGTCGAGCGGGTCCTGCACCAGAACCTCTGCGACGTCTACGGAGTCTCGCTATGACGATCTCGCCCATCGTCGAGCTCGAACAACTCGGCAAGGTCTACCCGACACGCACCGGGGACGTGACTGCCCTGACCGATGTGGACCTGCGCATCGACGACGGCGAGTTCGTCGCGATCGTGGGGCCCTCCGGCTGCGGCAAGACCACGTTGCTGAAGATCCTCGCCGGCCTCGAGCACCACACCTCCGGGGTGGGAACCCTTGGCGGGCGTGAGCTGGGCAGCGGGGCAGCCGATGTCGGGATGGTCTTCCAGAAGGCCACGCTGTTGCCCTGGCAGGACGTGCGCTCGAACGTGCTGCTGCCGGTCTCGCTTCAGCGCCGGCCCAGCAAGGCAGACCGCGCGGCAGCCGATGAGCTGCTGGAGATGGTGGGCCTGACCGACTTCGCCAGCAAACGCCCGCACGAGCTCTCCGGCGGGATGCAGCAGCGGGCCGCGATCTGCCGGGCGCTCGTGCACGAACCGTCCATGTTGTTGATGGACGAACCGTTCGGGGCGTTGGATGCGATGACCCGCGATCTGCTCAACGTCGAGGTCAACCGCATCTGGCGAGAGACCCACAAGACCGTCGTGCTCATCACCCACTCCATCCCCGAGGCAGTGTTCCTCGCCCAACGGGTGATCGTGATGAGCCCCCGGCCGGGGCGAATCGTGGACCAAGTGGAGGTGCCGTTCGGCCCGGAACGCACCCTCGAGCTACTCGGCACCCCCGAGTTCGGGGCGCTGTGCTCCACCATCCGGCGTCACTTCGAGAAGGAGGCAGCAGCATGAGCACTCTCTCCGCGATGCGCAGTGCCCGCGGGAGTGGGCGCAGCGGTCAGCTGGTCGGCACCCTCTCGGTACTGGCCGTCGTGCTGCTCGCCTGGCAGTTCCTCCCGACGGCGCTCGGCACCCCCAGCTACGTCGTACCGGTCCTCAGTGACGTGCTGAACGCGCTGTTCGACCCCGAAGCGTTCCCGCGCTATCTCAGCAACGCCGGTGCGACGATGACCGAGGTGCTCCTCGGGCTGGGTATCGGTGTGGCGCTCGGCTTGGCGCTGGCAGTCACCCTGGCCCAGCTGCCGCGCGTGTACGGGGTGGTCTTTCCCTACATCGTGGCGATCGAGTCCATCCCGAAGGTCGCCGTCGCGCCGCTGTTCGTGATCTGGTTCGGCTTCGGCCTGCCCTCGAAGGTGGTGGTCGTGGTGCTGCTGGCGTTCTTCCCGGTGCTGGTCAACACCATCCACGGGCTGCGCAGCGTGGACAAGGACCAGATCGACCTCTTCCGCGTGAACGGGGCCTCGCCGTTGCAACTGCGGATGCGGCTGATGATCCCCGCGGCGCTCCCACAGATCTTCAGCGGTCTCGAACTGGCCGTCGCCAACTCGATGATCGGGGCGATCGTGGCCGAGTTCGTCGGCGCTCAGGAGGGCCTAGGCGTACTCATCCTGCAGGCGCAGGGGCGGATGGAGACCGCTGCGGTGTTTGCGCTCCTGATCATCCTCTCCGCCCTGGGTATCGCGCTGAATGTGCTGGTGCGGACCGTGCGCAAGGTAGTGGTGAACTGGGAGGGCCGGTGAGGGCTTCAGGTCACCTGAGCCAGTTCACAGCCCATCGCAGCGCCTCGTCCAGCTCGGGCAGGTGCGGCTCCCAGGCCTTCTCCCACTCCTGGGAGAACCACGGGTCTCTCCTGGCCGACCCAGCACCGGCGGCGCACCGTCACCGGATCTCGGGTAGCCGATCCACCACCGCCTCCCACAGTCCGTGCTGCGGACTGATCACTGCAAAGTGATCGGCGCTCTCGTCCACCACGTACTCGATCTCGGCCCCGGCCTCGCGAGCCAGATCCACGTACCCGGCCACGTAGGGCTCCGGCACGATCGTGTCCGCGCCACCCTGCACGATCAGCTGCGGCATTGCCCGGCAGTCGCTCGGCGGGGGAGGCCGCCGCGTACGCCTGCGGATCCTGGTCCGGTGCCGCGCCCATCAACTCCGTGACTGCCGTACCGCCCAGATCCGACGTGGCGGCGGCCGCGAGATCAGCCACCGGCGCCTGACCGACCACCAGCACCGGCTCGACCACCGGGTCCTCCCGGGTTCCCGCCCACAGACTCAGGTGCCCGCCCGCGGAATGGCCCACCACGGCCACGCGATCCAGGTCGATCGGGTGCTCTTCGGCCAGCACGGCAAGATGATCGATCGCCGCCGCGACGTCCGCCATCGTCCCTGGATACCCGCCGCCGGATTCACCGACCTTGCGGTACTCGATGTTCCAGACGACGTACCCTCGTCCGGTCAGGTCCGTCGCCAGCGGTTCCATGAGGTCGAGCTCGTAGGCGTCCTGCCAGAACCCGCCATGAATGAGCACGACGGCGGGGCGCGCCTGTGTCTGGTCCGCGCCTTCCGGCACGCTCAGATCGCCGAACTGCTCCGGTGCTGCTCCGTACTCGAGTCGCACCGGTTCGCTTTCCTCGCCCTGCTCCTGCCCCGCTGCGCTGCACCCGGCGAACGCAAGTGCGCTGGCGAGCGCCGCCGTCAGGACCTGAACTCGCCGCATGGCATGACCTTACGACCCGGGAACGTGTCCGAGAGCTCAGGGCCGCACGATGATGTTGCCGACCTTGCGCCCGGAGTCCACCCGGGCGTGTGCGGTCGCGATCTCGTCAAGGTCAAGGTCCTGGTCGATGACGGCGGTGAGGGCGCCTTGGTCCATCAGGTCCAGCAGGTACGTGAAGTCGGCCGCCCGTTCCGGTGCTGCGCCCGCCGTGGCCCGGCCCACGGAGCCGAGGATCTGCCATAGGCTCGCCGCGACCAGCGCCAGTGTCCCGCCCGGAGCCACCAGCCTCCGGCCGGCTGCGGGGGAGAGGGTGCCGGTGGCGTCCAGCACCACGTCGTAGTGCCGATCCAGTTCGGTGGCGCTGGTGCGGGTGTAGTCGATGGTGTCCGCACCCAGGGACGAAACAAGATCCAGGTTCGGGGTGCTCGTCGCGCCGGTGACAGTGGCGCCGAGGTGCCGTGCCAGCTGCACCGCGTTCGTCCCCACCGCCCCCGAGGCGCCGATCACCAGCACCGTCATCCCGGGCCCGACCCGCGCCTTGTCCCGGAGGAAGAACAGCGCGGTGGTGCCGCCGAACAGCATCCCAGCGGCCTGCTCGTGACTGACCGTCGCCGGCGTGCGGACCACCCGGTCGTTAGGCACTGCGATGTACTCGGCGTGCGCGCCGAACCTGGCCCCGGACATGCCGCACACCTGCTCGCCCACGGAAGGGCCGCCGTCGACGGCTTGCACGACCTCACCGGAGAAGGCGCTACCCAGCACCTGCCGCCGCGGGCGGCGGATCCCGAGTGCCAACCGGCTGAGCACGCCGAACCCGGGCGGGAAGCTCGCGCCGCGAATCCGGGCGTCGGCCGCGGTGACGGCTGCCGCGTGCACCCGTACCAGCACCTCACCCGCCCGCGGCTGCGGGCGCGGGATTTCCCGCATGTGGGCCACCTCCGGTGGACCGTACTGCTGGACGACTGCTGCTCGCATCACCTGCTCCTTACGGCGTAAGCCCAGTGGCACGGTAACCTTACACGCGTAAACGTTGCGGGACTACCCAGCGCAGAGGTGAACAGTGACCGACCGCCCGGCCCTGACGCGCGAGCGCATCGTTGCCGCCGCGGTTGCCGTGGCCGACGAGGGCGGACTGACCGCCGCGAGCATGCGCAACGTTGGCAAGCAGCTGGGTGTCGAAGCGATGTCGCTCTACCACCACGTGGCCAGCAAGAGCGCCCTGCTCGATGCGCTGGCCGACTGGATCTTCGCCCAGATCGAACTCCCTGAACCGGGAACCCCATGGCGGCCCGCCATGCAGGCGCGCGCTGCCTCAGCCCGGTCGGTGCTCGCCGCCCACCCGTGGGCATTGGGGCTGATCGAGTCACGCCCCGATCCCGGACCCGCCTTGCTCACTCACCACAACGCCGTCCTCGGCTGCCTGCGGGGCAACGGGTTCACCGTGGCGCTCGCGCTGCAGGCATTCTCCGCCATCGACTCCTACGTCTACGGCTTCGTACTCACCGAGCTGAACCTGCCCTTCCAGACGTTCCAGGGCGCCTGGGATGTGGCCATCTCGATGGACCCGCCCGCAGCCGAGTACCCCCACCTGACCGAGGTGATGTCCACCGTGGTCAGCGGCGCGTACACCTACACCGCCGAGTTCGACAACGGCCTCGAGCTGATCCTGGACGGGCTCGAGCGACGTCTGGCAGAAGCCTGAGGGCAACCGGTCAGGAATCGAGAAGCCCTGGCGGCGGGTCGCGCCTAGCGTGAGGAGTGCGGACGAGAACCCACCTCGCGAAAGGAAGCCCCATGACTGCCCTGATGTCCCTCACCCTCGGGTGTGAGAACCCCGAGCCGACACGCGCGCTGTGTCAGGCGCTCGGGGTGGCTGACCGTGTCAGCGCCGCCCATTCCGACGAACCGACCACGGGATTCCGCGGCTTCTCCCTCTCGCTCGTGGCGCCGTCGCGCGGCCACGTGGACGCACTGCTGCAAGTGGCCCTCGACGGCGGAGCTTCCGTTCTCCAGCCCGCCTCGACCTCGTTCTGGGGGTACGGGGCAATCGTTGCCTCCCCGGACGGTGCGATCTGGAAGTTCGCTTCCTCCTCCAAGAAGGACACCGGAGAAGCAGTGCCCGAGTTCGATAACCTCGTCGTGCTGCTCGGTGTGGACGACGTCAAGGCAAGCAAGCGCTTCTATATCTCCCAGGGCATGCACGCTGGACGCAGCTTCGGTGGCAAGTACGCCGAGCTCGGTGGCACCGACGGGGGACTCACGCTCGCCGTCTATCCGCGGAAGACTGCCGCGAAGGAAGTGGGCGCCGACCCGGCCGGATCCGGCTCGCACCGAGTGGTGCTCGGCTCGGACGGCCCTGCCTTCACCGACCCCGACGGATTCGTGTGGGAACCGGCCGGAATGACATCTGAGCGATGAGATCCGGCGTCGCGGAACTCAGTGGGACGCGGCGAACGAGGCGATCCTGCCGGCGTTGCGGTGGAACACCTCCCGTGCCTCGGGATCCAGTTCCACCGGCACCCCGGCTGCGACCAGTTCGTAGAATCCCGACATCGAGGAATCCTCCGGCTGGGAGCCGAGGTCATTGCACATGATCGTCACCGCGAACAGTCGCTCGGTGGTCGAGGTGTTCTTGATGTGGTGCACCGAGGTGGCCGGCAGGACCAGTACGTCCCCGGCAGCCACGGGCACGCTGTGCTCGTCCGACTGCGCGAGCCCCTCGCCCTGGACGAAGAAGAAGATCTCCACCGACGCGGGGTGAGAATTGTCCGACTGGACGCCCTCCGGGTCCCAGATCTCGAAGAAAACGCTCGTGGGGGAGCCGTCAACTGGGCCGGTCAGCGGGCACAGCGTGACCGTGTCTTCGGCGGTGATGCGGTAGGCGGTCAGCTCGCGGGTGTTCTTGATGGTCGGCATCTCAGCCATGGCGTTTCCTCCTGGAGTCTTGATGACCTGAGGCTACGAAGTGGCCGACACGGCGGTATGACCGTTGCGTCACAGTCATGTTTCGTCGCTGCTGACCCTTGGGGGAGTCGTGGTCGTAGGATCGCCGCAGACTCACATCCAGCGCCGACGCGGCGATGAGGGGTGGTGCAGACCATGAGCGAGAAGTCGCCCGAGGCGCCGCAGAGCGTGCTCACCGTGGTGATCGCTTTGATCGCGAACGCCTTGGTGGCGGCCGCGAAGACGGTGGCTGCCGTGCTCTCCGGTTCGGCGTCCATGGTGGCCGAGGCCGCGCACTCGTGGGCCGACACCGGCAACGAGGCGCTGTTGCTGGTGGCCGAGCGTCGTGGAGCGAAACCCGCCGATGCCGCGCATCCTCTCGGCTACGGGAGGGCGGCGTTCGTGTGGTCGATGGTGGCGGCGTTCGGCCTGTTCGTGGCCGGGTCGATCGTCTCGATCACCCACGGCATCTCCGAACTCGGCAACCGGGAGGAGGTCGCGGACTACACGCTCAGCTACGTGGTGCTCGCGGTGGCCTTCGTGCTCGAAGGCATCTCCTTCACCCAGGCGCTCCGTCAGACCCGCAGCGATGCCGCACGCGCTCGGGTGCATCCGTTCCGGTTCGTGCTCGGTACCTCCCAGACCACGTTGCGGGCCGTGTTCTTCGAGGATCTGGCCGCGCTGGTCGGCCTGCTCGTGGCGGCCGGCGGACTGGCCGCGCACCAGCTCACCGGAGACGCGATCTACGATGCGATCGGCTCCATCTGCGTGGGTGTGTTGCTCGGCGTGGTCGCGCTGATCCTGCTCGTGCGCAACGGCCAGTTCCTGGTCGGGCAGTCGGTGGACGGCCTGGCCCGGAAGACGCTGCTGGAGCGGCTACGTACCGCACCGGGCGTCGAGCGGGTGACCTTCGCCCACATGGAGTACGTGGGCCCGGCGAAGATCTTCGTGGTCGCCTCCGTGGACCTGACCGAGGACGATCGCGAATCGGTGCTGCAGCAGCGACTGCAGGCGGTCGAGGACCACCTCGACGCGCACCCGCTCGTGCAGCGGACGGTGCTGTCGCTGGCCGCACCCGGGGAGGACGAACTGCTCGCAGAGTGGTGAGACTGTCTCGCTCGGTCGTCTCAGGGCTGCGTCGTGTGAGGACTCCACGGGTCGATCAGCTGTAGCCCACAGCCCAGGAAGTCACGTCCGTTGCGGGTGGCGAGTGAAGCGTGGTGAACGCGGCAGATCCCTGCGATCATTAGGTCTTCGGTCGCGCCGGGCTGGCCTGCACGGTCCCGCTCCGAGCGGAGACTTGCATACGAGGCTGCGGCCGCACGATCAAAATCATAGAGACGGTCAGCGGCACTTTCGACGAGCTGATCGATCGCCGCCAGAAGATGCGATTGCCCGCGCCCCTTCGGCAGGCGGCGTGCGCCATAGAGCAACTCTGCGATGGAGATGGTGGTCAGGGCGATCTGTTGCTGGTGTCCGGCCAGCCATGCGAGCACCAGCGGGTCGGGGGATGGGCGCAGCGGTTCCGAGAGGACGTTGGTATCGACGACGATCACGTGAGTTCAACCGAGCGCGGTTGTTGGCGTTCAGGCAGGGTCAGATCGACACCCTCGAGTTCGTGCGCTGTGTGGATCCAATCGACGATGAACGTCCGTTCCGCGACCGCATCCTCCAATATGGCCCGGATCTCGGCTTCCATCGATCGATCGTGCTGGGCGGCGCGCGCCTTCAACGCCCGACGCGTGTGCTCAGGCAGGTTCCGGACCGTGACTGTTGCCATCCTCGCGCCTCCCGGTTCTGCAAGCATTGACAGCGTTGCAGTCAGATTCTAGCTCATCGCGGACCAGCCCGTTGCCCGGGTGACGGACCGCTGGAGGACTCCAGCCACGGACCGCCCGGCCGGCGCAGGTCCCGCACCACCATCAGCACGAACGAGACGCACACCGCCAGGAGGATCACCGTGAACGGCACGGCGGCCACGACCGCGGCACCCTGCAGGGCAGAGACGCCGCCGGCGAGCAGCAGCACGGCAGCGAACGCCGCTGAGAAGGACCACAGCAGCCGCACCGGTCGCGGCGGCTTCAGACTGCCCCCGGAGGTGGTGCTGCCGAGCATGAACGAGGCCGAGTCGGCCGAGGTGATGAACAGCAACGCCAGCACGATCGCCACCACGACGGCGACGACCCCAGGCAGAGGAAGCGTGCCGAAGACCTCCACCGTGAGCGCCGACTTCACATTCCCCGCCACCAGGCTCGGATCGACCGTGCCCGACTCCACCCGGTTCAGGGCGGTGCCGCCGAATACCGAGAACCACACCGCGCTGATCGACCCCGGCACCAGCACGACCCCGGCCACCACGCTGCGGATGGTCCGCCCCCGCGAGATCCGGGCGATGAACGTGCCCACGAACGGTGCCCAGGCGATCCACCACGCCCAGAAGAAGAACGTCCACCCTGCCTCCCAGCTGTTCCCGGGAGTCTCCGTGGCCAGGGACATCCCGGGCAGGTGGGTCACGAACCCGCCGACCATGGTGCCGAGATCGCCGATCAGGTCCCTCGTCGGCCCCCAGAAGAACGTGAACACCACCAACGCCGAGCACAGCACCCCATTGGCCAGACTCAGCCACCGGATCCCACGGCCCAGTCCCGTCATCGCCGAGATCGTCGAGACCGTCATGAGCCCGACGATGATCGCCACCTTCGCGCCATAGGAGATCGGCACCCCGAACGCATGCGCCAGCCCCTCGTTCAGCTCCCGCGTACCCAGGCCCAGCGAGGTGGCCACCCCGAACAGGATCGCGATGACGGCGAGCAGGTCGATGATCTTGCCCGGCCAGCGCCGGGTGGACTCGCCCATCAGGGCGTACAGGGCTGAGCTGATCAGCACCGGGCGGTCCTTGCGGAACGCGGCATAGGCAACCGGAACGGCCACCCCCGCGTACAGCGCCCAGGCGTGCGGCCCCCAGAAGAACAACGAATACCGCAATCCCATGGCAGCGGCCTCCGCAGTGCCGGCCTGCGCCGTCCCCGGGGGTGGATCCACCGCGTGCAACAGCGGCTGAGCCGTGCCCCAGAACAGGAAACTCAGGCCCACCCCGGCGCTCATCAGCATCGCCAGCCACGACGGCCACCCGAACTCGGGGCGGCGCCCGGGTTTGCCCAGTTGGAGCCGGCCGACTGGGGAGAGCGCGACGGCGAGCATCAGCACCAGCACCACCGCCACCGCGCCCACGTAGACCGGACCGAACGTGGTGACCACGACGCGTTGCAGAGCCGACAACCCGTCCTGGAGCGTCGCCGGGAAGACCAGACCGAAGACGATGAACGCCAGCGCGAAGGATAAGGAGGCCCCGAATACGGACCCCAGTTGGGGGATGTCTCGCCCGGCCACGTCGGTGCGGATCTCGGAACTGGCCATGCCACACCACTGTGGCCTAGATCTCGATCAGCGCAACCGGTTCGCGGGAGGTGAGGGACGCCGTCGTGGGCTGCCTAGACTCGATGATCGTGACCAGGCCCGCCATCCCCGCCGAGATCAAGGTGCTGGTGGTCGCCGCGTTCGTGATCGCGATCGGCTTCGGCCTGGTCTCTCCGGTGCTACCTGCCTACGCCCGGTCCTTCAACGTGGGTGTGGCCGCCGCCTCCGTCGTGGTGAGCGCATTCGCCTTCTTCCGGCTCGTGTTCGCTCCCGCCGGCGGGGCGCTGGTGGCGCGCCTGGGTGAGAGGCCGGTGTACCTGACCGGGCTCGTGGTCGTGGCGCTCAGTTCGCTGGCGACGGCGTTCGCCCAGTCCTACGTGCAACTGCTGGTGCTGCGCGGGGTGGGAGGCATCGGATCGACCATGTTCACGGTGTCGGCCATGGCGATGGTGGTGCGACTCGCTCCGCCGGAGATCCGGGGCAGGTGCTCCTCGGCGTACGCGACGGCGTTCCTGCTCGGCGGGATGCTCGGGCCGGTCCTTGGCGGGCTGCTGGCCGAGCTGGGGCTACGGGTGCCGTTTGTGGTGTACGCGGTGTTCCTGTTCGTCGCGGCGGCGATCGTGGCGGTGCGGCTCCGGGGAGCGCGAATGCGCCCGGCGCCGGATGAGCCCGAACGGCCGCCGATGCGGGTGGCACAGGCGTGGGCGAACCGGACCTTTCGGGCGGCCCTGGTCTCCGGATTCGCCAATGGGTGGTGCAACTTCGGCGTGCGGGTGGCCGTGTTGCCGCAGCTGGCCGTTGCCGTCCACGACGCCACCTGGGTGGCCGGTGCTGCGCTCGCCAGTGCATCGGTGGGGACGGCGGGTGCGTTGCAGATCTCCGGGCGGTGGGCCGACTCGGCCGGGCGCCGGCCGGTGGTGCTGACGGGGCTGGTGATGACCGCGCTCGGGCTCGGTGTGATGGGGGTGGCGACCTCGCTGGTGGCACTGCTCGCTGTCTCGGTGTTCTCGGGAGTGGGCGCGGGTCTACTCAACCCCGCGCAGCAGGCGTCACTCGCCGACGTGGTGGGCAGCGACCGCAACGGGAGCAAGGTGCTGGCCGCCTTCCAGATGGCGCAGGACTCCGGGGCGATCCTCGGCCCCATCCTCATCGGCGTGGTGGCCGATCAGGCAGGGTTCGGCTGGGCGTTCGCGGTGACCGGGGTGGTGGCGCTCGCGGCGACGCTGCCGTGGTTGCGGGCCCCGGAGACGGCTCCGGTGCAGCGGGGTGGGATTGCCTGACCCGGTGGGTGGACTATCCACAAGGGGCCTGCGGCGCTGCGGTGACCTGTGGCAGTCTCGTGCGCATGATTTCTCGGGGGAGCGTGTGGGTCGGGTGGCGTGGTGTTGTGCTCGCGTCGGCTGTGGGGGTGGTGCTGGGGGCGTGTACGCCTTCTGATACTGAGCCAGCTCCGACGGCGGAGCCCACCTCGACGAGTGCCTCGCCTTCGGAGTCGGGTGAGCCGACAGAGGAGCCGACGGACGAGCGGCCGGAGGTAGATCCGCCGGAGCGGCCGGTGGCGATGGAGAAGGAGTCGGTGGAGGGGGCGATTGCGGCGGCGGAGTATTTCATGCGTTTGTATCCGTACATCTATGCCTCCGGTGAATTCACTGAGTGGGACGCGATTGTTGATGAAGATCGGTGTGAGAACTTCTGCGCGACAGCGCGCTCTGGTGCAGTCGACCTACATGCAGGGGGTGGATATGCCGTAGGCGGCGCGGTTGAGGTTCTGAGCGCAGATGGTGGCGGCCCATATGACGACCAGGAGGTCGACGATGTCTACATTGTCGAGCTCGAGCTGTCGTTCGAATCGTCCGAAGACGTCCGTAGTGATGGAACACGTGAGCACTACGATGGGGCCGAGCGTTCGGCACGTGTCGCGTTGATCTGGGTGGACGATCGGTGGCGTGTCATCGACGCCTGGAACCATGAGGCCGAGTCATGATCGCGCGGGCTGGCCTAGCCGCAGCGCTGCTGCTCACCGCGGTGCCGGAGCCCGCTCCAGACCCGGACGTCAACGTCCGTTGGGACAACGAATCCACCAATGGCACCGCTCAGACTGAGGCAGAGCAGGCGTGGACTTCTGAGAAGGCCGCAGAGCATGCTGCCAACGAGGCTGATAGCCCCGGTGGAACTGTTGGCATTGGCATCATCGCGTCTCCAAATCCGTCATTGTTTGAGTTCGATGGTCCGGATGGGATGTGTGTGGTGACTGATGATGCGGTGCCGGTGGCGGGTTTGGTGCCGTGTGATGATCGGCCGACTGATGATGAGCCTGCCGAGGATGGTGAGGAGGCGGATGATCCGGTGCCGGTGATCATCTTGGTGTCGGCATCTGATTTTGCTGAGTTGCCGTTGGTGCCTGCGCAGGTGCGGGTGCAGCCGGAGGGGCAGTCGTGGACGGTGGTGAATCTGGACACGATTGCGTACACCTCGGGTGATCCACAGGTGCTCTCGACGCAGGTGTTGGGGTTTGAGGTGGCGGTGCGGGCGACGCCGGTGGAGTTTGCCTGGGATTTCGGGGATGGGTCGGATCCGGTGGTGACTACCGATCCGGGGTTGCCGTATCCGGATTACACGGTCGCTCATGCCTACAGTGCGGTGGCCGAGGAGCGTCGGGTGTCATTGACGACGACATGGGTGGGGGAGTTCCAGGTCGCTGGTCAGGGTCCGTGGATCCCGATTGCGGGGACGGCGCAGACCACGAGCGTGTCTGATCCGTTTGAGGTGTTGGAGGTCAGGACCCGGTTGGTGCCGGGTCCGCAGGCCGATCGGAACTGACCTCACCTGGCCGGGCTGGGATGAAATCGACGGTCATACTGCCAAGTAGGCCCAAATACGCAAGCGTTGGCAGTATTCCCGTCATCTTCTGACCGCACCACGCCACGCCGGGCACCCGTGAACGAGCTCAGGGTGTGATCACCGAGACCCCGGCCTCCTCGAGGCTTGCGGCGATGGGTGGCGGGGGAGCGATGTCGGTCACCAGGTAGGTCGCCCGGTCCAGGGAGGCGATCTGCGCGAACAGGTGCCTGGAGAACTTGGACGAGTCCGCCACCACCGCCACCTGCTCGGCATGGTCCATCATCTCGGCCATCATCGCGGCGTCCCCGACATTGCTGGTGGAGAACCCGCTTGTCGCGACCGCACCGACACCGATGATCGCGATGTCCGCCCGGACCGTGATCTCGTCGGGCCGGTTCGTCACCGCGAATGACACAGCACCCGTGGTCGTCTGGGCGACCGTGCGCACATGCCCGCCGAAGACGTACAGCTCGCACTCCATGCCCGCCGGTAGCTCTGCCGGGATGCGCAAGTTGTTCGTCGCGATCGTCAGCCCCCGCCTGTCGCGCAGATGCCGCATCACCGCCAGTGTCGTCGTGCCGCCGTTGAGCATGATCACCGAATCGTCCTGCACCAGCCGCGCCGCCAGCGCCGCGATCGCCTCCTTCTGCTCGGTATGCAGCCGTAGCCGCAGATCCAGTTTGCGGTCACCCACCGGCGCCGCCGACTTGCTCACCGCACCGCCGTGCGTGCGGATCAGCAGTCCGTCCGCATCCAGCTGGTCCAGATCCCGGCGGATCGTGTCGATGGACACACCGAACCGCTCAGCAAGCTCCCCGACGGCCACTTGACCGCGCTCGGCGACAAAGTCTGCCAACGACCCGCGCCGGTGAGCCGGCAGGTGGCGGGAACGGTCCTGAGTGTCCACATCTGCAGATGACATGCACCCATTGGTAGCACAACGCTTGTCACTTCGCCGCAGAAAGCGGCATGAAACAGCGCACGAGATTCGGCTCTTCGCCTGTTCTTGCGGCGCGCCGGGGTTCGCTGGACTGACGGAGTGCGAGCGCCCAGCCCAGAGGTGACGGCTGACGCCCTCCATCTCACGCCGCCGAGAAGTCACCATATCTCGGCGAGATTGTGCCCATGGTCGACAACTCCGCGCGTCCGCGGCACGGCCGTCCACCCGACTGCTTGACGCATCTGTTCACCCGGCGTTAAGGTCGCAGAACACAGCACAAAACAGCATGGAGCGGCACAAGGGTGCAGGCGCCATGCGAAGTGCACTGACGAAGACGACAGGAGTACGACATGAGCACTGGTGCTCGACGCACGCGGGTTGCCGGTATGGCCGGCCTCGCCGCACTGAGTCTTGTCGCGGCCGCAGGCTGCAGTAGCGATGGCGGCGGCGGCGCCGACGGCGACGTCACCATCGAGTTCGCCCAGTGGTGGGAGCCCGAGCTCCCCGACGGCGCGTTCGCCGAGATCATTGCCGGATTCGAGGAGGAGAACCCCGGCGTGAACGTCGACCTCGTCTCGGCGCCCTACGCCTCCACCCAGGAGCAACTGTTTGCAGGCTCCGCCTCCGGCACGATGCCCGACGTGATGGGCCTGGACGCCGTCTGGGTGAACGACTTCGCCAACCAGGGTGCGATCGCCGACCTCAGCGCCCTGATGAGCGAGTACGGCTACGACGACAGCCAGCTCGCCAGCCAGGTCCAAGTGGACGGCGCGACCTACATGATCCCGGTGGTCAACTTCATCTACCCGCTCTTCACCAATGACGACCTGCTCGCCGAAGCCGGTGTGGACGCGCCACCGACCACCCGCCAGGAGTTCCTCGACGCCGCCGTGGCCATCTCCGAGCTCGGCGGCGACACCACCGGCTGGGCGCTGCCCCTCTCTCTCGAGCAGCCGAACGGCGTGCTCAACGACGTGATGCCGTGGGTGTGGTCCTCCGGCGGATCCATGCTCGCTGACGGTCAGCCCGATCTGACGAACCCGGAGATGACCGCAGCGATCGAGTACGTCCAGCAGCTGTGGGACGCCGGGGCCGTCGCACCGGGCTCGTTCACCATGAAGGAGCAGGACAAGGTTGAGGAGTTCACCAACGGCCGCGTCGGGATGATGATCTCCTCGCTGGCGCACATCAACCTGCTGCAGGAGACCAACCCGGACCTCAACTTCAGCGTCTCGGCCATTCCCACCGAGGAAGGCTTCAGCGGTGACTCTGGTTTGACTTACGCCTCCTGGGGAATCGGCATCTCGGAGAGCACCGAGCACCCCGAGGAAGCATTCGCGCTGATCGAGTACCTGATGGAGACCGAGACCAACGGTGACCTCTCCACGATCGCCAACGGATTCCCCGGCAACACCGAGGCCGTGCCGGACTTCGTCGAGGACGACCCACTGATGGCCGACGCCTTCGAGATCTACCAGAACACCACACCGGTCAACGAGTTCTCCGGGCTCCCCGCAGCAGAACAGTTGATGCGCTCCTTCGCCGAGCAGCTCCAGGCCACCCTCAACGGTGACCAGGACGTCACCCAGATGCTCGACCAGACCCAGGCCGCCTGGTCCGACGAGTTCTAGGAGGCAACCCAGACCCTGCCCGCCGCGCACACGTGGCGGGCAGGGGAACGGGGACCACCATGATCACACCCCTCGCATCAGAACCCGCCTCGACGGCGAGGCCGGAAGGTCCGGGCGACCCTCCGCCGTCGGGAACCTCCGCAGCACCGGCGCCCCGGCGGCGTTCGCACCTGGGCCGCGCCCTCGAACCCCTCGCGTTCCTCTCGCCCACGCTGATCCTGCTCGCCGTCCTCATGGTGCTGCCGATCGTGCTGGTGATCGGCTACGCCTTCATGGACAACGTGGTGACCAACCCCGATCCCGAGTTCGTGGGGCCGGCGAACCTCATCGAGATCGCCACCGATCCGACCTTCCACATCGCGCTGCGCAACACTGTGGTGTTCACCGTGGTGAGCGTGGTGGCGCACATGATCCTCGGGCTCACGTTCGCCATGCTGCTCAACAGCAAGCGCGTCTCGGTCACCAGCAGGGCCGTGCTCCGCGCGATCTACGTGATGCCCTGGCTGTTCACCGTGGCCGTGATCGCCGTGCTGTGGCGGATGCTGCTCGCACCCAGCGGTGTGATCAACTACCTGCTCTCGACCGATGTGGAATGGCTCGCCGACCCGCGGCTCGCGCTCGGCACCGTCACAGTCATCAACATCTGGGCCGGCTACCCGTTCTTCATGGTCAGCCTGCTCGCGGGGCTGCAGGGCATCCCTGGAGACCTGTACGAAGCCGCCCGTGTGGACGGCGCCTCCCCGGTGCAGCAGTTCTTCCACGTGACCCTGCCGCAGCTGCGGCAGATCATCGTCAGCCTGCTGTTGCTCGACATGATCTGGACCTCCGCGCAGCAATTCGCGCTCATCTGGATGACCACCGGGGGCGGACCCCTCAGCTCCACCGAGATGCTCTCCACCTACACCTACAAGCTGGCCTTCGACGACTACGAGTTCGGCCTCGCCTCCGCCAGCGCCGTGCTTGTTCTGCTCGTCTCGATGGTGCTCGCGTTCTTCTACGTGCGGCACGAGAAGGCGAGGGAGTCATGACCGCTGTCGCCACCAAGGCACCGACGCCCAAGAACAAGAAGTACCAGCAGAACCCGAAGCATGCGGTTCGCGACATCCCGGCGCGCATCTTCATCTGGATCGGTCTGCTCGCCGGAGCAGCGTTCGCCGGCCTGCCGGTGCTGTGGATGCTCTCCAGCTCGTTCAAGTCCAACCGGGAGATCTTCGAGTTCCCTCCCAGGTTGTTGACGGAATCCTTCAGTTTCGACGCCTACCTGGCGATCCTGAGCGACCCGAGCCGGCTGCGGTTCTTCATCAACAGCTATGTGGTGGCGATCTGCGTCACGATCCTCACACTCGTGGTGGCGATCCATGCGGCGTATGCGTTCAGCCGGTTCACGTTCCGGATGAAGCACCCGCTGAAGCTCCTCATCATCAGCGTGCAGGCTGTGCCACCGATCACCGTGCTGATTCCGTACTTCGGGATCATCGTCGCCCTGAAGATGTACGACACCTATCCCGGTCTGATCTTCACGTACATGCTGTTCACTTTGCCGTACGCGATCATCATGATGACCAGCTACATGAACTCCCTCCCACGGGAGCTGGACGAAGCGGTCAGGGTGGACGGCGGCAGCTCGATGACCGCACTCTGGCGCGTGCTGGTGCCGGTCTCGGTGCCTGGGATCGTCTCAGTCGGCGTGTACACGTTCATGATCGCCTGGAACGAGTACCTGTTCGCCCTCACGCTGACCAGTAGCGAATCCATGCGGACCGTGCCGATCGGGCTGCAGCTGCTTATGGGCCAGCACTCGTTCCAGTGGAACGAGATCATGGCAATGAGCATTCTCGGCTCCATTCCTGTACTCGCCCTGTTCCTGTTCTTCCAGCGCTACTTCATGAGCGGCCTGACCTCGGGCGCGGTCAAGAACTGACCGATCGAATTCACCACCACCACAAGGAGAAAGTGTGCTCACCACCGGAAACGCCCTGCTGACCGCAGCCCACGAGGGAAACTACGCCGTTCCGGCGTTCAACGTCAGCGACTACGCCATGTTCAACGGGATCATGGAGATCAGCGAAGCCGAGCAGGCCCCCTTGATCGCGGCGATCCACCCCGACGAGCTCGCCCACTTCGGCCGCGACGCCGTGGCAGCCATCCGGGAGCGGGCGCACCGCTCGAGTATCCCGGTCGCCATCCACTGGGACCACGGCGCCAGCTACGAGCAGATGCTCACCGCCATCCAGGTCGGATTCACCTCGGTCATGATCGACCGGTCGATGGACTCCTTCGAGGAGAACGTGCGGATCACCAAGAAGGTCGTCGAGACCGCGCACGCTGTCGGCGTGAGCGTGGAGGCCGAGCTCGGCACGATCGGCGCCGCGGACAGCTACGGCGAGGCAGGCGCCAAGGAAATCATCTACACCACCCCGGAGGAAGCGGTCGAGTTCATCCGCCAGACCGGTGTGGACAGCCTCGCCGTGGCCATCGGCACCTCCCACGGGCTTTTCCCGCCCGAGATCACCCCGGAGATCAAGATCGACCTGCTGCGTGAGATCAAGGCGGCCGTGCAGATCCCGCTCGTGCTGCACGGTGGCTCGGGCAACCCGGACGCCGAGATCGGCCAGGCCGCCAAGCTCGGCATCAACAAGATCAACATCTCCAGTGACATCAAGGTCGCCTACCACAACGAGATGCGCGCCGTGCTGGCGGATCCGAAGGTGCGCGAACCCAACGCCATCCAGCCCCGCTGCATCGAGGCGATGAAGGAGGTCGCCGCCCACAAGATCCGGCTCTTCGGCGCCGATGGCCAGGCCTCCAGCGTGCCGGGAATCAGCGGCGTGCAGGCGCGGGTCTGAGGCATGACGCCGGAGGTTCTTCTCGGATTCGGCGGCAACGTCGACGTCGAGATCACCTGGGACGATGCCGTGCTCACCCGCCTCGCGGTTGAGCACGGCATCGCCGACCACGAGCTCGACACCGCAATCGAGATCACCGACGAACGCAGTCTGGTGATCTCCATCCTCGCCTTCGCTCGCGCCGGGCACGGCGGGGAGCGATTCGTGGCCTCCGCCTCCGTGCTGGAGACGTTCCCGGCCAGATTCGACCACAGCTGGACCCTCGGCGGCACCGGTATCCGCGCCGCCCTGGTCATGCAGACCCTCGGGATCCCCAGCATGGTGCACCTGGTCAGTACCAACGACATCATGCGTGACCTGCTCCCCGCGGGTGTGCACCGCCTGAGCAGTGCGAGTGAGGACTCCCTCGACCCGCACCTGATCGTGCAGTTCCCGCGGGGCGCCCACGTGCGCACCGACCGGCTGGCGGTGACGGCGCCGAAGGCGAACCGCCTCATTTACGTCAACGACCCGCCCAACCGGGATCTGGTGCTCAGCGATGAGATCGAGCAGGTTGCGCCCTCGCTGAACGTGCTGCTGGTCACCGGCCTGAACAGCATGCAGGATGCCGGCCTCGTGACCGACCGCCTGCGGCGCGTCGCCCGCGTCATCGAGAAGATGCCCGACGGCGCACTGGTCTTCTTCGAGGACGCCGGCCAGCACGTGCCTGCCCTGGGCAAGCAGGTGCTCGCCGCCATGGCCGAGCTCGCCGACGTCATCAGCATGAACGAGGACGAGCTGTTCGGCCACCTGGGCCGGACCGTCGATCTGAACGACGCGGGCGCCGTCGAGGGAGCCCTGCGGGAGGCGCAGACCCAGATCGGCGCACGCACCCTCGTGGTGCACACCCAGCACTGGGCCGCCGCCCTCGGGCCGCTGGCACAGCAGCTGCGCCCGGCCTTGCGGGCGGGTGTCGTGGCCGCGGGGACGCGCTACCTCGTCGGCGACGGCGCCACCCGAGCCGACCATGAACGGACGGCGGCCCTTCCCGTGCAGGCAGGCTCCGCCGTCGTAGCCCATCAGCTGGAGCAGGCCGGCGACGTCACATGCGTACCGGCGCTCGACCTGCGCACCGACACCCCCACCACCATCGGCCTCGGCGACACTTTCGTCGGCGGCCTGCTCGCGGCGTACGCCGGCGAGCGACACAGCGAAGGAGTGAACGCGTGATCATCGAGGTTGCTGCCAACCGGCCACCCGAGCGCTTCTACCGAGGCGGACGCAGCCTCGCGGACCTGCGCGGCGAGGCCGGGGTCGGCGAGTACGAACCCGAGGACTGGGTCGGCTCGATGACCTGCGTCTATGGCGAGGCGCCGGTGGGGCTCACCCGGCTACCGGACGGGCGGCTGCTGAAGGACGCCATCGAGGCCGAGCCCGAGTGGTGGCTCGGCGCCGACCACGTGGCCGCCTACGGAGCGGACGCGATGGTGCTGGTCAAACTGCTGGATGCGGGGGAGCGGCTGCCGGTGCACGCCCACCCCGACCGCGCGTTCGCCAAGGCGCACTTCGCGGCACCGCACGGGAAGACCGAGGCGTGGTTCCTGCTCACCGGCGGCAGCCTGCACCTGGGCCTGAAGCAGGACCTCACCGCGGACGAGCTCGCCGGCGTCCTGGAGCGCCAGGACGCCGAGGAGATCCTCGGACTCATGCACGAGGTGCAGGTGAATCCCGGCGATGTGGTGCTGGTCCCTGCCGGGGTGCTGCATGCCATCGGCGGTGGATTGTTCCTGGTGGAACTGCAGGAGCCGGAGGACTTCTCGCTGATGCTCGAATGGAAGGGCTACCCGATCGACGGGCCGAAGGACGGTCACCTCGGGATCGGGTACGACCTGGCACTGCAGGCGATGGAACGTCGCGCCCGCACACCGCAGGAGATGGCTGAGCTCGTGCGCCCGGCCGGCTACGGGCCGTCGGTGTTCCCGGCGGCGGCCGACCCGTACTTCCGCCTGGGGCGCGAACGCGTCCAGGGTGAGGTGCAGGTGGAGGCGGGGTTCGCCGTCGTGATCGTGCTGGAGGGGCAGATCGAAGTGACGGATGCCGCCGGGACGACCGCGCTTCGGCAGGGTGCCACCGCGGTGGCACCGCACGCCGCGGGAGAACTGACGCTCACTGGGGATGGCGAGGTGCTGATCTGCCGGCCACCGGCACCGTGAATCTCGTCTGATCGAAGGTTATCCACAGGGTTCTGCGGGAGGTCCTCCTGCTCAGGCAGGCTGGGGCGCATGACGCCGAAGACAAGGAACTCACCGATCACAGGAGCCGCTCGGGGCACGCTGTCTGCTCTGCTGCTGGGGCTGCTGCTGCTCACTGCGTGCACCCCCGGTGATCCGGCGCAACGGTCCTCCGCCCCCGGAAGTCCCACGGCTGGGTCGAGAGCGCCGCAGACCACCGCTGGAGCGAGTACGAGTACCGGCGCGCCGACTGCGCGTCCGGAGATTGCCGTCCCAGAGCGCCCGGCATCGATGGGATCGAACTCCATCCAGACCGCGATCGACGTCGCCGTGCATGTCACCGAGCTCTACGGCTACAGCTGGCACACCGGCGATCTTGGCCCATGGGACGCGATCGTCGCCGAGGAGTGTGAGTTCTGCGTCGTCCTGCGCGAGGAGGTGGCCGACCTCTACGCCAATGGCGGGTATGCCACCGACGGCGAGATCGTCGGACGATACGCCGAGGCTGCGCTGGCCGACACGCCCGACACCTACTGGGTGGACCTGGACGTGGTTGTCCGCTCACGGATGGTCTTCACGCAGCCGAATACCGCTGGCGCCACGGACCCGGCGGAACGGATCATCCGCGTCACGCTCGACTGGGCCGATGGTGACTGGTTGGTGCTCGACATCGCGGAGGTGGCGCCAGAGCACTCGTTGATCGACCAGGATTGACCCCCTAGAGCAGCCGCGCCACCAACGGCACCGCGGCCGTCATCACCAAGGCATGCACCACCATCGCCGCGCTCGACCACGCTCCCGTCTCCGGTTCGTCCAGCAACACCCGCGAGGTACCGATCCCGTGGGAGGTGACGCCGATGGCGATTCCGCGGGCGCGCGGGTCGTGCACACCGACGAGGGTCAGCAGCCGCGGTGCCAGCACCGCGCCGAGGATGCCGGAGCAGATCGCCAACCCGGCGGAGAGCGAGGGGTCGCCACCGATGAGAGCCGAGATCTCCACCGTGACCGGGGTGGTGACCGATAGCGGGAGGGCCGAGGCCAAGACATCGTCCGGGCTTCCGGCGACGGCGAGCGGCACGGTAGCGAGGGTGATCGCCAGCGCTGCAGCACACCCGAACAACACCAGCAGCCGCGGCCACAATGGCAGCAGCGCGCTACTCGCCGTGTGCAGTGGCACCGCCAGCGCCACCGTTGCCAGCGCCAGGCCGATCGTCAACGGCAGCACGGCGCCGAGATAGTCCGGGTACGCAGTGCCGGTCAGCTCCAGGATCAGGGTCAGCACCAGCGTGGCGGTCACCACGGGGGAGAGGAGTGGGTGGCGACCGCAGCGGCGATACAGCCACAGTGCGGCCAGGTAGGCAAGCACCGTGCCTCCGGTCGACACGACCATCTCCAGTGCCGCCGCCGTCACCGTCCCGGTCCCCGCGCGCCGTCCGCCCGCAGCAGCCGCTGGGCGAGCAGGCCGATCCCGATCAGCAGAACGAGGAAGGTCGACACCAGCGCGAGTCCGATCGGCAGCAGATGCTCAGCCACCCGCGCGACGCTGCTGGTGATCCCGACCGCCGCAGGCAGGAAGAACAGCTGCAGGTGCCGGTTCGCCGGCCGCGCAACCGTGAGAGTCGACTCCCGTACCACCCGGGCCGTGGTCCTGGTGCCCCGGTGCACCAGCGCAAGCACCCCCACCGCCAGGATCAGGCCCACCACCGTGCCCGGAAGGCGTAGCCCACTGACGGCGACCAGCACCTCTCCCAGGAGCAGGCACGTGGTGAGCACCACCAGTCCCAGCGCCCAGGCGCCGAGGGTGCGCCATGAACGCCACCCCTGCCCGGGGCGTTGCTCGGGCGAGCTGCTCACAGTGAGGGGGCGGCGTTACCGGGGGGACGCCGTCGTGGGCAGCCTGGTGTACCGGCGACGGACCTCACCGGCCCAGGTTCTCCGCCTCCGCGCCGATGGTGGTGTCCTCCCCGTGACCGGTGTGCACCACCGTCTCCTCCGGCAGGGCGAACAGCTTCGCCCGGATCGAGGCCTCGAGCGTGGGCAGGTCCGAGAAGGACCGGCCCGTGGCACCCGGACCACCGTTGAACAACGTGTCGCCGGTGAAGACACAGCCGAGGTCCGGCGCGTACAGGCACACACCCCCGGGCGCGTGACCCGGGGTGTGCAGCACCTGCAACGTGGTGCCCGCGACCGTGATCTCCTGACCGTCGGCCAGGTTGTCGTCCCACCGGTGGGAGGCGTGGGTGAGCTCCCACAGCGGCTCGTCGTCCGGGTGCAGCCAGATCGGAGCTCCGGTCCGCTCGGCCAGGTCAGGTGCCACGCGCACATGATCATCGTGGGCGTGGGTGCACACGATCGCCGTGACCGTCCGCTCACCCACCACGGCCAGGATGTCCTCCACCGAGTGCGGCGCATCGATCACCACGCACTCGGTGTCGTCCCCGACCACCCAGACGTTGTTGTCGACCTCGAAGGTGCCGCCGTCCAGGCTGAACGTGCCGCTGGTGACGGCATGGTCCACGCGCGCCACCATCAGAGCACCACCACCGAACGCAGCACGTTGCCGTGATGCATCTTCTCGAACGCGGCTTCCACGCCGTCGATGCCGATCTCCTCGGTGACGAAGGCGTCCAGATCGAGGCGCCCCTGCTGGTAGAGGTCCACGAGCATCGGGAAGTCCCGGCTGGGCAGGCAGTCCCCGTACCAGCTGGACTTCAGCGCCCCGCCGCGGCCGAAGACGTCGATCAGCGGGATCTCCGGCACCTGCATGTCCGGGGTGGGAACGCCCACCAGCACCACTGTGCCGGCCAGATCACGCGCGTAGAAGGCCTGCTTCCAGGTCTCCGGGCGCCCGACCGCTTCGATCACCACGTCCGCACCCTCAGCGCCGGGGTAGGTCGCGGCGCTGATGCGCTTGATGGCCTCCACCGGGTCCTCCTGGGAGGAGTTGACCGTGTGGGTCGCACCGAGCGTCGTGGCCTTCTCGAGCTTGGAGTCGTCGATGTCGACCGCGATGATCGGGCTGGCGCCGGCGAGCGCGGATCCGGCGATCGCGGCGGCACCCACGCCACCACAACCGATCACGGCGACCGATTTGCCGCGGGTGACGGCGCCGGTGTTGATCGCAGCACCGATCCCGGCCATCACGCCGCAGCCGAGCAGCCCGACCGCCGCCGGCCGCGCCGACGGGTCGACTTTCGTGCACTGGCCCGCCGCCACGAGTGTCTTTTCGGCGAAGGCTCCGATGCCCAGAGCCGGGCTCAGTTCGGTGCCGTCCTCGAGGGTCATCTTCTGGGTGGCGTTGTGCGTGGCGAAGCAGTACTGCGCCTGACCTCGGTTGCAGGCCCGGCACTGCCCGCACACAGCGCGCCAGTTCAGCACGACGAAGTCCCCGGGAGCCACCGAGGTGACGCCCTCGCCGACCGCCTCCACCACACCGGCTGCCTCGTGCCCGAGCAGGAACGGGAACTCGTCGTTGATCCCGCCCTCGCGGTAGTGCAGGTCTGTGTGGCACACCCCGCACGCCTGGACGGCGACCACGGCTTCGCCCGGCCCCGGATCGGGAACATTGATGGTGACCAACTCGACCGGAGCAGCCTTGCTCCGTGCGATCACTGCCTTGACCTGCTGCATGCTGCCTCCTGCGACGTGGCTCTTCCGGGGCGAGCCTAACGTTCGTGCGGCCCAGCCGGAGACCGCCCGCTCCGTCGCGGTGACCGCGGTCCAGCGCTACGGTGATGCCCATGGGCGCGTCCCCGGTCCAGGACGCCCGGCGCGCATGCGAACGGCGTGCCTGGCGGGATGCGTGCGTCGCTTTCGCCAGGGCGGACGAGGCAGGAACGCTGGAGGCGGCCGACCTGGAGACCTGGGCGATCGCCGCGCACCTGACCGGGCAGCGCGAGCGGGCAGAAGCCGGGTGGACTCGCGCGCACCACGAGTGGATCGCCCGATCAGATCCGGGTCGGGCCGTGCGTTGCGCCTTCTGGCTCGGCCTGACGTTAGTGCTCGCGGGTGATCACGCCCGGGGCGGCGGCTGGTTCGCCCGCGCAGGTCACGTCGCCGCCGATGATCCCGACGACGCAGCCCGCGCCTACCTGCGGGTGCCCGTCGCTCTCCAGGCACTCCACGGTGGCCGTCCACGCGATGCCCTCAGCATGTTCATCCTGATTACCGAGATTGCCGACGGCGTAGGTGACCCCGACCTGGCGACCCTAGGCCGCCTGGGGCAGGGGCAGGCACGCGTGGCGCTCGGAGAGCCGGGTGACGGGCTGTCGCTGTTGGATGAGGCGATGGTCGCCGTCACTGGCGGAGAGGTCTCCCCCCTGGTGGCCGGGATCGTGTACTGCGCCGTCATCCTCGCCTGCCGCGACACCTTCGATGTCCGCCGGGCACAGGAATGGACGACGGGGCTGAGCCGGTGGTGCGCAGATCAGCAGGGGATCCACCCCTACCAGGGACAGTGCCTCGTGCATCGCTCCGAGCTGCTTCAGCTGCGCGGCGCCTGGGCGCAGGCGCTGGAAGCGGTCAACGACGCCCGCAGCCACCTGGCTCGCGCAGACGGCGACCCCGTCCAAGGCCTGGCGTCCTATCAGCTGGGAGAGCTGTTGCGGTTGCGTGGAGAGAGTGAGCGCGCCGAAGCCGCCTACCGAGACGCCGCCCGCTGGGGCCATCCGCTGCAGCCAGGGATCGCGCTGCTGAGACTCGCCCAAGGCCGTACCGACGACGCCCGGGACGGTCTCGCAGCCGTCCTCGCCGAGCCCCAGCCACTCTCGGTCCGGATCCGCACGCTCGCCGCAGCGGTGGAGGTGGCGCTGACGAGCAACGAGCCCGAGCAGGCTCGAGACCACCTCGATCGGCTCTGCGATGCAGCCGCACCCGTCGAGACCGACTTCCTCCGAGCCACCTGCGACCGCGCCCGTGGCAGGGTGCACCTCGCAGAGGGCCGTCCGGACGCAGCAGCCGAGGCGCTGCGTGCTGCCATCATCGCCTGGCACCACCTCCAGGCGCCCTATGAGGCGGCACGTACCGCCATCTACCTCGGTGCAGCCTGCACGGCACTCGGCGATCACGACTCCGCCACCGTCGAGTGGGATGCTGCCCGGTCAGTGCTCGCCGAGATGGGAGCCAGCGTGGACCTCGACCTGCTGGCTCGCATGCGCGCAGGCGAGCTGTCCTCGCACACCCACATTGCGCCGTCGGGACTCTCTGACAGGGAGCGGCAGGTTCTGGTGCACGTGGCCGCCGGCGAGACCAACCGGCAGATTGGGGCCGCCCTCGTGATCAGCGAACACACCGTGCGCCGGCACCTGCAGAACATCTTCAGCAAGCTCGACCTACCCTCCCGGGCGGCGGCCACCGCCTGGGCGTACCGCCACGGGCTCATCGATGGCATGAACGGACCACACGAGCCGGGGCGATGATGGTACGGAGGGGCGATGAGGGCAGCGTGGCCAGATCCCTAGCGTCGTCGATACGACACGAAGGAGCAGACCATGACCACCATCGAACCCACACTCGAACAAGTCCGTGGTGCGTGGGACGCCATCGCCCCGCGCTTCGACGAGTTCATCACTCCAGCAGCCACCACCAACGGCGAGCTCGCACTTGCCTTCGCCGACATCACGCCCGGTACACGGCTGCTTGACGTCGCCTGCGGCAGCGGCGCTCTCGCGATTCCCGCGGCCCGTCGTGGTGCCGAGGTCACAGCAGTGGACATCGCTGCGCAGATGATCGAATTGCTGGCCGAGCGTGCCCGGCAGGCAGGCGTGAGCGTGGATGGGCGGGTGATGGACGCGCATGCACTCGACCTGCCCGACAACAGCTACGACGTCAGCGTCTCGCAGAACGGTGTCACGATGTCCACGCAGCTGGTGCGCGCGATCGGGGAGATGGTGCGCGTCACCAGGCCCGGTGGCACCGTCCTGGTCGCGGCGTTCGGTCCGCTACCGCGAGTGGAGTTCCTCAGGGTGTTCTTCGCCGGGGTGCGCTCCGCTGTGCCCGGGTTCGCGGGCCTACCCACGAATCCGCCACCGCCTCCGTTCCAGGTAGCTGCCCCCGAGGCGCTCGCGGCTGCGCTCACTCAGGCAGGAGTGCAGGAGGTGGCTGTGCACCCAGTGCGCTGGGAGATCCCCGTCGGCTCGGCGCAGACACTGTGGGACGAGGTGACCTCGTCCAACCCGCTGGGTGCGCAGGCCGTGGCCGGACTGGACGCCTCGCAGCGTGGTGAGGCGCTGAGGGTGCTGAACGGGATGCTGCGGGAACGCTTCGACGGCCAACCCGGGGGAGTGCTGCCGGCGTTGGTGAATGTGGGAGTCGGGAGGGCGTGAGGCAGCTCCGGCGAAGGCCGAGCTGTTCGGCTTTCGGGCGTTGAACGCCGCGTAGGTCAGCGTTCGGCGGTTCAGGTGGGTGTGCGATCCGGTGGTGGGTGTCAGGCGAGTGAGCGCACCGATTCCCGCACGACCGGTGGGCACGCGATGGTGAGCCGATCGGACGCCTCAGGTCCGCCGTCGAGGAGAGCACGCACCCCGGCCACACCGAGCTCGTAGTGCGGCAGGGCCACCGTGCTCAAACCCGGGCGCAGGTGGGCGGCGATGATCTCCTGGTTGTCGAATCCGACGACGGACAGGTCGGCCGGGATCCGCAGGCCACGCTCACGCAGGCCGTCGTAGAGGCCCATCGCCACCCGGTCGTTGTGGCAGCAGACGGCTGTGGCACCACTGGCGAGCACAGCCTCGACGCTGGCGTACCCGCCTTCCTGGGCGGAGTCGGCATCGAGCACCAGCGCTGGGTCCACCTCGATCCCGGCGTCGGCGAGCGCCGCCCGGTATCCGGCCAGCCGGCCCTCACGGGCCGGGGAGGGAGTCACCGTGTTGATGAATGCGATGCGCTCGTGCCCGGCGTCGATCAGCAGCTGCGCCGCCGCCCGGCCGCCGTCGAACTCATCGGGCACCACCGCCAGCGGCCCGTCGTCGGCGAAACAGTTCACGAGTACCGTCTCGGCTTCGCTGAGGCCGGCCGGCAGGTCGATCTGCCGGTGATACCAGGTGGAGTAGAGGATGCCGTGCACCTTGTGCTCGAGCAGCATCGAGATCGCCTGGGCCTCGGCCTCGGCGTTGCCTTCGCTGTTGGCCACGAGCAGTACGTAGCCGCGCCGCCATGCCTCCACCTGGGCACCGTGGATGATCTGGCCGGCGAACGGGGTGGAGGCGATGGCGTCGGCGACGAGCCCGATGAAGCGTGACTGGCCGTGCACCAGATTCTTGGCCAGTGCGTTCGGCCGGTATCCGAGATCTTCGATCGCCTGCAGCACCCGCGCCCGGGTGGCCTCCCCGATCCGGGCGTTCTTCTTCTCGTTCGCCACCAGGGAGACTGCCGAGACGGACACCCCGGCCTTGGCGGCGACCTCTTTCAAGGTGACCGGACGCCGTCGGCCATCGTTCACTGGACTCATCCCTTCGCCGCCCCGCTCTCCAAACCCTGGATCATCGCCTTGTTCAGCACCAGGAACACCAGCATCAGCGGCGTGATCGTCACGCAGACGGCCGCGAAGGTCGCCGTCCAGTCCACGTTGCCCATCGCACCAATGTAGTTCTGCAGGCCCAGGGGAATGGTCTTGAGCCCATCGGAGAGCACGAACGTGTTCGCGAAGATGAAGTCGTTCCAGATGAAGATGCTGTTCACCAGCACGATCGTGACGATCGTGTTCAGCGAGAGCGGGAACGTGATCTGGCCGAAGATCCGGTACGGGCCGGCGCCATCGAGCGAGGCTGCCTCATAGGTCTCCCCGGGGATGTAGTGGTAGAAGGCGGAGAACAGGTAGATCGACATCGGCAGTGCGAATCCGGCGAGCGGCACGATCATCGAGGCATGCGTGTCCAGCAGCCCCACGGAGGCGTAGTCGATGAACAACGGCACCAGTGCGATCTGTACTGGCACGATGATCCCCACCAGGAAGATCGCCCGGACGGCGCCTCGCAGACGGAATCCGAGCACCTCCAGGGCGTAGGCGGCCATCATCCCGAGCAGCACGATCAACACGTTGGCGCCCATCGTCACCGCGAGGCTGTTCAGGATGTTCAGCCCGAGGTTGCCGGTCTCGAACGCCCGCGCGAAGTTGTCCAGCGTCACCTCTCCGGGCAGGGAGAACGGGTTGCTCGAGGCGAAGTCCTGCTCGGTGCGCAGCGCGGTCAGGAACAGCCACGCCAGCGGGTAGACCTGCACGATCACGATGAGCGCGACGGCCACGGTGTTCAGTGCGCGGTGCACGTCGAGTCGTTGTCTGCGAGCACTCATGAGTCAGCCCTCCGGCGCAGCAGCACGATGATCAGCCCGACAGCCACCAGGCACTCGATCACGATGAACACCGAGATGGTGCTCGCGTACCCGTAGTCGGTGTGGCTGAACGCCGTCTTGTACATGTAGGTCGTCACCAGCTCCGAGGCTTGCCCCGGCCCGCCGTTGGTGAGCAGGTACGGGATGTCGAAGCCCCGTAGCGCGTAGGTGGTGGCCATGATGGTGGTGGTGATCCACACCGGGCGGATGTAGGGGAAGCGGATCTTGGTGAACAGCTGCCACCGGCTCGCTCCATCCAGGCGAGCGGCCTCCTCGAGCTCGGCGGGGACGGCGATCAGCGCGGCGTAGATGATCAGCATGTACAGGCCGGTGAACCGCCAGCCTTCGGGGATGGAGACGGCCGCGAGCACGGTGCCGACGTCGGAGAGCCAGGCCCGTTGCAGCCCGTCCAGACCGATTGCGGCCAGGGCCTGGTTGAACAGCCCGACCGGTTCGAGGGCGTACATCCGCTGGAACAGGAATGCGATCGCCACGGTGGAGATCACCGCTGGCAAGAGATAGAGCGTCTTGACCAGCTCACGCCCGCGGCGCAGCCCGATCAGCAGGCTGGCTACCACGAGCGCCCCGCCCAGCTGCAGGATCAGGCAGATTGCCAGGTAGCCGAGCGAGTTGACGAAGGCGGTCCAGAAGATGTCGTCCCGGGTGAGCATCCGGACGTAGTTGTCCAGGCCCACGAACTCCATCGCGGTGATGCCGTCCCACCTGAAGAAGCTGAGCACGAGCGACTGCACGATCGGCACCAGCACCGCGATGCCGTACAGCAGCAAGGGTGGCAGGAGGAACACGAGAACAGCGGTTCTCGAACGGTACGGAAGCATGAGGTGTCCTTACCGAATCCGCCGGGGCGCGCGGCCCCGGCGGATTCGATCACTCGAAGGCGGCGGTGCCGTGCTCGGCGATGGTGGCGTCCATGGTGGCGATGAACTCCTCCGGAGTGATCTCGCCCTGAACGAGCAGGGTCAGCTCCTGCTGCAACCGGGAGTTCGAGGTGGGGTCCAGCTGGGTGTCCCAGGGCATGGCGCTGAGCTCACCGACGGAGTCGGCCTCGGCGATGGCCCGCTCGTACAGGTCCGTGGCGTTGTCCGGGATGGTGGTCTCCACGGTCGTGGTGGGGGAGAGGGCCCCGGTCTCGGCATACAGGGCGGGGTAGCGCTCCAACGCGAAGGCGAGGAAGTCACGCACCAGTGGGTCATAGGTGGCCGCGTTCACGGCCATGCCGATTCCCGACGGCGAGACGTACTCGTCTGCGCCCGTCACCGCTCCCGGGGTGGTGGGGAGGGTGAAGTAGTCGACGTCGTCGCGCACTGTGGCATCGAGATTGTCCGTGGCGAGGTTTGCCAGCTCCCAGGTGCCGATGTTGTAGACGGCGGCGCGGCCCGAGGTGAAGGCGGCCTGCGCGTCTGCGTAGCCGGTGGACGAGAAGCCTTCGCCGAAGCACTCCGCCTCTCCGAGCGAAGCCATCCACTCGACGGCGGCCCGTCCGTCTTCGCTGTCCAGCTGGGCCTCGCCTCGCTTGAGGTCGCGCACGAAGTCGTTGCCGGAGGTACGGAACGGGTAGTAGGCCATGTACCGCTCGAGTGGCCACTGGTCCTGCCCGTCCAGGGCGATCGGGGTGATGCTCGCCTCGCGCAGACCGCGGCACATCTGCGGGAAGTCGTCGAGCGTCTCAGGCACCTGAACCCCGGCCACGTCGAAGAGAGCGCTGTTGTACCAGAACAACTCCACCTGGAACTCGAACGGGATCATGTGCAGGGACCCGTCGTCGAAGCGCTGATAGTTCAGTGCCGCCGGCCGGTAGTCCTCGTACAGGCCCAGGTCGGTGAGTAGTGCTTCGGCGTCCATCATCCGGCCCTGCTCAGCGAGGGTCGCTGCGAAGGGTGTGGCGTCAATGTCGAAGAACTCGGGGAGCTCATTCGCGGCCGCGAGCGTCTCCAGCCGCTGGATATAGGAGGGCCGGTCCGGGGTGGAGATGAGGTTGAGGGCGAATCCCGGGTGCTCGGCGGCGTAGTCGGCGGCGATCTGCTCCATGGTGGTGATCACGCCGCCGTCGGCCGGGCGGGAGAGGAGCCAGGAGATCTCCCGGGCCTCGATCTCTCCTTCGGGGTTGACGTTGCTGGGGTCGGTGTTGCCTGCGGTGCCGCCGGAGCATGCGGCCAGCAGCAGGGCAGCAGCAGTGCTGACGGCGGCGAGGGCCGTGGATCGGATTCGGTTCATGGTCGTCTCCTTTGATCGATCAGGGATGGGCGGGGGAGAGGGAGTGTTCGCGAGGTGCAGGAACGGGGGCTGCGGTCGTGACGCGCAGATCGGTCACCGTCACCGTGCAGTCGGCCGCGAAGATGCCGAGATGGTCACCCCAGGACCGGTACATCCTGGTGCTGACGGTCACCTCGCGGTCCAGCGTCGCTACGCAGATGTCCTCGTCCAGGAGGATCTCCAGCGTGTGGTGTCCCGGAGTCAGGGTGCACGGGCGTTCGAGTTCGACCGCGTGCGGCACGTCCCCGGAGATCTGCCACTGCTCCGTTCCGGTGGTCCGCCGGGGCCAGCGGTCGACGACCATCCGGCCGCGGTCTGGTTCGAGGCGGAGGACGTGTGCCTGGTCGCCGTCGGCACTGGTGCGTAGGAGGATGCCGCACTCGCCGGTGGCGAGGGTGTCCGCTTCCGGGATGTCGAGTTCCAGCCGGATCCGGCACGTCGCCGGTACGGGCGCCGAGGTCAGCACGGCTTGGTAGCCGTCGGGGCGTCCCACGGTCGTCCAGACAGCTGTTGAGTCGGGGTCGACTGCAGCGCCGAGGTCAGCCGCGGTGCCGAGGCCGACCGGGTGATCGGTGCCGAAGGCGGCCGATACCTCGGCCGGTGGGGCGAAGGTGAGGGTGCCGTCGGCGCCTTGATGCGCTTCCAGCACAGCGAGCGTTCCTGCCCATTCCCAGGGGCCGTCGTCGTGAACTCCTTCTTTGGTGGCGATCCACCCGAAGAAGAAGCGGCGGCCATCGCGTGCGGCGGACTTGGCGGCGTAGAAGGCGCGGCCGTCGAGGGAGTCGTGCGCAGGGGCGAGCCAGGGGCCGTCCAGGGTGCGCGCCATCCGGTACTTCGTGGCGAAGGAGTCCGAGAACTCGGAGTAGACCAGGTACCACCAGTCGCCCCAGCGGAAGACGTCCGGGCACTCGTGGGCGATGTGGCGGCCCGGGTCCCACAGTGGGGTGGTCGGGTGCCACGTGCTCAGGTCGGTTGAGGTGAGCTGGGCGAGTACACCGCGGCGACGGTCGGGACCGTCGATGTGGCGGGCCGTGACGATCATGCGCCACTGGCCGTTGTCCTCGTCCCAGAAGACGAACGGGTCGCGCCAGTCGCCGCTCTCGTAGTCCGCTGTCGCACCGAAGGTGTCCTCGCTGCACTTGGCCCAGGTGCGCTGACCGTCGGTGCTGATGGCGTGCATCACGAGCTGCAGCGGGCGGCCGTCCGGTCCGAGTCGACTGGGATTCTGGCCGGTGTAGAAGAGGTGGTCCGTGCCGGTGTAGTCGGTGACGACGCTGCCGGTGTAGACATTGAAGTCCGGGGCGTCCGGACCGCCGGACGGGATGGCCTCGCCGTGCTCGGTGTAGGTGACGAAGTCCCGGGTGGTCACCAGGTGCCAGGGCATCCCTTCGGCGGGGGAGCGGCGGGTCTCGTGCAGGTAGTACAGCCGGAACTCGCCGTCGCGTTCGACGGGGATGACGTCTCCAACCCAGGCTCGGTTCGGGTGGAAGAAGGGGTTCGACACGCGAAGCCTCTCTGCTCGATGCGATGATCAATCGCTTGATCGCCATGATCAAACGCTTGAGCAGACGGTAGCAGGGAGGGGTGGGGCTCGGCAAGAGGTGGGCGAACTGTTTGGCTGACCGGCCTGCCGCTCGTCATTCGGCGGCGGCCCATCCGGTCGCCGGCCTATCTGGTCGAATCTGTTCAGCCGCGATGGCAACCGGCCGTCGAGGGCTGTGAACGGTGAGGGCGTGGCAGGCGAGGTCACCTGGTTCCCCGCCTCCGCGTCGCCTCCTATCCACAACGAAGCGCCCGATGTGGCCCCGCCGCAGGGTCGAGGCGCCCTCCCGGGGCACCTCATCCACAGGCGCATCCCCGATGCGCCGTCGTCCACAACCCCCAACCAGGTTTTTCGTTGCAATACCAACGAATACTCTTGACGACTACGAACGGACGTTCTCAACTGTGGAGTAGGCAGAGCACCCACTATCGGGAACCGTGAGGAGGCGGGAATGAGCAGCACAACCCACATGGGCACCAACCCCGCCGACACCGTCCGAGAAGCCCTGGGGCAACATCTGACCGACGGTGATGCCCCCGGGCAGCTCGCCGTCGTGAGCGCCCTACTCGATGACGTGCTCGCCATCGATCTGCGCCAGGTGCCCTCAGCGGTGCTGCCCGACGTCGTCAGCGAGCTGGAGCAGACCCGGCGACGCCTGGACGCCCTCACCACCGCGACCATGTCCGCGGTCGAAGCCGACGGAACCTGGGCGGTCAGTGGTGCGCGGACGATGGCGTCCTGGTGGTCGAATGCCACCAGCACCCACGGCGGGAAGGCACGGAGCCAGGTGCACCTGTCCCGCACCCTGCGTGACCACCTACCGGCCACCGAGACGGCCCTCGCTGCGGGGGTCATCAGTAGTGATCACGCTGCCGCACTGGCCCGGCACGCCACCACCACAGACGCCCTGCGCGAACGCCTGGCCGACGCCGAAGTCGGGGAGCAGTTCCTCCTAGAGCAGGCGCGGGTGCTGGACGCGGACTCCTTCACTCGGTTGGTCAAGACCTGGGCGATCCGGGCCGACCCCGACGCCGCCGACCGGAACTGGCGTGAAGACTCCGGCAAGGAGCACTTCTTCGTCTCTGCCACCACCGCAGGACGCCGCCTCGACGGATGGCTGGACCACACCAACGGCCAGATCGTGGAGCAAGCCTTCGCCGCGGTCACCGGGGTGCCATCAGTTGATGATGACCGCACCCCGTCCCAGCGCAACGCCCACGCCCTGGTCACGATGGCCCGGTACGTCCTCGACACCGGTGAGTTCCAACCCTCAGCACGGGTCCGCCCCCACCTCCTCGTCCACGTCCCCGCCGACACGTTGCACCGGCTGACCACCACACCGGTCCCAGTTCCAGATCACCATCGCCCCCGCTGCACCTGCCACCACCACACTGGTGCGGGCGCTGGTGGTGCGGGCAGCGCAACCCGCGCGGGCAGCACGGGCAACCACGCGGGCGCAGCGGACAGCACCGGCGGGTGCGAGCCGGTTGAGCCGGGACCGCGCGGGACCGCCCCCGCACTTCCCAGACTGGGCGACACGACCGGTCATACTCCCGGGTGCCCGGCCGACCCGACCGCACCAGTGATCAGCTCAGCCATTGCCCCCCAGCACCTGACCGGTGCCGAACCCGCCACCCTGGCCGATGGCACCCCGATCAGCCACACCGCACTCGCCCACCTGATCTGTGATGCCGAGTTCACCAGGGTCATCCTCGACCCCGACGGTCAGATTCTCGATGTCGGCCGTGCTCAGCGCCTGCACACCCCTGCCCAGACCAGAGCGATCTGGGCGCGCGACCAGTCCTGCCAGCACCCGGGGTGCACCGCACCACCCGGCATCGGGGAGATCCACCACAGCATCTGGTGGTCCCGAGGCGGCCACACCAACACCCACCACGGCATCCTGCTCTGCTGGTACCACCACCGGCTGGTCCACCAACGCGACATCACCATCACCAGACATCAGAACCACTGGCACTTCACCAAGCAAGGTGAGCGACCCATCACCTACCACCACCCGCCACCCTGCGAGAGACCAGCTATCTCACCAGAACTGTCAGATCCGCCGGACAGACCAGCCATCTCACGAGAGTGACCGGGGAGTCGCGCGGTGACATGAGCGCACGTCGGCGAGATCACCCCGCCGGCACGACCACCCTCGCCGCTCGGTCGGTGATCGCGTACACCGCGCCGTGGGCTGACGGGCTGGGCAGCCGTTCGCCGGGGTGGCGTAGAGGCTCAGCCCTCCCTCGCACCGCGCCGGTTCGGTTCTTCCACCTCAGCGGCGTCGACGAACGTGCGGGCCACCTCCAGCCCGGAAGTGTCCTCGAGCCAGAGCAGCAGTCGAGCTGGTCCACCGGGCGGGAGCACGGTCACCGAACTCGACTACCGACCGAACCCGGTGGCGCGCACACTGCGGACGGGGCGCACCGGGGTGCTGGCGCTGATCGTCCCCGAGATCGCCGTGCCCTACTTCAGCGAGCTCGCGCGGGAGGTGATCGACGCTGCCGCCACACATGGTTACCGGGTGATGATCGACCAGACCGGGCACGACCACGAGCGCGAGCGCGAGCTGCTCACCGGGGGTGGGCGGACCATGCTCTTCGACGGCGTCCTGTTCAGTCCGCTGGTGACCAAGTCCGAGCTGCTGGAGATGAAAGGGGAGACCGGCGCCCCGCTGGTGCTACTGGGCGAGCTTGAGTTCGACGGCCGGTTCGACCACGTGGCCATCGACAACTACGCGGCTGCGCGGGACGCCGTCGGGCATCTGCTGAAGGTAGGACGGCGGCGTATCGCCGCGATCGGTGCCCAGCCGCAGGAGGAGTACGCCACGCCTCAGCTGCGCTCGGCGGGGTACCAGGCGGCGCTGGAGGAGGCCGGGATCGCGGTGGACGCGTCGCTCATCCATGCAGCGGGCAGCTATACCCGGGCCGGCGGCTACGCGGCAGCGCAGGATCTCCTCGCCCTGGACGAGCGACCGGACGCGCTCTTCTGCTACTCCGACCTGCTCGCGATCGGGGCGATGCGCGCGGTCTTCGACGCCGGTCTTCGGGTGCCCGAGGATGTCGCAGTGATCGGCATCGACGACGTGGACGAGGGCCGGTACGCGCGCCCGTCTCTGAGCACGGTCGCGCTGGACATCCCGTTCATCGCTCACGAGGCGGTGGCCCGGCTGGTGGCCCGGATCGAGGATCCGGAGGCGGCCGCGCGTGAAGTGGTCGTCCCGCACCGGCTGCAGGTCCGCGAGAGCACGGGCGGCTAGCTCGGGCGCCGCACGGCTTGCCTGCCGCGCCGACGGATAGACTGTTCGCGGTCCAGTCGCCCATACCGGGAGCAGCCACTGTGCGAGCCGTCGTCTATGACCGGTACGGCCCACCGGAGGTGCTGCGCTTGGTGGACCTGCCCCGTCCCGAACCGGCGCACGGTCAGGTGCTCGTGCGAGTGCGTGCCACCTCGGTGAACCTGTCCGACTACGAAACTCTTCGTGGCAAACCGCTGTACGCGAGAATCGGCGGCCTACGGCGACCGGCCCGTTCGGTGCTGGGCTCGGATATCGCGGGCGAGGTCGAGGCGGTCGGCCCCGGGGTCCAGAATCTCCGGCCTGGAGATCGTGTCTATGGCGACAACCTCATGCTCAAGGGCGGTTTCGCCGAGTTCGCTGTGGCGCCGGAACGGGTGCTGACCCCCATACCCGATGGGCTCACCTTTGCCCAGGCGGCCTCGATCCCGCAGGCCGGGGTGATCGCCGCCATCGGTACTGCGCGTGTGGAGCGGGGAATGCGCGTGCTGATCAACGGCGCGGGTGGCGGCTCGGGGATGTTCGCCATTCAGCTCGCGAAGGAGGCCGGAGCGCACGTGACGGGGGTGGACAATGCGGCGAAGGGCGAGTTCATGCGATCCCTGGGTGCCGATGTAGTCATCGACTACCGGACGCAGGACTACACCCGTTCGGGTCGCTACGACGTGGTGCTCGACATGGTGGCTCACCGCTCGATCCTGGCCCGATCCCGAGCGGTGGCCCGCGGCGGGTCCTATCAGTGTGTCGGCGGTTCGGTGCCCGCGGTACTCGGTGCCGTGATCTGGGGTGGCCTGCTTGGCGCCGTGACCCACCGATCGATCGGGATGGCGATGGCCACCGGTGGTCCCGACGAGTTCCGCCCGGTCGCGGACCGCGTCCTCTCCGGAGCCCTGACCGTGCACATCGATCGGACAGTCTCTCTGCCGGAAGTCCCCGAAGCGCTCCGGTATTCCGGCGAGGGGCGCGCACTGGGGAAGGTCGTCGTCACGCCCTGACGGGGTGCCCACACGTGCCCGGATCGCCTTCTCCTGGGTGTGACGAAATAAGCACGGCGCGTTTTGCATAAAAGGGTCCGACCTCGCTAGGTTGGTTAGGCACGCCTCACCTGGAGTGCCAGTTCCGCACCCTCTTGCCGGAAGGACCCCATGTTCCGCACGACTCGCCGCGCTGCCGTCGCGGTTGCCGCCTTCGCCGCACTCGGCTTGGCCGGCTGCTCCGCTGCTGCCGACTCCTCTGAGAACACCGACGCCAACACGTCGGCGGACTCCTCGGACTCCAACGACGCCGCGGACGCCAACGGCGACTGGGCCCCGGTCACCATCGAGCACGCCCTCGGCACCACCACCATCGAAGAACAGCCCGAGCGGGTCGCCGCCATCGGCTGGGCCAACCACGAGGTGGCGCTCGCCCTCGGAATCGTCCCGGTGGGCATGCCGATCACCGCCTGGGGAGACGATGACGACAACGGCGTGCACCCGTGGGTCGAATCGAAGCTGGAAGACCTGGGTGCCGAGATGCCGGTGCTCTACGACGAGACCGACGGCATCGACTTCGAGGCGGTTGCCGATTCCGACCCCGACGTGATCCTCGCCGCCTACTCCGGCCTCTCCCAGGACGACTACGACACCCTCACCCAGATCGCGCCCGTCGTGGCCTACCCGGAGACCGCCTGGGGCACCCCCTGGCGTGAGATCGTCCGCGTGAACGCCACCGGGCTTGGCCTGGAGCCCGAAGGTGAGGAACTGGTCACCGAGATCGAGGACAAGATCGCGGCCGCCGTCGCCGAGCACCCCGAACTCGAGGGCGCCACCGCCATGATGGTCACCCACGTCGACCCCTCGGACCTGAGCGAGATCAGCTTCTACAACGCCTACGACACCCGCACCCAGTTCTTCGAGGACCTGGGTATGACGATCCCCGCCAGCCTCGTCGAGGTCTCCACCGACCCCACCGTGTGGAACGGCAGCGTCAGCACCGAACAGGCCGACATCTTCAACGACGTCGACATCTTCGTCACCTACGGCGGCCAGGAGCTCATCGACGCTCTCGAAGCCGACCCGCTGCTGTCCCAGTTGCCTGCCGTGGCCAACGACGCGGTCGTCAACCTCCCCGGCGACGCCCCGCTCGGCACCGCCGCGAACCCCACCCCCTTGCAGGTGCTCGAATCGGACCTGGTCGAGCAGTACGTCGCGCTGCTGGCTGACGCCGCCGCCAACGGCTGACCACACTCGACACCGGCTGAGGAGCCCCGATCACCGCCGCCGCCACCACTGCACCCGCCGCGAACGCTGCACTCACTCTGCAGCGCTCGCGGCGGGTGCGCGTGCTCGCCCTGCTGACCCTGACGGCGGCGCTGCTGGCGGTCATGATCGTGTCCGTCTCGTTCGGGTCACGTGAGGTGGGTCTGGACGACATCCTCGCCGCACTCGCTGGCTCGACCGACGGCTTCGACCACGGCGCCGTCGCCCGCCGGATCCCACGGACCTGGATGGCAGTGATCGCCGGTGCAGGGCTCGCCGTCTCCGGGGCCGTGATGCAAGGCGTCACCCGCAACCCGCTCGCCGACCCCGGCATCCTGGGCGTCACCACCGGCGCCTCGCTCGCCGTGGTCATCGGCCTCGCCTGGTTCGGTCTGGCCTCGGCGACGTCCTACATCCTCGTCGCGATCCTCGGCGCCGGCGCCACGGCCACGTTCGTCTACATCGTCGGATCCCTCGGGCGTGACGGAGCCACGCCCCTGAAGCTGGCGCTCGCCGGTGCGGCCACGGCCGCCGCTCTGTCATCCTTCGTCACGGCGGTCGTCCTGCCCCGCCAGGACATCGCCGAAGGAGCGGTGTCCTGGCAGATCGGTGGCGTCGGCGGTGCCACGGCCGCCTCGATCACCACGGTGGGACCCTTCCTCGCGGTCGGGTTCGCCATCTGCCTGCTCATGGCGAAAGGGCTGAACACCCTCGCCCTCGGCGACGAGCTGGCCGCCGGACTGGGGGAGCGGGTGGGTCGCACCCGGGCCGTGGCCGCGTTCGGTGCGGTGGTGCTCGCAGGTGCCGTGACCGCCGTCACCGGACCGATCGCCTTCGTCGGACTGGTCGTCCCTCACGTCTGCCGCCTGGTGGCCGGTCCCGACCACCGCTGGCTGCTACCGCTGAGTGCTCTCGGCGGTGGGATCCTGCTCACTGCCGCCGATGTGCTCGGCCGGGTCGTCGCCCGTCCCGAGGAGATCGACGTCGCGATCATCACCGCGATCATCGGTGCACCGGTATTCATCGCGATCGTGCGCCGGCACAAGGTGCGTGCCCTGTGAGTATCGTCCGCACCCGCCCGCACGAGAGCGCCGAGAGTTCACCCCATCGGGCCGGCGAGCTCACTCCGCTGCGCACACCGGATCTCAGAGCAGCCGTGACCACGGTGACCTCGGCTCGGACGGCGAGGCTACGCCGTCGGCGGATCGTGATCGCCGTGCTCGCAGCACTCGTGGTGGCTCTCTTCGCGACCTCCCTGATGGTGGGGCGTACGTTCTATCCGCCCGCGGACGTCCTCGCGGTGATCGCCGGCCACGACGTGCCCGGCGCGAGCTTCACCGTCGGCACCCTGCGGCTGCCGCGTGCCTGCGTGGCCGTGCTCACCGGCGCCTGCTTCGGGCTCGGCGGCGTGACCTTCCAGACCATGCTGCGCAACCCGCTCGCCAGCCCGGACGTCATCGGCATCACCTCCGGGGCCGGTGCCGCAGCCGCCGTGGCGATCGTGTTCTTCTCCCTCGGTGGATTCGCCGTCTCGGTGGTGGCGGTCCTGGCAGGTGTGGCCGTCGCCATGGCGGTGTACCTGCTCGCCTACCGCGGCGGTGTGGCCGGCACGCGGCTCGTGCTGGTCGGCATCGGAGTGGCCGCGATGCTGAACAGCGTCACCTACTACGCCCTCGACAAGGCGCCGCAGTGGGAGCTGCAGGAGGCGATGCGGTGGCTCTCCGGGAGTCTGAACGGAGCCAGCTGGAAGGATGCCCTCCCGCTCGCGCTGGCGATGGTGGTGCTCGGCCCGCTGCTGCTGGCCCAGGTGCGCAACCTCGGCGCACTGCAGCTCGGCGACGACACAGCCGCCGCCCTGGGCGTGCGCACCGAACGCACCCGCATCGTGGCCATCCTCGCGGCCGTCGGACTGATCACGTTCGCGACGGCGGCCGCCGGCCCGATCGCCTTCGTCGCCTTCCTCGCCGGTCCCATTGCCGCCCGGATCGTGGGTCCGCGCGGATCGATGCTCATCCCGGCCGCACTCGTGGGTTCCCTGCTGGTGCTGGTGGCCGACCTGGCGGCGCAGTTCGCCTTCGGCACCAAGTTCCCGGTGGGCGTCGTCACGGGCGTGCTCGGCGCGCCCTATCTGGTCTACCTGATCATCCGCACCAACCGCACCGGAGGTGTGCTGTGACCCGCGACCGCGCGCTCACCGTGGAGAACCTCACGGTCGGATACCACGAACGGATGGTGATCGACGGCCTCAGCCTCGCGATCCCTCCCGGGCAAATCACCGCGATCGTCGGTGCGAACGCGTGCGGGAAGTCCACGCTGCTGCGCTCGATGAGCCGGCTGCTCAGCCCCCGCGGCGGGCAGGTGCTGCTCGACGGGAAGGCCGTGCACCGCATGCCCGCCAAGGAGCTGGCCCGGCAGCTCGGGCTGCTGCCGCAGTCACCGATCGCCCCGGAGGGGATCACCGTGGCTGACTTGGTCGGGCGCGGCAGGCACCCGCACCAGCGGATCCTGAGCCGCTGGACCAGCGCTGACGACGAAGCGGTCGCCGACGCGCTCACCGTCACCGACACCGTCGAACTGGCCGACCGGCCCGTGGACGAGCTCTCCGGTGGTCAGCGCCAGCGGGTGTGGATCGCGATGGCGCTGGCCCAGCGCACCGACGTGTTGCTGCTGGACGAGCCCACGACGTTCCTCGATGTCAGCCACCAGGTCGAGGTGCTGGACCTGCTCACCGATCTCAACACCGCCCGCGGCACCACGATCGTGATGGTGCTGCACGATCTGAACCTGGCGGCCCGCTACTCCGACCACCTCATCGCCTTGGGTGAAGGCGCCCTGCATGCGGCCGGGACGCCGTCGGAGGTACTCACTCCTGCCCTGGTGGAGGCCGTGTTCGGGTTGGCGAGCCAGGTCATCGTGGACCCGGTCTCGGGGACCCCGCTGATGGTGCCGAAGGGGCGTCACCACTCCGGGCGCTCCGCTGCACCCCGCCGTGCTGAATCCATCTCCCACCTCGCCGAGCGCTGAGGTGCTCGGCATCGCCAGCCGAAACGCCGAGCAACTCAGCGCTCGTGTTGCTGGAATGGGCAGGTCGGGCCGGCTGGGGTCGGTTCTTAGGCCCGGCCCACGCCAGCGGGCCCGCGCCCGATGAGCCGTTCGAACCGCTTCGGGATCCCATCAGTGACGGGTGTGATGATCGTGCGCCCCTCCTCGGGCCGTTCCACCACGTCATAGGAGGCGAACGCACACGGCAGACCGCGAGCCACCCGTAGGTCAGCCGAGTCCATCAGCTGCAGGTGCAGGTGCGGCATCGTGGAGTTGCCGCTGTGCCCCACACGGCCCACGAACTCACCTGCCCGCACCCGCTGACCGGACCGCACCTGCGCACTGTGCCGCTGCAGATGCCCCAGACCGACGAACACGGGACCGCCGCGGTGGTCGGCGGCCCGCAGGATCACATGGTTGCCGAGCACCGCCGCCATCTGGGCCACGCTCTCCGGCCGGAAAGTCGCGGCGGTGTGCATGGTGCGGGCCGCCTCGCGGGCAGGATGCACCCAGCCACGCTCGCGCACGCCATCGACCACCCGGATCACCTCGGCGTCGCACGGCGCGTGGATCGGCTGCCCCCAGCCGTAGAACTCCCGGGTCGGCGCGCCGCTGAGCAGCATCCGCCAGGTAGGCGCCGGATGAGCGTGGAAGCCCGGACGGTGGTCCACCTGGACGAAGTCGTAGGCGAACCGCTGGCCCAGCAGATCGGTGCCGTGGCTGGGGATACGTTCGGCGGGCGTCGTCACCGCGGTCCAGCCGGATCCGCGCAACGGGAAGTCGACGATGATCGCATCGTGCAGGGCATCGCGTGAGGGCACGAAGCAGACGCTACCCGGCCGGGAGGAATGTCCGGCCGGCACCCGCCGTTGCGCTGACCATGGACTTCAACCAGCAGATCATCGACACCTTCCGGGCCAACAACGGCGAGGTCAACGAGCCAATGCGATTCGGCACGTCACTCGTGCTCGTGCACGTGCCGAAGAAGGACGGAACCGAGCGGGTGCGGCCGCTGGCCTCGATCCACCTGGACAACGGCTGGCACGTCGTGGCCTCGGCTGCGGGCGCCCCGAAGCATCCGGCCTGGGTGTACGGCTTGCGCCGCGCCCAGCATGTGCAGATCGAGGTGCCGGGCGAGCCGATCCGCACTCTGACCGCCGCAGTCAGCGAGCTCGAGGAGCCCGCGCGAGCGGCCATGTGGGAGCGGTTCAAAGCCCTCTCGCCCGGATTCGCCGAGTACGAGAAGACCTCTGAGGGTCGCGTGTTTCCGATCTTCCGGCTCTCCGGCCTGGACTGATCGGACCCCGTGGGCGCCAACCGATTGTGGTGGCCGCGCGGGCATGGTTGTCTGGACGGGTGAGCTCTTCGATCGGTGACTACGCACTCCTGGCTGACCTGCACACCGTAGCTCTGACCTCCACCGACGGCAGTATCGACTGGCTCTGCCTGCCGCGTTTTGACTCCGACTCGGTGTTCGCCGCCATCCTCGGCACGCCCGATCATGGCCGCTGGCTGATGGCACCCTCGCAGGGCACGCTCACCGGGCGGTCCTACGAACCGGGCACCTTCGTGCTCCGCAGCTCATGGTCCACTCCCACGGGGGAGTGCGAGATCGTCGAATTCATGCCGATCGACGGTGACCGGGCCGATATCGTGCGTTCGGTTCGATGCACCGCCGGCGAGGTGACGATCGTGCACGACCTGCGGCTGCGGCCCGAGTACGCCGCCTCGTTGCCGTGGGTACGGCGAGAGGGAGAGGGGCAGGGCGACGAGGGTGTGACACTGGTCGCGATCGCCGGCCCGGACGCCTACCTGCTCCGCGGGCCTGCTCTGACGGCGGCCGGTCGCCGTCACGAAGGGTCCTTCACCCTGACCGAGGGGGAGGAGGCGGTGTGGGATCTGACCTGGTCGGCCTCCTACCGGCCCGAACCAGACCCGCTGGACGTGCCTGCGGCACTGGAGGAGACGCGTACCTACTGGCGGGAGTGGGTTGGCAAGGCGAGCGTGCACGGGCACTGGTCGGGCGCCGTCGAACGCTCGTTGCTGGTGCTGCGGGCGCTGACCCACGTGGAGACCGGTGGCATCGTGGCGGCGCCCACCACCTCCCTGCCGGAGGACCCGGGCGGCGAGCGCAACTGGGACTACCGGTACTGCTGGCTGCGCGATTCCGCCCTCACGCTGGAGGCGTTGCTCGCACACGGGCGCACCGGAATCGCCCACCACTGGCGCGACTGGCTGCTGCGGGCCGTGGCCGGAGACCCCGACGATCTGCAGATCATGTACGGCATCGCCGGTGAGCGCCAGCTCCCCGAACGCATTCTTGACCACCTGCCCGGCCACCTCGACTCCCGGCCGGTGCGCATCGGCAACGGTGCCGTCGCGCAGTTCCAGGCGGACGTCGTCGGTGAGGTGATCATCGCACTGGACAAGCTGCGGCGTGCAGGTGTGGACGAGGACGAGTTCTCCTGGTCGCTGCAGCGGGCGATGATCGATTTCGCCGCCCGGCACGTCGATCGCAAGGACCAGGGCCTGTGGGAGATGCGCGGCGATCCGCACTACTTCACCCACTCCCGGGTGATGGTGTGGGCGGCGCTGGACCGGGGTGTGCGGGCGGTCTCCGACTTCGGGCTCCCCGGGCCGGTGGAGGAGTGGGCTCGGCTGCGCGAGGAACTGCGCACCGAGATCCTGACCCGTGGCGTGCATCCGGTGACCGGCGGGTTCGTGCAGCACTATGACACCGATGAGGTCGACGCCTCGCTGCTGCAGATCCCGCAGACCGGGTTCGTTCCCTACGACGATCCGCGGATGCTGATGTCGGTGGCGCAGATGGAGGTCGAGCTCATGCACGATGGGCTGCTGCTGCGCTACCGCACCAACGGTACTGACGGGTTGAGCGGCGACGAGTACCCGTTCCTGGCGTGCTCGTTCTGGCTGGTCGAGCAGTATGCCTTCAGCGGCCGGGTCGAGGAGGCGACCGCGCTGATGGATCGGCTCGTCGACTGCGGGACCGATCTGGGGCTGCTCGCCGAGGAGTATGACCCGGACGGTCAGCGGCAGATGGGAAACTTCCCGCAGGCCTTCTCGCACCTGGCGCTCGTGCGCGCCGCCGATGCCCTCGAAGACGTCGCCCCCACCGATCGGAGCCCTCGTTGAGCTGCACCCTCGTCATCCTCGGCGCCTCCGGGGATCTGACCGGACGTCTACTGTTGCCGGGGATCGGGTCCTTGCTCGAGCGTGAACCGGACCGAGAGCTGCGGATCGTGGGCTCGGACCGGGTGGAGATGAGCGATGCCGCGTTCGGTGAGGTGCTCGAGCGCACCCTGACCGCCGGGGGTGCACCGGCGCCCGTGGCTCGCAGGATCGCCGACGGCGCCGCGTACGTTCGCGCCGATGTCACCGATCCGGAGGCGTTGCGCACGGTGCTCGGTCAGGCCGCGGGGTGCGCTGTCGGGGCGCGTACCGGTGGGCGCCGCGCCCACCCGGCCACGCCCGACGGCGCAGGTCACCTCGTGCTGTACTTCGCCCTCCCGCCCGCGGTCACGGAGAAGGTGTGCGAGGCACTGCAGGAGGTGGAGTTGCCCGAGCGCACGCATCTGGCGATGGAGAAGCCGTTCGGACGCAATGAGGCGAGCGCCCGGAATCTGAACGAGCTGGTCGCCACGCTCGTGCCGGAGCAGCAGGTGCACCGCGTGGACCACTTCCTCGGCAAGTCCACAGTGCTGGACCTGATCGCGCTGCGATTCGCGAACCGGCTGTTCCAGGCGGTGTGGAGCGCAGAGCACATCGAGTCCATCGAGATCGCCTACGACGAGTCGCTCGCCCTGGAGGGCCGGGCGGGGTACTACGACCATGCGGGTGCGTTGCGGGACATGATCCAGTCTCACCTGCTGCAGGTGCTGGCGCTGGTGACGATGGAACCGCCGGCGCGGATCACCGACCGGGACTTGCGGGACGCGACAGCCGCGGTGCTGCGGGCGACCCGGTTGTGGGGCGGAAGCCCCGCGGCAGCGAGCCGGCGGGCGCGGTACACGGCCGGGACGGTTGGCGAACGGCAGGTGCCGGCCTACGTCGACGAGGAGGGGGTGGTTCCCGGGCGCGAGACCGAGACCCTCGCTCAGCTCACGGTCGAGGTGGCCAATCCCCGGTGGGCGGGTGTGCCCATCACGTTGCGCTCGGGCAAGGCGCTCGGGGTCACGCGTAAGCATGTGGTGATCACCTTCGCCGACGTGCGGCACCTGCCGGACGGGTTGCACGGTCCAGATCCGAAGGACCGGTTGGTCATCGGGCTCAGCCCGGACGTGATGGAGCTGCGGATCACCACCAACACCACCTCCGACCCGCTCGCGCTCGAGCAGAGCGTGTTCGCGACCACGCTGCGTGAGGCCGAGCTGGAGGCCTACGGTGAAGTGCTCGCCGGGATCCTCGACGGCGACCCGATGCTCACCGTCCGTGGCGATGCGGCCGAAGAGTGCTGGCGCATCTGCGATGACGTGCTCGCCGCCTGGGCCGGGGGAGAGGTGCCGATGGAGGAGTACTCGGCCGGCACGGCTGTCCCGTCCTCCTGGGGCGCCGCTCTGGAGTAGCGCGCCCACCGGACTGGACGGGTCGCCACCCCGTCCCCCTGAAATCGCTCGTCGATCTGGCGCCCCCCTCCCGAAATCGCTCGTCGATCTGGTCGCCAGATCGACGAGCGATTTCAGGGAGGGGGACTGCGTACCCTGGGGGCCGTGCGTATCGCCTCGGTCAACATCAACGGCATTCGTGCCACCCACCGGCGCGGCTTCGGGGAGTGGATGGTCTCCCGGGACTGCGACGTGCTCACCCTGCAGGAGGTGCGCTGCGCCGTCGGGGATCTGCCTGAGGGCGCCTTCGGGGACTATCACGCCACCTATGATCCTGGCGGCATTCCGGGGCGCAACGGTGTCGCGATCCTCACCCGGAGAGCTCCGGCTGCCGTCCGTACCTGGGGCGCTGAGGTGCTGGTCCATGCCCCGGACGCTGGGCGTTCCTGGGCGGCGGGCGGCGGTCACGGCACCCTGGCCCGGGGTATCGCGCGGTACGCCGCCGAGGGTCGTTATCTCGAGGTCGACCTCGCCGACGAGCCGTTCACCGTGGCTACGCTCTACCTGCCCAAGGGCGGGCTCCCGGCGCATTTGCAACTGGCCGGCCGGATGCGGGAGGCTCCCGACGGCGGTGCCAAGTACGAGCGCAAGATGCACTTCCTGGACGCCTTCGCCCGTCAACTTGCCCGATCGCGCAAGGCCGCTCGAGCCCGCGGCCGGGAGTTCCTCCTCACCGGTGATCTCAACATCGCCCACACTCGCCTGGACGTGGCGAACTGGCGGCGCTCCCAGCAGGCGGAGGGCTTCCTGCCGGAGGAGCGAGACTGGCTCGACCGCCAGCTGAGCCCTCGTACGTTGGTGGACGTGGTCCGTCGCCTGTATCCGCACGCCGAGGGTCCGTACTCCTGGTGGAGTTGGCTGGGCGGGGCATACGAGCGGGATACGGGTTGGCGGATCGACTACCACCTGGCGACGCCCGGTCTCGCCCGCCGGGCAGTGACCGCCGAGGTGGACCGTGACTATCGCGGGGTGCGGCTCAGCGATCACGCGCCGGTCGTTGTCGACTACGCCGCGGGACGAAACTGACGGGCCAGGGCCACTCCGTGCCACATTTGGCACGGACTTCCCCAGCGCCGTCAGTTCCGTCCGGTCATTGCCTGGTCAGCGCCCGGTCGGGCGAGCCTTGCGCACCCGCAGCGCCGCACCGAGCAGCAGCATGAGCCCGGCGCCGAGGACCAGGGCCAGCAGTCCGTCGGAACCAGTGTCGGCGAGATCCCCGCCGGATCCGGAACCGTCAGACCCGCCGCCTGCATCGTCGGAGCCCGCACCGTCCGGTCCCGCCCCATCGGATCCACCGTCCGAACCAGCGTCGGATCCACCGGTCCCGGCACCGGCGACCACGAAGGTCATCACCTCCGAAGTGGTGACGGCACCGTTCGGGTCGGCCGACTGCACGAACCAGCCGTACTCGCCCGGCTCGGTCAGGGTCCAGATCGCCGAGAGAGTGACGGATCCATCCGGGTTCGGCACCGGCATCCGGGCCAGCGATCGCTGCCCGTCCGCTGAGCCTGCACCGGACATCCCCGTGGCAACATCCTCGAACGTGGCGATCACCGTCTCGCCGAGCACCTCGGCCGTGAAGGAGTCCGTCACGAGCTCCCGGTCCTGCGCAGTGATCCGCAGATCGGCGTAGGAGATCGAGAAGTCCTGGTAGACGTACGGGTCTTCCGCGGGTCCAAGCAGGCTCGGCTCGTCGGAGTTGTACCGGTTCTCGGAGGGGCTGAACGTGCGCACCATCATCTGCTCGGACTCATTGTCGAAGTGGAGCAGGCGCAGGTAGCCCAGGCCGCCCTCGGGCAGACCCTGATAGTCGAACAGCATCGAATGCACCAGCCGGTCCTCGACGCCGTCGCCGTCGTCGTCGAAGCCGTCCACCCGGAGGAAGGCATCGTGGTAGTGGCCGGAGGTGACCATCCGCACGTTCGGATTGGTAGCCACCACCTCGTCCATGATCCGTTGCGGGATCGGTCCGAGACCACCGGTGGTGAGCATGAACTCGTGCAGGTTCACGATCGCCACCCGCTCGGGGTGAGCGGCGAGAACCTCGTTCATCCACGCGATGTCATCGTCGCCCGGGTCCCATCCCATGTACAGCATCAGGAAGTCGATCCCGCCGGCGCTGATGAGGTCGTAGTGGCCGCGGTTGTCCTGGAAGGACTCGCCGTACCAGGGGTTGCCCTCGTAGCGGTCGGCTCCGAACCATGCCGAGTACTGGCTGTAGTCGGCGAGTTGGTTGCCCACGTCGTGGTTACCGGCGAGCACCCCGTAGGGGAGCCCGGCTTCGTCGAACCGTGCGTACTGCGGGTCGGCGTTCTCCCACTGGTAGGGCTGGTCGAAGTCGTCGACGATGTCGCCGGTGTGGATCACGTACTGGAGGTTGAGCTCCTCGCGGCGCTCCAGCAGGTAGTCGTGGATGGCCACCTGGTGGTCGTAGAACTCCTCGTTGTAGTACTGCGTGTCCGACTCCCAGCCGATTGTGAAGTCGTACTCGCTGCGCGGGGTGTCGTCCGGGTGGTGGGGGTCGAGGTCCTCCCGCGGGCTCTGGTCGGCTCCGGCGAAGCCCTCGGAGTGCTGGACCAGCACCGTCACCTCACCGCCGGCAGCATGATCACCGACGGCGACCGTTCCGCCCAGGCTGAACTGCTCACCATCGGCCGTGGTCAGGTGACGGTCCACCTCGACCCAGGCTCCGCCGTCGGCGGCCAGGGCGTACAGGATCACCTGCGCTTCGGCGTCCGCCGTGCCCTCCCAGGCCAGGCGGACGTCCGCACCGGCGCCCGCCTCGGCAGGCACCTGCACCTCGAACTGCGTGAACGGGAAGGCGGAGCCGGAGGTCACCGGCGCCAGACCGGCGTCAGTTGTCAGGTCCGCGGCCGTGAGCACACTGCCCTCGCGCTCCAGGGCGGCCGCGTCCTGGGTGGTGCCCTGCGTGGTGGTGATCTCTTCGTCGCCCAGTTCGTAGCGGTAGCCCTGCCGGAACTCCACATCCAGCGGGTCGCCGGTCGGGTCGGAGACCGACGCGGTCAGGGTCACATCGCCCGGCTGCACTTCGGCACCGTCGGTGGGTCCGGTCGCGGCCGCACCTGGGAACTCGTCGGGCACCGCAAATACGGTGACCGATTCGGTCGTGTTGCCGAGGCTGTCGGCGGCAGTGATGACCAGTTCGTGCTCGCCCGTGGCGAGGTCGATCGAGGACGTGGTGTGCGGCAGTTCGATGCCGGAGCCGTCGAGAGTGGCGGTCACCGTCTCCACACCGGATCCGGAGCCGTCGCTGATCTCGGCGTCCAGGACGATCTCGCCCTGATAGGTCTGCCCGTCGGCTACCGACGGCGTCACCTCCGGCGCGGTGTTGTCCACCACCACCGTGGCACTCGCCTGGTGCTCGCCATCGGTCGCACTCACCTCGTACTCGCCGTCAGCCACAGCAGTCGTATCCCAGGTGTGGGCCAGTGCGGTGTAGGCGTCATCGGGGAGCGTGAAGACTGAGTCGTAGAAGTCGAGCTTGCCGCTGGAGTCGCCCATCGCGATCGTCTGGCTCGGGTCGTCGTAGCCGTCCGGGGTCAAGGTGCGTCCGTCCGGCAGCAGCAGCCGCATCCCGGAGATGACGAAGTCGTCATTGTTCTCGTCGGGGTCGATCTCCGGCGCGGCCTTGGTGCCGGCCCAGATGCTGACGGTCAGGTCCTCGCCCTGGGTCACGTACTCCAGCGGTACCGGGGTGGACATGGTCACCGTGTTGGCGTAGGTGCCCTCGTCGAAGATGTACAGCACGTCCTCACCGATGCGGACACCGTTGCGGAAGTAGAAGTCGGTCTGGGAGACCTCGAACACGAACTGCGGTGCCCGCTCTAGGCCGGCTTCGGTGTCCACGGACGTGCCGTCGATCGCCAGGTCGAGCGTGGGCGGGTAGGCCTCGCCGGCGGCGGAGATGCTGGTGGTGCCGGAGACGAACTGCCCGTCGGTGACGTTCAGCCGTACCGGTTCCGTCGAAGCACCGGCGACCGGGACCTGGACGGTCTCGGTGGTCTGGCTGTTGGTCCCGTCGGTGATGGTGAGGCTGTAGGTGTAGGAGGACTTCCCGGTCAGATCCACCGCCGAGACGGTGGTCCGGTACAGGTTGTCTCCGGCGTGGGTGAGGTTGACCTCCCTCGGTGGTGCGTCGGCAGCAACATCGATGTCGTTGGTCAGGCTCAGCGTCGCAGTGCGGACCTGGACATCGTCAGTGATCTCGAACTCGAGGGTGAAGTCCTGCGTGGGGTCGATCTCTGCCGGGGTGAGGTCCTCGATCACCGGCGCGGTCATGTCCTCGGGGACCACCATGAGCCCGTCGGGGATCTGGTCGGCCTGCACGCGGCCGGGTGTGGCGGGGGCAGTGTCGAGCAGGGTCTGCAGCTGCAGGTCCTCGGAGACCGCGTAGCGGATGCCCTGGTCGGGTGAGGTGTCATCCGCCTCGGTCATGTTGTAGTAGGCCCGGTTGACGTCGAACCCGGTGTTCGTCCGGATCGCCAGCCCACGGGAGGAGCCGTTGGCCATTCCGCCTTGGTAGATCTCCACCAGGTCCTCACCGAGGGTGAGGGCGGAGCCGTAGTGGGCGTTGAACTCGGCGTCACCGAGATCGTCGTTCTGGCCGTTCTTGATCCAGAGCACCAGGGTGCCGGCCGGGTCGATCACCACATCGCGAGGCACGCTGGGCCAGTGCGCCTCGTTGGTGTTGGTGGTGAAGTCCTGCGGGTACAGGTAGGTCAGGGCGTAGTCGGAGAAGTCGACCGGTTCGGAGGTGGCGTTGTACACCTCGATGAACTCATATCCGTCCGCCGTGCCCACGTTGCTGGAATCCGGGGTGACCTCGGTGATCTGCAGCGGGGCAGTCACGAGGTCCGGGTCCGGCTCCGGGGACGGTTCGGGGTCCGGGCCCGGTGGCGGGTCGGCGGGCACGAGCTGCTCGGCTTCGATGCTGCCCGGCGTGGGGGTCACGCCCGATGCCAGCACTGGGTAGGAGGATTCCTCGGTGGTGGCGGGCAGCCGGAACGTCGCGCTCACGTCGTTGCCGAGGCCGTCGATGTAGTAGGACCAGGTGGTCTCGCTCGCTCCGGTCACGCGGATGCCACGGCCGCCGCCATTGGCCATGCCGGGCTGACCGGTGGCATGGGCGAGTGGGGCGTCGTCGGCGAGCCCGGTGTGTGCGCGGAAGTCGGCGTCGGTGTAGTCGAAGGAGTTCACGGTGCCGGAGCTGTTCGTGTACCGCAGCCACACCACCAGCGTCTCGCCGGCTGCGATCTGCGTCTCACCCTCGAGCGCGAGTGGCGCATCGCCGCTGGTGTCGGGGGAGTCGCCGTAGATGTAGGCAAGCTGGTAATCGTTCACGTCGACGGTGGACGTACCGGGGTTGTGCAGCTCGAACCACTCGAAGTGGTCGTAGCCGGCGTTGTTCGGGACCACCTCGGAGACGAAGAGCGCGTCTCGCTCGGCTGCTGTAGCGGGGGTAGCGACGCCGAACGCGGCGAGTGTGCATGCGGTGAGGGCGGCGACTAGTCGGGCTTGCCTGCGGGCCACGGGGAACCTTCGGTTCGGGGACGGGACCCACGCAGGCTAGGGAGGTCAGGCGAACGGCGGTTGACCAGCAGGGGACGTCCAGGTGACCAGTGAGGTACTGGCAGGTCCGCGTGACCACGGCGACCGGGATGGCGCACCGCGGGGCATAGTGGTGCACGGCGCGACGCATCCGTGTCGGTTCGGTCACGGGCCTAGCCCGCGGGCAGCCCGCGCCGGTGCCTAGACTGACGCGATGGCCGAGTTCGAGCCCGAGGCGGTGCGGGTGACCCGCCAGTTGCGCGATGACATCATCGACGGAATCCGGGCGCCCGGCAGCAGACTGGTTGAACGAGAGGTGGCCGAGCAGCTGCAGGTCAGCCGCGTTCCGGTGCGGGACGCACTGAAGGTTCTTGCTGCCGAGGGCCTGGTGACGCCCCGTCCTCGCTCGTGGGCGGTGGTGCGTGAGTTCACTGCCGACGACGTCGCCGAGCTCACCGAGGTGCGTGAAGCCCTCGAGGTGCTGACCTTCCGATTGGCGGCTCAGCGCCGGGACCGTGCTGGGGTGCAGCAGCTGCAGGAAGTGGTGGAGCGCGAGCTTGCCGCAGCGCGCGCCGGTGATGCCGTGGGTGCTCGGCGGGCGGCCGCAGATTTCCACGAAGTGGTGACATCGCTGGCTCGTAACTCCCTGCTGCGCGAGCTCGAGGGAACGTTGCGGAGCCGGATGCGGTGGCTGCTGAGCCAGCACGACGACGTGGATCAGGTGGCGCTAGAACATGATCGGTTGGCGCGCGCTGTGGCAGCGGGGGATGTCGCGGGCGTCGCGGCGCTCGCGGATGAGCACCTGCGACGGTCCCGGGAGTGGAGTGGTGCACGGCTGGGGCGAGTACCGTAGCAATACGTTTGGTATACCATTCTTCGGTGGCTGATCTTCTTCTGCGCAACATCCGCCCCTGGGGTGGCGAATCCGTTGACCTGACCATCGCCGGTGATCGCATCACCGACGTTGCGCCCACGGGCACGAGTGCACCGGTGAGAGAGGTGACGGGAACGGGCGAGGCGAGCTCCGCCGTCGTGGACGGACGGGGGCTGCTGGCGCTGCCGGGCTTCATCAACGCCCACGCTCATGTGGACAAGAGCTGGTGGGGCCAGCCGTGGCAGCCCTACGGAGGCGTGGCTACCACCCAGGGACGCATCGAACACGAGCGCGCCCGGCGGGAGGAGCTGGGCATCCCCAACGTGGAGAGCACGGTGGCGGTGCTGCGGGAGTTTCTGCGCCACGGGACGACGGCGGTGCGCACCCACGTCGATGTCGACCTGGGCGTGGGGCTGCGGGGGATCGAGACCGTTCGGGTTGCGGCCGAGCAACTCGGTGGCGGGATCGACCTCGACGTTGTCGCCTTCCCGCAGGACGGTGTGGTCCGACGTCCTGGAGTGATGGAGCTACTGGACCGGGCCGCGGCCGAGGGGGCCGATCGCATCGGGGGCATCGACCCGTGCACGATCGACCGGGACCCGGTCGCCCAGCTTGACGGACTGTTCGACATCGCCGAGCGCCGAGGAGTGGGCCTCGACATCCACCTGCACGATGGTGGTGAGCTGGGTGGGTTCCAGTACGACTTGATCGTCGAACGGGTGCGGCGCAGCGGGCTGTACGGGAAGGTCACCATCTCCCACGGCTTCGCGCTCGGGGACCTGGCGCCCGCACGGCAGGCGGATCTGCTGGCCGAGCTGGCGGAGCTGGGGATCTCATGGACGACGGTGGCGCCGGTGGGTTCGGCCCCGTTGCCGTGGCAGCAGATGCGCGATCTCGACGTCGCGCTCGGACTGGGCACGGACGGTATCCGCGATCTGTGGTCGCCGTTCGGAGACGGGGACATGCTGCGTATCGCGCTCGCCTTCGCCCGGTTGCACCGCTTGCGCACAGACGAGGACCTTCGGTACGCGGCCGAGTTGGCCGGCGTTCGGGCGGCTGGTTTCGTCGGGCGAGAAGAGCGTGATCTGGTGCCCGGTGCGCGGGCCGATGTGGTGCTCGTGGATGCCGAGAACGTTCCGGACGCGCTGGTGAGGGTACCTCGCCGGGAGCTGGTGGTTGCGGGCGGCAACGTCGTGGTTCGTGAGGGCGCGCTGCTGTGAACCTCGAGTGAGGTCGGTGGTAGCACGCATGCCCGGATGTATCGGCTGCGTGCGTCGGCGCACGCGCCAGGCGCTCGGGTTCGACGACCAGGCGCCGGATCAGCCACCCGTCAGCCGCCCGTGGGGTGGACGATCTTGCGCAGGTGCTCGTGAGCAGCGCGTGGAACCGTCACCGTCTCCACGGCCTCACCGCCGTCGCACGTGGTGAGGTCGACGGCGATGCCTTCGCGCACCAGCTGCGTGCGGTATCCGCCGCCGGCCGTCACCCAGCGATGAATCTGCTCCAACGGTGACGCGGTCACCGCGGGGAATACGTGAGGCAGTCCGCCTCATCCGCTCCCGCGCCGACGCGTACTGACGAAGCGGTGCATTCCAGTGACGAGTTGTGTGAGCAATCCGAACGTTGGCACGCGCCCACGTGCGAGACGACCTTGTCGAGGCCGCCCTTGGAACTGAGCGGGATGAAGGTCGCGCAGTGCGCCTCACCGGGCGATCCGGCGATCGTGACCGCGGCGGCGTGGCAGTGCGAGTGGTCGTTGTAGGAGCAGCCGTCCACCGAGCATTCGGCAACGGTGGGCAAATCTGCGAGTGTACTCATTCGAAATACCTCCCATAGGGCCGATGTGATTCAAGAATAGACCCGTTCGCGCATTGCCGACAGTGGAGAATTTCCGCATTCGGGGAGGTCATTAATGAATGATCATCGTCAGGTATTTCGCGGTCGATCGGCGAGAACCGGTGCCCTCGCGCGCGGCTGTCGGTGCCGGCGGGCACAATGAGGGCATGCGTATCGCTCGCGTCTACGACCCGGTCGGCTCCGACGACGGGGTGCGGGTGCTGGTGGACCGTCTCTGGCCGCGTGGTCTCAGGCGTGAGGACCCCCGCACTGGCACCTGGCTGCCAGAAGTCGCACCCAGCAACGAACTGCGCCGGTGGTACGGCCACTCACCGGATCGGTTCGCGGAGTTCGCCGAGCGCTATCGCAGCGAGCTGGATTCGGGCGAGGCATCACAGAGCCTGCACCAGCTGCGACGACTGCAGCGCGAGGGCGAGGTGACCCTGGTCACGGCAACCCGGGAGACCGAGTTGTCCCACGCCGTCGTGCTGGCTGAGATTCTGACTGAACCGGTGCGGCTGCGGCGCGGCGCCGAACCTGCGACCCCGCGGAACACGCCCACCCCGGCGGAGGAGTCATGAGCAACGTCGAGGCACGGCCGGAGGAAGTGGTCTGCGCCGGTCAGTCAGGGCCAGGAATCCAGGTGCTCGAACCGCGAGATGTGCCACTCGGTGGGCCGCGTGCGATGACCGTGCGGCGCACCCTGCCGCAGCGGGCGCTGTCGCTGATCGGCGCGTGGTGCTTCCTCGATCACTACGGACCCGATGACGTCTCGGTCACCGGCGGGATGGACGTACCGCCCCACCCGCACACCGGGCTGGCGACGGTCAGCTGGTTGTTCTCCGGGCAGATCGAGCACCGCGACAGCGCCGGGCACGAGGCCCGCATCGGGCCGGGGGCGTTGAGCCTGATGACCGCCGGTGCTGGGATCAGCCACTCCGAGCGGTCGACGGCCGAGACTACGGTGCTGCACGGGGTGCAGATGTGGGTCGCCCTCCCGGAGGACGCGCGGTTCGGCGAGCGCGGCTTCACCCGGTACGAGCCTCCCGTGGTGCACGGGGAGGGGTACGCGGCGCAAGTCTTCCTCGGCAGTGCCTTCGGGGACTCGGCGCCGATCTCCACTGCGACGCAGCTGCTGGGAGCCGAGGTTCGGCTCAAGCCGGGCGCCCGCGTACTGGTGGACCAGCCGGGCTTCGAGCTCGGGGTGCTCGTCGACACCGGTGAGGTCACGATGGGCGGCACGGCGCTGCCGGCCGGGCACCTGGGATTCCGGGAAGCCCGCGAGGAATCGCTGGTGCTCGCGGCTGGCGGTGAGGGCGCACGGGTCGTGGTCTTCGGCGGCCCGCCGTTCGGTGAAGAGATCGTGATGTGGTGGAACTTCGTGGGCCGTGATCACGACGAGATCGTCGCGTTCCGCAGCGCGTGGCAGACCGAGATCGGCGCCGAGAGTGGCGGTCCGGAACATCCCCGGTTCGACCTCCCGGCGGATCCGGCACCGGCGCTGCCAGCGCCGACGCTTCCGCCCGTGCGGATCCGGCCACGCGCCGGCCGCCGCCGTGACTGACGGCCGGTCGCTGACCATAGGCTGGGACCATCCCGCTCACTCACTGGAAGGACTCTGCCGTGCCGCATGTCGATCTGTTGCTGATCGGAACCGGATCGGGCAACTCGATCCTCAGTGAGGAGTTCCGCGACCGGTCGGTGGCGATCGTCGAACGCGGCGTTTTCGGCGGTACCTGCCTGAACGTCGGCTGCATCCCGACCAAGATGTTCGTGCACACGGCCGATGTCGCAGCGACACCCGCCTCCTCGTCCCGGCTGGGAGTAGACGAGACGCTGGACCAGGTGCGCTGGCCCCACATCCGGGACCGGATCTTCGGGCGGATCGACCCGATCGCCTCGGGCGGGCGGGACTACCGCACGACCCACCCGGACAACGCACACGTCACCCTCTACGAGGGCACCGCACGGTTCACAGCGGAGCGGCAGGTGCAGATCGAGCCCAACGACGGCGGCCCTTCCCTCTCCCTGACCGCCGACCAGGTGGTGGTCGCCGCGGGTGGTCGACCGTACATTCCCAATATTCCCGGACTCGCCGACGTCCCATTCCACACCTCCGACACGATCATGCGACTCGAGGAGCTTCCGCGGCACCTCACCGTGGTCGGAGGCGGGTATGTGGCGACCGAGCTCGCGCACGTCTTCTCCTCGCTCGGGGTTGCGGTCACCGTGATCAACCGGTCCGGTGCGTTGCTGCGCGCCGAGGACGAGGAGGTCTCGGCACGGTTCACCGAGCTGGCTGACCTGAAATGGGACGTGCGGCTGAACACCACGGTGCGCCGGGTCGATCAGCACGGCAGTGCCCTGCGGCTCGAGCTCGCCGGACCGGAGGGCGAGACCACCCTGGAGACGGGCGAGCTGCTGCTGGCCGTGGGGCGGGTGCCGAACACGGACCTGCTTGACGCCCCGGCGGGTGGCCTGGCCATGAATCCGGCAGGTCTGCTGGTCGTCGATGAATACCAGCGCACCACGGTCGACGGTGTGTGGGCGCTCGGAGACATCTGCTCCCCGTGGGCTCTCAAGCACGTGGCCAACCACGAGGCCCGGATCGTCCAGCACAATGTGCTCCACCCCGAGAGCCCGCAGGCTGCTGATCATCGGTACGTCCCGCACGCGGTGTTCTCCTCCCCGCAGGTCGCATCTGTGGGGATGACGGAGAAGCACGCGCTCGCGCAGGGGATCGAGATCTCCGTGGCGCGGCAGGCGTATGCCGATATCGCCTACGGCTGGGCGATGGAGGACACCACCGGGTTTGCCAAGCTGGTCGCGGAGAAGGGCACCGGCCGGTTGCTCGGTGCCCACATCATCGGCCCGCAGGCGCCCACCCTGATCCAGCCACTCATCCAGGCGATGAGCTTCGAGCAGGACGTGCGAGAGATCGCGCGCGGCCAGTACTGGATTCACCCGGCGATGCCGGAGCTGGTGGAGAACGCGCTGCTGCAGCTCGACTGAGGGAGCGCATGCCCGTGCCGGCAAGGGCTGCCAGCAGCTTTGCCGGCCGACGCCTACTGGTAGGGGTTCTGTCCGTACGGTGATGGCGGAGGCGGCGGCTGCTGGCCGTACGCGGGTGGGCTCTGCTGGCCCGGCGGCTGCTGGCCGTAGGTGGGTGCGGGTGCGACAGGCGCCTGCGCTCCGTATCCGGCGGCCGGCGGCGGCGTCGAAACCGAAGGGCCCTGCCCCGTGGGGGCTGACTCGACTCCGCCTCGGGCAGCGATCTGCGCCGACTGCTTCGTGTGCCCCTCCTCGTCCTCGCCGATCGGCAGGGCGTACACGGCCGTGCCGTAGGCGCACACCTCCGAGAACGACTGCGCGATATCGCCGGTGTCGAAACGCATCCCGATCACGGCGTTCGCACCGCGCCGCTGTGCCTCGGAGACCATCCGGTTCATCACCTCCTGGCGCGACTCGTAGACGAGCTGGGTGTACTCGGTCACCTCTCCACCGCCGATGGAGCGGAAGCTGGCGACGAAGTTCTGCCCGATGTTGGCTGCCCGCACGGTCAGCCCCATCACCTCGCCCATGACAGCGTCGATCCGGTACCCGGGGATCTCGTTCGTGGTCACAACGATCATGACGCCATCCTGGCACCTGCACCCACCTGCGCACGAGGGCAACGCCACCCGGCCCTCGGCCACGGCAACCAGCGGCAACAGGTGACCGGACGCCGTCGGGGGATCCTAGGCTGCGAAGCAGTCGAACAAGGGAGATCAGGTGACGGGCGAAGTCCGGATCGGAATCATCGGATACGGCGCACAGGGGTCGGTGTACGCCCGGATGCTGGCGGCGGGGGAGATCACGGGAGCATCGCTCGGTGCCGTCGCCGACCATGACGCCGGCAGGCGCGCGGCTGCCGAGGAGGCGCACACGGGGGTCGCGCTCTTCGAGGACTACCCGAGCGTGCTGAGCAGCGGCGCGGTCGATGCCGTCATCACGACCATCCCGCACTACCTGCACCCCGAGGTCGCGATCGCGGCGCTGGATGCGGGCCTGCACGTGCTGGTGGAGAAGCCGGCCGGGGTCTACACGGCCCAGGTACGTGAGCTGAACGAGTTCGCCGCCACCAAGCCGGAGCAGACCTTCGCGATCATGTTCAACCAGCGCACCAACCCGCTGTACCGGCGCATCAAGGAGATCGTCGATGCCGGCGAGATCGGCAAGATCCGCCGGTCGAACTGGATCATCACCACCTGGTGGCGACCCCAGGGCTATTACGACCAGAGTGCATGGCGGGCCACCTGGGGTGGCGAGGGTGGTGGGGTGCTGGTGAACCAGGCCCCGCACCAACTCGACCTGTGGCAGTGGATCTGCGGAGTGCCGCAGTCGGTGTTCGCGAAGGCGGCCTTCGGGTTCCGCCGGGACATCGCCGTCGAGGATGAGGTGACAGCTGTCGTCGACTATGGCGACGGCGCTACCGGGGTGTTCATCACCGCCACCCACGACCTCATCGGCACCGACCGGTTCGAGATCCTCGGCGACAAGGGCAAGATCGTCGTCGACGGTTCGGCCACCGCCACGGTCACCCGGCTGAGCGAGGACGAGCGTGCCATCAGCGAGAGCGTGAGCGGCGACAACGTGCGCAAGATGTTCAAGGGACAGTTGCGCCTGGACGAGAAGCAGCAGACCGAGACGATCACCTTCGACTCGGCCTGGGGATCGCAGCACGCTGAAGTGATCCGCAACTTCGCCGCGCACATTCTCGACGGCGAACCTCTCCTCGCGCCAGGTTCGGACGGCATGAATGGAGTCCGGCTGGCCAACGCGATCCACCTCTCGGCGTGGTTAGGTCGTGAGGTGCCGCTGGACTTCGACGAGTCGGAGTACCTGGCCGAGCTGAACGCCCGGATCCGGGACGAGGGCAAGTTCCCCGAGCGTAGCTGACCTTCACGACACGTACTCGTGGGCTGAGGCGGCATCGTGCCGCACACCGACGGATCCGTGTCGATCCGGGTGCCGATGGAGGTTGCGCTCACTCTTCCTCACCGGTTACCCGGTAAGTGGTAGGTTACTCGGTAACCGACCGAGGGGGATGAATGTCCGTCAAGCAAGGGTTGCTCGCGCTCCTGAGCGTGGAGCCGATGGGCGTGGCGCAACTGCGCAAGGAGTTCGAAGGCCGCACCGGCGGCACGTGGCCGCTGAACATCGGGCAGGTGTACACCACGCTGCAGCGGCTCGAACGGGACGGGTTGGTCGAGCGGACCGACGATGCCGATGGGGACGGGGCCATCGAACGGTTCGTACTCTCCGCGGCGGGCCGGGATGCGGCCGAGGGATGGTGGCTCACCCCGGTTCGCCGCGGAACACCCGAGCGGGACGAGTTGGTGATCAAGGTCGCGCTCGCGGTCACCACGCCGGGAGTGCGCGTGCGGGACGTCGTGCAGCGCCAACGCACCGAGACGATGCGATCACTGCGCGACCTCACCCGGCTCAAGGCGGACGCCACCACCGACGGCAGGGTTGACGAACTCGCCTGGTCGCTCGTGCTCGACAACCACATCTTCGCCGCCGAGGCCGAACTGCGGTGGCTGGACCACATCGAGGCCAGGGCCGAGCGTGCCTCCGCGTTCCAGACCAGCGTGAGCCCGACGGCGGGCACTGCGGGCACTGCCGGCTCTGCCGGGTCTATGAGCGGGCGGGGGAGTGCCAGGAGCGCCGCGAGTCCCAGCCCCACGCTTGGCGAACGGAGCACGCGATGAGCGCCGGGCCGGTCGTGCTCCAGCTCGACGCCGTCACCCGCATCCATGGCGAAGGTGCTCAAGAGGTGCGGGCCCTCGACGGGGTGGACCTGACCGTGCGGATGGGCGAACTCGTCGCCGTCATGGGGCCCTCCGGATCCGGGAAGTCCACGCTGCTCCATCTGGCCGGCGGACTTGACACCCCGACCACTGGGACGGTGCGCCTGGCGGGGGATGTGATCTCGGAACTGGACGCCAAAGGCAGGGCGAGCCTGCGCCGTCGGCGGATTGGGTACGTGTTCCAGGACTTCAACCTCATCCCCGCCCTCACCGCGGCCGAAAACGTCTCCCTCCCGCGTGAGCTCGACGGCGTCCGGGCCCGTAAGGCACGACGCGAGGCGCTCGCAGCGCTTGACCAGGTGGACCTGCGCCCGCTCGCCAACCGCTTCCCGGACGAGATGTCCGGCGGGCAGCAGCAGCGGGTGGCGATCGCCCGCGCGCTCGTGGGTCCACGGAGGCTCGTGCTGGCCGACGAACCGACCGGAGCGCTGGACTCGACCACGGGTGAGGCGGTGATGACGGTGCTGCGCGCGCGTGTGGACGCCGGCGCCGCGGGGCTGCTGGTCACGCACGAGCCGCGGTTCGCCGCCTGGGCGGATCGCACCGTGTTCCTGCGCGATGGTGTGATCGTCGACGCCACCGAACCGGACGAACCCGAGCAGTTGCTCGCCGAGTCCGGCCGCCACCGGGGCGCCTGATGGGGGCGTGGGTCGCGCGGTGGCGGGCCGCGCTGCGTATCGCGCGTCGGGATGCCTGGCGGAACAAGGGGCGCACGGTGCTCGTGGTGTTGCTGATGATGCTGCCCGTAGCGGCGGGGACGTTCGCGATCGGTGCACTCAAGTCCAGCCGGCCGACGGCCGAGACGCAGATCACGGCGGCCATGGGGACACAGGCCCAGGCGCAGTTGGAGGTGGCCTGTCGCGGAGCTCGCGCACCGACCGAGCAGCAAATCAACGGCGGCGGCGTGTGCTTCCCCGACGGCCCTGATCTCGGTGAGCTCACGGAAGCAGAGCTGGTCGCTGCCCTCCCCGACGGCGACGGCGTCGTGGTCGGCTTCCTGGCGGCCACCGGCCTCCGCACGGACGAGGTATTGGTCGACAGCGTCGGAACTGTCGAGGTGGACGCTGCTCAAGTGCCGGGGCTAGTTGGAGACGTGGACGGGGATGCCATGCCCGGTCGGGCTGAGATTCTGCTCGGTCCCGGTGTGGCTGAGCGGCTGTCGGCTTCGCTCGGTGATGCGATTGAATTGGTGACCTACGAAGGGTCCGTGGTCGACGTTGAGGTGGTGGGCATCGGAGACCGCGGCCCTCGGGTTGTGGTCGGACCGGGGACCTTGCCGGACGGATACGGGTCGCGAACCTGGTTCGTCACCGGCGACGCACCCGTGACCTGGGCTGATGTCGTGGCTCTGAACGAGATCGGAGTGACGGCGATCAGCCGCGCAGTCCTCACCGACCCACCGCCGCCGGAGGACGTCTACGGTGGGCAATTCCAGCCTCCCGCGGACAACGCGATGCGGGTGGGAGGCGCAGTGCTGGCGGTCGTCGCACTCGGTCTGCTGGAAGTCGTCCTGCTGGTGGGACCAGCGTTCGCCGTCGGTGCCAAGCGCAGCGCTCGGACGCTCGCTCTGATTGCAGCGTCCGGTGGCCAGCCGCGTGATCTGCGCCGGATCGTGCTCGCCGGCGGCGTCGTGGCGGGCGTGCTCGCCGCGGTGGTCGGTGTGGCGGTCGGCACAGGCTGCGCACTCGCGGCGTACGAGATCCTGGAGCGCTCGGGCGAGCCGGTTCCCAACGTGGTGGTTCCGGTCCTGGAGCCGATGGTGATCGGCGTGATCGCGGTGCTTCTCGGACTTGCGGCGGCGTGGCTCCCGGCGCGTGCCGCGTCCCGGGCCGATGTGGTGACCGTGCTGGCGGGCCGTCGCGCGTTTCCGCCGACTCGTCGGAGGAGAGGGTGGATCTGGCTCGGGCTGGCAGCAGCCGGGATGGGGGCGGCGGTCATCGGTGCCATCACGTCCTGGACGATCCTGCTTGTGGTGGGAGTGGTGACGTTCGAGATCGGGCTGATCGTCGCCTCCGGAACACTCGTGGGGGTGGGGGCGAGGATCGCACCGCGGTTCGGCATCGCAGGCAGGTTCGCCCTGCGGGATGCCCACCGCAACCGCAGTCGCACCGCGCCGGCCGTGGCCGCGGTCCTCGTTGCCGTGGCTGCGGCCAGCGCCGGGCTGGTGTGGACGGCCAGCAGTGCCGAGGCAGAGAGGCAAATGTGGCGACCGGTGGCTGCAGACGGTACCGGGGTGCTCGGTCTGCACGGTGACACCACCGGGGGCGACCGTGCCGAGCAGTTCGACCAGGCAACTGGTGCCGTGACGGAATTGCTGCCGGACGCCGCCGTCACCCCGGTTCGGAAGTTGCGCCGCGACGTCACCCAGGAGACATCTGTCCGGCTCATGGCGATCGAGAATCCTGACGTCGCGTGTCCCGGCGGGCAGGAGGTCTGGCCAGGCGCCGACGACGATCGGTGTCGTTCGGACCCCAGCATGTACACCGGCATCAGCTTGCCCGACGGGGTCCTGGTCGATGACGGCAGCCTCGTATCGCTGATGGGCCTCGAAGGTGCCGACGCCGCAGCAGCGGCGCTGGCGGCGGGCGAAGTCCTGGTCAGCAGCCCGGACGACATCTGGGCGGACGGCCAGGCTCGTCTTCAGCTCATGGACCAGGCCGCCGATACGTTCGGTGCTGAGGTCGCGGTACCGGCGCACGTGGTCAACTGGGGAAAGGCGGAGTTCGCCCTGGTGATCCCACCCGACGTGGCTGATCAGTTCGTGGAGATCGCCGTCGAAGCGCCTGGTCCCGACGGTGAGGCGGAGGGCCCCTCGGTCTCCGTGGAGGTCGTGGGCGCGCTCGTCACAGGGGCCGAGATCAGCCAAGGAGACATCGATCGGCTGAACCGTCAGCTCAGCGAGATGGGTGAGGGGGTCACCTTTGCTGTGGAAGGGAACCAGTCCGGACCAGATGTGAGTTCCACGCTCCTGCTGCTCGTGGCAGCCGCGGTGGTGGTAGCGATCGCGGCCACTGCACTGAGCGTGGGACTGGCACTGGCGGACTCGCGGCCCGATCTGGCAACCCTCGCGGCGGTGGGTGCCAGTCCGCGGGTGCGTCGCCGGATGACAGCCGCACAGGCGGGCGTGATCGCGGGGATCGGCACAGTCGTCGGCGTGGTCTCGGGCGTTGCGCTCGGGTTCGTCTTCACCACGTGGCAGCAAGGAGACGTCTACACAGGCACCTATTGGGAGACGGTCGTCCCGTGGGAGTACCTCGTGTTGCTCCTCGTTGCGCTGCCCGCCCTCGCGATCATCGGCGGCTGGCTGTTCACCCGATCCCGGCTGCCGGCCATCCGCCGCGCGGCCTCCTGACTGCCGTGGGCGCGTGTGGAGGAGGGCCCGCGCGCCCACGGCGACCGTCCTCCGACCTACCGGGTCTCACGACGCGTTGCCGCGTTATGTCGCCACTTCCGTGATCGGGGCGACAGAACGGGGCAACGCACGCTCCGCCGTCGACGATCGCCCAGGACGACTTGCCTTGGTCGAGGCGGCCGCCGAGGTAGATCAGCCCTGGAGCCCGTACGCTGCGGCGATCTCCTTCGACCCGGGCCAGCCGGAGTAGGTGGGGCGCTGGGGCCAGCCGGCAGGGGAGTCCTGCCACTCCTCCTGCCGTCCGTAGGGGAGTAGATCGATGAGCGGGAAGGTGTGCGTGAGCTGCTCAGTGCCGCGCCCGTTGGTGTGCCAGGTGCGATAGACGTCCTCGCCGTCGCGCAGGAAGACGTTGACGGCGAAACCGCCACCGGAGGGAGCGTCCATGTCCGCGCCGAAGTCGCTCTGGGCGGTGGAATACCAGGTCATCCGGTTGCCGACCTTCTCGGCGTAGGTGAGCGCCTCCCCGATCGGGCCCTGGGTGACGATGACGAACCGCGCGTCGTAGCTCTCCAGGAACTCCAGGCGGGTGAATTGTGAGGTGAACCCCGTGCAGCCGGGGCACTGCCACTCGGCACCCGGGTTCCACATGTGGTGATAGGTGATCAGCTGGGACTTTCCATCGAAGATGTCAGCGAGTCGGACTGGTCCGTCGGCGCTGTCCAGCGTGTACTCGGGCAACTTCACCATCGGCAGTCGCCTCCGCTGCGCCGCGATCGCATCGAGCTCGCGGGTGGCCGCCTTCTCTCGCGCACGCAGATCAGCGAGTGCTGCGCGCCATTCGTCCGAGGACGCTATCGGCGGGCGGGTGTGCGTGGTCATCACTCTCAGCTCCCTCAGATGTGAACATCGTGAACATCGGCTATGTTGACACTGTAGACATGCGGGCGAGGGGAGGCAAGAGATGGCGGCGGACGTGGCGACGTATCACCACGGCAACCTCCGCGCCGAGCTGCTGGAGGCCGGACTCACCCTGGTCCGCACCGGAGGGCCGGAGGCTCTCTCGCTGCGGGAAGCGACACGCGCGGTCGGCGTGACGCCGAGTGCCGCCTACCGGCACTTCGGTAGCCGGAACGCTCTGCTCGCAGCGGTCTCGTCCGCCGTGCACGACCGCATGGCTGAGGCGATCCTGCGGCAATGGCCTGAGCAGGAGGGGCGCGCCTGGGACCGGCTCTACGCGGTCGGGATGGGCTACATCGAGTTCGCGCTTGCCGAACCGGGCTGGTTCGCCGCGTTCTTCACCGAACCTGGCGACGGCGACCGGTCGCCTTCCCGGGTGCCACCCCCGTTCGCTCTGCTCACCGAGGCGCTCGACGGGATGGTCGAGGCCCGGCTCCTCACCCCGCAGACGCGCCTCGGGGCCGAATGGCCCTGCTGGGCGGCCGTGCACGGGTTCGCCCAACTCGCCATTGCGGGACCGTTGCGTGGTCGCTCGGACCTCGAGTTGCGCGACCTGGCAGATCAGACGGTACGGGCCGCGATCGAGGGAGTCAGCGCCCGCAGCTGATGCTCCCTTCGGCACCGGCGATGCTCCCAGCCGGCATGGGCGGCGCTCGGGTACTGTCGGGCCCATGAGCTGCTGCGTGAACCGCCGTCAGGTCCTCATGGCTACCGGATCCGGGGTCGCTGCGCTGACGTTGGGGGCCTGCTCCCAGCCGGCACCGGATCCCGGAGAGGTGGGCGCCGGAACGATGTTGATATCGCTTACCGAGGTCGCCGTGGGGGAGGCGAAAGCGGTCACGACGGCGGATGGCGCGGAGATCATGGTCGTACGCTCCGCGGAGGATCAGGTGCACGCGTTCTCCGCGATCTGCACCCATCAAGGCTGTTCGGTGCGTCCCGAGGACGGTGAGCTTTACTGCCCGTGCCACGGTTCGCGCTTCGACCAGAGCACAGGTGAGGCGACCGATGGGCCCGCCGAGGACCCGCTGCTCGAGGTTGCCGTCACGATCGAGAACGGCAACGTCGTCACCGCCTGACCGAAATCACACGTCGATCTGGCTACAACTCGCCCGCCCTCCACCGGAATCACACGTCGAATTGGTTGCTCTCAGGACGCCAGGCGCTCAGCCAGCGCAGCTCGGATCTCGGCAACCACCTTCCAGGGAAAGACGGTGACCTCCTCCCACGTGAGGTGTAGCACCCGGTACCCCGCCCGGCGGAGCAGGCGATCGCGCTCCTCATCTCCGGCGGACGTGTGGTACTGCTCGCCGTCGAACTCCACCACCAGCCGCGCGTCAGGAAAGAGAACGTCCGCGCGTGCGAGGATCCGTCCCTCGAACCGGATCGGGACATCGGCCAGCCACCCGGTGATCCCGGCATCGTGGAGCACCTCATGCAGCCGCTGCTCACCCACGCTCAGCGCTCCTGTCGCCGCACCTTCCGCCAATTCCCGCAGCCGGACCACCCCTGTCATGCCGAATCGATGCAGGATCCGTTCGCTGAGGTCGTCAGGTCCGATCAGCTCGCGGGTTCGGACCCAGGCGAGCAGGCTCCATGCTTCGTCCTCAGGTAGGCGAGCCAGGCAGTCGACGATCGTCGTGTGAAGGTCGGTGGTGGGTACTCCATGCAGCCGGATCGCTTGGCGACCGTGACGATAGGTGCTTGGTCTGAGGTTGAGTCGCGGTTTGCGTGTGTCCGGCATGAGTACATGGGCGACGCCGTCGTCTGTCACGGGTAGGCCGTGCAGGAGTGCCGCGGTGCGCAGGCAGAGGATCGCCTGTGGCCAGGTGAGCACGGCCCCGATCGCGCGGTGCAGCACTGAATCCCGATCCTCGCATCGAACGATGGAACTGCCGCACAGTCGAACCCATTCCTCCGTGGCGAGTTTGTACCGAAGCACCGCGCGACTCACTCCGGCCGCTGCCGCCATCGGTGGCGTGAAGGTGCCGAGCGTGTCCGGGAAGGCGCGCCGGGGGTCGAAGTCCACCCTGCGACGATGCCTCCTCGGCCAGGAGACGTGTATCGCGAGTGCGACCGGGTTGTGGACACGACGACATTGCGCGTGGCCTGTGGAGACTCCCCTCTGCCGGAATTGAACGTCGAATTGGTTGCTCCCGGAGTAGCCAGTTCGACGTTTGATTCCGGCAGGGGCGGGGAGGAGTAGCCAGATCGACGTGGGATTTCGGCCGGGCGGGTGGGGCTGTAGCCAAATCGACGATTGATTTCGCTAGGGGGCGTTGGCCTCCAGAAACGCGTAGACCTCGGCGTCATCCACGCCGGGGAACCGGCCAGCCGGTAGCGGAGCGAATACCTGGGAGTGAGCGACCGCGCTCGGCCAGGAGGCCTCCTTCCAGCGATCGGTGAGCGCGGCGTCCGGGCGCCGGCAACAGGCCTCGTCCGGGCAGGTCGAGGCGGCCCGACGGCGGGTCTCGCGCCCCCGGAACCACTTGGCCTCAGCGAACGGCACGCCGACGGTGATGGAGAACTCCCCGGACTCGGTGCTCCCGGTCTGGGTTGAGCACCAGAAGGTCCCGTTCGGGGTGTCGGTGTACTGGTGGAACTCGGTGGTCCGGATGCGCCGTTCGAAGGCCGCGCGCGCCGCCCAGTGCCGGCACACATACTGTCCCTCGATGGCACCCGTCACATCCGCGGGAAGTCCCACGCCGTCGTTCTCGTACCCCTTCACGAGGGTGCCGTCCTCGCCGACCCGGAGAAAGTGCACCGGGATCTGCAGATGCGAGGTGCCCAGGTTCGTGAATCGCATGGCCGCCGCCTCGTGCGTGACCCCGAACGCATCCCGGAAGTCCTCGATCGCGATGTCCTTGCCGCGTTTGCGCGGCTCCAGATGCTCCAGCGCCGCCGAACGCGGAATCAGGCAGGTCGCGGCGAAGTAGGTGATCTCCAGGCGCTGCCGCAGGAAGTCTGCGTAGCTCACCGGCTGGGTGTGCCCAAGGACCCGGTGCGCGATTGCCTGCAGCGCGAGTGACCGGAGCCCGTGACCGCCCGGGATCGACGCCGGCGGTAGATAGATCCGACCGTTCTCGAGGTCGGTGACCGTCCGCGTGGAGTGCGGCAGGTCGGGCGTGTGCACGATCTCGAAGCCGAGGGTGCGCGCCATCTGGGCCACCGTCGAGTGCGTCAGGGCACCCACCGTGTACCCAGCCGCCCGCACCGTCTGCTCGCCGATCTCCTCGATCTCGGGCAGGTAGTTGTCGCGCCCGCGCATCCACTCACGCAACTCGGTGTGGGCTCTGCGGGCCTCTTCTGGGGTGGCGATCGCCTGGGCCTCCCGGCGCGCGATCTCCTGGTGCAGGCCCACGAGCTGTTCGAGCACCGGCAGTGACAACGACTTGCTTGCTCGCACGTGCGGCAGCCCCAGACGCGCGAAGAGGGATCCCGCCTGGGCATGCTCGAGAGCGATCTCCAGCTCGGCGCGGCGGTCCGGCGGCGGACCGGGATCGAGGAGATCGGAGGTGGGCACGTCAAGCACCGTCGCGATCGCGGTGAGCAACGTCAGCCGTGGCTCCCGGCGCCCGTTCTCGATGTGGGAGAGCTGGCTCGGGGTTGACCCGGAGCGCTCTGCGAGCTCAGCCAGGGTGAGCCCGGCGCTGGTGCGGGCATGGCGGATGCGTTTGCCGAGCATCAGCGGGTCGAGCCCGGCATCGCTGGAACGGTCATCACGACCCTGTGCCTCCGGCGACCTCGCTCGCCCAGGCATCGCCGCCCGGCCCTCGCCCTGGGAAGAACTGCGTCGAACTGCCATGACTTGACGATAGTGCAAGAACAGCGAAAGTTGCATCGCCCGAATGCGACCTTTTGGCCGATTCTCGCGACACAGTAGCCATACAGGCGCGAACGAGCGGATATGAGAGGAACAGCATGACCAGCACCCTGGACGCCCGACCGTCTCCCCACGCACTCCGTCCCGTCGGCGAGTCCGCGCTCCCGACACCGCGACGAGAGGCGGGGGAGTCCATGCCCCGCGGGCTCGGTGCGGCCGAACAGTTCGTGGCCGATATCGCGGCGCTGACACAGCCCGATGCGGTGGTCTGGTGTAACGGTTCCGACGCTGAGCACGCCCGCCTGATCGGCCAGATGATCGATGCTGGAACACTCGTCCCGCTGAATCCGGATCTGCGCCCGGACAGTTTCCTCGCCCGCTCCGATCCGCGGGATGTTGCCCGTGCGGAGTCGGCCACCTTCATCTGCTCGGCACGTGAGGAGGACGCCGGACCCACGAACAACTGGGCCGAGCCGACCCAGATGCGCAACACCCTGCATGAGGTATTCACCGGATGCATGCGCGGGCGCACGCTCTACGTGGTTCCCTTCTCGATGGGTCCCGTCGGTGGTCGCCTCTCCCAGGTGGGGATCGAGATCACCGACTCGCCCTACGTCGTCGCGAGCATGCGCATCATGACCCGGATAGGGGCACCCGCGATGAGGGAGATCGCCGCGGGAGCCCGCTGGGTGCCTGCCGTGCACTCGGTCGGGATGCCGCTGGTCACCTCCGGTGGCACGCGGGTCCAGGACGTGCCCTGGCCGTGCAGTGAGACCAAGTACATCACCCACTTCCCCGAGGGCCGGGAGATCTGGTCCTTCGGTTCTGGCTACGGCGGGAACGCGCTCCTGGGAAAGAAGTGCTACGCGCTGCGCATCGCCTCGGCTATCGCCCGCGACGAAGGCTGGCTCGCCGAGCACATGCTGCTGATCCGCCTCACCCACACCGATGGCCGCCGCTACCACGTGGCCGCCGCGTTCCCCTCCGCCTGCGGCAAGACCAACCTTGCGATGTTGCGATCGGTACTGCCCGAGTGGACGGTTTCCACGTTCGGTGACGACATCGTCTGGATGCGGCCCGGCACGGACGGGCGGCTGTGGGCGATCAACCCCGAGGCAGGGTTCTTCGGCGTCGCCCCCGGCACCGGGGAGTCGACCAACCCGACGGCGGTGCGCACCCTGACGCAGAACGTCATCTTCACGAACGTCGCACTCACCGACGACGGCGACGTCTGGTGGGAAGGACTCACCGACTCGCCGCCGGCGCACCTGACCGACTGGCAGGGACAGGAGTGGACCCCGGAGATCGCCGCCGAGACCGGCCGCACGGCCGCCCACCCCAACGCCCGCTTCACCGTCGCAGCCGAGCAGTGCCCGCTCATCGACTCCGACTGGGAAGACGGCGACGGAGTGCCGGTGGACCTGATCCTCTTCGGGGGTCGGCGCGCCAGCAACGTCCCCCTGGCCGCACTCGCGCGGGACTGGCATCAAGGGGTGTTCTACGGCGCGACCATCGCCTCGGAGCGCACCGCCGCCGCAGAGGGCACCGTCGGTGAGCTGCGACGGGACCCCTTCGCGATGCTTCCCTTCTGCGGTTACCACATGGCCGACTACTGGGCTCACTGGCTGCAGGTTGGCGACTCGCTGACACGGCCGCCGGCTGTGGCCGCGGTGAACTGGTTCCGCAAGGGACCCGACGGCCAGTTCCTTTGGCCCGGGTTCGCTGAGAACATCCGTGTGCTCGACTGGTTGCTACGTCAGAGTGAGGGTCAGGTGCCAGGGCGAGCCTGCGCCGTCGGGACCCTACCTGAGCCGGAGGAGCTGAACCTCGACGGGCTCGAGCTCGACCCGGCCGATCTGCGGGAGGTGCTGCGCGTCGACGCAGCGGGCTGGACGAGCGAGGCAGACGGGATCGCTGACTACTTCACGAGCATGGGCACCGCGGTGCCGAAGGTGCTGTGGGAGGAACTGGCCCGGCTACGAGCGGCGCTGGCAGCGCAGACGGCTCAGCCCAGTTCGAGGTAGTGCTCGGCCAGCGCCGGCCAGTAGTCGGACCAGTCCGGCGCGGGCGCACCGGTGCGGGCCGCGACCAGACGGTCCAGGTAGTAGTCCCAGCCGGGCCCGATCGTGCGGATCTCCTCGCCCTGCTCCAGCAGGTGAGCGAAGACGATCTGGGTGCAACCGTCGACTTCCTGCAGATCGACGCGTAGCCGCCAGGTCCCGGCCTCGCTCGCCAGCTCGATCAGCAGCCTGTGCGGCGCCTGGCAGTCGATGACGGTGACCTGCTCGGGTTCGGCGCTCTCCTCGGCGTTCATCGTGAATGTGACGACGCTGCCCTCGGTGACGTCCTCGCCTGACCATGTCCCGATCCAGGCGGCGGTGCCCTCGGGCGTGGCGAAGCAGGACCAGACGTCATCGATCGGCTCGTCCAGTGCGCGCTCGAACACCAGCTCCAGTCCGGCGTCGTCGTCGCGGAGATATCCAGTGGCATCCATGCCTCCATCTTCTCCGATCGTGAGCGGACGTGCTGACCCACCAGCGGGAGCGCACCGCGGGCGCTCACCTCAGTACCGGGCGCAGGGCGCACTAAGGTGGGGGCCGACGACAGAGGGAGGTCGGCGATGAGCCAGCAGTCACCGGACGGATACGGTCACCAGGTCAACGGGTACGGTCAAGCGGGTCAGGGTGGCTATGCCCCCGGACAACCTGCCTACGGGTATTCAACAGCAGGGGCTCAGCCCAACTACGGGTACCCAGCTGACGGTGCCCAGGCCGCCTACGGACAGCCACAGCCAGGACCCGGTGCGCCCGGTGCGCCTGGAACACCCGATGCGCCCGGGACGCCGATGCGGTACACGGCACGCGCCTCGGGCCCGGGCCTGTTCGACACCACGTTCGCGAGTTCCACGATCCGCTCCACGGCCAAGACGGCGTTCGTCGCCGTGATCCTGCTCGCCGGCGGGCTCGCATTCACTGGCATGTTCTCGGCGATCGCCGATTTCTCCCAACTGCGCTACGGCGGTTTCGGGCTCGTGCTCTACGGACTCAGCGACCTGGTGCTGTACGGGGCGCTGGCCTTCGCCGTCCTGGTGTTGGGCCGGTTGCTGATCGATCACGTGGTGCAGTCGGCCAACGAGCGAGAGGCCGTGGCCGCCGCACGCGAGAAGGACACTGACGACTGATCGGCACTGAGCGGTCGCGACCTGCTGACGCGAGCGATCAGTGGCGGCCGAGGATCGCTGAACTGAGCGCCTCCACTGGTTCGCGTGCAGCGCGTGGGTTGTCCACCAGTGTCATATCGATATCCCCGAGTTCGGGCAGCCCGGACGAGGCGGGCATGATCACCAGGTCCGCAGGGACGAGACTCTGCGCCATCACGGTCACGCCCAGCCCCGCCCGCACTGCCGCGAGCACCCCGTGGATCTCGCGGGTGGTGCATGTGACCCGCCAGGTGCGACCGGCTCGCTCGAGCACGCCGGTCGCGGTGTTCCGGGATGGACTCGGGTTCGGGTAGGTGATCAGGGGCACGATGTCCCCGGCGTCGAGGGCGGTGCTCTCGAGCCCCACCCAGGCGAGCCGGTCCCGGCGGACCAGCCGTCCTGTGGTCTCGTCGGGGAGCTGCTTGATGAACACCAGGTCCAGGTGCCCGGCCAGCAACCGCCGGTGGAGGACCAGTGACTGCGCCACGGTGAGTTCCATCGTGATCTTGGGGTGCAGCTGGCGGAACTCCCGCAGGATGCGGGGCAGTTGGGTCAGGGCGAGGTCGTCGGCGGCGCCGAATCGCAGTCGCCCGGTCATCGCCGACCCTGTGAAGTATGCGGTCGCCTGATCGTGCGCGGCCAGGATGGTTCTTGCGAAGCCGGCCATCGCGTGTCCGTTGTCGGTCAATGAGACCTCGTGGGTGTCCCGCAGGACGAGTCGCCGGTTCGCCGCCTTCTCCAGGCGTGCGACGTGTTGACTGACCGTGGGTTGGCTGATCCCGAGACGCTGTGCGGTGCGGGTGAAGCTGAGCGTCTCGCTCAGAGTGAGGAACGTGCGGAGCTGGGCGGGTTCGAACAAGGGGACCTTCTCGATTGGTCAACGATCTGACCACGATAGGACCGGCTATTGATCAGCGCAATGGCTCTTATAGGCCGTATGCGTTGGATTAATGACGGCGGCTCTCCGTACCGTAGAACTGGTCGCCCTGATCTGGGCGAGACCTGACCTGCTCACACCCTTCGTTCTCGAGGAACTTTCCGTGCGCTCGGCTCACTCAGCCCCGACAGCCACCCCACCCGCCGACTCCGCCAGCCCCACCGACGCCGCCAACGTGCTCGACCCGCGGACGGCCCGGACCCGCCAGTGCGAACCTGCCGAGACGCCTCGGCAATCCGAGCCGCATCGGGTGCGGCCCGGTCGCAAGCCGTCGTCCGTGCTCGCTGCCCTGCGGGTGCGCAACTACCGCTTCTACGTCGGTTCCATGGCCCTGACAAGCACATGCGGTTGGGCGGCCCGCGTGGTGCAGGACTGGCTGGTGCTCGAGCTCAGCGGCTCAGCCGCCCTGGTCGGCCTCACCGTGGCCCTCCAGTTCGCCCCGATGCTGCTCTTCGGTCTCTTCGGCGGGGTGCTGGCCGACCGGTACGACCGGCGCCGAATTCTCACGATCACCCAGTCTCTGTTCGGGTTGTTCACCCTGGTGCTCGGTGTGCTCACGGTGATCGGCGTGGTCCAGGTGTGGCACGTGTTGCTGGCCGCGTTCGCCGGCGGCATGACAATCGTCGTGGACAACCCCGCGCGTCAAGCATTCCTGCATGAGATCGCCGGTCCGGAGCACCTGCGCCGCGCGATCAGCCTCAACACCTCAGTGTTCCAGCTGGGAGCCCTCATCGGTCCGGCCTTCGCTGCCGGCCTGATCGCCCTGGTCGGCAATGGCTGGGCGTTCATCGCGAACTCGATCGCCTGCGGCGTGGCTGCCTGGTTCATCTTCTCGATGCGCCGTTCGCAGATGTACCCGGCACCTCGGGTACCCCGTGCGAAGGGGCAGTTGCGTGCCGGGCTGCAGCACGTGCGGCACCGGCCCGAGATCCTGTGGACCTGCGTTCTCGTCGGGTTCGTGGCGCTCACCGGGGTCAATATGGCGACTGTGCTTGCCGCCTACGCCGACGAGGTGGTTCAGATCGGCGCGAGTGGCTACGGGCTCCTGACCTCCACCCTCGCGCTCGGGGCAATCACGGGTGCGATGCTCGCCGGGCGTGCGCGGCGGCTGCGCCTCCGTACCTTGGTGCTCGGTGCGGTCGTTCTCGGCTTGTTGCAGCTGGTGGCAGCCGCGGTCGGAAGTGTGTGGCTGTTCCTCGTGGTGCTGTACTTGATGGGCATGACCTGCCTGCTGTACCTCACCCGCAGCAACACGATGGTGCAGACCAATGCTGACCCGGCAATGCGTGGCCGGGTGCTCTCTCTGTACGTGCTCATCAACATGGGAGCGCAAGCCGCCTCCGGTCTCATCATCGGCGCGGTCATCGAGCTTGGCGGCGCCCACTGGGGACTGGCCGCCTGTGCTGCCGGTCCACTCCTCGGTGCTGTGGTGGTGGGAATCATCCTCGCCCGCCGCGGCCACCTGCGGCCCGTGCTGCGTCGTGCGGATCTGCACGCCGGACGCTGGCACGCGCCGGGTGTGCGGTTGGACTTCGAGCCACGCTCGGGTCTGGCACACGTCGCCTGATCCACTCCCTTCCCGCCGAGCGCTGAGTTGCTCGGCGTTTCGGGCTCAGACGCCGAGTACGTCAGCGCTCGCCGTCGGGGGCACGCAGATCGGCGACGCTGAGATCGGAACGCCACCCTCGCCACCGGGGATGGCGCAGCCGCCCGGCACGCGACCACTCGCCGAACTCCACCTCGGCCACCTGCTCCGGGCGCAGCCAGTGCGCCCCGCGGGCATCGGGTGCGGGGACGTCGTCGAACGGTGGCTCACTGATCTCCAGGGGAGCAAACCGCTCCACCCACGCCCGCGTCTCCTTCTCACTGAAGCCCGTGCCCACCCGGCCCACATAGCGCCAGCCGCCCTCCGCCGTCGGCACTCCGAGCAGCAGACCTCCGACGGAACCTGCCCGCCCGCCCTGACCGGGGCGCCATCCGCCCACGACCACCTCCACGGACTCGGTGTGCTTGAGCTTGACCCACCCGCTCGAGCGGCGCCCCGGCAGGTACCGCCCCTCGGGTCGCTTGGCCACGACGCCTTCCAGGCCCCAGGTGCGGCTGGCCTTCATCGCCGCGTCCAGATCGCCTTCGAAGGCCGGAGGTACCTGAATCCGAGTGCTTGGCCGCACCTGATCGGAGAGGATCTCCCGGCGGCGCCGGTACGGCTCGTCGGTCACGGGCACCCCGGCCACCTCGAGCACGTCGAAGAGCATCAGGTGCACCGGCCGACGGGCGGCGAGCGATCGTGCCTCCGACTCCCGGGAGACCTGCATCCGCGGTTGGAGGAGTTCGAAGGACGGCCTGCCGTCCTTGGTGAGCGCGACGACCTCACCGTCCAGCACGGCATCACCCTTGACGGCGTCGGCGAGCTCGGCCAGCTCCGGGTAGGAGGCAGTGATGTCCCGGCCGCTGCGAGCCCACAGCCGCACGGTCCCGCCCGCTACGCGCGCGATACATCGCTGCCCATCCCATTTCATCTCCATCGCCCAGTCGGGACCGACGTCGGCAGGGGAGCCCGGGGAGGCGAGCATGGGTGCCGGAGGTCTGCCCTCCGGCGCCCGGTCGCCAGCACGCGTGGTTACAGGCGGTGCGCGTCGCACCGGGGTGGGCAGAGCGCGCGACCGAGCGCCCGGCCCTGAGTCCGGCCCTGTGTCCGGCGTCGAGATCCCGGCAGCGAGAGGTACAGCGGCGCGCCCGGCCGGATCCTCCGACCGGCCAGCGTGCGTCCGGCCGGTCATCAGGTGCAGGAGCCAGTGCCGCTTCTCCTCGGGCGTCTCGGCCCGGGAGCCGGTGTGGATCAGGGCGAAGGTCGACGTCTGCCCGGTGCTGGAGGCCAGTCCACCGTCCGGCAACCCCGTGAGGGCAACGATCAGCTCAGCGCCCACGCGCCACTTGAGCACCTCGTAGGTCCCGGTGTCCCAGATGGTCATCTCCCCAGCGCCGTACTCGCCGCGCGGGATCGTGCCCGAGAAGGTCAGGTACTCCATCGGGTGGTCCTCGGTCTGGACCGCCAAATGCTGCCGCGTCGGGTCCGTCGGCATCCCCTTCGGAACCGCCCAGCTGACCAGCACGCCATCATCGGCCAGCCGCAGGTCCCAGTGCAGACGGCTGGCGTGGTGTTCCTGGATGACGAACACCCGCTCTCCATCGGGCAGTGGTGAGACATCGGGTACCGGTTCGGGCGTACGGGCCGGGTCGCGCATGGCGCGGTAACTGGTGAGCGCATCTCCTGCGATGTCGCTCGTGCCGGTTGTCCCCATCGCATGTGCACGACGCTCGAGCGCTGCCATCGGGTCAGCGAAGTCACCGGTCTGGCCGGCGACCCGCTCAAGCACCTGGGTCATCTCCAGCTGCCGCAACCCGGGGTCCTCGAGCTCGGTCCAGGTGCGTGGCACAGCGACTGTCGGGTGCTCACGCCCCCGCAGCGAGTAGGGCGCCACCGTGGTCTTGTTCGGGTGGTTCTGACTCCAGTCGATGAACACCTTGCCCGGCCGGGCCACCTTCGCCATCTGCGCAGTGACGACGTCCGGATGGTCCGCCTCCAGGCTCACCGCGAGCTCGCGGGCCAGCCCCCGGATCTGCTCGGCATCGTGACCGCCGTCCAGCGGGGCATACAGGTGAATACCCTTCGAGCCGCTGGTGACGGGCACACAGTCCCATCCCAGACCGGCGAGCACATCGCGGATCCACCGCGCCACCTCGGCCACCTCCGGAAGGGAGACGCCCGGCCCCGGGTCGAGGTCAAACACGATCCGGTCCGGATGGCGGGGCCGGCCGGTGGAGTCGAAGCGCCACTGGGGCACGTGAATCTCCAGTGCGGCCATCTGCGCCAGCCACACCAAGGTCGCGCGATCGTTGACCAGCGGGTAGGTATTGGTGTGATCGGAGTGGGCCAGATCCGCCCGTGCCACCCAGTCCGGCGTCCCCGAGTCGAGGTTCTTGGTGAAGAACACCTGACCGGGGTCGGCAGCGGTGCCGACCCCGTTGACCCACCGTTTGCGCGTCGCGGGCCGGCCCGCGCAGTGCGGGACCATCACCGCAGCGATCTCGGAGTAGTACCCGATCACCTCCGCCTTGGTGGTGCCGGTGGCCGGGTAGAGGACCTTGCCGAGGTTGGTCAGGCGCAGGCGGCGCCCGTCGACCTGGGCGATCGTCTCGGTGCGGGCCATGGGGCTATCGTGACGCATCGAGGTCTCCTACGGTGGCACGAGGGCACTCCGGGCTCGCGGGCAGCGGCTGGGGCGTGTGTACTGGTGTGGGAACGGAAGGAGCGAGCATGAGGGCGATCTGGAAGGGGTCGGTCACCTTCGGGCTGGTCAACGTCCCTGTCTCGGTCTACAGCGCCACTGAGAGTCACGACGTCAAGCTGCACCAGGTTCACGACGCTGACGGCGGACGCATCCGCTACCAGCGCAAGTGCGAGCAATGCGGTGAGATCGTGCCGTATGAACACATCGACAAGGCGTACGTCGATGATGAGCAGACCGTGATTCTCACCGACGAGGACGTCGCGACCCTGCCGGCCGAACGTAGCCGCGAGATCGATGTGCTGGAGTTCGTCCCTTCCGACCAGGTCGAGCCGGTCATGCTCGACTCGTCCTACTACCTCGCGCCCAGCTCCAACTCGGCGAAGTCCTACGTGCTGCTGCGTCGCACACTCGAGGAATCCGATCGCACCGCCATCGTCTCCTTCACACTGCGTCAGAAGACGCGGCTCGCGGCCCTGCGCGTGCGCGGCGAGGTGCTGATGCTGCAGACCCTGCTGTGGGCAGACGAGGTCCGGGCCCCCGAGTTCGAGTCGCTGGAGAGCGACGTGAAGGTCAGCGCCAGGGAGCTCGAGATGTCGGCGGCGCTGGTGGCCGCCTATGAGAAGGACTTCGTACCCGCCGAACATGAGGACGAGTACCAGATCCAGCTCCGCTCGCTCATTGACGCGAAACTCGAGAAGGGTGAGGGGTACACGGCTGAGGAGACCGTGGAGGAGGAGTCGGGTGAGGTGCTCGACCTGATGGAGGCCCTCCGGCGCAGTGTCGAGGCGAGCCGCGGTTCGCGTGGGAAGCAAGGCGATGCCGACAGTGCTGACGGTGCCGCAGAGACCGACGAGGCTGACGAGGATTCCGGTTCCGGCGAGCCGAGCAAGCCTGTGCGCGCATCCCGACGGCGGTCCAAGAGCGCCTAGGGGGGGGGCGCCTCCCGCCTGAGGCGCGGTGGTGAGCCCACCGTCGCCGTCCTGGCGTTGCTCCGCCTGCTCGGCTGAACCCAGGAGTAGGATGGACAGCGTTCTCCGAGGTGGGGGACCGGCGCTCACGGGTACAGGTACAGGCTGACGCGGCCGATGCCGGGCGCTCGACGACGACCTCGAGGAGGCCCACTCCGCTCATGCCGTCTGACCATCCCGGCCGGCAACGCACCGACCCATCCACCAACAGGACCGACACCTCGACCGACTCGCCTTCCCGCTCGGCCGGCCACACGGCCACCGAGACCGCGGATTCCGCGGTAGGCGCCACGGCAGCCGCCTCGTCTTCCGCCCGCCCCGGTTCCACTCCGATGGCGCCGAGTGCGCTGCCACCGAGCACCGCAGTCGTGGCGACGCTCGCCCGGCTCTATCCGTTCTTCCGGCCGGCCATCCCGCGTTTCGTCGCCGGGATGCTCTGCGCGTTGGGTGCGAGCCTGTGTGCCCTCGGTATCCCGCAGGCCCTGCGCTGGGCCGTCGACGGCCCGCTCATGGGTGCCGTCGGAAGCTCCGACCGCACCGGCATCTGGCAGGCGATCGCCCTGGTCCTGGGCCTCGGCATGCTGGAGGCGGGGCTGATCGCCGCCCGCCGTGCCTTCATCCTCATCCCGGGAACCAAGGTGGAGGCGAGCATGAGGCTCGCCCTGTTCCGCCACCTGCAGGATCTGCCGAGCGCGTTCCATGACCAGTGGCCCGGTGGGCAGCTGCTCTCCCGCTCGATGTCGGACCTGGGCATGCTGCGACGCTGGTTGTCCTTCGGCCTGGTGATGCTCGTCGTCAACACAACCACGATCGCCGTCGGTATCGGGCTGATGGTCCACGGCGGGGGCTGGCTCGGCATTGCCTACCTGGCCGGTGCCCTGCCGGTGATCTGGTTCTCCTACCGGTTCTCCTCCCGCTTCCGGCGCATCTCCCGGCTCAGCCAGGACCAGGCCGGTGACCTCGCCACCACGGTGGAGGAATCGGTCCACGGGATCCGGGTCCTCAAGGCGTTCGGGCGCGGCCGCGAGGCGTACCAGAACTTCTCCGTGCAGGCCGACCAGCTGCGCCGAACCGAGATGAACAAGGCTCGCACCCTGGGCGCCTTCACCTTCGCCATCACCGCGATCTCGGAGGTGATGCTGGGGTTGTGCCTGCTCGCCGGTGTGTGGCTGGCCATCGAAGGGCAGATCAGCGTCGGTGACCTGGTCGCGTTCTTCGCCACGGCCGTCGTGGTGGCCGGACCGGTCGAACAACTGGGGCACCTGGTCTCGATGACCCTGTACGCCAAGACGGCCGTCGACCGCTACTTCGAGGTGCTCGACAGCCCGAACACGGTCGCCGACCCTGAGCACCCCCGGCGACCGGACGAGGTGCGCGGGCAGGTTCAGTTCGACGGGGTCCACTTCTCCTACCCGGATGAGCCGACACCGGACCAGGCCTGGCGAGACCCGGACCGGCCCCGCGAACGTCCACGCACAGAAGTCCTCGACGGGATCGACCTCGAGATCCGCCCGGGGGAGACGATGGCACTCGTCGGCCTGACCGGCTCCGGCAAGTCGACCCTCATCTCGCTCGTGCCCCGCCTGTTCGACGTCACCGCCGGTGCCGTGCGCATCGATGGTGTCGACGTGCGGGACTACTCGCGCCACCACCTGCGTGAGATCGTCTCGATCGCATTCGAGGACTCCACGCTGTTCTCGGCGACCGTTCGCGAGAATGTCCTCCTCGGCGCACCGCAGGGCCACGACGGCGAGGAGGACCTGCAGCGTGCGCTCACCGTGGCGCAGGCCCAGTTCGCCCATGCTCTTCCCCGCGGCGTGGACACCACCATCGGGGAGGAGGGCCTGAGCCTCTCAGGCGGACAACGGCAGCGGCTCGCGCTCGCCCGTGCCGTGGCGGCCCGGCCCCGCGTGCTGGTGCTCGACGACCCGCTCTCCGCGCTGGATGTGGCCACCGAGGAGGCCGTGACGGCGCAACTGCGCCAGGAACTGGCCGGAACCACGACGCTTGTGGTGGCCCACCGACCGTCGACGGTGGCCCTCGCCGACCGAGTGGCCGTGCTCCAGGACGGGCGTATCAGCGCGGTCGGGACTCACACCGACCTGCTGGCCACGCACGAGCATTACCGGTTCGTCATCTCCAGCCTCGTCGATCCAACCAGCGCCGGTCCCGAGGACGCGGCGGTGCCGCCGAGCACGCGCTCTGCCGAGGTGGGGTTCTGATGCGCGCCGTTCCGGTGACCCCGCGCGGGGTCACCGACGAGGAGAACAGCCACCTCGATCGGGCCGACTCCCGCCTCGTGCGCCGCCGATCGTTGCGTCTGCTGGGCAGCCTGCTCTCCCCGCTCAAGCGGCTGTTCATCGTCACGGTCGTCCTGGTGGTCGCTGCGCAGGCGGCCAAGGCCGCTGGTCCGGCCCTGATCGCACGCGCCATCGACGTCGGGATCCCCGCAGCCCAGGACGGTTCCTGGGGCCCGGCCGTACTGACGGGCGCGATGTACGTCGTCACTGCCCTGGTGGCTGGTGCGGCCACCGCCGGGTACATCCGCCTCGCGGCTCGGGTGAGTCAGTCGATCCTGCTGGACCTGCGTCAGCGCGTGTTCCGTCAGACGCAGCGGCTGAGTCTGGAGTTCCACGAGTCCTACACCTCGGGCCGCATCATCTCCCGGCAGACCGCTGACCTGGACGCGCTCAAGGAACTGCTCGACTCGGGTATCACCTCGCTGGCCTCGGGCTTCCTCTACATGATGTTCGTGGGCATCTCACTGTTCCTGCTGGACTGGCAGGCAGGTCTGGTGCTGCTGGTGGCCGTGATCCCGGTGTGGCTGATCACCCGCTGGTTCCAGAAGCGTTCTCAGGTGTTGTACCGGATCTCGCGTGTGGCCTCGGCCCGGCTGATCGTCAATTTCGTCGAGACGATGACCGGGATCCGGGCGGTGCACGCCTTCCGCCGGGAAGACGCCAACAACCGGACCTACGCGGATCTCACGGAGGAGTACCGGCACAACAACGCGCGCACGATGGGCCTGAACGGCATCTACGATCCGGCGCTGCAGCTCACGGGCAATGTCACCGTGGCGGTAGCCATGGCGTTCGGCGCCTTCCGGGTGCTGGACGGTCAGCTTGAGGTGGGTGTGCTGATCGCGACCCTGCTCTACACGAAGCGGTTCTTCCAGCCGGTCGGGCAGATGGCGATGTTCTACAACTCCTTCCAGTCCGCTGCGGCAGCCCTGGAGAAGATCTCCGGGCTCCTGGAGGAGGTCCCGACCGTACGTCAGGCCGAACGGCCCGTTCCACTCCCGACGGCGTCCGGTCACCTCCGCTTCGAGCACGTGCGTTTCGGCTACGGGCGAGACAGCGTCGTGCTGCCCGACCTGGACCTGGACGTCCCGGCCGGGCAGACGGTGGCGTTGGTGGGGCAGACCGGAGCCGGCAAGTCGACGGTGGCGAAGCTGGTGTCTCGTTTCTACGACGTCACCGGCGGCCGCCTGCTGCTCGACGGCGTGGACCTGCGGGAGGTGACGATGCGGGATCTGCGGCGAGCTGTGGTGATGGTGACGCAGGAGGCCTACCTGTTCTCGGGTACGGTCCGCGACAACATCGCCCTGGCGCGCCCCGACGCCGACGATGCGGCGATTGAGGCGGCTGCCCGGGCGGTCGGTGCGCACGATTTCATCACCGCGCTGCCCGAGGGGTACGACACCGACGTCAACAAGCGCGGTGGCCGGGTCAGTGCCGGGCAACGGCAGCTGATCTCGTTCGCCCGGGCGTTCCTCGCCGACCCTGCCGTCCTCATCCTGGACGAGGCGACCAGCTCGCTGGACATCCCCGGTGAGCGACTCGTACAGCGAGGGTTGCAGACGCTGCTGGCCGACCGGACGGCAATCATCATCGCCCACCGGCTGTCGACAGTGGCGATCGCCGACCGGGTACTGGTGATGAGCGAGGGGCGCGTGGTCGAGGATGGTGCACCCGAGGACCTCATCGGAGGTACCGGGCGCTTCGCGGCCCTCCACCAAGCGTGGCAGGACTCCCTGGTCTGAAGCACCGCTGCTCCACTTCGCCGATCTGGCTGTGGGTCCGCGCGACCCACAGCCAGATCGACGAGCGATTCCGGTCCACGGTGGCCTCCCTTGAGACGCGAAGCGCAGTTGCTGCCAGGATGGGACCATGAGCGAAGCGAAGCCTGCCTCTGGAGCCCCACCGGCGTGGATCCGCACCGTCACGACGGTCAGCGGCGCCGTTCTGCTCGCGATCGTGCTGTTCGTGCTTGGCAGTGCGCTCCTGCCGGGCTGGTGGGCGGCCGCCGTGACCGGGTGGGTCGGGGGAGTGGCGAGTGCGGGTGTGCTCGTGGGCTTGCTCTGCGGTGCCGTCTTCACCCTCGTTCCCGTCGCGATCGGCGTCATCGCTGTGCGGTGGCATCGTCCGTGGCGCACCCGCCTCATCATCGGCGGCGTCGCCTTGCTGTTGACCTTGCCGCTCGTCCTGACCATCGCGATCGACGTGGCGAGTACGACCGCCGCGCTGGACGCCAAGGTGGACATGCAGATCGGAGCCCCCTCGTTCACCGGCGCCATGTACGCCGGGGCGCTCGGATCGGCAGTTGTCGCCGCCGTGCTCATCCTGCTGCTCCTGCGGTGGCGACGCTCCCGCAAGGAGGTCAGCGCGCTGCGTGGCACGGTCGCCAAGAGCAAGGAGACCGATCGCGCCCGGCGCCAGCGTGAGGAAGCGGCCGAGGAGGCGCGTACCCAGGTGGCACGGGAAGCCGCCGAGCGTGCCCGAGAGCGCGAGACGCGCACGGTCGGTGAGGCCCACGACGCCGAACATGCGACCTCTGAGACTCCGGAGCCGGGGAAGGAACGGAACCGAGGCGACGGCAACGCCGCCGGACATTAGGGCGACGAGCCATGGCTGACGCCGCGGTGCCGGCGATTCCGGGAGTGGATACCGGCGGTGAGGAACCCGGCACGCTGAGGCTCGCTCCTGAGGAATCTCACGCCTTTGCCGTCGCGAGTATTGCCGAGGCGGCCACGGTCACATCGGACTCGGACGGGGACCTGTGGCCCACTGCCTGGGCAGATGACGGCGCGCTGTACTCCGCGTGCGGGGATGGGGTGGGCGTCGATGACGGCAGTGGCACGGCCAGTTTCGGCGATATCGTGGTGTGCAGGATCGACGGTGACCCCGCCACCGGTGTGGTGATAAGACGGCTGGCCGCTGAACGTGACGTCTCGCCGGTGTGGACCGATCCCTCCCGCTACAACAGCAAGCCGACGGGAATGGTGGCAGTCGATGGCAACGCAGACGGGCGCGACGAGTTGTATCTCGCCGTCCAGGATCTGCGCGCAGGGACTGGGCCAGACACGTTCAACGAAGCACCAGCGGCCGGGATAGTCCGTTCCGATGACTACGGCCGGACCTGGCATCTCGGGCCGTCTGGCCCGGCGCCCATGTTCACTGGACGATTCACCACAGTGATGTTCCTCGACTTCGGACAGTCCGCACGGCACGTGACAGTGCTCCGAACGCTCGTTCCGCACACCGACGAGGACCCGTCGAAGTTTGTCTATGCCTACGGCATCGACCACAACTGGCGCACGTCCTATTCGGCCGCCGTGCCGGACCCGGTGGACCTGTATCTCGCGCGAGTGCCGATCGGGTCGATCCAGGACCGCACCTCGTGGCAGTTCTGTTCCGGCCACGGCACGTCGGGTCCGGCGTGGACGGCAGCCCTCGAGGATGCCGTCCCCGTGCTCACCGACACCCGCCGGGTGGGAACGGCCCGGCCATTGCCCGGAGCCCCGGCACCGATTCGCGGTACTCGCATCGCGCAGGGCTCCATTGTCTACAACCCGGGCCTACGGCGGTTCCTGTATTCCTCCTGGACCGAGTTCACGTTCGAGCTCTACGAGTCGCCCACCCCTTGGGGTCCGTGGAAGCATGCGCTCAGTCACGACTTCGGACCGTTCCCGTGGCGAGGGCCCCTGTGGTCCCAGCCGCGGCACGGCGGCTACGCGACCACTATCCCAAGCAAGTTCCTCAGCGAGGATGGGCGGATGGCGTGGGTGCAGTCGAACTGGTTCGTCGGCGCTTCCACCTATGGAGGGTCGGCCTATCACTTCTCGCTGCGGCCGCTGCGTCTGGACCCGATGCCCGACCCGCTCGTGCCCGCCGTAGGCACGTCGGGGGAGAACCTCGCGCATCGGCCGGACGCCTACCCGGTGGTGTCCAGCTGCCGTGACGGGAGGCTGGACGTGCTCCGTGACGGGCGCGTCGACCGAGCTGAGGACTCGTGGAACGGTCTTGTCCGCGAGAGCGACGCGTGGGGCTACACCTGGCCGATCACCGTGCGGTGCGACCGGGTCGTGCTCACCAGTGGCCCGATGGATCATGGCTCCGGGTGGTTCGCGTCTACCCCGGTGGTGGAGGTGCGTACCGCCAGGGGATGGGAGCGGGTGGCCGATGCTGTGGTGTCCCCGCCCTATCCGTGCTCGGAGGCTGCCACCGGTCGACGCACGTATGAGTTCACCTTCTCGCCCCGGGAGACCACGGGTGTCCGGATCGCCGGTCCGGCGGGCGGCTGGGGCGGCTACACGGCCGTGGCCGAGCTGGCGGTGCTCGCCCCCGACGAAGCTCCGTCCGCGAGCACCTGTGGGAGCATCCGGTGATGAGCAGCGATCGCCCCGTCAGGATCACCGATGTCGCAGCTGCCGCCGGTGTATCCATCGCGACCGTCTCCCGGGTACTCAACGGATCGAGCACCGTGGACCCCGTGCTCGCCGAACGTGTGCGCGTGGCCGCCCGGGCAGCCCGCTACGTGCCGAACTCGAACGGCCGTGCGCTGCGGCGCCAGCGCGCCGACGTGTGGGCTGCGATCGTCTCGGATGTGAAGAACCCGTTCTTCACCTCGTTGGTTACGGCCGTCGAGCATGTGGCGGTCAGGTCCGGTCACTCGGTCATGCTCTGCAACACCGACGAGCAACTTGAGCGCGAGAGAGGATATCTCGACGCTGCGATTGCTCAACGGATGTCGGGCGTGGTGGTCTCTGTGACCTCCGAAGAGCAGTCCGACCTGGCCCCCTTGCTGGCAGCAGGAATTCCCACAGTCGTCGTCGATCGCCGGGTTCACGACTTCGCTGGCGACTCGATCCTGTTGGACAATGAGCGGGTCGGCCGGCTGGCGGTGGAGCACCTGCTCGCCCTCGGCCACAGGGATATCCTCTGCCTTGCCGGACCTTCAGGTGTGAGCACCACCGAGGACCGGCTGGACGGTGTGCGGCATGCGCTGGCCGAGGCAGGGGTGGTGTTCGAGCACGAACGGATGGTCCGCACCGATCTTCGGATGGCCGACGCCGAGGACGCGGTGCTGGCGGCCGTGAGCGGGCCGAAGCCGCCCGATGCTGTCGTGGCCATGAATGGACCGCTGACCGCGGGTGCCTATCGCGGAATCCAGCGCTCCGGATTCCGCCTTCCGGAAGACATCTCCCTGGTGGGTGTGGATGATGACACCTGGACTCAGCTGGTGCATCCGGCTGTCACACTCGTCGCCCAGCCCGTCGACGAGATGGGGACCCGGGCTGCCGAACGGCTGAACGTGCGAGCGATTCATGACGATGTCGCGCCGGTCCACTTGCTCTTGGAACCTGAACTCCTCGTCCGCGGTACCACGACCCAGCGTCTCTGAGCTCGATCGTCGCGATCCATTGACAGGCCGGGACGGGAGTGCGATCCTCGATCTCAGTAAACGTTTACTCGCACGGAGGGCCGACTCGGTCGTTCCACGGACGAGACTCGACGGAGAGGATCGCATGAGTACCAATCCCGTCCGCTACGGCAGCTATGGATCGAGCCTGCGGGACCTGCCCCGGCTGCGTGAGCATCGCCGGTTGCGCGTGTCCAGCTGGGACCAGACCGGCGGCAACGACGATCGCCTCACGGTCCGTTCCGGCGAGACCCGTACCCTGGCGGAGATCACCGGTGCCGGGTCGATCAACCACATCTGGATCACCGTGGCGCCAGCAGCGGGAGATGGACCCGACTCCAAGGACCGGGACCATCTGCGCAAGCTCGTCCTGCGGATCTTCTGGGACGGCGCCGATACACCGAGCGTGCTGGTGCCGCTCGGCGACTTCTTCGGCGTCGGCCATGCGCGCACCGTGAACTTCGCGTCCTTGCCGCTGCAGATGAGTCCGGAGGATGGCAAGGGCCTGAACTCGTTCTTCCAGATGCCGTTCGCCGACGGAGCCCGGCTGGAGATCACCAGCGAGTGCGAGCAGGACGTCTTCTTCTACTACTACATCGACTACGACGCCTTCGACGAGCTCGAGGAAGGGCTCGGCCGGTTTCACGCGAGCTGGAACCGGGAGAACCCCACCGACGGCACCTCCGAAGAAGGCCGCAGCAACGCTGAGCACCTGTTCGGTGGCGAGAACATCGGCGGCGCTGGCAACTACACGATCCTGGAGACGACCGGACGAGGCCACTTCGTCGGCTGCGTGCTGAACGTGACGAACCTACGCCACACGAGCGAGTGGAACTGGTACGGCGAGGGTGACGACATGATCTTCGTCGACGGCGAGTCGTGGCCACCGAGCCTGCACGGTACCGGCACCGAGGACTACTTCAATACCGCATGGTGCCCGTCCCAGACCTACAGTTCGCTCTATCACGGGATCACGTTGCCCGGTGGGGAGAACTGGTCCGGGCAGATCTCGTTGTACCGCTTCCACATCGAGGACCCGGTCACGTTCCGGGAGTCGATCCGCGTCACCATCGAGCACGGTCACGACAACCGGCGCAGTGACGACCTCTCCTCGACCGCCTATTGGTACCAGGCCCAGCCGGCCGCCCATCTGCAGCTTCCACCGGTCGCCGAACGGTTGCCGAGGCTGGGATGAGAGGGGACCGTCATGCGAGATTCCGTGCCGTCGTTCTCACTGTGGTCGCGCTGATGGTGACCGCCTGTACGCCGGGCCCGGGCGAGGATGCCCCCGGCACACCCGCTGTGCCGTCGGGGACCCCGGCCGATGGGGAGTTCCTGATCACGGGTATCGAGAACCTCACCCAGGTCGCCCAGCTCACCGGGCCCGACTCGGCGATCAACGACACCGAGGCGGTCGCCGTGGCAGGCACCGACCTCGGGTCCATGATCAACGACGGCGAACGCACCTACGTCGTCTTCGGCGACACCTTCGGCACCCGCGAACCGGACGCCTTCGGTGGTGGCGGTGGCAACTGGCGCTCGAACGCGCTGGCCTGGACCACCGACGACGACCCCACCGACGGGATCACCTTCGAGGACTGGGCGAGGGACGACGTCGGACTGGCGCTCGAGGTGATCCCCGGCGAGCACGATGCCAACAACGGTGAGGGAGAGGTGACGAAGATCCCCACCCACGGGTTCGTCGTCGAGGATGTTCTCTACCTGCAGTACATGTCGGTGAACTACTGGGGCGAGGCCGGGCAGTGGGACGCCAACCACGCTGGGCTCGCCAGATCCACCGACGACGGCGCCACGTGGGAGACCCTGGACGATCCGCAGTGGCCGGGGGACTCCGGCTTCGTGCAGGTCTCCGCAGTCCACGTGGCCGAGAACGGCGAAGACTATCTCTACCTCTGGTCGATCCCCGCCGGGAGGTTCGGTGGGGTGCAGCTGATGAAAGTTCCCGCCACGACCGATGCCGTCGAGGACCTCAGCGCCTACGAGTACTTCGCGGGTACTGACGGCGACGGCGCACCTCGCTGGTCGCCGGAGATGAGCGAGGCGGAGACGATCGTCGAGGCACCCATCGGCGAGATCTCCGTGATGTATCACCCTGAGCTGGACCGATGGCTGATGAGCACGCTGCAGAACGAGGATGCGGTGCTCTTCGAGGGACTCACCCCGTGGGGCCCGTGGAGCCAGCCGCACACGATCAGTACCCAGGCTGAGAATCCCGGTCTGTACAGCCCTTACCTCAATCCGCGGTACGTCAGCGACGACGGCGGAACGCTCTACTTCTCGCTGTCCCTGTGGGGCCCCTACAACGTCTTCTGGTACAGCGCCGATCTGGTCACTCAATAACCACCCGACTCATCGACGAGTCACCCATCAAGGAGGATGAGATGCGAACCACCCGAAGAATGGCCGGCGGCCTGGCCGCCGTGGTCGCGGCCGGTCTCGCACTGGCTGCATGCTCAGGAACGCCCGACGGCCCCGACAATGCCGGAGGTGGCGAGGACGTGCCCGAGGGCGCCACCGAAGTGACGTTCTGGCAGACCCAGTTCACCGACGAGGAGAACGAGTGGTACGAGGGCGTCGTCGATGCCTACAACGCCTCCCAGGACGAAGTGCACGTTGCCCTCACTGTGGTTCCCGGCGACGCCTGGGAGCAGCGGATGACCGCCGCGCAGGCAGCCGGGAACGCACCTGACGTGCGCACGATGAACTACGGCGACATCCGCGACGCCGCACGCACCAGCCAGATCGTCCCGCTGACGGACCTGATCAGTGAGGACGCCTGGGGTGACGTGCAGGAGAACGTGCTGGAATCGGTCTCCTCCGACGGCGAACGCTACGCCTATCCGATGCTGGTGGAGCCCTCGGCGGTGCTGTACTACCGCACCGACCTCTTCGACGAAGCCGGTCTGGACGGCCCCCCGACCTCGTGGGAGGAGCTCATCGACTACGCCGAGCAGCTCACCGACGACCAGGTGTTCGGCATGCGGCTCGCACAGACCTCGGTGGACATGTCCTGGTCCACCTGGGGTTACCAGTGGAACGTCGCCGGCCACCTGCCGATCAGCGAAGACTGGTCCGAGCCGGCTGCGAACGAGGACTTCGCCCCGCTGTTGCAGGCGTACCAGGATCTGTTCGACTCCGGTGCGCTGCCTCCAGGTGATGGCATCGGGTACGCCGACGCCACACCCTACGGCGAGGGCGAGTTCGCGATGATGGCGAACGGTTCGTGGGCGGCCAGTCAGCTACTGGCCGACTACCCCGAAATTGCCGAGGTCACCGAGGTGGCAGCGATGCCCAGCTTCAGCGGCGAACCGGGGGAGACCACCGCCACCCTCGGCGGCTGGACCTGGGTGGTCGACGGCAACAGCGAGGTGTCCGAGGAGGCAGCCGACTTCATCGAGTGGTCCCTCGGCGGTGACACCGCGAACGTGGTGCCGTTCTTCGAGGCCACGGTGTTCTCGAAGGTCTCGCCGCGCCAGTCAGTGGCGGACGCGATCAACGAGCTCCCCGACGTGGACTCGGTGAACCCATGGAACGCCACGATCCAAGCGGACATCGTTCCGTTCGCTCAGCAGGAGCCTGCCTACCCGTGGAACGTCTCCCTGGCGATGGGCGAAGCAATCGAGGCGGCGATGCAGGGCACCCCGGTCGATGAGGCGCTGGCCACAGCGAACGACAAGATCGCCACCGAGATCGCCAACTCCGAGCTGGCGGGCACCGGATCCTGACTCCCTGGTCGGGTGCCGTCGCGGCGGCACCCGACCACCATCGCGAGGAGGCGGTGGCATGACACTGACGACCGAGACACCCGTCCCGCGACGGGCGCCGACCACGGCGAACCGGCGACGGCCCAAGCACAAGGACAACAAGATCGCGTTCGCGATGCTCGCCCCGGCGGTGATCCTGCTCAGCATCTTCGTGATCTGGCCGTTGGTCTACGCCTGGGTGGTCAGCTTCTACCAATGGAGCTTCTACGAGGACTCGATCTTCGTAGGGCTGCGCAACTTCCGCATCGTGCTCGCCGACCCGGTGTTCTGGGACTCCATCGGCCGCGGCCTGCTGTTCTCGGCCATCACCGTGCCGGCGATCATGCTCATCGCGTTCATCTTCGCCAACCTGGTGAAGACGATGAGCGCCCGAATGGCGACCGTGCTCAAGGTGAGCATCTACATCCCCGCGGTCATCTCGTTCGTGATCGCCTCCATCGTATTCGTCCTCATCTTCGAGTACCGGCAAGGGCTGGTGAATTTCGTCATCAGCTCCCTCGGCGGCTCGGACATCCCGTGGATCGGCAGTGCCCAGACCGCCCTGCTGGCGATCTCGATCCCCGCGATCTGGATCGGCCTGGGACTGGCATCGCTGATCATGCTCGCCGGTCTCCTCGACATCCCCGAGAGTTACTACGAGGCCGCCGAGATGGAGGGCGCCAACTGGTTCCAACGCACCTTCTTCATCACCATCCCGCTGATGAAGAACATCCTGCTGTACGTGCTGGTCACCACCTTCGTGGCCACCATCCAGCAGTATGAGCTGCCCCTGGTGATGACCCAGGGCGGACCCACCCAGTCCACCCTGCTGCCGAACCTGCTCATCTTCCAGAAGTTCACCAACGACCTGTACCTGGGCTACCCGATCGCCGCCGCACTGCTGCTCTTCCTCGTGCTCGGCGGGATCAGCCTGGTGATCTTCAAGCTCATCAACTCCGAGAAGGCGGTGGACGGCTGATGGCCGCGCTCCCCACCCAGACAGCACCAGCTCCCGACGGCGGCCCTGCCACAGGTGCACCACTCGCCCAGCGCAGCTGGTACCGCCCCTCGTCCCGTTCCGGAGGGCCTGCCTCTTTCGTGCTGCGGTACCTGCTCTCGGCTGCCGTCATCCTGACGGCACTGTTCCCGCTGGCCTGGATGGCGATCTCCGGGTTCAAGGCCCGCAACGAGGTGGTCACCTCACCGTTCCAGTTCTTCCCGGACGTGTGGATGCCGGAGAACTACGCGCAGATCCTCGCCGATCCCGGTTTCACCCGGGCGCTCGCGGTCTCCTTCGCCGGGGCAGTCGCGTTCTCCACGCTCACCCTCGCGGTGAACTCGATGGCCGCGTACGCCTTCGCGCGCCTGGACTTCGCCTTCAAGAACGTGCTGTGGCCGGTCGTGCTGATGACCATGTTCATCCCGCAGATGGCGATCCTGATCACCTCCTACATCGTGGTGACCCGGATGGGGATGCTGAACACGTTCTGGGTGCTGCTCGTACCGGGAGCGGCCTCGGCGGTGCACGTGTTCTTCATCCGCCAGTTCTATCTCGGCATCCCCACCTCGTTGGAGGAGGCAGCACTGATCGACGGCGCCGGGCGGTGGAAGATCTTCACCCACATCTTCCTGCCGATGTCCAAACCCGTGTTCGTGGTGGTGGGCATCACCTCGTTCCTGGTGTTCTGGAATGCCTACGTGTGGCCGATCCTGACGATCACCGAACCGGACTCGCCACTCACCCAGATCCAGCAGTACCTGGCCACCTTCCGCTCCGAACGGCGGGTCGAGTACGGGTTGCTGCTCGCAGGATCCACCTTGGCCGCCACCCCGGTGATCGTGCTGTTCCTGATCTTCCAGCGTTACATCATCTCCGGGATCCGGATCTCGGGGATCAAGTAGATGGGTACCGACATCCCGCTCGTTCCTGAGTCCGCCCGATCGATCGCCCACGCTGCCGGCCGCCACGTGGCCCTCCCGCTCGGTGGCATCGGCACAGGGAATCTGGCGCTCGGTGCCGACGGGGCGCTGAAGCAGTGGCAGCTGCACCACCTCGGCAACCACCGGGGCGAGCTCCCCGGGGCGATGTTCGCGCTCCGGGTGGCCCAGTGGGAACCGCCGTCGAACGAGATCCGGGTGCTGCAGGCACCTCCGGCCCCGCCGGAGCAGACCCGCACCCCGATGGTCAACGACGATCACGTGCCCACCTGGCAGCGTGAGCTGCTCACCCGGCACCGCGGCGTGCAGGGCACCACCTTCCGTGGCATCTACCCGGCGGGGAGGATCGACTATCACGATGACGCCCTGCCGGTGACGGTGAGCCTGGAGGCGATGACCCCGCTGGTGCCGTTGGACACCGCCCGTAGCTCGCTGCCGGCTGCGCTGTTCACCGTGCGGATCACGAACCGCTCCGAGGTGTCCAGCCACGGGTGGTTCGGGGCAGCCATGCAGAATCTGCTGGGCGCCGATGGCGCCCTCCCTCCCGACGGCGTCCGAGCGCCCGGGTACGGCGGCAATACCAACCGTACCGACCGCCGTCGGGACTGGACGGCCCTGGTGATGGACAACCACACCCTGGCCCCTGACCACCACGGCGCCGGGCAGGTGGTGCTTGCTGCGGACACCCCCGGCACCACGGCCCTGCCTGCCTTCACCAGTGCGGACCAGTTCCTCGCCTTCCTCGGCAGCAGGCAGCCGTTCGGTCCCCGTGACTGGGCGCACATGCCGGCCTCGATGGCGGACCCGCAGCCCACGGGCACCTGGTCGGCCGCGGGCCTGAGCCCGGAGGGAAGCACCTGGAACGGGGGACTCGCCGTTCCTTTCCATCTCGAGCCCGGGCAGAGCACGCAGCTGCGGCTCGCGCTCACCTGGCACCTGCCGAACCGCTACGTCAACTTCACCCAGTTCGGCGGCATCCGGCCGGAGTGGGGCGCCAGCCGGTACTTCATCGGCAACCACTACACGAATCAGTTCGCCGACGCCCTGGACGTGCTCGACACGGTCGCCGAGCAGTGGGAACCGCTGCACCGGGACACGGCCACCTGGATCCGGACGCTCACTGAGAGCTCGCTCGGTGAGCAGGCGATCGAGCACCTTGCCGCGCTGTCGGCAGTGATTCGTAGCCCGAGCTTCTTCCGCACCGCCGACGGGCGGCTCTATGGCTTCGAGGGCGTGCAGGGGGAGTCGACCACGATGTGGTCCGGGGATGTGGGTGGCTCCTGCCCGCTGAACTGCACGCACGTGTTCACCTACGAACAAGGCCTGGCGAAGCTGTTCCCGGAGCTGGAGCGGGACATGCGCGAGACCGATTTCGACGTGCTGCAGGCACCGGACGGGTCGATCCCGCACCGGTTGATCCTGCCGACTTCGCTCGGTCAGCTCTGGGATCGCTCGATCGGCGGCCCGGACGAGCCGGCCTTGGACGGGATGCTGGGCACGGTGCTGAAGACCTACCGGGAGGTTCGCACGGGTGCGGGTGCGGCGTGGCTGGCCCGGTACCGCCCCAACGTGGAACAGGTGATGCGCTATGTCGCGGGCCGGTGGGACCCTGAGGGCACCGGCGTGCTGCACGGCATCCAGCCCTCGACCCATGACATCGATCTGGCAGGACTGAACCCCTTCATGGGGAGCCTGTGGCTCGCGGCGTTGCGCGCCGCGGAGGAACTGGCGCGATTGGAGCGTGACACGGACGCGGCCGCGCACTGGCGGAGTACTTTCGAGCATTCTTCGGCCGCCTACGACGAGATGCTGTTCACCGGCGAGTACTACCGGCAGGTGCTCGAGGATGGTGACCCACGCGAGTTCCAGTGGGGCGAGGGATGTCTGGCGGATCAGCTCTTCGGACAGTGGTGGGCGCACACGCTCGAGCTGGGCTACCTGCTGCCGGCGGAGCACGTGCGCACAGCGCTGCAGGCCGTGGTCCGCCACAACCTGCGCACCGACTTCACCGGATTCACTCACCCGTATCGCGTGTTCGCCGACGGTGACGAAACCGGTCTGGTGGTGTGCACCTGGCCCCACGGCGGGCGCCCGGAGGTCCCCACCCGGTACGCCGACGAGGTGTGGACCGGAGTGGAGCAACAGGTGGCAGCGCACTGCCTGATGGAGGGGATGCAGGACGAGGCCGAGCAGATCCTGACCGGCCTGTGGTCCCGCTACGACGGACGCCGGCGCAACCCGTACAACCAGGTGGAGTGCGGCGACCACTATGTGCGCGCCCTGTCAGGCTGGAGCGTGCTCGAGGCCCGTACCGGGCAGCGGTGGAACGCTGCCACGGGAGTCCTGCGAATCAGCCTCCCACCACCAGGAGGCGCCTGGCCGGTGCTGCTCGACACCGGATGGGGCAGCCTGCTGAACACCGACGACGGCCCGTACCTGGAGTGCCGTCACGGCTCGGTGGAGGTGGCCGGGCTCGAGCTGACCACCCCGGACGGCGTGAGCACCTACGGACCGGTGCGGCTGCAGGCAGGAGAGGAACGCCGTCTGCGCGCCGGGACGTCTGGATGACAGCCCGGGCCCGTGTCATCTGCGGGAAACGGGCGGTGGTCAGGACGTCGACCGGATGGACCGAACGATAGCCACGAGATGTCGCTTCCACCCGTCCTGACCGCCCGGCTGCCGCGCCGCTCGGCCGCCGGCACCTGAGCTACAGTCGCGACGACGTAGACTGTCTGTGGTTCGCGCCGCCACGGGCGGACCTTGACCCATGCCGGGGGGAACTGTTGCGCAGACTTGCCGCCGTGGTCGCGAGCACGGCTCTCGCTGCCGCTCTGGCCGGGTGTACCGGCTCGATGGAGATCGACTCCGGTCCCAGTTCACCTCCGCCGGATCCACAGCCCGCTGCCGTTGCCCAGCTGCCCGGGAGCGCGAGCACACTGGTCACCGGCGATGAAGCCGTTCCGCTGGCCCTGACCGCCAGTCGAGAGCTGTTCACCGTCGCACAGGCAGTGCTGCTCGCCCCGGCCGGTGACGAGCCCGCGATCGCGCGGGCCGCCTCGCTTGCGGTCGCGCTGGGAGCGCCGGTCCTCCTCACGGGCGAAGACAACCCCGGTGTCGGCGAGGAACTGCTCCGGCTGTCCGCCACGACACTGCTGCCCGTCGGCGAGGTCGACCTCACCGGCCTCGACCTGACGAGCATGAACGTCCAACCAGTTCCTGCCGAGACGAGCGCGGCCGGCGACCTGCTCGGTATCGATGTCACCGACGCTCCCGCGGGGAGCGGCGCTGATGTCCACTCACTCGCCGATCTGGCGCGAGGTGCCGTGGTGTCAGGTCCCGCCGGGGTTGCCGATCCGTCGGGGCACATGCCCGCGCTGCTCACGGGTGAGCCCGTCGAGGGGATTCAACTGCTTGCCGACGGCGCACCCGAACAGCTAGCGGCCGTAGGCACCGCACGAGCGGCCGGTGCCACGGTCACCGTCCTCGAAGGTGATCCGCGGGCCTCGGCGGCGGAGCTGGCCGACGTCGGTGAGACAGAGGCCATCGTCGGACTGGGTACCAGCTTCGGGGATCCGGAGACGTTCCAGTGGCAGGCCGAGACGGCGCTCTCGGGCACACAGCTGCCCGGTGGCGGCCAACTCGCCTTCGAGAGCGCCCGGTACGTGGGGCTGTACGGGAGTCCGCACACCGAGGTGCTCGGCGCTCTCGGGGAGCAGGGAACCTCGGAGACGATTGACCGGGCGGCGCAGCTCGCCACCGCCTACCAGGCGCACACCGAGGACGTCGTGGTCCCGACGTTGGAGATCATCGTCACCGTGGCGACTGTGGCCGCGGGAGGCGACGGGAACTACTCGCAGGAGTGGCCCGCTGAGGGATTCGTGCCGCTGGTCGAGGCAGCCGCCGAGTCCGGTCAGTACGTGGTGCTGGACTTCCAGCCGGGACGGGCGACCTTCCTGGAGCAGGTCCAGCAGTATGCGGAGCTGCTTGCCTACCCGCACGTGGGTATCGCACTCGATCCGGAGTGGCGCATCACCGATGATGAACTGCCGGGGGAGCGTATCGGGTCGGTCTCCGCGGCCGAGGTGAACGACGTGATCAGCTACGTGGCCGACTACGTCCGTGAGCAGCGCCTGCCGCAGAAGATCGTGATGATCCATCAGTTCCGCACCAGCATGGTGACCGACCGGTCCGAGCTGGTCACGTCCCGGCCGGAGGTGGAGATCGTCATCCATGCTGACGGATTCGGCACGCCGGAGCAGAAGCAGGACACCTGGCAGAGTGTGCGCGCCGGTGCACCTGCTGGGATCCACTGGGGGTGGAAGGTGTTCTATGACGAAGACGACCCGCGCATGAACTCGGCCGAGGTGATGGCCGTGGAACCCATGCCGGAGTTCGTGAGCTACCAGTGACCGAGCCCGACCAGCGCACCGGATGGTGGCACCGGCTGCGTCCTATGACCCGCCGCACCATCCGCGCCTCGATAGCCGTCCTCGTCGCTGGCTTGGTCAGCGTGCTCCTCGGAGTACTCACCGCGACCTACACCGGTTCACTCGGCCCTCACGCCGCGCAGTACTCGGTGCGCCTCAACGGCGAGGTCCGGGTGGACATGGGGCCGCTCGGCGCGCTGATCATCGACTCACCCCTGCCGCTGAACCTCGGTGCGGACGTCATCGTCAAGGAGATCCCTGCTGAACTGACAGCCCCGGGTACGAGCCCGGTGGCGGGACTGACAGCCGACCTCGAGAGCTATACCCAGTTCCTCGCCAATCCTGAGGCCGCGATCGATGACGCCGTCCAAGGCCTGGTGACGGACGCCGTCGGACGCTCGGTGTTGTTCTTGAGCGTGCTGCTGGTGACGGTGGCGCTGGGCCGGCTCGCTGCGCACGGAGTGCTGCGCGAGGCCGTGCGCAGCGCCTGGTCACGGACGGGAGTGCCGGCGCTGAGCGTGACTCTCACCGCGGTCCTGGTGTCCGTACCAGTGATCGAGCTGACGCGTACCTCCGGCGGAGTGGGCCGCACCTCGACGATCCTCGCCGGGACGCCGCTCGAAGACGCGCGCATCACCGGTCGGCTCGCCACGCTGGTGGACCACTACGGTACGTACGTCGTCGAGGCGATCGATGACAACACCAGCTTCTACGCCGCGGCGCGGGAGAATCTGCTCGCGGCCTATGCAGCCGACCCGCACCCGCTGGCACCCGACCCGGTCGACGTGGCGAGCCCAGACAGCACAGAAAGCACAGAAAGCACAGAAAGCACAGAAAGCACAGACAGCACAGACAGTTCTGACAGTTCCGACGACACGGACGGCCAGGACGACCCAGGAGAGCCCACGCCCGAGATCGCCGATCCTGGCGACGGTGAGCCCTCGAGCGCCGAGTCTGAGGCAGCCACCCCGGAACCCGCGGACGAGTCCGCCGTGACCACGGCGCTGCTGGTGAGCGACCTGCACTGCAACATCGGGATGGCCGACGTCATCGGTGCAGCGGTGACCGCCTCGGAATCGGACGTGGTGCTCAATGCCGGCGACACCGTCATGGGTGGCACGTCCGTGGAGTCGTACTGCGTCAACGCCTTCGCAGCCGGGATACCGGAAGGAGTCCCGGTTGTGGTGGCCGATGGCAACCACGACTCCCGCACCACCACGGCGCAGGAGGAGGCGAACGGCTGGATCGCACTGCAGGGTGACGCCGTCGAGGTCGCGGGCCTGCGGATCCTCGGCGACACCGACCCCACACTGACCTCCCTCGGCGCCCCGACCAGGCCGCAACGCGAGGAGACCATCAATGCGATGGGGAACCGGCTCGCTCGGACCGCCTGCGACCTCGCTGAGCAGGGCCAGGGCATCGATGTGCTGCTCGTGCACAGCCCGTATGCGGGCCGGCAGGCGGCCGAGGCGGGATGTGCGGCAGCAACGATCGCCGGCCATCTGCATCGCCAGGTCGGTCCGCGCCCACTCGGCTGGGGGGTGCAGTACCTCTCCGCCAGCTCGGCCGGTGCCGGGCACGGAACGCCCACGATCGGCCCGCTCAACAACCCCGCGGTGATGACGGTGCTGCGATTCGACACCGACACCGGGCTGGTGACCCATTACCGGCTGCTGACGATCGGGACCGACACCAGTGCCGAGATTTCCGAGTGGCGTGCGTGGCCCGAGCTACCGCCGGAGTATGCGGACGTCACCGTCGACCAGGAGTGAGGGTGATGGCACATACTGGGGGAGTGAGCACGCAGAACTCCGCCGAGCGGAGCGCAGACGACGAGCAGGACCAGCACGACTCGTCGGTGGAGGACGAGTCACCGATGGAGGACGGTCAGGCGGCCGAAGCTGTGGATCCGCACGTGGCCGCGGGTGGTTCGGGACGTGAGTATGCGGTTCTCGCGGTGATCACCGGGGTGCTGGGTCTGCTGGCCGCGATCGAGCTCATGCTCGACTACCTGCGCATCACCGCTGACCCGAACTACGTGCCGGCCTGCGACCTGAACCCGTTGATCGGCTGCGGGATGTTCCTCGGCAGCTGGCAGTCGAGCGCGTTCGGGATCCCCAACACCATCATCGGGATGGCTGCCTTCCCCGTTGTGCTGGCCACGGGCATGATGCTGCTCGGCCGCGCCCGTCTTCCGCGGTGGTACTGGCGCGGTCTCCTTGCCGGCGCTACCTTCGGGATCGGCTTCGTCACCTGGCTGCAGTACCAGGCCATCACCCAGATCGGGGCTCTGTGCCCCTACTGCCTGGTGGTCTGGCTCGTGGTGATCCCGTTCTTCGTGCACACCGTGGCGCGCTCCATGCAGAACGGGGCGCTGCCCGTCCCGGACGGAGTCCGCGACTTCGTGGTGCCGAATCGCTGGCTGCTGACGGTGATTTGGTACCTGGCCGTGATCGCGGCTGCCGCTTTCGGCCTCGGAGAGGCCTGGCTGGTGGTGTTCTGACGTCAGGCCTGACGCGGCTGGCGCATTCCAGGTCGTGCGCCTTGATGTCGAACGACCGCCGGGCGCCGGGAGTCGTCCCGGATCACACCCACCAGTTCTTCGAGCACATCCTCCAGAGCGACGACACCGAGAGTGGTCTGCCCGTCCCGTACCTCAGCCAGATGCGCACCGCCGGACTGCATGGTCACCAGCGCGGTGCGCAGCGAGTCGGAGGCGGCCACCACGGGCATCGTCCGGATCGAGGCTGGTTCGATCGGCCGGTCCCGGCGTAGCGGGTCGGTCTCCAGCAGATCCTTGATGTGGACGTACCCGGCGAGGCTGCCGTCGGCGCGCTTGACCGGGAAGCGGGAGAAGCCCTCGGCGGAGACGGCCTCGGCGCCAGCCGGGGTGATGCCCTCGGGCATCGTGCGCACGGTGTGCACCGGCAGCAGCACGCTGGAGACCTGACGATCGGCGAACTGTAATGCCCCCATCAGGAGGCGTTCGTCGTTGAGCTCGAGCAGGCCGCCGCTGCGCGATTCCGCGACCAGGCCGGCCACCTCGTCCCGGGTGAACGCGCTCGCCACCTCGTCCTTGGGTTCGACCCGCATCAGTCGCAGCGCGAGATTGGCGATCTGGTTCAGCAGCCAGAGCATCGGATAGAGCACCCGCACCAGCCCGGCCAGCATCGGACCCAGCACCATCGCGGTGCGTTCGGGCCCGGCGAGGGCGATGTTCTTCGGCACCATCTCGCCCAGCACCACGTGCAGGAAGGTGATGAGTGCGAAGGCCACCGCGAACGCGATCGGGTGCACGAGCGCCTCGCCCACACCGATCCCCAGCAGCGGCCCTTCGATGGCATGGGCGATGACAGGTTCGCTGACCTGCAGCAGCAGCAGCGAGCAGATGGTGATGCCCAGCTGGGCGCCGGCCATCATCAGCGAGACCCGCTCCATCGCCCACAGGGTGATGCGGGCAACCCGCTTACCCTCCTTCGCCGCCGGTTCGATTTTGGTCCGGCGTGCGGAGACGAGGGCGAACTCGGAGCCCACGAAGAATGCGTTGAGGGCCAGCAACACCACCGTCAGAACGATTGTCGCGCCGTCGCTCATCGGTCCACTCCTGACTGCTCGGACCGCTGATCCGCATGTCGGCCTCCCTCGGCCGACACCGATTCTTCGGTGCCGGGATCGGCGTCCTCCGCGTCCGGATCGATCGGCGTCAGGGTGACGCGCACCCGCTCCACCCGATGCCCGTCCAGGCTGACCACTTCGAAGTGCACCTGCACCCGGCCGGGATCTTCGTCACGGTCGACCGTCAGCTCGATCTGGTCACCGGGTTCGGGCAAGCGTTCCAGCTCATCAGCGAGCAGGCCACCGACCGTGTCATAGGCCTCGTCCTCGGGCAGGACGGCGTCGATCAGCTCGCTGACCTCGTCGACCCGCATGAGCCCCGGGATGGTCCAGGACCCATCGTCCTCAGCCACGGGCTCAGGTTCGTCCTCGTCGTGCTCGTCGCGGACCTCGCCGACGATCTCCTCGACGAGGTCCTCCAGAGTGACCAGGCCGGCGGGGGAGCCGAACTCGTCGATCAGGACGGCCATCTGCAGCCCTCCGTCGCGGAGATCGTCCATCAGCGTGTCAAGTTCGAGGGAGTCAGGCACGAGGGTCGCTTCGGTCAGGACCTGGGAGACAGGAACGTCGTCACGACGCTCGAACGGCACGGAGAGGGCGCCGCGCACGTGAGCCAAGCCGACCACGCGGGAATCGGTGTGCCCGTTGTCCTGGAGCATCTCGATCACCGGGAAGCGGGAGTGCCCCGACGCCTTGGCAGCGGAGATCAGATCGGTCAGCGAGTCGTCCGGGCGCAGACTGACGACCTGCGAGAGGGGGGTCATCGCATCGCGCGCGCGCCGGTCGCCGAAGGCGAGCGAGCGCTCGACCAGCTCGGCGGTGTCCTCGGGCAGCACTCCTTCGCGAGCGGAGTGCCGCACGAGTGCCGAGAGTTCCTCGGCAGACCGGGCCGAAGCCAGTTCCTCTTGAGGTTCGATACCCATCAGGCGCAGGATCCGGTTGGCGGTGCCATTGAAGAATCGGATCGGCCAGGTGTTGACCCAGGTGAATCCGTGCTGGAAACGCACGACCGCCTTGGCGGTGCGCAGTGGTTGCGCAATCGCGAGGTTCTTCGGGATCAACTCCCCGACGATCATGGTCACCGCGGTCGCGAGCAGCATCGCAATGGTCAGCGAGACCGACCGGGTCGCCGTGTCACTGAGGCCGGCGGCGGCCAGCGGTCCCTGCAGGAGCCGTGCGATGGACGGTTCCGCCAGGTAGCCGATCCCCAGATTGGTGACGGTGATTCCCAGCTGAGCGCCGGACAGCTGGGTGGAGAGGGTGCGCAGGGCACCCAGCACCCGGGTGGCGCCGCGATCACCGGCGGCGGCGTCGGCCTCCACCTGGGCCCGGTTGACGGTGACGAAGGCGAATTCGGCCGCGACGAATGCGCCGCATGCCGCCACCAGCGCCATTGCCAGGATGAGGAAGAGGATCTCGGTCACGGGTGCACCTGCTCAAGGTGGTTCGTGCGAGAGGAAGCGGGATGCCCGGGCGTCAGAACGCCGCTGGGCCAGGGTCTATGACCCTCCAATGAGTCGGACTCCGCTGCTGAGTCCGTCGTGGAAGAGCCGGTACTGTCATAGTCGCCGGTGGCGGCCATGGTCTCCATCCTGTCTGAGCCCTGCACGGTGCAGGGATGCGGGAGATTCTAGCGGGTTGTGCACGTGGTGCGAGCCCTCGCTCGTCACGGGCTGTGGATCGCCGAAGAGTCGGTGGCTCCGGGTCGCGGGTGACGGGCGATCTGTGCGGCCAGATGGCCGGCCCCGTAACCGTTGTCGATATTGACGACTGCCACGCCAGGAGCGCATGCGTTGAGCATGGTCAGCAGCGGTGCAAGGCCGTCGAAGGCGGCCCCGTAGCCTACTGATGTCGGCAGAGCCACCACGGGCACCTCCACGAGCCCGGCCACGACGCTGGGCAGGGCGCCGTCCATGCCGGCTGCCACGACGATCACGTCGGCGGCCCGGAGCTCGGGCAGTCTCGCCAGGATCCGGTGCAGACCCGCGACCCCGACGTCGGCGATGAGGTGAGTGCGTCGTCCCAGGTAGGCCGCACTGAGCTCTGCTTCGCGTGCGACCGCCAGATCGGACGTTCCGGCCGTGACCACCAGCACCGTGCCACCGGTCGGGTCGGGTGGGTGCGGTGGCCATGCCAGCAGGCCGGCATCGCAGTGGTCGGCGGCATCGGGAAGCGCGGCCAGCACGGACGCAGCGTGGTCGCGGTCCGCCCGGGTGAAGAGTGTGGTGGCTCCCCCCTGAATATCGCTGGCGGCCCTCGCGCCGGCTCCGATGCGGGCAGCGATGGCGTGCACCTGGTCCGGGGTCTTCCCGGCGCAGTACACGGCCTCGGGGTAGCCGCGGCGCGTCATCCGGTCCTCGTCCAGGTCCGCGAACGCGGAGACGGCGGCCAGTGAGGCGGGGACTGCTGGTGACGGTGGTTGCGAAGGGTCCGTACTCACGATGCCGCGTGCTCCGCGCCGAGCAGGGTGAGCGAGAACGCACCGGATTGCAGGCCGCGCACGTCCACGGCCGCGAATGCGAATCCGCACTCCCGCGCCAGCCGGTGGACCTCGTTGCGCATGTCAGGGGCCCAGGCTCGTTCGAGCTCGGCCTCCACGAGTTCGATCCGTGCGACCTCGCCATGGTGACGCACCCGCGAGTCGCTGAATCCGAGCGCACGAAGACCGGCCTCGAACTGCTCCACCTGGCGCAACTTCTCGGGCGTGACACTCTGATGATGCGGGATGCGGGAAGCCAGGCACGGGGCAGCGGGCTTGTCCGCACAGGGCAAGGCGAAGGCCCGCGCGATTGCTCGCACCTGCGCCTTCGTGGCGCCCGCGTCGGCGAGCGGGCGCAGGATCCGGTGATTCGTCGCGGCCTGCGAGCCCGGCCGGTCGGGGCGAGTGGCGTCGTCGGCGTTCTCCCCGTAGGCCACGGCGCCGAGCCCGTGTGCGGTGACCACCTCGTCGGAGATCTTGCTGAACAGCTCGTCCTTGCAGTGGAAACAGCGGTCCAGGCCATTGCGTTGGTACGCGGGATTCTCGCCCTCGCGGGTATGGACCTCAATCACCCGGGCGCCGATGTGCCCGGCGACGTCGTGCGCCGCGAGCCGTTCCTCGGCGGCCAGGCTGGGGGAGACCCCGAGCACCGCCACCACCTGCCCCGGCCCCAGCTCGTGCACGGCCAGGGCCAGCAACGTCGCCGAGTCGACGCCGCCGGAGTAGGCCACCCCGAGGGGGCCTTGACCCCGGACGCCGGCACGGACGTGGTCGGCCACCTCGAGTGCATCCGCATCCAGGTGCCCACCCGCGACGGCGTCGGCGAACGCCGCTGACGCCGCCGAGGCGCCGCTCGTGCCTTCCGCCGTCGGGGTGGTTCCTGGAGCGGTCATGCCTCAGTCCAGCTTGGTCTCGGAGCGGTCGGCGGACCACTCGGTGTGGAAGGTGCCCTCGGTGTCCACCCGCTGATAGGTGTGGGCACCGAAGAAGTCCCGCTGCCCCTGGATCAGGGCCGCCGGCAAGCGCTCGGCGCGGACGGCGTCGTAGTAGGAGACCGCGGCCGCGAACCCTGGCACCGGTACGCCGGCCCCGAAGGCCGTGGCCAGTACGCGGCGGGTACCGTCGGAGGCGTCCGCGAGTCCGGCGGCAATGCTCGGGGCGGCGAGCAGTGTCGGCAGCTGACCGGCAGCGTACTCGGAGCGGATCCGCTCCAGCAGGCGGGCGCGGATGATGCAGCCGGCCCGCCAGATGGTGGCCACACCCGCGACATCAATGTCCCAGCCGTACTGCTCGCTCGCAGACCGGATCAAGTGCAGCCCCTGCGCGTAGGCCACCACCTTCGCGCTCCACAGCGCCTGCCGCACGTCCTCGATCAGCGCGGCCTTGTCCTCCGGGGTGAACGAGTGGGCAGGGCCGCTCAGGTGCTCACGGCCGGCGGCACGCAAGTCCAGGTGACCGGAGACCGAGCGGGCGAAGACCGACTCGGCGATCGTGTTCACCGGCACGCCCAGCTCAAGGGCGATCTGCACCGTCCACCGCCCGGTGCCCTTCTGGCCAGCGGAGTCGGCGATCACGTCCACCAGCGCCTTGCCGGTGGCGGCGTCAGTCTGGTCGAGCACCTCGGAGGTGATCTCGATCAGGTAGGAGTCCAGATCCCCGGTGTTCCACTCGCGGAAGGCGTCAGAGATCTCGGGCACCGTCAGACCGGCCGAACGCAGCACGTCGTAGGCCTCGGCGATGAACTCCATATCGGCGTACTCGATGCCGTTGTGCACCATCTTCACGAAGTGACCGGCGCCATCGGGGCCGATGTAGGTGCAACACGGGGTGCCGTCGTAGTCGGCGGCGATGGTCTCCAGCAGCGGGCCGATCGCCTCGTAGCCCTCCTTCGAGCCACCGGGCATGATCGAGGGCCCGTTCAGGGCACCCTCCTCACCACCGGAGATCCCGACGCCGAAGAAGTGCAGCCCCTTCTCGCGCAGCGCCTCCTCCCGGCGGCGGGTGTCCTCGTAGTGCGCGTTGCCGCCGTCAACCACGATGTCGCCCTCCTCCAAGTGGGGGAGCAGTGACTCGATGGTGGCGTCGGTGCCGGCACCGGCCTGCACCATGATGACGATCCGGCGAGGCCGCTCCAGGCTGGCGACGAACTCCTCCACGGAGGTCGCAGGCACGAAGGCGCCCTCGCTGCCATGCGCGGCGATCATGTCGTCAGTACGTGCCTGGGTGCGGTTGTACACCGCCACCGTGTAGCCGTTGTTGGCGAAGTTCCGGGCGAGGTTGCGTCCCATGACGGCCAGGCCGACGACGCCGACGTGAGCGGAAGAGGTCATCTGTTGCGATCCTTTGTCGATGGTTGCGGGCTCGGTGCCGATCGTGCCAGGTCGCCGGCGAGGGTGCTGGCCCGTCTCACCCTGAGATCGTTCCCCGGCCCCGCAGATCAGGGGACGCGTCGTACACCTGCGCGATGGCGGCCACGGTCGCGGCGCCGTCCTCGATCCCGATCCAGAACGGGTCAGGATCGCCCAGCCGGGCGTAGAAGTCCTCGATGAGCAGCCGGTGGGAGTCTCCCCAGTAGCTGCGTCCAGTACCGGCGCCCTGGGCCGAGACGCTCTCGCTGCGTCCGTCGTTCCACTGCACGGTCAGATCTCCGGCCATGACGGCGGAGCCCAACTCGGCATGTACCTCCAGCGTGACCGGGGCGTTCAGCGGGTAGGCATTCGTGGCGTGAAGGACCGACCGCACGCCACCGGCGTGGGTGAGCAGCATCTCGGCGGTGTCCTCCACCTCGATCGCCTCACCCAGCAGGTGCGTGGCTGCGTGGCCGGTGACAGACGTGGCTGGGCCGAGCAGCCACAGCAACAGGTCCAGAGTGTGGATCGCCTGGTTCATCAGCACCCCGCCGCCGGCCTGGGACCAGATTCCCCGCCATGGCCTGGCTGCGTAGTACTCGGGTGTGCGATGCCAGCTGACGGCGGCTCTCGCCCCGTGCACTGCGCCGAGCGCTCCGGAGGAGATCAGTTCGTACAGGCGCCGGTTCGGCGGGTTGTACCGGTTCTGGTACACCACGCCCGAGCGCACGCCACGGCGCTGGGCCGCATCGGCGGCCTCGACCAGGCGTTGCGCCTGGGGGACCGACTCGGCAACGGGCTTCTCCAGCAACAGGTGCGCTCCGCCGTCGAGGGCCTCCAGGGCCACAGGCACATGCTCGGCGTGCGGGGTGCAGACGTGCACCACACTCGGGCAGGCTTGTGCGAGCAGGTCCTGCGCTGAGGTGTATGCCCGGGTGCCCAGACGTTGCGCGAGCGCCTGCGCCCGGTCGGGGGAGACGTCACACACCCCGACCACGGGGATCTGCAGGGCGGTCAGGGCCTCGGCGTGCAGGGAGGAGATGTCGCCGCAGCCGACGATGGCGGCCGTGGGCTGAGGAGTACCGGAAGGCGTCACGGTGCCCATTGTCGGGTGTGCTCGTGTGCTCACGCGTAGGCGATGCCCTCGGCGTCCAACAAGGACCTGAACGCGCGGTGCGCCTCGGTGAACAGCTCCGGCCCGGAGAAACCGCCGAACGTTCCCACTGCGCTCAGGTGCGGTTCGAGGGAGAAGAAGCCGTCGAAGCCATCGGCCGCCAGGGCGCGCATGGTCTCGGCCACCTCACCGTCTCCCTGACCGGCGGGGACGACCGTGCCGTCGGCGAGCAGCGCGTCCTTGATCTGGACGTAGGCGGTGTGCGGGCGCAGCAACGCATAGCCGTCGGTGAACGGGCGCACGCCGCACTGGACGAAGTTCGCCGCATCCCAGGCCAGACGCAGGTGGTCGTTGTCGACGGTCGTGACGATGTCGTGACAGCGGGAGGGGATGTCGCCGTAGATCTCCTTCTCGTTCTCGTGCAACAGCACCAGACCCTCGGCGGCACCGACGGCGGCGAGCGCATCCATGCGGCGCAGCACCTCAGTACGAACCTTTGCCGGCTCGGCACCGTTGAGGAAGAAGGAGAACAGACGGATGTAGGGCGCCTTGAGGCGGTGGGCGACGTCGGCGGCGTGCTTCATGGCGTCCAGGTGCGGGCCGAAGTCGTCGCCGATGCCGATCTTGCCGATCGGGGAGCCGATGGCGGAGACCTTCAGGCCGGCGTCGGCCAACGTGTCGGCCACCCGCGCCAGCTGGGTGTCGCTCAGGGCCAGGACGTTGGTGCCCCAGGCGCTGCGGAACTCGATGTGCGTAAGCCCGAGCGCGGTGGCGACCTCCACCTGGGTGTCGAAGTCGGGATCGATCTCGTCGACGAATCCGGAGAGTGTCCACATGCCATCCAGGCAACTGGGGGTGAGACGGTAGCGGCAAGCGGTTGCCACTTGTTGTTGCCGCCGCCTACGGTGGGCCGGTGGTGAGCGAGGGCGAGCGACGGCAGACGACCATCTACGACGTCGCTGCCGCAGCCGGGGTGGCGCCCTCGACGGTCTCCCGAGCGTTCTCCCGTCCGGGGCGGGTGCGGGCCGAGACCGCAGAACGCATCCGGGCGGTCGCGGCGGAGCTGGGGTACCGCGCCAATCCCCAGGCTCGGGCGCTCACCACGACCCGTACGGGCATGCTCGCGCTGGTACTGGCCGATGTGACCAACCCGGTGTTCGCGGAGGTGGTGCGGGGCGCGGGCCGGGCGTGCGAACGTGACGGCTACACCATGCTGCTGGCTGAGACGGAGGAGTCGGCCGAGAAGGAACGTGCGATGGTCGATCGCGCGCAGGGATCGGTCGACGCGATCGTGCTGACGAGCTCGAGGATGTCCGATGCCGCCATCCGGCAGATCGCCAAGGTTGAACCGCTCGTGGTACTCAACCGGGAGGTGCCGGGGGTCCCGTCGGTGCTCGTGGACTTCGAACCGGCGATGCGGCGGATCACCGAGCACCTCGCCGAGCTCGGTCACCGGCAGATCACCTATGTGGCCGGCCCGGAGGCATCGTGGGCGGACGGGATGCGCTGGCGCGGGCTGCGGTTGGCGACCGAGCACCTGGGAATCCGGTTACGCCGGGTCGGGCCCGTCGCACCGACGGTCGCAGGTGGTCAGACGGCGGTCGTGGACTGGGACGACCATCGCACCAGCGCTGTGGTCGCCTACAACGACATGGTCGCGATCGGTATCGTCCGGCGGCTCGCTGCGTCCGGGGTGCGGGTACCGGAGGATGTCAGCGTCGTCGGGTTCGACAACACTCCGGTCGGGGAGCTGGTGACTCCGGCGCTGACGACCGTGGCGGCGCCGCTGCGGGCACTGGGGGAGACCGGGGCGTCGAACGCGATCGCACTCGCCGCGGGTGCCCGGTCCCGGGCGACCGATCCCATCCGGCTGCCCACGCGGCTGATCGCGCGCGCATCGACGGGTCCGGTGCGCGGCTGACTCCCGGTCCCCGCGCCGCACCTCACCGCGCCGCACCTCACCGCGCCGCGCGCGCTGCCTGCTCCATCCGGGCTCGCCGTCGCATCCCCACCACCGGCTCACCACCGGCGGGGGAGCCGGCTGCCGTCGACGAGCACGGCTCACCGCGAGTGGTGCGCGGGCCGGCGGTCTACGTGGCGCTCTTGCTTCAGTGAGGTCTTTCGCCTGCGTAGGACCCGCAGCTCCAGAAGTTCCCTTCGGGGTCGAGCACAGAGGCGCTGCGGCCGCCGAAGTCCTGGTCGGCCGGCTCCTGCTCGGGCCGTCCGCCGGCGGCCACGGCACGTGTGAACCAGCCATCGACGTCATGGTCGTGTTCAGTAACCAGGTAGGCGGCCGCGTGTCCGGCAGTCTCGTCGAGGACGCTGCCATCCCCGCGGATGCTGCCGAGCATGACGCCGCCGGCTCCCCGCCAGGTGAGCTCAGCATGTTCGACCGTCTGGTCCGGCCCGTCGACGACGAGGGCGCGTTCGAATCCGATCGCCTCGAGGAAGGCGATCAGGGCGTGGGCATCTCGGGCACGAAAGCAAGCGTGAAGCGTGTACATGGCTGTCACTCTGCGCCCCCGGCGCCGGTGAGGTCTTGAACATTCGGGAACTCGGTGCGCAGCGAGCGCGCCGGGGGCCGGCCGGTGATGGCCGTCCAGTCGCGTGTGAGGTGAGATTGGTCGGCGTATCCGGCGGTGGCAGCGACGGTGGCGAGGTCCAGGCCCTCGCGAGCGAGTGCACGGGCGGTCTCGAACCGGGCGATCCGGGCTGCTTCCTTCGGGCGCAGGCCGAACTCGCCGGCGAACTGCGTGGTCAGGTGGCGCCGTGACCAGCCGACGGCCCGGGCGATCGCGTCGATGGACTCGTTGCCGCGACTCGTCCGGATCAGCCGCCACGCCTCGACCACCTCCGGGCGAGGGCGGTGTGCTCGGGTGTGGTCGAGGCTGCCCGCGAGCCCCACCAGTTCACGGCGCAGCATGGCGGGACGCGCCTGCTCGGGCGCGTCCAGCACGGGAGTGAGGAGGCGGTGCAAAGGGGCGGTGGGAAGATCGCCGAGCTCGAGGATGTGCCGGGTGATCGCGGACAGAGGCACACCGAGCAGCGTTCTGACCCCCCACGGCGAGAGAGCCAGTTGCATCCCGTGCTGGCGGCCGTGGGTCCGCACGAGCGATGGGCGTGTGTGCAGCCCAGCCACCAGAACGCGGTATCCGGCGTGACTGGCCTCGTCAGCCCACCCGACATCCGTCGGTCGATCGAAGGCGAGGACAATCGTGGCAGTGAGGCTGGGTACGCCGAAATGCACTGCATCAGGGGGAAGATCCAGGTCGAACCACGCGGTTCGCGCGACGCCGAGCGAGTGCGCCGCGCCGGCCGCTGAGTCCCGCTCACCCATGCTCCGACGATAGTCGTCGCCGCCGGGCAACTCGTGGCAACGGGTTGCTGTACACCGCCGGGAACCGGTTTCGTAGCGGCGTGTCCACCACAACGCCACCACTTGAGCTGCACCCAGACCGCCTGCTACCCGCCGACCCCAGCCGCCGGGAGATATCCCGGCGCTTGTACGAGTCGGTGCGGGAGCTGCCGATCATCTCCCCGCACGGGCATGTGCCGCCGAGCTGGATCAGCGAGGACACGCCGTTCCGGGACCCCACCTCACTGCTGATCAGCCCGGACCACTACATCACCCGGATGCTGCACGCCCACGGGGTCCCTCTCAGCGACCTGGGTGTGGGCCGTGAGCCGGGCGACGGCTTCGATGACGCTGCCGCTCGCTCGGCCTTCGGTGCACTGTGCACGCACTGGTCCGCCTACCGCGGTACCCCGGTGCGGTACTGGCTCGAGGAGGAGCTGGCCGGGATCTTCGGAGTGACTGTGCGGCCCAGCGCTGAGACCGCGGACGCCATCTACGACCAGATCAGCGCGAAGCTGTCCGAACCGGACTTCCGGCCGCGCGCCCTCATGGACGCTTTCGGGATCGAGGTTCTCGCCACCACGGACGACCCGTGCGACACCCTCGACGAGCACGCCACGCTCGCCGCCGATACGACCTTCGCGTCTCGCGTCGTCCCGACCTTCCGCCCGGACAAGTACCTTGACCCGGCTCTTCCGACATGGTCGGCCGACGTGGACCGCCTCGGTGAGGTCTCGGGGATCGACACGGGCACCTACGCCGGCTACATCGCGGCGCTGGAGAACCGTCGACGCTACTTCGTCTCTCGTGGGGCTGTCTCGGCCGACCACGGCGTGATCGATGCAGTGACCGTGATCCTGGAGACCGCCGAAGCGAGCCGGATCTTCGATGCCGCTCGCGCCGGCACCGCCACCGAGGACGAGACGACCGCCTTGCGGCGCCACATGCTCACCGAGATGGCCAGGATGTCCTGCGCGGACGGTCTGGTGATGACCATTCACCCGGGGGTGCGCCGCAACCACCACACCCCCACCTGGGAGGAGTACGGGCCCGACGTCGGCTGCGACATCCCGATCGCGGTGGAGTACACCGACGCGCTGCGTCCTCTGCTGAACGCCTACGGCACGCACCCGAACTTCACGCTGGTGCTCTTCACCATCGATGAGACCGTCTACTCCCGAGAACTCGCTCCACTGGCGGGCTTCTACCCCTCGGTCTACGTGGGTGTGCCGTGGTGGTTCATCGACGCCCCGGAGGCGATCCGCCGGTTCCGCTCCACCGTGACCGAGACCGCCGGGTTCTCCCGCACGTCCGGCTTCATCGACGACACCCGGGCGTTCTGCTCCATCCCGGCCCGGCACGACATGAGTCGCCGACTGGACGCCGGGTACCTCTCTGAATTGGTGGTCGAGCACCGGCTGCCCGAGGACGAGGCCCTCGAAGCTATCCACGATCTCGTGGTCGCCAACCCGCGCACGGTGTTCAAGCTCGGAGGGGAGTCCCGATGACAGTTCCGACGACACGTCGTCTCGCCCGAGGCCTCGACGGCCTGCCCGCCGCCAGTGCTCCCGTGCGGATCGTGCACCTCGGCGTCGGCAACTTCCACCGGGCCCACCAGGCCTGGTACACCCACCACGCGCCTGACGCCGGCCAGTGGGGGATTGCCGCCTTCACCGGGCGCCGGCCCGACCAGGCCGAGGCACTGGCCCCGCAGGACGGGCTCTACACACTCATCACCAAGGGTCCCGACGGCGATGAGGTCGAGGTCATCTCCTCGATCGTGGCCGTGCACCCGGCCACCGACCACGAGGCCTACCTCGGCTACCTGCGCGACCCGGCCGTGGCGATCGTGACGCTCACGGTGACCGAACACGGGTACCGCAGGGACGCCGTCGGGAACCTGGACCTGGCTGCCGAGGACGTGGCGGCCGATGTGGCTGCCCTGCGGGAGGACCTGAAGGCACCGGTGACCTCGGCGCCGATGCGGTTGGTGGCCGGGCTGCAGGCTCGCCGCGCCGCCGGCGCGGAGGCGATCACGATCCTCCCGTGCGACAACCTGCCCGACAATGGGGATGTCGCCCGCACGCTCGTGATCGACGGCGCGGCAGCGATCGACGAGTCGCTCGTGCCGTGGATCGAGCAGCACGTGGACTTCGCCACCTCGATGGTGGACCGGATCACCCCGGCCACCACCGACGACGACCGGGACCTGGCGGGTGACCGGCTCGGCTACACCGACGCCTCCCCGGTTCCGACCGAGCCGTTCTCCGAGTGGGTCATCTCCGGCACGTTCGTTGCCGGGCGCCCGCGATGGGAGGACGCCGGCGCGCAGATCGTCGACGACGTCGCCCCGCACGAGCGCCGCAAGCTGTGGTTGCTGAACGGTTCCCACTCCCAGCTCGCCTATGTGGGCAGTGCCCGGGGCCACGAGACCATCGACGCCGCCATCGCGGACCAGCAATGCCGGGCCTGGGTGGAGCAGTACTGGGACGAGGCAGAACGCAACCTGGGCCTGCCGGGCGAGGAGGTGCAGGCCTACCGCGACGCGCTCATCGCACGCTACGAGAACCCACGCGTGCGCCACCTCACCGCCCAGATCGCCCACGACGGCTCCCAGAAACTGCCGGTGCGCACCCTGCCGACGCTGAACGCCGAACGTGCCGCCGGCCGGGTCCCCGTCGGCTGCGCTACGACGCTCGCGGGCTGGGTGCTACACCTGCGCGGTATCGGGGCTCCCGTGCACGATCCAGGTGCCGGACCGGCTCAGGAAGCCGCGAGTGCTGGGCCGGTCGGCGAGGTCGTGCCTGCGGTGCTGGAAACTCTGCAGCCCGGACTGGGGCAGGACGCTGAGCTCGTGAGCGCCGTCGTCGAGCAGGCCGAGGCGATCACTGCCTGACCCGGTGCGCACCTGACGAGGGTGACCGTGCCGGTCGCGATCCACGAGATCGATGACATCGCGGTCACCCTCGTTCTCGTCGTCTGGGAATACCTGCGCACCCACGGTGTTGACCCTCTCAGAATTTCATGCAAATGCATGAAACACAGGCCGTGAGAACCACGGGAGCAGACGAGAGGCAGACCATGCAGTTCGGCATCTTCACCGTCGGGGACGTCACCACGGACCCCACGACAGGTCGCACACCCACCGAGCACGAGCGCATCAAGGCGATCCTGACGATTGCCAAGCATGCCGAGGACGTCGGCCTCGACGTCTTCGCCACCGGTGAGCACCACAACCCGCCGTTCATCCCCAGCTCCCCGACCACGCTGCTCGGTTACGTGGCCGCGCAGACCGAGCGCATCATCCTGTCCACCTCGACCACACTCATCACCACGAACGACCCGGTCAAGATCGCCGAGGACTACGCATTCCTCCAGCACGTGGCGCAGGGCCGGGTGGACCTCATGCTCGGGCGTGGCAACCACGGTCCCGTCTACCCCTGGTTCGGACAGGACCCGCGTCAGGGCCTGCCGCTGACGATCGAGAACTACCAGCTGCTGCGCAAGCTGTGGGACGAGGAGGTCGTGGACTGGGAGGGCCGCTTCCGCACGCCGCTGCAGGGATTCACAGCGACCCCGCGCCCGCTGGACGGCGTCGCCCCCTTCGTCTGGCACGGATCGATCCGTACGCCGCAGGTGGCCGAACTGGCTGCCTTCTACGGCGACGGCTTCTTCGCCAACCACATCTTCTGGCCGAAGGAGCACTTCCAGCAGTTGATCGGGCTGTACCGGCAGCGCTTCGAGCACCACGGCCACGGCAGTGCCGACCAGGCGATCGTGGGACTCGGCGGCCAGGTGTTCATGCGCAAGAACTCTCAGGACGCCGTCAACGAGTTCCGGCCGTACTTCGACAACGCGCCGGTGTACGGGCACGGGCCGAGTCTGGAGGAGTTCACCGAGGCGACGCCGCTGACCGTGGGCAGCCCGCAGGAAGTGATCGACAACACGCTCACCTTCACCGAGAGCTTCGGCCACTACCAGCGTCAACTGTTCCTGATGGACCACGCGGGCCTGCCGCTGAAGACAGTGTTGGAGCAGCTCGACCTGCTCGGCGGCGAAGTGGTACCGGTGCTGCGCAAGGAGCTCGCGAAGAACCGCCCCGCACATGTGCCGGACGGGCCCACCCATGCGGCCCGCGTGGAGGCCAACGGAGGACCGGTCGACCTCACACCGCAGTTTGCCGTGGACCCCATGTCCGGGAGTGCGGTCCCGCGATGAGTGCGAGGAGCCCCCGCGTAGGCGGGCCGAGGGACGAGGTGCACCGGAGCGAGGCACCGGAGCGGTCAGCGAGGAGGGCACGATGAGCGCCACGACAGCGGCACCGGCCTGGGAGGCGCTGTTCCGTGCTCAGGTGCGCCTGATGCGCCACTTCGAGGAGGCCAAGGACTTCGAGCCGCTCACCTCCCGCGAGTACGACGTGCTGTTCACGCTCGCCCGCTGCGGGGGAGCGGCCCGGATGCGCGATATGGTCCCGAACCTGCTGCTCAGCCAGCCGAGTCTGTCGCGCATGGTGGACCGGCTGGCTGCGGACGGTTTGCTGGAACGGCGTGCAGCCGATGGCGACGGCCGGGGCGTGATCGTCGCGCTCACAGATCGCGGATCCGCGCTGCAGCGCCGCGTCGGACGGCGGCACGTACGCTCGATCAGTGCGCGCCTTGATGCGGCTCTCACCGAGACCGAACAGGCAGACCTGCAGCGACTGTGCCACAGGCTGCAGGGCAGCGTGCCGGGTGGGGGTGGCCTGCCCGAGAAGCATGACCAGAGGCCACACGAAGATTCTGAGACCGAGGAGGAACGATGAGTGAGACCGAGACCCTCGCTGTGGTCGCGGTCAACGGCGGGGTGGGGTTCCCCTCCAGCACCCGTGCGCTGACGGACGCGCTGGTGCGGGAGGTTGCCGCCACTGCAAGCGTGACCACACGGACCGTCGACGTGCGGGATGTGGCCACCGATATCGCGGACGCCACCGTTTTCGGTCTACCTTCAACCGCACTCGATGAGGCGTTGCGCGCCGTGGAGCAGGCGGACCTGGTGATCGCCGGCACTCCGGTGTTCCGCGGCACCTACGCCGGCCTGTTCAAGGGGTTCTGGGATCTGGTGGAGCCGACGTCGATGCGTGGTAAGCCGGTGGTGCTCGCCGCGACCGGGGGCAGCACCCGCCATCAGCTGATGATCGACCAGGCGATGCGGCCGCTGTTCGCGTACTTCGGATCGCTGATCACCCCGACCGCCGTGTACGCCGCGGCCGAGGATTTCGGCGTTGCGGGCGCGCCCGGTGCCGAGTTGGCGCAGCGAATCGAGCGGGCGGGGCGTGAGGCCGCACGACTTGCCCAGGCAGTCGCGGTCGGCCAGCGGGCGTAGTCCCCGGCGGCTGAGGCAGACCGCCCGGACCGCATACTGCGGCCCGGCCGGTACTGCGAAGGCTGACCCGTGCGGCCTCAGCCCTCAGCCGAACGGAACATCCAGGCGTGCTTCTCCAGGCCTGTGGCCACTCCGATCAGCAGGTCCTGACTGAGGAGGTCCACCTCCAGGTCCGCCAGCCCGGACGTGATCCGCTCACTGGCGCGCTGGAGCCGGTCATCGAAGATCCTGATCACCTTGTCGGTGCCGATCTGCCCTGCATCCACGGCAGGTACGTGCGAGGACTCAGCGACGGTCGCGGCACGGCCGTCCGGTGCAGTGCCGAGGGTGGCCAGGCGCTCGGCGACCTCGTCGGACCATCCCCGCAGGTCCGCGATCACCTCGTCGAGTTGGAGGTGGATGGACCGGAAATGAGGGCCATGCAGATTCCAGTGCGCCTGCTTGCCCTGCAGGGCAAGGTCGATCAGGTCAACGAGCGTGGCCTGCAGCCGATCGATGACGACGTCCGGTGCCTTCGGGCGGGTGGCATGCGTGCTCACGTGGTGTCCTTCCCTTCTCTCGGAACTCATCGCGGTCTCGCCGCGACGAGAGGTCCCCCTCGTCTTCATGCTAGGTCGGCTGGCGGGAGACCGCGCGGGGAGCCGCGCGACTGGCAGTGATGACTCCGCGAGCGTTGGCTGTACTGACACCTGGCCCGTGGGACCCTCAGCCGTCCACCGGCGCAGGGGCGCTACGATGGGCATATGCAGCAGGTCCTGCTCCTTATCGAGCCGCGTCGGTAGATCACACCGTCGCGGCCGCCCCTCCGTGAGAGGGGCTTTTTTGTGCCGATGCAGTGGGCAGGACTCACCCGGGAGACGAGGCGAATGAGTACCGAGCAGATCGAGACCACCTACGACGCACACGCCATGGAGGCGAAGTGGTTGCCGGTGTGGGAAGAGCTCCAGCCCTTCCGCGCCGACGACGAGGCGGTGCGCACCGGCGGGAAGGAGAAGCGGTACGCCCTCACGATGTTCCCGTACCCGAGCGGGGACCTGCACATGGGGCACGCCGAGGTGACGGCCCTGCACGACGTCATCGCCCGGTACTGGTGGCTGCGCGGGTTCGAGGTGATGAACCCGATGGGATGGGACTCCTTCGGTCTGCCGGCCGAGAATGCCGCGATCCGCAATGACGAGCACCCAGCCACCTACACCTACGGCAATATCGACACCCAGGCGGCCTCGTTCAAGAAGTTCGGCATCAGTTTCGACTGGTCCCGACGGCTGCACACCTCCGACCCGGAGTACTACCGGTGGACGCAGTGGCTGTTTCTGAAGTTCGCCGAGCGTGGGCTGGCGTATCAGAAGTACTCTCCGGTGAACTGGTGCCCGAACGACCAGACCGTCCTGGCCAACGAACAGGTCGTGGACGGGCGGTGCGAGCGGTGCGGTGCCGAGGTGACCAAGCGTGAGCTGAACCAGTGGTACTTCAAGATCACCGACTACGCCCAGGAGCTGCTCGACGACCTCGATGGTCTGGCATCGACCTGGCCGGATCGCGTGGTCACCGCACAGCGGAACTGGATCGGCCGCTCCGAGGGCGCCCACGTCGACTTCACGCTGCACCTGGCCGACGGCTCGGACCGGGTGGTGACGGTCTACACGACCCGCCCTGACACTCTCTACGGCGCCACCTTCATGGTTGTCGCCGCCGACGCTGCGCTGGCCGCCGATATCGTCGCTCCCGAGCGCCGTGAGGCCTTCGAGGCGTACCTGGCGCAGACCCGCAAAGCCTCCGACATCGACCGCATGTCCACCGAGCGGCCCAAGACCGGTGTGGACCTGGGCGTGACCGCGACGAACCCAGTCAGCGGGGAGCGGGTGCCGGTGTGGGCTTCCGACTACGTGCTGGCCGACTATGGCACCGGGGCAATCATGGCGGTGCCTGCTCACGACCAGCGTGACCTCGACTTCGCCCGCGCCATGGGACTGCCGGTGCGCCGGGTGATCGACACCGGTGAGGAGAACCCGGAGTCCTCCGGCGTGGCCACCACCGGTGACGGCACCTACGTCAGCTCCGGAGTGCTGGACGGGCTGACCGACAAGAAGGCCGGGATCGCCACGATCGTCGATGGGCTGGAGGCCGAGGGCACTGGCACGCGCGCCGTGAACTTCCGGCTGCGCGACTGGCTGCTCAGCCGGCAACGCTACTGGGGCTGCCCGATCCCGATCATCCACTGTGAGTCGTGCGGTGCCGTTCCGGTGCCGGAGGACCAGCTCCCAGTGACGCTGCCGGACATGCGTGGTGCCGACCTCAAGCCGAAGGGCGTCTCCCCGCTGGCGACGGCCACCGACTGGGTGAACGTCGACTGCCCGCGCTGCGGCGCTGCCGCGAAGCGGGACACCGACACCATGGACACCTTCGTCGACTCGTCCTGGTACTTCCTGCGGTACTGCTCACCGAATGAGGACACCCAGGCGTTCGATCCCGAACTGACCAATGCCTGGATGCCTGCAGACATCTACGTGGGTGGGGTCGAGCACGCGGTGCTGCACCTGCTGTATGCCCGGTTCTTCACCAAGGTGCTGGCCGATATGGGCCTGCTGGAGGTGCGCGAGCCCTTCGCCGCGCAGCTGAACCAGGGCGTGGTGATCAACGAGGGCAAGAAGATGAGCAAATCCCTGGGCAACGGCGTGAGCCTGGGGGAGCAGCTGGCGGAATTCGGCGTCGACGCGGTACGCCTGACGCTGGTGTTCGCCGGCCCGCCGGAGGACGACATCGATTGGGCGGACATGTCCCCGGCCGGGTCGCTACGGTTCCTGCAGCGGGCGTGGCGCCTGGCGGGAGACGTGACCTCCGCCGTCGGGATCTCGGCAGATCAGGGGGATTCCGCTCTGCGGAAGGTGACGCACAGGACCCTGCATGAGGCGGCCTCCCTGATCGAGGCGCACCGGTTCAACGTGGTCGTGGCTCGCACGATGGAACTGGTCAACGCCACCCGTAAGGCCATCGACTCCGGTTGCGGCGGGGCCGATCCGGCCGTGCGGGAAGCCGTGGAGGCCGTGGCCATCCTGCTCTCGCTGGTGGCTCCGTACACCGCCGAGGACATGTGGGAGCGGCTGGGCCACACCCCGACCGTGGCGCGCGCCGGGTGGCCCGAGGTGGACGAGTCGCTGCTCGTGGAGGATGTCGTCACGTGCGTGGTCCAGGTCAAGGGCAAAGTGCGCGGGCGGTTGGAGGTCTCCCCGGACATCTCCGAGGCAGACCTGGAGGCCGCCGCGCTTGCCGACCCTGGCGTGCAGCGCGCCTTGGACGGCGCCGAGGTGCGCAAGGTGATCGTGCGCGCACCCAAGCTCGTCAACATCGTCCCGGCCTGATCTGAGGCCCGTGCCCCGAGGGCGCCGCGAACGCTGAGCTGTTCGGCATCTGGCGACCGCACGCCGAACAACTCAGCGCTCGTCCCTGCTGGGGCAGCGAGCAGTGTCTCTCAGCGGCGCCGCCGCGTGCCGAACAGCGACCGGGTGACCTCGCGCGCCAACGTGGTGCCCGCGGTGCGCAGCACGGAGGTCAGCACCGACCGTCCTGCCCGGGCCGTCTCCTGGGCCCGACGTTCCTCGGCCTTGCGGGCAGCCTCGGCCTCCTTGCGGAGCCGGGCCTCCATCTCCTCGAGTTCCTCAGCCTGTGCGGCGGCGTCGGCCGCCTTCTCCGCTGCCTCCTGGGCGGCCACTTCCTCAGCCACAATCCGGGCGGCCAGCATCTCGAAGGCCGACTCCCGGTCGAGCGGGGTGCCATAGCGCGCCGAACCCGCGGAGGCGGTGACGATCTGCTCGATGTGCGTCTCGGGGGCCGGATCCATCGCAGCCCGCGGCGCCCGCAGGCGCGTCCACGCCACTGGGGTCGGTGCGCCGTCCTCACCGAGCGCGGTGACCACCGCCTCGCCCGTGCCCAGGCTCGTGAGCAGCGCCTCCAGGTCGTAGTCGCTCGTGGGATAGGTGCGCACGGAGGCTCGTAGGTCCTTGGCGTCATTCGGGGTGTGCGCCCGCAATGCATGCTGGACCCGGCTGCCGAGCTCGGCGAGCACCTCGTCGGGCACATCGGTGGGGGTCTGGGTGACGAAGAAGATGCCGACCCCCTTGGATCGGATCAGCCGCACCGTCTGGATCACTTGGTCGGTGAACGCGTCCGAGGCGCCCTTGAACAGCAGATGCGCCTCGTCGAAGAAGAACACGAGCTTCGGCTTCTCAGGGTCGCCGACTTCGGGTAGCCCGCCGAACAGATCGGCGAGCAACCACATCAGGAAGGTGGAGAAGATCGCCGGGCGATCCTGGAGGTCGGGCAGCTCCAAGGCGGAGATGGTGCCGCGACCGTCCGTAGCCGAGCGCAGCAGATCGGCGGTGTCGAAGGCGGGCTCACCGAAGAACACGTCTCCGCCCTGGGCTTCCAGGGCGGAGAGCTCTCGCAGGATCACCCCGGCCGTGGAGGTGGCGATCCCGCCGATGTCCTTGAGTTCGTCCTTGCCTTCGTCGCTGGTGAGGTAGGAGACCACCGAACGCAGGTCCTTGAGGTCGAGCAGTGCCAGGCCTTGGCTGTCTGCCCAGTGCACGATCAGGGTCAGGGCGGATTCCTGCGTCTCGTTCAGGTCCAGCACTTTCGCCAGCAGCAGCGGACCGAAGTCGGTGATGGTGGTCCGGATCGGGACCCCGTGGCCGATGCCGCCGAGGTTGTAGAACTCCACCGGGTAGCCGGTGGGCGCCCAGTCCTGTCCGATGCTGGTGGTGCGTTCGAGGAGCCGGTCGCTGGCTTCGCCGGGGACGGCCAGCCCGGTCAGGTCACCCTTGATGTCGGTGACGAAGACCGGGACACCGGCCTCGCTGAGACCCTCGGCCATCAGCTGCAGGGTGCGGGTCTTGCCCGTACCGGTGGCGCCGGCGACCAGGCCGTGCCTGTTGAGCGAACGCAGAGGGATCCCGATCGGAACCCCGCCCAGGGCTTCGTCGTTCTCGACGAGTGCTCCCAGCGGCAGCCACGGGCCCTCCGGGCGGTAGCCGGCGGCGATGCTCGCCGCGTGCTCGGACAGCTCCGCTGGTTCGGAAGGCTCTGGCGGTGCCGCCGTGCGATCGGCGGGAGTCCTCGCCTGATCCCGAGCGGCCGCCTCGGCTGCTTCGAGTGCCGCCCGGGCGGCCTCGGCCCGTGCCTGGGCCGCCTCCGCCTCGGCCTGCGCTGCGGCGGCTCGCAAGGCTGCCAGGTCCGTGGTGTTCTCGCTCATGACGGTCAGCCTAGAAGAAGCCGGTCACCCTGCGTGCCCGCGACGGCGGAGCTCACGTATCCACAGGCCCTGCAGCTCGGAGGTGGCTTCCACAACCCCCTCGTGGCGGCCAGCCTGCGTGGGTCTCCTCGGTCTAGCGTCGCCGCCGTGGAAGCACGTGAGCCCCGTGAGCGCCTGCGGCGTGCGGTGGTGGCTGCCTACGGCGCGGCGCCGGCGGAGCTGCAGGGTGGAATCGAGTTCGAGGACGTTCCCGGCGACGCCGTCGAGGGGCGGCGCAGTGACCGGCGCAGTGACCGGCGAAGTGACCGGCGACGTGACGGGCGCAGCGACCGGCGACAAAGATGGGCCGCAGGTGCCGCCACGGAGATGCCCGTCACCATGGCGGTACGCGTGGCGATCATCGTCCTCGTCGTGGCGCTGGTCGTGGTGGTGGTGCTGATGGCACGTGCGATGGGCCCAGAACCTGTTGCCGTGCCGCTTCCCGCCCCAGAGCCCGCAACGGTTGAGCCCACTGCCGACACCGGAGATGACAGCGCCAGGAGCCCTGCAGCGGTGGTGGTCGTGCATGTCGCTGGCGCCGTGGTGGAGCCGGGTGTCGTGACAGTATCGGAGGGCACACGAGTGGCCGACGTGATCGACGCCGCCGGAGGGGCGGTCCCGGACGCGGATCTGGATGCCATCAACCTCGCCGCCCCGGTCGAGGACGGGCAGCAGGTGTTTCTGCCCCACGAAGGCGAGGCCGCCCGGCCGTTCCCCGGAGCCGGTGCAGCGGAGAATTCGGAGCCGCTGGTCAACCTGAACAGCGCCGATGCGCCGACGCTGGAGCGGTTGACGGGTATCGGCCCAGCGCTCGCAGCTGAGATCGTCGCGTGGCGTACCGAGCACGGCCCCTTTGAGAGCGTCGAGGACCTGCTCCAGGTGTCCGGGATCGGCCCGGCCACGCTGGAGCGGCTACGGGACGAGGCGGTCCTATGACGCCGCAACCGGTGGGGACGCGCCGAGATTGGCGACTCGTTCCCGGTGCGTGCCTGGTGTGGGCAGGATGCGGTGTCGGCGTGGGTCTACCCGGCACCGTGGTGTGGCTGGTCGTGCTCTCGCTCCTGGTCGCGGCGCTGGGCTTGTTGCGGCGCCTGAGCCGGGATCTCCACCGGCACCATGATCGTCGGCATTTCCGGGGGCGCCACCGCCTCGTGCCGGTGCGCTCGGTGCAGGCGACAGCCGTGCTGAGTGTGTTGCTCGCCGCCGCCGTCCTGGCGACGGTGGCCCCACGGGTCGAGCAGCGGGCGGAGCAGGTCCGGGCGCTGGACGGTGTGACCGAGACCATCCGGTTACGACTGACCGGTGACCCGGTGGAGCTGACTGAGGGGCCGGGCGTGCGGATCGAGGCGACGTTGCTCCGGGTCGGGGCGCATCCCGGGACTGCGCTGCCTGTGCTGGTTCTCGCCGACGACCGTTGGAGCGAGGCGGCCACCGGTGCCATGGTGCGGGTGAACGCTCGGCTGTCCGCGACCGACCCGGGAGACAGCCGGGCGATGCTGGTCATGCCCGAGGGGTCTGGCTCCCGGGACCCGCCCCGGGGGTGGCGTGCGGTCGTGGCTGACCTTCGTGCCGGGCTGGTCAGCGCCAGCGCTCCACTGCCGCCGGCCTCCCGTGGGCTCGTCCCGGGGATCGCGGTCGGAGACGACCGGGCCATGCCGCCGGCCCTGGAGGAGGCGATGCGCCGCACGAGCCTGACCCATCTGACCGCAGTGTCGGGGGCTCATGTCGCACTCGTTCTGGGACTCGTGCTCACACTCCTGTGGTGGTCACCGAGGAATCTCCAGGCGGTGGTCGGCGGTTTGGTCCTGGTCGCGTTCGTCGCGCTCGTGCACCCGGACGGCAGCGTGCTGCGGTCGGCGGTGATGGGTGGAGTGCTGTTGCTGGGTCTGTGGCTTCGGCGGCCGCGCGCCGCACTACCGGCGTTGGCGAGCGCTGTGGTCCTGCTCCTCGGTGTCGACCCGTGGATGGCACGTTCGTACGGTTTCGCCCTGTCCGTCCTCGCGACCGGCGGGCTGCTCGTCGGTAGCCGGCCGCTGGCTGCGTGGCTGGGCCGCTGGCTGCCGGCCCCGCTCGCGATGGGTCTGGCAGTTCCTGTCGCCGCGCAGATCGCCTGCACCCCGGTGCTGCTGCTGCTGGAACCGGCCATCCCGCTCTATGCGGTCCCCGCGAACCTCATGGCGGCACCGGTGGTGGCCCCGGCGACGATCCTCGGTCTGGCGGCGGCGCTGCTCGGGCCAGTCGCACCCGGAGCTGCTGACCTGCTCGTTCACGCCGCCTCGTGGTGCACCGCCTGGATCGCTGCGGTCGCTCTCGGCTGGGCAGGTCTGCCGGGTGCGTCGGTGCCCGTGCTGCCCCCGTAGGCCGCGACCGTCGCACCCAGGCGCCCAGCTCGATTCGGCGTTGTCACCGCGTGGTGGCAGGCTGTACCTGTGCCTCCAGCCCGTCGCTCCCGCCCTGCCGCCGGACCCTCCTGGCGGGACGTCCCGCTCGCCCCGGTGGTACTCGTCCGGGGCGGCGAGGGGCTCCTCGTCGACCGCACCGTCGCCCGCCTGACTGCTCTGGTGCGAGAACACGACCCGGAGGCCGAGGTGACGGTGCTGGAAGCCGGCGCCTACGAACGTGGCCAGCTCGAGGTGCTGACCAGCCCGTCGCTGTTCGGCGAGCACCGGCACCTGATCGTCCAAGGCGCCGAGTCTGCCTCGGACGCCTTCATCGAGGACGCACTGGCCCACGTCGGAGCGGCCGGCTCCACGATCGAGGACGTCACCGTGGTGATCCGGCACGAGAAGGGCACCCGCGGAAAGAAGCTCCTGGACACGATCGGCAAGGCGGGATATCCCGTCGTGACCTGTGACCAGATCAAGCGAGACGGGGAGAAGGCCGACTTCGCCGCCGCCGAGTTCAGTGCCGCAGGCCGCCGGGCTACCTCCGCCGCAGTCCAGTCCCTGGTGGAGGCCCTCGGTTCCGATCTGCGAGAGCTGGCCGCCGGGTGCTCCCAGCTGATCTCCGACACCACGGGCACGATCACCCCGGATGTGGTCGAGCGCTACTACGGCGGACGCGTGGAGGCGACCGGATTCCGGGTGGCCGACGCCGCGGTGGCCGGCGAGCAGACGCAGGCGATCACGCTCCTTCGTCATGCCCTCGAAACCGGGGTGGACCCTGTCCCGCTGGTGGCCGTGCTCGCGATGAAGCTGCGGACCCTCGCGAAGGTGGCCGCCACGCGCGGCCGCGGGTCGGCCGCCGATCTCGGCTTGCCGCCATGGCAGGTTGACCGTGCTCGCCGGGAGCTGCGCGGGTGGACTCCAGAAGGGCTGGCCCGTGCGATCACCGCCGTCGCGGACGCGGACGCGCAGGTGAAGGGGGAGTCGCGGGACGCTCGCTACGCCGTCGAGCGTGCCGTGCTCGTCGTCTCCTCAGCCCGGGAGGGCTGAGGCTGCGCACGAGAGGGCCGCCAACGGCGCAGCCGCGAACCCGGGAACTCCCCGATCGCATGTTCCGGGTCAGCCAAGGGGCATCCCCGATACCTCACGGCCGGCCAGCCCGCTGAACTGGATGGCATGCCTTCACGCCACCTGCCCGCGACAACCATCAAGGTTCACCCGGGCGTCGGATCCCCGCTGCGCTGTGTTCACACGCTCACGACAGGCTGAAGGCCGTGCGAGTCGCTGTAGTGACCGAGTCCTTCCTTCCCAGTCTCAATGGCGTGACCACCTCAGTGCTCCGGGTACTCGACCATCTGGCCGAGCAGGGGCACGAGGCCATCGTGGTCTGTCCGGGACCTGCACCGCGGGAGTACGCCGGCTTCCCGGTGTTCCCGGTGCCGGCCCTCGACTATCGCGGGTTCCGCGCCGGGGTGCCCAGCAGGCGCCTGACCCGCGCCGTCCTCGAGTTCGGCCCGGACGTGCTGCACGCCGCGGCACCGTTCGGTATCGGCGCTCAGGCGCTGGCGCTGGCCCGGCGGCACGGCATCGCCTCGGTCGCGATCTTTCAGACCGATGTAGCCCGCTACACCCGCTCCTACGGCCTGTCCCTGACCCACCATGCCGCGTGGCGGTGGATTCGCCGCGTGCACTCCTCCGCCGACCTCACCCTCGCGCCGTCCCGGGCCTCCCTGGATGATCTCGCGGCCGTGGGAGTCGAGCGCACGGCCTGGTGGGGCCGCGGCGTGGACTCGGTGCTCTACCACCCGAACCGCCGCACGAGCACGGCAGGGCGGGCGCTGCGCGAGCGGTTGGCGCCACAGGGGCAGGCTCTGGTCGGCTACGTCGGCCGGCTCGCCCCGGAGAAGAACGTCACCGAGCTGGCACCGCTGGCACGCATGCGCGGTGCGCGACTCGTCGTGGTCGGTGACGGACCCGATCGCGGGGCGCTCGAACGAGAGCTCTCCGGTACTGATGCCGTGATGCTCGGACGCCTGGAGGGCGAGGAGCTGGCGACCGCGTATGCCGCTCTCGACGTCTTCACGCACACCGGCACCTCGGAGACCTTCGGGCAGACCCTGCAAGAGGCGATGGCTTCCGGGCTACCAGTGGTGGCACCGGCCGCCGGCGGCCCCATCGATCTGGTTGCCGCGGGCGAGTCCGGCTTCCTGGTGCCGCCGCACGATCGGGCAGCACTCGTCGGTGCCGTGGGTGCGTTGGTCCGCGATCCAGGGATGCGGGCCCGCATGGGTGAGGCTGGCCGTCGGGCGATCCTGCCCCGCAGCTGGCGCGCACTGTGTGCTCAGCTGGTCGAGCACTATGAGCACGTGGCCGAGCCGGTCACGATTCGCTGACCGGTCAAGGCCAGCCGGCCGGCCGGACCTCTCACGACCTGCTCTCACGACGACGGCGCCGCACCCCGGGTAGGGGAGCGGCGCCGTCGTGCTGGGCTGTGGGTGAACGATCTCGCTCAGGCACTCGTGCCCAGGCGGTCGTTCTGAACCCGTCGTTCAGAGGCTGTACCTCAGAGGGATGCCACCTGCTGAGCCAGGGCCGACTTGCGGTTCGAGGCCTGGTTCTTGTGGATGACGCCCTTGCTGACGGCCTTGTCGAGCTTGCGGGTGGCGGCGCGCAGAGCGGTCTCGGCCGACTCCTTGTCACCGGAGGCGATCGCCTCGCGCACCTTGCGCACCTGCGTCTTCAGCTCGGACTTGTAGGCCTTGTTGCGCAAGCGGGCCTTCTCGTTGGTGCGGATCCGCTTGATCTGGGACTTGATGTTTGCCACGTTTTGACTCTCTCGTGTGTTCGCTGGCGCGAAACTCTCATTGACGTCGTAGAGGGCGTCCCATGACCTGGGACCGGGGCGTGGGGATGCCCTGTGCGTGGTCGATGGGCGGCTGCCGCACGCAGACCAGGTTGGCCTAGCGGTGGCGCCAGCCGCCCAGTCTAGCAGCCCGTGGACCCATCAAGCGCCGCGCCGGTACGCCCGTAACGCCGCGAGCACGTCGGTGAAGCGGGAGCGATCGAGGGCGGCGCCCTCGCGCCGCACCGCGTCCTCGGCCAGCCACAGCACACGATCGAGCCGGGCCTCGGACGGGCGACGCTGGGAGTCCCAGCCGCCGCTTCCCACGTCGACCCAGTACCGGCCCCACCGAGCTTCCTGCTCGGCATCGCGGTCGTGGTCCTTCGACGTCAGCTGCAGGCCGATCAGACCGCCGTCGTGCTCGGCGAGGATCAACACCGGGCGGTCCTTTCCCTGGTTCGGGTCGTCCTCGTAGGGCACCCACGCCCAGACCACCTCACCCGGATCCGCTTCACCGTCGGCGCGAGGCTCGTAGATCAGCTCGGGTAGGCGACCGGAATACTCCCGCACGCCGTCCTGGCGGGCGACCTGCTCGGGTGTGACGTCTGCGGGCGCCGGCGGCACGGGCCGGCCACGCCGAGACGACGAGGACCGCCCCTTGCGGGACTGGGTACGCAGGACGTCGACGGCAACCCCGGCCGCGGCGCGGACAAACCGGCTCAGCACACTCATGACCGACCACCGTAGCCGCTACTCGCTCGCGGCACGCCCGGGTACGGCTTCGACACGCGCCCGACACATCGTGGCAGTAGCGTCGAGGCCATGGCGGACCTCTTCGACGGCTACCCCGAGGGCGTGGCCTGGGACGAGATGATCGAGCCCGGACACACCGTGCGGGCGCCCTACCAGCATGTGCACCGGACCATGGGTCACCTCAACGCCGACGAGCTGCGGGTGAGAGCAGATGCCCTCGCGCGCTCCTACCTGGCCCAAGGGGTGACCTTCGACGTGGGGGGAGAGGAACGCCCGTTTCCGCTCGACTCCGTCCCCCGCGTTATCGACGCCGGCGAGTGGGACGTCCTGGCACCGGGAATCGCCCAGCGGGTGCGTGCGCTCGAGGCGCTGCTCGCCGACGCCTACGGTCCGCAGCAGGCGATCGCCGACGGCGTGCTTCCCCGCTCCTTGATCGTCTCCTCTGCCCATTTCGCCCGGGCCGCCCGCGGGATCGAACCCCCGAACGGCGTCCGGGTGCACGTCGGTGGGATCGACGTCATCCGTGACAGTGCCGGAGGATGGCGGGTGCTCGAGGACAATGTGCGCGTCCCCAGCGGCGTGAGCTATGTGCTGTCCAACCGCCGTGCCATGGCCCAGTCATTTCCTGAGCTCTTCGCCAGGATGCGTATCCGTCCCGTGGCCGACTACCCGCGGCGGCTGCTCCAGGCGCTGCACGCGGCCGCGCCCAGCGGCGTGGACGAGCCGGTCGTGGTGGTGCTCACCCCCGGGGTGTACAACTCCGCCTACTTCGAGCACTCCCTGCTCGCGCGGCTGATGGGTGTGGAACTGGTTGAGGGGCGTGACCTGTTCTGTGCTGGTGGCAAGGTCTACATGCGCACCACCGAGGGTCGCCGCCGGGTGGACGTGATCTACCGCCGCGTCGACGATGACTTCATCGACCCCGTGGTTTTCCGGCCGGACTCCCTGCTCGGCTGTCCCGGGCTGCTCGGCGTCGCGCGAGCCGGCTCGGTGACCATCGCCAACGCCGTGGGCAACGGGGTGGCTGACGACAAACTCACCTATACCTACCTGCCCGACCTCATCCGCTATTACCTGGGGGAGGAGCCGCTGCTGAACAACGTGGACACGTGGCGCCTCGAGGAGCCGGAGTCGCTGAACGAGGTGCTGGACCGGCTCGACGAGCTCGTGGTCAAACCGGTGGACGGCTCCGGCGGCAAGGGAATCATCATCGGCCCGGCCGCTTCCCGCGAGGAACTCGACCTCGCTCGTGCGCACCTGCGGGCCGATCCGCGTGGGTGGATCGCCCAGCCCGTCGTCCAGCTCTCCACGGTGCCGACCCTCGCCGGGAATGCGCTCCGGCCCCGCCATGTGGACCTGCGTCCGTTCGCCGTCAACGACGGTGACGACGTCTGGGTGCTGCCCGGCGGACTCACCCGGGTGGCGCTCGCCGAGGGACAGCTGGTGGTCAACTCCTCGCAGGGCGGCGGGTCCAAGGACACCTGGGTGCTCGGTGAGATGCGCCGCGGTGCCAGGCCGCCCATCACCACCGAGGGTGGCGTGACCGCGCCCTCGTCGGCTGAGGGTGCCACGCCGACTGGGGTGCAGCAGGATGCCAACCCCACGGACACCGAGATGCGCGAGCAGAACCAGCAACAGCAGCAGACTCCGAGCTCGGGTGAGCCGCCCGAACCACCCACCCGGCGTTTTGCCGCCTGGAGGTCGTCATGCTGAGCCGGATCGCTGAGTCGCTGTTCTGGATCGGGCGCTACGTCGAGCGGGCCGATGACACTGCGCGCATCCTCGACGCCCACCTGCAGTACCTCCTTGAAGATCCCTACCTGGAGGAGGAGGCGGCGTGCCGGGCACTGCTCGCGGTCATGGGGGCCACGCCACCGTCGGAGGAGACCGAGGCGACGCGCGCCACGGTGCTGGACGTCCTCGCCTACGACCGCAACGCCCCTGGCTCGATCGCGGGAGCGCTCGCAGCCTCCCGGGAGAACGCCCGTCGTGCACGGGAGGTGCTCTCCTCGGAGCTGTGGGAGTGCCTCAACACCACCTGGAACGCGCTGCCCTCCCGGATCGGGGCCTCCGGCCCGCACGAGTACTTCGCCTGGGTACGTGAGCGCGCTGCGATCGTTGGCGGCATCACCGACGCCGCCACCCGCCGGGACGAGACGCTGCAGTTCTTCCTGCTGGGGCGCAGCATCGAGCGCGCCGACATGACCGCCCGGCTCGTCACCAGCCGTACCCTCGCCGGCGGCGCCGGTCCCGGCTGGATGACACTGCTGCGTTCATGCGGTGCTCACGAGGCTTTCCTGCGTACCTACCGGGGCCGCGACTCGGAGACGCTCGCCGCCGAGTTCCTGCTGCTCGACCGGCTGTTCCCGCGTTCGGTGCTGTTCTCCCTCGAACAGGCCGAACGATGCCTGACCCGCCTCGCGCCCATCGACGGGCGCGGCTTGCGCGAGGAGGATGCGCGCAAGGTGCTCGGCCGGGTGCGTTCCCGCCTGGAGTACCAGCCGTTGCTGAGCCTGCTGAGTTCGCTCACCGAGGAGATGGCGGCCGTGCAGGAGGGGTGCTCGGATGCCAGCGATGCGATTCGGTTGCGCTACTTCCCCTCCGGTGTGGCCGATGACTGGATCGGAGATCGACTGTGAGCCGTCTGCACATCGTCCACCGGACCACCTTCGAGTACGTGCGGACCGTCACCGCCTCCTACAACGAGGTGCGGATGCGCCCGGCGACCTTACCCGGTCAGGTCGTGCTCGAAGCGAGTGTGCATGCCTCCCCGTCGACCTACTCCTCCGAGTATCGCGACTACTGGGGCTCGTCGGTGACGGCGTTCGAGATGCTCGGCGCGCACGACCGGCTGGAGGTGGTGGCCGAGTCCCGTGTGGAGCTTTCGGCCCCGGTACGTTCGTCCAGCCCTGCTGGATGGAGCACTCTGCGCTCGCCGGAGGTGCAGGACCGGATGAGCGAGTATCTCGCCGTCACCCCCACGACCGAACCGGCCCGCGATCTCGTGCAGCTGGCACGCTCTGCTGCCGGTGACCACGAGCCCGCCGACGCCGCCATCGCCGTCGCCACGGCGGTGCGGGAGGCGGTGGAGTACGTCCCCGGCGTCACCGGTGTGCACACCCGGGCGGCCGAGGCGTGGGCGGCGCGCAAGGGCGTCTGTCAGGATCTGGCGCACCTGGTGGCGGGGGCGTTGCGTCGCCTGGGTATCCCGACCCGGTACGTCTCCGGATATCTGCACCCGCAGACCTCGACCGCCCAGATCGGGGAGCCGGTCACGGGTGAGTCACACGCCTGGGTGGAATACTGGTGCGGGGAGTGGGTGGGCTTCGACCCGACGAACCTCATCGGTGTGGCCGAGCACCACGTGATGGTCGGGCGCGGCCGGGAGTACCCGGACGTGACCCCGATCCGTGGCGTGTATGCGGGCGGTGGCAGGTCCACCCAGGAGGTGCAGGTGACGATCATCCAGGAGGCCTGAAGCCGGTGTCACCTCTCAGGTCGCAGGTTCCGCCTCAGGCGGTCAGCAGCACCAGCGCCAGGATGATCGCCAGCAGGGAGGCCAGCGGCACGGCCAGCACCGTCCCCACGAGCGCCAGTGCACTCAGCCGTAGGTCATCCTTCAGGTAGGGCGCGCGGACCGGACCGCCGGCTGCGACCAGGAGCGCACGTTGGGCCTTCTCCACACGCGTGAGCGCGTATCCGGCCACACCCAGCCGGCCCGAGCCCAGGACACGGCCGACGAACCGGCCCGCCCCACGCCGCTGGCCGTATCCGGCGGGAAGCTGACTCTCGGTGAACGCGTCGAGCACCACGCGCACGTCCTCGGCTCCGGGCTGCCCGCGCATCTCTTCTTCCACCCGGTCGGCCAGATCGTCCGGGCTGAGGAGCTCCGTGGTGACCACAGGGCCGGTGGACGATGCGCTCAGGCGCAACCACCGCCGTCGGCGGATCGCGAACGCGACCACGGGCGCCGCGAGCAGCACAGCCAGGGCCAGGACAACGAACTCTCCAGCACCGAGGGAGGGTGAGGTCAGGACATTCACCACGGCCAGCACCAGGGCGACTGTGGATGCGAGTGAGGCGAGCGTGACCAGCACCAGCGTGGGCAGCCGCATCACCCGCCCCACACCGCGTGCAAGGGCATCGATGGACTCCGGGACTGCGCTCACCCCACCATCATCGCGCATGCGGCATGTGGGACGATGAACGGCAGAGTCTCCCATCCCCGACCCGATCGAGGTAGAACCACCCGTGCCCATTGTGACGCCGGCTGCCGCCGCACAGATCAGGCCCAGCGCCACCGCGCCGGAGCTGCTGCGCAACTTCTGCATCATCGCGCACATCGATCACGGCAAGTCCACGCTCGCCGACCGGATGCTGCAGCTGACTGGTGTGGTGACCGACCGTGCCATGCGCGCGCAGTACCTGGACCGGATGGACATCGAGCGCGAGCGCGGGATCACCATCAAGTCCCAGGCGGTGCGGATGCCGTGGCAGGTCGGTGAGCAGGCGTACGCGCTCAACATGATCGACACCCCCGGTCACGTGGACTTCTCCTACGAGGTCTCCCGCTCTCTGGCCGCCTGCGAGGGTGCGATCCTGCTGGTCGACGCGGCACAGGGAATCGAGGCCCAGACCCTGGCGAATTTGTACCTGGCCCTGGAGAACGACCTCGCGATCATCCCGGTACTCAACAAGATCGACCTGCCCGCTGCGCAACCGGAGCGGTTCGCCGAGGAGCTCGCGTCACTGATCGGTGGTGAGCCGGAGGACTGCCTGAGAGTCTCGGGTAAGACGGGCGAAGGCGTGACCGAGCTCTTGGACACCATCGTGGAGCAGATCCCGGCTCCGGTCGGTGACGCGGATGCGCCGGCACGGGCGATGATCTTCGACTCGGTCTATGACACCTACCGCGGTGTGGTCACGTACGTGCGGGTGATCGACGGCTCTCTCTCCCCGCGCGAGAAGATCGTCATGATGAGCACCCGCGCCACCCACGAGCTGCTCGAGATCGGCGCCTCCGTGCCGGAGCCGCAGGCCACCGACGGCCTCGGGGTGGGTGAGGTGGGTTACCTCATCACCGGTGTGAAGGATGTGCGCCAGTCCAAGGTGGGCGACACCGTCACCAATGCGGCCAAGCCGGCGGAGCACGCGCTCGGTGGCTACCAGGAGCCGCAGCCGATGGTCTACTCCGGGCTGTACCCGATCGACGGCTCCGACTACCCGGTGCTGCGGGATGCCCTGGACAAGTTCAAGCTCAACGACGCCGCTCTGGTGTACGAGCCGGAGACCTCGGTCGCGCTCGGATTCGGCTTCCGGGTGGGCTACCTGGGTCTGCTGCACGTGGAGATCGTGCGCGAACGGCTCGAACGCGAGTACAACCTCGACCTGATCTCCACGGCACCCAGCGTGATCTACGACGTCACGATGGAGGATGGCACCGAGCATGTGGTCACCAACCCGAGCGAGTTCCCGGCAGGGAAGATCTCCTCGGTGCGCGAACCGATCGTCAAGGCCACGATCCTCACGCCGAGCGAATTCGTGGGCGCCGTCATGGAGCTCGCACAAAACCGCCGCGGGCAGATGGACGGTATGGACTACCTGTCCGAGTCCCGCGTGGAGTTGCGCTACACGCTGCCGCTGGCCGAGATCATCTTCGACTTCTTCGACCAGTTGAAGTCCCGCACCCGCGGGTATGCCTCCTTCGACTACGACGTCGCCGGCGATCAGGAGGCGAATCTGGTGAAGGTGGACATCCTCCTGCAAGGTGAGCAGGTGGATGCGTTCTCCGCGATCGTGCACCGCGACAAGGCCTACTCCTACGGCGTCATGATGACCGCCAAGCTCAAGGAGCTCATCCCCCGGCAGCAGTTCGAGGTTCCGATCCAGGCAGCTGTCGGATCCCGCATCATCGCCCGCGAGACCGTGCGTGCGATTCGCAAGGACGTGCTCGCCAAGTGCTACGGCGGTGACATCTCCCGTAAGCGCAAGCTGCTCGAGAAGCAGAAGGAGGGCAAGAAGCGGATGAAGTCCATCGGCCGGGTGGATGTTCCGCAGGAGGCCTTCATCGCCGCGCTGTCCTCTGATGGTGCGGGGGGCAAGGAATCGAAGAAGTGAGCCGATGACGGCGTCCTCTCGCCCGAGCGTTCCGGCTCCGGGTGGCGTGCCGCTCACCCTGGGCGAGCCGCCGACGGCGGCCCCCGGCGTGGCCGTGAACGGATTCCTCCCGCAACGCTTGGCGCGGGAGGAGGCGGGCGCCGGTACTGAGTGCGGTCCGGACTTCGGGGTGTATCTGCACGTGCCGTTCTGCACGGTGCGGTGCGGCTACTGCGACTTCAACACCTACACCGCGGCCGAGCTCGGCACCGGTGCGAACCGGTCGGACTATGCCGCGACCGCCGTCGGGGAGATCGCCCTGGCGCAGGAGGCGCTCCGGTCTGCCGGGATCGCGCGGCGTGAGGTGCGCACGGTGTTCGTCGGTGGCGGCACGCCGACGCTGCTGCCCCCGGGTGACCTGGCGGCCATGCTGGACGCTGTCGATGACGCCTGGGGCCTGGCCGCCGATGCCGAGGTGACGACGGAGGCGAATCCGGACTCGGTGGATGCCGCGGACCTGGCGGCGCTGGCGGCGGCCGGCTTCACCCGGGTGTCCTTCGGGATGCAGTCCGCTGTACCGGAGGTGCTGGCCACGCTGGAGCGCACGCACGATCCAGAGCGCATTCCTGCCGTGGTGGGCTGGGCGCGGGATGCGGGGTTGTCGGTCAGTCTCGACCTCATCTATGGCGCGCCGGGGGAGACGTTGGCGCAGTGGCAGCGGTCCCTGGAGGCGGTGCTCGCACTCGCACCCGACCACGTCTCGGCGTATGCGCTGGTGGTCGAGCAGGGGACGAAGATGGCGGCCCAGGTGCGCCGGGGTGAGCTGCCGATGCCGGATCCGGACGATGAGGCCGACAAGTACGAGCTCGCTGCGACGATGCTCGCCGAGGCCGGCTACGACTGGTACGAGATCTCCAACTTCGCCCGGACGGCGGCCGACCGTTGCCGGCACAACATCGCGTACTGGCGCTCAGATGATTGGTGGGGCATCGGACCCGGGGCGCATTCGCATGTGGCCGGCCAGCGCTGGTGGAACGTCAAGCATCCGCGCCCCTACGCCGCGGCCGTCGCCGCCGGGAACCTACCCGTCGACGGGTCCGAGGTGCTCAGCGGAGAGGACCGGGAGACCGAGCGGATCCTGCTGGGCATCCGGCTCGCGGAGGGACTCGACGTCGGAGCAACGCTCGCAGACCGGTTGCCGCAGCTGGTCGACGAGGGGCTGCTGGAGGCTGAGCCGGCACAACAGGGCCGAGCCGTGCTGACACTGCGGGGGCGTCTGCTGGCAGACACGGTGGTGCGGCGCCTGACCTGAGGTTGCTGTGGTCAGTGGATCGCTGGGGCGGCCAGAGATGCCCTGGTGCGCCGCGTCGTTGCGCTCTGGGTGGTGGTGCCGCCGCTCGGCGATACGACACGACCATGGACTGATGATGGTCACGACCGGGCGGGAACCGATAGCGTGTGGTCGCCGTCACCGTGGCGGCTGTACCTGAAGGACTTGGGGAGAGATGAGCCAGCAACCACCGGAGCAGGGGCCGCAGGATCCCGCGCAGGAGCCGAATAGCGGTCAGCCACAGCAGCCAGGGACCCCGCCGCCTCCGCCAGGTCAGCCGTCTTACGGCGCCGCCGCCCCGCCGCCGAGCGGCTACCCCTCACCGGAGCAGGGCGGCTTCCAGACGCCGCCACCGCCCGGCCCCGGCCCGGCCGGTCAGTACGGTGCACCTGGCCCTGGCTATGGCGGCCCGCCGCAGGCACCAGGGGTGAACGCCGGCCAGTACGGGCAGGGCGGGTACCCGGGTGGATCGCAACCGTTCGGCGTCGGTGCGGCGCTGGGCTATGCCTGGAAGACCGTCTTCGGTAACCCTGTGGTGTGGATTGTCGGGGCGCTGCTGGTGGCCATCGTGTATGCGCTGGTGAGTCTGCTGAACCCGAGCACCTTGGCGGCGTTTGACGCTGCCAACGGCAGCTTCAACGTCGCGACCAGTCAGTCGTTCACGGCTATGGGCATCATCGCCAGCCTGCTGACCATGCTGGTGGTCGGATTCGTCCAGGCCGTGGCGCAGAACGCGGCGCTGCGGGAGACCGCCGGCAACAAGCCGACCTTCGGCGACATCTTCCAGGTGCCGAACATGCAGAACGCGCTCATCTGGGCGGTGATCTGGGGCGTGGGTTCCACGATCATCAACCTGATCCCGGGCATCGGCCCCTTGCTCGTGCTGGTGGCATCGGTCCTCGTGATCTTCACGATGCCCGCGATCATCGACCGCGGCCTGCCGTGGATTGAGGGTGTGAAGACCTCGGTGCAGCTGGTGCAGCAGAACGCCGGATCGACGATCCTGCTGGTCCTGGCGTTCATCGGTATTTCGATCTTGGGCGCCCTGGCGTGTCTGCTGGGTCTGCTGATCGCGCTGCCGATGATCGTGGTGGCGACTGCCTTCGCCTACCGCTCCTTCAGCGGCCAGCCGATCGCGCCGAGGTCCTGACCGCGACTGCGTACCTGCCTTGTCCATGTACGAAACCACCGACTCGGTGACTCTGTGACCGTGTCAGATCCGATCGCGAATCAGAAGCGAGAGTGAACGATGAGTGACCAACAACAGCCGGGGACTCCCGGCGAGCCCCATCAGCCGGAGCAGCCGACGTACGGCCAGCCGGATCAGTTCGGCGGCGCACCGGGGCAACCGCCTCAGGCACCGCCCCCGCCCCCACCCGGAACTGGGACGCCTCCGCCGCCGCAGCAGCCCGGGTACGGTCAGCAGCCGGGAGGTGCGACGCCCCCGCCGCCGCAACAGCCCGGCTACGCTCAGCCGGCCGGTCAGGCCCATCCTGGTGGCGCACCGCAGGGGCAGTATGCCCCGGTGCCGACCGAGCCGCAGGCCACTGACGGTTTCAAGTGGGGTTGGGAGGCGTTCAAGGCCAACTGGAGCACGTTCGTCCTCGGTCAGCTCGCCTGGGCGGCGATCGTTGTCGTGGTTACGGTCATCTGGGTTGCGCTGCTCTCGGCCATCGGTGTCTTCGGCAGTGGGGTCGGCGGCGAGGCGCAGGCGATGGCGTTTGCTTCGGCTGGCGTCTTCGGCACGATCCTGATGGTCCTGGTCGCGTTCATCGTCGGGATCTTCGCGGCGGCCGGTGTGGCGAATGCGTCCCTGCGGACCGTCCGCGGTGAGAGCGTGAGCGTGGCGGACTTCTTCAAGATCCCGAACCCGGTGCAGGTGGGCCTGGTCGCCGTCGCGCTGGGTCTGGCGTCGTCGCTGCTGTCCTGGACCTTCGTCCTGCCGCTCGCCGTGCTGTTCTTCGGTGTGTACGCCGTGTACTTCGCCCTGGACAAGAAGCAGGGCGTGGTCGACGCGATCACCTCTTCGGTCAAGATGGCCCTGGCCACGCCGGCGCAGACGATCCTCGTGCTGCTGCTGGGCATGGTCGCGAACGCGATCGGCTCGGCACTGTGCGGTGTCGGTACGCTGGTCTCCGCTCCCGTGGTGGTGCTGGCTGTCTCGTGGCTGTACCACCAGAACGTCGGCAGGGTGCAGACCAGCTGATCTGCCATGCAGATGAACGACGGCGGTTGGTGCTCAGCACCAACCGCCGTCGCTCTTTCTGCTGTGATCTGTCCTGCTGTGCCCCGCTCTGACCGACCGCTGTCGCCGGTGATCAGTAGCTGGCGGAACCCAGCGCGGCCATGCTCGCGATGAACGCGATGATTCCGATCACCAGACCGATGATCGCCAGGATCGTCACGATCATGCCGATGATCTTGCCGGTCGAGACGTTCGAGCGGTTGCTGTATTGGACGCCGGAGGCGTCGATTTCCTTGAGGGCCTTGCTGCCCATGACCCACGCGGCGATCGCCAGCGGGGTGAAGAAGATTCCGACGATCCCGAAGACCAGGATCATGGTGCCCTGGGGGTGCTCCTGCACGCCGCCGTAGCCTCCGTACCCGCCGGGAGCTCCGGGGGTGGGTGGGGTGTAACTCATAGGTCTCCCTCGGTTGTTGGACGGCACCGGATCGATCCGGTGCCCGTGGCCAGGCGTCTGGCCCGGTTCACGCCGGACTCTAGCGGTGGTGTGCACTCCCGTGTAGCCCCCGGTTCGGCAGCACCGGGGTCGCGCGCGGTCTCACAGGCCCATCGGGATCATCACCACGATGAACACGATGTACGCGATGTAGAGGACCCCGAGAACCGAGCCGATGATCCCGCACACCCGCCCGGCCTGGATGGTGCCGCGGTTGGAGTAGTAGACGCCGGAGGCGTCGATCTCATTGATGGCGCGCTGGCCCATCACCCAGGCTGCGATCCCGAGTGGGAAGCAGGCCAGCAGCCCGATGAGCCCGAAGACCAGGATCATCACGCCCTGCGGATGCTCGGCCGGTGGTTGGTAGTTCCACGCGGGTCCGCCCGCACCGGGCGGCATTCCCGGCCCGCCGGGGCCTGGGCCAGATGGGCCGGGAATGCCAGGACCGTACGGGGAGCCGGGAGCGTACCCAGAACCACTGCCCGGTGGGTATCCCTGGCCGCTCCCGTAACCGCCGCCGTAGTCATCGCCGTAGCCACCGCCCGGTGGCGGACCGTATCCGCCCGTGCCGCCGGGTGGGCTGCCACCGGGTGGGTTGTCGTAGTAACTCATGCACGTCCCCCTCCAGCATCTCGCACAGGCGCACGACGATGTCGATCGGAGCGGGACTGTCCCGGTGCCGCCGGTCGTGCGTCCTGGAACAGCACCCTAGCGGTCCAGATGCGGCGGCAGGCGGCTATGCCGTCACGAAGTCGACAAGTTCCTCGACCCGTCCGAGCAGGCTCGGCTCGAGATCACGGTAGTCGCGGACAGTCCCGAGGATCCGTTTCCACCCGCGGGCGATATCGGCCTGGTTCGCGGCGGGCCAGCCCAGCGCCGTCAGCGTGCCGACTTTGATATCGGTGCCCCGGGGAACATGCGGCCACGCGTCCAACCCGAGCAGTGCCGGTTTGACAGCCTGCCAGACGTCCACATAGGGGTGACCGACGATCAGGACATTCTGTGCACCGAATCGTCGCGTCACCTCGGTGGCCACCCGGGACTCCTTGCTTCCCGCCACGAGGTGGTCGACCAGCACCCCCACCCGCCGGCCGGGCTCGGGCCCGAACTCGGTGAGACGTTCGTCCAGGTTGTCCACGCCGTCCAGGAGCTCGACCACGACACCCTCGATCCGCAGGTCGTCCCCCCAGACCTTCTCCACGAGCTCGGCGTCGTGACGACCTTCCACCCAGATGCGTGAGCCGCGTGCCACACGCGCCCTCGCCCCGGCCACGGCCAGGGAGCCGGAGGCTGTCCTGGCCGGAGCGGCCTTCGCCGGTGCCGGACGGTCGGGCACGAGGCGCACGGGTGAGCCGTCAACCCAGAAGCCCGCGCCGAGAGGGAAGGTCCGGGTGCGGCCGCGCCGGTCCTCCAGCACGACCACATGTTGCCCACCACTCTTCTCCACTCCCGTCACGGCGCCGACCCAGCCGGTCTCGACGTCCTCGACGACAAGCCCGGGTGTGGCCGGAGTCTCGATGGCGGTCGGACGGGTCCGCTGGTGCGGGTCGCTGCTGAGGACGTCGGTGCCGTAACGGTCGTTCATCACCCGGCGAGCCTACGGCGTGCGCTGGCGTGGCAGACCGAGCGGCACGCGGGCCGGGAGCCGCAGCACGTAGAATTGGCACTCATCGACGTCGAGTGCTGATCCAGGGAGGTGGAATGTCGAGCTCGGAGCGACAGCTGCAGGTGCTGCGGGCGATCGTGCAGGACTACGTGCGCAGCCGGGAACCCGTCGGGTCGCGCAACCTCGTGGACCGCCACAACCTCGACGTCTCCCCGGCCACGATCCGCAACGACATGGCCGCCCTGGAGGAGCACGGGTACATCGCCCAGCCGCACACCTCGGCCGGCCGTATCCCCACCGACAAGGGGTACCGGCTGTTCGTCGACCAGATCTCGGTCATCAAACCGTTGTCGGGGGTGGAGCGGCGCGCCATCGCCGAGCTGCTCGAGGGTGCGGTCGACCTGGACGACGTGCTGGAGCGCACCGTGCGGCTGCTCGCGCACCTCACCCAGCAGGTCGCAGTCGTGCAGTACCCGTCGCTGCGGCGTTCGGCGCTGCGGCACGTCGAGCTGATCCCCACCGACGCACGGCATCTGCTCGTGGTGATCATCACCGCGAACGGACGTGTCGAGCAGCGCACGGTGGAGGCCGCGCAGGACCTTGACGAGACGATGGTCGCCGAGCTGCGTGCCCGGCTGAACGCCGAGGTGGCAGGGCGTAACGCCGCCAGGCTCCGTTCGGTGCTGACCGACGTCGAAGAGGCGTTCCCACCCGCGGACCGTGCGTTGGTGACCGCGGTGCTCGCCACGATTACCGACACGCTCTCCGAAGATGCCGAGGAGCGGATCGTGATGGCCGGTACGGCCAACCTCGCGCGCTCCGATCTGGACTTCACCCGCACAATCGGACCGGTCCTGGAGGCTCTCGAAGAGCACGTGGTGCTGCTGCGTCTGCTCAGCGAGATGGCCGCCGAGGACGCCGAGCAGTCTCAGGGCAGTGATCACCCGCTCGCGGTGCGGATCGGCCGCGAGACCCACTATGAGAACCTGCAGGAAGCATCCATCGTCGCCAGCGGTTACGGTGGCGAGGGCGCTGCGTCGGTCGGTCAGCTCGGAATCCTCGGTCCGACGCGTATGGACTACCCGACCACCATGGCCGCCGTCCGGGCGGTCGCACGCTACCTCTCCCGTTTCCTCGGCGGCTGACGCCCACACCCGCGACCCAAGAAGGCAACACGTGACCGACTACTACGCGACCCTCGGAGTCTCCCGCGACGCCACCACCGAGGAGATCAAGCGCGCCTACCGCAAGCTGGCCCGGCAGCACCACCCGGACGTCGCCGGTGCGGACAATGCGGATAAGTTCAAGGAGATCGCTGCCGCGCACGAGGTGCTCTCGAACGCCGAGAAGCGGCAGATGTACGACATGGGCCAGTACCCGGGTGCCGGCGGTGGTGGCGGCGCAGGAGCCGGGTTCGGATTCTCGGACATCTTCGAGACCTTCTTCCAGGCCGCTTCGGGTGGCGGTGGCGGTCGTGGCCCCGCCTCGCGGACGCGACGGGGTCAGGATGCGCTGCTGCGCATCTCGCTGGAGCTGTCCGAGGCGGCCTTCGGCGTCAGCAAGGACATCGAGGTCGAGACCGCGGTCATCTGCACCACCTGTCAGGGTTCGTGCTGCCGCCCCGGGACGAGTCCGACCACCTGTGAGGTCTGTCACGGACGCGGATCGGTGCAGCGCATGGCTCGCTCGTTCCTCGGTCAGGTCATGACCACCTCAGCGTGTGCCAATTGCTCAGGTTTCGGCACCATCATCACCGACCCGTGTACCGAGTGCGCCGGGGAAGGGCGGGTGCGCACGCGCCGCACCGTGCGTGTGAACGTGCCCGCCGGTGTCGACGACGGCACCCGGATCAAGCTGACCGGCCAGGGCGAGGTCGGCCCGGCCGGTGGCCCTCCCGGGGATCTGTACGTCGAGGTCCGGGAGAAGCGGCACCCGCTCTTCACCCGCCGTGGCGATGATCTGCACTGCACCACCGAGCTGCCGATGACCGCGGCCGCACTGGGGACCGTCCTGGAGCTGGAGACGCTCGACGGCGTCCGCGAGCTGGATATCCGACCCGGCACACAGCCGGACGAGATCGTCACGCTCAAGGGCCTGGGCATCGGTCACCTCAACGGAGGCGGCCGCGGGGACCTGCACGTACACGTCCAGGTGACCGTACCGACCAAGCTGGACGACTCCCAGGAAACGCTGCTGCGCGAGCTGGCAGGCTTACGCGGTGAGGAACGTCCCGAGGCGCGTCTGTCGCCGGCGGGCAACGGGGTCTTCTCCCGGCTGCGAGAGAAGCTGCACGGCCGGTGAGCCGTCCCGTCTTCGTCGTCCCGGAGGGAGATCTCGACGGCGTCTCACCGGGTGAGGCCGTCGCCGTCACCGGTGCGGAGGGCCGGCACGCCGCCACCGTCCGGCGCGTCCGCGCCGGTGAGGTGATCGACGTCGTCGATGGGGCTGGGCGCCGAGTGCGCGCCACGGTGACGGACGTCACCACGGGTCACGGGGCCGGGGTGGATGTCGTCGCCGACGAGGTCACGGTGGAGGCGGCGTCCCGCCCGGTGCTGGTGCTGGTGCAGGCGCTCGCCAAGGGCGGCCGCGACGAGCTGGCGGTAGAGGCCGGTACGGAGGTGGGCGTCGACGCGGTCCAGCCGTGGCAGGCGGAGCGGTCCGTCTCGCAATGGCGAGGACCGAAGGCGGCCAAGGGTGAGGCGCGCTGGCAGCAGGTGGCGCTGGCAGCGGCGAAGCAGGCGCGCCGATCCTGGGTTCCGCAGGTCCGGGGATTGATCGTCGGGGCGCAGCTGATCGATGAGGTCGCCGAGAAGGTGGCCTCGGGAAGCGCTGTGCTGGTGCTGCACGAGGAAGCCGGCGTGCCGATCACCAGTGCGGAGGTCGGTACCGAGGCACCTGAGGTGCTCGTCATCGTCGGACCTGAGGGTGGCCTGACCGAGTCCGAGGTCGATTCTCTCGTCGCCGCGGGTGCGCAGAGTGTGCGGCTGGGCCCGCATGTGCTCCGCACCTCGACGGCCGGGCCGGTCGCGCTCGCCCTGCTGGCCGAGCGGTTGGGCCGGTGGGCGTAATATCCGCTGCGCCGCCGATGACGGCACTGGGTACCATCGTGTTCTGCTCCATCCGATCCACGAGGGGAAGTCCGGGCACTGCGCCCCGCCCATGACCGAGACCAGTTCTTCCGCCGCTGCCGACGGCAGCGTCCAGCACCAGGTGACTATTCCTGACCACGTGCCGATGGTGGCGCTGCTGGGTCAGCGCGATGAGGTGCTCAAAGCCATCGAATCAGGCTTCCCGACGGTCGACGTGCATGTGCGCGGCAATGTGGTCACGCTGACCGGCCGGCCCGGCGACGTCGCGCTGGCCGAACGTCTCGTCGACGAGTTGAGCGAGATCGCCTCCTCGTCGCAGCCGCTGACCGCCGATGCCGTCGAACGAGCGATCACCATCCTGACCAATCCCGCGGCCGAGCGCCCTGCGCAGGTGCTCACCATGAACATCCTCTCCAGCCGGGGGCGCACGATCCGGCCCAAGACGATGGGGCAGAAGGAGTACGTCGAGGCGATCGACCGGAACACCCTCGTCTTCGGTATCGGACCAGCCGGGACGGGCAAGACCTACCTGGCCATGGCGAAGGCGGTGCAGGCACTGCAGGCCAAGCAGGTCAACCGCATCGTCCTCACCCGTCCGGCCGTTGAGGCCGGGGAGCGGTTGGGGTTCCTGCCGGGGTCCCTGAACGACAAGATCGACCCCTACCTGCGGCCGCTGTACGACGCCTTGCACGACATGGTGGATCCGGAGTCCATCCCGCGCCTGATGGCCGCGGGAACGATCGAGGTGGCGCCGCTGGCGTACATGCGCGGCAGGACGCTCAACGATGCCTTCATCATCCTGGACGAGGCTCAGAACACCTCGGCCGAGCAGATGAAGATGTTCCTGACCCGGCTGGGTTTCGGGTCGAGGATCGTGGTCACCGGTGACGTCACGCAGGTGGACCTGCCCGGCGGTGCGGAGTCGGGACTGCGGGTGGTGCAGGACATCCTGACCGAGATCGACGACGTCACGTTCTGCCGTCTGACCAGTGCGGATGTGGTGCGCCACCGGCTCGTCGCCGACATCATCGACGCGTACTCACGGTTCGAGACCCGCCCGAGCGCGCGGTCGGCCCGACCCGAGCATCTGCGAGGACAGCAGCGCTCAGACAAGGAGCACCGATGAGTGTCGAGATCACCAACGAATCCGGTGACCGCCTGGATGAGCGGGAGTTCGCGGCCCTCGCGCGGCACGTGCTCGATGCGATGCACGTGCACCCTCAGGCCGAGCTGGAGATCCGTTTCGTGGATGCCCAGGTGATGAGTGAGCTGCACGTGCAATGGATGGACGAGGAGGGCCCCACGGATGTGCTCTCGTTCCCGATGGACGAGTTGCGGCCCGGAGCCGAGGGGGACCTCAGCGAGGGCATCCTCGGCTCGATCGTCGTCTGCCCGGAGGTCGCGCGCGCGCAGGCCGTCACAGCGGGGCACTCGGCCGAGGAGGAGATGCTCCTGCTGACCACGCACGGCATCCTGCACCTGCTCGGCTTCGACCATGCCGAGCCGGAGGAGGAGAAGGAGATGTTCGGTCTGCAGCGTCAGCTTCTGCTCACCTTCCTGGCCACACGGGAATCAGGTGGCAGCGATGTCTGAGAACACTCCGGTGATAGCGATGCCCGACGGCGTCCCACCCGATCACCGTGCCGGATTCGTCTGTGTGGTGGGCCGCCCGAACGCTGGAAAGTCGACCCTGACGAACGCGCTCGTGGGTCACAAGGTGGCGATCACCTCGGGGCGGCCGCAGACCACCCGGCACGCGATCCGCGGCATCGTGCACCGGGAGGACCTTCAGCTGATCCTCGTCGACACCCCCGGGCTTCATCGTCCTCGCACGCTTCTCGGGGAGCGCCTCAACGAACTCGTGACCGGAACGCTCGCGGAGGTGGACGCGATCGCGTTCTGCCTGCCCGCTGACCAGAAGGTGGGCCCAGGGGACCGGTTCATCGCAGCGAAGCTTGCCGAGACCCGCACGCCGATCGTGGCGGTCGTCACGAAAGCCGACCTGGTGTCGAAGGGGAGGTTGGCCGAGCACCTGCTCGCGGTCTCCGAGCTCGGTCAGTGGGCGGACGTGATCCCGGTCGCAGCGATGACTGGCTACCAGGTGACTGAGTTGATCGACGTGCTCGGTGCCCATATGCCCGTCTCGCCCCCGCTGTACCCGGGCGGGGAGCTGACCGACGAGCCCGAGCAGGTGATGGTGGCCGAACTGGTCCGCGAGGCCGCCCTTGAAGGTGTGCGGGACGAGTTGCCACACTCGCTGGCGGTCGTGGTCGAGGAGATCGTCGAACGTGAGCACCGGTCCAAGGACGGACGCCCGTTCCTGGATGTGCGGGTGAATCTGTTCGTCGAGCGAGAGTCGCAGAAGGGCATCGTGATCGGCACCAAGGGCGCACGGTTGCGGGACGTGGGAACCCGGGCCCGCAGTGGTATCGAAGCGCTGCTCGGTGCCGCCGTCTACCTTGATCTGCATGTCAAGGTCGCCAAGGACTGGCAGCGCGACCCGAAGAAGCTGCAGCGTCTGGGGTTCTGAGCCGTGCTGTCTAGAGTGGGAGGGTGAAGTACCGAAAGCTGGTGGTGGTGCTCGTCATCGTCATCGGCTTCGGGCTCATCGGTTCCCTCACCGGGCCACGGTGGACACCGCAACCCCTCGACCAGATGATCGTGCCCGAGGCGGACGAGGTGGAGATCGGCTCCGACGTCGTCACCGATCCGGTCGGGACCTACGAGGTCTCCAGCGAGGTCGTCGAGATCACGCTCGATGGTGCCGAGGTACTCGCGACCCTCACGTCTCCGGTCGGCGCACCCGAGCTGCGACCCGGAGTGGTGTTCATGCACGGTGCGGGGACGGGATCACACACGAACTTCACCGAGCAGGCCGTCGCTATGGCCAGTGCCGGCGTCTATGTGCTTGTTCCAGCCAAGCGGCTCGATACCTACACCACCGCCAGCCGGAACTATCCCGCCATGGCGCAGGACTACCTCGTCTCGTGGCGGTTCCTGCGGGACCGTGACGGGGTCGACCCCAGCCGCGTCGGGGTGTACGGGGAGAGTGAGGGTGCCTGGATCGCTCCCGTGGCGGCCGTCATCGAGCCTCGCGTGGCGTTCGTCGCCCTCGTCTCTGCTCCGGTCGTCCCACCGCGTGAGCAAATCGCCTTCGCCGCCGACCAGTACCTGCGCAACGTCGGGGTTCCGGATGCGTTGCTGCGCGCGATTCCTCGCGGGATCGGGGCGCAGCCGCCCGGTGGCGGGTTCGAGTACGCCGACTTCGACGCGGTCCCGTGGCTGCGTCAGCTCCATCAGCCGGTCCTGATGGTCTATGGCACCGCCGACGTCTCGATGCCGATCGTGCAGGGACCGCTGGTGCTCCAGGACGCGATCGCCGAGGTCGGCAACGACGCGCTCACGGTGCGCTATTTCGAGGGCGCCAACCACGGTCTGCGTGTGGACGGTGAGCTCGCGGACGGATTCCTCGACGTGCTGGCGCGGTGGGTTCTCGGCCTGCCGGAGACTGCCGAGGCTGCCCCGCACGTGGCCGGAGCCCAGCCGGAGCAGCAGTTCCGGGCGGCCCCGGTGGATCATCCGCGCTGGTACGCGAACGGGGACATGCTCGTGTGGACGTTGTTCGCGAGTGTGGTGCTGCTGGCTGCCGGTCCGCTGGTCTGGTTCGGTGGCCGGGTCGTGACCCTCCTGCGCCGTCGCGAACCGCGGCGGTTACCACCTCCGCTGGCGAGATACACCGCGGCCACCGGGATGAGTGCGGTCGCCGTGCTCGTCGTCTTCGTCGCCTACGTCGCCTACGTTGCCGACCTCGCCCTGAACTACCGGACGGACGACCTCGTCGTCAACGGTGGCTGGGTGGCATTGCACGCCCTCGGCATCCTCGCGGTCGCCGTCGGGGTCCGCTCCGTCGATGCCGCGGTCAACGCCTGGCGCACGCTCGGCGGGCGCAAGCTGGCGCTGGGGCACGCGACGGTCTGGTGGACCACGCACGTGGGCGCGATGTCGCTGCTGCTGATCTGTGCCTACTGGGGCGTGTTTCCCACCCTGTTCTGAGGCTGCCTCGGGGTCCGGGGCGGGTCTCGGCGTGCCGGTGACCGGCTGTGGAGCCTTTAGGATCGTCTCCACGACCTGGACCCGGCGTCCAGGTGGCGGAAGGGATGAGGCGTTCGGGTGCAGGTCGCGTGGGGTGTCGGGACGGACACGGGTGGTCGGCGTGCGGTGAACGAGGACGCCGTGCTGGCCAAGCCGCCGGTGTTCGTCGTTGCTGATGGCATGGGCGGGCACGTCCATGGTGAGCTCGCGTCGCGAGCCGTGGTGACGGCGTTCGAGGAGCTGGCGGGCCGATGCGAACCCGACCGCGAGGTGCTGCCCGAAGAGATCCAGGAAGCGATTCGCACGGCCCAGCGCACGATCCGGGGGGTCGGTGAGCACGATCCGCAGGGACGTCCCGTCACGGCAGGAAGCACGGCGGCAGGGGCGGTGCTGACCGTGCACGAGTCGCAGCCGTTCTGGCTTGTGTTCAACGTCGGGGACTCGCGCATCTACCGGCTCAGTGAGGGCACGCTGGCTCAGGTGAGCGTCGACCACTCCGTCGTCCAGGAGATGGTGGACGCCGGTGCTCTGGGGCCGGAGGACGCCCGACGCCATCCGCAGCGGAATGTCATCACGCGTGCCGTCGACACCGGACCGGATGTCGATGCCGACTTCTGGCGGCTGCGCGCCGGCTCGCGCGACCGGCTCCTGCTGTGCAGTGATGGCCTGACGGACGAGCTCAGCGAAGTCGAGATCGGAGCCGTCCTGCGGGAGGTGGATTCGGCCCAGGAGGCTGTCGACCGCCTGATCGCGGAGGCGACCACCGGCGGTGCGCGCGACAATGTCTCGGTGATCGTGGTCGACACGGCAGGATCGGACGTAAGGGCGACTGCGCCCCGGCCCACCTCTGTGGGCGACGAGGGTGACGTCGCCGATACGGTGCCCAGAGGAGAACGACGCACCGGTGGGAGGGACGAATCACGATGGCAATGACCGATGAGCGGGCGGCGCGCTATCGCCCCGGTACCTGGACGGCGGTCGTGACGGTCTCCGGCAGTGCGTTGCTGCATCCGTCCTATGCCGAGGAGGACGTCATCGCGCTGTGGCAGTCCATGGCCGACGGCACGGGGATCGGTGAGTGGCTGGAGACCTTGGCCGGTGGGGGAATCACCGGGCTGGCGGACTTCGCGCTGGTGCAGCGCGCCGGGCCCGAGCTGCGCGTGCTGGTGCGTGGCGGCACGGTCGTCATCGTCGGGGACCAGGCCCTGCGCGCCGAGGGGATGAGTACGTGGCGAGAGGCCGTGGTTCCGGCCGCGTCGTCCTCGGTGACCATCTTGGCCGGCGACGACGCAGCGGCCGATGCGCACGCCCTGCCGTTGGTCGCGGGAGTCGTGCGGGCGGACGCTCTCACGTGGGGAGCGCCTGGCGAGTCCGCCGGAGAGCTGTCCACCCCGCAATCGCAGTCCGCATCATCGGAAGCGGTCCCACCGGTCCTTGGCGAGCCCGAGCCGCCCACCGATCCGCCGGCCGAACCCGCGACTGCCTCCGAATCGGTGTCGGCTTCGCAGGCAGGGCCGGATCCCGAAGAACTGGCTGAGCCGCAGGGCGCAGAGCACGCGGTCGCTGATTCCAGTGCGGCCGATGCCAACCCGCCCGAGCCCGGACCGGTGTCCGAGGCGACCATGCACCCTGGGATCGAGCCCCCGCCGGACCTTCCGGCCGAGTCGGGCATCATCGATTCCTTGCCGTGGTCGGTGCGCTCATCCCAGCCGAGCCCGCCACCGGCGCCCTTCGCCGCACCCGGTGAATCCAGCGCCACCGACAGCGCCGGCGACGATGTCGACGAGCACACGATCAGGGTCCCGCGCCGTCGGGCGGAGACCGGCCCCGCCGCCCCACCGGCCCATGCCTCGACGCTCGAGGCCGATGGAGCCTGGGAGGGCGATCATGACGGGTCGACCATCCTGGTCTCCGACGTCGCGGCCATGCGGGACGCGACGTTGACCGGAGTGCCTGGCGAATCGGACGTGCGCTCGGGTGAGCCGGCAACGTCGCTGGAGCCTGAGACGGTGCTGCTGCTCTCGACGGGGATCCGTGTCCCGCTCGATCGTCCGGTGCTGATCGGAAGGGCGCCGGAGTCGAGCCGGTTCGCAGCCGGGGTGGAGCCGCGACTGGTGACGGTCCCCAGTCCGCAGCAGGACATCTCCCGCACCCATGTGGAGCTGCGCCGCGAGGGCGACCACCTGCTGGTGACCGACCTGAACTCCACCAACGGCACGATCGTCGTGCTCCCCGGCAGCGCCCCGCGGAGGTTGCACGCCGGCGAGGCCGTACCGGTGCGGGCGGGGACCACCGTCGACCTGGGTGACGGCGTGACAGGCACCATCGAGACGCCGGCACCGTGACCCGCCGGCCACCCTCCGCACCCCCGCAGATCCCCGGCTACACCTATGAACGGCTCCTGGGCAGCGGTGGATTCGCCGACGTATTCCTCTACCGCCAGCTCATGCCGGCGCGCGAAGTGGCGGTCAAGGCTCTGCTCGCCAGTGCCGTGACGGCGGAGGGGCGGGAGCAGTTCACCGCCGAGGCCAACCTGATGGCCCAGCTATCCACCCATCCGTCCATCGTGACGATCTTCCACGCCGACACCACAGCCGACGGTCGTCCTTACCTGGTGATGGAGTATTGCCCACGCCCCAACCTCTCCGTGCGCTATCGCAACGAGCGTCTGGGTGTGGCCGAGTGCCTGCGGATCGCGGTCCGGCTCGCCGGTGCGGTGGAGACCGCTCACCGGGCGGGCATCTTGCACCGTGACATCAAGCCAGCCAACGTCCTGACGACGGCTTACGGGTGGCCCGCGCTGACCGACTTCGGCATCTCCGTCGCGACTGGTACTCCGGCAGCGGCCGACGGCGACCAGGCTGGTATGTCGATCCCGTGGGCGGCGCCGGAGTTCTTCGCCGAGAACGCCCCCCGCGGGGTTCCGGCGGATGTCTACGCCCTAGCTGCCACTGTCTACACCCTGCTCGCCGGGCGCTCGCCGTTCGAGCTTCCGGGTCGCCCCAACACGGCGCTGGACCTGATCACCCGGATCGAGCGTGACCAAGTGCCGCCGATCGGGCGTGATGACGTTCCACCCTCGCTCGAGGCAGTGCTCGCCCGGGGAATGGCGAAGGATCCCGCCCGGAGGTTCGGGTCCGCCGCCGAGCTGGCACGAGCGATCCACCAGGTCGAGCAGGAACTGCACCTGACGCCGACGGCCCTCGACGTGCCGGACACATCCTGGATGGAGACGCCGTCCGAACTTGACGACGGCGACCGCACCCGCGTGCGGTCGATCAGTACGGTGCCCGCGCGAGCGCAGGACGACGCGGCCACACGGCTACGTGGGGTGCAGCCTGCAGTCCCGACGGACGCTCCGCCGTCGCCGGATGCCTGGGGCTCACCCCCCTCACCACACCAGGAGGACGAGCCGGCGCGCCGAGGCTGGCGGACGGCCCTGGTGGCGGGTGCGGCGGCGATCGTAGTTGCCGGCACTGTGACAGTGGTCACCTACAGCGCGCTGCGCGCAGACGACCCCGGGCCGGACGACCCGTCGGGACCGACCTATGTGCCGCCGACCGTCACTGTGGCCCAGGAACCGCCCGCTCCCGAGGAGCTGGTGCTGGAGCGCGACGGTGAGGAGATCCGGGTCTCGTGGACGGCTCCGGTGTACGAGGGCGGCTTGGACTTCGCCTACCAGGTGACCGAGGGCGTCACCGAAGGGGAGTACCGTACGGTCGGGAACGCGACTGAGGTGACCTTCAGTGACGACGGGGACCGGGTGTGCGTGATGGTGATCAGCATCGATTCGGAGTCCCGGGCGGTATCGCCGGAGGCGGACAATCCGGAAGAGTGTGTGTGAGTCGGAAGGAACCAGGGGATGAACATCCAGGTGGAGTTCTGCGGGGAGTGGTTCGACGTATCGGACGGGCAGACCTTCCAGATCGGGCGTGAGGGCGATCTGGAGATCGACGACAACCCGTACCTGCACCGCCGGTTCCTGACCATCTCCCAGCATGAAGACCTGTGGTGGCTGGAGAACGTCGGTAGCCGCATCTCGGCCACGGTGGCTGACTCGGACGGGAACATGCAGGCATGGCTCGCCCCCGGGGCACGATTGCCGCTGGTGTTCGCGCACACCTCGGTGCTGTTCACCGCCGGCCCGACGACCTACGAGCTGGGCATCGTGGGCGACTCGCCGAGCTTCGAGGCCGCCTCGCCCGGGTCCACCCAGGTCGGTGAGACCACGATCGGACCGGTGAGCATGACAGACTCGCAGAAGTTGCTCATCATCTCGCTGGCCGAGCCTGTGCTCCGCGGGCGTGGCTCGACTGCATCGATTCCGACGTCCGCCCAAGCGGCCGCGCGCCTCGGATGGGCGATCACCCGCTTCAACCGCAAGCTCGACAATGTGTGCGAGAAGCTGGCCAGGTTCGGCGTGCGGGGTTTGCGGGGGGCACCGGGACAACTCGCCGTGAACAGGCGGGCACGGCTGGTCGAACACGCTGTCGCCTCGCGCCTCGTGGTCGCGGCAGATCTGGAGCTGCTCGAGGCGAACGCCGAGAAGGCCGCCGCCGGGGCCGGTGGAGAGGCTGAGAACTGACCAGCGTAGGGCAGAGTGTGCATGGGGACTTGTACCCCTCACCGGACCGCGATCGTCGACCTAGACTGTGCGGTGGCACAGGACAGGTAATCGAGGGGCAGGCAATCGCGTGAAGCTGAGGACTCGGACGCGCCCGAGTAGGCGCAGTGTCGCCAGTGCGACTGTCCTGTCGCTGGTCCTGGGTACCGTGGTGGCGCTGAGCCTGAACTACGAGGGGGTCGCCACGGCCGACGTCGATCTCAACGACGGCGGTGTGTGGGTCTCGAACAACGAGTCGATCCTGGTGGGCCGGCTGAACTACCCCGTGGGGGAGATCGATGCCTCTCTGGCTGCGCTGAGTCAGGACGTGGACCTGCTGCAGCGCGAGGATGTCGTGCTGATCCGCGACCGGGCGGGCCAGACGTTGCAACGGGTGGATCCGGTGTCGGTAGCCGTGCGGGGCAGTGCGGTACCGCTGCCGACCGGCTCGGACGTGCAACTGGGGGCTGGCGCCGTCGGCGTGCTCGTGGAGGAGACCGGCGAGTGGCGCGTGCTCGGGCTCGACCAGCTCGACGTGCTCACGGAGTCGACCGAAGAGCCGCAAGCAGTCCTCGGGGAGGGCGCCGCGCACGCGATTGCCGACGACGGCACCGCCTACGGCCTCGACACCGCCGATGGGGAATTGCTGACGTTCAGCCCGCAGGACCGTCTCGAGCCTGAGATCACCGAGGTCGACGCTGCGCTCTTCGACGATGCGACCACGCAGCTGACCGTCGTCGGTTCCGAACCGGTTGCCTTGGCATTCGATACGCAGACTCAGGCCCTGACGATGGTGCGGCCGGGCGAGGATCCAGTGGATCTGACCGGGTTGGAGGTCGACGGCGCCTCGGCGCGGCTGCAGGCTCCCAGCCGCGACGGGGACGTCGTGGCGATCGCGACCAGCGATGCTCTCGTCACCGTGCCGCTGGACGGGAGCGAGCCCCAGGTGACCCGCTCGCCCTCGGCCGGCCAGCCGGCGCAACCGGTACAGGTGGCCGGCTGCGTCCACAGCGCCTGGGCCGCGCTCCCGGCCGGGTACCTACGACAGTGTGGCGATCAACCACCGGAGTCCCTCGAGGTTCCCTCTGCCACCGGCGGGGAACTCGTGTTCCGCGTGAACCGGTCCTACGTGGTGCTCAACGAGCTGGCCTCGGGCAACTCCTGGATGGTCGAGGACGCCCTGATCCTGGTCGACAACTGGGAGACCTCGATCCCTCCGACGGAGCAGGACGAGACGGAAGAAGAGGAGTCTCAGGATCTCGAGCAGCGCGAGGTGGAGCTCGACCGGGAGGCCGAGAACCGGCCACCGGTGGCGATTCCGGACTCCTTCGGCGTGCGCGCCGGCCGGATCGCCGTGCTCCCGGTGCTGCACAACGACTCTGATGCCGACGGTGATCTGCTCACCGCATCTCCGGAGGACCAGATCCCGGAGGCGTTCGGTCAGGTGGAGACCGTGCTCGGCGGCCGCGCCCTGCAGGTGCGGGTCGCTCCTGGGGCCAGTGGGATCACCAGTTTCCAGTACACCGCGAGTGACGGTCGCGGCGGGACGGACACCGCGACGGTCGACCTGGAGGTGATACCGGCATCGGAGAACAACCCGCCGGAGCAACTGACTGAGATCACGGCCGAGATCGCCTCAGGTCAGTCGGTCGAGGTGAACGTGCTCAACGATGTGCTGGACCCGGACGGGGACGCCGTCTACGTCACGCGCACCCTCGACGATGCCGGCCTGCAGGTGCAGTCCAACCCGAACGGTCTCGTCTCGATCGTCGACCCCGGTGTCTCGACGGGGCAGCGGCAGGTCCGAATGGAGGTCAGCGACGGATTCGCCACCGCTGAGGTGGTGATCGATGTCGACATCCTTCCCGCGGCGGCCCAGCCGCCGACGGCAGTCTTCGACTACGAGACGGCCTTCGTGGATCAGACCATCGAGATTGACCCGATCGCGAACGACCTCGATCCCAACAACCGGCCGCTGCGGCTGGCGAATGTCCAGTCCGCGGACGGTGCCGAGGTGCGGCAGAACGCCAGCTCGAACACTTTCAGTTTCACGGCCGCTTCGCCGGGGGACTACTACGTCGTCTACGTGGTGGCCGACGATGACGGACTGTCCGCCACGGGCCTGGTGCGCGTGTCGGTGCGCGCACCCGAGAATCTCGACCCGGTGGCCGCGACCGACACTGCGTACCTTCCTCCTGCAGGCACGGTGCTGGTGGACGCTCTCGCCAATGACGAGGACCCGGCAGGGGGAGTACTGGCGATCCAGCAGATCGACGTGCCCGAGGGCTATGGGTTGCGCGTCTCGATCCTCGAGCACCGGGTGCTGCGAATCACCTCCGACCGCACCCTCCAATCACCAGTGACCATCGACTACACCGTCTCCAACGGCACTCGTTCGGCGCAGGGTGAGGTGCTCGTGCTGCCGCTGGATGCCGAGACGGGCACCCGGGCACCGATCGCCGTGCCCGACGAGGTCCGCGTGCGCGCCGGTGACCATGTCACCATCCCGGTGCTCGGCAACGACTCCCATCCGAACGGGTTCGAGTTCTCACTGGACCCCGAGATCGCGGAGGCACCGGAGGCAGGGGTGATGTTCACCGCGGGCGATGTGGTGCGTTTCCAGGCCCCGGACGAAGCTGGCACGCTGACGGCGGTCTACCGGATCGTCGACGAGTTCGGCCGGGAGGATTCGGCCACGATCCGCCTCTACGTTCAGGCGCGCGCGGACGACGCCAACGGAGCGCCGGAACCACGGGACGTGGAGACGCGCGCCTTCTCCGGGGAACGCATCCGCATCCCGATCGAGACCTACGGCATCGACCCCGACGGTGACTCCGTTCAACTACTCGGCGTCGACACTCCGCCGGCGCTGGGGCGGGTGGTGGAAGTCGGTGCCACCTACATCGACTACCAGGCGTTCACGGACTCGGCCGGCACCGACGAGTTCACCTATTCGGTTCGTGATCGTCTGGGTGCGATCGCTTCCGCTGAGGTGACCATCGGCGTGATCCCGCCACCCGGGGTCAATCGCGACCCAGTCGTGGTCAACGATGAGATCACCGTGCCCCCGGGCCGGCCGATCTCGGTGGACGTACTGGCGAACGACACCGACCCCGACGGCGACCAGCTCACGTTCGATGACCCGGCGTTCAGTGATCATGCGGGGACGGAGCCGCAGGTGCGCGACGGTGAGGTCACACTCACGTCGCCGGAGGCTGCGGGGGACTACCTCCTCACCTACCACGTGAGCGACCTGCACGGCGGCACGGCGAGCGGGTTGCTGACGGTGACAGTCGATCCTGACAGCCCACTGCAGCCCCCCGTGGCCGTGGACGACGTCGTCCCTCCGTCCGCCATCCTGGACCGGGAGGTGGTGACAGTCGACGTTCTCGAGAACGACTCCGACCCTGACGGCAACGTCGAGGCACTCACGGTCGACATCCCGGATGACCAGGAAACGGCGACCTCCCCGGATGGCAAGGGCGTGCAGATCACCCTCACTCCGACGCGGCAGGTGGTCACCTACCGGGTCACCGACTCCGACGGACTGGTTTCCTACGCCTTCATCGACGTGCCCGGTACCGAGGACACCGGCCCGGTGCTTCGACCCGACACGGAGGTGATCGAGGTCGAGACCGGCGTCACAGAGACGATCGAGATCAATGAGTACGTGGTGGCGTTCAGCGGTCAGCCGGTCCAACTCTCCGATACCAGTTCCGTGCGGGCCACCAATTCCGACGGTTCGAACCCGGTGGTGGACGGCGACACCCTCCAGTACACCTCCGACGACACCTACGCCGGTCCGGCCACGCTCACGTTCGAGGTGACCGATGCCCTCGACATCAATGACGACGACATCCTCACTTCAGTGGTCACGCTCGACATCCTGGTGATCTCGACCGACAACCAGCCGCCGCGGATGCGTAACGGGTCCCTCGCCGCCGAGCAGGGCGGCGAGGAGGTCTCGCTCGATATCGCGCGCCTGGCTGAGGACCCGGATGGGCGCTCCACCGACCTTCAGTACCGGATCGCTGAAGAAGCGCCGGGATTCCAGTCGTCGCTGGACGGGTACATCCTGACGGTCTCCGCAGACCAGGACACACCCGCGGGATCGACTCAGGACCTCGTGATCGAGGTGACCGATGGCGACTCCGAGCCGGTGCAGGCGACGATCGAGCTGCGCTCGACAGCCAGCAACCGCCCGCTCATCTCCACCAATCCGGACGACCTGGGTGAAGTGCATCAGGGTGAGTCGGTCGCGGTGGATGTACTCGCGAACGATTCCAACCCGTTCCCCGGGGAGGCCAGGGAGATCATCGGGACGGTTGTGACCGACGGTGACGGGTCGGCCTCGGTCAGCGGCAACCAGGTGACCATCACCCCGGGTGCGGACTTCGTGGGCCGGATGAGCGTGACATACACGGTGGTGGACGCCACCGGGGAGACCAGCCGCGCCGTCGAAGGGCAGATCACGGCGGCCGTGCTGGGTGTACCGGAGGCTCCGACGATTCCACTGGTGGAGGAGGTCGCGAACCGGCAGGTGACGCTGAGCTGGACGGCACCGCAGGACAACGGCGCGCCCATCAGCGGGTACACAGTGGGCCACAGCGGCGGATCGCAGGCGTGCCCGACGACCACGTGCACGATCACGGGTCTGACGAACGGCACCACGTACACCTTCACGGTGCTGGCCACCAACGAGGTGGGCGACTCCCCGGAGAGTGCCGCCTCCGCCGAGGCCACACCGGACGTGCGACCCGAGGCGCCGGCGGCGCCCTCGGTGGAGTTCGGCGACGGCGAGCTGACCCTGGACTGGTCCGAGCCGGTGAACGAGGGCACGCCGATCTCGACCTATGACGTGCAGATCTCTCCCTCTGACGGTGCCGGTCAGCAGTCGGTCTCGGGCACGGAGATGACCTGGACGGGCCTGACGAACGGGCAGAACTACACCTTCCGGGTGCGCGCGATCAACGATGCCCCGGAGCCCGGGTTGTGGAGCGCGTGGTCGGTTCCCGAGCACCCCTCGGGCCCGCCGCTGCGGCCACAGGCGCCGAACGCGTCGCGCATCGACGACTCCGCCGGTGGCCGGCTGCAGGTCTCGTGGACTGCCCCGGATGCGAACGGCGATCCGATCTCGTCCTACGAGCTGCGGATGTACCAGGACGATGCCCTGGCGCAGACCTTCACCCCGGGAGCGAACGAGACCTCGCGCGAGGTGCAGGTCGAGAACGCGCACTACTACTACTTCACGCTCGTGGCGATCAACCGGTCCGGTGAGTCGGAGGTCTCCCCGGGCTCGCAGGAGGTGCGTTCCTTCGGTGCGCCGGGCAAGACCGGCGGAGTGAGTGCGTCACCGACGGGTGACGACAACACGGCGACCGTGAGCTACACGGCACCGAACAACAATGGCCAGCAGATCTCGGGCTACCAGTACCGGCTGAACGGGGGCTCGGTGCAGTCACTGCCGAGCGGCAACCAGATCACCGTTCCGCAGGACGGGACGAACTACCGGATCGAGGTGCGCGCCTGCAACACCTACTGCGGGCAGTGGAGCGACCCGTCGGCGCAGTTCTCTACCTACGGAGCGCCGGGGAACGGGGTCATCTCCATCACGTCCTCAGCAAACCTGCGGCAAGTGACTTTCGCGTGGGACATTCCTGCGAGCACGAACGGTGCAGCACTCGTTGCGACTCGCTATTCGGTCGACGGCGGTGGCTGGACCCGCGTCGACGGCCGGTCCGGCACGACCACCGTCGGCGGAGCGTGGGAGGAGAACCACAACATCCGCGTCCAGGTGCTGAACGAGCACGGTCAGTGGAGCGGGACACAGGGGGGCGGACCGTACGCCCGCGACAGCCAGCGGGCCGAGGCGGACCCGACACCACCGCCGCCGCCGCCGGATCCACCACGAGTCTGGGTCACTCAGGGTCGCCAGATCAACTGTGACAGCGGAGGCTCGGGCTGCCGGACCTTCCAGCTCAACTGGGCGAACATGACCAGCAGTGACCGTGGCAACTACAACGTGTCGTTCGCCGTGGGTGGCGGCAACTGCGGGAACTTCTCCCGCGGCCCCTACACCGAACACATCGGCTCGGCCAACGGAAGCACCGAGATCGGCTACCCGGGGTACACCCCACCGCACTACGGTGCCAACTGCGGCGGCACCGTCCAGCTCACCATCAGCCCCAATGGCAGTTACGCCCAGAATTCGTCCTGGTGACGCCATTCGTGAAGGAAAGGCACACATGACCGCCACAGCAACCGCCGCCCCCATGACGGCCGACCAGGCCGCCTGGTTCTCGGACACCTTCGAGCGGTTGGTCGCCAACGTCTCGGCCGCTGTGCTCGGCAAGTCGCACGTGGTGCGATTGACGTTCACCTGCCTGCTCTCCGGCGGGCACATGCTGCTGGAGGACTACCCGGGGACCGGCAAGACGTCACTGGCGCGGGCCCTCGCGGCCACGGTGCAGGCCAGCCACAGCCGGATCCAGTTCACCCCGGACCTGCTGCCCTCGGACGTGACCGGCGTGACGATCTACGACCAGGCCACCCAGAAATTCGCCTTCCACCCCGGTCCGATCTTCGCCTCGGTGGTCCTCGCGGACGAGATCAACCGCGCCTCGCCGAAGACGCAGTCCGCTCTGTTGGAGGTCATGGAAGAGGGCCGCGTGACTGTGGACGGTGAGCCTCACTCCGTCCCGCAGCCGTTCGTCGTGATCGCTACCCAGAACCCCGTGGAGCAGGCCGGCACGTACAAGCTGCCGGAAGCTCAGCTCGACCGGTTCCTCATGCGGACCTCGCTCGGGTACCCCGACTCGGACGCCACGGTCCGGATCCTGGCGGGCTCCGCCGTCAAGGACCGTGCGAGCACGCTGAGCCCAGTGATCGCCGCGGCAGCCGTGACAGAGATGGCGAACCTGGCCTCCGCCGTCCACGTGGACCCGGCGATCCTCGCCTACGTCACCACCATTGTGGAGGCGACCCGCAACGCCCCGGAGGTTGCCCTCGGTTCGTCCGTGCGTGGTGCCCTGGCGCTGGTGCGCTGCTCCAAGGTCTGGGCAGCCGCTCACGGGCGCCACTACGTGATCCCGGACGACATCAAAACCCTGGCCGAGCCCGTCCTCGCCCACCGGATCATCCTGGACGCCGAGGCCGAGTTCGAGGGTGCCGACCCGGGGGCCGTCATCGCCCGGATCGTCTCCGAGGTCGCGCCCCCCACCCAGCGAGGGGCAGCCGGAGCCTCATGACATCGCCCGCTACGGACTCCCGGCGCGTCGCGGCACCGGGCACCCGGCGCGGCTGGAGCACCCGTTCGATCACGCGCGCCGTCGAGAGCCTGCGAGGCTCGATGCGCCGCACCAGCTCGATCTTCACCTGGGTCACGCTTCCTGCATGGATGTGCGTGCTACTCGGCATCGGTGCCTGGATTGCCGGTGCCGTGCTGGGATGGCTCGAGCTGGTGGTGCTCGGTGCGGCGCTGGTGGCCACCTTCGTCGTCTGCGGCTTCTTCGCCATCGGCCGGCACCCGTATGCCATCACGTTGCGCCTGCGTGACGGACGCGTGGTTGCCGGCGAACGCGCGATGGGTGGCATCGAGGTGCGCAACACCAGTTCTGGTCCGGTGATGCCGGCACGGCTGGAACTCCCCGTCGGCCCTAACCTCGCCCGGTTCGCGCTGCCGGCGTTGCGGGCGGGCGGCGAGCACGACGAACTGTTCGCGATCCCGACTGAGCGGCGCGCCGTGCTCGTGGTAGGGCCGGTGCGATCGGTGCGCGGCGATCCATTCGGACTCATCAAACGTTCGGTCCAGTGGACGCAGCCGGAGGAGCTGTACGTGCACCCGCGCACCGTGCCGCTGGGTCCGGCCTCTGCCGGTGCATTGCACGACCTCGACGGGCACGCCTCTCGCGAGATCACCAGCTCAGACCTGCAGTTCCACGCCTTGCGGGAGTACGTACCCGGTGACGACCGCCGGTATGTGCACTGGCGGTCCTCCGCCCGCGTGGGCACGCTCATGGTGCGCCAGTTCGAGGAGTCCCGCCGCACGCACCTGGTGACGGCGCTCTCGGTCCACGGCCACGACTACGCGGACGCGGACGAGTTCGAGCTCGCTGTCAGCGTGGTCGGATCGCTGGGTCTGCACACCATCCGCTCCGAATCCGAACTGACGTCGATGACCCAGCTGGGAACCCTCAGCCACACGAGTGCGCGTGACCTGCTCGACACGCTCACGCGCCTGGACACTGTGCGCAGCCCCGGGCGCCTGTCCGATCTCGCGCGGCTGGTCACGCGTGAGGTTGCCGGTGCCACGGTCGCCGTATTGGTCTGCGGTTCGGCCGTGGGGCCGGACCAGATCCGCGCCGCAGGAGCCGTCCTCCCCGTTGGTGTGCGGGCGCTGGCCGTGCAGTGCCGAACCGGTGCGGAGGTCTCCGCGCACCGGCTCGGCGCGGTGACAGCACTCGAGCTCGGCAGGCTCGAGGACCTGCCGCGGGGCTTCCGGAGGCTGCAACGATGACGGCGAACGGCGGCCCCGCCCAGGAATCCACGCATATGCGTTCTCCCCGACGAGAACGTCGTGCAGTCCGCGATGCTGGATCCCGAGCGAGAGGTGGGAGTGGTTCGGGCACCCTGACCCGCCGGTTCGTCTCGTGGTGGAGTCCGGCCCGGATCGTCAACACCTTCGTACCGGTCCTGCTGCTGTTGCTCGCGCTGCTCCCACTGCACTCGGTCTACCTCACCGGCGGTTTCTACATCACGGTGACGGCCGGCCTGCTGCTCGGGTCTGCCGTTGCGGTGGTCGGTGCCGTCTACCGGCACGGGGTCCTGACGGTCACCTCGGTCGCGGTCGTGGTGTTCTTCGTCTGCGGAGCCGCGGCTGCCCCGGGAACGGCCGTGGCTGGCGTGTTGCCGACCCCTACCACCTGGCAGCTCATGGGCGTGGGCATCGTGACCGTGTGGAAGCAAGTCCTGACGGTCACCCCACCACTGGGCAGCTACGGGGCCGTGTTGCTGCTGCCCTACCTGCTGGCCTTCCTCGGGTCACTCCTCGCCGTGACGCTCTCGCTGCGGGCGCGCTGGTTCTGGCTCGCCCTGCTGGTGCCCGCGCTGGTGCTCGTAGCGGCCATCCTGTTCGGCACCCACGTACCGGTGCTGGCGGGTGTGATCGGCGTGGTCGCTGTCGTGGCGGCACTGACCTGGGTGTCCTGGCGGTCCGGGCGCCTGGAGCTGCACCGTGTGCTCGCGATCGTCATCGTGCTCGCCGTGGCAGCACTCGGGGGAACCGGCGCGTCGATGGCCGTCGCGCCGCAGAACCCTCGCGTGGTCCTGCGGGACTATGTCGAACCGCCTCCGGACCCGCAGGACCTTCCCAGCCCGTTGGCCGGATTCCGTACCTATGCTGACGACCTCAGCTCGGATGACCTCTTCACCGTCACCGGCCTTCCCGAGGGCGGTGCCCAGCTGCGCCTGGCGGCGCTCGACACCTACGACGGCACCGTCTGGAACGTGACGGGTGCCGCCACTCCCGGAACGGGGGTCTTCCGCCGCATCGGGGATCGGATCGAGGTGGAGATACCGTCCGAGGCGTACACGCTCGACGTCAGCGTCGGCGCCTACCAGGACGTGTGGGTGCTGAACGCGGGCGGGACCGCTGACGTCACGTTCGCTGGTCCCGGTGCGCCGGACCTGACGGAGAGCTTCTACTACAACACCGTCACCGACACCGGCCTGGTGACGGCGGGCCTCACCGAAGGGGCCGTCTTCGAGGTGGTCGCCGACCCGGCGGCCCAACAGGAGCCGGCCGATGTGACCGAGCTGCGCGTCACCTCGCTGCAGCTTCCGGAACCGCGTGGTGTGCCCGATATGGTCGGAAGTCTCGCTGGGGGCTACTCCGACGGCGCAGACTCGCCCTACGCTCAGATCGAGGCCGTCGCCGCGGCACTGCGCAACGGCGGATTCTTCTCACACGGTCTCGAGGGTGAGGTGCCCTCCCGCGCCGGTCATGGTGCGGCGCGTCTGGCGCAGATGCTGGAGGCCGAGGAACTCGTGGGGGACGAGGAGCAGTACGCGGCCGTGATGGCGTTGATGGTGCGCTCACTCGGGTATCCAGCGCGCGTCGTCGTCGGCTTCGACATCGAGGACGCGGGCACGGTCACCCTGACCGGAGACGATGTGGTCGCATGGGTCGAGGTGCCTTTCGAGGGCGTGGGCTGGGTTCCGTTCTTCCCCACACCCCCCGAGGATCAGATTCCGCAGGTGGAGGAGCCGGACCCGGTCGACAAGCCGCAGCCGCAGGTGCTGCAGCCCCCGCCGCCGCCGCAGGATCGTCCCGACGTGCCGCCGCAGGACCGTGACGACGCCGACGTCGACTCGGAGGGAATGGACAAGGGCAGTGTGCCCAACCCCTGGGTCTGGGTGGCCGGAGCCTCGGCGATCCCGGTCCTCGTGTTCGGGGTGCCGTTGCTGCTGCTCGCCGTGATCAAGGCCGTTCGGCGGTCCCGACGGCGCAGCAACGGCACAGCCCATCAGCGTGTTGCCGGAGGGTGGGATGAGCTGCAGGATCAGGTCCTCGACCTGGGCGTCGTGGTGCCCTCCGGGCGCACCCGGCGCGAATCGGCTCAGGCGATGGCGGGGGAGTTCGGGGAGTCAGGTGTGCTGCTGCTCGCTGACCGGGCAGATGAGGCCGTGTTCGCCCCGTCGGACCCCGCTGAGGAGCACGTGCACCACTACTGGGGCAACGTGCGCCGCACCGTGCAGCAGGTGCGCCACAGCGTCGGCTGGAAGGCGCGGCTACGGGCAGCGTTCTCGTGGCGGTCGCTGCGCCGTCGGGGATGACGCGCCTCCACGGCAACTGACGGCATCAGTGCCATCGGGGTTCCCTGGCCCGGCTAGCCTGTCGGCCATGGTGTGGTTCCAGCATGAGGATCAAGCGATCGACCGGAAGACTGTCGAGCAGTTGTGCGACCGGCTTGTGGAGGAGGCAGCGCAGCGGCTCGGCATCGGGACCTATCGGCGCGTGCTACTGCTGCCACCGGACATCACCCGGGCCCACGCCGGAGTGGGGTGGATGACCGAGCACCTGTACCGCCATCTGGATGCCCGGGGCGTGGAGGTGCACGTGATCCCCACTCTGGGGCAGCACGTGCCGCACACCGAGGAGGTGAACCGGTGGATGTTCGGCTCGATCCCGCACGAGCGCATCCACGCCCATGACTGGAAGGGCGGGGTGACGCACGTCGGGACCGTCCCCGCCGAGGTGGTGGCCGAGAAGACGGGGGGTGCCGTCGACTGGGAGATGCCGATCGACCTCAACACGATGACGGTCAGCGAGGAGTGGGACCTGATCGTCCATATCGGGCACGTGGTCCCGCACGAGGTGCTCGGCTTCGCCAACCACAACAAGAACTACTTCATCGGCCTAGGTGGCAAGCGCACTCTCGGCGCCGCTCACATGGCCTCGGCCGTCTACGGCATCGAGAACAACCTCGGCAACTTGCTGACGCCTGTGCGCGCCTGCTTCAACTGGGCCGAGGAAGAGTTCCTCGGTCATCTGCCCGATGTCTACCTGCAGGTGGTGATGAACTACGACGACGCCGGCCACCTGGTGCACACCGGCGTCTTCGTCGGCGACGATCTCGACACCTACTACGCGGCCGCACGCGCGAGCATGGCGCAGAACATCACCACCTTCGATGAGCCGGTGCACAAGATCGTGGCCGTGATGCAGGCGGACGAGTTCCATGCCACCTGGGTGGCGAACAAGGCGGTCTACCGCACGAGGATGGCGATGGCCGACGGCGGCGAGCTGCTCATCATCGCCCCCGGTGTGGAGCGCTTCGGAGAGCAGCCCGAGGTGGACGCCCTCATCCGCAAGTACGGCTACCTCAGCAAGGCGGAGGTCCTGGAGAAGTACGCCACCGAGGCCGACATGCAGGAGATCCCGCACGCCACGGCACACCTGGTGCATGGCAGCGCCGAAGGGCGCTTTCGCATCACCTACGCCCCCGGCGGGTTGAGCCGCGAGGAGGTGGAATCGGTCGGCTACGGCTATCTCGACATGGAGGAGGCGTTGCGCCGGTACGATCCGGAGATGATGCGGGACGGGTGGAACACGATGGACGACGGGGAGCGGGTCTTCTTCATCTCCACGCCCTCGGCCGGCCTGTGGTCCACGGCTGACCGCCTCGCCGCACGTGCCACCCACGAGCTGCATCCCTAGAAGGCGAGGAAGTACGTGCCTGGGCTCTTCTCTCTGAACGCTGACGCCAAGGGGTTCATGGATCCCCCGGCCGACCGTCCGCGGTGGCCGGATACGTGGACGCTGCGCCGGACCCGGGGAGAGGCACTTGAGCAGTTGACGCGTGCCTATGCCGGCTGGCGCAGGACGATCGCGGGTCTGCTCGCTGTCCTCCTCGCGTGCGGTGCGCTCGTTCTGGTGGGAATGGGCATATCCGGTGACGGCGCAGCGAGCCTGGCCATGATGGCTGGGGGAGGCGTGGCCGCACTCGCGGGTCTGATCACGTCCGCGTATGTGACGGTGACAGGGTGGGCTCTCGTCGGGGCGATCCGCGCATGGTCCGCGCTGCGACCCCAAGACGGCGGACCCGGGTCCGGGCGTGTGTGGGCTCTCCCGTTCCTGCTCCGGCTGGTGCTGGCGGTCGCCGCCACGGCGTTCACCGTTCTCGTGCTGATCGGCATCATCGAGGACGTTCCGCTCGTCCCCGCTGAGGCGGCACTCGTGCGCGGGGCAGTGACGTTGGTGTGCGCACTCTCGGCCGTGTTCGTGCTGGCCGGCGGCCTGCTCGCGAGCGCAGCGGTTCGGTCGCAGGGTACTGAGCCGGCAGGCAGGGGCGGTACTTCTGCCGCTCCGGGAGGGGTGCCGGAGGTTCCACCGCGCCCACCGGGTGTGGAGCATGGCGTGGCGACGCCGATGGCGGGCAGCGTCGTTCCCGCTGCTGGTCCTCACGGTGGTGGAGCTCAGGCTGCCGGGGCTCACGCTGCTGGCGCCTCGGCTGCTCCCGGTGGTCAGAGCCCGTATGCACGGCCGACGGTGCATGCTCCCGTACCACCTCGACCGGGAAGTGCGGCTCCGGCTGTCCCTGACCATGCTGCACCCTCGGGCCTCGCGAGTGCAGCACCGGTGGCTGGTGACCCATCGGCTGGTGGTTCTGCCCACGACGAGACAGTGCTGGGAGCGCCGCGGCGCGATGCCACGCCGCAACCCGGATCGCCGGGTGGAGGCTCCGACGCCGGATCGTTGCCGGTCTCGAACCTGGAACCGTGGGCGCCGCCCGCGCCGCCCGCGCCGCATGAGACACCTGCGACGCCTGCTCTGCCTGAGATGACCCTTCAGCCGGACCCGCACACCCAGACGTGGTCGGAGCCCGATCATCTGCACTCAATGCCCAACCACCACGATCCGGAGCGACCGCCTCATGCTGCGGCTGTGGCTGCGCCGGGCAACCCGTGGTCGACAACGGCACAGCCTGGCCATGCCGCGCCGGGAGAACCTAGCCATACCGTGCCGGGAGAAGCCGGGGAACCGGACAACGAGGAGACCCGTCTCGCGATGGCCCGGCAACAGCCGGGTCGGATGCGGTTCCACACCAACGACGGTCGTGTCATCGGCAGTGAGGGTGTGAGCCTCGTCGGCCGGGCACCGGCGCCTCGGGACCAGGAGCAGGTGGCTGCCCTCGTCACACTGGACGATGGAGCGGTCTCGAAGACTCACCTCCAGATCCGGATCTCCGGTCCGCGCGCGTGGGTGACCGACCGGGCGTCGACGAACGGCACCATGCTCGTCACTGCGACCGGACAGGAGCGCCGCCTGACGGCCTGGGAGGAGGCGCCGGTCGCTCCCGGTGAGATGGTGCGGATCGGCGCCACCGAACTGCACGTCGCTGAGGATCGCGCACCAGGTGCTCGCACAGAGACGAGTAGTTGAGGCGCACGGGGTGCTCTGCCTGGCGTGGTACTGTCCTGACATGCGCATCAGCGTCAGCCTCCTCCTTCGCTGCCGCGGCGAGGCCCACTAGGCCGGATCCTCGTCGCGGAGTGCAGTGGTGCCCGGCCCCACCCGAACCACAGCACTGAGAAGTACAGCGACGAAGGATGAATCCATGACGCAACGCACTACCTATGGCATGCCGGTCGGCAAGTACCACCCGTTCGTCGGCGTCGACCTGCCAGATCGTACGTGGCCCAGCCGCACCATCACCGCACCACCCCGGTGGCTGTCTACCGACCTGCGGGACGGCAACCAGGCCCTCATCGAACCCATGGACGCCACCCGGAAGCGGCGGATGTTCGATCTGCTCGTCGCGATGGGTTACAAGGAGATCGAGGTCGGCTTCCCCTCGGCGTCACAGACCGATTTCGACTTCGTCCGCAGCATCATTACCGACGAAGCGATCCCTGAGGACGTCACCATCTCCGTGCTGACGCAGGCGCGACGCGAGCTCATCGAGAGGACTGTGCAGTCGCTCGAGGGTGCTCCGCGGGCGACGGTGCACATGTACAACGCCACAGCGCCGGTGTTCCGGGAGATCGTCTTCCGCAACGACCGCGCAGCGACCAAGGAGTTGGCGACCGCCGGCACCCAGCACGTGATCGACTACGGCGAGAAGATCCTCGGCCCGGACACGGAGCTGGGATACGAGTATTCGCCCGAGATCTTCATCGACACCGAGATGGACTTCGCGCTGGAGGTCTGCGAGGGAGTCATGGACGTGTGGGCACCCGAAGCAGGCCGGGAGATCATCCTCAACCTGCCGGCGACGGTGGAGCGGGCGACGCCGAACGTCTACGCCGATCAGATCGAGTGGATGAGCCGCCACCTGAGCAGGCGAGAGCACGTCGCACTCTCGGTGCACCCGCACAATGACCGTGGGACGGCCGTCGCCGCGGCGGAGCTGGCGGTGATGGCCGGGGCCGACAGGATCGAAGGGTGCCTGTTCGGGCAGGGTGAGCGCACCGGGAACGTCGACCTGGTGACGCTGGGAATGAACCTCTACAGCCAGGGCATCGACCCTGGTATTGACTTCTCCGACATCGACGGGATCCGCCGGACGGTCGAGTATTGCACCCAGATGGACGTGCACCCGCGGCACCCCTACGGCGGTGATCTGGTGTACACGGCCTTCTCGGGATCGCACCAGGACGCGATCAAGAAGGGCTTCACCGTCCGCAACGAGCGCGTCGCCGCAGCTGGTGACGACACCGAGGTGCCGTGGGACGTGCCGTACCTGCCTGTCGACCCGGAGGATGTGGGCCGCAACTACGAGGCCGTCATCCGGGTGAACTCCCAGTCCGGCAAGGGCGGGGTGGCCTACCTGCTGCAGAGCACCCGGAACCTCGACCTGCCGCGCCGGTTGCAGATCGAGTTCTCCCAGAGCGTGCAGAAGCACACCGACTCCTTCGGTGGGGAGATGAGTGCGGAGCGGCTGTGGGAGATCTTCTCCGACGAGTACCTGCCGGCAGGCGAGCACGGGGGACTGACGCCGTGGGGCCGCTTCACGCTGCGTGCCACCCAGGTCTCGTCTGCCGGGGACGGGAGCGACGATGTGCTCACTGCCACCATCGTCGACGGCGACGAGGAGAGCACCGTCCAGGCGCGTGGGAACGGCCCGGTAGCGGCTTTCACAGCAGCTCTGGCGCAGCTCGGTGTCGAGGTGTCGGTGCTGGACTATGCCGAGCATGCGCTCTCTGAGGGGGGCGACGCATCAGCGGTCGCCTACGTCGAGTGCGACGTGGCCGACCAGGTGATCTGGGGCGTCGGCATCGATCCGTCGATCACGACGGCGTCGCTCAAGGCGATCGTCTCCGCCGTCAATCGCGCGGTGCGCTGAGTTCCCGAGACTGGCGCAACAACGCTCCTGACCGCCTGTCACCAAGCGGATGCGGTCAGGCCTGAGAGAGGTGCCGACCGACCGTGACCCGGTCTGCGTCACCTCTCCCGGCCGAGGGCGCCACCTGGACCCACCCGGTTCTGGTGGCGCCCTCGTGCGCTATCCGTCGGGACCGGCGATCGTGTCATCGTCGTGACCGGCGTGCAGGCGTGCCGGGAGCTCGCAGGCGGGCAGGTGTTGATACCCGAGGGGGTGCCCTCCCGGTCGCGTGAAGTGCCAGTGATCGGCATGTCGACGGATCGTGATGTCGCGCTGATGGACGTAGGCATGATGGTGCCAGCACAGCAAGATGCCGTGCTTGACATCGGTGGTGCCTCCGCGTGACCACCAGGTGCTGTGGTGGATCTCGCCCCATCCTGGTGGTGCGTCGCATCCCGGGAACTGACAGTGCCTGTCTCGTGCCCAGATCGCCCGGGTTTGTGCGGGTGTGTGCAGGCGGCGGCTGCGGCCCACATCGAGCGGCTGACCCGCCGGGTCGAGCACCACGCGGGTGAACTCACCACCGCACGCGTGTGTGGCGAGCTGGGCGAAGGCGATCGGTGAGCCGTCCCCGAGTGTCGCGGGCTCAGCACCACGGAGTACACCGTAGGGAAGCCGAGGATCTATCTGGTCAGGATCGCCCGGGCGCGCGGGCGGGGTCTTGGTCAGGAGGTGAAGCGTCTCGCCAGGTACATGCACCAACAGTGTGGGACGTACGCGGGCGTGCGGCTGGAACGAACCGGAGTCGAGGGCGTGGCGGGCCATCGCGACTATCGCGGCGCCCTGGTGCTGGGAGCGGGTCCGGTCATCGTCCTCGGCTGGCGTGCCGATGATCGCATCCAGCGCGTGGGCGAGGGTCTGGCCGCTCTGCGTCGTCAGCCATCCGTCCAGCTGGTATCCGTCGAGGGTGGAGGACAGATGCACGTGCTCGGTAGCGCTCTGTTCACGCCAGTTGCGGTCTGCCCCTTCTGGGTCGGCCCGGATCGTCCACGCCGCCAGCACCCGCGCGAAGGAGTCCGGTGGCAGAAGTCTGGCCTGCTGCACCAGGAACGCCTCACCCGTGTGGGAGTCCGCGAGGTGCTCGAGGAGAACGGGGTTCTTCGTCGCCTCCCGGGCCAGGAGTGTCGCGTGGTCGATGCTGATCTCCCCGGATGATGCTGCGGCCTCGGTGAGGGGGAGGTGGGCGGCGAGTCGCTGCGCGGTCCGCAGCCGTGCGGCGGTCGGTGCCTTGCGTCGTCCGGTCGCGTCGGCCCACCACGTCGTCAGGCTGCGATGGCCATGCAGCGACCAGACGCCGTCGGCCTCGACGGTCCTCATCACCCGGTTGGTGACGGCCTCTACCCGGCGCTGGACCTGTTCGACGTGCTCGACGACCCCCCGCAACCTCGAGGAGTCCAGCTGGTGGAGGTCTGCCTCCAGCAGCCGGTCCAACTCGGTGCTGATCTGGGCGAGCACCGTCTCCACACCGGACTGGTCTGTGGTCCGCTGCGTACCGTCGATGACTGTCATGCTCACCCCCCTGCGACGACTCGTTCAGGCTCGGTTTCCGTTCGCTTTGACCTCACTCGAATCTAGAACAAAAGTTCGATAAGAGCAAGAGTCTTCGGCAGAATAGCAATGATTTTTCGTGGTGGGGGTTGTGGATAGAGGTGCATCGGGAAGGCATCTCGCGGCGCGGGAGATCCTTCTCCGCGCCGTCGTGGGAGACAATGGCTCGGTGAAGCTCTACCGGGACGAGGCGATCGTGCTGCGCACCCACAAGCTGGGTGAAGCCGACCGGATCGTCACGCTGCTCACGCGCAACTACGGGCAGGTGCGGGCAGTGGCCAAGGGGGTGCGGCGTACGTCCTCCAAGTTCGGTGCCCGGCTCGAACCCTTCGCGGTGATCGACGTGCAGCTGTACGCCGGTCGCTCGCTCGACGTGATCACCCAGGTGGACACCCTCGCTCCGCACGGGCGCGCCCTCGGCTCCGACTACAGTCTGTTCACCACGGCCACCGCGATGGCGGAGACCGCCGATCGGCTGACCGAGGTGCCCGGTGAGCCGGCGACGCAGCAGTACCTGCTCCTGGCGGGGGCGCTGCGCGCACTGGCCGATCGTCGGCACCCGGCCACGCTGGTCCTGGACTCCTACCTGTTGCGTGCCCTCGCCGTCGGGGGATGGGCGCCCTCGTTCACTGAGTGTGCCCGGTGTGGCGAATCCGGGCCGCACCGCGCCTTCTCGGCTCCCGTGGGTGGCGCGGTCTGCATGGGGTGCCGGCCACCCGGAGCCGCTTCCCCCGCGCCCGAGACTTTCGCGCTGCTGGGCGCGTTGCTGGCAGGGGAGTGGGCGAGCGCCGAGGCGAGCGAGGAGAAGCACAGACGGGAGGCGTCGGGCCTGGTGGCGGTATATACACAGTGGCACTTGGAGCGGCAGTTGCGTTCGTTGCGGCACGTGGAGCGCGCCTGATGGCGTCCGGCCCTCCTATACCCCCACCGGAGCATCCCTCGGGTGCGCGCCCACCGCAGCTGCCCGCTCAGCTCGTGCCACAGCATGTCGCCATCGTGATGGACGGCAACGGCCGCTGGGCCAACGCCCGCGGGCTCTCCCGGAACGAGGGCCACGCCGCCGGCGAAGCCGTGCTGCTGGATGTGGTCGCTGGTGCGATCGAGCTGGGTATCGGTCACATCAGCGCCTACGCCTTCTCTACCGAGAACTGGAAGCGCTCCCCGGCCGAGGTGCGCTTCCTGATGGGATTCAACCGGGATGTCCTGCGCCGTCGGCGCGACCAGATGAACGCCTGGGGAGTGCGCGTCCGGTGGGCTGGCCGCCGTCCGAAGCTGTGGCGCTCGGTGATCAACGAGCTTGAGGAGGCCGAATGGCTGACGGCAGGCAACACCACCTGCACCCTGACGATGTGCGTGAACTACGGTGGCCGTGCCGAGATTGCCGACGCGGCCCGCGCCATCGGCCGGGAGGTCGCCGCCGGACGGCTCGATCCCGAGCGCATCACCGAGAAGACCGTCGCGCGTTACCTCGATGAACCCGATATGCCGGACGTGGACCTCCTGATGCGCACCTCCGGCGAGCAGCGCACCTCGAACTTCCTGCTGTGGCAGTCCGCCTATGCCGAGATGGTCTTCATCGACAAGCCGTGGCCGGACTGCGACCGCCGGGATCTGTGGGAGGCGGCCCAGATCTACGCCAGCCGCGACCGGCGGTACGGCGGAGCGGTCGACACTCCCACCGCGTCCCACTGATTCGCGTGCTCGCGAGCATGCTCTGGTCGGCAGGCTACGAGTGCTCATGCCGTGGCGCGAGTGCAGCGTCCGCAGCGGGGACGTCGTCGCCGACGGCCTCCTGGGTGCCGGCCACAGATCCAGATGCTGGGATGGCAGCCACCCGGTCCCGCCGCCGTCGGAGCATGACGAGGGCTGTCACGCCTGCGGCCACGAGCACCACGATGACCCCGATCCCCACGGGCGACCCTGCGGCGGCGGCCAGCGCCGCCTCCCACACGGCGAATCCGATCGTGGAGTAGATCGTCCCCCAGGCCAGGGCTCCCGGGATCTGCGCGAGGGCGTACTTCCACCAGGTGATCCGCAGCACTCCGGCTGCCGCCTGCACCATCGACTGGAATCCGACCGTGACGTAGCACAGCGGAACCGCGACCAACCCCCAGCGCCGGATGGCGACGATCCCCGCGTCAGCGCCGCCGGCCGCGAGCCAGTCGTGGATCCGCTTGCGCCAGCCGTGGTCGGGGTGGGTGCGACGCAGCGCCTGGTCGGTCGGAATCCGTCCGATCCAGTAGAGCAACTGGCCACGCAACCATGCTCCGGCCGACAAGGACGCCAGCACCAGCGCGAACGGAAACCCGGTCAGGAACTCAGGCACGCGTTCTCACCACCGGCCGATGGCGCATGCCACCGCGATCATGAGTCCTCGCTCTGCTGCCTCGCCGTGCACGCGGCGCACAACCCGAACAGCTCTGCGGTGTGCTCGACCGCGGTGAACCCGTGCTGGGCGCCGACGGTCGCGGCCCACTTCTCCACACTGGCCGCGTCCAGCTCGACGGTGGCCCCGCAGCGCCGGCACACGAGGTGGTGATGGTGACCGCGAGAGGCGCACTGCCGGTAGAGCGACTCGCCGTCGGCGTTGCGCAGCACATCCAGGTCGCCGTTATCCGCCATCACCTGCACCGTCCGGTACACGGTGGCCAGGCCGATGCCCTCGCCGCGGTCCCTCAGCATCTCGTGCAGCTGCTGGGCGCTGCGGAAGTCGTCGGTCCCCGCGAGAAGGTCACTCACGGCCGCACGCTGGCGTGTCATGCGCTGCATCGCAAGTTCCTCCTGTCACAGATGTACGTCATCGGCCACGTCCGGGTGCGGATCGGCGGCACGCACCCGCCGCGGTCGCACGACCGCTCGTACCGTAGCCACCCCAGCGTAAACGGTCACGGCGAGAACCACGATCGTGGCGCCCGGGGCGAGAGGTTCGGTGAAAGTGATCAGCAGTCCACCCACGCACACGAGGGCGCCGATGACCATGGCCGCCGACATGGTTCGGCGGAAGGACGACGTCAGCTGCTGGGCGATCGCGACCGGGACGATCATCAGCGCACTGACCAGCAACAGCCCCACCACCCGCATCGAGACCGTTACGGTCAACGCTGCGACGATGGCGATCAGGATGGTCAGCACACGCACCGGAAGACCGGACGAGCGAGCGAATTCCGGGTCGTGGCTGACGGCGAACAGTGCCGTCCGCAGCCCGATCCCGACGACGAGGATCAGTCCCGACATGACGGCCGTCGTCACCAGGTCACCGGTCGAGACCGTGGAGAGGGAACCGAACAGGTAGGCCATCAGGTTGGCGTTCGTTCCCCCTGCCAGGCTGATGATGACCACACCGCCGGCGATGCCCCCGTAGAACAACAGGGCGAGTGCCACGTCTCCACTGGTGCGACCTCGTGCGGAGACCGCCTCGATCAGCACCGCGCCGATGATGGCGGCGACGACGGCCCCCACCACCGCGTAGGCGTCGTTCGGTTCGGCGTGGGTCCAGCTACCGACGAGCCATCCCATCGCCACACCGGTCAGGGCCACGTGCCCGACACCGTCCCCGAGCAGGGACAGGCGGCGTTGCACGAGGTAGGTGCCAACGACCGGGGCAGTCGCACCGACGATCAGGGCGGCGATGAGGGCGCGCTGCAGTAACGGGCTTGTGAGCGCGTCGCCGATCTGGGCGAACCAGTCGATCATGGCAGGCTCCGTTGCAGCGTGGGTTCGGTGGGCGGTTCGCCGTGGTCGGCATGGACGTGCTCGTGCTCGGGTCCGGCGTGACCGGGCGCGGGTTCGGGTAGTGCTCCGTCGTGTACCACCCGGCCGTGCCGGAGAACGACCGCGCGCTGGAGCAGGGTGCGTAGCTCTCCGATCTCGTGCAGCACCACCACCACCGTGGTGCCGTTCGCGTGCAGTTCGGTCAGCACCCGCGCGAAGGCCTGCTGGGTGGGGGTGTCGACACCGGCGACCGGTTCATCCAGCACCAACAGGTCAGGGGTGCGCACCAGGGCGCGGGCGATGCTCACGCGCTGTTGCTGGCCACCGGACAGCTCGTGCATCGCCCTGTCGGCCCGTTCTGCCATCCCGACGGCGTCCAGCGCCTCCAGCGCGTGGCCGCGGGCTCCGCGGGGCAACCAGAGCCGACGGCGTTGCAACAGTCCCGTAAGGACGACCTCCAGGGCGGTGGCCGGCAGTCCCGTGGGGGCTGGCCGGTGTTGCGGAACGTAACCGATGCGGTGCCACGGCACTGCTCCGGAGTCTCGTACGGTGGCGCCGAACAGCCGGACCTCACCGGCGGTCAGTGGCGCCATTCCGAGGAGCGCACGCATCGTCGTCGATTTGCCGGACCCGTTCGCGCCCAACAGTGCCAGGCTCTCCCCGGCGCTGACGTGCAGGTCGACGCCACGCAGGACGCGACCGCGGCCGTAGTCGACCTCGAGGCCCGTGGCGGCGATCACGGTGTCACTGTCCGGGTCACTGTCCGGCGCCGGCGCGTCCCCTGTCATGCGCACCCCAGCGACTCGCGCAGCGTCTGAAGGTTCTGGCGCATCACGCTCAGGTAGTCCCCGGAGGGATCACTGAGCCCTTCGAGAGGGTCGAGCATGGCCACGTCGATACCGAGTTCGGCGGCAAGCGCCTCGGCGACGTCCGGGTTCACGAGTGACTCGGTGAAGATCGTTCCGACGTCCTCGTCTTCGACGACGTCGCGGATCTCCTGCAGGCGCGCGGGGGAGGGCTCGGCATCGGGGTCGATACCTGCCAGCCCGACCTGGGTCAGCCCATAGCGGTCCGCCAAGTAGCCGAAGGCCTCATGGCTGACGACGATGACGTCCTGCTCGCACCCGGTCAGACTTGTGGTGAACTCGGTGTCGAGAGTTGACAGCTGTGTTGTGAGCGCATCCGCGTTGGTGCGGTACGTGTCGGCGCTGTCCGGGTCGAGCTCGGTGAGCGCCTCGGCGACCTCGTCGGCCACATGCGCCAGGCGGGTCGGGTCGAGCCAGAAGTGCGGGTCGCCACCGGCATGATCGTGCTCGTCGTCGCTGTGCTCGTCCTCGCTGTGCTCCTCGTCGGTGTGCCCATCATCGGCACTGTCGTCAGGCTCGGGGTGCTCGTGCTCGGCTTCCTCGGCAGTGTTGAGGACAACCGGTCCGCTCACCTCGGCGAGTGCATCGTCCAGCGCAGGCTGGAAACCCGAGAGGGTGAGAACGAGATCGGCGTCCTCCAGATCCAGGACGTCGACCGGGCTCAGTTCCAGGTCGTGCGGCTCAGCGCCGGCCGGGGTGAGGTTCTGGACCGCCGCACGCTCACCCGCGACCTGCTCAGCGACGAACTGGAGTGGGTAGAACGACGCGACGACGCGCACCAATTCCTCCCCGGGTTCGTCGCGGGAGGCATCCTCGCCCGCGGCTGTGCAGGCGGTGAGTGCGAGCACGCCGACGGCGGCCACGACGGGGAGGGTGCGACGTCTCATGCAAACGATTCTCACTCTGCCGATGTGGGGTGTCAAAGCACCGTGGCGAGGACCACAGTCTTCACCACCCGTGGGCAGGGGAGGTGTCGACGCCGGCGTGCCCCGGGCCGGTAGCCTGTGCTGGAGTCACGCCCAGCACCACCTGCGGCGTGAGGCCCGCCGACCCAGGAGTGAAACCGTGGCCAAAGAGCCCTCTCGTCTCGATGCCGTCGTCAACCTCGCCAAGCGCCGAGGTTTCGTCTTCCCCTCCGGGGAGATCTACGGCGGTACGCGGTCGGCGTGGGACTACGGGCCATTGGGCGTGGAGCTGAAGGAGAACATCAAGCGACAGTGGTGGCGGGCGATGGTCTCCAGCCGCGACGACATCGTCGGACTGGACTCCTCGGTGATCCTGCCGTCGAAGGTGTGGGAGGCATCGGGTCACATCCAGGCTTTCGTGGACCCACTGGTGGAGTGCCTGAGCTGCCACAAGCGCTACCGCGAGGACCACCTGCTCGAGGAGTTCGAGGAGAAGAAGGGCCGGGCCCCTCAGGGCGGGTTGGACGAAGTCGCCTGTGCCAACTGCGGAACCCGCGGCCAGTGGACCGAACCGAAGATGTTCAACGGCCTGCTCAAGACCTATCTCGGTGTCACCGAGGACGAGTCGGGGCTGCACTACCTGCGACCAGAGACGGCGCAGGGCATCTTCGTGAACTTCGACAACGTCCAGCGCACGTCCCGCATGAAGGTGCCCTTCGGTATCGGCCAGATCGGTAAGTCGTTCCGGAACGAGATCACGCCCGGCAACTTCATCTTCCGCACCCGGGAGTTCGAGCAGATGGAGATGGAGTTCTTCGTCGCGCCGGGCAGCGACGAGGAGTGGCACCAGTACTGGATCGACGCTCGCACCGACTGGTACACCGAGCTCGGGATCGGCCGGGACAATCTTCGTCACTTTGAGCACCCGTCCGAGAAGTTGTCGCACTACTCCAAGCGCACGGTCGACATCGAGTACCGCTTCGGGTTCACCGGCAGCGAGTGGGGTGAGCTCGAGGGCATCGCCAACCGCACCGACTTCGACCTGTCCACACACAGCAAGCACTCCGGCAAGGATCTGAGCTACCTCGACCCGGCGACGAACGAGCGGTACACGCCGTACGTGATCGAGCCGGCCGCGGGCCTGACGCGGTCGCTGATGGCTTTCCTCGTCGAGGCCTACGCGGAGGACGAGGCGCCCAACGCCAAGGGTGGGGTGGACAAGCGCACGGTGCTGCGCCTGGATCATCGCCTCGCTCCCGTCAAGGCCGCGGTGCTGCCGCTCTCGCGCAATGAGCAACTCACTCCCACGGCACGCAACCTCGCCGCGCAATTGCGCAAGAACTGGAACATCGACTTCGACGACGCTGGTGCGATCGGGCGCCGCTACCGCCGTCACGACGAGATCGGGACTCCGCTGTGCATCACTGTCGACTTCGACACTGCGGACGACCAGGCCGTCACCGTGCGTGAGCGCGACACGATGGCGCAGGAACGGGTGGCGTTGGACCAGGTCGAGTCCTATCTGGCGGCTCGCCTCATCGGGGCCTGACTTCCCGTGGGCCACCACCACGGGTCGGTCGCGCTCGGCGGGCGGGAAGCCCGGCGTGCGCGGCGCATCCTGCTGGCGATCACGCTTCCGCTACTGATCGGCACGCTGGTCGGCCTGGTGCTGCTCTGGCCCAGCGGTCAGTCACCTGTCGGGTCGCAGCCCAACCCGGTCGATGGCCCGAACTTCGCCGATGCCACCGTGGTGGAGGTGACCGGAGAGGTCGGCCAGGAGATCCGGGCGGAGCTGCACGACGGCAGTGGTGACGTGGTGCCAGTGCAGGTCGCTCCTGAGATCTACGCTGCCGGCATCGACACCGGCGACCACATCCGGGTCTTCTTCACGGCGAGTGCGCTGGGTTCGGGCAGTCCCTACGTCTTCGTCGACTTCGTGCGTGGGACGCCACTGATCCTCCTCGCCGTCGTCTATGGACTGCTCGTGCTCGCCGTCGCGCGGGTGCGGGGGCTCATGGCGATCCTGGGTCTGCTGCTATCCATGGCGGTGGTCGTCGTCTTCCTGGTACCTGCGCTGATGAGCGGTGAATCGCCGTTGCTGGTCACCCTGGTCGGGGCGAGCGCCATGATGTTCGTGGCGGTCTACCTCGCGCACGGCGTCTCGATCCGTACCACGACTGCTCTCCTGGGTACCTTCGCTGGTCTCGCGATCACGACTGGGCTCGCCGGCTGGGCCACGGCGGCAGCCGAGCTCAGCGGTGTGGGTTCGGAGACGTCGATCATGCTGAACGCGATGCTGCCCGGAGTCGGCCTGCGCGATCTCCTGCTGTGCGGGATCGTGATCGCCGGTCTCGGCGCGCTCAACGATGTCACCATCACCCAGGCCTCTGCGGTGTGGGAGCTCCATGCGGCCTCGCCCAAGGACTCCCGGCTGCGGGTGTTCCGGCGTGCCATGCGTATCGGCAGGGACCACATCGCCTCGACCGTGTACACGCTGGCCTTCGCCTATGTTGGCACGGCATTGCCGACGCTGCTGATCGTCATGCTCTACGACCGCCCGCTGGGCAGCACCCTGACGGCGGGCGAGATCGCCGAGGAGGTCGTACGCACCTTGGTCTCCTCGATCGGGCTGGTGCTCGCGATCCCCGCCACTACCGCCCTTGCCGCGGCACTGGTCCGGACGGCACCGAGCACCGAGACCGGCGCGGCCGCTGACTCCCCACGGCCCGATCAGTCCCCTGCGCCTGGTCCGGGACCAGACTCGATTCCCGGCTCCTGATCCGACGAACGCTGAGTAATGCGGTGTCTGCAGAGAACGCCGCCGCACCACTCAGCGTCCACGGGCAGGTCACCTGAGAGAATGCTCAGGTGAGTGCTCTGCAGATCGGACCGATCGCCGTCGGGACCCCCGTGGTGCTGGCCCCCATGGCGGGGGTGACGAACGCGCCCTTCCGCCAGCTGTGCCGCGAGGCGGGCGCCGCCGGCCTGCCGGAGGTGCTCGCACCCGAGACGGCGGCCAGCCCGGCGCCTGCGGGACTGTACGTCGCGGAGATGGTCACCTCCCGGGCTCTGGTGGAACGTACGCCGGAGTCGATGCGGATCATCTCCCGTGATGCCGGCGAGCGAGTGCACAGCGTCCAGCTGTACGGCGTGGATCCGGCCACGGTGCGCCTCGCCGTCCGGATGCTCGTCACCGAGGAACGTGCCGACCACATCGACCTCAACTTCGGGTGCCCGGTGCCGAAGGTCACCCGTAAAGGCGGGGGAGCGGTGCTGCCGTGGAAGAGCGAACTGTTCTCCGCGATCGTCACTGCCGCCTGCGACGAAGCGGCCGGCACAGCAATCCCGGTCACGGTGAAGATGCGGATGGGTATCGACGCTGACCATCTGACCTACCTCGACGCCGGACTGCGCGCGCAGGACGCTGGCGCCGCCTCCGTGGCCCTGCATGCGCGAACCGCTGCGGACTACTATTCCGGGACCGCGCATTGGGAGGCGATCGCCCGTCTGAAGGAGACGGTCACCGACATCCCCGTCCTCGGCAACGGTGACATCTGGTCAGCCGAGGACGCACTGACGATGGTGGAGCAGACCGGCTGCGACGGGGTGGTCGTCGGGCGTGGGTGCCAGGGACGTCCCTGGCTTTTCACTGACCTGGTGGCCGCCTTCAGCGGTTCCGATCTGCGGGTCCGGCCGGGTCTGGCCGACGTGGCCGGGGTGATCCGCCGCCATGCGGAACTGATGGTTGAGCACTTCGGGGACGAGCTCAAGGCCCTGCGCGAGCTGCGCAAGCACATGTCCTGGTACCTGAAGGGCTACGTCGTCGGGGGCCAGGCGAGGGCCGCACTTGGTCTGGTGAGCACGTTGGGCGAGCTGGATGAGCGGCTTGCGGAACTCGATCTCGATCAGCCCTACCCAGGAGAAGGCGCCGAAGGGCCACGCGGCCGAGCCGGCACCCCGAAGACGCCGCACGTACCGGAGGGATGGCTGACCAGCCGCGAGATGGACGCGGCGTTGCGGGAGATGATCGCGCAGGCCGAGTCCTCGGTCTCGGGCGGCTGAGCGAACCGTTGATGGTGAACTGACTAGGGTGGAGCCTGTGCGCCACGAGAACATTGCCGCGCCCGGAGAATACGGGCCGGACGACGTCGAACGGTGGTATGCCGAACCGCCGAAGTCCGCGCACCGCACCCCCTTCGAGCGGGACCGGGCACGGATCGTGCACTCGTCCGCATTGCGCCGTCTGGGGGCGAAGACGCAGGTGCTGGGACCCGGGACCGACGACTTCGCGCGGACGCGCCTGACTCACTCTCTCGAAGTCGCACAGGTCGGCCGGGAGTTGGGCAAGTCCCTGGGGTGCGACCCGGATGTCGTCGACACCGCGTGCCTGGCGCACGATCTCGGCCACCCCCCGTTCGGGCACAACGGCGAGACCGCGCTTGACCAGGTGGCCTCGGCCATCGGCGGATTCGAGGGCAACGCCCAGACCCTCCGCCTGCTCACGCGACTCGAACCCAAGACGTTCACCCCCGACGGCGTCGGTGTGGGCCTGAACCTGACCCGCGCCAGCCTCGACGCCGCCACCAAGTATCCGTGGCGGGCAGGCAGGGGGCCAGTACGCGCCGACGGCAGCACCACTCGCAAGTTCGGGGTCTACGAGGACGACCAGCCGGTCTTCGACTGGCTACGTCAGGGAGCGCCGCCGCTGCGGCGTTGCATCGAGGCCCAGGTGATGGACCTCGCCGACGATGTCTCCTATTCCGTCCATGACGTCGAGGACGCCGTGTTCTCCGGCCGGGTGGACCTGAGCACCCTCACGCATGAGGTCGAACGTGACCGGGTGCTCACCCAGGTGCGCGACTGGTACGACCCGCCCGTGAGCGATGCCGATCTCGACGCCGCTATCGATACGCTCTCTGCGCTGGACTACTGGGTGACCCGCTATGACGGCACCCGCCGCGGGCAGGCCCGGTTGAAGGACATGACGAGTCAGCTCATCGGCCGCTTCTGTGACGGCGCCGGGCGTGCCACCCGGGCTCAGTTCGGCCATGGGCCGCTGGTGCGCTATGACGCCGATGTGGTGATCCCCGACGCGGTGCTCGCCGAGATCAGTATCCTCAAGGGCATCGCGGCGACCTATGTCATGGCCCCGCGCGAGGAGGACATGCTGTATCAGCGGCAGCGGCTGATCCTCACCGACCTGGTCGCCGTGCTTTACGACCGGGCCGAGATCGCACTGGCGGAGATGTTCGCCGAGGACTTCGCCGATGCCGATGATGATGACATCCGGTTGCGCGTCGTCGTTGACCAGGTGGCCTCGCTCACCGATCTCTCGGCGATCGAGTGGCACGCGCGCATGTGCGGACCGGACGTGGGCACTGCCTTGTGACGTGTCCTGTGGTTGACGCTGCGATCGGCCCATCAACCGGCCCATCAACCGGCCCGGTGACGGGTGCGAACGGTACCTGTGTCCCCAGCCAGGTTGCGCCCGTGCGCGCCGGCTTCCGGGGACGACTTACACTCACCTCATGGCTGGTCTGATCCGCCGCGAGGACATCGCGGCCGTGCGTGAGCGCGCAAAGATCGAGGAGATCGTCGGCCAGCACGTCACGCTCCGCAGCGCCGGCGTGGGTTCGATGAAAGGGCTGTGCCCGTTCCACGACGAGCGCACACCCTCCTTCCATGTGCGGCCCCAGCTCGGTCTGTGGCACTGCTTCGGATGTGACGAGGGTGGCGACGTCATCTCGTTCGTGCAGAAGATCGATCACCTGCCCTTCACCGACGCTGTCGAGCACCTGGCTGCGCGGGTGGGCGTGCAACTGCGCTACGAGGACGATGGCGGACCAAGACGTCCTCGGGAAGAACCGGGTCGCCGTCAACGGTTGATCGAAGCGCACCGGGTGGCGGCCGAGTTCTACGCGACCCAGCTGCTGTCGGAGGAGGCGAAGACGGGACGAGAGTTCCTCGCCGAGCGGGGTTTCGATCGGGCCGCGGCTGAGCACTTCGGTGTGGGCTACGCCCCGCGCGGGTGGGACAACCTGGCCCGCCACCTGCGGGGCAAGCACTTCACCGAGGCCGAGCTGACGGCGTCAGGGCTGCTCTCTCAGGGCAACCGCGGCAGCTATGACCGCTTCCGTGGCCGGCTGGTGTGGCCGATCCGGGACCTGGCGGGCGACGTCGTCGGGTTCGGTGCGCGCAAGCTCTACGAGGACGACCAGGGGCCGAAGTATCTCAACACCCCTGAAACCACGATCTACAAGAAGTCTCAGGTGCTCTACGGGATCGACCTGGCGAAGCGGGAAATCGGGAAACGTAAGCAGGTGGTCGTCGTCGAGGGGTACACCGACGTGATGGCGATGCACCTGGCCGGGGTGCCGACCGCCGTCGCGACCTGCGGTACGGCCTTCGGCACCGAGCACATCAAGGTCGTGCGGCGCATGCTTGGCGATACTGCGGGCTCCACGGCCGGCCTGATGCTCGCCTCCGGGGCGGCCCTGGGAGGTGAGGTCATCTTCACCTTCGACGGTGACGAGGCTGGCCAGAAGGCAGCACTGCGGGCGTTCGACCAGGACCAGCAGTTCGCCACACAGACGTTCGTGGCCGTCGAACCCAGCGGTGTGGACCCGTGCGAGCTGCGCCAACAGCGCGGCGATGAGGCGGTGCGGGGGCTCGTGAGCGCTCGTGAGCCGCTGTTCGAGTTCGCGATCCGCTCGGTGCTGCGCCAGGTGGATCTGGACACGGTGGAAGGGCGATCGACGGGTCTGCGGGTCGGGGCTCCCGTCGTGGCACGGATCCGTGACCGTGTGCTCCGTGCGGGCTATGTGCGTGAACTCGCTGGGTGGCTGGGCCTGGACGAACCGACCGTCCGGTACGCCGTCCAGCAGGCATCACGAGCCCCCGCCCAGGGCGGTGGGGGTCAGCAGCATCCGCCCGCTCACGATGGCGGCAGGTCCACATCCGAGGGCGCGGGCCACCCTCCTGTGGACCGTTCCGATCCGGTGGCCAGGCTTGAGCGGCAGGTGCTGGAGGTGGTGATCCAGCTGCCGCAGCACGCCCTGGAGGCGGGCTTCGACGATCTCGGAGCCGACACCTTCGTTGCCCCGGCACATCGGGCGGTGCACGACGCCATCCGGTCGGTCGGCGGGGTTCGGCGGTTCGGTGAACTCGCAGGCGGATTGGCCGCCGACGGTGCCGGTGCTCAGGGCAGTGAGCATGCGGCGGCACGCTGGGCCGAGGAGGTGCGGGAGGCGGCCGGCGGTCCGGTGAGCATGCTGGTGACCGAACTCGCCGTGGCCGCGCTGCCGGAGGACCGCCCCGAGGCGTTGGGACAGTACGCGCGCGGCGTGCTCGTGGCGCTGTTGCGGATGGGGCTCACCCGGCAGATCGCAGATGCTAAAGGGCGGCTGCAGCGCATGGATCCGGCGGATGCGGCCTATGCCGAGGCCTTCAGCGAGTTGCTCGCGGTCGAGGAGCGCCGGCGTCGGTTGCAGGACGTCAGCTGAAACTGACTGGCTTTGATCGCCGTGGGCTCAGAACGTTGCCCGAGCATGGGCAGGACTGCCCGGAGGGCGAGCGTGCGTCGTTTGCTGCGCGGGCGATAGCCTGGCCGTATGAGTGACCAGAACCCTCCCGGTCCCTACGGCCAGTACTCCGGCGGCTCGCAGCCAGGTCCCGACGGTGCTCCGACCCAGCCTCCCGCTCAGCCCTATGGTCAGGGCGGGGCGAATCCGCCTGCGGGTGGTCCAGGTCCGTGGCAACCGGGCCCAGGCCAGACCGGAGGCGGATACGGTCAGCAGCCCCCGCAGCCTGGCCAGCCGCCGCAGCATGGCCAGCCACCGCAGCCTGCGTACGGCCAGCCTGCGCAGCCTGCCTACGGCCAGCCCCCGCAGCAGCCTGGATTCGGGGCACCTCCGGGTCAGGGTCCCTATGGTCAGGCCGGCTACGGCGGGCCCGGAGGGCCGCCGCCCTCGGGATCCTCGAACAAGACTGTGATCGCGATCGTGGCGGTGGTGATCGGCATCGTGGTGATCGGTGGTCTGATCTTCGGTATCAGCCAGATCATGGGCGGGGACGACCCGGACCCGACTCCTACAGCCGAGCCGACGACCGCGGCACCCACGACCGCCGAGCCGACGCAGGAGCCGACGCAGGAACCCACGACAGATCCGGAGCCCACGTCCTCGGGCGACCTGCTCGCGCTCGGTGACGAGGCAACGGTGGGTGTCTGGACCGTGACGGTGCACGACCCGGTGTGGGACGAGACTGACGAGATCGTGGCCGACAACAACGACGAACCGCCGGCCGGCATGCAGTACGTCTACGTGTACGCCACGGTGACGAACAACAGCGACGAGACCCTCGAGGTGTTCGACGAGTTGCAGATGGCGTACTTCGACATCGACCAGCAGCAGTACGACGGTTCCCAGGCGGTCGCACCCGACGATGCCTTCTTCCTCGATCCCGTTGATCCAGGTGAGCAGGTCTCAGGGACGTACATCTTCGAGGTGCCTACCTCGGACGGGCAGGACGGTGTCTTCGCCATCGGCGTCCCGAATGACGCGAACGAAGTCGCCTACTACGCCCTGAACTGACCGATCCAGTACCTGCGCCGCCCGGCGTGGTCCCATTCGGCGGGCGGCGCGGGGTAGACCACGCGTGATTCAGTACGCTGCCCCAGTGTTGCCTCGGATCGCGTTGCTCAGCCTGCACACCTCCCCGGGTGCACGGCCGGGTGCTGGCGACGTCGGGGGGATGAACGTGGTGATCCGTGAGCTAGCCAAGGAGTTGGCCCGGCACGGCTGCACCGTCGACGTCATCACTCGCCGGACCGATCCGCACGAGCCGGAGGCGCGCGAACTCGATCCTGGTGTGCAGTTGCGGGTGGTCACGGCTGGCCCTTGTGAAGTCCGGCCCAAGCGCGAGCACGAGGCTTTCGTGCCGGCTTTCGCTGCCGCTCTAGCCGCAGGCCCGCGGTATGACGTGGTGCATGCCCATCACTGGTACTCGGGCCTGGCGGCCGAGCCCGCGGTCGCACGGTGGGGCGTGCCGCTCGTGCAGTCCTTCCACAGCATCGCGGCCCCGGCGCATACCGACCTGACCGAGGGGGAGCGGCCGGAGTCGCCCGGGCGATTGACCGCGGAGGCTCACCTGGCAGAGCGGGCTGACGCGCTGCTCGCGGTCAGTGCAGCGGAGCGGCGCACGATCATCGAGCGACTCGGCGCGGCTGCCGACCGGGTGCACGTGGTGCCCCCTGGAGTCGATACCGAGCAGTTCCATCCCGCAGCGCCTCGCCGTGAGGGGCGATCACGGGTCGGTGGCCGGGGCTATCTGCTGGTCGCGGCGCGACTCGAACCGCTCAAGGGTGTCGATCTGGCGATCGAGACCCTCGGCCTGCTCGATGGCGACAGTGGTCCCGATCTGGTCATCTGTGGCGGCGCGACGGCCGGCTACGACGACTACGTGGCCTCCTTGCACACCCTTGTTGCCGAACGCGGGCTGGAGGATCGGGTGCGGTTCCTGGAGCCGCAGGACCGGTCCGAGCTCGCCGCGCTCATGCGGGAAGCAACACTCGTGCTCAACCCGTCCCACTCCGAGACGTACGGGCTGACAGCTCTGGAAGCGGCTGCGAGCGGGGTGCCCGTCGTGGTGGCTGCCTCCGGCGGCCTCGTGGAAGCCGTCCGTGACCACGTGACCGGGCGGATCCTCGACTCTCGCGACCCGCGCGACTGGGCGGACGTCGTCGGTGGACTGCTCGCCGACCCGGCCGCCAGGGAACGGATGAGTGCGGCCGGCCGTGCCCATGCTGAACAGCACACGTGGGGCCGGATGGCCGAGGGATCGCTCGCCGTGTATGAGTCCGTCGTTGGTCACAGGAGTGCCCCAGGTGGGGCTTGAACCCACGACCGACGGATTATGAGTCCGCTGCTCTGACCGGCTGAGCTACTGGGGCGGCTCAGCAAGCCTAGTGGTTCCTGGAGGAGTTACCGTCGTAGGTATGAGCCGACGTCGCCAGCTGCCGGACCCCGTTCGCCGCCGGATCGGTACGGGCACCCGTGTCCTCGGGACCGGGGATCTGACCGGGGGTGGGCTCCTGGTCGTGACGACCGTGGGATTGATCACATGGGAGAACGAGGAGATCCACCTGGACCGGCTGTGGTCGGACGTGGACGCGGCCGGATGGGACAGCGAGACAGGGACAGTCACCGTCACCTGGGTGGACGGTGCTGCTGCCACCGACCTGGATGTCGGTGACGGACCACGTACACGTGAGCTGGTCTACGCGATCAAGGAGCGCGTGGACCACTCGCTGGTCCTGCTCGAGACAGTGTCACTGCCCGGAGGAGGTCATCTGCGTGGAGCGATCCGGCGCAACGCCGACGGCAGCCTGTTCTCCCAGGTGACCATCTCCGGGGTGCGCCGTCCTCCGGCGGATGTGCAGGAACGCGCCGAGGCGCTCGAGGCGCGGGTACGTACCGCTGTGGGGCTCGACTGAGGTCGAGTGACTGACCGCCGCAGCGGTTGCTCGACCCGACCGCAGCATGCGGCGTAGGTTATGGCCGGTGCTGGCCGTGACACGGTCAGAGCACCGGCCCCCGTGGGTTAGTATTGTCTGCGCGATCCCTCATAGCTCAATTGGCAGAGCATCCGACTGTTAATCGGACGGTTGTTGGTTCGAGTCCAACTGAGGGAGCAGCAGGGCCCCGCGACCACCAGGTCGCGGGGCCCTTGTCGTCTCCTCGCCCACGGGTGTGCTCTCCTGTGGTGCCGACGGCCCCCGGAGTTGCTGTTGCGCGCTGCCTCGCCCCTTCAAGGGTCGAAAGTTCGGCCCTTGAGGTGCTCAGGGGCCGAAAGATCGGCCCGTGGACCGCCATGGACGGCCCTGGACCGCCCTGGACCGCCCTGGACGGCCCTGGACCGCCCTGGACGGCCCTGGACCGCCCTGGACGGCCCTGGACGGGTGGCGCGGCCGGGGCGCGTCACCAGACGCCCATCACCGCCCGAACAGCGCCCGGGCCTCGTCCCATCGGTGCTGCGGCACGGTCTTGAGTCCGGCGAGGGCCTCGCTCAGATCGACGCGTTCGATCTCTGTTCCGCGGATCGAGACCATCTGACCCCAGCGGCTCTCGTGCACGAGATCCACCGCGGCCATCCCGAACCGGGTGGCGAGCACGCGGTCGAAGCCGGTGGGATTTCCACCGCGTTGCACGTGCCCGAGGATCGTGTTCCGGGTCTCGATCCCGGTGCGCTGCTCGATCTCGGCGGTCACGAGGGCACCCACGCCGCCGAGCCGGGGCCGTCCAGCGGCGTCGGTCCCGTTCTCCGCGAGGACGTCTTCTCGTTCGGCCGGGATGAATCCTTCGGCGACGACCACCAGCGGGGACCGGCCGCGCTCGTGCACGTCCTGCACCCATGCGCAGACCTCCGGCATGCCGACACGCTGCTCGGGTATGAGGACGGCGTGGGCCCCGACGGCCACACCGGAGTGCAAGGCGATCCAGCCGACGTGCCGCCCCATCACCTCGGCGACCATGCAGCGGTGATGGGACTCGCCAGTGGTGCGCAGCCGATCCATCGCGTCCGTAGCGATCGAGACCGCGGTGTCGAAACCGAAGGTGTAGTCGGTGCCCCGCAGATCGTTGTCGATCGTTTTCGGGACGCCGACGATCGGCAGTCCTTCATCGGCGAGGCGCTTGGCACCAGCCAGGCTGCCTTCGCCGCCGATCACCACCAATGCGTCGAGCTCGCGGCGTTGCAGCGTGGTCGCCACGGTCGCCACCCCCGCGTCTGGGCCGTCGAGCGGATTGGTCCGGGACGAGCCGAGGATCGTGCCACCCTCTCCAGCCAAGCCGCGCACATCGGTGCGATCCAGCGCGATGGCGTCGTTGGTCAGGACGCCTTTCCATCCGTGCCGGAATCCGACAAAGGTGTCGTGATGGGTCTTGACCCCATGCAGCACCGCGCCGCGGATCACCGCGTTCAGGCCCGGGCAGTCACCGCCGCTGGTCAGGATGCCGATCTTCATGTCCACCTCCTGGCTGGATGTCCCTGTCAGCGTAGGGGCATGTCGGTGACGGGAGAGTGTCGCCGGTATGTCGGGCAGATGGCGCAACCGCGGCCTACGATCGAGGAGTCCGGTGCGAGGGCGCCCGGGCGAAGGAGGGTGCCATGTCAGAACCCCAGGTGATGGACGACTCCCGGGCGATGGCCACGTCGCAGGATTCGGTTGCCGAGCGGCCGCTGCGCTTCGTCACAGCCGCCAGCATCTTCGACGGGCACGACGCCGCGATCACCCTTATCCGACGCCTTCTGCAGGATCGTGGCGCCGAGGTCATCCACCTCGGGCACAACCGTTCCGTGGTGGAAGTCGTGCGCGCGGCGGTGCAGGAAAGGGCGGACGGCGTGGCTGTCTCGTCCTACCAGGGCGGCCACATGGAGTACTTCACCTACCTCGTGCAGAGCCTGGCCAGCCACGGGGCCGGGCATATCAGCATCTTCGGGGGTGGTGGTGGCACCATCACCACCGAGGAGATGGCGACCCTGCAACGCGCGGGGGTCGAACGGATCTATCACCCCGACGACGCCCTCGAACTCGGCCTCGACGGCATGATCGAGGACCTACTCGAGCGCGCGAAGGCGAGGCGGCAGGACCCAGCCATACCGACCCGTCTGCCGGCGCCCGAGGATGAGCAGGCCGTAGCCCGCCTGCTCAGCGCGATCGAGAACGGCCCTGCAGTCCAGAACGGCCCTGCGCCCGGGAACGGCAGTGCAGCCGATGACGGCGTCTCTCACCTTCTCCAGTCCGCTGACCGGAGCGCAGGGCTGGCTCCGGTGGTCGGGGTGACCGGCACCGGCGGCGCTGGGAAGTCCTCGGTGATCGATGAGTTCCTGCTCCGTTTCCTCGACCGCGACGTTCAGCATCGGATCGCCGTCCTCGCCGTCGATCCGACCCGCCGCCGAACCGGAGGAGCGCTCCTGGGTGACAGGATCCGGCTGAACAGTGCGGGCTCGGAGCGCGTCTTCGTCCGCTCGCTCGCCACCCGGCGCCGTGACGCCTCTCTCAGCGCCGTCGTCGGGAGCAGCATCCGGGCACTGCAAGCCATCGGCTTCGATCTGGTGCTGGTGGAGACCGCTGGAATCGGCCAATCGGATGGTTCGGTGGCCGGCCTGGTGGACGTTCCGGTCTACGTCATGACCAGCGACTACGGCGCGGCCAGCCAGCTCGAGAAGATCGAGATGCTCGACCTCGCGGACCTGGTGATCCTCAACAAGGCCGACCGGCGAGGAGCAGAGGATGCGCTGCGGGACGTGCGCAAGCAGTGGCGGCGCAACCGGCTCGCCTTCGACCTGACGGACGCCGAGATCCCGGTGTACCCCACGGTCGCCAGCCGATTCCGGGACCCGGGTGTGGACGCCGCCTTCGAGGCTCTGTGTGCACGACTCGGCGGGCGCTGGGCGGCACAACCGCCCGCCCAGCCTCGCGCAGATCCCCACGCGGCTGGTGGGCCCGCAGCCGATGCTTTGGTGGTCGGGGCTGACGGGATCATCCCAGCAGACCGGAGCCGGTACCTGGCCGAGATCGCTGAGCACGCGCTCGACACCCGATCCCGCATCGACGACGAATGCCGGAGTGCGGACCGGGTGCAGGCACTGCACCGGGCCCTCGCGGCCGTGGAGGACAGCGAACTCCCCGAGCTCTGGTACCCCTTCGCCGGAACTGCCGATCCCGGTGCCGACAGCACTCACGAGCAACTGCGCGCGGCGTACCAGCAGGCACTCGACGAGCTGAGCGATGATTCACTGGACCTGCTACGGCGATGGCCCGAACGGGCAAGCTCCCTGACGGCTGCTACGGGGCGCTACCGCGTGCGCGGACGGGAGATCGCCGTCGAGAATCGGACGGCCACCCTCAGCGGCACGCCGGTGCCGCGGGTGGCTGCACCGCACTTCGACAGCGCCGGTGACCTGCTGCGTTTCCTGCACACGGAGAACACCCCCGGAGCGTTCCCCTACACCGCGGGGGTCTATCCATACCGGCGCACCGAGGAGCATCCGACGCGCATGTTCGCCGGGGAGGGAACCCCGGAGCAGACCAACCGCAGGTTCCACTACCTCCGTCGCGGTGAGGAGGTCGCACGGCTGTCGACGGCGTTCGACTCGGTCACCCTCTACGGCGAGGATCCGGCGACGCGGCCGGACATCTACGGCAAGGTGGGCAACTCCGGAGTGAGCGTGCCGACGCTGGACGACATGAAACGGCTGTACTCCGGATTCGATCTGTGCGCGCCGGGGACGTCGGTGTCGATGACGATCAACGGACCGGCTCCGACCATCCTCGCGATGTTCTTCCGCACCGCGATCGATCAGCAGGTGGAGAAGTACCTGCGCGCCGATCCCGGGCGATGGGAGGCAGCCCAGGCCCGGATCGCTGCCATGCTCGGCGCGCAGGCGCCGCGCTACCGGGACGAGCTGCCGGCCGGGCACGATGGACTCGGCCTCGGGTTGCTGGGGGTGGACGGAGCCGACCTGGTCGAAGCCGAGACGTATCGCAGGATCCGGTCCGAGACGCTGGCGACCGTCCGTGGCACGGTGCAGGCGGACATCCTGAAGGAGGACCAGGCGCAGAACACCTGCATCTTCGGTATCGACTTCGCGCTGCGGATGATGGGCGATGTGCAGGAGTTCGCGGTGACCGAGGGGGTGCGCAACTTCTACACGGTGTCGGTGTCCGGGTATCACATCGCCGAGGCGGGGGCGAACCCGGTGACCCAGCTCGCGTTCACGCTAGCCAACGGATTCACCCTGCTGGAGTACTACCTCGCCCGGGGCTTGAAGGTCGACGACGTCGCCCCGCACCTGTCGTTCTTCTTCTCCAACGGCATGGACCCCGAGTACGCGGTGATCGGGCGGGTGGCCCGCCGGATTTGGGCGCGTGCCTTGCGGGACCGGTACGGGGCTTCGCCGCGTTCGCAGCTGCTGAAGTACCACATCCAGACCTCCGGACGTTCGCTGCACGCCCAGGAGGTGGAGTTCAACGACATCCGGACCACGTTGCAGGCGTTGTACGCGCAGTTCGATGCCTGCAACAGTCTGCACACCAATGCCTACGACGAGGCTGTGACGACGCCAACCGAGGAGAGCGTGCGACGCGCGGTGGCGATCCAGCTGATCCTGCAGCAGGAACTGGGGTTGAGCCGGTGCGAGAATCCGTGGCAGGGGAGTTTCGTGATGACTGAGCTGACCGACCTCGTCGAGGCGGCCGTGTACGAGGAGTTCGACGCCATCAGCAGGCGCGGGGGAGTGCTGGCCGCGATGGAGACCGGGTATCAGCGTGGGCGCATCCAGGACGAGTCGATGCGCTACGAGCAGGGCAAACATGATGGCTCGCTCCCCATCGTGGGGGTCAACACCTTCCGGCCCCCGGGCGAGACGCAACGCGGTGGCGAGGCGATGCTGGTGCGTGCCGGTGAGCCAGAGAAGGATGCGCAGGTGGAGTCCGTGCGACGCTGGCAGGAGGCGCGCAACCCCACCGATCCGGACGCGCTGCTCCGTCTGCAGCAGGTCGCACGCACCGACGGGAACGTATTCGCTGAACTGCTCCGTGCCGTCGGGTCACACACACTCGGTCAGATCACCCATGCCCTGTACGAGGTCGGAGGGCAGTACCGCCGCGCGATGTAGGCGCAGGCGTGTGGTGCTGGTGAGGTGGCGGTCTCGCGACTACGCTGTAATAACGTTACAACGTCGCCATCCTCGAGCACACTGGAGTCCTCCCATGACCACCGAGGTCGCTGCCACGCGCGCCATCATCAACGCCGACGTCCCAGGCCCGGTGATCAGCCGCCACGTGTACGGGCACTTTGCTGAACACCTGGGCCGCTGCATCTACGGCGGCTTCTACGTCGGTCCAGACAGCGACATCCCGAACGAACGCGGTATCCGTACGGACGTCGTCGAGGCCCTTCGGGCGCTGAAGATCCCGAACTTGCGCTGGCCCGGGGGGTGCTTCGCCGACGAGTACCACTGGATGGACGGGATCGGCCCGAAGGTCGAACGCCCAGCCATGGTCAACACTCACTGGGGCAACGTCGAGGAGAACAACCACTTCGGCACCCACGAGTTCATGGACCTGTGCGAGATGCTGGGCGCTGAGCCATATATCAACGGCAACGTCGGCTCGGGCACGGTGCGCGAGATGGCCGACTGGGTGGAGTACCTCACACGGGAGGGCGATTCACCCATGGTGCGGCTGCGCAAGCAGAACGGGCGCCAGGAGCCGTGGAGGGTGCCGTTCTGGGGTATCGGGAACGAGGCCTGGGGGTGCGGTGGCAATATGTCCGCCCAGCACTATGCGGAGGAGGCGCGACGGTACGCGACCTACTGCCGCGACCACGGTGAGAACACCCTCTACCGGATCGCGGCCGGGGCGAACTCAGACGACTACGTCTGGACCGAGACCCTCATGAAGGCGCTCAACGAGCTCGGTGGATGCGGACGTGACCCGCGCGGGATCTACCAGGCGATCTCGGTGCACTACTACACGATCGCCGGGACCTGGGCGGACAAGGGCAGCTCCACCGAGTTCACCGAGGACGACTACTACGCCACCATGGTCAAGGCAGCCCACACCGATCGCCTGCTGCGCGGGCACTCCACGGTGATGGACAACTACGACCCGGAGAAGAAGGTCGGTCTCGTCCTCGACGAGTGGGGCACGTGGTGGAACGTGGAACCGGGCACCAATCCGGGATTCCTGTACCAGCAGAACACCATGCGTGACGCGCTGGTGGCGAGCACCCACTTCGACATCTTCCACCGGCACGCCGACCGCCTCGTCATGGCGAACATCGCCCAGACGGTGAACGTGCTCCAGGCGATGATCCTCACCGATCCGGATTCGGGGGCTCTGGTCCTCACGCCGACCTATCACGTGTTCGAGATGAACGCCGGTCATCAGGATGCTCAGAGCCTCCGCGTCGACGTTCCGGGCGGTCTGCCGCAGCGTGCGGTGAACGAGGAGACCCTGGCGACGGTCTCGGTCTCGGCCAGCCGGAAGGACGGGAAGGTGCTCGTCTCACTGTCGAACTTGGACGCTGTCGAGCCTGCTGCGGTTCACCTCGATCTGCGCGGGTGCACGGTGAGCGGCGTCGAGAGCCGAATCTTGACCGCACCGAACCTGGCCGAGCACAACACGCCCGAGGCGCCTGCCGCGGTCGCGCCGCAGGTGCACGAGGGACTGCGAGTCGACGAGGGCGGTCTGCACGTGGAGTTGCCGGCGCATTCCTTCGTGACCGTGAGCGTCACCGTCGACTGACGGGCAGGCGGGCTGTCGTGGGATGGCCCGCCCGGTCACCGGGCCGGGTGGGCAGTCCTGTCCATGGGCGGGGGCAGCGCCCGGGCCGGTTGTTCTCTACGATGATCGCTGTCCGAGGGAACTGACCAGGGAGCCGCAATGGGACACCGATTCAACCCGCCACCCGGGTGGCCGACGCCGCCGCCGGGATGGGAGCCGCCCGAGGGTTGGCAACCCGACCCGACCTGGCCGCCTGCTCCGCAGGGCTGGCAGTTCTGGGTTCCCGACGGCGTCCCTTCCGCTCCCGTTGACGCTGGTGGCACCGAAGCACCTGCGCCCGGGGGAGCGCAGCACCCGCCGGTGCCGCAGGCTTCCGCCCCGTCGCCCTTTGCGCCGGCCGAGCCGCAGCCGACACAGACCCAGCCGGCCGAGCCGCAGCCGGTGGAGGGCGACAGCGCATCGGTGCCCGAGGAGGACGGTCGAGCGGAAGCCGATGCGGGGCTCACCTCGGAAACTGATCCCGTCGCCGGACCGCCCGCTGAGCAGCACACCGAGCAGTTGGCCCAGCCGACCGAACAACTGGCCCAGCCGACGGAACAGTTCCCGGCGTCGGCACCCCAGTCCGGCGTGCCGGGCTACCTCGGTGGCGCCGGCACGCCAGGCCAGGCCGGCAGCACGGGCGCGCCCGACTCAGTCACTGGTGCCGGTCACGAGGGATTCGCTCCGGGCCAGGGTGGCGCTGCGCAGCCATACCCGCAGGGGCAGTTCGGGCAGCAGGCGCACGCGCACAGTTCCGGTCAGTTCAGCAGTTCCTCCCAGCCAGGTCCGAGCGGATTCGACCCGAGTCAGCCTCAGGCGCCGGTGCCCGGGCAGTACGCACCGGCCGATGGCGCGGCCCGGCCGTACACCGCGTCCTACGCCGCTGCGCCCGCTCCCGGCAGTAGTGGGCCGTGGGGTCAGGGGCCCGCTGGTAGTGCAGCACCGGGGCCTGGCGGGCCGCCGCCCGGCGGACCTGGCCAGAAGAAGAGCCGTACGGGTCTGATCATCGGTGTCGTCGTGCTGATCGCCGTCGTCGTGATCGGCGGAATCGCGCTGGCACTGAGCCTGATCTTCGGGGGCGAGGACGAGCCGGAGCCTGTGGTCGAACCGACCAGTACGAGCGAACCGACCGATGATCCGACCACCAGCGAGCCCACGGACGAGCCCACCACCGATGAGCCGACCGAAGAGCCGACACAGGAGCCCACCGACGATGGCGGTGGATCCGGCGCTCTGACCGGTGACTACGAGGTACTGAGCCCGTCCGACCCCGCGATCGTCACTGACGATGGCACGCCGATCGTGGAGGTCCGGCTGCTGCAGGTGGAACGCAACTGGCAGCCGGATCCGAATTCCTTCATCTGCGCCGAGGCCGAGGGTGAGTACGTGGCGATGGAGTTCGAGTTCACCACACTGCCCGAGCTTGCGGACTACTCGGAGGGCACCTGGAGTTTCAGCACCTTCGAGCTCGGCCTCCTCGACACCGGAGGCAACAAGATGGCCGATATCAGCGCTTTCGCGGGGCTGTTCTGTCTGGACGAGTCACAGCAGGCACCCTCGGACATGAGCCCGGGGGAGACCTACACGGGCTGGGCTCTGATGGATGCCCCGCGCGAGCCGGGCGGCATCTTGTGGGAACCGTGGCTTGATTTCACCGGCGAGGTCCCCACCTATGCCTGGGACCTAGCTGACTTCTGACGCGCACGCGTGGGCGCGACCTTGGTGACGCGCCCACGCGGATCAGCTCGCCCGCGTGATCGATGAGGTGGCGGCCCGCTCGTGGCAGGATGGTGCGCCATGGCCATTCGTGACATCCGCGTGGTCGGGGATCCCGTGCTGCGCACTCGCTGTGCCCCGATCGAGCGCATCGACGACCGGATCCGCGGGCTCGTGACCGATCTGCTGGAGACCGTGGACCGGGACGGTCGGGCGGGGCTGGCGGCGAACCAGATCGGAGTCGACCTGCGCGCCTTCTCCTGGAATGTCGAGGGCGAACTGGGCTACGTGCTGAACCCGCAGCTGGTCGAGATCTCCGACGAGATCCAGGGTGGTGACGAGGGTTGCCTCTCAGTACCCGGGCTGTACTACCCGACCCAGCGAGCCACCTACGCACGTGTCGAAGGTACCGATCTGGAGGGCCGGCCCGTCCGGGTCGAGGGGGAGGGTCTGATGGCCCGCTGCCTGCAGCACGAATGCGACCATCTGGACGGACGGCTCTACCTCTCCCGGCTCGATGCCGAGGTGCGGCGGGAGGCGATGCGGGAGGTCCGTCTCCGCTTCTGACACCCCGGAAGCGGTTCAGGGGTGCACGAATGGCTGGTGATGAGGCATGATGGGGCACGCAAGCCGTGAGTCGTTCAGGACTGTGCAGGGCCGAGGACGTTGGGGAAGACGCATCTCGACCACACACAGGAGGGAACGGCATGTCAGGTGTGATCACCCGCGGCGTATTTTTCGTGCACTCGGCGCCCCGTGCACTCTGCCCGCATGTCGAATGGGCGGCAGGCTCGGTGCTGGAGGGCCAGACGTCCTTCGATTGGGCCGCACAACCCGCAGCACCCGGGATGTACCGGGCCGAGACGTCCTGGATGGGACCTGCTGGCACTGCCGCTCGTCTGGCCTCGGCCCTGCGTGGGTGGACTCACCTGCGATATGAGGTCACCGAGGAGCCGAGCCGGGGCGTCGACGGTGGCCGGTGGTCGCACACGCCCGAGCTGGGGATCTTCCACACGCAGGTCGATGCGCACGGCAACAACGTCATCCCCGAGGACCGGGTACGTGCGGCGATGGAGCATGTCGGTGATCCGTCGCGGATGTCACGTGAGCTGGAGCTCGCCCTCGGACAGGCTTGGGACGATGAGCTGGAGCCGTTCCGCTACGCGGGCGCGGGCGTACCGGTGCGCTGGTTGCACCGTGTGGGCTGACTATGGGCTGACTGTGAGATCGCTGGTGACTCGCTGCCAGCTGACCGGTCGCTGAACACTCGTCACGCATGACGGCGGCCGGTCACCCAGGGTGACCGGCCGCCGTCATGGTCGTGCGGTCAGACTCAGGCGTTCGTCACCACCAGGGCGACGTTGTGCCCGCCGAATCCGAAGGCGTTGTTCACCGCGGCGATCTGCCCGGACGGCAAGTCACGCGGGGCATCGCGAACGAGGTCGATCGGCAGGCCGGGTTCGGGGTTGGCCACGTTGATCGTCGGCGGCGCCTTGCGGTCGCGCACGGCGAGGATCGTGAACAAGGACTCCAGTGCGCCGGCACCACCGAGGAGGTGGCCGGTCATCGACTTCGTCGCCGAGACCGCGATGTGGTCGGCGTCATCGCCCAGCGTGGCGCGGATCGCCGCAGCCTCGACGCCATCGCCGGCAGGCGTGGACGTGGCGTGGGCGTTCACATGCACCAGGTCAGCCGGGGTGATCCCGGCGTTCTCCAACGCCAGGCGCAGCGCACGCGACTGACCGGCACCGGAGGGGTCGGGAGGGGCGACGTCGTAGGCGTCGGCACTCATCCCGACACCGGCGATGCGAGCGTAGATGGTCGCTCCGCGGGCGAGCGCGTGGTCTTCCCGCTCGAGCACCAGGACGGCGGCGCCCTCACCGAGGACGAAACCGTCGCGATCCACGTCGTAGGGCCGTGAGGCACCCGCCGGATCGTCGTTGCGGGTGGACAGCGCCTGCATCTTCGCGAACGAGGCGATCGGGAGTGGATGGGTGGCGGCCTCGGTGCCACCGGCGACGACCATGTCGGCACGCCCGGTGCGGATCATCTCCAAGGCATAGCCGATGGCCTCCGCGCCGGAGGCGCAGGCCGAGACAGGGGTGTGGGAACCGGCCTTCGCGCCGACCTCGATGGAGACGTAGGCCGCCGGGGAGTTGGGCATGAGCATCGGCACGGTCAGCGGAAGGACGCGCCGGACACCCTTCTCCTTGATGGTGTCCCATGCGTTGACGAGGGTCGTGACGCCGCCAATACCGGAGGCCACTACGGTGCCAAGGCGTTCGCCGTCGATCTCCGGAGCGCCTGCGTCGGCCCAAGCCTCACGGGCCGCGATCATCGCGAACTGCGCGCTGGGGTCCATCCGCCGCATCTCGGGGCGAGCCAGCACGTCCTCGGCCGGAACAGCCAGCTGTCCGGCGAAGGTCACGGGCAGGTCGTACCGACTGACCCAGTCGTAGGTGAGGGTGCGGACCCCGGACCGGCCCGCGAGGGCTCCGGCCCACGTGCTCTCGACGTCGCCACCAAGGGGATTAGTGGTGCCGAGTCCGGTGACGACGACATTCGGCTGGTCGGTCATGGCTAGTCTCCGTCAGGAAAGTTGGGGTGAGTGTTCGGGCCGGGCGCGTCACCGGTGAGGTGACGCGCCCGGCCGCGCCGGATGGGCGGCGCGTAACGTCAGGCCTGGGCCTGGGCGATGAACGCGACCGCGTCACCCACGGTGGTGAGGTTCTTGACCTCTTCGTCCGGGATGCGGACCTCGAACTTCTCCTCGGCCAGGGTGACGATCGTCATCATCGACAGCGAGTCGATGTCGAGGTCGTCGGTGAACGACTTGTCCGCCTGGACGGCGTCCGTAGCCAGTCCGGTTTCCTCGTTCACGATCTCCGCCAGACCGGCGAGGATCTCCTCGTTGCTGTTCGCCATGGGTTCTCCGTTTCTTGGTGTTCGACGTGAGTCGGGTCCAGTGTTGCCGACAGTGAGCCCGCATCGCCATTCGGCGCGCGGGGGCCCTCGTCGGTCAGGGCCAGGTGTGAGGCGCGTTCAGGGGAGGATGACGACTTGCCCGGCGTAGACCAGGCCGGCCCCGAAGCCGATCTGGAGCGCGATGTCGCCGCTGTGGGCCTGCCCCTCGCGGAGGAGGCGTTCGGTGGCGAGCGGTACCGACGCTGCAGAGGTGTTGCCGGTGTCGGCAATGTCACGGCCGACCACGACGTCCTCGCGGAAGTCGATCAGCTTCAACAGCTGGTCGGTGATACGCATATTGGCCTGGTGCGGGATGAAGACATCGATGTCGGAGAGCTCCAGCCCGGCCGCAGCGACCGCGCGCCGGGCGATCTCCGGCATCGACGAGATCACCCATTTGAACACCGTCGGGCCCTGCTGGCGCAGCGTGGGGGAGGTGATCTGGCTGACCTCCTCGGCTAGCTCCGGAGTGTCGGTCGGGACAGGCTCACCGAGCTCGGCCCGCCGGTAGTCCAGCCACGAATGCGTCTGGTAGATCGCGCCGGCCTGTCCACCGTCACTGCCCCAGACGGTGGGGGCGATCCCGGGAGTGTCCGACGGTCCGACGACCGCCGCACCGGCACCGTCGCCGAGCAGGAAGGAGATGGACCGGTCGGTGGGGTCGATGAAGTCGCTCATCTTCTCCACGCCGATGACGAGCACATGCTCGGCGGCACCGGATCGGACCATCGCGTCCGCCTGGGCGATGCCGTAGCAGTAGCCGGCGCAGGCGGCGGAGATGTCGTACGCCGCCGCGGGGGTGGCGCCGATCGCGTCCGCCACCATTGCCGCGAGCGAGGGTGTCTGCTCGAAGTGTGTCACCGTCGAGACGAGTACCGCGCCGATATCGCTACCGGTCAGCGATGCCTTGGCCAGGACGTCCTGCGCGGCGCCGACGGCCAGATCCTTGACGGTCGTGTCACTGTTCGCGCGTGCCCGGCTGCGGATTCCCGTGCGCTGGCGGATCCACTCGTCCGAGGAGTTGATCGGGCCGACGATGTCGTCGTTCGGGACGAGGTTCTCGCCGCGGACCCCACCGACGGAGAGCAGGCGGCTGCCGGCGACCGTCGGGCGCTGGGCGAGTGCGGGCTTGGACATCAGGACTCCCTCGTGGAGCGGGTGCGGATGATCAGGTCGACTGCGGCATCGAGGTCGTCGGGGGACTTCAACGCGACGGTCTCCACCCCACGCATGCTGCGGCGCGCCAGGCCGGTGAGGACTCCCGCCGGGGCGAGCTCGACAGCGGCGGTGACCTCCGCCGTCAGCATGGCCTCCTGGCACAGGTCCCACCGCACAGGTGAAGAGATCTGCGCCACGAGCCCGGCGAGCGCCTCCCCACCCGAGGTGATCGTATTGCCGGCCGCGTTGCTGAGCAGTCGCACGGCCGGGTCGGCAGGGGAGAGGCCATCGGCGACGGCCTGCACCGCTTGGACGGCGGGGGACATGTAGGAGGTGTGGAAGGCGCCGGCAACCGCGAGCGGGATCACCCGGGCTCGCGCCGGCGGGTCGGCCTCGAGTGCTCGCAGGTCCGTCAGCAGTCCGGCTGCCACCACCTGCCCGCCGGCGTTGACGTTCGCTCCGACGAGATCGTGGGCGGCCAGGGCCGCCTCCACCTCCGCCGGCTGCCCACCGACGACGGCGCTCATCCCGGTCTCCGCGCGTCCGGCCGCCTCGGCCATGGCTGCTCCGCGCACGCCGACGAGGTGGAGTGCGTCGGTGGGGGTCAGGACCCCGGCCGAGGCCGCAGCGGCGAACTCGCCGACTGAATGCCCGGCGGCGATGTCCACCCAGTCGGACGTGCCGGCCAGCGAGGCCTCGCGGGTGACCAACGCCGCCTGCAGGGCGTGCAGGCTCAGCAGCGAGGCGGCCACGATCAGCGGCTGTGCCACGGCCGTGTCCTTGATCGTCTCCGCATCGGCGGTGGTGCCGAGTGTGCGCAGATCGAGCCCGGCGGCCTCGGCACAGGCGCTGAGCAGGTCGTCCGTGCCGGGCACCTCGAGCCATGGGCCGAGCATGCCGGGAGCCTGCGCTCCTTGTCCTGGACTGAGTAGTGCGATCACCGTTCTCACCTTTCCGTCGTCGGTGGTGATCCGGGCACGACGGATTGCACCAGGTTGTTTCGGGGCGTTTGTGCACATCCTACAAATCGGGTGCTGGTCATAGCGCCACACCCTCGGCGAGCTTGCCGACGGCGATCGCGATCTGCAGGACGAATCCCTCCCGCGCATCGACGGGGTCCCACCCGGTGACCGTCGCGATCCGCCGCAACCGGTAGCGCACGGTGTTCGGGTGCACGTACAGCTGACGGGCGGTCGCCTCCAGTGAACGCCCCTCGTTCAGGTACACGCTCAGGGTCTGCAGCAACGGTCCGCCCACGGCCTGCAACGGCGTGTACACCTCGGCCAACAATGTGCGGCGGGCATCCCGGTCGCCGGTGAGGACACGCTCGGGCAACAGCTCGTCGGCGAGTACCGGGCGCGGGGCGCTCGGCCAGGCACGGACGGCGTCCAGCGCCGAGAGGGCAGCGCGTGCGGAACGCCCCGCATCCGCAAGCTCGGGCACCTCCGGGCCGATCACGACCGGTCCCGGCCCGAACCTGTCCAGCAGGGCGTGCGCCTGCTCACGCAGGTTTCCCTCGCCGCCGAGCACGACCACCAGGCGATTGCCTTGGATGCCCACCAGCGCATCCTGAGCGGTTCGCCGGGCGGCGCGGCGCAGTTCGGCGGCACCGACCTCGTCCAGCGTCTCCTCCGCCGTACCCGCCATCACCAGTGTGCTGCCACGGCCGGCCCAGCCGAGCGCGGCCACGCGCGAGTGCAGCGAATCGTCGGGATCGCCCCGCAGCAGCGAATCGACGACGAGCGCTTCCAGGCGTGCGTCCCACGCGCCACGGCTCTCGGCCGCGCGGGCGTAGACCTCGGCGGCGGAGAAGGCGACCTCGCGCGAGTACAGCAGCACCGCCTCCCGCAACGCGGCCTGCTGACCGGGGGCGGCCAGCTCCTCGGTGTGCCCTTCCACGATCTCGACGACGATCCGGACCAGCTGCAGGGTGTGCTGCAGTGAGATGGAGCGAGTCAGCTCGGGCGGTGCGGCGCGGAAGATCTCGGCGGCGTTGTAGGAACCGCGGCCCGGATTCTCGTACCAGGTGATGAAACTGGCGATACCGGATTGGGCGACCAGCCCGATCCACGAGCGATCCTCGGCAGGTAGAGCCCGGTACCAGGGCAGTTCGGCGTCCAGACGCCGCATGGCGGCAGCGGTGAGCAGATCCGTCCCGCCGCGCAGCCTGCGGACCATCTCCGGGGTCGAGGAGTCACCCCGCGCACTCGTCATGCGCCGAGGGTACCCCCTGCGATTGTGGGAATCCCACAAAACTCTATGCCGCCCACGCGGCGGATACAGCCGTCACGGGAGCGCGGGTGGGCCACGAGGTGCTCGGATACGCTGGACGCATGTCCTTGATCAAGCGCCTGCGAGACGTCTTCCGCCCTGCTCCGAGCCGTCCCCAGGCGCAGGCGCGGGTCACATCGGCGCCGCCGCCACCGGATGCGGAGGCCGAGGCGGGACTGCGGGCGCGGCTCGAGGAGGACCCGAACGACGTCGAGGCATTCTCCACCCTCGCGGAGATCGTGCGACGGCGTGCTGCCGAGGTCGAGCATCCGGACCCGCTGACTGCTGATGTCGCTCCGGTGACCAGTTCCCGGGAGGCGGATACGGCGCACTGGGCCCTGGCGGAGGAACTGGCGGGGCGCCCACGGGGCTGGTACCCGTTGATCGAACTGGCGCGCCTGTCCCTCGAGGACGACAAGGAGGGCGCCATGCGACGGCTCGGTGCAGCCTGCGAGCGGGAGACGTCCGGACTGGCGCTCATCGAGGGAATCAAGATGCTCCGCGCTGCCCATCTGCCCGCCGAGGCGCTCGGGCTGGGTGTCGGGCACTGGTCCCCGGCTGAGCAGTCACCCGAGGCGGGGCGCCAGATTGTCGAAGCAGCGCTGGAAGCGGCTCGGGTCACCGATGCCCGCCGGCACCTGCGGGACCTGGCCGAGCTGAGTACTCACCACGACACGCCACGCATCGTTGCCGAGCTGGAGCCTTTCGTGGCGCGGGCAGAATCCGACGCGAGCACGGTGGACTGAGCCCGCACCGTCTGCGGCCAAGGCTCCATACACGGCGGCGGAGCCCACCATGATGCAGGTGAGCTCCGCCGTCGTGGTGGTGCGCTGTGGAAAGGCGACCTCAGGAGTCTCCGCCTGCGGTGCCGGTGGTGCCGGCGTTGACGTCGAGCAGCTGGTACTTCTCCACCGCCTGCGCCGGGGCAGCGGCGTCCACCTCACCGCGCTGTGCGAGCGCCTGTAGGGCGCGGGTGACGATCGACTGAGTGTCGATGAGGAAGTGACGGCGGACGGCCGGACGGGTGTCGGAGAAGCCGAAGCCGTCCGCACCGAGCGTCCAGTAGTCACCGGGCACCCAGGTGCGGATGAGGTCCGGCACCTGGAAGTCGTAGTCGGAGGTGCCCACGAACGGGCCGCCGGCATCCTTGAGCTTCGCCGTCACGTACGCCTCGCGCTGCTCGCCTGAGGGGTTGACGAACGCCTCGCGGTCGGCCGCCAAGCCGTCCTTGCGCAGCTCGCCCCAGCTGGTCACCGACCACACGGCTGCGCGCACGCCCCAGTCCTCAGCGAGGATCCGGCGCGCCTCAAGTGCCCACGGCACAGCGACGCCCGAGGCGAGCAGCTGGACGACGGGACCGTCGCCGTCGGTGGGAGCCTCGAGGCGGTGGATGCCCTTGAGGATGCCCTCGACGTCCACGTCCTCCGGCTCGGCGGGCTGGATCATCGGCTCGTTGTACACCGTGAGGTAGTAGATGACGTTCGGATCGCGGGGATCCTCTGTGCCGTACATCCGCTGCAGGCCGTCCTTGACGATGTGCCGGATCTCGTATCCGTACGCCGGGTCGTACTGGACGACCGCGGTGTTCGTGGCGGCCAGCACGGGGGAGTGCCCGTCAGCGTGCTGCAGGCCCTCACCGGTCAGCGTGGTCCGGCCGGCCGTGGCACCGATCAGGAAGCCACGGGTGAGCTGGTCACCGGCGGCCCAGAACTGGTCGCCGGTGCGCTGGAACCCGAACATCGAGTAGTAGAAGTAGAACGGCACCATCGGCTCGCCGTGCGTGGCGTAGGAGGTGCCGACGGCCTGGAAGGCAGCCGCCGAACCGGCTTCGTTGATACCGGTGTGCAGCAGACCGCCAGTCTCGTCCTCCTTGTAGCTCAGGAGCAGCTCGCGGTCGACCGAGAGGTAGTTCTGGCCGTTGGTGTTGAAGATCTTCAGGCTCGGGAAGATCGCGTCCAGACCGAAGGTACGCGCCTCATCCGGGATGATCGGCACGATCCGATGGCCGAACTCCTTGTCCCGCAACAGCTCCTTGAACAGCTGCACGAGCGCCATCGTCGTGGCTGCCTCCTGCTGTCCGGAGCCCTTGGCCAGGCGCTGGTAGGCCTTGTCTGCCGGGAGGGTGACCTCGGTGTACTTGGAGCGACGCTCGGGCAGGAATCCGCCCAGCTTCTTGCGCCGGTCCATCATGTACTCGATCTCCGGGGCGTCCATGCCGGGGTGGTAATAGGGCGGCAGGTACGGGTCGGCCTCGATGGCCTCATCGGAGATCGGCAGGCGCAGCGAGTCCCGCAGGCCCTTCAGGTCGTTCTCCTTGAGCTTCTTCATCTGGTGCGTGGCGTTGCGGCCCGCGAAGGAGGAGCCCAGGCCGTAGCCCTTGACCGTGTGCGCGAGGATCACGGTGGGAGCGCCGGTGTGGTTGACGGCGGCGTTGTAGGCGGCGAACAGCTTGCGGTAGTCATGCCCACCGCGCTTCATCGCCCAGATGTCGTCATCGCTCATATTCGCCACGAGCGCCTTGGTGCGCGGATCACGCCCGAAGAAGTGCTCACGGATGAACGCACCGTCCTCGGCCCGGTAGGTCTGGAAGTCACCGTCCGGGGTGTTGTTCATGAGGTTGACAAGCGCGCGGTCCTTGTCGGCTTCGAGCAGGGCGTCCCACTCGCGACCCCAGACGACCTTGATGACGTTCCAGCCGGCGCCGCGGAAGAAGCCCTCGAGCTCCTGGATGATCTTGCCGTTGCCGCGCACCGGACCGTCGAGCCGCTGCAGGTTGCAATTGACCACGAAGGTCAGGTTGTCCAGGTTCTGCTGCGCGGCCAGCTGCAGCATGCCGCGCGACTCCGGCTCGTCCATCTCGCCGTCGCCGAGGAAGGCCCACACCCGCTGCTCGGAGGTGTCCTTGATGCCGCGGAAGTGCATGTAGCGGTTGACCCAGGCCTGGTAGATGGCACTCGCCGGTCCCAGACCCATCGACACCGTGGGGAACTCCCAGAAGTCGGGCATGTTCCGCGGGTGCGGGTAGGAGGGCAAACCACCACCGGGCCGGGAGAGCTCCTGGCGGAAGGAATCGAGCTGATCCTCGGTGAGACGTCCCTCGAGATAGGCGCGGGCGTACATCCCGGGCGCGGCATGGCCCTGGAAGTAGATCTGGTCGCCGCCGCCTGGGTGGTCCTTGCCACGGAAGAAGTGATTCAGCCCGACCTCGTAGAGCGTGGAGACCGAGGCGTAGGAGGAGATGTGGCCACCGACGGCGATCCCGGGTCGCTGTGCTCGCGTCACCATGACCGCGGAGTTCCAGCGCAGGTAGGAGCGGTAGCGACGCTCGACGGCCTCATCGCCGGGGAAGTACGGCTCGTCGTGCACACCAATGGTGTTGACGTAGGGCGTGGTGATCGCCGAGGGAACGGCGACGTCACGCTCGCGCGCATGCTTGAGCATGTTCAGCAGGATGTACCGGGCCCGCGGGCCGCCCCGGGCCTCGATCAGGCCGTCGAGGGACTCGAGCCACTCGCCGGTCTCGTCCGGGTCGATGTCCGGAACCTGGCTGAGCAGGCCATTGATCAGAGGTCCGGCTTCGTTGCGTGAGGTCACGACTCTTCTCTTCTCTCCGCACCGGGTCACGGCGCTCGGCGATCATCCTTGCGTGGTGTGTGGACACCACAAGGGACTGCGCTGACGATCCTATTGTCATGCCTTGGCATGGGCACGCCATCGTCGGCAGGTGTGACATCCCCGACACCGTACTGAGGGCGTCGGCTCAGGACCGGATATCCCCCGTGGCGGAGCGTTCGGTTGCGCTCAGGTGTGCATGTGCGGTTCGGTTGTCTCATATCTCCGCCATCCGGGCGGGGTCGGCGAAGGAGAGGCGAACGTGGCAGGGACCGCGAGCACCGAGGACCAGCAGGGTTCCCGGTTCGGGGTGAAGCAAGGACAGGTCATCCAGGAGTTCGGGTACGACGCGGATGTCGACGAGGAACTGCGCGCGGAGCTGGAGCAGGTCACCGGGCAGGAGCTCGTGGACGAGGACTTCGATGACGTCACCGACGCCGCGATCTTGTGGTGGCGGGAGGAGGACGGTGACGTCCACGACCTCACCGATCTGATGACCGACTCCATGACGACCCTTGAAGATGGCGGGTTGATCTGGGTCTTCACTCCCAAGCCCGGACGTCCAGGGCACGTGCGTCCACCGGAGGTCGACGAGGCAGCGCGGACTGCTGGTTTGCACTCGACGAGCACGATCTCGGCAGGGGAGAACTGGTCAGGTTTCCGGCTCACCACCCGTGGGCGGGGTCGGTGACCACCTCCCTCGGGAGCAGTCTGCACGTGGGCTGCCCGGCACCGGCATTCACGGCCCCGGACACCCACGGCACCCCGGTGTCACTGGAGGCGCTGCGCGGTGCGCCGGTGCTGCTGGTTTTCATCCCGTTCGCCTTCACACGAGTGTGCGGCAGCGAGGTGGCCGCGCTGCGGGATGCATACCTGGACCTCACCGCAGATGGTGCGCGGCTGCTGGTGGTGACCTGTGACTCGATGATGGTGCTGCGGGCGTGGGCTGAGGTGGAGGAGCTGCCGTTCACCCTGATCTCGGACTTCTGGCCGCACGGATCGATCGCCAGGGCGTACGGCGCGTTCAACGAGACCGACGGAGCCGCGGATCGGGTGAGCGTGCTGATCGACGGCGAGGGCACCCTGGCCTGGACCATCACGAGTCCGCGTGGGCAGGCGCGCCGCGTCGAGGACTATCTGAGTGCGGTCCAAGCCCTGTGGGCGGCGGCATGAGACTCCCAGGAGGACCGCTGGCCCTGGCCCACCGGGGCGGGGCGGGTCTGCCTGCGAACGCCGGTATCGAGAACACCCTGACGGCGGTGCGCAATGCTGTCGAGCTGGGGTACACCTACATCGAGACCGATGTGCGTGCCAGTCGGGACGGGGTGCCTTTCGTGGTGCATGATCCGGACCTGGGACGGATCACGGGAGAGACACGAGCGGTGGCCGAGCTGTCGGCGACCGACTTGCGCGCGGCGACCCTGAGCGGTGGTGAGTCGATCCCCACCCTGGCTGAGCTGCTGGAGGAGTTCGGGCACCTGTGGGTCAATCTCGACGTGAAGTCCGATGACGTGGTCGAGCCGGCGATCGAGGCCGTGCGCCGACACGGCGTGGAGAACCGGGTGGTCGTCGCCTCGTTCAACGATGCCCGGATGCGGCGGGTGCGGCGGCTGGCACCGGAGGTGGCCACGTCGGCGTCACCGCGCGAGGTGGTGGCGATGCTGCTCGGGCGGTCGCGGGCCGCCGCGCGTGCCGGTGCGGTGGCGCTGCAGGTACCCAAGCGCTGGCGGGGCATCGAGATCGCCACGGAGGCGTTCGTGCGCCGCGCACACCACCAGCACATGCAGGTGCACGTGTGGACGATCGATGACCCCGCGACGATCAGGACGCTGCTGGATCGCGGGGTGGACGGCATCGTCTCGGACCGCATCGACGTGCTGCGCGAGGTGCTCCGTGAACGTGGCCAGTGGCCTGCGCCTGGCGGGCCGGACGGTGACGAGGCATCGACGACCTGAGCGCGGTGTCGAGGGCGTCAGGTCGCTTGCTATTCTTGCCCCTTGCCAGGGCCTATAGCTCAGTTGGTTAGAGCGTCGCGTTTACACCGCGGATGTCGGGGGTTCGAGTCCCTCTGGGCCCACCGATCGGTTTGCGGACTCAGGCAACGTCGTCGGCGTGCTCCCAGTGGCGACCGCTGCGCACAGGAAGGCGCACTACGTGCCTAGCCTGGCAAGGAAACGCAGCTCATGGAGAACCTGGGTGACGCCGTCGGCCATGGTGGCAACAGAACGCCGGGTGGTCTCGTAGGCGGTGCCCCGTTCGCCCTGGAGGTAGACCTCCCATCCATTCTCGGCCCAGTGGAGGACGACCATGTCCGCGTTCTGGTACCTCACCCAGTCCTGGTTGAGCAGCCGGCCCTCGCGGTTGTGGATGAGCGGGGTGGGCAGACCCTCGCGGTGGATCACCCGATGGAGTTCCTCCAGGGCGGCCGCCTCATCGCGATCCGGCAGCGATGTCCACTTCCACCACGTGTAGTGGTACTCGCCCTGCTCCACTCTGAATCGGCGACCGCAGGCCGTGCATGCGCAGATCCGGTCGGGCACCCAGTCCTTGCGTGGCGCCTCTCCTTCGATGCGGATGTGCCCGCGACCGGCCTCCTTGGCCGGATCGTAGAATGGCAGCCGGTGCGTGTAGGCGGCGCACAGGCAGGTACCGTCCCGGAACAGCCGCAGCCGCTCCACGGCGTGCTCGAGCGAGCCGGCGTTCGCGTGCAGCGCGCCGCCGAGGTCGAGACCTGAGGTCGCACGGCCGATCGCAGGCAGGCTGGCGGCCAGCGGTTCGAGCACCGCCGGATCGCGGGTGGCGACGATCTCCCATACCGCGTGCAGTACTCGGGCGCGTTCGCGCGAGATGAGGTCCGCGAGCAGCGGTGACGCGGCCGCACGTTCCCAGACGTCCTCGGTACCGATCGCCGCCTCGCCCTTCTCGAGCAGATCTTGCGGGGTCGGGCCCGCAGCCTTCACCGGTGGGCGGGGCATGCCATCGGGAACGGGCACCCCCAGGTCGCGGCAGGCCCGTGCCAGCCTCGCGTAGCCGGCGTCGGGACTGGGCTCTTCGGCATACCAGGCGCACAACGCCTCGGAGAGGGTGCGTCCCAGGAGCACGTCGAAACCACGGTCCCCGGCGAAGGTGACGATGGGAGCCTCCTCCCGCAGCGACCGCTCGGGTCCCAGCCAGTACCCGAATGCGCGACCGCCCTGCTCGGCGGCCCAGGCGATCATGCCCGACACCTGGAGGAGAGCCTCACGGCGAACCATCGCAGCCACGACGTCGGAACCCACCAGCAGGTCGCCGCCGAGCAGTGCGGGATCCTCGTCGTCGCTGAGGAATCGCAGGTCCACCGGCCAGGGAGTCGGCTCACCGCCGTGCTGCAGCCGACGCCAGTGCACGAAGTCCGCAGGCGGCCCGTCCATCCGCAGCCACGGCAGCATCACCAGCGCGGCCACACTGTCCGTGCTGTCCGGGGCGTTCGCGCTGGTGTCGACGAGGAGTACCGCGAACTCGCCGGTGCGCCACCACCGGGCGTGTGCGGCACCCACGGCGCGCACCACCTTCGCAGGCATCGCTCGCGGATCGTAGCGGTCCTCCTCGAGCAGCTCTGGGGGATAGCGGGCCGCGTCGAAGTCGCGACCCGGGCCCCACCGGCGATCAGCGGCCTCGGCGAGGGGAACGGTCAGCGCGGCGAGCGCAGCCCGGTCGGTGGTAGCACCCAGCGGGAGCACATGCCCCGTCGACATGGTCTGACCGTCGATGCCGTCGATGCGCCACTTGCTGCCCTCGTCGGAGAAAGGGAGCTCGAGGGCCTTCGCGACGACGTCGAGGATCGTCTTGGGGGAGGCGTCGACGATCTGGTCACCCTCGTCATCCGGCGGCTCGCTCATCCCCAGGATCCTGCCAGAGTGCCCCAAGGCGTGCAGCGCACCCATTCGGCGCCTCCCTGTCGACGTGTGAACGAACAGCATCCGCCCTCAGAACCGGCATGCACCCGAGCGTGCCGGGCTAGGACGGGGGGCCACACCTGTCTGTGGGAGAGGTTAGGGTCGCGACATGGACGCACCGCTGCACCTGCGTGAGATCATCGATCTGCTGGAGCGCCGATACCCGCCCGCTACGGCGGAGGCGTGGGACGCCGTCGGGCTCGTGGTTGGGGAACCACAGGCGCCCGTCGAGCGTGTGCTGTTCGCCGTCGATCCCACTGAAGAGGTCGTCGCCGAGGCCGCTGCGGCCGGTGCCGATCTGCTGGTCACCCATCATCCGTTGCTCCTGCGACCGGTGAACTCGGTGGCCGCCACCACCCCGAAGGGTCGGGTCATCCACCGGCTCATCTCCGAAGGCATCGGCCTGTATGTCGCCCATACCAACGCCGATATCGCCGCCGGTGGTGTCAACGACGCTCTCGCCGGTTTACTCGACCTGGCGGAGACCCGGCCGCTGGTGCCGGCCCCGGGGCGGGCGCTGGACGTGCTCGTGGTGTACGTACCGGAGCCCGAGGCCGAAGCTCTCCGAGAAGCACTGGCGGCGGCCGGCGCCGGCGCGGTCGGGGACTACACCGGCTGCGCGTGGTCGGTCACCGGCACCGGCGAATTCACCCCGCAGGACGGCGCAGAGCCGGCCATCGGCGCGGTTGGGACCCACGAACGTGTCACCGAGCGTCGCCTGGAGATGGTGGTGCCATCCGGCCGGCGGGATGCCGTCACGGCTGCGCTGCGCGACGCTCACCCGTACGAAGAGCCGGCGTACTCCTTTCTCGCCACGCATGCTCCGTCGTCAGACGTGGGCGCAGGACGGGTGGGGCGCCTGGAGGAACCGACCACGCTGCGCGAGCTCGCGGCGGTCGTGGCTGAACGCCTACCAGCCACAGCGGGGGGTATCCGGGTCAGTGGCGACCTCGACGCGATCATCACCACTGTTGCCGTGTGCGGCGGCGCCGGGGACTCCTACCTCGAGGCGGCCCGCGCGGCCGGGGCGGATGTGTACCTGACCGCCGACCTCCGCCACCACCGGGCCGGCGAAGCGCGCGAGGAGGACGGAGCACCCGCCCTGATCGACGCAGCGCACTGGGCCACCGAGTGGCCGTGGCTGCCCGTGGCTGCCCGCGCCCTCGCCGGTGACTCCGGGGGGAGGGTGGAGACCATCGTCAGCACCCGCGTGAGCGACCCGTGGACCACTAGGCTGGGCGGAGCCGAGACCGGAGGAACCCTGTGACCACTGCCCCTGCTGCCGACCAGCGACGCCTGCTGGACGTCCAAGCGCTCGACACCCAACTCGCCAAGCTCGCCCACCAGCGCAAGTCTCACCCCACCCTGGCCACGCTCGCCGAACTGGAGGGACGTGCCGAGGACCTCGGGCGGGCCAAGACCGCCACTGACACGCTCGTCTCGGACGTGCGCCGCGAGCTGCGCAAGGCCGAGGCCGATGTGGAGCAGGTGGAGATCCGCGCGGCACGCGACCGGAAGCGGCTCGAATCCGGAGCGGGCTCGCCGAAGGATCTGCAGGCACTCAGCAGCGAGATCGAGTCCCTCGCCAGACGCCAGGGTGCACTGGAGGAAGTCGAGCTGGAAGTGATGGAGCGGCTCGAAGCGGCTGAGAAGGACGCGGCCGCAATCGATGAGCAGCTCGCCGCCATCAGCGCACAGGTCGAGAAGGCCGAGGCCGAGCGCGACCGCGAGTTCGAACGGCTCGACAGTGAGATCGCCGACGTTACCCGGCGCCGTGAGGTCGCTGCAGCCGGTATCGATGCCGGGCTGATGTCGCTCTACGACCGAGTGCGGTCCCAGACCGGAGGGCTCGGCGTTGTTGCCATCCAGGGCGAATCGACCGTCGGCGTCCAGCTGACGCTCAGCCTCACCGAGCGGGCCGCGATCACAGCCGCCGGGCCGGATGAAGTGATCCGCAGTGAGGACTACGGCTACATCCTCGTTCGGCTCGCATGAGTGGTGCCGCCGCCGGTAGTGACGCCGTCACCGTCGTTCTCGTGCGCCACGGGGAGACACCACTCACACCGCACGGGGCCTACTCCGGTTCAGGGGTGCCGGGGCCCTCGCTCACCGACATCGGGCGGCGGCAGGCGCATGCCGCCGCACGTCTGACGTACCGCATCGGCCGGAGCCTTTTCGATGACGTGCCCTCGCCGTCCGCGTTACTCACCTCCCCGATGGTCCGCACCCAGGAGACTGCGGCCGTCGTCGGCGAGCGGCTCGGCCTGGCGCCGACGATCGAGGCCCGTGCCCGGGAGTGCGACTTCGGCGACTGGGAGGGTCTGCGGCCCGCAGACATCGATGCCAGGTGGCCCGGCGAACGGGCCCTGTGGCATACCGACGGCACCATACCGGCGCCCGGGGGCGGGGAGTCCACGGCAGCAGTCGGTGTCCGCACCGAGGAGATGCTCTCTGACCTCTATCAGCAGTACGCAGGCAGCACCGTGGTGGTCGTGGCGCACGCCGTCAGCATCCGAGCGATGGTGGGCCGGGCTCTGCTCGCCCCGCCCGGTGCGTGGTGGCGCTTCCGGCTGCTGCCGGCCTCGACGACCGTGTTGCGCCGCCAGGAGGACACGTTCACGCAACTTCTCGGCGTCGGACTCCCTGGCGAGGAGTGAGGATGGGGCGTTTCTTCGACGTCGGCGACGGGGGGCCGCTCCGGCTTGAGGTCCGCAGCGTCGACGGGCGTGACTTCACCTTGCTGCGGCGGATCGGTTACCGCAGCGATGACTACGACGAGCCGTTCGTTGTTCCTTCCGACCTGGAACAGTTCCGGACCGATTTCGCGTCTGTGCCCTGGATGTTCACCTGGCTGGTTCCGCGCAGTGGGCGCTACGCGGCCGCTGCTGTCCTGCACGACGCGATCGTCATCGAGGGAGATTACGAGGGCCCGCCGATCGACAGGGTCGAAGCGGACCGGATCTTCCGGGTGGCGCTGCGCGAACTGGGCACACCCGTGGTGCGCAGCTGGCTGATGTGGGCGGCGGTGAGCATCGCGACCATGTGGACGATGCCGCAGCGACGCTGGCGCTGGCGTGGCGCGGTCCTGGCACTGATCGGTGTCGTCACCCTGGTCGGGCTCATCGCCACCGGTGACCTGCTGGACCTCTGGTCGGTCCTGCCGTGGATGGGCCAGCGCAGCCTCGGTGCCGAGCTGCTCGGTGGTGGCGCAGCCGCGGTCGTCGTGCCCTCGGTCCTGGCCCTGACCTGGGGCAGGTTCGCCCGCGCCGGGATCATCACCGGCGTGGCGCTGGCGTTCTTGGTGCACGTGACGCTGGCGATCGCAGCGCTGTTCGGCCTCTACCGTCTCGTCGAGCGAGTCGTCACCGGTCCTGGTGCCAGCACCGGGTCCCAGTCGGCATAGGGGATCACGGCTGACGTTATTCCTGAGCCACGACGAGCTCCAGCGTGTCCGGTCCCGCGCCCGTCGCAGGGTGAAGCGAGACTTCTTGAAGACTCGTGCCCACCAGCTCCTGGCTGGCGCGGCGCACCTCGGCCACCGTCCGTGGGGGAGCGCCGGGGCGGGTGAGCAGGTGACGCGTGAGCATCCCGCGGGTGTGCTTGGCGTGATGGGAGACCACGGTCCGCTTGCCGTCCCGGTCGGCCACCACCCGGACGGTCAGCCACGCAGTCCCGGACGGCGGGCGCCACGCCGGAACATACGCACTCGACCGGCAGTCGATCACCACACCCGGATGAGTTTGGGTCAGCTGCTCTCCCAGTGCGCGCGCCCAGTACGGCGCGAGCGACCCGATTCCGGGCAGCCCGACCGACATCGACAACCGGTAGGCCGGGATCCGGTCGGCGGGGGAGAGCACACCCCACAGCGCCGAGATGATCCGGACCGACGTGTTCGCCCGACGGCGGCCGGTTCCGGTCATGTCGGCGAGCCCGGCCGCTTCGTAGAGCACACCGGTGTAGACCGTGGCCGCCTGTGCGGCGGGCGCGGTTGCCAGGTCCACGTTCCGCGCCACCTCCGCTGCGAGGGAGGTGCCCACGCCCAATCTCTCGACGGCGTCCGGTGCGCTGCTGAGCGCAGCCAGCTCCCGAAGCGCTCGCGTGCGCGAATCCCTGAGGTCTGGTCGGGTCAACGTGTCGAGGTCGACCGGTCGTCCACGAGCAGGGGGCGTCTTGCCCTCGGAGGGCGGGAGCAGGATCAGCACGCCCGGCAGCCTATGACGTGTGGAGCTGTCGACTGACACCACGCCTGCGTGGTGAGACGTGACCGGGCCCGGATGCGCATCCAGCGGAAGGTCGGCGTCAGGAGGGATCGGGCCTCGACCAGGACTGAGACCTGACGGAGCACGCTTGGCGGGTAGGCTGGGGCATGGATGAGTCGGCCAGGCGGTCGCGTCGCGGGGAAACTCGCGCCGAGGAACGTCCGGGCTCCACAGGGCAGGGTGGTGGGTAACACCCACCCGGGGTAACCCGCGGGAAAGTGCCACAGAAATCAGACCGCCGTCCGGTTCGCCGGGCGGTAAGGGTGAAACGGTGGTGTAAGAGACCACCAGCGTGCCGGGTGACCGGTGCGGCTCGGTAAACCCCACCCGGAGCAAGACCAGACAGGGAGTGTTCGAGGGCGGCCCGCCCGAGCTCCCGGGTAGGTCGCTGGAGGCGTACGGCAACGTACGTCGTAGATGGATGGCCGCCACCGAGGCAAGTCCTCGGGACAGAACCCGGCGTACCGGCCGGCTCATCCCTCACTCGCGGCGGCGATCCTGCACGCTCAGGACCATCGCGAACGCTGAGTTGTTCGGCGAGTGTTTTGTTCAGACGCCGAAGAACTCAGCGTTCGGGGCGCCGGTTGGAGGCGCGAGAGCCGGGCACCCTCCTGCGGGCAGTTGGTGCCCGGTCAGTCGTTCTCGGCGGCCAGCGCTGCTGCGCCGACGATGCCCGCCTTGTTGCGCAGCTTTGCCGGGATGATCGGCGTGTTCAGGCTCAGCAGCGGGAGGAACTCCTCGTGGTCCTTCGACACGCCGCCGCCGACGACGATCAAGTCGGGGGAGAAGAGGAACTCCACATGGGAAAAGTAGCGCTGCAACCGCTCGGCCCACTGCGGGTACGTCAGCCCCTCGCGGTCCTTGACCGAGGATGCGGCCCGCTTCTCCGCGTCGTAGCCGTCCAGCTCGAGGTGACCCAGCTCGAAGTTGGGCACGAGCACGCCGTTGTGGATCAGCGCACTGCCGATGCCGGTGCCCAGCGTCAACACGAGCACGCTGCCCTGCTGCCCCGCTGCGGCGCCGTATACGGCCTCGGCGTAACCGGCGGCATCGGCGTCGTTGACCACGAAGGCCGAGTGTCCGGTTGCCGTGCGCGTGACCTCGGCCACGTCGGTTCCGATCCAGCGCTTGTCCACGTTTGCGGCGGTCTGCGCGATGCCGTTCTTGATGACTCCGGGGAACGTGACACCGATATGGGCACCCGCCGGCAGGTCGAAGTGCGCCGCCACCGCGGCAAGGACGTCCGCCACCGCCTCGGGGCTGGACTCCTCCGGTGTGGGCAAGCGGTACTTCTTCGCGAGCAGCTTGCCGGTCTCCAGATCCACCGGTGCACCCTTGATGCCTGATCCGCCGATATCGATGCCGAAGCCGATCCGTTCGTCCGGTGTCTCGGTCAGGGCGGGGTGCGATTCTTTGGTCATGGTGCGCTTTCGTCCGGAGCTGGGCAGACAGTCGGCCGGATCAGCTCCGGTCCACGCGTGAAGTGTAGAGGCGTACGCGCCGCCCGGCGTGGGAGACTCGCATCGTGGAAGGAGGTGCCCGACATGCCCAATGGAGCACGTGGTGAATCGGATGAGGCCTACTACTACAATCTTGAAACAGGTGAGGTCGAGCACGGGAAGGTGAGCGACTGGACCAGTCGGATCGGTCCGTATGCGAGCGCTGCGGAAGCCGCCCAGGCACTCGAACGGGTACGCGCCCGGAACGAGGCCTGGGAGGAGGCCGAACGCGAGTGGGAGGACGACCCCGACGATGACTGACCTGGCGGTCGGTCACCACAGCCTGACATGATGGGTCGATACCGGAGAGCGAACGGAGAAAAAGTGCCGCACTCGATACGCCGAGTCGTCGGAGCTTGTGTGCTGGCCATGGCCGGCACTTTCGCCATCGCACCAGCCGCCGTAGCCGATCACACAGACTCCGCTGCCGGTAAGCCCGTCGGAGGCGGACTGGGGGAGCGGCCGCTGGTCGGCGTCCGGATCGCCATCGATCCCGGTCACAGTGACGCACAGCCCGAGGACCGCAGCGAGCTGACGCAGCGGGTGCCGGACGGCCGCGGCGGACGCAGCGCTTGCGACACCGTGGGCAATGCGACGACCTCGGGCTACAGCGAACATGAGTTCGCGCTGGACGTTGCCACCGCGATGGCCGCTGAACTTCGCCGCCAGGGTGCGATCGTGCTTCTCACCCGCAGCGATAACGAGGGCGTCGGACCGTGCGTGGACCGTCGCGGCACGTTCGCAGAGGACAACGACGTCGAACTGCTGCTTTCGCTGCACGCCAACTCCTCGACCAACCCCGACGACGCAGGCTTCTACGCTGTGGTCGCCGACCCGCCGCTGTCGGATTCTCAAGCCGAGCCGAGCCGGACGCTCGCGGACACCATGGTGCAGGCTCTCGTGGATGGCGGATTCACTCCGAGCGAGGCCCAGCCCGATGGCGTGGTCGAGCGCGACGATCTCGCCACGTTGAACTTCGCCCGGCGACCGGCAGTGCTGCTCGAGCTCGGGGAGATGCGCAACGCCGAGGACGCCGCCCGGATGGAGAGCGAGGAGGGTCGCCAGGCCTACGCCGACGCTCTCGTCGACGGAGTCACCACCTGGCTGGACGCTCGGGACTGACCGGCCCTCTAGGACTCGTAGGAGTGCTGCGGCGCCGGGAAAGTTCCGGAGCGCACTTCTGAGGCGTAGCCGGAGGCCGCCTGCTGCAACGCCGCCCCCAGTTGAGCGAACTGCTTGGCAAAGCGCGGGGACCAGTCGCCCATACCAGCCATATCGAGCCAGACCAGCACCTGCCCGTCGCAGTGAGGGCCCGCGCCGATGCCAATCGTCGGGATGTGCAGGATCTCGGAGACGCGTGCTGCCACGGGCGCCGGAACCATCTCCAGTACCACTGCCACGGCGCCGGCGTCCTGCAGCGCAACTGCGTCCTCACAGAGCCGTTCGGCACCGTCATCACCGCGCCCCTGCACCCGTTTGCCGCCCAGCATGTTCTCCGACTGCGGGGTGAAACCGATGTGCCCCACCACGGGGATCCCAGCACCGGCGAGCAAGCGGACGTGCTCGGCCACCCGCACCCCACCCTCGAACTTCACCGCGTGCGCTCCGCCTTCCTTCAGCATGCGCACCGCACTGGCGAGGGCCTGCTCGGGGCCAGCCTCGTAGGAGCCGAACGGCAGATCGGCCACCACCATGGCACGACGGGTGGACCGGGCCACGGCTCGGACAGCCGGGACGAGCTCGTCCACCGTCACCGGGATCGTGCTGTCCAGGGCGAGCATGTTGTCGCCGATCGAGTCACCGACCAGCAGCATGTCGATCCCGGCGGCATCGAAGATCCGCGCGGTCGGGGCGTCGTAGGCGGTGAGCATGGTCAGCCGCTCACCTGCGGCCTTCGCGGCCGCCAGGTGGTGGACCCGTACTCGCTTGTTCTCTCCCACCGCGGGAAGCGCTGACGGGAGCGGGGCACCGGTGGACTCATCCATAGTCCCAGCGTATCGGCCGGATGGGATCGCCCGAGCCTGACAGACTGACCCCATGAGTGCTGGCACCCTCGCCCCGTCGTTCGGCTCGTCCTACGGTCACGGTTTCGCCCGTGTGGCCACCTGCACGATCGAGGTCAGCCTTGGCGATCCTGACCGCAACGTGGATGCGATCCTGACTCAGGCGCGGGCCTGCCATGAGGACGGTGTGGCGGTCGCGGTCTTTCCCGAGCTCTGCCTCACCGGCTACAGCATCGAGGACCTCTTCCTGGCCGACCCCGTGCTGCATGCCACCGACGCGGCGCTGGGCAGGTTGGTGACCGCCAGTGCCGGGCTGTTGCCGGTTCTCGTGGTCGGTGCTCCGGTCCGTCATGGCAACCGGCTCTACAACGCTGCCGTGGTGATCCACCGTGGGCGAGTGCTCGGGGTGGCCCCCAAGTCGCTGTTGCCAAACTACCGGGAGTTCTACGAGCGACGACACTTCGCCCCAGGGGATGATCAACGCGGGCAGGAGTGCCTGGTGGACGGCCACCGGGTGCCGTTCGGGCCTGACCTGCTCTTCGAGGCGGAGGATCTGCCCGGGCTGGTGCTGCACGTGGAGGTCTGTGAAGACGTGTGGGTGCCCGTTCCACCGAGCGCCGAGGCCGCGCTGGCGGGGGCGACAGTGCTGGCGAATCTCTCTGGCAGCCCGATCACCGTGGGGCGTGCAGCCGACCGGCACCTGATGACCCAGTCCGCCTCGGCGCGGTACCTGGCCGCCTACCTGTACGCCGCGGCAGGGCGCGGAGAGTCCAGCAACGACCTGGCCTGGGACGGGCAGACCATGATCTACGAGGCCGGACGTCTGCTGACCAAGTCGCCTCGGTTCAGTGAGACGGCACAGCGCGCTGTCGCCGACATCGATCTGGATCTGCTCCGGCAGGAACGACTGCGTCAGGGTTCCTTCGACGATAACCGGCGCACGCACGCCGTACGCACCGGAGTGTTGCGTACGGTTCGGTTCCGTCTCAACCCGCCTGAGGGGGACATCGGGCTACGGCGATCTGTCGACCGGTTCCCGTTCGTCCCCGATGACGCAGACCGGCTCGCTCAGGACTGCTACGAGGCGTTCAACATCCAGGTTGCCGCGCTCGAGCAACGCATGCGGTCGATCGGCGACCCGAAGCTCGTGATCGGGGTGTCCGGAGGACTGGATTCCACCCACGCTCTCCTTGTCGCCGCTCAAGCTATGGACCGGCTCGGACGTCCGCGCAGGGACATCCTCGGGTATACGTTGCCCGGCTTCGCTACCAGCGACCACACCCGCTCCAACGCATGGGCGCTGGGGGAGGCGCTCGGAGTGACGTTTGAGGAGATCGACATCCACCCGGCAGCCCGCGAGATGCTGGAAAAGATCGGTCACCCGTTCGCCGGCGGAGAGCCGGTCTACGACGTCACCTTCGAGAACGTCCAGGCCGGTCTGCGCACCGACTACCTGTTCCGGATCGCCAATGCCGAGGGCGGGATCGTCATCGGTACCGGCGATCTTTCGGAGATGGCACTCGGATGGTGTACCTACGGGGTTGGCGACCAGATGTCCCACTACGCAGTGAACATCGGGGTGCCGAAGACGCTGATCCAGCACCTCATCCGCTGGGTGATCGCCTCCGAGGAGTTCCCCGCCGCGACCGCGCGAGTGCTGCAGTCGGTACTGGACACGCGCATCACGCCCGAGCTGGTACCCACCGGAGAAGACGGTGACGTGCAGAGCACCGAGGACACCATCGGGCCCTACGCCTTGCATGACTTCAGCCTCTACTACGTGCTCAGGCACGGATTCGGCCCTCGCAAGATCGCGTTCCTTGCGCACCATGCGTGGTCTGACCCGGACACGGGGGCATGGCCTCCGGGCTTCCCCGCTGAGGAGCGATACGGCTATGACCTCGCTGAGATCCGGCGGTGGCTGGCGGTGTTCGTCCGGCGGTTCTTCGGTTTCAGTCAGTTCAAACGAAGCGCCGTGCCGAACGGCCCGAAGGTGATGGCCGGGGGCGCCCTGTCTCCGCGCGGGGAATGGCGGGCACCCTCCGACGGCAACGCCGTCGCGTGGCTCGCCGAGCTCGAGCACGTCCCCGAGTTCGTGGACGGCCGCAAGGAATGACCAGACACCGGCATCCGGGAGGACAGCGCGGATGAGGCCAGTGGTGTCGGCGGTCGGATCGATCGCACGAACCTGACATGATGGGGCCTACCTGGACGCGACGGCGTCGGGGCGGTCCGAAAGCCAGACGATCGGGAGCAGTCGCATGGACAAGCAGCAGGAGTACGTGCTCCGCGCCATCGAGGAGCGGGACGTCCGGTTCATCCGGCTCTGGTTCACCGATGTGCTCGGTGTGCTCAAGTCGGTGGCGATCGCCCCGGCCGAGCTCGAGGGGGCGTTCATCGAAGGGATCGGTTTCGACGGATCCTCCATCGAGGGACTATCCCGGGTCTCGGAGTCGGACCTGATCCTGCGGCCAGATCCGAGCACGTTCCAGATCCTTCCCTGGCGGGGCGGAAAGCACGGCACGGCGCGGATGTTCTGCGACATTCTCACCCCTGACGGCGAATCCTCCCCGGCCGACCCCCGCAACGTGCTCAAGCGTGCGCTCGCCGAGGCCGCGGATGCCGGTTTCACGTTCTACACCCACCCCGAGATCGAGTTCTACCTCTTCAAGGCGCTGGAGAACGAGACAGATCCCCTCATTCCCATCGACAATGCCGGCTACTTCGACCATGTCGCACGAGGGCAAGGGCACGATTTTCGTCGCGCTGCGATCACGCTGCTGGAGTCGATGGGAATCTCGGTCGAGTTCTCCCACCACGAGACCGGCCCCGGCCAGAACGAAATCGACCTGCGCTATGCCGATGCCCTCAGCACGGCTGACAACATCATGACCTTCCGCTCCGTGGTGAAGGAGGTCTCTATCGAGCAGGGCTTTACGGCCTCCTTCATGCCCAAGCCCCTCGCCGGGCAGCCCGGTTCGGGGATGCACACTCACCTGTCATTGTTCGAAGGCGACACGAACGCGTTCTACGAACCGGGGGGCGAGTACCAGCTGTCCACCACGGGCCGTGCCTTCATCGCCGGACTTCTGCACCACGCCGCCGAGATCACCGCGGTGACGAACCAGTTCGTCAACTCCTACAAGCGGCTCTGGGGCGGGCAGGAAGCACCGAGCTACCGTTGCTGGGGCCACAACAACCGGTCCGCGCTGGTGCGGGTGCCGATGTACAAGCCGAACAAGGGGCAGTCTGCCCGGGTGGAGTACCGCGGTCTCGACGCCGCCGCCAACCCGTACCTCGCGTTCGCCGTGATGCTCCGGGCCGGGTTGAAGGGCGTTCAGGAGGCCTACCAGCTCCCGGAAGAGGCCGAGGACAACGTCTGGGAGCTCTCTGACACCGAGCGCCGCGCCCTCGGGATCGACCCTCTACCGGGCAGCCTGAACGAAGCGGTCGCCGTGATGGAGCGTTCGGAGCTGGTTGCCGAGACGCTGGGGGAGCAGGTGTTCACTCACTTCCTCGCGAACAAGCGTCAGGAATGGACCGACTACCGTGCGCAGGTGACCCCGTACGAGTTGGCCCGCATCGGCCTGATCTGAGGCTCGTGATCGCCACGCAGCAGGTTTCGTCACGATCAGAGAGGCAGTCACGATGAGCCGGCCGGTGTCGTTGACCGGGTTACTCGCCCGCGCCGGTTTTGATGAGGCGGACCGGGACGCCGAGCTGTTCCGATCGTCGTTCCTCGCCGAGGTGTTCGAGGGTTGTGATGCCGCGGGCCAGGCGGCATTGACCGGAGCGCTCGGCCGTGCTGCGGACCCTGACCGTGGGCTCCTGACGTTGGTGCGGCTCGGGGAGGCCGACGGAGTTGACGGAGCGTTCCTGCGTCGCGTCTTCGCCGCCGACGGCCCCGAGCGGGACCGTGTGATCGCCGTACTCGGGGCATCTCAGGCGCTGGGAGACTGGCTGGTCTCCCACCCCGAGGACGTCGCTATCGTCACCTCCGCCCGCTACCGCGATATCGGTGTCGGCGCGGCCGGCGAGCAGGTGCGGCGCCTGATGCTGGAGGCGGTCTCGGCCGACCCCGCGGCCGAGGTTCCGGTGGCGAGCGTCAGCGCTTCCGAGGGCGCCCTCGACGAGATGCGGCGGACATATCGCCGGATCCTGCTCGCGGTGGCCACCGAGGACCTCACCGCGGACGCCCCGGAGACGCTGCTGCCCGCCGTCTCGGCCACACTGGCGCACCTGGCCTCCGCGGCGCTTGAGGCCGCGCTGGCCCTGGGACGGGCCGAGATGGCCGATCAGGCGCGCGAGGTGCGCCTCGCCGTGCTGGGTATGGGCAAGACCGGCGGCAAGGAACTCAACTACATCTCCGACGTGGACGTCATCTACGTCGCCGAGCCTGCTGGGGGAGCAGACGAGAGCGATGCCCTGCGCAGCGGTGCGAAGCTCGCTGCGGCGATGGCACGGATGTGCTCGATGCCCTCTCGCGAACCTGCCCTGTGGGAGGTCGACGCCGCGCTGCGGCCAGAGGGGAAGAACGGGCCGCTCGTGCGTACCCTCGAATCGCACCTGACCTACTACGAGCGCTGGGCCAAGACCTGGGAGTTCCAAGCGCTCCTCAAAGCCAGGCACGTGGCCGGGGACGCGAACCTGAGCACCGCCTACCTGGCGGCGACCCGGCCCATGGTGTGGGACGCCGTCGCGCGGGACAACTTCGTTGAGGATGCGCAGGCGATGCGGCGGCGGGTGGAGGCACACGTCCCGATCGCCGAGGCCGAGCGGCAGATCAAGCTCGGGCGCGGCGGGTTGCGGGACGTCGAGTTCACCGTGCAGCTGCTGCAGCTCGTCCACGGCCGTGTTGACGAGACAATCCGGTCCGCGAACACGCTCGAAGCTCTGGCGGCACTCTCGGCGGCCGGATACGTCGGCCGGGACCACGCTGCTGAGCTGGCGAGCTGCTACCGATTCCTGCGGGTGCTCGAGCACCGGGTGCAGCTGGGCCGGCTGCGCCGCACCCATCTGATGCCCACCGGCAGCGAAGAGCTACGGCGGTTGGCGCGCGCGGCCCGGATCCCGGTGGACGGCAACGACGGACTGGAGAGCCGGTGGCGGGCAACCAGGCGGAACGTGCGCCGGCTGCACGAGGAGCTGTTCTACCGGCCTCTCCTTCCGGCCACCGCGCGACTGTCCGCCGACGACGTCTCCCTCACCGCCGAAGCGGCCAGCGCCCGTCTGCGCGCGATCGGCTACCGCGACCCTGACGGCGCCACCCGGCACATCAAGGCGCTTACCGAGGGCGTGTCCCGGCGAGCGGCCATCCAGCGCCAACTGCTCCCCGTGATGCTCGGCTGGTTCGCCGAAGGCAGCGATCCCGACGGCGCCCTGCTCGCGTTCCGCAAACTCTCGGACACCCTGGGGAGCACCTACTGGTACCTGAAGCTGCTGCGTGACTCCGGTGCGGCAGCCGACCGGCTGGCGCACCTACTCTCGGCGTCGACCTACGTGGCCGACAACCTCGCGCAGCTCACCGACGCGATCGCGTGGCTCGACGAGGACGAGGACCTGGCCCCTCGATCGCCCGCGGTGCTCGCCACGCACATGGACGCGATGCTCGTCCGCCGGCACGATCCGAAGTCGGCGGCGGCGGCGATCCGGTACCTGCGGCGCCGCGAACTCACCCGCGGCGCCATCCGGGACGTGCTGGACAGCGTACCGGTGACCACCTGTCGCGAGGTGATCGCGCCTGCGGCCGACATGGCCCTGCACGGGGCGCTGCGGGTGGCCATCTCCGAAGCGAACGCCACACGTGGACTACAGGCTCCGCCGTCGGCGTTCCTCGTGGTTGCGATGGGTCGCTTGGGCGGCGAGGAAATCGGCTACGCGAGCGATGCCGACGTCATGTTCGTCCACGATCCTCATCCGGGCGCCGATCCGCAGCTCGCGAACGAATGGGCCCTCGAGGTGGCCGGTTCCATCGCCTCGCTGCTGGGCACCATGAGCACGGAACCGCAGTTGCAGGTCGATGCGACCCTGCGACCGGAGGGCAAACAGGGCCCGATGGTGCGCACCCTCGACTCCTATGCCGAGTACTACCAACGTTGGGCGCTCGGCTGGGAGCGGCAGGCGCTGCTGCGGGCCCGGCCCTCCTGCGGCGATGAGGGGCTCGCCGAGCGGTTCACCGCACTCATCGACCGCCACCGATATCCCGATGGCGGCATTGAAGCCACCGAGTTGCGCGAGCTTCGGCGCATCAAGGCGCGAGTGGAGTCCGAGAGGCTCCCGCGTGGTGTTCCGGCAACCCATCACCTCAAGCTCGGCCGCGGGGGACTCTCGGACGTGGAGTGGACCGCTCAGCTGCTGCAGCTTCAGCACGCTGGTCAGCACGAGGAGCTACGCGTGACCGGCACGCGTGAGTCGTTGCTCGCCGCACGGGACGTCGGCCTGCTCGCGGGTGCGGATGCGGACCGCCTCATCGTGGCGTGGGAGCTGGCGACCCGGGTGCGCAACGCCATCGTGCTCGCCACCGGTCGAGTACGCGGCCAGCGGGTGGACGTGCTGCCCGAAGAGCGTCAGGCACTGTCGTCGGTCTCGCGGCTGCTCGGCTACGAACCGGGCCACGCGGTCGACCTGGAGCAGGACTGGCTGCGTGCCGCACGTCGTGCGCGGACGGTCATGGAGCGCGTGTTCTACGGGTGAGCAATCGACCCTTGGGTTTTCGGGCGGGACCTGATTGAATGCGAAGGGTCCACCGCGCCGCTCGACCTACCCAGGGATCCGCAACGATGCAGCTCACCCGCCGTCACGTCCTGTCCATGATTCCCGCTGCAGGCCTGTTCACCGTCGGCGCGCCGCTGCTCGCACACGCCGAGACCCCAACCGACCGAACCCGCCTGATCGCTAACACGGTAGCCATGCTGGCCGGCACGACCGCCTCGAACGCGCGCCCTGAGGTCTCACCCAGAGTGGCAGCGATCGATTCCACCGCCCGCAGCCGGCTGGCGGACATGACCGACGCCGGCGCCGATGAACTCTTCGTCGGCCGCCCGCTCGGTTCGAACGACACCAACCTGCGCCGCACCACCACCTCCCTCTACGAGATCGCCCTGGCTACCCGGACCCCCGGCTCCGACCTGCTGGATGACGTCGACACCCAGCGACAGGTGATCGACGGACTCGCCTGGCTGCACGAGAACTACCTCGCCGATCAGGACGCGGGCTACTACGGCAACTGGTTCAACTGGGAGATCGGCTTCCCGACAGATGTGACCCGCGCCTTCGTGCTGCTCGCCGAGGCGGTCGCCACCTACCGGCCCGGCTTGGTGGAAGCCTACGTGGCCACGATGGATGCCTATCTGCGTGCTGGCGCCGACGGGGACGTGGACCTCGACTCCCGCTTCCACACCGGCGCGAACCTCGCCGACATCACCACGAACCGGATCCTCCAAGGTGCGCTGACCGGTGACGAGGCGCGGATCACCAAGGCCATCACGGACCAGGCCACGGTCTTCGCCACGATCGACCCGTACAACCTGCAGCACGGCGTGACCGACGGCTACTATGCGGACGGATCCTTCATCCAGCATCACTCCGTCGCCTATACCGGCTCCTACGGCAAGGGCCTGCTCACCCGGGTGGTGCAGACCGTCAAGATCCTCGACGGAGCGTCACAGGCCAGCACCGCCGACCTGGTGGAGGTCGTCACCGGCTGGGTGCGCAACGGGTTCGCCCCGCTGATCTACGAGGGGTGGATGATGGAGGTGGTCAAGGGGCGCGCGGTGTCCCGGACCACAAGCGGGTACACCGACGTCCGGGTGATCGCCGAGGCGATCGTCGACCTGTCCGGGTACGCACCCAGCGGTGATGCTCGCGAACTGGGGGCCTACGTCAAGCATCTCGACGCCGCCTCGGCGGAAATGATCGACTCGAGCCGATTTGCTTCCCCAGTCAGTATCGCGCGTTTCGCGGACATCGTCGGCGATGCCGAGATCGTGGCTGCCGACCTGAACTCGGATGAACGCAACGTCGCCTTCGATGCGATGGACCGGACGGTGCACCGCCGCCCCGGGTACGCCTTCGCCCTGGCGCGCAGCTCGGACCGGATCAGCAAGTACGAGTACATGAACGGGGAGAACCTGCTGCCCTGGTTCCAGGGGGATGGCGCCTACTACCTCTATCTTGCCGGCCAGGACCAGTCCGAGTGCTATGGCGTCGACTACTACACGACTGTCTCGCCGTATCGCCTCGCGGGCGTGACCGCTCCGGTGCAGGAGCGCCGCAGCATCCCCGAGCTCTACGGGGAGCGCTGGTACGAGAACCCGGACCACCCGCTCGAGTTCTACTCCTCCTCGGAGTCCCAGAACACCTACGTATACTTCCCACGCGGGACGAACACGCACTCCGGCGGCGCCACGCTGGGCACGTTCGGCGCGGTCGCTATGGTGCTCTCCGACGACGTCGGCTACCGGGACAAGCAGACGGGCATCCTCCCGGAGGATTTCGTCGTCTACCAGAACGCGAGCGCCACTAAGTCCTGGTTCATGCTGGACGACGAGATCATCGTCCTCGCGGCCGGGATCGACGGTCTCTCCGGGCGCGATGCGGTGACAACCCTCGACTCCCGGATCGCCGGAACCGGCGACGATATCCAGATCACTGGCGCTCATCGTGACGGCACCGCATGGTCCGGCACGGGAGAAGCACCCCTGGCCTGGGTGCGTTACCTGAACGCCACCCACGGCGCCGCCGTGGGGTACGTCCTCCTGGATGATCAGGACGTGGACGTCACGCTCGATCATGTCACGCGTAGCAGGCGGGCTATCCGGCTCTCCAACCCGAACACCCAGGTGACCAAGCAGGTGTTCGGCCTCAGCGTGGCGCACCCGGCCGGTGCCGGACCGGCATCCCTCGCCTATGCCCTGGTGCCGAACGCCGACGACGCGGCGATGGCAGCGTACCCGGGACCGCTCTCCGTGCTGCGGAACAGTCCGGATGTCCAGGCGGTCAAACACGCCCGTCTCGGCGTGGTGGCCGCGAACGTGTTCAGCGATGGCACCCAGCAGGTGGAGCGATTGGCGATCGATGGTCCCTCGTCAGTGCTCGCACGACGTCACGGCGGAGTCGTGGAGCTCGCCGTCGCTGACCCGACGATGCGTCGCGACACGGTCTCCGTCACGGTCCGGGGTCGCCCGATGACCCTGGAGTCGGCCGACGACGGTGTAACGGTGCGCCGCGTACCGGGCGGGACCTTGGTCACGGCAGAGACGCATCACGCCTACGGGAAGAGTTTCACCGTCACGCTGGCCTGACACCGTGACCTGAGCCGAGAGGGCAGTCGCCCCCTCGGCTCAGGAGGTGGCCGGTCAGTGGCGACCGCGGCCGGGGTGCTGGTCGTCGTAGAGCCGGTAGGGCTCGGCTAGTGCAGCGAAGGCCTCAAGTTCGGAGTCCCAGCCGGCGACGATCTCGTCCGGAGCGACACCTGCTTCGAGCTGCGCACGCACGTCCTTGGTTCCGGAGAGCAGGTCGATCCAGCACCGGTCCTCCGGGGTCCGGCAGCCCTCGCCCTCACGCCAGTCGACCTCGTCGATGTGGGTGAACAGGGCGTCGAGGACGTGCACGCCCACCCGCAGTGGTTCATACGCCGCTGGATCCGTCACGTGCACCTCGAGACCACCTGAGAACTGCCCAGCATGCTTGCTCGACGATGGCGTCGCGGACGCCGGCCGGAAGGTGACGCCCTCCAGACCCCGTGCGTTGAGATCCTCTGCCAGCGCCCACGACTCCGTCTCGTCGATGAACGGAGCACCGAACCAGAGAAACGGCTTGGTCGTGCCGCGCCCCTCAGAGACGTTGATCGATTCGATCAATCCGATGCCGGGATAGACCAGCGCCGTCTCCCGGGTGGGGATGTTGGGCGAGGGCAGCACCCACGGCATGTCCCAGTCGGCGACGATCTCGCCCGGGTCGTAGCCCGACATCTGTACGACCTCCAGGTCCGCAGGTGTCTGCAGCAACTCGCCGTTGAAGAACTGAGCGAGTTCGCCGACCGTCATGCCGTGCTGCAGGGGGATCTCCCGCAGGCCGACGAACGAGCTGAGTTCGGGATAGTCCAGGACGGGGCCATCCATCCGGTCGCCGAGCGGGTTGGGGCGGTCCAGGACGATGAACTGCTTGTCGTTCTCAGCCGCCGCTTCCATCGCGTAGAACATCGTCCAGATGTAGGTGTAGAACCGCGCGCCGATGTCCTGGATGTCGAAGAGGAGCACATCAACGTCCGCCAGCATCTCCGGTGACGGCTTCCGCGTGGGTCCGTACAACGAGTACACGGGCAGTCCGGTCCGCTCGTCGACGTAGCTCTCCACGTAAGCGCCCGCCGGGACACCGCCGCGGACGCCGTGTTCGGGACCATACAAGGCGGTGACGTCATAACCGCCCTCATCTTCACCGGCGATCAGGGCATCGACGATGTGAGTGAGGTCGGACGTCACCCCCGTGGGGTTGGTGATGATCCCCACACGCTGCCCCTCCAAGCGGTCGAGATCCTCGAGGAGGATCTCGACCCCGAGCTCGAGGGGGTCGTCAAGACCGGGCGGGGTATCAGGTCGCTCAGTTGGGCTTGCCGTGGCAAGAGCGCCCGTGAGTCCCAGGGCCAACGCAGCGCCGGCGGCTATTCCTCTCCAGTTGTGTCTACTCATCGTGGTTCCCTCTCCGCTGAGGTGGACGGTGTCAGTTGTCTGGTCCCGCGTGGTCGGGTGGTCCCGCGTGGTCGGGTGCGCCGGAATGTTCAGGTGGACCGGCGTGGTCGGGCGGCCCGGGGTAGTGGCGGCCGTACCCGATCGGGAGCAGCGTCTGGCTGCCGTCCACGGTGGGGACGTCCACCGGGAGCGCGCCGGAGGGGTTGATGTCACCAGCGATGGCTCGCACGACTGCGCCGTAGTTCACGACGTTGTAGCCGTAACTGTTCAGGACTGCGTCGGCGTCGGCGAACACGTTGATGTCGTAAGGGTTGCGTGCCGCGACGACGATCACTGGGGTACCGGTGGCGGCGAGTGCGGCCACCATCTGTTGCTGTGCTGCGTTGCTGCTCGCGTTGTAGGAGGTGAACACCACGGCATCGGCGCCGGATGCTGCGGCCACGGCGCGCTCCCGGTACGCCGGTGACGGCGAACTCCCGTTGTCGTACTCTTCGATGACGTCGAAGCCGCGATCAGCGAGCATCGGGCCCAACCGCTCCGGCCATGCAGAACCGGCACCGACGACGAGAACAGTGTCGGAGTCGACATCGAGGGGGAGGGCACGGTCCTCATTGCGCAGCAGCGTGATCGACCGGTTGGCGATCGTGGCGGCCGTGTTCAGGTGGTCGGCATTCCCGACGATGGAGTCAACCGCGCCAGGATCGGTGTACGGATCCTCCAGCACGCCCCGTTCGGCTTTCCACTCCAGAATGCGCGTGACCGACTCGTCAATCCGCTCTTCGGAGATGGCGCCGTTCGCGACCGCCTCCTGCACCCCGGCGATCGAGGCGTCCACGTCGGGAGAGTTGAGCAAGATGTCCGAGCCTGCCTGGATCGCCATCACGGACATCTCGGACTGCGACCAGTGGTCGGTCATCGCGGCCATGTCCAAGGCGTCGGTGGTGATGATCCCGTCGAAGCCCATCTCCTGACGCAGCAGCCCCGTGAGTACGTCGGGGGACAAGGTTCCCGGCAGGTTCGGGTCGATCGCCTCGACGATGATGTGGGCAGTCATGATCATGTCGACGCCCGCGTCGATCGCTGCCTGGAATGGTTGCAGGTGATCGTCGAGGGTGGCGCGGTCGTAGGTGACCACGGGCAGCCCGTAGTGCGAGTCGGTTTCGGTGTCCCCGTGACCGGGGAAGTGCTTTGCGGTGGCACCGATGTACTGCTGCATCCCGTTGATCTGGGCGGCGCCGAGCTCGCTGACGGCGTCGGTGTCCTCGCCCATGGAGCGGATGCCGATGACCGGATTGTCTGGGTTGGAGTTGAGATCGACGACCGGTGCGAAGTTCACGTTGACACCCATCGCCTGCAGTTCAGCGCCGAGGATCTCACCCTGCGCCTGTGCGAGATCAGTGTCGAAGGTGGCGCCCAGCGCCATATTGCCCGGCAACTGCGTGGCGGGTGGCCCGACCCGGGCGACGAGCCCGCCTTCCTGATCGATCGTCACAGCAAGCGGAATCCCGGGGCCTTCCTCGGCCAGCGCCGCATCCTGCAGGCTGTTCGAGAGCCCGGCAATCTGCTCGGGGTTGTTCGTGTTTCCCGACCAGGCGAAGTACAGCACCCCGCCGAGGTTGTACTTCTGCACCACTTCGGCGGGTGTGTCGACGCCGTATCGCGCCTGGTTGCTGGCGGCCATCGACGTGTCATGAGCGGACGAGCCATAGACGTGGGTCCACGTCATCTGGCCGATCTTCTCCTCCAAGGTCATCGACTCCACCATCACGGCGATGTCGTGCGCCGGTGCGTCGTGGGTGTCGGCAACGGCGGGGGCGACCCCGCCGAGAAGCAGTCCTGCGGCAAGCGCCAGGGCCGCTGGGCGCGCGCGGTGCACGCTGCTTGATTCCTTCACGAGAACCTCCAGTGTCGGACGGCGCGACGGTGCTGTCACCGTCGGGCATCGATGCCCGGTGCGCCCTCCATGGACGCTAGGAGTGGTTCACGTCACTGTCAAGAGTTCTTGCATCTGCGGCCAGGTCATGAAAATCCCTCTCAGGTGCACGTGAAGGACCGAGTGGAGCTCGGATGTCCGGGGGCTCCGGGAGAGCCCGAGCACATCTGAAGCTTGGATGCGTCTCACTGGAGCCGCGGGCGCTGTGGTGCGCCGTCAAGCGGTCGAGAGAACAGCCTTCGCGCGACTCAGGGTTGGGCAAGGCCGCGGCACCTCGTTGGGTGAAAGGCAACCAATGGTTGCTGAGTTCAGGATCGCGACGGCGACGGTGCGATCGACCTGGAGGGAGCGCTGAGGCAGTGCAACGAGAAACGACCCCTGACGCTGGACGACGCTAAAGTGCGTCTTCCCAGGTCAGGGGCCGTTCTCGATCACGACTGACGGAGGGTCACAACCCTCAGATCAGAGGTCGTAGGTCTGACTGGCTCACCCAACCTGACCTGCGGAAACACTGTGTCTCGCTGTGCTGGTGACACATCGGTGACACGAACGGTTCACGGATTCCTCGGTCACGTCGTGCCACGATGCAGCACCAACGGAGACTCAAGGTCGGTGGAGGAGGTTCCCCCTTGGGCCTTCCGCCCCTTCACGAACTAGGTGCGCACGCGGGGGCAGTCCCTGTTTTACTCACTCGGACTCTCTGCCGCGCGAGCGGCGCTGTGGAGCTCGCGTAGTGCCTGCTCCCAGGGAATCCGCTCCTGCTCAAGCTTCGCATCGCCCTCCTCGCGGAGGCGGTCCAACGCGTTGAGCTCGGTTGGCTGAAGCTCCAGTTTGGCGCGGGTCGGCTTGGGATCAGAAACCCAGAGATCGCGGTGGCTCAGCAGAGTTTGCTCGTCCATAAGGGCGCTGATGACCGTGGGTAGGTGGGTGCGCAACCGGTGAAGGATGGCGAAGCCGTGTGAATCGAGGTCGCCCCAGTAGATGACGCACCCACCTTGGACCCAGGGAAGGTTCCCAACCACGTCGACGGCGTATCCGTCGCCATGGAGAACAATGGCTCCGGGCCACTCGGGCATCGCCAACACGGATTCAAGATTCTCGAAGATGAACACGACGTCGGGCCGCAGATCGAGCGAGGCAAGCTGTGCTGGCGGGGCGGAAAAGTCGGAGATTCCTGAAGGCGCAAGGGTGGGGTCAAGGATCCTGACGCGCACCATGCGGTCAGCGTCGACGATGCCCAGCCCTGCTGAGCCGGTAGCCGCGCGGTGAAGGTCCGTCATGACGGACCGATGCGAGTTGAACCACTTGGTGTCGACACCGCGGATCGGTATCTGGCGAGGGCGAAGGCCTCGAACGGAGTTGGCGGCTAGCCAATCGACCGCTTGTACGACTTGCTCGAACCGTGGGGGCGCCCAGCGAAGAATCTCGACCGCATGGCGCCGGATCGCGGCGTCAAGCGCTTCGGAGAATCCAAGAGTTTCACGCAGCCTTGCTACACGCGAGCGCAGAACCTTCCAATCCCGGGCAGCGGTGCCTCCTGCGAAGCTCGCAACCGAGTTTACGTCCCGGAAGCGCAAGCGGACGGGCACCTGCTGTTGCCCAATGCTGCGCCACGTCCGTGGCTCCCAATCGAGGTCGGCACCGTCTGGAAGCGAAGTTTCCGACCACTTGCGGACCCACGTCTCGGCTGCCAGTTCGTCGGAGCGAACCTCTCGCTCCAGCGGCGGTTTGAGCGAGACGGAAAGGACAGGAGTGTTGGTGGGCTGAGTTGCCCACTGTGCGAGCTTGGAGGCGAGTTTTGCGCTCGCGATGCCGCGCGCCTCATCAACTCCGATCACGATGGCTCCGACCCGGGTTGGTCCCAGCGAATCTCGGAGACTTCGGACTTCCGTCTGGTCGGGTTCTCGATCGATGTCGCGGCTCCTACGTAGGGCTCGATCGTCTGCAGCAGTTTCTGCGGGGTTGCCAGAACCATCTGGAAGCCGAACTCAACAAAGATGTCCAAGGCCATCCTGGTGTATCGGGTGTCTGCCTTATCGAAGGCCTCATCGAGCACGATCGTGCCGTACAGGGGGTAGTCGTCATCTGCGTCGGCCAGCTGATAGCGGAGTGCGGCCGCCAGACAGAAGATGACCAACTTCTGCTGCTGACCACCTGACATGGCAGCACCCGAGTCGTAGGTGGCCTCGACACGGCCGCTGTCGTCGACCTCTTCGGCGAGGAAGGTCACATGCTGGCGGGTGTCGAGGCAGTGCTGGCGCCACACGCGGTCAGAATGCTCACTGGACCCCAGCTTCCTCATGATCTCGGCGAGGGTAGCGAAACGACGCTCAGCCGACTCCAAGTCGTCGTCGGTCCAGCTTCCTTCCGAGATGGCACGCAGATCGCCGATGAACCGTGTGACGGTGTCGGAGCGTCGGGTCTTGATCCGCAGGTTGAGGAATCGACCCTCGTCGAATGGAGAACGGCGCAGCGAGGTGTTGACCGGCCTGACGCGCTCTTCGATCTCCCGCGGTGCGGAGAGGATGTCGCTGACGAGCTCGCCGATCATGTCGCGTGACCGCTCCCGCAGCAGTCGCAGGAAGTTCGCCTCATGCTCGGGCAGGCCGTGAGCGATGATCGTGTCAAGCAACTCCAGGTAGTTGTCGCGATCATCGACCCCCGGGGTGAGCTCCGCGGACATAGCCGCTGCGGGCCAGCGCCCGTTGAACTGCGTGGCCAGCGAGACCAATTCCTCGCCCGCCTTCCTCTCATCCCGCAAGGCATCATCCCGCTCCTGGCCTAGGCGACGTGTGACCTGTTGCCCGATCTCGCCGATGACATCGCGCGTCACGTTGCGGCGCACGGAACGGAACCGCTCGTTCAGTGCCGCAGTAGTAGTCTCGTTCAACGCTGGGACAGTCCCTGAGGCCAGGTCGGCCTTGATTCTTCCGATGAGTCCTGCCAGTTCCTCTGCAGTGCTCTCCGAGCTCGACAGGCTGACTTGAGTTTGGACCCGATCGTCACCAGCAGCTTTGCGAGCGGCCCGGGCACGTTCCTCAGCCTGGATGGCTGCGATCAGATCGCTGTCGTCTCGGGTGAGGTCACTGAGCTGTTCCTGCAGGGTGCGGACTGCCTGGGTTGCTGACTGGTTGTCGAGATCGTGCCAATGACGACCACGGAGCGTCTCAAGGATGCCTCGGCGCTTCTGGGCTTCTCCCTGCGCCTCGGCGATTCGCTCGACGACACCAGCCGCGTCAGCGAGCTCGCTCGCCGCCGCGGTGAGTTGTCGGACAAGAGCTTCCAGCTTCGCCTCACGGTCTCCGAGCACCCAATGGCCGCGGTCGTCGATCGCCTGGCGGTCGTCCTTCTCGTAGCGGGTCCGCGAGGCTTTGACCTGTCCGTTGATGGTTACGGCCCGGACGTGGCTGTCAAGCAGGTCGGGTGAGTCGACGCAGGCGAAGTCATAGCGCTCGGAAAGTTGCCCGGAGAGCCACGCAGCGAAAGGTCCCGGACTGACCCGCACCCGGTTGACGAGCGAGTTGTCACTGCGGGCGGGACGCGGCGGGGGAGACTCTGCCGCCACCTCTTCGAATACCAATCGCCCTGGGATGCGGTGGGCGTCAACCCAGCGCCGAACCTGCCGGAGGTGTTCGGAACGAACGAGCAAGGTCAGCGCGAGGGGCCGAAGCACCCGTTCGATGGCACCGGTCCATGCCGAGTAGAAGGGGTCGACCTCAATCAGCTCGGCTGCGAAGGGGAGCGCCGTCGAGGGGACGGACAATTCTTCGGCGAGCATGGTACGGATGGATAGCAAGTGATCGGGGACCGTGCTGCCCGTTGACCGTAGCGATGTCACCGCGCGTTCGAGACGTCGGTGTTCCCGCCGAGCTTTCGAGAGACGTTCCAGTTGCTCGTGCGACGGTCCGGCGACGGTCGCGCCGTCTCCCAGCATCTCCTCGATGGCGCACATCAGCTCCGCGAACGTCGTCGCGTCCTCCGGTGCGCTCTCGATCCCTGCGTTCTCAAGATCGGTGGCAAACCTCTTCCAGCGGTTGCGCACGTCCTCGACGTTTTGCTCGGCTGCGCGAATGCGGTCGCGGAGGTGATTTGCCTGGTCGCCGCCGAGCTGCAGCGCCTGCTTGTTCGCCGCGTCCCAGGCTGTGTCGGCATCGAGGTAGGCCTGTTCGGCCTTCTCCGTCTCGATCCGCAGAACCACCAGACGCTCATTCAACTCATCAAGTTCAGCTGTTGCGAGGTCGAGACTCCGACGCCGCTGGTAGGGCTCCACCGCGTCGATCAGCAGTCGCGCCTCGGCGGCCGCGGCACGCGCGGCGTTATACCTCTCGGTATGGATCCGCAGCTTCAAGAGATGGTCTCGTTGTTGCCTCAGCTGGACCACCCGATCGTGAGCGTCCCTGAGCTCCCCGAACTGATCCACGGCCGTCTGAGCGAGATCGAAGGTCGCGGGACGCTCCAGCATGTAATCGCGGAAGAGCTGGTCCAAGCTGTCGAGGCTCTTCGCTGACTGGGTCTTGTGTAGTAGTTGAAGAGCAGTCTCGTTTGCAATGCCGAAGGTGGATCGCAGACGCGCATAGAACCGACCGTGACCGTGGTTGCTCGTGACGACCGCGTCTGGCCAGTTCTGCTGCGCCTTGCGTGTCTCCAGACCGGAACTCGCGAAGGGCTCAAGGTCACGCAGATCCACCGCGGACCGCTCAAGCATGCACAGATCGTTGATGTCGGCGGCAGCGGTTGCGGTGGAGCGGAGGAAGAACAGACGGCACAGTGAAAAGACCTGACCGGCACCGTCATCGAACCTCAACACAATGCCGCTCCAAGTGGCACGTGGCCGCAGGTAGGCGCTGACGATGCGGTCCTCGGTCTCATCGACAGTGCGGCTCCAGGCACCCCGGATGTACGTCAGCAGCGTCCGCTGGCTGTCACGGCTTCCCGGCCCCTGCGCGGCTTGATTGAGCCGCAACCACTTGTCAGGGGTGAGCACCGCTGCGATCGCGTCGAGCAGGGACGACTTGCCCGACCCCGACGGCCCGGTGATCAGGTGGCCCCGGCGCGCCACGGGAACACGATAGATCGCGCCATCGAAGGTGCCCCAGTTCGCCAGCTGCACCTCGACCAGCCGCCACTGCCCCATCGGGGCCCCGGCGGCATCAAGGAGGGTCCCGGTGCCGCTCACTGCTCACCTTCAGATGTGGCGGCCGATGTGGCACCCGCCGCGATGTTCTGGAACTGCTCGGTGAGAGCACGGACGCGGTCATGGTCGAGGATGAACTTGAGGACCGGGGAGATCTCGGCCCTGTCCTCCTCGACTACATGGATCACGCGGAAGCGGTTCGCCATGCGTCCCCACGCCCCGTTGAGATTGCCCCGGAATGTCTTCTCGTCACCAGTCCGGTAGACCATCAGCCGCTCGTAGACCTCGTCTTGGCCGACGATGACCCGACTCTCTCCGGGCGAGGCGAGCAACAACTGGCGGAGGACCAGAAGCATCGCCGTATCGAGGAAGTTGAGGCTCTCAGTTCGCATCGGGCTGGGGACATCGATCTCGGTCGTCCGCACCTTACGGGCGAACGCGAACTCATCAACTCGATCGATCACCAGGTCGAGGAACAGGTCGTGAAGCCGAGAGCGAATCGCATGCTCATCCGCGATCAGCGCTGCCCACAGAACCGGTCGGCGTTGACCAGAGAGGTACGGACCTCGGACGATCTCAAGAAGCGCACGGCGCGACTGCTCAGCAAGGGTGCCAAGATCCTCCGACCACAGTCGGCCTTCTGGGGCGACCAAATCCACGGTGCCCTCGGTCATGCGATCACCCCAGAGAAGGTGTGAACCGCTACGTCGGCTTCGCGAGCCACGCCGTCGGCGCCCAGCCAGTCAAGGTGCTCGGTATGCAGGGGATCTACCTTGCCGTACGTGGTCGCGAGTGACAGCAGCCCGACGATGCTGGCGAGCCCCTGGGTGGCGGGACGAAGGCCAAGCACCTCACCGACGGACACTGGGCTTCGTTGCGCGACCACGAGATTCACGTTGTCGATCAACTCGGTGAAGTCGATCTCGCTCTCCCGTGCGATGGCGGCCAGGGCGATCAGGTCCACGGTGCCGGCTTCGGCGTCTCCAAGGGCGGTGCCGGTGTCGTACTCGGTCGGATCGTGCACGTTGATCTCGCCCACGCTGGACAGGCGAAGCGAGGACAACTCGATGTCCTGACCGAATGCGGATGTCGGTCGCACCTGACGACTGGCGAGGACCGCCGCCGCCAGTGCTTCCTGAAGCGCGTCACGGAGCGCCCGGTCGCGCTGAAACTCTTGTGAGTACACGTAGCGTCGCAGCCCTCGGGCGAACTCGGTGAGTACGGCGTGCACTTCGCGGCTGTTGTGCTTTAGATCGTGCACCAGCGAACGAAGCGTTCGCCTCGCTTCTGGAGACAGCGTGCGAACGAAGTCCCGGTCCAGCACGGCTGACAGATCGCTATCCAGCGCCGATGAGCGCTCGGGATCTCGGATGAGCATCGAGAACGCGCTGAAGGTCTGTCCCTCATCCGACGACTCGATCAGGTCAACGCCCCGGAACACATCGTCAAGGACGCTGCTCTGAGCGTCGTCGACTTCGAGGATGCGAGCTCGAAGCTCGTGATTAAGCCGTTCGAAGCGTGACCGGACACCAGCGAAGTCGGCTGGTAGATCCTGAGCCTGGAGGAGGACCTCGTTGACCCGCTCTAGCGACGACCGGTTGTCGAGGACCTCGAAGTCCCCGGTCCTGATGCGGGCGATTTCCTCGTCGATGCGGTCGCGCTCAGCGTGCAGTGCTGCCAGCCGTCGGTCCGCCTCGGGATCGGTGTCGATCGCGAGTTGTCGAACCGCCTGGGCAAGACTCAACAGGCGGGACTGAGTGACCGTGGACCGTGGCTCATCGAGTTGGGCGAAGACCCGCAGAGCGACGTGCCCTTCGGAGGAGAGCTCCAGAGTCTCCCCGCGAATACCGACCGACGGACGTCGGACGATGAAGCCGTCCCTTCGCCAGGCGTCGCAGTAGGCGCGCGCCGTTTGCGGCAGTTCGAAGTGATCACGAAGGACTTCAAGATCGGCATCGATCAACTCGTACAGATCGTCCGCCGCCAGACGTGCGCCCGGCTTGCCGAGATGAGCCGCCAGCAGAGCTGCGGCAACGGCAGCATGATCCGCCCGGAGCAAGCGCAACGATGCATGCTCAGAGACCAAGCGCTGATACGCGAGAGCCGACGCCAAAGCGGACATGTCTTCAATCTTGGCATCGGAGTCCGACACTTATGGACTAACACACTGGATCGGGCCGAGACCGCAATGCGAGCGCAGCTCGGTGCTTTGGCCCGCCGGTCGCATGCCCCCACTGTCAGAGTCGATCGTCCTCACGCGGCGGATTGCATCCACGGATGGACGGCCCGTTCAACGTTCGTCCTTCGAGACACTGGGGTCTTCCTTCGAGACACTGGGGTCTCAAGGCGGGCGCTGCAAGACAGTGGGAGGCGGAGGTGCATAAGGGCGCCGGTGGAGCCTGACCGGCTTGTCGTGGGCGCGGTGCAATTGACAGGGACGTCTTCGCTGGGTGACGGCACGAATCGGGATTCGCGCAGACACTCGTAAAGACGCGGGGACGTCACCTCCACGGCTGCGGAGTTCCTTCCGGCCCAGCTATCCCTCAGATAGAAGCTCGGGCGGCCTTGACATCGTTTGGTGGACACCGGGCTACGGAGCAAGAGTCGACCTTCCGGGTCAGTTCGACGCCACGTCTGAATCGGCTGCTCCGAACTCCCTCGCTGCGTCGGATCTCGTCGGTAGAGTTGTCAGCGAGCCAGGAGGGTTCCACAGCCGGACGCTCCGACGCTGCCCCAATCGCGAGCTGAACGTCCACGCCAAATCGGGAGGATGTGACCGACCAGCCCAACGGACCGGAGGACGTTGTATGAGACTCATCTCCGCACGACTCCGGGGCGCCGGCCGACTCCTCGATACAACGATCAAGCTCGACCAGAAGCTCGTTGCCATTGTTGGACCAAACGAGGCAGGTAAGACGACGCTCCTCAAGGCACTTGCCTACGTGGACGCCTCCGACGCTCTGGCTCCAGCACAGCGGTCGCGCGCATCGACGGGCATCGCCGACTCCACTCCAGTCGTCAGCTTGCGCTACCTGGTCAGCGACGAGGTCCGCAAGGATCTTGCGGACCTCGAACTCGAGGAGGCACCAACCGAGTTCTTCGTCAGCCGTCGCGCCGACGGTGAAGGGCCTAGCTTTACGGTTAGGCCTGCACCTCGCAAATCCGAGGTAGCGCTGAAGCAACTGGCAGTCGACTTGAGTGACTCTCTGGCAGCGACCACCGTCCTAGAACCACTTCCCATTGACGCGGCCGAGGACGCGGAAGCACCCGAACCGCTTGACGGCGGACCGTTGCTCGATGAGCTTCGGTTGCTCCAGCAAGACCTTGACACGTACCTCGCCGCCCCGGTCGATGAACGAGAACCGATCGAGGCGTTGCGCCAACGAGCCGACGAGGACGTCGAAGCTCTGAAGGCATTCGCCGATACCGACTCTCTGCAGCGGCTGCTCCCTTCACTCGGAGCGTGGGTCGATCGTGACGACCCCACGGAGACGACTAAGGAAGAACTCTGGAACCGCACCCCAGACGTGGCGATGTTCACCGAGGCAGATCGAACGCTGGCTTCTACCTACACCCTCGATGACGGTCTGCTCGGCGACGTGCCGGCAGCGCTCGCAAACCTGACGCGGTTAGCCGGACTCGACTTGAACGCACTCGTCCAGGCCGTGCAGACCGGCCAGGTGTCCCGTAGGGACACCATCAAGAACAAGGCGAACATCACGCTCGCCAACTACTTCAAGAATGCATGGCAGCAGTCGGACCTGAAGGTCGAACTCAACGTCGAGAACAGCATCCTCCGGATCGGTCTTGTCGAAGATGGCGTACATGCATCGGTGTTCGACGAGCGAAGCGCCGGGCTTCGGATGTTCGTTGCTCTGACCTCCTTTCTCGCTGCACGAGACAGTGGACGCGCGACAATCCTCCTGATCGATGAGGCCGAGACCCGCCTGCACATCGACGCTCAGGCCGACCTCGTGCAGATGTTCGCCAAACAGGACAAAGCCGACAAGATCATCTACACCACGCACTCGCCGGGCTGTCTGCCCGCCGATCTTGGTGCCGGTATCCGCGCGGTCGTGCCCGACTCTGACGAGACGAGCCATGTGGAGAACAGCTTCTGGCGGCAAGGGGTCGGGGGATTTACCTCGCTGATGTTCGCTATGGGCGCCTCGGCCGCAGCGTTTACGCCCGCGCGCTGTGCGGTCATCGCCGAAGGCGCGACCGACATGATCGTGCTCCCGACCTTGATGCGCGCGGCGATCGGGGTAGACAGCCTGCCGTATCAGGTGGCGCCCGGACTGTCTGAGATGCCCAAGGACTCCTACCCGGAGCTTGACTTTCAAGCGGCCAAGGTTGCGTTCCTCGCCGACGGTGACGGCGGGGGAGAGAGACTCGCGGAGGCGATCGGTCGTGCCATACCGGAGGACCGGATCGTGGCGATCGGCGTCCATGGCATCGAGAACACCCTGGAACCAGACTTCTACCGAGACGCGTTCACCACGCTGCTTCGCGATCTCAACGCCAACGTCACCATCGGCGAACCACCAACCCTGCCTGATGCGACGGCCGCACCGTGGGCCACTGCGTTGGAGACCTGGGCCACGAGCCAGGGGTGGCGGGTACCGACCAAGCAGGAGATCGCGAACCACATCATCGAACTCGACGAGGTGCTGCTGAGCTCGCAGGGCGTCCTCGCGCTGAAGCAAGCGCATGCTGCGCTACTCGCCGCATTGGGGATCTCATCGTGACACACACAAATGACTCGATGACCTGGGTAACTGAAGAGACCGCGCTAGCCACCGGCAGGCGACTGACCTTCCCCGGCATCGGCCTGATGTTCATCGACGCCGACAACGTCAGCAGTGGGACCGGGTATGCCCGTTTTGTCCGCCAAGGCGTCGCCGCTCGAACCGAGGACTTGTCGGCCACGAAAGGCGACCCGGTTTGCGTCGCGAGCCAGCGACCGCTGAGCCTGGACGGAGCAGGCCGACACCCCAACGCGCGGCAGTTCAAGCATCCGGCGAGCCGCTCAGTCAGAGAGCTGGGTATCCAGTGAGGTCGCAAGCAGATCCACGAGGGGCGGTGTGGCGTCGATGGGACCCACACATCCACACGCCAGGTACCGCAATGAACAACCAGTTCGGGCAGGATGCTTGGGAGGCCTACCTCACACGCATAGAACAGGCAGAGCCGAAGATCGAGGCCCTCGGCGTAACGGACTACTGCAGTATCGACGAGTACGAGAAGGTGCACGAGTTCCACACGGCGGGCCGTCTTCCCGATGTGGGCCTTATCTTCCCGAACATCGAGCTGCGTCTACCGACTGCTACGAAGAACGACCACCCCGTCAACATCCACCTGCTCGTTTCACCAGAGGACCCCAATCACGTCGAAGAGGCACGACGATTCCTGCGAACGCTCAAGTTTTCGGCGGGACGGGAGTCGTACGTATGTGACCCGGCTGACTTGATCCGCCTTGGCAAAGCTCACGACTCGTCGATCAAGGATGATGATGCCGCACTGGCGGCCGGTACCAACCTCTTCAAGGTGTCGCTCGACAACCTCAAGCACTCGCTCGACGAGAGCGCCTGGGCACAACAGAACATCATCATCGGGGCGGCAGCCGGTAGTACCGACGGCACCTCCGGTGTTCGTGATGACGGCGGTTCGCTCGAAGCCGTTCGTGTTGAAATCGAGCGTCTGGCCCGCGTGATCTTTGCGAGTTCACCGGCGCAGCGCACGTTCTGGTTGGGCGAGGGCGTGTTGAGTGCCGACGAGCTGACCACGAGGTATGACGGGCGCAAGGTGTGCCTGCATGGCAGCGACGCCCACAAGCTCGACCGCGTGGGGAAACCGGATGGTGATCGCTACACGTGGATCAAGGGGGACGCGACTTTCGAGAGCCTTCGACAAGCCTGCCTCGAACCGAAGGAGCGGGCGATCGTTGGTGAGCAGCCGCAGAAGGGCGCACTCGACTACCGGGTCATCGAACGCATCGTGGTGTCCGATGCGGACTGGATGGCGACGCCTGAAATTGAGCTTGCTCCCGGACTGGTCGCGATCATCGGGGCCAGGGGATCTGGCAAGACCGCGCTGGCAGATCTCATCGCTGCCGGCGCCGGAGCCGCGAGCACCAACGAGTCCGACCAGACTTTCTTGCAGCGTGCTCGAAGGCATCTCGCCGGGAGTAAGGTCGAGCTGACGTGGGCTGACGGCGAGACCTCTGACACCGAGCTTCCGCCCAACTTCTCCTTCGATCACGACGTGCCGCGTGTCCAGTATCTATCGCAGCAATTCGTTGAACGCCTCTGCTCGTCCGAAGGAATCACCGATGAGCTGCTGGCCGAAATCGAGCGGGTCATCTTCGAGGCGCATCTCTACGAGGACCGGCTCGGGGCATCGAGCTTCCGCGAGCTTCTCGATCTGCGGGCGAGCCACGGACGCGACCTTCGGCGGTTCGCCCAGAACGAGATGGAGGACCTCGCGGAGCAGATCGAGACCGAACGCGTCGCGGGTGACGAACTGCCAGGTCTTAAGAAGGAGCAGGTGCGACTCACTGCCTTGCTAGCGGAGGACAAGCGAGCGCGTGGAGGTTTGGTCGTCGTCGGTGGCGAGGCCCGAGCCCAGCGCCTCGAAGCCGTTAACGGCGCAGTAGTGGCAAAACAGGCAGAGGTCGATGCCCTCAAGCGACGCGACAAGTCGCTCTCGGACCTGGCTGACGCCATCAAGGACGTCACCGATCGGCGGCTACCCGCGATCCGCGTAGAGCTGGAACGTGACTATGCAAGTGCAGGTCTGACCACAACCGAATGGCAGAATTTCAACCTTCGCTTCACCGGCGATCCTGCGTCGATCGTTGAGCAGCGCCTGACTGCGCTACGTCAGGCAACCGGTGAACTGGTCGGCCCCGCGCTTCCCAAGCCCACAAAACCAGCTCACGAACTGCCACCGTACGTCGCCGACGATGTCGATCTAGCGACCGGGACCCTGAATGTTCTCCGCGCCGAGGCGTGGCGACTCAGCGAGCTGATCGGGCTAGACGCCAACAAGCAGCGACAGCTGCAAACACTCAACGACAAGATCGCCAAGACGGAGGCGGCCCTGGTCTCCCTCAACGCGAGTATCAAGCAGGCGGAAGGCGCTTCCGATCGGGTGAAGGCACTGATGCTCAAGCGCAAGCACGCCTACGCGTCACTCTTCGACGGCTTTGCCCAGGAACAGGAGCAGCTGGAGGCGATGTATTCGCCTCTCAGGCAGATGCTCGGTGAAGAGTCGGGGACGCTCGGCAAGCTCACTTTCAGCGTCAAGCGAGTGGTCGACATCGAGGCGTGGGCGAAGCAGGGCGAAGCCTTGCTAGACCTGCGGACGGGAGAGTTCCGCGGTCATGGTGAGCTGCTCAACCAGGTGCGCGAGAAGCTGTTGCCTGCCTGGGAGTCGGGCGCCAGTGCCGAGGTAGCCGAGGCGATGGCGCGTTTCAGGGACGAGCACGACCAGCACTTCATCCAGCAAGCCAAGGCACCGCGAGCCGACAAGCAGGCCTTCCGTAAGTGGGCGGACGGGATTGCGTCGTGGCTCAACGACACCGCGCACATCTCGATCAAGTACGGCGTTCAGTACGACGGCGTGGAGATCGAGCAGCTATCACCGGGCACGCGAGGCATCGTCTTACTGCTGCTCTACCTTGCTGTCGACCGGTCGGACGATCGCCCCCTGATCGTTGACCAGCCCGAAGAGAACTTGGATCCGAAGTCGATCTTCGACGAGCTCGTCGGCCGGTTCGTCGAGACAAGACGGCGTCGGCAGATCATCATCGTGACCCACAACGCGAACCTAGTGGTCAACACGGATGCCGATCAGGTGATTGTTGCCAACGCCAGCGCCCACAGACCTGGAGCGCTACCGGAGATTACCTACACCACTGGGGGACTCGAGAATCCGACAATTCGGAACGAAGTTTGCGAGATCCTCGAAGGTGGCCAGCACGCGTTCGAGGAACGGGCCCGTCGACTGCGGATCCGCTTGGCGTGATCGGGAGGGCGTGCCCGAAGCCGGACGACACGGATCGGTTCTGTTCGTATGCGAACGCTATGAATGAGGCGTTCGCATGAGTCAAGGATTTTATTCCCGCCTGATGGCGACAACAGTCGGCGGGGAGCGGTACGCGCGGCCGGGATGGTCCCCACCGAGATGATGCATGGAGCTGCTGCACGGATTGGTCAAACCGAAGTCATCGGTTCATGCAGCACAGCAGACTCGTTGAACTCACCTCGACCAACCGCTGCCACGCGGTTGCTGCTCCGGGCACGGGCTAGCGCGGCGGCACCTGGGCGTACAGCCGGAACGCCCGGCGTTGCTCGTACGCAACATAGTCCGGGAGCCAACCCGGGTGCTCGACAGAGACGATGTGCCGCCAACTGTCGGGGTCAAGCCGGTCATCCAGTCCGTTCCGTAGCTGGTCTGGGTGAGTGGGGTTGCCCAGGTCGTCACGTCCTTGGGGCTGCGGAGGACGGCACCGTCTGGGGGCATGGGGAACTTGTCGGTGACGTTCTCGACGTTGGCGGCTACGTCGCCCTGGAGGTAGGCGAACCCTGTGGCCATGTCGTAGGTGACCTGCTCAGGTGTTTCGACGAACGGGGAGAAGGAGAGTTGGTCGGCGAAAGTGAACCCGACAAGGTAGGGCGACTCCTCCATTGTGAACTGGCCAATGACGACTCGTAGGTCCCCATTTGGGCGGCGCCCATTGAGCCAGACGTTCGCGGCCGCGATGTCGCCGACAGGCTCCTCGGGATGCAAGGGATCACCGACCGCGGGCTGGCTCTTGAGTGGGAAGCCGGTCCACTCACCGCGGTGGTCGCGGTGCACGATCTGCGGCGCGATGTCGGCGAAGAAACGGAGTACGGCCAGCATCGTGCCCGTCAGCTCCTTGCCCTCCATGTTCGCCTGGTACGCGGGCAGAAGAGCCTGCGTTCCCGGACGCAGCTCAGTGTGGGTGGCGGCAGGGATGGGGCGCCAGCAGCCGTAGGTCCGCATGCCGTGGGCGCCACCGATAAGGCCGTCCTCGCTCGGTGAGACCTCGAACATCAGGTGTTGGTCCACGTTGCGGGCGTACTTGACCGCGTTGATGAGCTCGGCTCCGGGTGTCGGCGTGGGCTTGAACAGCGCCAGATAGGTGACCTTGTCGCCGAGCCGTTCGGTGAGTAGGTCGTTGAGGTTCTGGACCCGGCTGAGCCAGTTGCGGGCGTGCACGCCGAGGTCACCGCCTCGGGCGGTTTCGGCGTAGTACGCGGCGACGTCCTTCTGGATGTCCTTCATGACCTGGCGCAGGCGTGGCTCTTCGGCCGACGTGATGGTTAGGGTTGCGGTGCTCATCATTCGTGTCTCCAGATCTTGGGCGGGCGCCCGAATGCTTCTATACCTCCACAGTCTGACGGAATCAGTTCGCCGCAGGAATCTGCAGATCAACCCGGAAATCTTGACCTTGGATCTGCGAGCCGGCGCCTTGCGACTTAAGCGAGAAGCGAGAAGGGGAGATAGCATTCTCGGGCTGAGTGAACCGCACTGGGATGGTCCTATAGACCGTCAAGTGCTATGAGGTCGTGGAAGACCTCGCGAGCGATGAAGCGTTTGAGGCAGCGCAGGATGTCCTTTTTTGACAGGCCTTCAGCGGCTCGGCGGGCGGCGTAGGACCGGGTGCGTTGATCGTATCGGAGCCGGCAGACGGCGATCATGTGCAGCGCTCGGTTCGCCTGTCGGTCCCCACCTCGGTGTAGGCGCATTCGGTGGGTCCTGCCCGAGGACACTGGGATGGGAGCGACTCCGCAGAGCCTGGCAAAGGCGGCTTCGGACTTGAGTCGGTCGATGTTCTGACCGGCAGTGATGAGCAGTTGAGCGGCGTGCTGGGTACCGATCGCGATCTTGCTCGTCAGCGTTGGCACCGCGCGCGCGACCAAGGCGTCGAGCTGGGTGTCGATCTCGCCGATCTCTGCCTCCAGTTCCAGCGCCCGGCGTGCAAGGGCGCGCAGCGCGAACTTGGCGGCGTGGAGTGGGTCATCCAGCTGTGCCAGGTCCGGGCGAAGACGCGCGCACACGGTTGCCTTGCCGCGTCCGCTGCGTGCGGTGATCTGCTCGCGCAGGACCGCCGGGGCGGTGATCAGGACGTCTTGGAGCTGTACCAGCGCCTGGGTGCGAGTCTTGATGGCCGACTCGCGCGTCAGACGCAAGACCCGGATGGACTCCACCAGACCTGTGGTCATTTTCGGACGAGCGCTGGCTTGGCCTGCGAGGACTTTGCGTGCTGCAGCCTCGGCGTCGATCGAATCGTCCTTGCCCAGCCGGGCGCGAGTGTGGGGGCGAGGTTGGTTGACCTCGATGACCTGCACACCGTGGGCGAGCAGGTACCTGGTCAGGCCCGCAGCGTAGGAGCCAGTCGATTCCACACCGACCCGAGCGATCTCACCGAGAGAGGTCAGCCACTCGAGCAACTCTCGGTATCCATGCTCGGTTGCCACGAATGCGCGGTCGGCGATCCTGCGACCTTGGGTATCGAGTGCGACGACGTGGTGGGCATCCTTGTGCGCATCCACGCCGGCGACCAGTCCTGCCGATTGCGGTGATTCAATGATCGCGGTCATGCTGGGGCGTCTCCTCCCTGAGGGTCGTTTGCCAGCCGGGAGGATGACCGCACCGGGCCGGGCGGACACAACAGTGACGGGACACCGCTGCTCGACAGGGTCCTATGAAGTCACATCCCCGCCCGGTCCGGACCCCTTCCGCACTGGTGAGCGATCCGGCGAAGGGAGCCGACGCATCCTAGGCAGGACACCACCGCTCGGGCGGGTCAGTTTGATGGCAGGTCAGGCACCTACACCGGATCGCTCACCCACATCTTCACTGTTCGGTGGAGACTCCTGAGCTTGGAAGCGAGGATGGAGTCATGGCGAGCAAGCAGGTTGCTGGTGGGCCGACGTCGCGTCGGTACAGCGAGGAGGAGAAGGCCGCGGCGGTGAGGATGGTGCGCACCCTTCGGGCCGAGTTGGGAACGTTTCAGGGGACGGTCAAGCGGGTCGCGGACCAGCTCGGGTATGGGGCGGAGTCGGTGTGCACCTGGGTCAAGCAGGCTGACATCGACGAGGGCCAGGCGCCGGGCGTGAGCAGCCAGGAGTCCGAGCGGATGAAGGCGTTGGAGCAGGAGAACCGCGAGCTGCGCCGGACCAACGAAATCCTTCGGAGGGCGGCCAGTTTCTTCGCGGCGGAGCTCGACCGCCCCTCGAAGAGATAGTCGCTTTTGTCGAGGCGAACAAGGACGACGTCGTCGCTGGTCGCCGGCTCGGAGTCGAGCCCATCTGCAAGGTACTGCAGATGGCTCCGAGCACGTATTACGCCGCCCGGAACCGCCCGCCCTCGGCCCGCGCCCTCCGGGACGCGGATCTGGGGCCGGCGCTACGCCAGCTGTGGGAGGAGAACTACCGCGTCTACGGGGCCCGGAAGCTGTGGAAGGCAGCCCGCCGGGCCGGCTACGACGTCGGCCGGGACCAGGTGGCGCGGCTGATGCGCGTCGAGGGCATCGCTGGGGTGGTGCGGACCAAACGGGTGCGCACCACCCGCCCGGGCCCGGTCGCGCCGAGGCATCCGGACCTGGTCAAACGCGACTTCACAGCGAGCGCGCCGAACCAGTTGTGGGTGACGGATCTGACGTTCGTGCCCACCTGGGCAGGTGTCGCCTACGTGTGCTTCATCATCGACGCATTCAGCCGGATGATCGTGGGTTGGCGGGTCGCAGCCCACATGCGTACCCAGATGGTTCTGGATGCGATCGAGATGGCCCGCTGGTCTCGCGGCACCCAGCTGACCGGCCTACGTTGTCACAGTGACGCGGGCAGTCAATTCACCAGTCTGCGCTACGGCGAGCGGCTCGCCGAGATCGGCGCGGTCCCCTCGATCGGGACCGTCGGCGACAGTTACGACAATGCCCTCGCTGAGACCGTGAACGGCTACTACAAGGCCGAGCTCATCCGCGGGCCCGCACGTGATGAGCGTGGCCCGTGGAAGAGCAGTCGAGGACGTCGAACTCGCGACCCTGGGCTGGGTGCACTGGCACAACACCGAACGCCTCCACGGCTACCTCGGCGACCTGCCCCCGGCCGAGTACGAACAGGCACACTATGCTGCCCAACGGACCGACCAACAACTGGTCGGAATCCAATAGGCCGAGTCTCCATCAGACCCAGTGCGGTTCACACGACCTCGGTCCAGCGCGGCAGTCTCCGTCTAGAGCAGCCGCCCGCTCGACGGTGGCTCACGGTCTGGCCGATACCCGAGTTCCAAAGTGCCAGCTCTCTGGCGTCGCGCAGGCCCGCTATCGAGGAGCCGGGTGATGTCACTGGTCTCGGTGGCGAGGGAGGCTTGACCCTGTTTGATGAGCTCGTGCGGTCCTTGACTGACAATGCTGGTGACGGGGCCGGGCACTGCCGCCACCGCGCGGCCGAGCAGGTGGGCGCGGGAGGCGACGTACAGAGCGCCGGACCGCGGAGCGGCTTCGGGCACTACGGTCGCACCCGAGGTCGCGGCGAGAAGGCGTCCGCGAGCGAGGAACCGCTGACGGGCCGGCACCGTGCCCGGAGGCAGCTCGCTCACCAGCAGTCCGACATCACCGATCTGCTCCAACATGTCACGGTGGGCCGATGGGTAGGCCCGGTCGACGCCACACGCGAGCACCGCGACCGTGTGCCCGCCTTGGGGCAGCGTGCCGCGGTGAGCGGCACCGTCAATCCCGAAACCGCCACCGGAGATGATCACACGCTCATCGTCGGCCAGATTCGCGGCCAGGTCACTGGTGATCTCCAGGCCGTAGGCGGTGGCCGAGCGTGCTCCGGTGATGGTGACCCGCTCACGCAGGGGTGAGCGCAGCAGAGAGGTCGCGCCGCGTGTCCACAAGACGTACGGGGCGAGGACGCCAAGGTCGTTGAGGCCGGTGGGCCAATGGTCGTCGGAGGGAATCAAGGTGCCGATGCCGCGCTGGGCGGGCGCGGCGACCCTCTCGAACAGGTCTGCGGTCAGGTTCACCCGCAAGTGCTCGCGCCACAGCATCGCGTCCGCACGCTCCAGATCGGGGATCGGGTCGTCAGACTCGACCAGCCGCAGCGTTTCCACGCCACCGAACCGAGCCAGAACGTGTCCGGTCACCGAGTCGTCCGGCTCCGCGATCATCGACAACACCATGCGAGCCATCCGCTCGCCTGCCACCTGCTCGGCCATCGTCGCCATGATCGATTCCTCTCGCTCGGAAGATTCACCGATCAGGTGCGCTCAGGTCAGCCGTCTACGAGGGTTCCAGCTGTCCGTGCTCAGGCGTATGGTGAAAGCAAGGCGACTTCTTCTAAGGTTCGCCACCGCGCCCGACGTGGTGGCACGACCGTCCGGCTCGCTGGGCAGTCCTTCAAGGTTCTCTGTCGCCAGACCCGAGAGAGGACTGCCGTCATGCTTCGACTCATCTGGACCGCCAGCGAACACGCCCGGTACTACCTGCGCTTCTACATGCCCACCAACATCGCGCTCGATCTGATCCGCACCCGCCGGGGTTTGAAGTGGGGCGTCCCCGCGATGCTCCTGGCCGTGCCGTACTTGTACGCCGCGAGCGTCTGCACAACGATCATCCGTGAAGGTGGGCCGGGTTGGCTCAACGTCCTCGTGCTGCTATTCATCTGGAACGCGATGAAGTTCGCCATCATGGGGCCGGTCAGTCTCGTGTTGCTGGTGCGCGTTCGTCTGCACGAGTTCAAGGAGCGTCGCGCTGCCTCTCGCTACGCCCCGATGGTCACCGCGTAGGCCCGACACGTAACGGGCGCTACGTCAGAATGACCGCTCGTCGCCGCTCTGCCGCCCTTTGTCGAGCCACACAATCTCGTCACGGCGCATCACATCGACAGGCACAGGGGAACCCTTCGTTGGTCGCGCTCGGAGCCTCACCCGCCGGGCGAGTCGGCGCTCCAAGCGGCTTGGGGGCTGTCGACGGCGCGGAGTCTCCATCGGAGCTGCCTTCTCAGAGTGCGGGCGCGGGTCGGATGGGATTGTTCCGTGGTCCCGGCCGCGGTGCAGCAACGTCGGCATCTTGGCCGATCCTCTTGACCGACTCCTACTCGCGCGGGTGCATAGCCGACTCGACCACGGCGGCCACCAACCCGGCGAGCGGGTAGCGGCTATCTCGCGGCACCTGCTCCACCGCGCACAGAGCCTTGGCACCGTCTCCACTCAGCCATGAGGCGAGACCCAACAGGGAGGCGGGAGCGGAGCGCACCTCGTCGGGAGCCCTCCGAGTCAGGTTGGTCCACAGGGAGACGTGTGAGCCCGCGTTGTCGGTTGTCATGTCGTCCCACAGTCGGTCACGAATCGGGATCGTCTCGACGGCGACGAGCAGCCGAGCCGCGTCACGATCAGACAGCGGTCGACTGTCGGCGTGGAACTTCTTGAGCCGCCCGACAGCCCACTTGGCCTCGGCGCGTGGCGTCGTCGTCTCGGCGGCTTCCCGAGCCTCGGGCAAGAGCTCCGCGACGGGTTCCCGGTCGCCGACTAACGATGACGCCAACGACGCACGGCTGGCCGCAGGCCGCGGGCGGTCTGTCGGGGCCATCTCGGCAGCGACATACTCGCGCGCCGCTTCGGTCTGATGGCCGGACTCGCCCAGGTAGTAGTCATGCCACTCGGAGTCGTTCGCCCACAGCATGAGCGCGGTGTCGATGCCGATCGTGTCGAGTCGAGCGGCGAAGTCCTGGACGACTCGATCCGCTTCTTCGCGGTCCGCTGTGACGCAGACGATGCCCAGGCTGGCTCCTGGCCGGGCGTAGCGGCCGAGAGGGGAGCGGATGGCCTCCCAGGCCGCGTCGCGGCCTTTCGGAGTGGTCGGAAGGTCGATGCGAGCGATGGGTAGGGCGGCGCTCATCGGCACGAACACGACCGACTCCTCGGGCTTGAACCCGAGCAGGTGGGGGAGTGCCGCAGCCAGCTCGTCGGGGGAGTGAACGGAGAGCTTCATACCCCTAGGTGAGCCGCCCGGTCTGGCGATGTCCGCCGGTTCCGTAGACACACTGGTGACACACACCAACGAAAAACGGCGACTGACGCTGGAAGACGTCGAAAGACGTTTCCGCAGGTCAGCCGCCGTTTTCGGCAACTACTGACAGAGGGAGAGAACCCTCAGATCAGAGGTCGTAGTACAGCTCGAACTCGTGCGGGTGCGGCCGCAGACGGACCGCGTCCACCTCGTTGGTGCGCTTGTAGTCGATCCACGTCTCGATGAGGTCCGGCGTGAAGACATCGCCCTCGGTGAGGTAGTCGTGGTCGGCTTCGAGAGCGTCGAGCACTCCTGTGAGGGAGTCCGGGACCTGCGCGATCTGTGCGTGCTCCTCCGGCGGCAGCTCGTAGAGGTCCTTGTCGACCGGCTCCGGCGGCTCGATACGGTTCTTGATGCCGTCGATCCCGGCCATCAGCATCGCGGAGAATGCCAGGTACGGGTTCGAGGACGGGTCCGGCACGCGGAACTCCACGCGCTTGGCCTTCGGCGAGGTTCCGGTGACCGGAATACGGATGCAGGCAGAACGGTTCCGGGCCGAGTAGACCAGGTTGACCGGAGCCTCGAAGCCCGGCACCAGACGGTGGAAAGAGTTCAGCGACGGGTTCGTGAACGCCAGCAGCGAGGGAGCGTGCGCCAGCAGACCGCCGATGTACCAGCGAGCGAGGTCCGAGAGTCCGCCGTACCCGCGCTCGTCGTAGAACAACGGCTCGCCGTTCTTCCACAGCGACTGGTGGGAGTGCATACCCGAACCGTTGTCGCCGAAGAGCGGCTTCGGCATGAAGGTGGCCGACTTACCGGCCTCCCAGGCCACGTTCTTGATGATGTACTTGAACTTCATCAGATCGTCGGCCGCGGCGCGAAGCGTGCTGAACTTGTAGTTGATCTCCTGCTGACCGGCGGTGCCCACCTCGTGGTGCGCCCGCTCGACCTCGAGCCCGACCTCCTGCAGCTGGGTCACCATCGTGTCGCGCAGATCGGCGAATTGGTCGTTGGGGGAGACGGGGAAGTAGCCGCCCTTGTACCGGGTCTTGTACCCGAGGTTGCCGCCCTCTTCCTCGCGGCCGGTGTTCCAGGCCGCCTCGTTAGAGTCGATGTAGTAGAAGGAGGAGTGCTGCGTGGTCTGGAATCGCACGTCGTCGAAGACGTAGAACTCAGCCTCCGGTCCGAAGAACACGGTGTCGGCGATTCCGGTGGAGGCGAGGTAGGCCTCAGCCTTGGCGGCAATGTTGCGCGGGTCGCGCGAGTACGGCTCGTCCGTGAACGGGTCGACGATGGAGAAGTTCACCACCAGCGTCTTCTGCTTACGGAACGGGTCGATGAATGCGCTCGTCACGTCCGGCACGAGCTTCATGTCGGATTCGTGGATCGCCTGGAAACCGCGGATCGACGAGCCGTCGAACATCAGGCCGTCCTTGAAAGCGTCCTCATTGAACGCTTCCACCGGGATGTTGAAGTGCTGCATCACCCCCGGCAGGTCGCAAAAGCGGACGTCAACGAACTTGACGTCCTGCTCCTTGGTGAAGGCGATGGCCTCCTCGGCACTACTGAACATCCATTGCTCCTTGATGGTGGGACACTCGTCGGTCGACGCCATCACGGTAGGCGGCGGGCGTTTCTCCACCATGACCGCAATGTGTCGGCCATGTTAAACGGTGTGACGTCGGTGCCGCGGGGCAGTCCTGCATCTGGACGTCCATGTGGCCGACGCAGCCCACGTACGCTGAGCCAGTGACCACTGAGGACCAACCACGCGAAACCCTCTGGGGACGGAGAGTCGGTGCCCTCGCGATCGACTGGCTCATCGCCTCAGCGATCAGTGCAGGCTTCTTCGACTACCACCCGTTGGCGACAGTCGGGGTCTTCGCCGCCATGACGTTCCTCCTCGTGGGAACGCTGGGATCCTCCATCGGCCACCGACTCCTCGGCCTGCGCGTGCGGGCAGACAATAGCGACCCGGCGGGCCCATTGCGGGCGTTGGTGCGTACAGTGCTGCTGTGCCTGGTGATCCCGGCCGTCGTCACCGGACCGGACGGCCGGGCAGTGCACGACAGGGCGGCCGGAACCATCATCAGCAGGAGCTGATCACGCGGCACCGATGCACGGCTACCTCTGCACTCGTGGCCGGGATCGAGTCGTTGATGACGAGGCGTCAGCGCCCGCGCATGCCCTTGCGGTCTGGCCGCGCGCGGCGTGGATCGACACCCTTAGGGATGGGCAGGGCGTTGGAACGCAGCGCTCGGAGGCGCTTGGAGACCTCAGCGACCTCGTTGCGCGTCAGTGTCGCCTTCTGGCGCCGCACCTTGTTCGCGATCTTGGTCAGCGGAATCTGACCCTCCTCGTTGCCGCACTGCAACAGGACGATCGGCACGTTCGGGATCACCCGGGCGACCCGCTTGCGCTCACCCTCGAGCAGTTTCGGCACGCGATGCGCCGGGCCCTCGGAGATCAGTACCACCCCGGGTCGTCCGACGGCGCGGAACACCATGTCTTGCGTGCGCGGGTCGACCGCCACCGGCTCCTCCTGGACATTCCAGCCTCGTCGGATGGTGCCCAGCGCCGCCGAGACGGCCCCAGGCTCACCATCGATACGCGCGTAGGCCACCGTCTCGGCGCGGCGGGCCAGTACGAACATCGCCGCCAGCACACCGAACGGTACCGACAACAACGAGAAGTAGAGCACCTGGTCGAAGAGCACTCCGGCGACCACACCCACGGCCACCACGCCGGCGAACACCAGCAGCAGCCAGAGCACGATCGACGGCTGCTCCCGCCGCACCATCTGGAAGACTTCCCAGATCTGGTGATACCAACGCTTCTTCTTGGGCTTCGGCGTGGCCGAGTCTGTGGTGTTCTTCGCCATGATGGCTCACAGCCTACCGGCCGTGGCGCCTTCTCCCGGCCGGACCACGACGGCGTCCCTCGCCCACGCCCGTCGCTGACCGGACCTGGACTCGGCAGGGGAGGGTCCGCCGTCGGCAGGCAGAACGGACTCAGCGGCCGAGTAACGAGGCGGCCTCCTGGCGGGCGCTGCCTGGTTCGGTCAGATGAGCCAACTCCGGCGGCACCTGCTCACCCCGACGCGCCTTGGCTTGCGCCCACAGCCGGCCGGCGCGGTAGGACGAGCGCACCAGCGGACCGGCCATGACGCCGGCGAATCCGATCCGTTCAGCCTCCTCGGACAACTGGACGAACTCTTCCGGGCGGACCCACCGGTCCACCGGGTGGTGCCGCGGGCTCGGGCGCAGGTACTGGGTGATGGTGACCAGATCGCAACCAGCGTCGTGCAGGTCCTGCAGGGCGTCGGCAGCCTCGTCCAGGGTCTCGCCCATGCCGAGGATGAGATTGGACTTGGTGACCAGGCCGTCCTGGCGGGCGGCCGTGAGCACGCTCAGCGAGCGTTCGTAGCGGAATCCGGGGCGGATCCGCTTGAAGATGCGTGGCACCGTCTCCAGATTGTGGGCCAGCACCTCGGGCCGAGAAGAGAACACCTCTGCCAGCTGCTCAGGTTCGGCGTTGAAGTCCGGGATGAGCAGCTCGACGCCCGTACCCGGATTGACCTGGTGGATCTGGCGGACAGTCTCGGCATAGAGCCAGGCTCCGCCGTCGGCGAGATCGTCGCGCGCCACACCGGTGACCGTCGAATAGCGCAGACCCATGGCCTGGACAGACGCCGCCACGCGGCGAGGTTCGTCGGCGTCGAAGGCGGCCGGCTTGCCGGTATCGATCTGGCAGAAGTCGCAGCGCCGAGTGCACTGGTCACCCCCGATGAGGAACGTCGCCTCACGATCCTCCCAGCACTCGAAGATGTTCGGGCAGCCGGCCTCCTGGCACACCGTGTGCAGGCCCTCGCGCTTCACGAGTGACTGCAGCTCTGTGTACTCGGGACCCATGATCGCGCGGGTCTTGATCCAGGACGGCTTCTTCTCGATAGGGACGGCGGCGTTGCGTGCCTCCACGCGGAGCATTCGTCGTCCTTCCGGGGCGATCGCCACCGGTTCTCCCTTCCTCGCCTGTGATCTGTCAGCCTACGCGTGCACCGGCTCGCTTCGGTCCGGCTCATGTCGGTCACCCTCACCTGGGCCGACGCTGGGACGATCCAGCAGCGGCGCCAGCCGGCGCCGTAGATGCGGCTCGAGCACGCCGGCGCATGCGGCGACCCTCAACGGCGACCCGGTGAGCTCGGTGACGGACGTCACCCCCGCATCATTGATCCCACAGGGGACGATCGAGCCGAACGCGCTCAGATCGGGGCAGACGTTGAGTGCGAGGCCGTGCATCGTGACGCCCCGGGCCACCCGCACCCCGATAGCAGCGACCTTGCGATCCTGCTCCCCGTCATCGCCCAGGACCCACACTCCCGACCGGCCCTCGACGCGGTCGCCATGAACCCCCCACTGCAGGAGCGCGTCGATGACCGCCTGCTCCAGGGCCCGCACGTAGGCCACGACATCGATCGGTGCGGCAAGTCGCGCGATCGGATAGACGACGAGCTGTCCCGGCCCATGCCAGGTGATCCGGCCACCGCGATCGACGTCCACGACGTCGACGCCGGGTCCAGGACGGTCCCAGGAAGCGGTCCGGCGTCCGGCCGTGTAGACCGGCTCGTGCTCGACCAGGATCAGTTCGTCCTCGCCTCCGGCCACCACGCTGGCGTGCACATCGCGCTGGTACTGCCACGCCTCACGGTAGGGGATGAGCCGGGCTCCCAGATCCCACCGATAGGTGCGCATGGAGACCACTGTAAGCGTGCCGTCCGCCCGGCCGCGTCGCGGGTGGGCGGACGTCCGGCATGTGGCCTGTGGATAGCCCCTGCACGATCGGGTGCCGTCATGATGTGCTGCCAGTCATGGTCAAGCACGTAAGGGTGCCCGGGTACAACGTGACAGGGCTGGCGGGTGCTGGCGGTCGCGATGCGCTCTGGAAGGCGCAGGACGCCTCCGGCCGGACGGTCGTGCTCCGGGTGATCAGGGTCTCCTGCGCCGAAGAAGGCAGTCGGCTCCGGAGGCGATGGGAGGCATTGCGCGAACTTCCCGAGGGCGGTGTGGCACGGGCGGTGGCGTCCATTGACATGCCTAACGGTGATGTCGCCGTCGCCTCGGAGTATGTCGACGGCCCCACGGTGGGGACGCTGCGGACCGCCCGTGATGGCCTGACGGCGCCGGAGTGCCTCAGCCTGGCGGCCCGGCTCCTGCGTACTCTGGCCAGCCTGCACGCAGCGGGAATCGTGCACGGGGACATCGCGCCGTCCAACGTGCTGCTGGCGCCCGCACGTGGAAGCCAGAACGAATCCGTTCGCCCCGAGCTGGACGGCGACCGGTCCCTTTCCGTTGCCGGGGTGCGCCCGGTCCTCGTCGACGTCTCTGCGCTGCCAGAACGGGAGTGCGGCACTCCGGGCTTCCAGGCACCCGAGGTCAGCGGTGGGGCACGTCCTGGCGCCCCGGCCGATGTGTACGGAGTAGCAGCCGTCGCCGTGCACGCGGCAAGCGATGGTGAGCGGTCGCGGGTCCTGGATGCACTGACTGACCTGCTCGCCGACGATGCGGCACGGCGACCCGTCGCACAGGACGCAGCGGACCAATTGCGGAGCTACGACACGCCGATCCGGCCAGCCGAGCCGAGGATCCTCGCAGCCGCGACGCTGCGCAACCACGCAGCCCGTACGGCGACGGCGCTTGCTCCCACCCATCGCAGGCGGGTCGCTCGTCATCGCCGACGCAGATGGCGGCCAGGTCTGACGATCGCTGCGGCGATCGTGCTCCTGACTGCTGTGGTGATGTCCGAACTACACACCGGTCCCGGACCACTGCCTCGCACAGGGCTCCGGACGGCGATCTTCCGCGAGCAGGATCTGGTTGCTCGAGTGGCGGAACTGACCGCGCTGCGGGACGAGGCACTCCAGGCGCGAGACCATGACCTGTTGGCGGCCCTGACCGTGCCAGGATCCGACGCCGCCGCGGCAGATGCGGCGCTGCTGGCGGCTCTGCACGAGGCAGACGTGGAGATCGAAGGCCTGACGAGCACAGCGAGTGGAATCGAGATCCTCGACGTGGGACCGGACGAGGCGCGGGCGCAGATGATGCTGTCGCAGACTGCCTATGAGCGTCACGGGCCTGATGGCACGCTCTCCTTCATCGAGCCGGTGGAGGGCCGCTGCACCGCGATCGAGATGGGGCTGGTCGAGCACGCCTGGCGGGTGTCGACAGTCCAGCCGTGCGCGACGTAGGACGGGCTGCCTGGACAGCCACCGGGCTGCGCAGTCCCGCCCTCCGCCGTCCAGCGATGTCGATGAGGTCAGGCGCTGTCCCGACCAGGGGCTGAGATCAGGTGTTCGGCTGCCGTCGCGAGGTCGGGCCAGGTAAAGGTGTAGCCGGAGTCCACTAGGGCCTGGGGGAGCGCGCGCTGCGAGGCAGTGAGTTCGGTGGCGAACTCGCCGAGGGCGATCCGTAGGGCAAACGTCGGCACCGGAAGCAGAGACGGCCGATGTGCTGCCGTGGCTAGGGCGGCGATGACGTCACGGTTGCGCTGGGGCTGTGGCCCGACGATGTTCACCGGCCCGGCCACGTCCGTCCTGAACAACAGATGCGTCGTCGCGCCGAGCACATCCTCCTGGGTGATCCACGGCCACCACTGCCGACCCGAGCCGAGCGGACCGGCCAGGCCGAGGCGGATCAGCGGCAGCATCCGCGCCAGTGCGCCACCGGCCGGATCGAGCACGATTCCCGTGCGCAGGTGCACCACCCGGTGGCCGGCCTCGCGTGCTGGATCGGCAGCACGCTCCCAGGCGCGGCACACGCCGGCGAGAAACCCGTCACCAGCCGGTACCTGTTCTGTGAGCTCCTCGTCGCCACGATCACCGTAGTAGCCGACGGCAGACGCGTTGACCAGCGTGATGCGACCATCCTCCACAGCGGCGATCCGCGACGCGAGTAGTGCCGTGGATGCTACCCGGGAACTGAGGATCGCTTGCTTGCGAGCTCGTGTCCAGCGCTTGTCGCCCACTCCGGCGCCAGCGAGATTGACGACGTGGGTGACGTCGTCAAGGGCGGACAACTCCAGCCGGCCGGCCGCTGGATCCCAGCTGAGCTCGTCCGGTGCGAGGCTCGACCGGCGAACCAGTCGGCGTACCTCGTGGCCCTGCGAGCGGAGCCGCTCGGTCAGCGACGAGCCAAGGAATCCTGAGGATCCGGCGATGAGAACGACTGCCACGTTGCCTCCCTGTGCCGAGATAGATGCAGGGTACCCGCGGCCGTCGCCGCGGGCACCCTGATCAGTGGTTCAGCAGTGGTGCAGATGCACCGGTCACAACCCGAGCGCCGCCTCGAACTTGCCCTCTTCGATGCGAGTCTTCATCGCCGTGAGGAACCGTGCGGCGTCGGCACCGTCGACCAGCCGGTGGTCGTAGGAGAGCGCCAGATACACCATCGAGCGGACCGCGATCACCTCGGCGCCGTCGGCGTCGGTCACCACGACCGGACGCTTGACAATGGTGCCCACACCCAGGATGCCCACCTGCGGCTGCAGGAGGATCGGGGTGTCGAACAGCGCTCCGCCCGATCCGGTGTTGGTGATGGTGAACGTGCCACCGCCCAGCTCGTCGGGTGTGGCCTTGTTGGCCCGCGTGCGGGACGCCAGGTCAGAGATCTTGCGAGCGATACCGGCGATGTTGAGATCCCCGGCGTCCTTAATGACGGGCACCACCAAGCCTCGCTCGGTGTCCACCGCGATCCCGACGTTCTCGCTGCCGTGATAGACGACCTCGTCACCGTCGATGCTCGCGTTGAGCTTCGGGAACTGCTTGAGTGCCTCGGTCGCGGCGAGGGTGAAGAACGGCAGGAAGGTCAGCTTCACACCCTCGCGGGACGCGAACTCCTCCTTGGCGCGCGCACGCAGTCGCGCGACCTTGGTGACATCCACCTCGACGACCGTGGTGAGTTGCGCCGACGTCTGCAGTGACTCCACCATGCGCTGGGCGACGATCTTACGCAGCCGGGACATCTTCTCGGTCGTCCCCCGCAAGGGGGAGACCTCGACGGACGGAGCCGACGACGCCGAACGTGCAGCAGGCGCCGCTTCGGCGGGCGCCGGAGCAGCCGCCTTCTCTGCGGCGTCGAGGACGTCCTGCTTGCGCACGCGACCACCGACGCCGGTTCCCGGGACATCACTCAGGTCGACACCCTTGTCGGCCGCCAGCTTGCGCACCAGCGGCGTGACGTAAGGAAGCGTCGAGGATGAGTCGCCGGACTCGCTGGCTGCCGAGGCGGGCGTCTGCTGCGGCTTCTCCTGGGGCTGAGGGGCGGGCGCCGGTGCTGATTCCGTTGCTGACGGCTTCTCGGGGGCAGGCTTCTCCTCCGATGCAGGTTGAGCCGCCGGTTCCGGCTTCTCCTCCTTCTCGGTGGACTCCGCCTCTTCAGCGGAGGCGGCGGGAGCGGAACCCGAACCCACATAGGCCAGTGTTCCACCTACCTCGACGGTCTCGTCCTCGGAGACGAGCACCTCGAGCAACGTGCCCGCGACGGGGGAGGGGACCTCGGTGTCGACCTTGTCGGTGGAGACTTCGAGCAGCGGCTCGTCCACCTCGACCGTCTCACCCACGGACTTCAGCCACTGGGTGACTGTGCCTTCGGTGACGCTCTCACCGAGGGCGGGCAGTGTGACTGCAGTCCGGTCACCGGAGCCGCCACTGGGCGTTGCAGCCGGCGTTGACTGGGGTTCGGGTGCGGACTCCTCGGCCGGGCTCGCCTCAGCGGCTTCCTGCTGTGCCGGTGCCTGCTCGTCCGGAGCGCTCTGTGCGGGTTCGTCGCCAGTCTCCTGCGCCGATGACTCCTCAGCGGCTTCGGTGGACCCACCGCCTCCCTCACCGGAACCGATCACAGCGAGGTCGGCACCCACCTCGACCGTCTCGTCCTCATCGACCAGGATCTTCTCAAGTACACCGGCGACGGGGGAGGGGACCTCGGTGTCGACCTTGTCGGTGGAGACCTCGAGCAGCGGCTCGTCCACCTCCACCGTGTCACCCACGGACTTCAGCCACTGGGTGACTGTGCCTTCGGTGACACTCTCACCGAGGGCGGGCATCTGTACGGATTGGGACATGGCCTCTTCAGTCTCCTTCTCGAAGGGTCTTCTCACGAGTGAGCGTGCAACGGCTGACCGGCCAGGGCCAGTGCGGCCTCGCCCAGTGCCTCGTTCTGTGTGGGGTGTGCATGAATGAACGGGGTGATGTCTTGAGGGTATGCCTCCCAGCCAACCCAGAGTTGTGCCTCGCCGATCTGCTCGCCCACGCGGCTTCCGAGCAGGTGCACACCGACGATCGGTCCTCCAGTCTGCCGTACCAGTTTCACCATTCCGGACGTGCCCAGGATCTGGCTCTTCCCGTTCCCGGTGAGGGGATACTCGACAGTCTCGACGCCGTCCGCGCCGAACCGCTCCCTGGCGGCGGGTTCGGTCAGGCCGACCGACGCGACCTCCGGGTCGCTGTAGGTCACCCGCGGGATCTGCTCATCCGGTAGGGGTAGCGGATTCTGGCCGGCGATGCGTTCGGCGACAGCGATCCCGTGTCCGAAGCCACGATGCGCGAGTTGCGGTCCCCGGACAAGATCGCCGACGGCGTAGATCGACCCGATGCCGGTGTGCAACTGCGGGTCCGTCCTGACCCAGCCCTCGTCGAGTTCGACTCCGACCTCGGTCAGACCCAGATCCTCGGTCACGGGCTGCCGACCCACCGCGACGAGCATGACGTCGGCAGCAATGACCTCACCGTCGGCCAGACGAACTGTGACTCCGTCGCCGGAGTCGTCGGCGGAGCGCACCTGGGTACCGGTTCGCACGTCGATGCCCCGGTTGCGCAACGCCCGCATCAGACCTGCCGAGATCGTCGGGTCCTCTCCGGGCAGCAGCCGGTCTAGCGCCTCCACGATGGTCACCTCCGCACCGAGGGAACGCCACAGACTGGCGAACTCCACGCCGATCACGCCACCACCGAGCACGATGACCCGGCGGGGGATCTGGGTGCGACGTAGAGCCTCATCGGAGGTAATGATCCGCTCACTGCGTTCAAAAGCCGCGGGGAGGCGGCTACGGGAACCGGTGGCGAGCACGAGGTGGCGGCCGATGATGTCGCTCGTGCCGCCGTCGGGAGCCGTGACGCGGACCGTATCCGGTGCGCTCAGGCGCCCGTGGCCCCGCACCACCTCGATGCCGCTGGCCCGGATCAGTCCCTGCAGACCCCGGTGCAGGCGGCCCACGATGCGATCGGCATGCTCGAGCAGTGTGCCGCCGTCGACCCCGTCGAACGTGAGCCGCAGGCCGATCCTGGCAGCCTCACGCACCTGATCGGCGACTTCGGCCGCGTGCAACATCGCCTTGGTCGGGATGCACCCGCGGTGCAGGCAGGTACCACCCAGCTCGTCCCTCTCCACCAGCGCCACTGTCTGGCCGAGCTGGGCCGAGCGCAGCGCTGCGGCATAACCACCGCTGCCGGCACCCAGGACGACGACATCCCACGGCTTCTGCGCTGTGGTCACGTCCACCTCCTCGTCGCCGACGACCCCACCGGGACCGGGGGCGGTGGGCACGTCCATCTTGGCACTGACGGCCTCTCCCCCCAACCCGAGCGTGCGCAGGCGGATGTGGGGATGCTCACGCGCTGGCGGCGCTGAGGAGCTCCACGAGCGTGCGCACACCCACGCCCGTTCCGCCCTTGGGGACGTAGTGACGTGGCGAGGAGTCGTTGAAGGCCGGTCCGGCGATGTCGAGATGCGCCCAAGGGGTCTCGCCCACGAACTCCTGCAGGAACAGGCCGGCGACCAGCATGCCGCCGTAGCGCTCGCCCATATTCGCGATGTCGGCCATCGGAGTGTTCATCGACGCGCGCAGTTCCTCCGGCAGCGGCATAGGCCAGAACTGCTCGCCGGCCCGGTCAGCGGCGCTGAGGACCTGCTCGCGCACGTCGTCATTGCCCATGACGGCGCTGACCTGGTTGCCGAGAGCAACCATCTGCGCTCCGGTCAGGGTGGCGATGTCGATGACAGCGTCGGGCCCTTCCTCGGTCGCTGCGACGAGCGCATCGGCCATGACCAAGCGGCCTTCGGCGTCGGTATTGAGGACTTCGACAGTCTTCCCGCCACGGATCGTGATGACGTCGGAGGGGCGCTGCGCCGACCCCGAGGGCATGTTCTCAGCCAGTGCCAACCATCCGGTGACGGCGATGGGAAGCCCCAACCTGGCTGCAGCGAGCACCGTATGCAGGACAGCAGCCGCACCCGCCATGTCGTTCTTCATCGTCTCCATGCCCTTGGCTGGCTTGAGCGAGAGACCTCCGGAGTCAAAGGTGATGCCCTTGCCCACAAGCGCGACATGCCGGCGCGCACGTGACGGGCGGTACTCCAGGCGCACCAGCCGGGGGCCGCGGGCTGAGCCCTTGCCCACCCCGAGCAGGCCGCCATAGCCACCATCGGCGAGGGCCCTCTCGTCGAGCACGCTGACCTTCACCTTCGTACCCTTGGCAAGGTCGCGCGCACGGGTGGCGAAGGACTCCGGGTAGAGAACGTTGGGGGAGAGATTGACCAGGTCCCGGGTGCCGTGCACGGCCTCGGCGACGGTGCGAGCGCGGTCGAGGGCGGCGCGTGCAGCCTTGCCGCTGGGTGAGGCGACGAGCTGGATCTCGCGCGCAGCGGCATGAGCCTCGCGTGCGCTCGCCATGCGATAGCAGCCGAGCAGCGCGCCCTCGGCGACCGCCTGCAGGTCGGCAGTGTCAGCGACCGGGAGAGCGATGCTCACCCGGGGCGATCCGGCGAGTCCGGCCAGAGCTGCACCGGCAGCGCGGCGCAGGCGCTCGCGCGCGACCTGATCGTCCTGCGCCGGCGCTCCGGTCCCTGTCAGCAGGAGCAGGTCGGCCCTCACGTCGCCGCCGGCCGGGATCTTCGTCACCTCACCCGCGCGTCCTGTCACGCCGAGAAGCGTGATTGCCCGTTCGAGCGAACTACGGGTCGTTCGGCTCAGGGCCTGTGCCCCCTCGATCCGGGGCTTGCCGTCCTCGTCGGCAACGCCCACGACGAGGACGTCGGTGCTCAGTCGTTCCGGGCTCTTGCTGGTGAGTGTCAGATCCGTCACGCCATGCATCGTATGCGAGGCCAGGACCGGTGGGAGCGCTGACCGGTCCGGCCATCGGTCGGAATCGGCGTTCACCAGCACAGACGGACTACCCTGCACCCGTGTCCATCGTCATCGCCGTACTTGTCGGTGCAGCTGTGCTGCTCGGACTGTGGGCCGCAGTGCGAACCGTCCGCAACGAGGCGGTGATCCTGCGTCAGCTCGTTGCCGGTGCCGGGATCGAGTTCGCGATCGTGGTGCAGATGGTGATCGCCGGCGTGCTGACCGCGCGCGGCCATACCGTGGATGGAGTCTTGTTGTGGGGGTACCTGATTACGACGGCGCTGCTGCTCCCGGCGGCGGCCGTCGTCGCCGTCGCGGAGCGGTCGCGGTGGAGCTCGGTGGTGCTCATCGCGGCCTGTCTGACACTGATCGCCCTGCAACTGCGGGTGAATCAGATCTGGGCGACAGGAGGGACAGGGTGAGCCAGCAGTCCGAGACCACTGGCGCCGAGGACACTCGCCGTCCGGCCTACGGTGCGGGGCGGGTGCTGATCTTCGTCTATGGGATCTTCGCGATCTCCGCCACTGCTCGGGCTGCTGTGCAGCTGATCCGTGATGCCGCCGAGGCGCCCCTGGCCTACACACTCTCGGCAGTTGCGGCCGTGGTGTACCTCGGGGCGACCGTCGCCATGGCGCACAACGGCCGCCGGATGCGCCGCCTCGCGTGGGTGACGGTGTCATTCGAGCTTGCCGGAGTTCTGGCCGTCGGGACGTTGAGCCTGATCCGCCCAGACCTGTTTCCGCATGCCAGTGTCTGGTCCCACTTCGGAGCCGGGTACGGGTACATCCCTGCCGCGCTGCCCCTTCTCGGACTGTTCTGGATGTGGCGGTCCTCACCGGCGCGGATCGCTCACGGCTGACCATTAGGCTGAGGCTGTGGCCAGTCCTTACAGCGTGTTCTTCTCCCACGTGTTCACCCGGATCGAGCCCGAGGTCGCTCATCGAGTGGCCAGCGTCCTCATCCGGTGTGCCGGCGCCGCCGGACCGCTACGGGAGACGTTGCGTGCCACGATCGGCAGACCTGGACGGGTGCCGTCGCGGGAGGTGTTCGGGCGAGAGATCGGTGGCGTCCTCGGAGCGGCGGCAGGCTTCGACAAGAACGCCACCATGGCCGCCGGGCTCGACGCTCTCGGGTTCGCGTTCGTTGAGGTCGGGACCGTCACCGCGCACGCGCAGCCCGGCAACCCACCGCCGCGACTGTTCCGGTTGGTGAGTGAGCGAGCGTTGGTGAACCGGATGGGTTTCAACAACGCGGGTGCCCACGCGGCGGCCCGGCGGCTGGCGCGTGTGCGACGGACCGCCCACGGTCGTCGCATGATCATCGGTGCCAATATCGGCAAGTCGAAGGTGACGCCGGCCCGGGATGCAGTCGCTGACTACGTCACCAGCGCGCGGGCGCTGGCGCCGTACGTCGATTACATGGTGGTGAACGTGTCCTCACCCAACACCCCTGGGCTGCGCGATCTACAGCAGACCGAGGCCCTGCGTCCCATCCTCGCGTCGGTCCGTGACGCGGCTGTCGCGGCCGCAGCGCGGGAGGTTCCCGTCCTTGTCAAGATCGCACCGGACCTGGCAGACGCTGACGTGGATGCGATCGCTCGGCTGGCGGTCGAGCTGGAGCTGGCCGGGGTCGTCGCCGTGAACACCACGATCGACCACGACCACGGTGCCGGCGGGCTGTCCGGACCGCCATTGCGTGCTCGCGGGCTCGATGTGGTCGGCCGTGTGCGGGCCGTACTTGGCCCAGATGCCGTGGTGATCGGTGTCGGGGGCATCTCGACCCCAGCCGATGTGTGCGACTACCTGCACGCGGGGGCGACCCTCGTGCAGGCGTATACCAGCTTCATCTACTCCGGCCCTGCCTGGCCTGGCCGCATCAACCGGCGGACCCTCGTATAACACGGAGCCGCAGCACGGCCCCGAGCGCGAGGCCGTGGGAGGACGCTGGGGCAGGTCTACACCATGTGCGGTGCGGACCTGCCCGGAAGCGAGCAACGCGCGGAAGCGAGTGACCGCCTAGCAGAGACGCTCGGTCGGCGAGGACTTCTCCGTCTGCCGGGGATCGCGCACCACGCTGTCGGCGAGGATCTCATCGATCCTCTTCATCAGCTCCCCTGGAATCCGAATGCCGGCGGCCGCGACGTTCTCAGCCACCTGCTCGGGCCGGGAGGCACCGATGAGGGCGGCGGCGACATTGTCGTTCTGCAGCACCCAGGCCACAGCGAGCTGAGCCATGGTCAGGTCTAGTTCCTGCGCGACAGGGCGCAAATCCTGGACCCGGCGCAGGAGGTCCTCGCGTCCGAGCAGCCCCTCGATCATCTTCGCGCCGCCCTTGGTATCGGCCGCGCGTGAACCGTCGGGAGCGGCTTGGCCGGGAAGATACTTCCCGGTCAGGACACCCTGCGCCACCGGTGACCATACGATCTGGGAGATGCCCAGCTCGGACGAGGTGGGGACCACCTCGTCCTCGATCACACGCCAGACCATGGAGTACTGCGGCTGACTGGAGATCAGGCTGATCCCGAGCTCCTTCGCCAAGGCGTGTCCGGCGCGCAGCTGCTCGGCCGTCCACTCACTGACTCCGATGTAGAGCGCCTTCCCAGCGCGCACGACGTCGGCGAACGCCTGCATCGTCTCCTCGAGCGGTGTGGCGTAGTCATACCGGTGCGCTTGATACAGGTCGACGTAGTCTGTGTCCAGGCGCCGCAGTGAGCCGTTGATCGACTCCATGATGTGCTTGCGGGACAAGCCGGTGTCATTCGGACCCATCGGACCGGTGGGGAAATAGACCTTCGTGAAGATCTCCAGGCTCTCTCGGCGCTCGTGCGCGAGTGCCGCGCCCAGGACCTCCTCCGCCTTGGTATTGGCGTAGACGTCGGCGGTGTCGAAGGAGGTGATCCCGGCGTCGAGCGCGGCTCTCACACAGGCAGTGGCTGTGTCATTTTCAACCTGCGAGCCGTGCGTGATCCAGTTGCCGTAGGTGATCTCGCTGATCTTCAGGCCGGAGCGGCCGAGGTGTCGGAAGTGCATGGATCGATCCTATGCTTCCCGAACGTGCCAGCCCGCGGGTGCGGCCTCAGGCCGGGAACTCGCCCCGTTTGATCTGCGGCTTCGGAAGGCGCGTACGGCGCAGTTGGAAGGCGCGCATGATCACGTAGAGGATCACGCCGCGGCCCACTCGGTCCTGTCCGAACTTGGCGCGGACCTTCCGACGCAGCCGGACGGCGAGGATGATCGCGTCGGCCAGGGCGATGAAGACGATGATGTAGAGCGAGTAGAACGCGAGCAGAGCCACGTTCCCGAGCGCGGGGATGAAGCTGGCACCGAGCATGATGAGCACGATCAGAGCCGCGATCGGGAGGAACAGCTCGCCCAGGTTCCAGCGCGCGTCGACGTAGTCTCGCAAGTACCGGCGCACAGGTCCCCGATGCTGGGCGGGCATGTGCTGGTCATCGCCGGTGACCATCGCCTGGTTCATCCGTTCACGTGCCTCGGCGTACTTCGCGCGCTGCTCTCGCCGAGCGGCCTTGCGATCGGTCGGGACGAGGGGACGCTTGTTCCGTGCCTCAGCGTCACGTCTGCGCGGTGTGGGGCGCCCCTTTCCGGAAGGGGTCTCGTCCTCGACCGTGGGCGTGAGGTCCTCATTCTTCTTGCGTCCGAACACAATCGCAGCCTAGTCGAGGTCGTCAGGTCTTCCGGACGGTGCGGGCGTTGCTCGGCTCCGTGCGGCGCCTGAGAGACTGGGCGAGTGCGCGTACTTATCTGCCCTGGCCGCATGGGCCCGGTTTCCGCCGTCGACGCGACACGGGGGCTGGCGTACGGCTGGGTTGAAGCCGGCCACGACGTCGTGGAACGTCCGATGAGCGATGGTGCAGCCGAGCTCGTCGAGTCCGTGCGCCATGCTCGTGGCGGTGAGCTCGTGCCGGTGGTGGTGCGGGCAGGCGTGTGGGACCCGGACGAGCAGGTGCCGGCCGCATTGCTACATGTGCCCGGTCGTGCGGGAGGTACGGCATATGTCGAGACCAGTGCTGTGCTGGGCTGGGACGAGGTGGGAACCCGAACGGCTGCGCGGCTCGTGCGCGAGGGAACGACTGAGCCGGTGGCGGACCTGTTGGTGGCAGCCGTGGAGACGGGCGCGGCTCGTGTGGTCGTGGGCCTAGGCGAGTCCGCAGTGCACGATGGGGGCATTGGGCTGCTGCAGCGGTTGGGGGTGCTGCTCGGGGAGGCTGGGGGCCTCGCCGCGGTCGAGGAGTTGCGGCACCGGCTCAGGCACGTGCAGATCGACGTCGCGGCGGCCACCGACCGGCCGCTGCTGGGTCTGCACGGCGCCGGCGCAGCGCTGGCGCAGCTCCCCGGAGTCGGGCCGGCCGTCGCCCAGGAAGCCGAACGTCGTGTCGGCGCACTCGTCGACCAGGTAGGCAGCCGCCCCGGGCCGGATGGAGGGCCTGCACCTAGCCTTGCCAGCCGCCCCCGGCCGGTGGTGCGGCCCACCCGCGACCCGGGTACCGGGGCCGGAGGGGGCTCCGCATACGTCCTTGCCATGCTCGGCGGACGGATTCTGCCCGGTGCGGAGGTGGTGGCAGCGGAGACCGCCTTGCCCGAGCTCGCCGGAGGGGTCGACCTGGTGGTGACGGGCTGCACCACACTCGACGGCACCGCGATGCACACCGGCGTGGTCGCTGCTGCCGGGCAGGCCGCGATGGCCTACGGTGTTCCGGTCGTCGCCGTGGGGGAGCAGGTGCAGGTGAGCCGGCGCGATGGCGCGCGCGTGGGAGTGAGCGCGACCTATCCGATCCGAGACGCTCCCACGCGAGGCCTCGGTGGCCAGCCGGGACCACCTCCGGGTGACCCGTGGGACGACATCGTGAGACGTGGGGAACGGATCCGACGCACCTGGGCACTGTGACGTACTCTGGAGAGGGAGTGACCTGCTCGTCGTGCCGGAGGAATACCGCAGGCACGGCAGGCGTTGCTCCGGCAGCAGGCCGGGCGACCGGCGCGCACGACTTTCGGAGAGACACATGACGCAGACCACCCCCACCACGGAAGCGCTCGAGCACGAGGTCGTCCTGACCGACGTCGCCGCGACCAAGGTGAAGACCTTGCTTGAGCAGGAAGGACGAGACGACCTGCGCCTGCGGGTGGCCGTCCAGCCAGGCGGATGTTCCGGGCTGATCTATCAGCTCTACTTCGACGAGCGCTACCTTGACGGCGATGCGGTGCGCGAGTTCGAGGGCGTCGAGGTGATCGTGGACAAGATGAGCGTTCCGTACCTCGCGGGAGCCACGATCGACTTCGCTGACACTATCGAGAAGCAAGGTTTCACGATCGACAACCCCAACGCCGGCGGCTCATGTGCCTGCGGTGACTCGTTCCACTGAACCATCCGCCGAGCACGAGTGACGGCCGCGCAACCCTCCCGAGGGCAGCGCGGCCGTTTCGCGTGAGAGCGCACGACCCGCGCCCGGTCGAGCCTGGCTGCCCGCCCCTGACCCGAGACGAAAGCACACCCCGTGAACCGACGCACCGCCCGCGCCTTGGCGCTCCTGACGACTGCTGGACTCCTGCTGACGGCCTGCGCCGCTGGCCAGGCAGAAGAGGGGAACGCGCCTCCTGAGGAGACCACCACGGAGCAATCGACCGCCATGCCCGATGCGAGCGGTGACTTCGGTGAGGCGCCGACGTTCGAGTTCCCGAGCGAGCAGGCGCCCGAGGGGCTCCAGGTCGAGGTGCTCAGCGAAGGTGATGGTCCGCAAGTCCAGGAGCAGGCTGTCGTCGTGGCCCACTACGCAGGCATTGTGTGGGGTGACCAGGAGACGTTCGACGACTCCTACAGCCGCGAGACGCCGTCGATGTTCTCACTGAACAGCGTGGTCCAGGGGTGGACGCAGGGAATCCCTGGGCACGCCGTCGGCTCACGGCTTCTGCTGAGCATCCCGAGCGAGCTCGGCTACGGTCCATCCGGCGGCAACGCAGACGCCGGGATCGGCCCGGACGACACGATCGTCTTCGTCGTCGATCTCGTCGAGGCCTACGGCCCGGACGCAACAGGCCAGAGCGACGCCACCGAGGTGAGCGGGGCGGACGCCCTACCGGTCGCCGTGACCGGTGGACTTGGCGAGCCGGCGTCGGTAGCCGTACCAGACGGGGCAGAGGAGCCTTCTGAGGTCGAGACGATCGTCATCGCCGAGGGTGACGGGGAACCGGTGGCGATGGGGCAGTCGGTCGCGATCGGGTATGCGACGACGGCCTGGGACGGATCGCCCGCGGGCAGTAGCTGGGCTAGTGACGCAGGCCGGGGAGCCGGCCCCTATGCGGGATTCGTGGGCACCGGATCAATCGTCGACATGCTTGTCGATGTCCCGGTCGGATCGCGGGTGGTGGTCCTGACACCGCCATCTGAGGAGAGCCCTGCCTACGCCCACGTCGTGGACGTGCTCGCGGCACACTGAGCCCACGTCACCCGATCCTCGTCGAGGCGTGGTTCATGCGCTCGCTGGAGAGATTTGACGATAGGGTGGCTCTAGTCGGCCGGTCGTTGGAGCGATAGCGCTGTGTCAGCGCTGTGTGCACGCAGCGGCGGCCCGGTATATCAGGATCGTGACGTCGGAAGGCTTGAGGATCGTGCCAACGCCCTCTCCCCGCACCACGAGGCGCCGCGCGGTCGGCCTCGGGACGCTCGGGCTCGTCTCAGCACTGGCTCTCGCCGGGTGCTCTGCGGAACAGGTCTCGCGGGGGTGGTTGCCCGGTAGCCCAGGCATCACCGAGCACAGCGACGACGTCGTCACATTGTGGAACGGATCCTGGATCGCCGCGTTGATCGTGGGCGTCATCACCTGGGGCCTGATCATCTGGTGCGTGATCGTCTATCGCAAGCGCAAGGGTGACGACCGCCTTCCCGTGCAGCTGCGGTACCACCTCCCACTAGAACTGCTCTATACGTTCGTCCCGCTGGTGATGGTGGGGGTGCTGTTCTACTACACCGCCACTCTCCAGGAAGAGATCACCAACCCTGACGTCGAGGCCGACGTCCACATCGACGTCTACGGACGCCAGTGGACGTGGGATTTCGTCTACACCGATGAGGGCGTCTGGGATACCGGCACGCAGGTGCAACTCGACGGCACCATGGCGGCGACCGAGGAGTTCCCCACCCTCTACCTGCCTGTCGGACAGACGGTGGAGTTCACGTTGCGCAGCAGGGACGTCGCGCACTCATTCTGGGTTCCTGCCTTCCTCTACAAGGAAGACACCATTCCGAATGAGGTGAACTCCTTCATCCTGACTCCGAATGAAGAGGGAACCTACCTCGGCAAGTGCGCCGAGCTGTGCGGTGAGTACCACGGCTACATGTACTTCAACGTCGCAGTGGTCTCTGAGGCCGAGTACGCGGCACAGATGGAGGAGCTCCGTGCCGCGGATCAGACCGGCGATCTCGGTACCGAGTACGACCGGCAGAACGCTGCGGACGTCTCCAGCCCCATCGGCGGCGACGAGGATGAGGGAGCTGAGCACTGATGGCCGTCCAGGACGACGTGCACAACACGGTCACCGACGCCGGTGAGGTCGTGCCCGGGCTGGCGAAAGAGCGCCAGCACCTAGGCAAGACTGTCGTGGCGTGGATGACCACGACCGATCACAAGACGATCGGCTATCTCTACCTGATCACGTCCTTCGTGTTCTTCTGCTTCGGTGGTCTGCTCGCCCTGCTGATCCGGGCCGAACTCTTCGAACCCGGCATCCAGGTTGTCGCCAGCGGCGAGCAGTACAACCAGTTGTTCACCATGCACGGCACGATCATGCTGTTGCTGTTCGCGACGCCGTTGTTCGTCGGTTTCGGCAACATCCTGGTGCCGCTGCAAATCGGAGCACCCGACGTCGCCTTCCCGCGGCTGAACATGTTCGCCTACTGGCTTTTCCTGTTCGGGGGGATCATCGCCAGTGCGGGTTTCCTCACCCCGCGTGGGGCCGCGAGTTTCGGCTGGTTCGCCTATACACCACTGTCGAACGCTACGTACACCGCTGGGCTCGGCGGTGACCTGTGGGTGATGGGCCTGGCGATGACCGGCTTCGGCACGATCTTCGGGTCGGTCAACTTCATCACCACGATCCTGTGCATGCGAATGCCGGGAATGACGATGTTCCGGATGCCGATCTTCACCTGGAACATCCTCCTCACCTCGATCCTGGCGCTGATGGCGTTCCCGATCCTGGCCGCCGCACTCTTCGGACTCGGCGCTGACCGTATCCTCGGTTCCCAGATCTTCGCTGCCGAGAACGGCGGAGCGATGCTGTGGCAGCACCTTTTCTGGTTCTTCGGCCACCCTGAGGTCTACATCATCGCGCTGCCGTTCTTCGGTATCGTCTCCGAGATTCTCCCGGTGTTCTCTCGCAAACCGATCTTCGGGTACATGGGTCTCGTGTTCGCCACGATCGCGATCGCCGGGCTCTCGGTGACCGTGTGGGCACACCACATGTATTCCACGGGACAGGTGCTCCTGCCGTTCTTCTCCGTGATGACCATGCTCATCGCAGTACCGACCGGGGTGAAGTTCTTCAACTGGATCGGCACGATGTGGCGCGGCAAACTCACGTTCGAATCTCCGATGCTCTGGTGCATCGGATTCCTCGTGACCTTCCTCTTCGGTGGTCTCACCGGCATCATCCTCGCAAGCCCGCCGCTTGACTTCCACGTCACGGACACGTACTTCGTGGTCGCGCACTTCCACTACGTGGTCTTCGGAACGGTCGTGTTCGCGATGTTCGCGGGCTTCTACTTCTGGTGGCCGAAGTTCACGGGAAAGATGCTCGACGATCGGTGGGGGAAGATCCACTTCTGGCTGTTGTTCTTCGGATTCCACGGCACCTTCCTCATCCAGCACTGGTTGGGTGTCATGGGCATGCAGCGTCGTGTTCCGGACTACCTGCCGGAGCCGGATTTCGTGTGGATGAATCAGCTCTCCACGATTTCGGCGGTCGTGCTCGCGCTGTCGACACTGCCGTTCCTGTGGAATGTCTACAAGACGTGGCGTACTGCGCCAGATGTCGAGGTTGACGATCCGTGGGGTTACAGCAACTCACTCGAGTGGGCCACCTCCTGCCCGCCACCACGCCACAACTTCACCACTCTGCCTCGGATCCGGTCAGAACGCCCGGCCTTCGACCTGCACCACCCGGAGGTGGCCGCGATGGACCACGCGGAACCAGAACCGGACTTGCTGGACAAGGTCTACGGTGACGCTGATCGCCGGGGTGAGGCCGAGTTGGGACAGGATCGCGCGAGCACACAGGACGGAGACGCACGATGAACGCGACGTCGCATGGCCCGCGGACCGAACCGTACAAGCCGATGCGGGTGGAAGCGATCTTCTTCCTCGGGCTGATCGGATTCTTCGTTCCGATGTTCGTGCTGTACGGGCTCTGGTCCGGCTGGGAGCCCGTCGGGTCGACTGCGCTGGCGCTGGTGGTCGGACTCTGGGGGATGGTCGGCTTCTACCTGATGATCCTCAGTCGTCGTATCGATCCGCGCCCTGAGGACGACCCCATGGCCGACGTGGCTGACGCAGCCGGTGAGTACGGCACGTTCTCACCGTGGAGTTGGTGGCCGCTGGTGCTTGGTATCGCCGTCTCCTTCGTGTTCCTGGGGGCTGCCGTCGGTTGGTGGCTGCTGGGCATCGGTGCTGGTATCGCCCTTGTGGGCCTGGTGGGGCACGTGCTGGAGTTCAGCCGCAACCACCACGCCCACTGACCTACCTGCCGCGCGACCACGCCCGTGGGCCCTCACGCAGGGCCCACGGGCGTCGTGCATGGTGGATGCCGGTGCGAAGCGTCTCCATTGGGGTGCCTGGGGTGCCCCTATGTCGTGCGTCGAGTCGAATGAGTGATTCCGGTATCGGCGTGGCAGGGTGCTGAGCATCGCTGATGAGTTGGTGCCCTGTAGAGCAATGCGTCGAGGACGTCGGACCGGCATCTCGCGAGAGCGAGCTGCGCCTGGTTGTGACGTTTCCCTCCAGCGGTCTGGTGACCGTAGTAGGCGCGGAGCCGGGGTCGCGAAGGGCTGCGAAGGCGGAGAGGAACATCGCGTTCTACCGGAACTTGATCCCGCGGCGTGACGAACACTCGCCGCGGATGGCGGAGCCGGATCTCCGGGTGACGAGGCGAGGCCGGCGTAGGCAGCGAGGTGCCGACGTTGGGGAAGTGCGTGCCGGCGACTTCGGTGAGGAACAGGGCTGCGGTCCTGACGCCGACTCCGGGCATGCTCGTCAGGATGGGCTGACGAGGGTGGATCATCAACGACAGGTGGGACCAATCATGCCGAGGGCATGCACGCTCCTGGAGTGTTTCGCTCCGATCTACAGCACACAGCGCCGCCCGCACCTGCTCAGAGGCAGATGCGGGCGGCGATACGCGGGCTGCAGGGCTTGCGTTCAGCGGGCTCAGACGGTCGAGCTGGAACGTGCCTTCTCAAGACGCGCTGCGACATCCTGCCAGTTGGCGATGTTCCAGAATGCCTTGATGTACTCAGCCTTGACGTTGAGGTAGTCCAGGTAGAAGGCGTGCTCCCACATGTCCAGCATCAGAAGCGGAGTGATGGAGACGGGGACGTTGGCCTGCTGGTCGAAGAGCTGGAAGATGGCCAGCCGCTCACCGAGGCTGTCCCAGCCTAGAACAGACCAGCCCGATCCCTGGATACCGGCGGCGTTCGCCGCGAAGTGACTCTGGAACGCCGAGAACGAGCCGAAGAACTCGGTGATCGCAGCGCCGAGTTCACCCTCCGGCTCTCCACCGCCATCCGGCGAGAGGTTGTTCCAGAAGATCGTGTGGTTGATGTGGCCGCCCAGGTTGAACGCAAGATTCTTCTCGAGCAGGTTCACCGCACCAAGATCATCTGAGGCGCGAGCCCCCTCGAGCTTCTCCAGCGCCGTGTTCGCACCCGCGACATAGGCCGCGTGGTGCTTGTCGTGGTGCAGCTCCATGATCTTGCCGGAAATGTGCGGTTCAAGCGCCGCGTAGTCATACGGCAGGTCAGGAAGCGTGTACTGAGCCATCGGGTGTCCTCCTGTAGAGACGTGGCAATCCGAAGCGGTGGCAGAACTCTGCCACCGTGATCGTGGGAGCCACCCCCCACGATCACGTGGCGACCGCCGTGATGACGGCCCCACAGTCCCACCGTAACGCGATCAGTGAGACTGTGTGCCGATCGTCTCGCGAGCAGGACTGGCCTCAACCTCATCGTGCTCATCATGAACGTGCGCAGCCGCCAACTCCGACGGAGTCACCGGTTCGACCCGATCTTCGTAGAAGAAGCGGGAGAGCGCCTGCCGGAGACGATCCCGGCGGTGGCCCGGCCGGCGAACCCCAGCGGCATCCTCTTCGGCAGCGATCTCGAGAGGGCGACGCGGTCCATGTGCCACCAGAACCCAGCGCTCGTGCTCGTCCAGAGGACGGTGGACCTCGATGTACTCACCGGAAGCGAAACGAACCACTCGACCTGTCTCGTGACCGTGCAGCACGAGTTCACGGTCCTTGCGCTGCAGGCTCAGGCAGATCCGCTTGGTCACGATGAACGTCACGACCGGGAGGAGGAAGAACAGCACCCGGAAGGCCCAGGTGATCGCATTCAAGGACAGGTGGAAGTGGGTTGCGATGAGGTCGTTCGAACCTGCTGCCACCAGCACGAAGAAGACGGTCAGGATCGCCACACCAGAGGCAGTGCGCACCGGTGCGTTCCGCGGGCGGTCCAGCACATGGTGCTCGCCGGTGTCCTTGGTCGCGAAGCCCTCGATGAAGGGAAAGAGGGCCAGCAAGGTGAACAGGATTCCCGGGATGACCACACCGGGGACCAGGATGTTCAGCGACAGGGTGTAGCCAGCGATGACGTACTCGGTCTGCCCCGGCATGAGCCGGAGCGCGCCCTCGAGGAACAGCATGTACCAGTCCGGCTGGGCACCTGCCCCGACGATCGACGGGTCATACGGTCCGTAGTTCCAGACGTTGTTGATGCTCATCGTGGCACCCATCACGGCGAGGACGCCGAACACGATGAAGAAGAAGCCACCGGCCTTGGCGGTGTACACGGGGAAGAGCGGATAACCCACGACGTTCCGGTCGGTGCGCCCAGGCCCTGGGAACTGCGTGTGCTTGTGCCACACGATCAGGAAGAGGTGGACGGCGATCAGAGCCAGGATCAAGCCGGGAACCAGCAGGATGTGGACCGTGAACAGGCGCGGGATGATGTCGGTGCCGGGAAACTCGCCACCGAAGAGCATGTAACTGCCGTAGCTGCCGATCAGCGGGATCGCCCGCAGTACGCCGTCAGCGATGCGTAGCCCGTTCCCTGAGAGGACGTCGTCCGGGAGGGAGTAGCCGGAGAACCCAGCGGCCAAGCCGAGGATCAGCAGCGTGAAGCCAACCAGCCAGTTGAGCTCGCGCGGACGACGGAACGCGCCGGTGAAGAACACCCGCATCATGTGCACGGTCATCGCGCCCACGAACATCAGGGCGGCCCAGTGGTGGATCTGGCGCATGAGCAGACCCCCCGGCACGTGGTAGGACATGTACACGGTCGAGGCGAACGCCTCGGACATCTCCAGTCCCTGCATCGTGACCGGCAGCGCATCCTCGGGGTAATGCACCTCGGTCATGCTCGGCACGAAGAACATCGTGAGGAAGATGCCTGACAGGATCAGGACGACGAAACTGAAGAGCGCGATCTCGCCCAGCAGGAACGACCAGTGGTCCGGGAAGATCTTGCGCGCGAACTCCTTGACCATCTTGGACGCCCCGACCCGGGTGTCCAGGAAGTCCGCCCCCGCCGCCGCGGTCGGGGATGTCTTCCGCTGCTGCGCAACCTCGGTGCGGGCGCTCATCGTTCACGCTCCCAGTAGCTCGGGCCGACTGGCTCGTCGAAGTCCTGCTGGGCGTACAGGTACCCCTCGTCGTCGACTGCGATCGGCAACTGCGGCAGGGGCCGCTTCGCTGGACCGAAGACGACCTTCGCCTGATCGGTGATGTCGAAGGTGGACTGGTGGCACGGGCACAGGACGTGATGTGTCTGCTGTTCGTAGAGTGCGACGGGGCACCCGACGTGAGTACAGACCTTCGAATACGCCACGATCCCGTCATAGGACCAGCCGCGCCGCTCCTCGGGCTCCTTCAGGATCGAAGGATCGACGCGGATGACGATGACAACGGCCTTGGCCTTCTCCTCGAGGTAGTGCTCCTCCTCGGGGAGGCGGTACGGCATCACGTGCACCATGCTGCCTCGGGTGATGTCCGATGCCTTGATGCGGCGATCGGTCGGGTCGGTCGCGAGATACCGAGGTCCGCCGTCTGGTGTTCCGGCCCACGCGGTGTGGCGGAACTTCGACACGTTCCAGTCCGCACCAAGGTTGCCGACCAGCGGCACGACGAAACTCAGAGGGGCGAGCGCCAGTGCCGTACCGAGTGCTCCCTTGAGGACCGGGCGCCGGGCGATGCCGGAATCAGCCACTCCCTCCTGCAACATTTCGACCGCACGCTCGCGGGTGGCGTCGTCGCCGCGCTGCTCGTGACGCTCCTCGACCTTCTCGTGGTCGTTCATCAGGCTCTTCGCCCAGTGGACCGCCGCGGCGCCGATGCCCAGCATCCCCAGGCCCAGCCCCAGGCCGAGGACCAGGGTGGACATGCGGACGTTACCGGCGTCCGCCTCGGCGACGGGGAACGCGAAGTAGCCCACGATGCCGCCGATGGTGGCCAGGATCGAGACGGTGAACAGAGCGACGACCTGCCGCTCGGACCGCTTTGCCGCCCGGGGATCTTCGTCACCCAGGCGGGGCCGATGGTGGCCAAGTCCAGGGTTCTCGAACGAATCCGCCGTGCTCGGTTCTGCCAGTTCGTTGTGTTCTTCACTCATGACGACCTCGATCCGATCCACACGGCGGCGCAGATCAGCACACCCATTCCGACCACGAACACCCAGAGTCCCTCGGATACCGGTCCGAGAGAGCCGAGGCTGAGACCGCCGGGATTGGGCTCGCGCTGCTCGATGAGGTAGGCGATGACGTCGCGCTTGTCTTCTTCGGTCAGCGTGGCGTCGTTGAACACCGGCATCGACTGCGGACCGGTCAGCATCGCCTCGTAGATCTCGGTCGGGGTGGACTCATAGAGCGCTGGCGCGTACTTGCCCTCGGTCAGCGCCCCTCCTGCACCGACAGCGTTGTGGCACATGGCGCAGTTCGTCCGGAACAGGGCGCCACCGGCGGCAGCGTCACCGAGGGTGGGATCGACCTGCTCTGCGGACGGGATCGATGGCCCAGGACCGAGGGAGGCAATGTAGGCAGCGACCTGCTGCGCCTGCTGTTCGTCCAACTGCGGGGGCTTTGCCTCCGCCTGGGGTGAGTTGGCGTCCATCGGCATCCGACCGGTCACGATCTGGAAGTGCACGGAGGCGGCACCCACACCGATCAAGGATGGCGCCTCGGGCGTTCCCTCGGCGTCGAGCCCGTGACAGGTCGAGCAGTTGGTGATGAACAGCCGCTCACCCTCGGTCAGGTCGTCCGCGCTGGCGGTATCGGCCTGTGCCGCGCTCGGGGCGATGGCCGCGTACACAACTCCGGTGAACAGGAGTGCCAGCGTCATCAGGATGACGGGCGCTAGCCGGTGCCGTCGCCTGGCCGCTAAAGCCTTCACTTCTACGAATCCTCGAATCAGATGGGGGAACGGTGGGTTGCGCAGGTCTGCGTCAGAGCATGGGGAGCAAGTAGATGACGCCGAAGAGGACGATCCACACAGCGTCCACGAAGTGCCAGTAGTAGGAGACGACCAAGGCAGTCGTCGCTTCATGCTCACCGAATCGGTGTGCAGAGAACGAGCGCAGCAGCACGAACAGGAACGCGATGAGTCCGCCGATCACGTGCAGGCCGTGGAAACCGGTGGCGAGATAGAAGACGGAGCCGTATGTGGAGTTCTGCAGGGTGAGACCCATGTGAGCGAGCTCGGCGTACTCATACACCTGGCCGGCGATGAAGGTGGCGCCCATGAGGTACGTCAGGATGTACCACTCCTGCATGCCCCACTTGGACACTTGGAACAGTGAGCCCGTCCGCACGGGCTGGAATCGCTCGGCCGCCCACACGCCCAACTGACAGGTGACCGAACTGAGCACCAGGATCACCGTGTTGATCCCGGAGAACGTGATGTTGAGGAACTCGTAGCCCTCGTTCCACACCTCCGGTCCGGCGACCGATCGGTGGGTGAAGTACATCGCGAACAGCCCGGCGAAGAACATGAGCTCAGACGAGAGCCACACGATGGTGCCCACCTGTGTGAGGTTGGGTCGGTTCACCGCCAGGTGCGGGGTGGAGGTTGCAGACGACACGCAGACATTATGGCGGTTCTGGAGGCGTGATGGACACCGGAGAACGGCTTCATCTGCTGGACTGGCGGAATCGTAGGCGAAACGTGATCTGTCGGCGCGTCGTCCGGTCGGACGAGATGACGGATACCTGGCGAACGTCGTATCCGGACCCGCCGAGTCAGGCGCGTGACGACGTCCCGTGATCGGCGCAGCCGGGATCGGCTCGGCGCGTCGGAGGCTAGGATGATGGTGGACCACGATGGTGCGGGCCCAGCGCCCGGGACGGAAGGATCAGCATGACCGCCGTGCAGCACGAAGCAAGGGCTCCCGAGGCTGAAGAGACGGTGTCGGTGCTGCTGTACAGCGACGACTCCACCACCCGCGAGCTGGTGCTGACCGGCGTGGGACGGCGGGCTTCGATCGACAGTCCACGGATCCTGTGGCAGGAGACAGCCACGCCGGCGGCGGTCGTGGATTACGTGGAGAACGGCCGTTACGACCTGGTGATCCTCGACGGGGAGTCAGCGAAGTTCGGTGGAATGGGCTTGTGCCGATCTCTCAAGACCGAGATCTATCAGTGCCCACCCGTCCTGCTACTGATCGCCCGGCCGCAGGATGCATGGTTGGCGTCCTGGTCCGAGGCCGACGCGGTGGTGTCCATGCCGCTGGATCCGATCACCTTGCAGGAGACCGTCGCCGATCTCGTGCGTCGCCGGTGACGGCGGCCACGCTGTCCGGTCCAAGTTGGCCGGATCTGATCACCCGGCTGGTGGCGGGGGAGGATCTGAGCGCTGTCGATACCGCTTGGGTCATGGATCAAGTCATGTCCGGAAACAGCGAACCGATTGCACTCGGCGGATTCCTCGTGGCGTTGCGAGCCAAGGGAGAGACTGTCGCCGAGGTCACGGGACTCGCGGAGGCGATGCTCCGGCATGCGCTGCCCGTCACGATCGACCAGGATGCCGTGGACATCGTGGGCACCGGGGGAGATCGCCACCGCAGCGTCAACATCTCGACGATGGCGGCTCTTGTCGTAGCCGGTGCAGGGGTACGGGTGGTCAAGCACGGTAATCGGGCGGCGTCGTCGGCCTCCGGTTCAGCGGACGTCCTGGAAGAACTCGGTGTCCGGCTCGATCTCACCCCGGAGGACGTGGAGCGAGTCGCTGACCAGGCCGGGATCACCTTCCTGTTCGCACGGGTCTTCCATCCGAGCTTCCGGTACGCCGCGACGACACGGAGCGGCCTCGGGGTCCCTACAGCGTTCAACGTGCTCGGTCCACTCACCAACCCCGCCCGGCCCCGGTCCGGAGCGATCGGAGTCGGTGATCTCCGGATGGCTCCGATCATGGCCGGTGTGCTCGCCGAACGGGGAACCCGCGCACTGGTGTTCCGCAGTGAGGACGGACTCGACGAGCTCGCCACGACTGCCCCCGTCCGCATCTGGGAGGCCGTCGACGGGCAGGTACGCGAGCACGAGCTGGATGCCACGAGCGCCTTCGGTATGCCACGGGCTTCCCTGGACGACATCCGTGGCGGGGACGCGCAGGTGAACGCGCGGGTGGCCCGTGAGCTGCTCGCCGGTGCGCTGGGGCCGGTACGTGATGCCGTCGTGCTGAACGCCGCTGCTGGGCTGGTGGCCCACGGCGGAGCCCCCGGTACGGCCGAGGGTTCGCTCGTCGATCGGCTCGCTGCCGGTGTGGAGGTCGCGCAGCGCGCGATCGATGACGGTGCGGCGAGCGAGGCACTGGCACGTTGGGTGCGCGCCAGTGCGGCTGGCAACTCGTCCCAGGACTAGGCGTGCTGAGCGGCGGTTCCAGGCACGCGCATCGTGCTAGTCGTCCAGACCGAGGGCGAATGCCGCTTCCAGATCGTGCTGTGAGTATGCCTGGAATGCGATGTAAGTCCGGGTGCGCACCACACCGCTGACCTTGGAGACCCGATCCGCGATGACGTCCGCCAGCATGTCGTGCTGGGCGACCCGCACGACAGCGATGATGTCGACGTCGCCTGTAGTCGAGTAGGCCTCGGTGACGCCCGGAAGTTCGGCCACCTGTGCGGCGACTTCCGGGATTCGGTCGGCTTCAACGTCGATGTGGACGATCGCCGTGATCATGTGCGACTCCTTCATGGGTTGAGTGGATCGGTTCACCCATCATGCCGCGCCTGAGGCACCCCTGGTGGCAGGCCGGGCCACCACAGCGGACGGGGAACCGCCGGCGGGACCGGAGGCGACGCCGTCGCTTCCCGGTTCCAGTACACCCTGCTCAGTCTGACTGACGATGAGCTCCTGAAGCCGCGGCAGGAGCGCCGAGGCGCCGCGCAACGGAAGCGCCCAGCCCATTCCTGTGGCTGTGCCGGTCTCACCGCAGTCGAGCTCGACCAGTCGTGTTCCGGGGCGTTCCAGCCAGCGCAGGACCAGTTCGGTCTCCTCGGCGGTGGCAGCACCCGGACGGCCTGCGGGTGGGCTGACATCCTCACCGCTCGCGGCGAGCGTCCGCACCACACCCATGACGGGAGCACCGCGGCCGCTGACGGCTGTACCGGCAAATCGTCCATACCGCAGGAGCAGCAGTTCCCAGCCGCCGCCGGAATGGCGCCGGGCCGCGATCAGCTGGCGCGCTGCGCGTATCCCGTCGTGCCGTTCGGTGCGGGATGCGGCCCGGAGGTAGGCAACCAGCTCGTCTCGCCGCCGCGCGGCCTCCTCGTACCGTTGATGCCGGGACAGTCGCACGATGGTTGCTCTGGCGGCCGCGACAACGCCGGACGCATCGCCGCTCAGGGCAGCCTCTGCCCGTTTCGCTCGTGCGGCGTACTCGGACGTCTCGCGCACGCACGGCGCCACGCACGAGCCCATCTCGGCGAGCACGCACGCTGATGCGGACGGACGTGGCGTGGCGGGTAGCCGCTGGCTACAGGTACGCAGTCCGGTAGCGGCCACGATCGCGGCGACTGCCAGCTCGGCCTGGCTACGGGAGCTGAACGGGCCGATCGCGCGGCTGGCCGCCTCGGCCGGGACATGCCGGACGATGGACAGCCGAGGGTGTGGTTCATCGGTCAGACGCACCCAGGGCTGCTTCTCGGGGGAACGGGAACGCCTGTTGTACGGCGGCCGGTAGGTCGCTATCGCCCGCAGCTCCCGCACGGCGGCCTCGAGCTCTGTCGCGCACGGCACCGGTCTGACCGCGGTGGCCAGATCGATCATCTCGGCGATCCGTCGTCGCTTCTCAGCCGCTGTGAAGTAGCTACGGACACGCCGGCGCAGGTTGACGGCGGTACCGACGTAGAGCACATCGCCAGAAGGGCCGAGAAACTGATAGACGCCCGGTCCGGTCGGGAGACCGTCTGCGAGACTGGCTTTGCGACGGCGTGTCGCAGGTACGGGATCGGCAGCGGTGGTCAGGTCCTCCACATGTGTGACGCCGAGCCCCGCCATCCGGCTCAGGAGCCCGTGCAGGACATCGACCGTGGCGCGTGCGTCCGTCAGGGCACGGTGGTCCGGGGCCGTCACAGATCCGAATAGACGCGCCAGACTCGCCAGCTTGTGGTTGGGGGACTCGTCCCTGGTGACCACCCTGCGCGCCAAGGCCACGGTGTCGACAATCTGCGGTCGGGGCCAGGGCAGGTCCATCTGTTCGCACGCAGCACGGAGGAAGCCGACGTCGAACCTCGCATTGTGGGCCACCAGGATCGCGCCGCGGGAGAACTCCAGGAAGGCTGGAAGCACCTCGGCAATCCGCGGCGCCGACGTCACCATCGCATTCGTGATTCCGGTCAGCACCGTGATCGTGGGAGGGATACCCGTTCCGGGGTTGACCAGGGTCTGGAACTCGCCGACCGTTTCACCGCCGCGCACCTTGACCGCACCGATCTCGGTGATGGCGCTCTCCCTCGGTGAGCCGCCCGTGGTCTCCAGGTCGACGACGACGAAGGTCGCCTCCACCAACGGCGTCCCGATCTCGTCGAGGCCCAGCTGCACCGGACGGGCGCCGGCGGCCATGGCCGCACGGGGGTCCTCAGGCTGCAGCAACCGCCCGCCGACGGCGGGACGAAGCAGGTTCTCGATCATCACCGGGCACGCTACGCGCCACCGGTGACATCACCGCTGGCGACACCCCGCCGCCGAGGCCAGCTCAGTTGCCCGTGCGCTCCGCTGCGGCCTTGGCGTAGAGCGCCTCGATCGTCTCGGCGTAGTCGGCCAGCACGAGTGACCGCTTCACACTCATTTTCGGGGTCAGATAGTCGGCCACGGTGAAGTCATCGGTGAGAATCTCGAACTTTCGTACCGATTCTGCCCGCGAGACCGAGGCGTTGGCGTGGTCGATCGCGGACTGAAGTGCTTCGTTGACCTGTGGGTGCTGGGCGGCCTCGTGGACCGGCATCTCTGGCAGGCCCTGGTTCGACAGCCACGTCGGCAGCATCTCGGCGTCGAGGGTGAGCAGCGCCGCGACGAACGGCTGCTGATCACCGATCACGACGCACTGGCTGACGAGAGCATGCGCCCGAATCTTGTCCTCCAACTGTGAGGGAATGACGTTCTTCCCTCCGGCGGTGACGATGATCTCCTTCTTCCGGCCGGTGATGCGCAGGTAGCCGTCCTCGTCGATCGCACCTAGGTCACCGGTACGGAACCAGCCGTCGGTGAACGCCTCGGCAGTGGCCTCGGCGTTGTCGTGGTAGCGACCGAAGACGGCGATGCCCTTCGCCAGGATCTCGTCGTCGTCCGCGATCCGCAGGCTGATCCCCGGTAGTGGGGGACCGACAGTCCCGATCTTCGAACGGGCGGGGACGTTCACAGAGACCGGGGCTGTGGTCTCTGTAAGACCGTAGCCCTCGAGCACCGTGACGCCGACTCCACGGAAGAAGTGGCCCAGCCGCTCGCCGAGCGGTGCGCCGCCGGAGATCGCGAACTCGACCTGGCCACCAAGGGCTGCCCGGATCTTGTGCAGCACGAGTTTGTCCGCGAGTGCGTACTTGGTGCGCAGGGCGAACCCGGGACCGCCGGCGTCCAGCGAGCGCGAGTAGGCCGTGGACACCCCAGCCGCCCACTGGAAGATCTTGAGCTTTCCGCCGGCGGCAGCCTTCTGCTCAGAGGAGTTGTAGACCTTCTCGAAGACCCGGGGGACGGAGAGGATGAAGGTCGGCCGGAACGCGCCGATGTGCGTCAGGAGCGTCGTCGGATCTCCTACGTGACCGATGGGTACACCAGCGCAGATCGTCAGGACCGAGACGAACCTCGCGAAGACGTGAGCCAGTGGCATGAACAACAACGTGCGCGCATTGTCGTGCAGGATCTCCTTGCCCAGCGCGGCGCACGCGTTGCGCGCGAGCTCGACGAAGTTGCCGTGGCTGAGCGCGACCCCCTTGGGCAGCCCCGTGGTGCCCGACGTGTAGATGATCGTCGCCAGATCGGCGAGCCGGAGGGCGTCGTACCGCTCGCGCACGGCATCGGATGTGACATCGGAACCGTTGGCGGTGAGCTGGTCGAGGGCGCCGTCGTCGAATACCCAGACGTCGTCGAGGCCGGACTCTCCGGCGGCCTCCCGGGCGAGTGCGGCGAGCTCAGCGGTCTCGGCGAAGACCCGTCGCGCCTTGGAGTCGGACAGGATCCACGCGGCCTGCTCGACCGAGGACGTCTCGTAGATCGGGACGGTCACGCCCCCGGCGTACCAGATCGCGAAATCGGCGATCGTCCACTCGGCACGGGTGCGTGACAGGATCGCTACCCTGTCACCTGCCTGCATCCCTCCGGCGATCAGGCCCCGCGCCACGCCGAGCACCTGCTCGTGCAGCTCCTTCGCAGTGACGGGTGTCCAGCTCCCACTGTCAGGCAGCTCGAGCAGCACGCGCTGCGGATCCTGCGAGGCCCAGTCGACCAAGAGATCAGGAATCGCCAGCTCATCGGGCGTGGTGACCATCAGCGGGACGTCGACCTCATTCATGGCTGGCTCCTTCGGCAGAGACGTGACGAGTGCCCACACTGTAAACCGTGAGCACACAGATGTGCGGTCAGACGACGGCACCGTCGTCGGAGTCGTCGCGCGAGCGGGGCATCCGCCACAGCAGGACCAACCAACCGACGACAGATCCCATGATAGCCGCCAGGTACACCCATGAGGGTGCTGAAGGCCAGACGATCAGGAAAATCACCGTTGCCACCGGGCCGCCGAGGGCGGCCAGCCACGCCAGAGTCGGCAGCGGGTCGCTCCCGCGCAGCGGGGGCGGGTCCGGGGGGACGAAGCCCGTCTCCTCACCGTCCTCGGCCACCTCGTAGTCCCGGGGCCCCGACGGCGCAGCACCGGTCTCGTCCGCACCGGCGACGGGCTCGTGGTCGTCCTTGGCATTCTCCTGAGTGCCGAGGTCGCCCAGTTGGGCGGTCAACTCGGCCCATCGCCGCTCGACCTCGCGGTCGGACGGTTGCGGTGACGAGCGCCCTGGCTCACGCTCGTCGGGATCGGGCTCGGGCATGTCTCCACTGTACGGCGCGGCTGCCGTGGCGACGAGCGCCCACGGGTGGCGGAGCCGGGTGGTGTCGGTGCCGGTAGCGAACCTGAGGGCGACGCGGCGATCAGTAGCATGAGAGACGGAACCGAGCGAAGCACGGTCCATGTGCCGCCCCACCCTCATCGAAAGGTCGAGAATGTCACAGAACGCTCCGATCCGCCGGATCGCACTGCTTACCGCGGGCGGATTCGCGCCCTGCCTGTCCGCTGCCGTTGCGGGGTTGGTGCGTCGCTACGGAGACGTTCTCCCGGATGCGGAGATCATCGCCTACCAATACGGCTACCACGGGTTGCTGACAGGGAATTACGTCGTCGTCGACGAGGCCGCGCGTGAGGCGATCGACGTGCTGGACAGATTCGGAGGTTCACCGATCGGGAACAGCCGGGTGAAACTCACCAACGCCAAGGATCTCGTCAAGCGAGGTTTGGTCAACGAGGGCGAGGATCCGCTGCAGGTGGCTGCAGAGCGACTGCGCTCCGACGGCGTGGACGTGCTCCACACGATCGGTGGTGACGACACCAACACCACCGCTGCTGACCTGGCCGCGTATCTGGAGCAGAACGACTACCACCTGACCGTTGTCGGCCTGCCCAAGACGATCGACAACGACATCGTGCCGATCCGGCAGTCGCTGGGTGCGACCACGGCGGCTCAGCAGGCGTCCCGTTTTGCCCAGAACATCATTGGCGAGCACCGGTCCAACCCCCGCATGCTGATCGTGCACGAGGTGATGGGTCGTCACTGCGGGTGGCTGACGGCGGCGGCTGCGCGGGATTACCGCAGCTGGTGGCAGGAGCAGACGTGGAACCCGGCGCTGGGCCTGACCCAGGAGCGGTGGGATATCCACGCGGTCCTGCTACCCGAGTTGAAGATCGACCTGCAGGCAGAGGCCACCCGCTTGCGCGCGATCATGGATGAGGTCGGCAACGTCAACATCTTCCTCTCCGAGGGTGCTGGTGTGCCGGAGATCGTGGCTGAGCTGGAAGCTGCGGGCGAGGAGGTCAAGCGGGATCCTTTCGGTCACGTCATGCTCGACACCATCAATCCGGGTGCGTGGTTCGCCAAGCAGTTCGCCGAGCTGATCGGTGCCGAGAAGGTGATGGTGCAGAAGTCCGGCTACTTCTCGCGATCCGCGCCCGCGAACGAGGAGGATCTCGCGCTGATCCGTTCCATGACAGACCTTGCCGTCGACACGGCGATGGCGGGGGAGTCGGGCGTGATCGGGCACGACGAGGAGAACGGTGACCAGCTGACCGCGATCGCGTTCCCGAGGATCGGTGGAGGGAAGGCTTTCGACGTCTCCGCCGGCTGGTTCGTCGACCTGCTCGCTCAGATCGGCCAGCCGCTCGTGCCCGCGGAAACCACTGGCCACTGAGGGCTGCCCAACCGTGATCACGTGCGATGTCCGGGTGCCCGGACGTACGATCCGGGCACCGCACGTGGCGGCCGGTGGACAGGGGAGACTTCTGTGATTCGGGTCCGGCCGCCGTCGCACGTATCCTGGGGCGCGTGAGCGTCCTTCATGATCCAGCCGTCCTGTCCGGTCTCGAGCAGTGGCGCGAGCTTCCGGCTCGCCAGCAGCCACACTGGCCGGACCCGGAGGCCCTGCATGCGGCCACTGACCGCCTGGAGACGTCACCGCCGTTGGTGTTCGCCGGAGAGGCGGACCGGTTGCGTGAACTGCTTGCATCCGCTTCTCGCGGGGAGGCGTTCTTGCTCCAAGGCGGGGATTGCGCGGAGACCTTCAGCGAGCTCACCGCCGACAATATCCGCGACAAGGTCAAGACGATTCTGCAGATGGCGGTCGTCCTGACGTACGGCGCCAGCATGCCGATCGTCAAGATGGGCCGGATGGCGGGACAGTACGCCAAGCCTCGGAGTTCGGATACCGAGTCCCGCGACGGCGTGACGTTGCCCGCCTATCGTGGTGACATCATCAACGGCTACGACTTCACCGAGAAGGCGCGCGTACCGGATCCACAGCGATTGCTGGATGCGTATCACAACTCCGCGACCACGCTGAATCTGATCCGGGCATTCACCCAGGGCGGCTTTGCCGACCTGCGGCGGGTGCACGAGTGGAACCGGGGATTCATGGAGAACCCGGCGTACGCTCAGTACGACGCCTTCGCCGGCGAGATCGATCGGGCGATCCGGTTCATGGCTGCCGCTGGTGCTGACTTCGACGCGTTGCGGACAGTGGAGTTCTTCTCCAGCCACGAAGGTCTGCTGCTGGACTACGAGCGCCCTCTGACGCGGATCGACTCGCGCACTGGGCAGCCATACGACTGCTCGGCACACTTCCTCTGGATCGGCGAGCGGACGCGTCAACTGGACGGTGCCCACGTCGACTTCTTCGCCCGGGTGCGCAATCCGATCGGGGTCAAGCTGGGCCCCACCAGTACCGTCGAGGACGCGCTCTCGTTGATCGACCGCCTCAACCCTGATGGTGAACCCGGTCGTCTCACCTTTATCACACGAATGGGCGCTTCGAAGATTCGGGATGTGCTACCAGCACTGGTGGAAGGCGTCACCGCCGATGGGCGCCCGGTCACATGGGTGTGCGATCCCATGCACGGCAACGGCATCACCTCCGCGACCGGCTACAAGACGCGCCGGTTCGGTGACGTCATCGAGGAGGTGCGGGGATTCTTCGAGGTGCACCGCTCTCTCGGCACTGTCCCAGGTGGTCTGCACGTGGAGCTCACCGGTTCCGACGTGACGGAGGTGCTCGGCGGCAGCGAAGAGATCGACGACCATGCCCTGACCAGGCGGTACGAGACGCTGGTGGATCCGCGACTGAACCACCAGCAGTCCCTCGAGATGGCTTTCCTGGTCGCGGAGATGCTCCGAGGAGCCTGAGGTGGTGGGGCGTGGTGAAGGGCGGGATGCTCCGCTCGACCGAGTGCTTCCGCCAGGGCAGCGCTGGCGGTCCGAGCCGGAGCTGATGCACTACGGGCCCGTCCCTCGACCCCGGCCCGACCGCTGGGCGTTCACCGTGGGTGGATCGACGGCGACCGGCCACGAGCACGTCTTCGACTGGTCCGATCTCGCGCGCCTTCCGGTGCACGAGATCGTGGCGGACATGCACTGCGCCACTCGCTGGTCGGCACTCGATCAGCGTTGGGCGGGTCCGCGAGCGGCGGACGTACTCGAGCTGGCGCCGCCGGCCGTGGACGTGCGCTATGTCCTGGTGTTCGCGGAGTTCGGCTACGCCGCCAATCTGCAGGTGGACGACCTGCTTTCTGCGCGGACGCTGCTCGCTACGCACATGAACGGAGAACCGCTACCTCACGAACGCGGTGCACCGATGCGGTTGATCGTCCCTCACCTGTACACGTGGAAGGGACCGAAGTGGGTACGCGGCTGGAACTATCTGACGGACGGTTCAGCCGAGCTCGGGTTCTGGGAGCAGCGTGGCTACCATCGACGCGGTGACGCGTGGCGTCAGGAACGCTACGCCTACCAAGAGGACGGGCCGCGGCCGGGCGAGCCCCTCGGTTGACCACCTGGCAACCTGCTGAACCTGGTCACACCACGCTGAGTACGATCACAGTTCCTCGCGGCTGCATCGCGCCTGCCTCAACCGACTGCGACCTGACCGTGCCGAAGACGCCACCGAGGACGTTCTCCCGCTCGACGACGAAGCCCAGCTCCTCGAGTGCGGCTGCGGCCACGTCGTACTGCTCTGCGTAGACGTCGGGCACTTCGACGAGCTCAGGGCCGAGCGAGACGGTGAGCATGACCAGATCCCCGCGATGTCCGTCTCCGGCCACAGGATCCTGCGTGAGAACGTGACCCTCTGCCACCTCGTCATCGTGCACGCGCCCGTCGATCTGTACGGCGGCGCCTGCGGCATCTAGCTCAGAGACAGCGGTCTCCTCGGCCGCCCCGACGACGTTGGGGATCACGATGGGTTCGGGCCCGTCGGAGACGGTGAGCACAACCGGGGTGTCATGCGCCACCTCCTCGCCCTCCTCAGGAGATGACGCGATGACCGTGCCGGCCTCGGCATCCTGGGAATAGACACGCTCGACCGGATCATCGACGGTGAAACCCGCGTCGGTGATCGCGCGGACAGCCTCCTGCTCGGTCCCGCCGACCACCTCGGGCACGATGAGCATCTCCACCCCCCGCGAGACCACCACGACGACCTCGCCGTCGCGGATGAGGTCGGTGCCGGCCTGCGGATCGGTGGCGATCACGCGCCCCTGAGGGACGTCGTCAGAGAACGCTGCGGTCGTGCGTGGGGCGAACCCGGCGGTTTCCAGCAGGCCCAGTGCATCGGACTCGGTCATACCCGACACCGGGGGGACAGCCGCGTAGGCGCCCGGTCCGATGGTCTGATACCACCAGACGCCCGCACCTGCGGCGCCCAGCAGGAGGATCAGGATGAGAGCGAGGCCGAGACCGCGCCGGCGACGGACCCGGCGGCGGGCGGGCCGACCGGGTTCGGCAACCGTCACTGCGCCGATCGGGAGGGCGACGGTGCCGGTCTGCTCCAGTCCTGTGGTCGACTGATCTCCGGCGTGATCGCTGACGACGGAGTCCGTTGCAGGAACAGTCGCCGTCACGACCGGGTCCTCGACCGAGGTATCTACTCCGTCCACATCCGCGCGGAGCTCGAGCTGGTGGACGTCCATCCCCTCTCTGGTCCTGCGTAGGAGGGTGAGCGCGGCTCCGGCGTCAGCCGGCCGGTCTTGTGGATCCCGTGCCGTGAACGCGTGGACGAGATCATCGATGTCGAGCGGGAGCCATCGGACCGATTCGGAGGGGTCGGGGACGTCATCATGGACGTGCTGATAGGCGACCTGGATCGGGGTTTCACCAAGGAACGGCTGCCGACCCGTCAGCATCTCGTAGAGCATGGCTCCGACGGCGTACACGTCCGCCCTGGCATCAGCCGCACCCGAGGTCACGATCTCAGGAGAGAGGTAGGCGACGGTACCGAGCAGGCTGCCGGTCGAGGCCGCCGTCGCCTCAGTGACTGCACGCGCGAGCCCGAAGTCAGCCACCTTCACTTCACCGCTGCGTGCCACGAGGATGTTCTCGGGCTTGACGTCGCGATGCACCAGGCCGGCATGGTGGGCGGCGGCGAGTGCGCTCAGGACGTGCTCGGTGTAGCGCAGCGCGTCCCCGACCGGTAGTGCCCCACGACGACGTAGCACCGCACGCAGGTTGGTGCCGTCAACGAACTCCATGGTGAGGTAGTTCAGTTCGTCGGCGCTGCCCTGGTCATAGACCCCGACAACACCGGGATGGGCCAACCGGGCAGCAGCTCGCGCTTCCCTCCGGAACCGTGCCGCGACGTCGGTTCCCTCCGCGAGGTGGGCGTGCATGACCTTGAGCGCGACGACTCGGTCGAGGCGACGGTCGAGCGCTTGGTAGACGGTCGCCATGCCACCGCGTGCGACGCGCGCGGTGATCTCGTACCTGCTGTCGACCAGGCGGCCGATCAGCGGGTCGGCGACAGTGGTAGCCATGCGCCGAGTGTATTCTCGGCAGACCGATTCGCTGTCGCTCAGGCGTAGCGTGTCATGAGCGTCTGCACGTTCGCCACATAGCGCCGGGTGTCATCGTAGAGACCGTTGCGCTGGACCGAGCCCAGCCCCTGGTAGTAGCCGCCGATCGCTTCGCGATCGTCATCGGTGGCGCGGTGGAGAGCGCGGAGAATGGCGATGCCTGCGGTGACGTTGTCCTGCGGGTTGAGCAGGTTGAGCTGGCGCCCGACGAGATTGGATGCCCACTCACCGGAGGACGGGATGACCTGCATGACGCCGATGGCGTTCGCCGGCGAGACCGCGCGCATGTTGAAGCCGGACTCCTGGTACGCGATCGCCAGTGCGAGTGCTGGGTCCACACCCATCTGCTCCGCCGTGGTGCGGATCATCTGCTGCATCTCGGCGCGGCTGGGGACCGAGGTCGCCAGCAGCGCACGCTTGTTCGCGTTCGCAGCGGCCGTGATGTCTGCACCGTAGGTGTAGTGCAGGAAGGTGTTGGACACGAGCCCGGACGGAACGCGTAGCTGCTGACCGACACGGATGAGTGCGGCGGAGGCGAGGCTGTTCGCCTCGACGATCGCACTGACGGTCGAGCCGTACTGCGTCGCGATGCTGGAGACGGTGTCACCGGCGATGACCCGATGGACGACGCCATCGGAGTCACCCGAGGAACTGGAACCACCGCTGGAGCTTGAGCCCGATCCGCTGGAGGAGCTTGAGCCCGAGCCTGAGGAACTGGAGCCAGAACTGGAGGTGCCTGGGATGCGCAGCGTCTGGCCGATGCGGATGAGGGCGTTGGAGCCGAGGTCATTGGCCTGGATGATCGCCCGGACGGTGCTGCCGTAGCGGACGGCGATGGCGGAGACCGTGTCACCGGCGACCACCCGGTGCGAGGAAGCCGAGCTTGAGCTGCTCGAGCTGTTCGAACCGCTGGAGGAGGAACCGGATCCGCTGGAGGAGCTTGAGCCCGAGCCTGAGGAACTGGAGCCAGAACTGGAGGTGCCTGGGATGCGCAGCGTCTGGCCGATGCGGATGAGGGCGTTGGAGCCGAGGTCATTGGCCTGGATGATCGCCCGGACGGTGCTGCCGTAGCGGACGGCGATGGCGGAGACCGTGTCACCGGCGACCACCCGGTGCGAGGAAGCCGAGCTTGAGCTGCTCGAGCTGTTCGAACCGCTGGAGGAGGAACCGGATCCGCTGGAGGAGCTTGAGCCCGAGCCTGAGGAACTGGAGCCAGAACTGGAGGTGCCTGGGATGCGCAGCGTCTGGCCGATGCGGATGAGGGCGTTGGAGCCGAGGTCATTGGCCTGGATGATCGCCCGGACGGTGCTGCCGTAGCGGACGGCGATGGCGGAGACCGTGTCACCGGCGACCACCCGGTGCGAGGAAGCCGAGCTTGAGCTGCTCGAGCTGTTCGAACCGCTGGAGGAGGAACCGGATCCGCTGGAGGAGCCCGAGCTGGAGGTGCCTGGGATGCGCAGCGTCTGGCCGATGCGGATGATGGCCCGGCTTCCGAGGTCATTGGCCTCGATGATCGCGCGGACGGTGGTGTCGTAGCGCAGTGCGAGGTGGCTGACTGTGTCACCCGCGCGAACCGTGTAGAGCACCTCCGAGCGCCGGGTGGGAGTGTGCGAGACGACGGGCGCCAGATGCGGGGTTGATGAGCGCAGGACCTCACCGCGCACGGGCATCGGCGAGGACGGCTCCGACGCTGCAGCTGCGGGCACCGTGGTCGCGCCGAGGCCGACCGCTGTGGCTGCGCCGAGAGCCCCGAGGGTGGTGAACCTGGACGTGCGGCGCCCGGATGTGCGGCGGGTGGTGCGGGTCATGGGTTGCTCCCCGGTGGTCTCCGGCGTCATCGGGCGAGCGACGGCGTGTCTCTCGTGACGCATGGGCTGTTTGAGGTGTATGAGGATGATGGGACAAATGTGACAGTAGTGGTTATGGCGAAGGGCGACAACCCTGGATGTGCCCTCGAGCCCGTCCACGACGACCGCGGCGTGCATCGCTTCCCGGCGCCGTCGGCGGTTAGGCTGCGTCTGTGAACGATGTAGAGGCCCTCGACACGAGATGGCTCAGCCTGCCCGAGGTGGCCGACGCCCTTGATGTCCGGTTGCGTGATGTCCGGACGATGCTGGCCGAGCGACGCCTCGTCGCTGTGCGTCAGGGTCCGAACGATGCGTGGTCGGTCCCGGCTGACCTTCTGACGGTGGGGGAGGGGGACGCGGGACGGGTACTGGCGTCACTCCGCGGGACGCTGATCCAGCTCGGTGATGCCGGGCTGACTGATGTGGAGTGCGTGATCTGGCTCTTCTCCGAGGATGCTGAGCTCGGTGAGCGACCGATCGACGCTTTGCGCTCCGGGCGCACGCACGCGGTGCGCCGCGCCGCGCAGCCGTTGGCCTTCTGATGTAGGCACCGCTGGTACGTGCCTACGACGACCTCGCCACTGCCGCGGCGGCGAGTGTGCGCACCATGGCGACGGCCTCAGGCGCGAGCTGAGCGTCCTCGAGCGCGCCCAAGCCGACGTCGGTACGAGTCCGGATCATGGACTCCACCACGGCAGGCGCGCCGGTACCGGTGATGATCGAACGGAGCGCGTGAACCTGTTGGCCGGACAGTGCCGCATCGCCCAGGGCCGCGCGCAGCCTGGTTGCATCCTCGGGTACGGCCCGCTCGAGGGCGATGGCGACGAGAACCGTTCGCTTGCCTTCACGCAGGTCGTCCGCGGCAGGCTTTCCGGTCACGTCCGGATCACCGAAGACTCCCAGGAGGTCGTCCCTGAGCTGGAACGCCTCGCCGATCGGAACGCCTATCGCGGCGCATCGGCGAATGTCCTCCGCCTCGCCGCCCGCCATCGCCGCACCCAGGCATAGAGGCTGCTCCACGCTGTAACGAGCTGACTTGGCACGAAGGACTCGCTCTGCCCGGTCGAGGACGACGGCGGGGTCCTCGACCTCCTGCGCTGACTGCGCGTAGATGTCCAGATACTGGCCCAATGTGACACCTGCCATCATCTCGGTGACGATCCGCGAGGCGCTTCCGCGAGCGTTCCCGCCCAGGCCGTCGAGGGCACGGTCGAACTCGCGAACAGCCGCTACGAGCAGGAGGTCACCCAAGAGGATTGCTCCGGCACGACCGAATCTGGGGCCGTCTCCGGTCAGGTGGTGGTGCTGGTGCAGCCGGGCAAGCTGGAGATGAGCGGCCTCGATTCCGCGGCGGGTATGTGAATCGTCGATGATGTCGTCGTGGACGAGAGCCGCAGCCTGGAACAGTTCAACACCGGCGCCGGCGGCCACGACCTCTTCGGCATCGAACTGCCCGCCGAAGGCGCACCAGCCCGCTGCGGTGAATCCCGCCCGCAGACGCTTTCCTCCCGGTAGCAGCGACCGTGCGACCGCTATGAGCGGCTGGATCTCTGGCCCGATGACCTCGTGCGCCGCGACAGTCTCCTCGAAGCTGGCGAGTACTCGCGCGGACACGGCGGTGCGTATCGATTCCAGACGTTCATACGCCGAGTTGAGGTTCACGGAGTCGGTGGTCACCTCTCTAGCGTACGGGCGCTTGGTGACGTGGCTGGCGCCGCTCACCCGGCGACCGTTGGTAGCGACCGGGGTGACGGATGACGGCTCGTCCACAGCCCCCTAGTGGGCGCGGCCGGGCCTTCTTGCGAAAGGCGTGTGATGACTCCATGTACTTCGAGGACCACACACACGAATCCGCCGTTCAATCACCTGAGCTAGCAGCGCAACTGACCACGATCGGCATTGACGTGCATGATCCGGTCGATGTGCTCTCCTGGGTGCCCTACCTGCTTGGCTTCAGGCCGCACGAGTCGATCGTCCTGATCGGCGTGCACACGGGGTCGGAAGGATCTGGAACGGGGCTCGTCGTCCGGTTCGACCTGGCCGATCTGGACGACCCGCACGTACAAGCTGACGTGATGCAGCACCTGGCCCGGGACGGGGCGGATCACGTGCTCTGCGTCATCGTGACCGAAGAGCCGTGGGACGAGACTCTCCGGTTCGGTGGACGGAGCGGGAGAGCGCTGCGCTGGTGGCTGCAGAGTTCAGTAGCTGATGCGCGCAGCACGTGGCTGCTCGCGACTCGGGCATTCCGGTGCGTCGAGTGTGGCCGGACTCCGTGTTGCCCCGTGGGTGGACGACCAGCATCCGTGCTGGACCACTCCGCAGTGACCGCAGCGTTCGTCTACCAGGGGCGCTCCTACGTCTCATGTCGAGAGGATCTGGCGGCGCAGGTCGATGTCGCCGCCCCTGGGCGCAGGTCGGCGAGTGCGGCGGCGGCACGACATCTCCGGCGCAACGGGCTCGGTGCGCAGTGCTGGCGGCCAGAGTCGTCAGCACGCTGGCTGGAACTGGTCGACATGGTCGCCGGCCCGGTCGCCGAAGCCGCGCAGCCGCATGGTCAGTGCCCCGAACCTGCCCTGGTGGGGAAGGTCCTGGCAGGACTGACCGATCCCTGGGTGCGAGACGGTGTGCTCCTCTGGGTCGTGACCGGACGGATGCTCGAGGACGAGGAACGGACCGATGCCCTGGCGGACGTGTTCTCGGGCGTGCTTCGCCCCTCAGTTCCTCGAGTTGACGTCGCACTGCAGGCGATGACTCTCCTTGCCTCACATGCCACGCGCCGCTGGCGTGTGGCGCCTTTGGCGGCGGCATCGTGGGTCGCGTGGTGGTCCGGTGACGGCGCACAGGCTGCTGTTCTGCTTGAACGTGTGCGATCGCTCGACCTCGATCACAGTCTCGGGGAGGTGATGACATCGGTGCTTGCGGCCGGAATCGCACCAGGCTGGGCCCGCACTGTGACTGACGCGTCGGCGTGAGGAGACTCGCGCGCGGCTCAGTCACATGGTGCAACTTCTGCTGCACCCCTCCGGACACGCTAGGGTCGGCGCGTGGGCAACGGGAGGAGCGCGACGTGATCGTGGCCGGATTCATCGCAACTGCCGAAGGGCGCGCAGCGCTCGAGGCCGGAGTCGCCGAGGCCGGGCGTCGGCAGGAGGACCTGACAGTCCTCGTGCATGCCCCTCGTGGAGCAGAACCCTCGGATCTGGACGGAGCCGTCCAGGAGGCGCGATCGGCAGTGGAAGGCATGACCGCCGACGTACGGACCGTGGCTCTCGGCGATGATGTGGCTGAGGTGCTCATGAGTACCGCAGAGGAGGTCGACGCGAGCGTGATCGTGATCGGACTCCGCCGCAGGTCCCCGCTGGGCAAACTCATCCTGGGGTCCAACGCGCAGCGCATCCTGCTGGACTCCCCGTGCCCGGTGCTGGCCGTCAAGCCAGAGCGAGTCGACAGCGGAAGATGAAGCACCTGTCGCCCGGTTGCAGCGGCCATGATCGGTGGGTGACAAGGCTGGAACCAGGGAACGACTGTTCCTGATCGCCGTCGGCGGCATCGCCCGTGGGAACAATGGCGTCCACGATGCTGTTGACCAGATCAGGCTTCACTCAGCGGCCGGTCAATCTCGGCATTGTGCGTGGTTGGACGCAGCGTCCGATGTTCCTGCTCGCTTGCGCGGGCACATCGGTGTGAGGCAGTTATAATTGTAGGACGCCGCGACGTTCAGTTCGCCGTCCTGCGCCCATTCTCCCCGCCGAAAGGTTCTCTGTGCCGTCGCCTCGTTCGTCTGTCGTGCTGCCCCGCGAGTTTGAGCATGCTGCTCTGCAGAAGGCGTTCCGAACGGGTCTGGAGCGAGGATCGCTCAGCGCGACCGAGTTCCGCGAGGCGTGTGAGCAGGCCGACGTCAAACCCCGCCGTCTCAAGGAGGTTCTGGGCGCTATGCAGAATGCCAAGATCGTCGTCACCGATGTCCCGGCACGTGCCGTCGCCAACGCGGCCTCGCGTCGCCAGACCACCGCCACGGTGGACGAGCCAGGTGCTTCAGCCGGTGATGGCCGGGATGAGGCGGCCTCGGCCAATGCCTCCTCGGGCTCGCGCGGGAAGGCGACGAGCGGCTCCAGCGGGACCGGTAAGAAGGCGTCGGCGAAGAAGCCCGCCACCAAGGCATCGAGCAAGAAGGCCGCGGCGAAGCGACCGGCTGCTGGCGCGAAATCCTCCGGGCCGCAGCCGGTCGAGGCCGATACTGATGGCATTCAAACCGAGGCGCCGGCCACCGAGGAGAACGCTGCTGCCACCGCTGAGGCTGCGGCAGCAAACGCGGAGACTGAGGAAGCGGGCGGATTCGTCTACTCCGACTCCGATGATGACGACGCTCCTGCGCAGCAGGTGGTGACCGCCGGTGCGACTGCTGATCCGGTCAAGGACTACCTGAAGCAGATCGGCAAGGTCGCACTGCTGAACGCCGAGCAGGAAGTCGAACTCGCGAAACGGATCGAGGCAGGTCTGTTCGCCGAGGAAAAGCTCGGCAGCGAGTCCCAGTCGATGGCGCCGAAGCTGCGGCGCGAGATGCAGTGGATCGCCCAGGATGGGCGCCGGGCCAAGAATCATCTGCTGGAGGCCAACCTGCGGCTGGTGGTGTCACTGGCCAAGCGCTACACCGGGCGTGGCATGTTGTTCCTCGACCTGATTCAGGAGGGGAACCTCGGACTGATCCGCGCTGTGGAGAAGTTCGACTACACCAAGGGGTACAAATTCTCCACCTATGCGACGTGGTGGATCCGGCAGGCGATCACTCGCGCGATGGCGGACCAGGCTCGCACGATCCGCATCCCAGTGCACATGGTCGAGGTCATCAACAAGCTTGCGCGGGTACAGCGGCAGATGCTGCAGGACCTGGGGCGTGAACCCACCCCGGAGGAACTCGCCAAGGAACTCGACATGACGCCTGAGAAGGTGGTTGAGGTCCAGAAGTACGGACGAGAGCCGATCTCCCTGCACACTCCACTGGGAGAAGACGGCGACTCCGAATTCGGTGACCTGATCGAGGACTCCGAGGCCGTTGTGCCGGCGGACGCGGTGAGTTTCACCCTGCTCCAGGAACAGTTGCACTCGGTGCTGGACACACTCTCCGAGCGGGAGGCTGGTGTGGTGTCGATGCGATTCGGCCTCACGGATGGTCAGCCCAAGACGCTGGACGAGATTGGCAAGGTCTACGGGGTGACCCGTGAACGAATTCGTCAGATTGAGTCCAAGACGATGTCGAAGTTGCGCCACCCGAGCCGGTCACAGGTGTTGCGCGACTACCTGGACTGAGGCTCGCCGTCCGAATCTGCGATTATCCGCAGGATTCCAACGATTTCTGTAGTTGGATGCTGTGACTCTAGCAGAGCACAGCGCTTCTAGTGCAGATATCAGAGTAGAGTCGGGGGCATGGTGAAACGCCGTGCCCCCGATCTCCACGCCCTCGTGGACTCCTGGGAGTTGTCGCTGCGTGCTCAGCGCAAGAGCCCGGAGACGGTCAAGACCTACCGCACCGGCGTGGAGCAGTACCTCGACTTCTGCCGCGAGCACGACCGCCCGCTGATCATCGACAAGTCGAACGTCAACGCGTTCACGGCCCACCTGCTCGACGCGGGCAGGGAAGCCACCACAGTGCGATCGCGCCAGCTTGGCGTCCGGCGCTTCTCCGAGTGGCTCGCCGACGAGGACGAGATCCCCACCGATCCGTTGACCGGGATCAAGTCGCCGAAGCTCGACGACAAGGTGGTGCACCCGCTCACCGACGATCAGCTGCGTGATCTGCTCAAAGCGTGCGCCGGCAGGGAACTGCGGGAACGCCGCGACACGGCCCTGATCCGTTTCATGGTCGAGACCGGCACCCGCGCCGGCGAGATCGTCGGGCTGCTGGTCTCCGACGTGGACCTGAAGGCCGGTGTCGCCGTCGTGCGCCGCGGGAAGGGTGGCAAGGGCCGCTCGGTGCCATTCGGTCCGCAGACTGGACAGGCGATCGACCGCTACATGCGGGTGCGGCGCGAGCACCGGCTCGCCGGAACCGATGCTCTGTGGCTGGGGGACCGGGGCAAGGGCTTCAGCTACGACGGGCTCTACCGGAGCCTGACCTACCGCGCCCGCCTCGCCGGGCTCGAAGGATTCCATCCCCACCAGCTGCGCCACACCGCTGCCCACCGTTGGCTCGCTGCCGGTGGATCCGAGGGAGGACTCATGGCCGTAGCCGGCTGGACCCGGCCGGACATGCTCCAGCGGTACACGAAAGCCCGAGCGGCCGAACGTGCAGCTGCCGAAGCTCGAGATCTGAACCTGGGGGACCTGTGACATCTTCCGACAGCATGGCTGAGCAGATTTATGTAGCAGCAGTGAGCAACCCCTCCGGTCTCCCACGGCTTCAATACCGGTGTGCGCCGAAGCGATGCCTCCTGCTCGATGTCATCCCAATGCCAGACGGTGATGCCGTCTTACACCAGCTGCGCTACAAGTACTCTCCCGAGGAGAACGAGCAGCGGAGCAGCGAAGCGGGCCGGCTTGCCAACACCTACGACGGCGAGAACCACTGGCGCGAGCGCACCTACCTGCGCAGCAGTTCGGCGCTGAGTTACCCGGATGATCCGCGCATGCAGTTGGGTGTCTCGTGCGATCACGTCCTCGACTACCTGCTCACCGCCGAGGAGTTTCAGGCGGACCTGAATGCGCAACACACCGAGGTTCGCATCCGCTCGGATCGCACACGCTATGCCGTATAGTCGAGGCACAACGCACGGCCGGTAACGCGGCCCGCCATGGACTGGCGAACCGGAGTCTGGTGACTCCGGGCACCGAAAGGTCCGCCCCATGGCCACAGACGCAGAGCGTCGTCTCGCAGCCTCCATCGCCGCCCACCAGAGTTGGGCCGCAACCGCTGATCGTGCCGCTCGCACCGCACCGGCGCGTCGAGCGCTCTACGACAAGTTTCTTGCTCAAGCTGACGGAGATCCCCGTCGTGCCGAGCATCTGCGCAAGGCGTACTTCCAGCGTCTTGCGCTCAAGTCAGCACGTGCCCGTCGCCGCGCACGTGAACTGACCGACGAGGCCACTGAGGCCGAAGCCGAGCTGACCTCGGGTGGTGGTTCGGTTGCTTGATCCCCGACATGCCAGCGCCCCCGGCTGCGGAACCGAGGGCGGGCGAGATGATCAGGTGGCTGGCCGATCAACACCGATTCTACCGACCCCCGCAGACTCTCGCTCAGAGATTGACGCCGCGGAGTTCTTCCGCACCTCGTTCGCGGTGCTGGTGCGGGGCAAGACGGTGCGTCGTCACTTGTACTTCAACTTGCCGGCGGCCGAGCGTGCTGTGAAGCGTGCTCATGCTCGTGGTGACGACGCCGAGCTGATCCTCGTGCAGTTGGTGCCGGTGGACGGCGGTGGTCGTCGTGACTGAGGTCGAGATCCCGACGCTGGCCTCGATGACGCCGAGGGCCCAGACGATCGCGTTGGCGTACTACTCCGCCGGCGTGCTGCGCGGTATCGAGATCGGTCGCGGCCACGCTGAGGATGAGCAGGCCGAGTTGGACCGTCGTGCTGCTGCCGTGGTGGCTGTGGCTGCTGACGGGGTGCCGCTGGACGTACTGGCCGAGCGTCGTGGTGAACACGCTCACGCTGAGCGGGTCCGTGACCGGCTGCGGCGAAACGGGGTGGTCGCGTGAGTGAGCTGGTCGATCCGTTCGAGGGTGACGAGACGATCAATGAGGAGATCCGGGAGCGATTGCGGGTGTGGGATGCCCATGAGCTCGACGACCGTCCGATGGAGTGGCTGGCAGTGGGCACGCTTCCCAGGGCTGCGACTGCGGTGCTGGTCGGCGAGGAGGGCATCGGGAAGTCGTTGTGGTGGGTGGCTGTGGCTGCTCATCTCACGACGGGCCGGGCGATGCCCGCGATCGGGCTACCGCCTGGTGAGTCGCGCAACGTGCTGCTGATCCTCACCGAGGATCTGTGGGGCGAGGTACGTGCCGGGTTGGAAGCTGCCGGTGCTGACCTGCGGCACGTGAAGGTGCTGTGCACGGCCGCTGATGGATCCGGGGTGCCGACGGTGCCTGGTGATCACCAGCTGGTCTACGAGGCCGCTCTCGAGCACGAGGCCGCGTTGATCGTGGTCGATGCGTGGCTGGATGTGGTGCCCTCGGGCATCCGAGTGGCCGACACCCAGCAGGCCAGGCAGGCGCTGGCTCCGTGGTCGGAGATCTGCAAGCGCACCGGCGCCACCGCGTTGCTGTTGACGCATACCAACAGGTTGCAGACCACGAGCACGCGGGACCGCATGGGCGGGACGGTCGCGTTGCGGCAGAAGGCCCGCCTGACGCTGGTGGCTGCGACCAAGGACGACGAGCGTGGACAGACGCTGTATGTCGGGCCGGACAAGGCGAACACCACCGCGCTGGTGAACGCGATCCGGTACGACCTGGAGGTCTCCCAGGCTCGGGAGGCCACGGCCACCGATCCGGGTACGGTCGCGCGCCTGGCTCGTCCGGTCGATGCTGCGAGCACGATTCAGCAGCTGGTGAAGATGTGGGCCGCGCAAGCCACCGAGGAGGCCCGTCCACCTTCGGCAGCGGATCGGGTGAAGTCGTTCCTGGTGGAGTACCTGAGCGAGCACGGCACCGTCAACGAAGGGTTCATCGAGACTGCAGCGTCGGCAGCGAAATCCGCAGCCCGCGCTGCGGGGCACAACCCGGAGCGGATCGCCGGCGTGGTGACCGACCTCGGGGGAGTGGCCCGGCCCGCTGGGCCGGGTGCCCCGTGGGTGTATCGGGTGCCAGTCTCGGCAGTCTCGGCAGATTCCGCAGTCTCCGTGAACAAGGGAATCCCGACGGAGACTGCAACCGACACTGCCCCGGCGCAGTCTCCGCTGCCAGTCTCGGCACCAGATCCGGTGATCACTGAGACTGCCAAGACTGCGAAGACTGCCGAGACTGGGCAGTGCCCGGGGTGCGGCAATCCGATCAAGGCCACGTTGTCCAAGTGTGTGGACTGCGCCCTCGGAGGCGGTGGTCACCAGTGATCCGCCCCGACGCCGAGCAGCTGGCTGCACACAACAGGCTGGTCTCGATCCTCGCTGATCTGGCCGACTCCGGCCGCCCAGCACCTTGTGTGAAGACACCCGTCGCGGAGTGGACCTCGGACGATCCCGGGGATCAGGAGTACGTCGCCCGATTGTGTCTGGCGTGCTTCGCCCGGACCGCGTGCCACGAGTACAACACCAACTATCCCGAGCCGGCCGGTGTGTGGGCCGGGCTCACCGAATCTGATCGTGCCCCGCGGCGCGGTCGTCCACCGAAGGAGACCACCGATGACCACTGACAACTACCTCGTGACCGACGAGGACGGCACCCCGGCAGCGTTCGTGGACATGGATCAGATCCAGTCCCAGGCCGTGCGCTTCGCCTACGACATGGCTGCCGCGTGCGGTGACCGTGCCGAGCTGGAGCGGGTCAGCGAGCAGCACCTCGCCGAGGCCGGGACCGGTGCGTTCGGATACGTCGCCGCGGCCGCGCTGCGGAACATGACCGAGCAGGTCCTTGATCCGGTGCTGGACGTCACCGACAGGCTGCACGAGACCGGGCACCTGGCTCACGACCTGCGGGCCGGGCTGGCCGAGGCTGCCGCGAACGCTCGGAAGGAGCTGGGATGAGCAACGCGAAGAAGTCCCGTCCGCCCGTGGTGGACGAGCACGGTATCGAGCACCGGCACGGCTGCCCGACGGGCACGTGGGAGGCCGAGGGTCGCGGTACCCGCTCCCACCAACTGCTGCGGTGCACCGAGTGCGGTGCAGTGCGCCTGGCGATCCGAGCCGGGGCGATCCGATGAACCACACACTCGCCACCGACGCGCCCGAGGCCGAGGTGCTGCGTGTGAGCCGCAGGTTCACTCACGTGCGATGCCCCTACTGCTCCCGCGAGCACAAGCACGTCGTACTCGCACCCGGCGCCCAACGTTTCGCACCCGCGTGCGGGATGCACCTCAACCCCGACGACCGCGCCCGCGGCTACGTCTTCACCACCGGAAAGGAAACGAGCTGATGACCAGCAGTGAGCACGACCACGAACGCCCCGAGATGTTGCGCGACATGGGACGCGACCCCGACGCCGCGAACCAGATGCGCAGCTTCACCCGTCGCCTGTTCAACCGCCCAACCACACCCCAACTCACTGGAGACCCCGGCCGCGACCTCGTGCGCCGACTGTTCCCCAATAACAACCAGGAGGATGACAACTGATGAGTACCGCTACCACCATTTCGTTGATCCGCACCCTGTCCAAGAAGGCCGGCCTGAACGTCCCCAAGGCGCTCGAGACCGATCTGCAGCGCATCGACAACGGCGCCAACGTGAGCGCCGCCGAGGTCGACCGGGAAGCCCTCGCCCGCACATGGAAGGCCGCGGTGGCCGACGGGCGCGACCCCGCCACCGACCCGGACGTGCAAGCCCACGTCACCCGCTGGGCACTGGAGCGGCTCGGCATTGCTGACCTGATCCACACTGAGGCCGACCGGGAACGTGGAGAGGTCCTGCGTCGCCACACCCCAGCACTACTTAAGGTATGGAGCACTGCCGCAGCAGAGGCCGGTGAACGCATCCTGCCGTTCTCTCAGGCGCACCCCGCCATCGACCTGGCCAGCAAGACGCCGCCGACCGCACTGGCGACCGCGCACGTGCCAGCCTGGCGAGAAGCGATCGATGCCGTCGGCACCCTCCGCACGATCCGCAAGATGTGGGGACTGCTCTTCGGGCCCCAGCAGCTCAACCGCGAACTCGGACCGCTGGCCTTCGCCGACCTCGACGCCGAAGAGGTCACGGAGCTTGCCTACTCCCATGGCGGGAAGCCCGAAGTGTGGCGGGCCGCGACCCTCGCACCCGTGGTGCTGACCGACCGCGACGGCTTCTATCGGCGAGTCGAGGGCGTGCAGCGCCAGCGTGAACGGGATGCCGAGAACGAATCAGCCGAGCGCGCCTGGTCGCGACAGCACTCGCTCGCGCCTCGGTAGCCAGCACCCCCGGACCACGACCCCGGTCACCCACAGTCAAAGGTGGCCGGGGTCGTCGGTGTATCAGGGTGGGGGAGGGCCACCCCGACCCCCGGCCGTCCCGCACCTTCCTGGCATAGCGAGATCCCCCCGAGCCCCCCCGGGGGGGGTGTGTGGAAAAATGCTAGAGAGAGATTCCGCTATGCCAAGGAGGTGCGGGGGCGAGCGGGAGAGGGGGGACCTCCCCTGGGGGTATCGAGAACCCGTGGGACCGCTATAGCCCCAGGGCCGACGAGATCGCCTGCCCCAGCACGTTCCCGGCGCCGCCGACGCCGAGATCCTTCATAGAGTCCAACGCTGCTCGGATCCGCGTTGCCTTCGGCGAATCGCTGGGCGCCTCATCGAGGGCACGCTCAAGCGCATCAATCAGCCGCTCTGCGACGGTGTCCGAGGACGGCCACAGGTCAGCGGCAACGAGGCCATCGGCTGTTAGCGCCAGCGCGTAGTAGTCCTCACCGTCGTACGTGGTGACGTCCTGGACGTCGAGGAAGCGCGTGGAAAGGTCCCGCAGTGCCCTGACAACATCCGCTTGTTGCATCGTCGCGCGTTCGGCGATCCGGTCGCTGGTCACGCCGCGGCCAGACTCCTCGATCAGTTCCGCGGTTGCTCGCAGTACGGGATAGTCGCGCTCAAACCAAAGTCGGCCCTTTACATCCTCGTTCTGTGTCATGAGCACGATTCTGGCAGCGAGGTCTGACAACGAGCATCGCGACACCATCTACCCCCTTACTGGCAACCGCTAGGGTTCACACCATGGCGGGATTCTGGCAGCGGCTGTTCCGGCGCGATGAGCGGCAGAATCCTGTGATCACCGCACGAGTGGAGCGGAGGGCACCGACCCGACGCTCCGCTCCACCGCCGGCGCGACGCGCGACAGTGCACTCCTCCGAGTACGTCCCGCGCGAGGAGGAGGAGACGCTGCTCCGGCTCGACGCGAACGGGCTACCGAACCTGCGGCTCGTCCGTGCTCGTGACCGGCTCGTGCTGGAAGCTCCTGGCCGACGATGGGTCAATCCGTCGTCACCGAACCTGCGCCGCATCGGGATCACCGTGTTCCGCGTGCGCGGCGTCTCCCACCACGAGGCCGCGGTACGTACTGGCCGCTTCACTCCCGGCAGCCCGGTGCGCCTGGTACGTGAACCCGACAACGAGCACGACCCGAGCGCCGTCGCAGTCTACGCGGAGAAGGCCCGGCGCCCCGCGGGATACGTGAACAAACAGAACGCGAAACGTCTCGCACGCCTACTCGACGCCGGCGACGAGCTGGTCGCCATCTCAACGCGGGGCAGCGCCGCTGGTAGGGATGGCAGTGCCCCGGTGGTGCTGGTGACCTCACCGGAGATACTGGCCCACCTGCAACGATAGACGGACCTATCAGCAGGAGGTCGGAACCTCACCCCGGATCACCGAGATCTCATCCCGGTGATCCAGAGTCAGGCTCCGCGACCCTCCAGTTCGTCAGCGGTGCTGAGCAGCGCGTGAGCCATGCGCCGAGCCTCATCGGCCGTCATGCGGTAGCCGGGACGGCCGCTCATCGCCATCTCGATCACCGGGGCGCGCCCGTGGTGCCACGCCTGCCCGGAGATCTCGAAGACCTCGCGATCGTCGCCGCGCTGCTGCGGCGGCGGGTAGCAGGAGGCGTGGATCTTCCGTAGTGGCGTGGTGCACCACTGGTCCTCTTCTAGGTGCTCGCGTGCGTGGCCGTCGCCGTAGACGCAGAACTCGAAGCACCGGACCGCCGGCAGCTTCCGCTGTGACCGCGCGATGGCCCAGAACGCCACCGGCGGGGTGCTGTCCACGTCCACGCGCCCGAAGTTCTCGATCAGGGCCGCCACGATGGCGTCAACGTCGAACTCAGCGCCGCGACCCTCCAGCGCCTGGACCACCTGATGGCGCAGCTCGGTGTCGGTCACGATCTGGCTCATCGCGCACCTCCGACGGATGCCATCTGCTCCGACCGAAGCGCGTTGTGGGCGATCGCGCACTCTGCGCAGATGGCAGGGGAAGGGCGGCCAGGCCCTACCGACAAAGCCACCGCCAGCCCGCACTCGATCCGCTCTACCAGTTCGCTCATCCGCCCCAGGCCGACGAGCTGAGCCACCGCGAGCAGATCTGTGACGAACACCCGCGACAGCCCACTGAGCCGTCGTGAGGCCGTCCGTGCCGAGATCCCCGCCTGGCGCGCGTAATCCGCCTGACTCAGACCTGCCTCGGTCAACACCTCCCGAAGGATGCCCGCGACGGCGCGGCGCTCGCTCACCGGCTCTGACCACGCGTGCCCGAGCGTGCCGTCGTGGGTGTCCATCGCTTCGTGGTCACCGTCGTGACCCTTGTCGAGGGTGCACAGGTAGTGCAGCTCGACCCCTCCACCATCGTCGTGCGGGTCGCGTGCCAGGCACGGGGTGCCTGTCAGCTTGTTCTCGATCGTGTCCATCGATCCGCCCTCTCAATCCAGGATATTTCGGGCCACAGTGCTGTGGCTCGTCCTGGGATTATGCGGATTCGTACAGCGTTCAGGCTTCCAGAGTGCGCGACTACCTGGACTGAGGCTCGCTCGAGCGAGGTCCGCTGTACAACGACCTGGACAACGACGGAGCCCGGCACCCTCTCAGGAGGTGCCGGGCTCCGTCGTTCTCGACCGGGTGCTCGATGACCCGCAGGCAAGTCCGAGCGGGTGACGTGCGACAGAGGTCGTCGTCAGAGCGCTCCGCCGGCCGTCTGCGGCGCATCGGTGGACTCGCCGCCGTCGCCGATCGTTTCTCGTGCGACGAAGTTCTCAAGGTCGAACAGATTGTCGCCGGCCCGCTCTGCGACCGTCAGCAGGGTGCTTGCCGAGGCAACCTCTTCAACCTGCTCCTTGAGGAACCACAGCATGAACTGCTCGCCGATGACGTCGTTCTCGGCACGGGCGGCTTGGAAGATCGCCTCGATCTGCTCCGTCACCTGCCGCTCTTGTGCAAGGGCGAGCGCGATCGGCTCACGCACATCGCCGAACTCGTTCTTGACAGCTGACCCGGCAGGGATCGCCACCGGTAGATCACGATCAAGCATGTACTGCACGATCATCATCGCGTGGTTGCGCTCCTCGAGGGACTGCCGATAGTAGTGGGCAGCGAGGCGGGGAAGGTCCTGACTGTCGAACCACACGGCGATCGCGACGTACTGCATGTGCGCGTCGAACTCGTGGCCGATCTGCTCGCGCAGCAACTGGTAGTAGGTGGAGTCGGTGCTCTGTGTCGTAGTCATGACACGAGCGTAATCCGCGCACTGGAGCGGCGCATCGAAGCCGAGGCTGGCCTCATTGAGGCACGGCTTGCCTCATCGCGCGCGCGAGGCGCACCTCGCCGAGGTGCGCTTCGCGCTGTGCGCTCCCGCGCGTACGCGCTCGTGGATCAGTCCTCGACTGTGCCAAGGGTCTCGTGCAGACGATCGGACTCGTCCTGGATGTGCGTCGCGACCGTCGCGAGCTTCTCGGAGTGCTTGCGCGCGTGATGAGCGCAGAAGAGCAGCTCTCCGGCGGGGAGCAGCACGCGCACGTAGGCCTGCGCACCGCATGCGTCGCAGCGGTCGGCTGCGGTCAGGGCGTCTTGGGCGTTGTCGGCAGTCAGTGTGCTCACATCGCTATGTAACCATCTATGCCCTGCTTGACGTTCCCCCTGGGCGGGGAGTTCGCTCATCGCAGAACGTGATGCGTCGCACCGGATCGATTGACTCGAACCGCGATCCAGACCGAAGTGGGTGGCGCTGCCGCACGGACGTGCGATCGGCGCCTAGCATGTGTACGTGGCCAAGACATCGACGGAATCCAGTTATACCGCGCGCCACCTGTCGGTGCTCGAGGGGCTCGAGGCAGTGCGCAAGCGTCCCGGCATGTACATCGGATCTACCGACTCGCGTGGTCTGATGCACTGCCTGTGGGAGATCATCGACAACGCGGTTGATGAGTCCCTGGAGGGGCACGGCGACGCGATCGAGGTCGTCCTGCACCCGGACGGGTCGGTCGAGGTGCGCGACAACGGGCGCGGTATCCCTGTTGACGAGGTGACGGCGCTGGGTCTGAGCGGTGTGGAGGTCGTCTTCACCAAGCTGCACGCGGGCGGCAAGTTCGGCGGCGGCTCCTACGCTTCCTCCGGCGGGCTGCACGGCGTCGGTGCATCGGTCGTGAATGCTCTCTCCGCACGGTTGGATGTCGAAGTCGACCGCGGCGGCCAGACGTACGCCATGTCGTTCCACCGTGGCGAGCCCGGGGTCTTCGACGATTCCGGGAGCGCGGACCCTGAGTCCGCGTTCGCTCCGTTCACCAACCACTCCGAGCTTCGCAAGGTGGGCAAGGTCAAGCGTGGGGTGACCGGCACGCGGGTGCGCTACTGGGCCGATCGCCAGATCTTCCCGGCCTCCGCGGTCTTCTCGTATGACGAGCTGATCACTCGAGCCCGGCAGACCTCGTTCCTGGTGCCCGGACTGCAGCTGACGGTACGTGACGAGCGCCGGATGCCCGGGACCCCTGGCGAGCACGGCCCGGTCGAGGAAGTCTTCCGGCACGACGGAGGAATCGTCGACTTCGTGGACTTCGTCGCCGCCGACGGTGCTGTCACCGATACCTGGCGTCTCAGTGGTCAGGGCACCTTCAGCGAGACTGTGCAGCAGCTGGACGGCCAAGGCCACCTGCGACCGGTCGACGTTGAGCGCACCTGCCAGGTCGAGGTAGCGCTGCGGTGGGGAATCGGATATGAGACCGAGGTGCGGAGCTTCGTCAACATCATCGCCACACCCAAGGGCGGGACGCACCTCGCCGGGTTCGAGGCGGGACTGCTGAAGTCCGTCCGCAAGCAGATCGATGCCAACGCCCGGCGACTGAAAATGACCGGGAAGAACGGGAAGGAGCGCATCGAGAAGGACGATGTCATGGCGGGGCTGACCGCCGTCGTGACTGTTCGCCTGCCGGAGCCGCAGTTCGAGGGGCAGACGAAGGAGGTGCTCGGAACAGCACCTGTGCGCAGCATCGTCACGCGCGTCGTCGATACCGAGTTGACCAACCTGCTGACATCCTCGAAGCGGGCGGAGAAGGCGCAGAGCGCGATGGTGCTCGAGAAGGTCGTGGGGGAGATGCGGGCCCGGATCGCGGCCCGCACCCACAAGGAGATCTCTCGACGCAAGAACGCGCTCGAGACGTCCACCCTGCCTGCCAAGCTGGCCGACTGTCGCAGCGACGACGTCGACCGATCCGAGTTGTTCATCGTCGAAGGAGACAGTGCGCTCGGGACGGCCAAGCTCGCGCGGCAGTCCGATTTCCAGGCGTTGCTGCCTATCCGCGGCAAGATCCTGAACGTCCAGAAGGCGTCCCTGGCAGACATGCTGAAGAACGCTGAGTGCGCGTCGATCATCCAGGTGATCGGCGCAGGTTCGGGTCGGTCGTTCGACCTCGACTCGGTGCGATACGGGAAAGTCGTGCTCATGACAGATGCGGACGTTGACGGTGCGCACATCCGGACACTGCTGTTGACGCTGTTCTTCCGCTACATGCGCCCGCTCGTCGAGGCCGGTCGGGTTTTCGCCGCGGTCCCGCCGCTGCATCGTGTGGAAGTCGTCGCCCAGGGCAAGCGCAAGGGGGAAGTCTCCTACACGTACTCCGAAGTCGAGCTGACGCGGCTGCTGAGCAAGTTGGAGCGTTCGGGACGCCGCTACAAGGAGCCCATCCAGCGCTACAAGGGGCTGGGGGAGATGGATGCTGACCAGCTCGCCGAGACTACGATGGATCCGGCGCATCGCACGCTTCGTAAGATCACGATGACCGATGTTGAGGATGCTGAGATGGTCTTCGACCTGCTCATGGGCAACGACGTCGCCCCGCGCAAGGACTTCATCATCGCCGGCGCTGGAGAGTTGGACCGGAATCGGATCGACGCGTGAGTGTCGGGCACCTGCCGGTGCCCGGACGGCACCTCGGCCTTGCGTGGCGGCCGCTGCAGCTGACGGACGAGGATCATGTCCGGCTGCTGTTGACCAGGGTGAGGGCCGTTGATCAGGGGTATCACCCCACTGCTCTCGATCTGAGCCCGCAGTGGCACACAGCGACCTGCGGCGACCTCCAGTCCGACACACTCGCCGGGATCGATGCTTCAGGTCATGTCCGGGCCGTGGCCATGGTGCGGCGTGGAACGTCGACGGTGACGCTTGCCGCCGAACTGGAGCCGAGCTGGCGGGGGCGTGGGATCGGCCGTGCCCTCCTCCGGTGGCAGGATGCGTGTGCGCAGCGTCTCGGGCCGGCCGTGACCGAGATCGTCGTCGACGAGGCACGAATCGACCGGCGCAGGCTCTGCGCTGCCGCTGGATTCGCGCCCGCCGGCCGCGTGCACTCCCTCGCGGCGCCGATGAATGAGGTGCTGGAGCGCGCTCGCGAGAGCGGGGTGGATACCTCCGCGATAACGGTCACGATGCTGGCCCCGGGGATGTGGGGCGTGACCCGCCGTGGCATCCTCACCGCCCGGGCGGTACGGGTTCGCGGCCTCGGTAGCGAACCCGACCTGGTGTCGATCGAGACCGTCGAAAGTGCCGTCGCCGGCCCTGGCGAACTCGTCGCGTTGCTCAGGACCCTGCGCGACGCCTACGCTGCCGGTGACATGAGTGCTGCCCGGATGGACGTCGACGCGGACCGAACAGCGTTGCTGGACGAGTTCGCACAGGTGGGCATGGTCGTGGTCGCGGACGCTGTCCGGTACCGGTCGGAGCCGGGGGTGAGTGACTGATGCTCACCCTTGGTAGCCGGGCACACGACCTGCTCTGGCGCGCCCTCTCCCCGGCGGACCTCGAGGAACTGTTCGCACTCTGGCAGCGCATCGAAGAACATGACGACCCGCCTTACCGCAGTACGCGAGAGGAAGTGGCCGACACCTTCGCCACTCAGTGGTCTGACGTCGAACGCAACTCGGTGGCCGGATTCGACGAGTCGGGTCATTTGCGCGGATACGGCCTCGTCGGCATTCCTCCCGGCGCGGACGGACCGGCTCGCGTCTTCCTCGACGGCGGTGTCGATCCAGTCCACCGGCACCGTGGTGTCGGGTCGGCAATCCTCGACTGGCAGATCGAGCGAGGAAGAACCGTCCTCGCGGACTCTGGGCACGATTCGGGCAGCATCGTGGTGCACGTCGAGGACGGTATGGATCACTCCGCAGACCTGGTGCGTCGTCACGGCTTCACCGAGGCGGGCTATCACACCGAGATGCGCCGGGATCTGCGGATCGAGATTCCTGAGATCAGGCTTGAGCACCCGCTGATGCTGGAGCCGTGGTCCGCTGAGCTCGACGATCAGGTGCGGATCGCCCACAACGACGCCTTTGGTGGCCTCGCGACGACTCAAAGTTCGGCACTGTGGACCGAGGGGCGCACGTACTTCGTCCCCTCCTGGAGTTTTCTCGTCCTTGACCGCCGTAGCGACCGTGCACAGGTCGCGGGCTACCTGCTGTCGAGCCGGTACGAGCAGGACTGGCCCACTCTCGGGTGGAGCGAGGGCTACATCGACATGCTCGGCGTGCGGGCACCCTGGCGAGGGCAACGCGTCGCGACGTCGTTGCTTTGCCGTGCGATGCAGGCTTTCGCGGACTCAGGGATGCAGTACGCGGCGCTTGGTGTCGATCACGCCACCCGAGAGCACGCCCACGGTCTGTTCGACCGGCTCGGTTTCGAACCGACCCGCGGTTCGACCACCTACACGATCGAGGTATAGAAGCGTGCGTGCTCTTCGTGCATGGGACGTGGCGTTCGCAGTCGTGGTAGCCGTTCATCTTGCTGCCCAGGCGGTCGATTCCCGCGTGCTCGCGGACGGGACCCAGGTGCTGCTGGTCCCCGCTCTCGCCGGCGCCGTGTGGAGCAGATCTGGCCTTCCTCACCGCAGCGCCGCGCTACGGGCCTATGCGGGGGGATTGGTGTTCTCGTGGATCGGTGATGCCGCTCCCCGGGTGCTGGAAGGGGACGCTGGTTTCGTCGCCATGGTCTCGGCCTTCCTGGTGGCCCAGGTGTGCTTCCTCGCCACCTTCCTGCTGCTGAGCCGCCGACGTCCGTCGCTCGGCGTCATCGTGGGGTATCTGGCAGGCTTCGTCGCACTGTTCGCTGCATGCGCGAGCGGGGCCGGGACCCTTCTGCCGCTGGTGGCGGTCTACGGCATCGTGCTGGTCGCTGTCGCCTCGACCGCCACGACTGTCAGCCGGAGGGTCGGGCTGGGCGGCGTGCTGTTCTTCTTCTCGGACTCGCTGATCGCGTTGGAGTCGTTCTCGAGCTGGTACGAGACCCCGCTGCACGACGTTCTGGTGATGACGACCTACATCGCCGCGCAGATCTTGTTCGCGACCGGCCTGCTGGGCCGGTGGCGCGCCGACCAGCGCGCCGCCAGCAGTCAGCCGAGCCCGGCCACCGGGGCGTCGAGCACACGTCCGGACCCATCGCGCCGCTCGTCCAGTTCGGGAAGCTCGACGGGCTGACCGGCGGAACCGACTGCCCGCACCGGATCAGGGCCGACTGCTGCCAGCAGCAGCGAGTCCTCCCCGCGGACGAACCGGTGCGCCCGCACCCCACCCGTTCCGCGGCCTTTGCCCGGGTAGAGCGCGAAGGGCGTCACCTTGGCTGAACCAGGCACCGTTCCGGGAAGCGCCCCGGTGCTTCCCGCGAGCGTGACCACGGCGGCGCTCTCCGCCCGGCCGGCGGGAACCACGCTGAAGGAGAGGACGGTATCTCCGTCTGCCAGCCGGATCCCGGCCATACCCCCGGCACCTCGGCCCTGTGGGCGGACCAACGCCGCGGGGAAGTGCAGCAGCTGCGCCTGTGCCGAGACGAAGACCAGTTCATCCTCCTCGGACGCGGTCGCTGCACCGACCACCTCGTCGTCGTCCTTGAGACCGATCACCTCCCAGCTGTCCTTGCGGGGATAGTCGTTCACGACACGCTTGACCTGACCGAGGCGAGTCCCGAGCACGAGTGGAGGTGCGTCGTCGGCGAGGCTCGCCAGGCCGATGACCCTCTCGCCGGGCTCCAGCATGAGTACCTCACTGACAGGGACCCCACCGGAGAGACTGGGGGCGGAGTCGGTGGGCGGAAGCGCCGGGACCTCGATCACGGACAGGCGCAGCATCCGCCCGCGATTGGTGATCGCGCCCACCTCTCCCCGGGCAGTGCCTCGGACTGAGGCATGCAGAGCGTCGTGCGCGCTCCGGGCTCCCGTGCGTGCCGGTTCAGTGTCATCCGCGGTGCGGGCGAGCAGTCCGGTTGAGGAGAGCAGCACCCGGCAGGGTGTGTCGGCGACCTCCAGCGGGACCTCAGCACCACCACGTCCCCGGCGAGCCGGGGCGGCCGACTCGGCCGCGGCGGCCTGCCCGGATGACTCCAACAGCACTGTCCGGCGCGGGGTGCCGTGTTCGGCAGCGACCTGCGCGAGCTCGTCGGAGACGACCTCCCGCAGCAACCCCTCGTCGGCCAGGATGGCGCGGAGCTCGGCGATCTCCCGCGCCAGGTCGTCCCTCTCAGCCTCGAGCTCGATGCGGGAGAACTTGGTCAATCGCCGCAGCCGGAGTTCCAGGATGTACTCGGCCTGCTGTTCGGAGAGATCGAAGACTGTCATCAGCCTGGTGCGCGCAGATTCGGCATCATCGCTGGTGCGGATCACGGCGATCACCTCGTCGATGTCCGCGATGGCGATCAGCAGGCCCTCCACCAGATGAGCGCGCTCGGTCCGCTTCGCCAAGCGATGCTCGGTACGACGGCGCACCACCTCGAGCCGATGCGCAACATACACCTGGAGCAACTCACGCAGCCCCAACGTCCGGGGCTGGCCCTCCACGAGCGCAACGTTGTTGATGCCGAAAGACTCCTCCAATGGCGTGAGCCGGTAGAGCTGGGTGAGCACGGCCTCGGGATTGAAGGCATTCTTGATCTCGATGACGAGCCGGAGTCCGTGTGCGCGGTCGGTGAGATCGTTGACCGCGGAGATCCCTTGCAGTTTCTTCGACTGCACCGCATCCTTGATCTTCTCGATCACTCGCTCTGGACCGACCTGATACGGCAGCTCGGTGACGACGATCGCCTTCTTGCGGGCAGTGACGTTCTCCACCCGCGCCGTGGCGCGCGTGCGGAACGTACCTCGACCACCAGCGTAGGCCTCGCGGATCCCGTCCAGTCCGACGATCTTGCCGCCGCCGGGCAGATCCGGTCCGGGGACGAAGCGCATGAGCGCCTCAAGATCAGCATCCGGATGGGCGATCAGGTGCCGTGTCGCGGCGATCACCTCGACCAGATTATGGGGGGGCATGTTGGTCGCCATCCCGACGGCGATGCCGGACCCGCCATTGACAAGCAGGTTCGGCAGCGCTGCGGGAAGCACCTCGGGCTGGGTGAGTTGGTTGTCGTAGTTCGGCACGAAGTCCACGACGTTCTCGCCGAGCCCTGCGGTCATCACCATGGCCGCGGGTGCCAGGCGAGCCTCGGTGTAGCGCGGTGCGGCGGGCCCGTCGTCCAAGGACCCGAAGTTGCCGTGACCGTCGACCAACGGCAGACGCAGCGAGAAGGACTGCGCCATTCGCACGAGCGCGTCGTAGATCGCGCCATCACCGTGGGGGTGCAGCTTGCCCATCACGTCCCCGACGACGCGAGCAGACTTCACATGTCCACGGTCGGGACGTAGTCCCATCTCCGCCATCTGGAACAGGATGCGCCGTTGGACCGGCTTCAGACCGTCCCGGGCGTCCGGCAGTGCCCTCGAATAGATGACCGAGTAGGCGTACTCGAGGAACGACCCGCGCATCTCGGTGGAGACGTCGGTGTCGATGATCATGGAATCGACCGGGTCCTGCTGCGACCCGGGCGCGGAAGAACGTGCCATACCCATCATCATCTCGTGTTCAGCGGCTTTGAGCGTCCAGCACACACCGGCGACCGGGCAACAGCAGTCCGGGGCAATAGGATCGTGAGCATGGCAGGCGGCGAGGACATGGCACTGGGGGCGCCCTACCCGGAGCACTGGGAGGCCGACGTGGTGCTGCGGGACGGCACCACCATGCGGATCCGGCCGATCATGCCCGCCGACTCCGGCGCCGTCGAACGGTTCCACGAACGCCAGTCACCGGAGTCGGTGTACCTGCGCTTCTTCGCTCCCCTGGAACGGATCCCGGCACGGGACCTGCACCGGTTCACCCACGTCGACCACCACGACCGGGTGGCACTGGTGCTGGAGTCAGCAGGTGAGATCGTCGCGATCGGACGCTTCGACCGCATCGATGAGGATGCGGCCGAGGTCGCGTTCAACGTCTCCGACGCCGTCCAGGGCAAAGGGCTAGGGTCGGTCCTGCTCGAGCACCTGGCGGCGGCTGGCCGAGAGTTGGGGGTCCGCCGGTTCGTGGCCGACGTCCTGCCCCAGAACACCCGGATGCTGCGTGTGTTCACCGATGCCGGCTACGACGTCGACCAGCATCTCGACGACGGTCTCGTCAGCGTCTCCTTCACGATCAGGCCCACCGACCGGTCGTTGGCAGTGCTCGCCGAGCGTGAGCGGCGTGCCGAAGCGCTCAGCATGGCGGCAGTACTCGGGCCGGAACGTGTTCTCCTAATCGGCGCGGGCGAGGAGGGCACGGCGATGGCGCGTCGCCTCCACGAGGGGGTCGCTGCTGTCGGTGAGGACCGCGTGGCAGTCGTCGGCCTGCCCGGTTACCCATCGCGGGTGGAGGACTTGGCCACGGACGTGAGTGCGGATCTCGCCTTGGTCGCAGCCCCGGCACCGTACGTCCTGGACCTGGTACCTCAGCTCGCCGGCCGAGGGGTGCGTGCTGTCGTGCTCTACACGGGGGGTTACGAAGCCGGGCACGCCAGCGGCAAGGTACCGCAACGGACGCTGGTGCGCCGGCTGCGCGAGCGCGGGATGAGGTTGGTCGGGCCGCGGTCGTTCGGCGTTCGGACCGTCGACGATGCCGGGGCGATGAACGCCACGCTCCGGCGAGGCGCTCTGCGTAGCGGCGCAGTGGGGATCTTCTGCCAGTCCGCCGCTGCGGGGCTGCAACTGCTCGACGGTGCCGCCGATCGCGATCTCGGCCTCTCCTCCTTCCTCTCGGCAGGGCACCGCGTCGACGTTTCGGGCAATGACGCCATGCAGTTCTGGACCACGTCACCGGCCACGAGGGTGGCGTGCCTGCGTCTGGAATCGATCGGAAATCCGCGCAAGTTCTCCCGGGTGGCGCGACGGCTCTCGGAGCAGGGTCCGGTGGTGGCCATGATCGCCGGTGCGACCGGGCAGCTGCGCCCCCCGGGCCACGCTGTGCGGACCACCACCACACCTCGGCGGGCGCTCGATGAGTTGGTGCGGCAGGCCGGTGTGCTGCTGACCGCCTCAGACGCCGAGATGCTCGATCTCGCCGCCCTGCTCAGCGAACAGCCGCTGCCGACCGGGGAACGCGTCTTGGTGATCACCAACAGTGGTGCTCAGGCGGCAGCGATGTCGGAACTCATCCGTGCCCACGGCCTCCTCGAGGCACCAGGATCTGTTGCGCTGAGCTCGGGTGCGGACGCAGCCGCGTACAAGACCTGTGTCGACGACGCTCTCTCACGCCAGGACTGGGACATGGCGATCGTCGGCTACGTCGCTCTGCTCGATGACGACGGCTCCCGCGTCGCCGGCGAGATCCGCCGGCTTTCCGGGCAATCGGAACGAACCGTGGCGGCGACCCTGTACCGGAGTACCGGACTGCTGGGACGTGACCGTGAAGGCGGGGTGTCCACCGCTCGATCGGACGGTGGCCGTGTCTCGAGTGACGTCCGTGTCCCGACGTTTCCGTCGACGGAGGCTGCGGTGGCAGCGGTGGCAGCAGCACGTGGCTATCGGCGCTGGAGTGAACGTGGCCGGGGCACGCGGGTGGATCCGGACAGGATCGACCGCCGGGTCGCCAAGAGGCTTGTACAAGCGGAGCTGAGTGGGCTGCCGGCCGGGACGACGAAGCGGCTACCACCCCCCAGAGCTCGTGAGCTGCTCGCGACGCACGGCGTGAGCTCTTGGCCGGAGATGCGGGTCGAGAGCGTCTCTGACGCGGTCGAGGCGGCTGCGCAGATCGGGTGGCCGGTCGCGCTGAAAGCGACCGACGACGTCCTACGGCATCGATCGGATCTGGGCACCGTGCGCCTGGATCTGTCGACGCAGGAGGAGCTTGCCGAGGCCTACCGCACGATGGAAGCTCAGGTGCGAGCGCTGTTGGGACGCTCCGCGTCGTTCGATGTCCAAGCGATGGCTCCTCCCGGCGTCGCCTGTGTGGTCCGGGCAGCCGAGGACCCGCTCTACGGGCCGATCGTCAGCCTGGGCCTGGCCGGGGACGCCGTGGAGTTGCTCGACGACGTCAGCTACCGGGTGCCCCCGCTGACAGACACCGACATCGCTGAGATGATCGGCTCGCTGAGAGCGGCTCCGCGGCTTCTCGGGCACCGCGGTCTGCCTGCCGTCGATGTGCCGGCCCTGGAGGACATCATCGCGCGTGTGGCGGTCCTGAAGGACGAGCTGGCGGAGGTCTCCGCCATCGAGTTGTACCCCGTGCTGGTCTCCGCTTCCGGTGCCGCCGTGCTGGGCATGGACGTGGACGTCGCCCAACCCCGACGCGGCGATATCGCACGCCGGGTCCTGCCGTGAGATCCGAAAGTGGGAGACTGGGAGCGTGACACTGCGTACTGAACGACTTCGAGAGCTGCGGCGAGAGATCCAGCGTGCGGGGTATTACCCCGCGCTGGTGACGGATGTGCTGGAGGTGGCCCTCGCCGGGGAGGAGGTGCGCGCCTTCCTCGTGCACCCCGAAACCATGTTCGACCGGACCGAGGTACGACGCCACATCACCACGCTGGTGCTCACCTCCACCCGGCTGCTGGTCGCGCATGTGGACGATCTCCCCGGCGACCATCCGCAGGGAAGCGTCAACGCTGCGGCGACCACCGAGGCGATCCCGCTGCGCCAGGTGCGTTCGGTCGGCTTGACGCATGGCGTCAGCGATCCGGCGGCCTACACTCAGGGGGCAGGGGGCTCCGAGCTCACGATCGCGCTGAGCTGGGGGGCGGTCTCCCGCATCGATCTGGAGCCTGCGACCTGTCCCGACCCGGAGTGCGAGGCGGACCACGGGTTCACCGGAACGTCTATGCCGGACGACCTGGTCGTGCGAATCAGCGCCGAGGCCGAAGGTCCGCACGCCATGGAAGCAGCGATCGCCTTCGCGACCGAGCTCTCCGCCGCGACGGTCGCCGCCGGCGCGTGAGCGTCAGCCAGCAAGGACGCGTCGGTGACGTGCTGCTCGGGGCAGTGGGCGCCCTGGCACTCGATCTTCCCGAGGAGGAGAAGCAGCGTGCCGCATCTGCCAGGGACCGCCTGGCGCTGCCTCGATCGACCAAGGCGTGCGTGGTCCTGGTCGACGGTCTCGGCTGGCACAACCTCCTTGATCGCTCGCAATCGGCTCCGTTCCTCACCGCGGCCGACCGGCTGGGTTCGGTGCGCACGGCGTTTCCCTCGACGACTGCCACGAACATCACCTACCTCGGTACCGGATGGGAGGGTGGACGCACCCGGATGCTGGGGTACTCGGTGCGGGCGTGGGGACGAATGGCGGTCAACCTGGTCTCGTGGAACGGGCCCGTGGAACCGGAACAGTGGCAGATCGAGCCGACCATCTTCGAGCACCTCAACGCTGCAGGGCACACAGGTGTCAGCGTGGGTCCTTGGCAGTTCGCGGACTCAGGATTGACCCGGGCGGCATGGCGAGGAGGGGAGTACGCCGCGGCAGACTCTCTGCGCGAGCGCGTGGACACTGCCCTGGCGGAACTGCGCGATCCCGCTGTGGACGTTGTCTACCTCTACTGGGGTGAGATGGATGCCCTCGGGCACCGCAGTGGATCCCGTGCGCCCGAATGGAGCCAGCTTCTTGCCCAGACCGATGCCGAGCTGGACCGTCTGGCCCGCCTTCTGCCTCCCGGCGTGTTGCTGCTGGTGACGGCCGACCACGGCATGGTCGATGTGCCCATGACGGAACGGACCGACATCGCCGACGACGACAGGCTGATGCGTGATGTCGAGTTGGTGGCAGGGGAACCGCGAGCGGTCCATCTCTATTGTCGGCCGGGGCGCGCGGACCACATCGCCGGACGATACCGGGAGGTGCTGGGGGAGCGTGCGGATGTCCTGCTGCGGGAGGATGTGGTCAGTTCCGGAATGATCGGCCCGGTAACCGACGCGGCCCAGCAGGTGGTCGGCGATGTCGTCGTGATCGCTCGCGGAAGCCACGCCGTGCTGGACTCGCGCAGCCAGAGCCGCGCCTCTCTGCAACTGGTCGGCATGCATGGGGCCACCACAGACGCTGAGATGCAGGTGCCGCTGGTGGTGGTGCAAGGCTGAGGCCACGACGGCCACAGTGATGGCGTTCAGTCGTTCTTGGCGCCGAACACGATCTCGTCCCAGGAGGGCACGCTGGTGCGGCGACGCCGACGTGGCCGGGGTGCGTGCTCGGTCTCCTCGTCCCGGGTGGCGTCAGCACCGGCGTTCTCTGGCGGCTCGTCGTTCGCACCGGAGGTCGTCGCGGCCGCAGGGACGGGCAGGATCGTCGCGTCGGGACGTTCGTCGGGGTGAGAGGCCGGAGGATGTGCGGGCGGGGGATCCTCCCAGAGCATCGGTTCGCGCACGGCCTCGTCTGTCTCGTCTGCCTCGTCGATCACAGGCTGCCGGACACCGCGATCGACAGCGAGCTGGTCCAGCAGTGCTTCGGTGCGGTCGGCATCGCCGGTACCGCTGGTGTCGTCGGTGGGACGCCCCTCGTCGGTGGAGGAGGCGAGACCGGCGTCCACTGCGGCGAGCGGGCCAGCGAGGTCGATCGGATCGTCGTTCTCGACGTCGTAGACCCTGCCGCCACGGACCGCCGACAGGTGGCGCCGGGCTCCCGCCGCGGGCGACCATTCCGTCTCCGAGAGCCAGCGGCTCTCGTCGTCGAGGGCCAGGACCGTCCGGGCAGACAGATCGACCTGCCAGGTGGCTGCTCTCTCTCGGTCACCGGCGACGAATCGAAGCACCAGCTCCCATGGTTCGTGAGCGACACGGCGCGCATCCCACTCGAGGGAGTCGGTGCGGACTCCTCGCGAAGCGAGCCTGTCGACCACCACGTCCGCAAGCACGGGCGCGCCTGGCTGCCGGGTGATCGTCAGTGCACGTGCCTGCTGACTGACGTGCTGACGTTCAGCGATCACCGGGCCCTCGTAGCGCCGGACGGTCTCGAGCGGGACAGCGAACTCGGCAGCGATGTCCTCGGCGCTGGACCCGGAGCGGATCATCACCTGAATCTCGCGTGGCCGGACCACGCCTTCAGTGCGGACCTGCTCGAGCTGGGGACGGTCGCGTCGGACGGCCGCGCGCAGCGCCTCATCGATCTCCAGACGGTAGCGTTCCCCGTCCGGACCCATCAGCACGAGATGCTCGGCGTCGTTGTGAATGCCTACAAGTTCCAACTCGATCATGTCGCCTCCGTGCTCGGCTCCGACGAGCCGATCCCAGCTCGATAGCGAGCCTGCCAGGTGGTCGCGCTTCTTCGGCGTATTGACTGCGGAGTGGCGGTCGATCCGACCTCAGATCCCGTCGATACGACACGATCTCCGGCGCAGAACCGCGTCCGGACACTCTAGTCCGGGACGGTGAGTATGCAATTGAGCGGCTGATGGTGCACAATTCACCCGCCACGGGAACATGTCGGCGCGCCGAACGTTGTACGTGCCAGAAGTCCAATCGAGAGAAACCGGAGCGCTTGCCCATCATGGCGACCGACTACGATGCACCGCGCAAGACCGAAGAGGACCTGAGCGAGGACTCGCTCGAGGAGCTGAAGGCCCGGCGCTCGGAGAAGAACTCGCCTGCGGTAGACGAGGACGAGACTGAAGCCGCAGAGGGATTCGAACTTCCCGGAGCCGACCTGAGTGGTGAGGAACTGTCCGTCCGCGTCCTGCCCCGCCAGGCCGACGAGTTCACCTGTTCACAGTGCTTCCTCGTGCACCACCGCAGCCAGCTGGCCTATGAGAAGGGCGGCCAGCCGGTGTGCTCGGAGTGCGCAGCCTGACAACCAGGAGCAGCACGGCACGTGGGCAGTGCCCACGAGGCCAGCGACAGCGCGGCCAGTGGCTGTGCGCGTCGCTGGCCCGCAGCACGCGGCCCGGGCGGCACCGTGGGTCTCAGGACCCGTGGCCGAGCGCCTGGCTCAGTTCAGCCGGGCGCCGCGTGGAGACAAGCCAGTACGATGTCGGGTCGTCCGGGTCGTCAAAGACGATTCTGACGGCGGTAGGAGACCAAGCGCGGAAGCGTACGTGGGCCCGGGCGTCCAGTCCTCGCCTCATGGCGTGCTTGAGTTCGTCGCCCTCCAGCTCGATCACCTGCGAGACGAGTTCCACCGGCAGCCGGGCCCGATCGACCCGGAGCGTATCGCCCGCAACTTCTACGACCGGTGAGACCACGATCAGCATGACGGCGGCGAGTGCCGCGATGAGCGTTCCAGCGGCGAGTGCGAGCACTGTGTCGAGTGGCAGTAGTGCGAGCCCGACGAGCAGGCCGGCGGCGGGTGCCAGCAGCCACGCGGCCGAGGACGGAAGGACACGCTCGCGGTACGAGGAGATGGCAGGCATGGACCCAGGGTGCCACGGTCCCGAGGCACCCTGGTCGGCCAGTAGCCTGGGACCGTGACGATGAGTGACGAGATGCCTGTCGAGGTCCTGGTTCAGCGCCTGGACCCCGACCTTCCGATCCCGAGTTATGCGCGCGCAGGCGATGCGGGCCTCGACCTGCTGGCGCGCACGGCATGCGAGATCGCGCCAGGAGCGCGGCAGTCAGTTCCGACCGGGCTCGCCATCGCCCTGCCGGCGGGATATGCGGCGTTCGTACATCCGCGGTCCGGACTTGCCGCCAGGCACGGACTCACTGTGCTCAACGCGCCAGGGACGGTTGACGCGGGGTACCGTGGAGAGGTCACCGTGATCCTGCACAACACCGATCCGGCCCGCAGCGTCCGCCTGGACCGTGGCGACCGAGTCGCCCAGTTGGTGATCCAGCGAGTGGCCGTGGCCGACCTGGTCGAGGTGACGACGTTGCCCGCGAGTGAGCGAGGCGCGGGCGGATTCGGCTCGACCGGGGGCGTGGCCGCGATGGAAGGACAGAGCTGATGGGATGGTTCCGTCGAGGACGGGCCGTCGAGCGGGCCGGGACCGATGAGCCGGTCGGGCCGGAAGAGCGGGCCGATCCGGCATCCTCAGCGGGTGCTCCGGCCGAGGATGCGGAAGGTAGTGGGGACGGGTTGATCGGTCCCTGGGACTCCGAGGAGGTTCGATCCCGTGGATTGCGGATGGACCTGGGGTCGTTGTGGGTGCCGAAGCGTGCCGGGATGCAGATCCGCATGGAGCTCGATCGCAAGACCCGGCGAGTGGTCGGGGTGAATCTCGCCTACGAGGGCTCCGCACTTCAGATTCAGCCGTTCGCAGCCCCGCGGACCGCGGGGCTGTGGGAAACCCTGCGAGCCGAGCTCCAGACACAGGTCGACAAACAGGGTGGCTCGGTGGACGAACGCCCGGGTCCCTTCGGTACCGAGCTGCTCGCACGTCTTCCGGTTCGGCTACCGGACGGCCGCAGCGGTCACCGGCCCGCGCGGTTCATCGGTGTGGATGGCCCGCGCTGGTTCCTCCGTGGTGTGCTGACGGGCAAGGCAGCGATCGACCCCTCGGCAGCAGTCACCATGGAGACGCTCTTCGGAGACGTGGTCGTGGTCCGGGGAACCGACCCGCGGCCTCCACGTGACCTGCTGCCGCTGCACCTTCCTGGGCAGCGGACGACTGCGGATGAAGTACCGCCGGCCAGTATCGAATTGCCCGCACGCGGACCCGAGACGACGGAGACCCGATGACCTGGCGCGAACGGCTCCGCCGGGTCGTCGCCTCCCAATCCGAGTTCGACGCCGGCGAGGAGAAGGTCGAGGCGGAGCGGCAAGGGACTGTGCCTGTGGCGCAGTGCAAGGCGCGTCAACGGGTCTGTCTGTCCGGGGTGATCCGGTCGGTCACGTACTCGCCGGCGGGGCAGGCGCCCGAACTCCTAGCGGAACTCTATGACGGTTCGGGCAGCGTCGACCTGGTCTGGCTCGGACGGCGGGAGATCCCTGGCATCGTCCCCGGGTGCCGCCTCAAGGTTGAGGGCATGCTGTGCCGCACCGCCGCCGGCCAGCCGCGCCCGGCCATCTACAACCCGAGCTACCAGATCCTGCCGCAGCGAGCGGCCTCGTGAGTGCCACTGAACACCCCCTGGGCTCGAACAGCCCGGTGGGCCCGGACAGCCCGAACAGTTCTGCTGGGCCGATCGACTCGGATGGTCCAGACCCGGGATCCGAGAATGATCCCCGTGCCGCACCCGTGGATCGTGACCACGGTGAGGCAGCTGCACGTGGCGTCCGCCAGCTCACGGCCGACCGGTTCAGTATTGCCGACTCGATTGGCGGTGTGCGCGGTCTGGTCGAGTCGGTGGCGCCGGGACTGGTGTTCGTCGTCCTGTTCGTGCTCACACGCGAGCTGACCCCTGCGCTGATCGCATCCGTGGCCGTGGCAGTCGTGGCCACCATCGCTCGTCTGATCGGGCGTACACCCGTCACTCAGGCGGTCGGTGGACTCGCCGGTGTGGCGATCGGTGCGGTGTGGGCGTGGCGATCGGGGGAGGCATCCGACTTCTTCGCGTGGGGCTTGCTTGTCAACGCCGGATTCGCTGTCGGCGTGCTCGCCTCGATCCTGCTGCGCTGGCCGGTGGTCGGTGTGCTGGTCGCGCTCTTGACCGGTCAGGACCAGCGTTGGCGCACCGACCACACGCTGCGGCGGCGCTATACGCGGGCGTCCTGGCTGTGGTTTGGGGCATTTGCGGCCCGCCTTGCCGTCCAGGTCCCGCTCTACCTGCAGGCCGAAGCAGGATGGCTCGGTACTGCACGCCTGGTCATGGGTTTGCCGTTGTGGGCGCTCGTGCTGTGGATCACGTGGTTGTGGGTGCGTCCCCGAGGAGCTGCTGTAGCGCGCTGAGGTCGTCCTCGTCGGCAGAGGTGGCGATGATCAGCAACTCGTCGCCTGCCTCAAGCGTGTCGTCAGGGCTCGGCGGGATGGGTTCATCGCCACGGATGATGGCGGCGAGCACGGATCCGGCCGGCCACGCGATGTCAGCCACGCGTTGTCCGACGACGGTCGCACCCGGTGCGAGCGTGATCTCGTACATGCTGGCACCGGACTGATGGAACGTGAAGATCCGGACCAGGTCGCCGATCGAGACTGCTTCCTCGACCAGCGCCGTCATGATCCGAGGGGTCGAGACAAGGACGTCGACACCCCAGGCCTCGTCAAACATCCATTCATTCTTGGGGTTGTTCACGCGAGCGACCACGCGCGGGACGCCAAACTCGGTCTTGGCAAGCAGTGAAACCACGAGGTTGACCTTGTCGTCCCCGGTCGCGGCGACGACGACATCGCTCTCCTCGGGGTGGGCGGTGGCGAAGCTAGCAATCTCGCACGCATCACCGAGGAGCCATTCGGCCGCACTCACCGAGGACACCTTCATCGCGGCCGGGTTCTTGTCGATGAGTGTGACCTGGTGATCGTGCCCGATGAGTTCACGTGCGATCGACCGGCCGACGCTTCCCGCTCCGGCGATAATGACCCGCATTACTCCTCCTCCGCCCGCGGCGGGCGGTTCAGCGTCCGCTGCGTCTCATCCAGGCGGTCGGTGTAGACCAGCGCGTGAAGGACGTCGTGCTCCTGGAGTACGTCGTCCGGCGAGGGGATGTAGCCATCGCCCAGCCGGGACAGGAACGCGATCCGTGCCCCGGTGGCTGCCTGAACCTGACGGACGGGCTGCCCCAGCCACCCCGCATGCAGATCCAGTTCGCACATGGTCACCGAACCGGAGGCGTCGCGGAACTCACTGGCCGCGCCCACCGGCATCATCCGCCGCAGTACCTGATCGGAGGTCCAGCGGACGGTGGCAACGGTGGTGATGCCCAGTCGCTGGTAGATCTCGGCTCGGGCAGGGTCGTAGATCCGGGCAACCACGTTCTCCACCCCGAAGGTTTCACGGACCACACGGGCTGCGATGATATTGGAGTTGTCGCCGCTGGAGACTGCAGCGAACGCGTAGGCGTCCTCGATACCGGCCTGCGCGAGGGCCTCCCGGTCGAAGCCCATCCCGGTCACCCGTCGCCCTTCGAAGGACTCAGGTAGCCGTCGGAAAGCGTCGGGGTTCTGGTCGATGATCGACACCGAATGCCCGCGTCCCTCCAGGGTCTCGGCGAGAGTGGTGCCGACGCGCCCGGCGCCCATGATGACGAAGTGCACGATGCAGACGCTACACCCGGACCGCGACTGCGCGAGCCCACGAGCCGGTGGACCGCCGCCTCGGCGTCGAGGCCCGGCGGCGCGCGCGTAGCATGGCGGCGTGCCAGACATCGTGGAAGCCGCCAAGCGGCTGCTCGTGGGCCGCCCGGTGCGTAGCGACCGGATCGGACACGTGCAGCTCCGTAAGCGGCAAGCACTACCCGTGTTCGCCTCGGACGCGTTGTCGTCGGTGGCGTACGCGCCCGACGAGATCATCCTCACGCTGTCACTGGCCGGTGCGGCTGCCGTCGTGGTCTCCCCGTGGGTCGGGCTCGCCGTCATCGCGGTGATGCTGACAGTCGTGGCGTCCTATCGCCATCTGGTGCGGGCCTACCCCGCGGGTCGCGGTGACTACCAGGTGGCCACCGAGAACCTCGGCAAGAAAGCAGGTCTGTCCGTCGCAGCCGCGGTCTTGGTCGACTATGTGCTGACCGTTGCGGTCTCGCTGTCCTCGAGCGCCCAGTACCTGACGACGATCTGGCCGCAACTGCGCACGAACGAGGAATGGGTAGCGACCGCCATGGTGGTGCTGGTCGCACTCGCGAACGTGCGAGGCGGGCAGCGGTCCCGGCGCAGCTTCGCGGTGCCTGTCTACCTGTTCCTGGCTGCGATGGGCGTGATGGCCGTCGTCGGGGGCTTGCAATGGGCGAGCGGAACGATCGGTCGCGCCGCCAGCGCCGACTACGAAGTCGTCCCGATGGAGGGCCTGGATCAGGGGCTGATGGGTATCGCGGGCGCCTTCCTGGTGTTGCGCGCTTTCTCTTCCGGGGCGGTGGCGCTCACGGGCGTCGAGGCCATCAGCACCGGAGTGCCGTTGTTCCGCCGTCCGAAGGCGCGCAACGCCGCGATCACCCTCGCCCTGCTGGGACTCATCGGCGCCACGATGCTGTTCGCGGTTCTGGGACTGGCACAGGCGACAGGGGTTCGGGTCGTCGAGGTCCCAGCCCGTGATCTGCGGATCGAGGGCAGCCCAGTCCCGGAGGACTTCGTGCAGACGCCCGTCATCGGGCAGATTGCCGAAGTCGTCTTCGTCGCGGTGCCGTGGCTGATCGTCGTCGTTGTCGCCGCGACGGCTGCGATCCTCGTGCTGGCGGCCAACACCGCGTTCAACGGCTTTCCGCAACTGGCCTCGGTGCTCGGCAAGGACGGCTTCCTGCCCCGGCAGCTGCACACCCGTGGCGACCGGCTTGCTCTGACGAACGGGATCGTCAGCCTCTCTGTCGCCGCGATCGCGCTCATCTGGATCTTCGACGCGCAGGTCACCCAGCTCATCCAGCTCTACATCGTGGGTGTCTTCGTCTCATTCACCGTCGCCCAGCTCGGCATGGTCAAGCACTGGAACCGCCGGTTGCGCACCGTGATCGCCGCACAGGAGCGCACGCAGATGCTCCGGGCCCGCGCGGTCAACGCGTTCGGCTTCCTCTTGACGGCGGTGGTGCTGACAGTGGTCGTGGTCACCAAGGCGACGCACGGTGCGTGGATCGCAGTCGGGCTGATGGCGGCGCTGTTCGTGCTGATGGGGCTGATCCGCCGCCACTACGACGCGGTGGCAGCCGAGCTCGCGTTGAGCGATGAGGGGAAGGCGAAGGCACTGCCCTCGCGCGTCCATGCTGTCGTGCTGGTCTCGCAGGTACACAAGCCCGCATTGCGGGCGCTGGCTTACGCCCGCGCCACGCGTCCGTCCACGCTGCAGGCGATCTCGGTCGCGGTTGACCCGGCAGATACGGCGCGGGTACGCGATGAGTGGGACGCTCTCGGTGTGCCATTGCCGCTGACGGTCCTCGACTCTCCGTATCGGGAGGTGACACGGCCCGTGCTGGAGTTCGTGAAATCGATCCGGCGTGAGTCCCCTCGCGACCTGGTGGTGGTCTACGTTCCTGAGTACGTGGTGGGTTCCTGGTGGGAACGGATCTTGCATAACCGCAGCTCAGCTCGGCTCAAGGCTCGGCTGCTGCACATGCCGGGTGTGGTGATGGCTTCGGTGCCCTGGCAGCTGAAGTCGGCTGAGCTGATCGGCCCATGGGCGGGAACGGCCGTTCATGACGAGACCCAACGGAGCGGTGACGATGCCCGATAGCGACGAACTGATCGAGATGACTGTCGGGCCCGCGGTCCACGGCGGGCATTGCCTGTCTCGGGTGGACGGGCGGGTGGTCTTCGTTCGTCATGCGCTCCCCGGGGAACGGATCCGTGCACGAGTCACCGACAGCCGGCGCCGGGGGCACTGGCGCGCCGATGCAGTGGAGATCCTTGACGGCGCACCCGAGCGGGTGGACTCGGTCTGGCCTGAGGCAGGACCGGGCGGCGTCGGCGGAGGAGAACTGGCACATGTGAGCCTCGATGGTCAGCTGAGCTGGAAGCGGGACGTCCTGGTCGACGCGCTGCAGCGCATCGGCGGGCTGGACACGCAGGATCCGCTGATGACGGGGCTGCGGGTGCGTGGTGTTGCCGAGGATCGGGAGCGGAACGGGCTGGGGTACCGCACCCGGATCGAGCTGGTGGTCGACGATCACGGCCGGGCAGGGATGTTCCAGCACCGCACCCACACGATCGCACCGCTACGCGCGATGCCCCTGGCTGCGGAGGTGCTCGGGGTACCGGAGCTGCTCACTCGCACGTGGCGCCCCGGCGCACGGATTGATGCGGTCGCGCCCAGTGAGAGCGACCGCCTTGTGCTCATCGACGGCGTCCCGCTGCGTGGCGGACGACGAACGGCGCGTGAGCGTGTCGAGGTCGATGGACGCAGTTGGCGGTATCGCGTAGCCGCTGAGGGCTTCTGGCAGGTACACCAGCAGGCTCCCGCCACACTCGTGGGTGCCGTGCTGGAAGCGGCCCAGCTGCAGCCCGGTGAACGCGTCCTGGACCTCTACAGCGGGTCCGGTCTGCTGACGGTTCCACTCGCGGATGCGGTGGGCGGCGAGGGTACGGTCGACGCGGTCGAGTCGGACGAGCGGGCGGTCAAGGATGCGCGCCGCAACGTCCACGACCGTCCCCAGGTCCGCCTTCACCATGGCCCGGTACACCGAATCATGCAGTCGGAACAGCTCGCCGACACCGATGTCGTGGTCCTCGACCCGCCACGCGCCGGAGCCGGCGAGGCGGTCGTCGAGCAGTTGCTGCGGACCAGGCCTCGGCGGGTGGTGTACGTCGCCTGCGACCCCGCGGCGCTCGCCCGTGATGTGGCCTATGCGCGCGAGCACGGGTACACGCTGACCGCGCTGGATCCGATCGATCTGTTCCCGCACACCCACCACGTGGAGACCGTGGCGGTCCTCACACCTGGCACGGGTGAGTGATGCGCGCGTCGCTCGCGAGCCGGGGAGCGCTGCGGTAGTATTTATCTCGATATCGAGATAAATATCGGGACATACTCGTCACGTAAGTGCGAGGATGGTCCTGCGCCGACGACGTTCCGCATGACAGGAGTGGCCAGTGAGCACCGTGGACAGCTTTTCCGCCAAGAGCACCCTGCGGGTGGGTGAGACCGACTACGAGATCTACCGGCTCGGCGCCGTCCCCGGGCTGGAGCGGCTGCCCTACAGTCTGAAGGTTCTCGCCGAGAACCTGTTGCGCACCGAGGACGGTGCCAACATCACCTCCGATCACGTCCGGGCACTGGCCGACTGGGACCCCAGTGCGCAGCCGAGCACCGAGATCCAGTTCACTCCGGCTCGCGTGGTGATGCAGGACTTCACTGGCGTTCCGTGCGTCGTGGACCTGGCGACCATGCGTGAGGCGGTGGCCGATCTCGGCGGCGACCCTGCGTCGATCAATCCGCTCTCTCCGGCCGAACTGGTGATCGACCACTCGGTGCAGATCGACGTGTTCGGCCGCTCTGACGCGTTCGAGCGCAATGTGGCGATCGAGTATGAGCGCAACCATGAGCGCTACCAGTTCCTGCGCTGGGGTCAGACCGCCTTCGACGACTTCAAGGTCGTCCCCCCGGGCACCGGGATCGTGCACCAGGTCAACATCGAGTACCTGGCCCGTACCGTGATGACCCGTGAGGTGGAGTCCGGTGGGCAGAAGGTGCTTCGCGCGTACCCCGATACCTGCGTCGGCACCGACTCCCACACCACGATGGTCAACGGCCTCGGCGTGCTCGGCTGGGGCGTCGGCGGTATCGAGGCCGAGGCGGCCATGCTCGGCCAGCCGGTGTCGATGCTTATACCGCGCGTGGTCGGGTTCAAGCTGAACGGCCAGATCCCAGCCGGCGTGACCGCCACGGACGTGGTCCTGACCATCACCGAGATGCTGCGTGAGCACGGAGTGGTCGGCAAGTTCGTGGAGTTCTACGGCGACGGCGTTGCCGCCGTGCCGTTGGCGAACCGGGCCACCATCGGGAACATGAGCCCGGAGTTCGGTTCCACCGCGGCGATCTTCCCGATCGACGACGTCACGCTGGACTACCTGCGCTTGACCGGACGCTCCGACGACGAGGTCGCCCTCGTGGAGGCGTACGCGAAGGAACAGGGGATGTGGCATGACCCGGCCACGGAGCCGGTGTTCTCGGAGTACCTCGAGCTCGACCTGGGCACGGTGGTTCCATCTATCGCCGGACCAAAGCGCCCGCAGGACCGGATCGCGATCTCGCACGCCAAGGCGGCCTTCCAGCGCGACCTTCCGGCCTACGCGCCCGAGGTGCGCAACGGCGTGGACGAGGCGGAGAAGGAGTCCTTCCCCGCCTCCGACTCGCCGGCTATCGGCAACCAGGCACGCAAGACCGTGCCGGTCACTACCCCGGACGGCGCGGCATACGAGCTGTTCCACGGCGCTGTGGCGATCGCATCGATCACCTCCTGCACGAACACCTCCAACCCGTCGGTGATGCTTGCCGCTGGGCTGCTCGCCAAGAAGGCCGTCGATGCGGGCCTGACCGTGAAGCCGTGGGTGAAGACCTCGATGGCGCCAGGTTCTCAGGTGGTCACGAACTACTACGATAAGGCCGGCCTGTGGCCGTACCTGGAGAAGCTGGGCTACCACCTCGTGGGCTACGGATGCACCACCTGCATCGGCAACTCCGGCCCGCTCGACCCGGAAGTTTCCGAGGCTGTGAATGCCCACGACCTGGCGGTCGTCTCGGTCCTGTCCGGGAACCGGAACTTCGAGGGCCGGATCAACCCCGACATCAAGATGAACTACCTGGCCTCCCCGCCGTTGGTGATCGCCTACGCGCTGGCCGGCACGATGGAGTTCGACTTCGCCCACGAGCCGCTGGGCCACGGCGAGGACGGTAAGCCGGTGTTTCTCGCCGACATCTGGCCCTCCCCGGAGGAGGTTCAGTCCACGATCGACTCCTCGATCAACCGGGAGATGTTCACCGCCGACTACGCGGATGTGTTCTCCGGGGATGAGCAGTGGCGCTCGCTCGACACCCCCGAAGGCGACACCTTTGCCTGGGATGCCGAGTCCACCTACGTCCGCAAGCCCCCGTACTTCGAGGGCATGACGGCCGAGCCTGCTCCGGTCGAGGACATCGCTGGTGCGCGGGTGCTCGCCAAGCTCGGTGACTCGGTCACCACTGACCACATCTCCCCAGCCGGGTCGATCAAGCCGGACTCACCGGCCGGGACCTACCTGGCCGAGAACGGTGTGGCGCGCAAGGACTTCAACTCCTACGGCTCGCGCCGCGGTAACCACGAGGTGATGATCCGCGGCACCTTCGCTAACATCCGGCTGCGCAACGAGCTGCTGGACGGCGTCGAGGGCGGGTTCACGCTGAACCACCTCACCGGCGAGCAGAGCACCATCTACGATGCCGCGCAGGCCTATGCCGAGGCGGACATCCCGTTGGTGATCCTGGGTGGCAAGGAGTACGGCTCCGGTTCGTCGCGTGACTGGGCGGCCAAGGGAACCGCCCTGCTGGGCGTCAAGGCCGTCATCACCGAGAGCTTCGAGCGCATCCACCGGTCCAATCTCATCGGGATGGGCGTCCTCCCGCTGCAGTTCCCAGCGGGTGAGAGTGCCGAGTCGCTCGGTCTCGATGGCACCGAGACCTTCGACATCTCGGGCGTGAGCGCCATCACCGATGGTCCTGCACCGTCGTCCGTGCACGTCACGGCCACGAAGTCCGAGGGAGTCACCGTCGAGTTCGATGCCGTGGTGCGCATCGACACCCCGGGCGAGGCGGACTACTACCGCAACGGCGGCATTCTGCAGTACGTGCTGCGTTCCCTCGTGAACGGCTGAGCGCAGACAGCCGCAGACGACGGCCGGGCAGGAGGGCGTTTCCCCTCTGCCCGGCCGCCGTCATATGCGAGGGATGTCTCGCCCTCGGCGGCTCGGCTGCGCTATGAGGTGGGGGAGAAGCCGAACACCCGACCGTAGAAGGCGAGCTCGGCTTCAAGTGCGGACCGGCGGTTGTCCGCGCGCCGGAACCCGTGCCCCTCGCCGTCGAACATCACCAGCTCGACCTCCATGCCGGCGGCACGCACCGCGTCGGCCATCAGGCGGGCCTGCTCCGGGGGCACGACCCGGTCTTGGGTCCCCTGGAAGAGGATCATCGGGGCACTGAGCTGGTTCACGTGATGCACCGGCGAGCGGTCTCGATAGGTGGAGGCTTTCTCCGGGTAAGGCCCCACGAGGGAGTCCAGGTACCGGCTCTCGAACTTGTGTGTGTGCGCTGCCAGCGCCTCCAAGTCGCCGATGCCGTAATGGCTGGCCCCGGCGGCGAACGTCTGCGTGAACGTCAACGCCGCCAGGGTCGTGTAGCCGCCCGCCGAGCCACCGCGGACCGCCGCACGGTCTGGGTCCACGAGACCCTGCTGCGCGAGCCACCGGGCACCGGAGCTGCAGTCGGCCACATCGACGATGCCCCACCGGCCACGAAGACGTTCCCGGTAAGCACGTCCATAGCCGGTGCTGCCGCCGTAGTTGACGTCGAGGACGGCGAATCCGCGCGTGGTCCAGAACTGCACCGCCGGATCGAGCCCAGCTGATGTGGCACCCGTTGGCCCCCCGTGAGAGAGGACCAGCAGCGGCGGCCGCTCCGCGTCGCTGGCCATCCACTCGGCGCTGGTCGGGCGGTAGAGGAAGCCGTGAGCGACCCCATCTGCCGACGGCCAGGAGACGTCCTCGGCCACCGAGATCGACTGCTCGTCCAGCTCGCGATCAGTGGTCGAGCGCAGCACGGTGGCCGTGCCGGCAGCGAGATCGAGTTCGACCACAGCTTCGGCCCGGTACGGCCCTGCTCCAATGAAGACGACGCGGCCCGGCGCAGCACGTACGTCACGAACCGGAGCCCAGTCACCCTCCCACGGCTCGAGAGCACCGTTGTCGATGCGTATCGCGGCCAGCCGGCGCCGACCCTGAACCGTGTATGCCGCGATCAGGTGGTCTTCGCCGAGCATGTCGATCGTCCGGGGGCCGAAGCCCCACTGCGGGACCGTGAACTCGGCGTCGCTGGGATGGAGCGGTCTGGTCCGCCGGTGTGCCCCGTCCAGCTCGGTCCGATAGAGATTCCACCAGCCCGTGCGGTCGTCGACATGCACCAGATCCCCGGCCGGGGTCCACATCGGCTCGGCGACCGATACCTGTGGACCACCCGCCACGGTCCGGTGATGCAGCAGACGTGTCCCGCCGTCAGCGACTGTGGCCACGTGCAGCTCAGAGGAGTCCCACGGCATCGCAGGGTGGTTCCAGCTGAGCCACGTGAGCAGGGCGCCGTCCGGGCTCAGACGTGGTGACGTCACGAAGTCGCTGTCTCGGATCAGCACGGTGACCAGGTCCGGGTCATGCGCCGCGGAGCCGTCGAGCGGAATCGATACGAGTGTCGCGGCGGGATCGGTCCGTGCGGCACCTGGTTCGCCATGGTCCTCGGCGATCGCGTATACGAGACCACGTGCAGTGTCGAGCTCGAAGTCGGCGTACCGGCGCCCACTGGCTGCCACGAGCGGAACGGGCGCAGCCGTGCCGCCGTCCGGATCCAGGTCGATGCGGTAGACCCGGTCGTCTTCACGCCGTGATGTCACGATCACCGAATCGGTTGCCGCATAGGACGCGCCACCGTATTCATGTGCGCGGGTCCGGACATCGAACGTGCCGCCGTCGGGGGAAGGCATCGGGACGTCGCAGACGTGGCCATTGCTGTCACGCCGCACGAGGACGCTGCGCCCCTCCTCCCACGGGCGTGACTCCACCCAGTACGTGTCGGCTCCGACGAGAGTGAGCTCGGACAGGCGCACGGTCCCCGCGGCCAGCGAGTGCGCGGAGATGGGCGAGGGCCACGCGCCGTACGGACGAACGCGACGGTGATCGGGTCGTTGCATTCCCATCGTCACCAACCTCCCGGGAGTGGACGGCCTTCGTCGTACCCTGCCCGGGACTGCAGCCCGACCAGTACACGGTCACTGAACTCGGCCAGGGTCCGAGCGCCCGCGTAGGTGCACGAGCTACGCAGCCCGGCCGTGATGTGGTCCAGGAGATCCTCGACGCCGGGCCGGTCCGGATCCAGGTAGATCCTGGAAGCCGAGATGCCCTCCTCATAGAGACTCTTGCGTGCTCGTGCGAACGGGCTGGCATCGCTGGCCGTCCGTGCCGCTACCGCTCGTGCGGACGCCATCCCGAAACTCTCCTTGTACCGGCGTCCGTCGGGGTCGATATGCAGATCGCCGGTGGACTCATAAGTCCCGGCGAACCATGAGCCCACCATGACCTGGCTGGCACCGGCAGCCAGGGCCAGGGCGACATCGCGTGGATGCCGGATACCGCCGTCGGCCCACACATGCCGGCCCAGCTCTCGTGCCCGCTGGGCGCACTCGGCCACGGCCGAGAACTGCGGGCGGCCCACCGCCGTCATCATGCGGGTGGTGCACATCGCCCCAGGGCCCACTCCCACCTTCACGATGTCGGCACCGGCCTCGACGAGGTCGGTGACGCCGTCGGCGGTGACCACGTTTCCTGCCACCACCGGAACTTCCGGATCGAGGGCACGAACGGCACGCAGCGCCTCGATCATCTTCGCCTGGTGTCCGTGCGCCGTATCGACCACCAGAACGTCGGCCCCCGCCTCGAGCAGGCCGCGGGCCCGCGCGGCGACATCGCCGTTGACGCCCACGGCAGCACCGATCCGCAATCGCCCGGCATCGTCGAGCGCCGGCGCATAGATCGAGGACCGCAGCGCCCCGAGCCGGGTCAGGACACCACACAACCTGCCCGAGGAGTCCACCACCGGAGAAAAGCGCCGTCGGGCGGCGTGCTGCGCTTCGAACGCTGCCTCCAGGGCGCCGGGGCCCTCCAGCGTGTCGAGCTCGAGCACCGCCGGGTCGGCGCTCATGACCGCCTGCGCCTGCGTGAACTGGTCCACGCCATGGCAGTCCGACCGGGCGACCACACCGACCGGACGCCCCTCATCGAGGACCACGGCGGCGCCGTGGGCTCGCTTGTCGACCAGGGTCAGGACCGTGTGCACGGTGTCGGTGGGTGCGACTGTCACCGGGGTCTCGAGCAGCGTGTGGCGGCCCTTGACCGAGGCGATCGTTCGACGCACTTCTGCCAGTGGCAGATCCTGGGGGAGGATCGCGATCCCGCCTCGACGTGCCACCGTCTCCGCCATCCGACGCCCACTGACCGCCGTCATGTTCGCCACCACGATCGGGATCGTCGTCCCGGTCCCATCCGCCGTTGCCAGGTCGACATCGAAACGCGAGGAGACGTCCGAGTAGGACGGTGCGAGGAAGACATCGTCGTAGGTCAGGTCGTGACTGATGGTGTGCCCAGGGAGCAGTCGCATACCTGCCAGCCTAGATGGTGAGGTGGGGGCGCAGGCAGTGAGCAGCGCTCGCGTGGCTGGTGACGCTCCGCAGCGTCCGGCGCGTGCTCCGCGCGGCCGCACCGGGCCTGCCGTAAGGTGCCAGGCGTGATCGAGGGCTACCGGTATGTGCGCACACCAGCCGGTGACGTCGTCTCCTCCCGCAACCGGGTGGCCTGGCTGCGAGCACGATTGTGGGGCGTGACCGCAACCGATGCGCGCCGCCTGGTCACCACCAGCGGGCGAGTGTCGAAGCAGCGCCGTCGTCTCCTGGAAGCCAAGCTGACAGGCTGGGAGGGCCCACGGCTGCCGCAGTTCGAGCACGGGATTCGCCGTGAAGCGGTGATCGCGGCCTGGGTGCACCAACGATTCGGGATCGCACCCAGTTCGCTGCTGTGTGCCGGTCGCGATCCGCGCCACCTGGCAACACCGGACGGGATCGGGGAGCACTCGATCGCCGAGATCAAGACGTCGGTCGAGGATCTGGATGGCGCCGCGCGCACCTACGCCGACCAACTCCAGTGGCAGTTGCACGTGACCGGGTGCGATCGGGTGCTGTTCGTGGTCGAGCACCGCGACACCCTCCGGCGTGACTTCCGGTGGGTGGAACGTGACGAGGAACGCATCGAGCTCCTGCGTACCCACGCGAACGCGTTCCTCAACGAGCTGGACCGGGCCCGCGCGCTGCTCGTCGCGGCTGGAGATCGGCCCGTCGATCGCCGTGAACTACGTGACCTCGACCTCTCCGGGCCGCCGGAGAACGCACAGGCACGTAGCATGGGTGCAGCTGCAGGCTGATGACGGGAGCATGAGGTGACCGAGCTGGAACGGCTGCGCGGTCCCGAGGATCTGCGCGCACTGAGCCCACGACGCCTGAGGGTGCTCGCCGAGGAGATCCGGGCGTTCCTCGTCGACTCGGTCTCTCGCACCGGCGGACACCTCGGCCCCAATCTGGGGGTGGTCGAGCTGACGCTGGCGATCCACCGGGTGTTCTCCTCACCACGGGACTCTGTGGTCTTCGACACCGGGCACCAGGCCTATGTACACAAGCTCCTGACCGGCCGGCAGGACTTCGCCGACCTGCGGCGCCGGGGTGGGCTGTCCGGGTATCCGAGCCGCACCGAGTCCGATCATGACGTGGTCGAGAACTCCCACGCGTCGACGGCGCTGTCGTGGGCGGACGGCATCTCCCGGGCCCGGCTGCTGGCGGGGGACACCGACCGGCACACGGTCGCCGTGATCGGCGACGGCGCCCTGACCGGGGGTATGGCCTGGGAGGCCCTGAACAACCTCGCCGACTCACCGGACCAGCGTCTGGTCATCGTGGTCAACGACAACGGCTGGTCGTACTCGCCGACCGTCGGCGGCCTCGCCCGCTACCTGGACGCTGTACGCACCGACCGCAACTATGAGCGGGTGCTCGGCTGGGGCAAGCGGACGCTTCAAGGCGGGGGGCGCCCGGGCAGGTTGACCTATGACGCTCTGCACGGGATGAAGAAGGGGCTCAAGGATGTGCTGCGCCCCCAGCACGGCCTGTTCGAGGAGCTCGGACTGAAGTCGATCGGACCCGTCGACGGGCACGATCTGGATGCCCTCGACGCGGCGCTGCGCAGTGCGCGGGGCTATGGCGGGCCGGTGATCGTGCACGCTGTCACTGAGAAGGGGCGCGGTTACGTCCCTGCCGAGAGTGATGCCGTCGACCGTTTCCACACCGTCGGCAAGATCCACCCGGAGACGGGACTGCCCGTGGTGCCCTCCCGCTTCGGGTGGACGTCGGTGTTCGCCGACGAGATCGTGCAGATCGCCAGGACGCGTTCGGATGTGGTCGGTATCACTGCGGCGATGCCCGAACCTGTCGGGCTGGCGCCGATGGCGCGTGAGTTCCCGGGCCGGGTGATCGATGTCGGCATCGCGGAGGAGCACGCACTCACCTCCGCGGCCGGGATGGCGTTCGCCGGACTGCACCCGGTGGTCTCGCTGTACGCCACGTTCCTCAACCGCGCCTTCGATCAGCTGCTGATGGACGTGGCGCTGCACCGCGCCGGCGTGACCATCACGTTGGACCGAGCCGGCCTGACCGGTGACGACGGAGCCAGCCACAATGGCATGTGGGATCTGGCACTGCTTCGCTTGGTGCCCGGGCTGCGGCTGGCAGCGCCCCGCGATGAGGCGACCCTGCGCAGCGCGTTGCGCGAGGCAGTGTCCGTCTCGGACGCTCCCACGGTGGTGCGCTACCCGAAGGGAGCGTTGCCGGAGCCGACGCCGGCTCTGAGCCGCACGTCCGGTCTGGATGTCCTCGCCCGGGAGGCCGGCGACGGCGGTGCCCGGGTTCTCGTGGTGGGAGTGGGACCATTCGCGGCTACTGCCGCCGAGGTCGCGCACCGGTTGGGGGACCAGGGGATCGGTGCGACGGCGGTGGACCCGTGCTGGGTGATCCCGGTACCGGACGCCTTGGTGGATATGGCGGCCGGCTTCGACCGGGTCGTGACCATCGAAGACGGCATCGTCACGGGCGGCTTCGGCAGTGCACTGCGGGACCGGCTGGCCGAATCCAGCCCCGAGGTTCAGGTGCAGGTCCACGGGATCGCGCACCAGTTCCTCTCGCACGCCTCGCGTGCACAGCTGGAGGAGGAGATGGGGCTCCGTCCGCAGGACATCGCCCGCGAGACGGCGGCAGCCGTGGCACGACGGAACGAGAACGCCTCAACGCCCGGCGTCTCGTAGCATGTGGTCCAAGCACCCGAGCGCGAAGGAACCGGCATGCGCAATGCGAGCGGAATCGCCTCCCAGGACATTGTCGTCTTCAGCGGCAGCGCCCACCCGGCACTGGCCGAACGGATCTGCGGTGAGCTCGGACTGGAGCTGAGCCCCTCCCGCATCAGCCGGTTCAGCAACGACTGCCTGCAGGCACAGTTGCTCGAGAACTGCCGTCAACGGGACGTCTACATCGTCCAGCCGTTGGTGCCGCCGACGCAGGAGCACTTGATGGAGCTGCTGCTGATGATCGATGCGGCGCGCGGGGCTTCAGCTGCCCAGATCACCGCTGTGATGCCGCACTTCGCGTACGCGCGCTCGGACAAGAAGGATGCCTCCCGCATCTCCCTGGGAGGCCGGCTGGTCGCCGATATGCTCGTGACGGCCGGAACCGACCGGGTGTTGACGATGACGTTGCACGCCCCTCAGGTGCACGGCTTCTTCTCCGTGCCGGTGGACCACCTCACGGCGCTCGGGGTGCTCGCCGACCACTTCCGCGGGCAGGAGCTGGGCGAGGCGATCGTGGTGTCACCGGACCTGGGCAACGCCAAGTCCGCCACGCAGTTCGCCCGCCTGCTGGGGCTGCCCGTCGCGGCCGGGAACAAGCAGCGCCTCGCGGACGACCGGGTGGTGATCGACGCCATCGTCGGCGACGTCGAGGGCAAGCGTGCCATCGTCCTCGATGATGAGATCGCCACCGGCGGCTCGATCGTGGAACTGATGGAACGCCTGGCTGACGCCGGATGTGTCGGGGCGTCCGTGGTCTGCACGCACGGTCTGTTCACCGGTCCAGCGCAGCAGCGCCTGCGTGAGCACCCGATGATCTCCGAGGTGGTGACCACCGATACGGTGCCTGCCCCGGCCGACTGGCTCGACCTCACGGTACGCTCCACCTCACAGCTGTTCGCCGAAGCGATCCGCCGGATCCACCTCGGCGAGTCGGTCTCGAGTCTGTTCGACGGGGTGGATCCGGCGCACGCCCCACCACAGCGGACTCTGTTCGAGGCCGTCCGGGCCTGACGAACCGTCGTCAGGTGCTGGCTGCGGTCCGCCGCAGGTACGGCGTGATACCTCCCAGGTGGAAGGGCCATCCGGCACCGAGTAGCATCGCCAGGTCGATGTCCTTCGATTCGGCCACCACGCCTTCGGCAAGCATGAGGTCGACTTCCTCCGCCAGAGCATCCCGGACGCGACGCAACAGGCCCGCCTCATCCTGACCACCCCGCTCGCCGCGCGAACCGAAGTATCGCGCGATCGAGGTGTCGACCGGTGAGGCCGCGCTCGGGCGGGACTCGAACTCGACGAACCGGGCGCCGTCGGTGATCATCGCCTGCAGGCCGGGTGAGGTGGGGTAGCGCGACCCAAGATTCTCGCGGAGCGTGTCCAATACGTGCCCGGCGACAGCGGGGCCCACCAGCTGCAGCAGCTGGAAGGGGCCCATCGGAAGGCCGAGAGGCCACAGCGCGCGGTCCGCTGTCGCGATATCGGTACCGTCCTCGAGCGATCCGAGCACCTCTCCGAGCAGCCGCACCAGCAGCCGGTTCACGACGAAGCCAGGGGCATCGGCTACCGCGACGGCCGACTTCCGGCACGCAGCTGTGACCGCGAAAGCGGTGGCGTAGGCGCCGTCGTCGGTGTGGGCGGCTCGGACGACCTCCACCAGCGGCATCTGCGCGACCGGATTGAAGAAGTGCAGCCCGACCACCCGCTCAGGGTGTTGCAGACCGGCGGCCATCGCCGAGACTGACAGAGCGGAGGTGTTGGTGGCGAGAATCGTCTCGGGTGAGAGGACCGTCTCCAGCTCCGCGAACACGTGCCGCTTGACCTCCAGCTCCTCGAACACCGCCTCGATGACGAGATCGGCACCCGAGAGATCAGCGAGCTCAGTCGTGGACGTGACCAGGGAACGGATCCGGTTGCCCTCGGCCGCGGCCAGCCGGCCCTTGGTGACGAGCTTCTGCACCTCGTCGGCGACGAACTGCAGGCCGCGATCGGCCCGCACGTCATCGAGGTCGCGCATCACGACCGGAACCTGCATCCGGCGCGCGAACAGCAGTGCGAGCTGGGACGCCATCAGCCCCGCGCCCGCGATGCCGATCCTGCGCACGGGACGTGCCACGTCGGGGTCCGGTGCCCCGACGGGGTTCTTGGCGCGACGGGTTGTCAGGTCGAATGCGTAGACGGACGCCTCGAACTCCGGGGAGGTGATCAGATCGGTGAGTGCCTCGTTCTCCGCCTCGACACTGGCGTGCCGGTCGCCGTCTGCCGCGAGGCTCAGCAGGTCGAGCGCCCGACCGGGCGAGGGTGCGGCGCCGTGCAGGCGCGCGTCCACGTCGATACGCGCCGAGGATACGAGAGCGCGGGCGGTCTCGGGCTCGTCGCCCGGGTAGCGCTCGGGAACGATGTCACCTCGAACCACGTGCGCGGCCCATCGCAACGACTCGGCGAGGAAGTCCGCAGGCTCCAGGACGGCGTCGACGATGCCGAGCCGCTCCGCGTCCGGGCCCGTGAGCTGGGCGTTCTGACGCAGCGGGTTCTCCACGATCACCCGCAGGGCGCGCTCCATCCCGATCAACCGTGGCAGCAGGAACGTCCCGCCCCAGCCCGGCACGAGTCCGAGGAACACCTCTGGAAGACCGATGCCGCGCACCGCTGCGCTGGTGGTCCGGTAGTGGCAGGAGAGCGCCAGTTCCAGTCCACCGCCGAGCGCCACGCCACCGATGAAGGCGAAGGTGGGTACGGGCATGTCGAGCAGGAGGGCGAAGGTCTCGTGCCCGGCTTCGGCGATGGCACGTGCTGAGGCTCGATCGGTGACCTCGGCGGCACCGTGCAGATCGGCCCCGGCGGCGAAGTGGAACTGCTTGCCGGTGACGGCGACCGCCACGATCTCCCCGTCGTGGGCTCGCTGCGTGAGCTCGGTCAGCACCGCCCGGAGCTCGTCCATTCCTTGGGGGCCGAGCGTGTTCGGTTTGCGCGGACCTGCCCCGTTGTCCAGGGTGATCAGTGCGAGGACGCCGAGATCTTCCAACTGGACGTCCCGGACCAGGGCGTGGGTGATGCGTTCAGTCATCGGTGTTCCTCCTGTCGGCGCTGCGGGGTGAGGCGTGGTGCGGGTTCTCCCACACGACGGTGCCCCCTTGCCCGAGCCCCACGCACATGGTGGTGATGCCATAGCGCACCTCTGGGTGGGTGGCGAACTGCCGTGAGAGCTGGCTCATCAGGCGTACACCGGATGCGGCCAGGGGATGCCCGACGGCGATCGCGCCGCCGTAGGGGTTGACCCGAGGATCGTCGTCGGCGATCTCGAAGGCGTCCAGGAATGCGAGCACCTGGACGGCGAAGGCCTCGTTGATCTCGATCAGGCCGATGTCCTCCATGGTCAGGCCGGCCAGTTCCAGGGCACGGTGGGTGGCCGGGACGGGGCCGACTCCCATCACCTCCGGCTCGACTCCCGTGTAGGCATAGGAGACGAGTCGCAGGCGTGGTTCGAGCTGCAGATCTGCGGCGGTGGCAGCATCCATCAGGAGTGCGGCGGTGGCGCCGTCTGTCAACGGTGAGGAGCTCGCCGCGGTTACCCGGCCACCGGCGCGGAATGGGGTGGCAAGTCCCTCCATCCCGGCGACGGTGGTGCCCGGCCGCGGCGGCTCGTCGGCGGTGGCCAGTCCCCAACCTCGTTCGGGGTCTGGGACGCCGACGGGGACGAGATCGGCGTCGATGTGACCCTCGGCGAGTGCACGGGCGTACTTGCGCTGTGACGCTGCTGCGTAGGCGTCGGCACGTGGGCGGGTCAGGCGTGGGTACCGGTCGTGGAGGTTCTCGGCCGTGGCGCCCATCACCAGCGCGTCGGTGGAAACGAGCCGCTCGGCGACGAACCGCGGGTTGATGTCAGCGGAGGCGCCGAGTGGGTGACGCCCCATGTGCTCGACGCCACCGGCCACCGCAGCGTCGATCGCCCCGATGGCGATCTGCGCGGCAACGTTCGTGACGGCGGTCATCGCTCCGGCACACATCCGGTCGATCGCGTAGCCGGGGACGGTCCGGGGGAGGCCGGCAAGCAGGCCGACCGTCCGGCCCAGGGTCAGACCCTGGTCGCCTTGTTGCGTGGTCGCAGCCAGTGCGAGGTCGCCGATACGGTCCGGCACGAGGGCGGGGTTGCGACGGAGCAGCTCACGGATGACGGCCACGGCGATATCGTCGGCGCGGGTGTGCGCATACAGTCCGTCGGGGCGGGCGCGTCCGAACGGGGAGCGGACGGCATCGACGAGGACGACATCACGGCCGAGCAGGGGCATCGGGACCTCCAGGTCACGTCACTGGGACTGGGAGTACTAGGTACTGGTGGTCCTACCCTAACCTGCCCGGACCTGCGGTGGGGGATCAGTCGCGTGCGGAACGCAGCGCGCCGGCGAGGAGTACGCCCACCTGCTCGATCTGCCATGGCCGGGCACCCAGCTGCTCGAGTTCAGAGGTGACACCGACGAGGCTCAGGTCGGAGGGCGGATCCCACGCGATGCGGCGCTGGTACTCGGGGGTGAGCAGGTTCTCCTGCGGGAGATCGAGCTCGGCTGCCCGTGCCCGGACCACCAGCTTCACCGCGTCCAGCCGCGCCGCCGCCTCGGGGTTGCGGTCCTTCCACGCCCGTGGCGGTGGCAACGTGTCCGAGACGGGACCGCGCCGGGCTGGATAGGCCGATGTGGGCAATGCCATGGCGCGGGCGACGGCCTCGAACCACAGGCGGGTGCGCCGTGCGGCCGCCTTGTGTTTGAACGGGCGTAACGCCGCCAGCTCGGCGACCGTCGCCGGCCGCGTGGTGGCGGCGGCGACGATCGCTGCATCTGGGAGGAGTCGGCCGGGGGAGAGGTCGATGCGGCGCGCTTCGGCGTCACGGACCTGCCACAGTTCCCGCACGATCGCTAGGCCCAGCCCGTCTCGCACCTGATGTGAGCCGGAGGTCCGGCGCCACGGTTGCTGTCGTGGTGGTGGCGCAGGTGCCGTCCGCACGGCTTCGAACTCCTGCAGCGCCCACTCCAGCTTGCCGGTGCGTTCCAGGGCTGCGGCCAACCGGTCCCGCAGGTCCACCAGGACCTCCACGTCCAACGCGGCGTAGCGCAGCCACGCCTCGGGCAACGGGCGGGTGGACCAGTCGGCGGCCGAGTGCTCCTTCGCGAGCTCGAGTCCGAGCTCGGCGGCGACCATCGGCCCCAGACCCACCCGTTCGCGCCCGAGCAACCGCCCGGCGAGCTCGGTGTCGAAGATGCGGCTCGGGACGAGGTTCACCTCGGCCAGGCACGGCAGATCCTGGCTCGCAGCGTGCAGCACCCATTCGGTGCCGGCGAGCGCCTGCCCCACGGCTTCCAGATCCGGCAGCGTTCGAGGATCAAGCAGGGCGGTGCCGGCACCTTCACGTCGCAGCTGGACGAGATAGGCGCTCTGTCCGTACCGATAGCCCGAGGCACGTTCGGCGTCGACCGCGACAGGGCCCGTGCCCCTCCTCAGCGCATCGACCACGCGGTCGAGGTCCGCCGGCGTCTCCACGACGTCGGGAACACCGTCTGCGGGCTCGGTCAAGGGGACGAGCTCGGGAGGGGGCTCGTGCTCGGGATCGGCCGAGGTTCCGGATGGGGGGGACGTGGTCATCGTTTGGGTCTCAGGGCGCTCACGTTGTCGGGGACAGGAGGCAGACCTGCAGCCTGACAGGTCAGGAGCGCCCAGGCACGCAGATGGGACGACATATCCGTACCTTCGGGCGTCCACGAGGCGCGGATCTCGATCTCCACCTCGCCGGCGCGCAGTTCGAGACCACCGAATGTCTCCGACAGTACTCGCGTGACCGTCCCGGACAGCGAGTGGTAGCCGGCCTCCTCGGCGACCAGCGCCTCGGTCAGCCAGGACCATCCGACCTCACCGAGCATCGGATCGGCCGCGAACTCTTGCTCAAGGTTCGCCCGCGCCATGACGATCACCCGGAACTCGCCGTTCCACGCCTCCTGGCCCTCCGGGTCGTAGAGCACAACGAACCGGCCGTTTCCCACCATGTCCTCCGGGTCCCGGGTAGGATTCACCTCGCCGGTGAGAGCGAGCGCATAGGGGGCGATGCGGGTGGGAGCGGGCACCTCCTCGAGGTGGAATTCCGGGCGCATCCGGTGGCCGCGCAGGCTCAACAGTGCGGCCTCGAAGTCCGGTGGTGCTACCGGGGTCCGCTGCACGTTCACGCGTCCAGGCTAGGCGTACACCGCCTCCGGGCGTCCAGGGCGCGCCGAGGGGAAGTCGGTAGACTCGCGCGGGCTCACCATCTCGGCCCGCTATCAGTTCGCACCCTTATCAGTCCGCACTGCTCCGGAGGACCTCACCGTGCCCGTACCAGCCCTGTGCCCCGTCCTCCTCGGCACGGACCTCGGCATCTACGCGATGGCACGATCCTTCCACGAGGCGTACGGCGTGCGATCGGTGGTGATCAGCGAGCAGCCGCGAGGGCCGATCAACGACTCGGCGATCCTCGAGAACGTGTTCACCGGCGCTGGCGCCGCAGACGAACAGACGCTCGCGGCGTTGTCCGACGTCGCGCAGAGGTATCCCCAGGCCAGGCGCATCCTCGTGGTCAACTCCGATCACCAGCTCGCCTTCGTGTTGCGGCACCGTGAGCAGCTCGAGCGTGAGTATGTGATCCCGTTCGCCGCCGCCGGCACCATCGAGCAGCTGGCGGACAAGCGGGCCATGAACAGCGTGCTTGCCGAACTGGGTATCCCGGCGCCCCGGACGGTCGAGGTGAAGCCGCTGCCGCGGCAGGAAGAGCAATGGCGCGCGAGCGTGCGTGAACTCACGTTCCCGGTGGTGATGAAGCCCTTTGCCGGCGCCGAGTTCGAGGAGCTGACGTTCATCGGGCGGCGGAAAGTGTATGTCCTCGAGCACGCCGATGAGCTCGTCCTCGAACTCGACCGTATCGGCGCTGCCGGCTATGGCGGAACGATGCTGGTGCAGGAGCTGATTCCTGGTGATGACACCGCCAACCGGGTGGTCAACTGCTACCGGGACTCCCGGGGCGAGCTGACGATGGCAGCCTCTGGACACGTCCTGCTGGCGATGCATCAGCCGACCTTCATCGGGAACTCGGCGATCATCATGGTCGACTACGACGCGACCCTTGTCGATGCGGTCCGTCGGGTGCTGGACGCGGTGGGCTTCCGCGGATTCGCCAGCGTGGACTTCAAGGTGGACCCTCGGGACGGCGTCGCGCGCCTGCTCGACATCAATCCGCGCCTGGGGCGGTCGCACTATTATGCGAACGTCGGCGGGGCGAGCACGGCCCGGGCGCTGGTTGCGGACTTCGTGCTCGACCAGGCGCTGCCGCCTGAACAGGCGCAGGAGGACGGCGTCTATGCCTATATCCCCACGTTCGTGCTGCCCCGGTACATCCAGGATGCCGAGTTGCTCGCCCGCGTCCGTGCGGTCTTGCGTCGTCGGCGGGCGGTCCACCCGCTCGGCTACGCCGCCGACCGCAGCCCGCGACGGTGGCTCTATCGCGTGCTGGCGCAGGTGAATCAGCTTCGAGCGCTCCGCCGGTACTACCCCCGGCCCACCGATACCGGCTTCTGACCGGCAGCCGGCCGCTTCAGCCCGTCAGCCCAGCCTGTTCGTACCCGAGTACAGGTGCAGTACGGGCAGGCCGAGAGACTCCCGCGCCCGCGACGCCCAGTCGCGGTGGAACGTGTCCTCGACCGCATGTGGTCGCGTCACGACCACCACCTCGTCGGCCCGGAGCCCGTTGACCGCCTGACGCAGCGCCGGGATCGGGTCGTCTGCGATGACCGCACCCTCCGCGTCCGTTCCGGCCGCCTCGAATCGCTGCAACGACGTGGCGAGAGCGTCGTCGGCCTCCGCCCGCGCCTGCTGCGGATCCGGGCGGTGGGTGAGCTCATCCCAGGCCTCCTTCAGCTCAAAGAGGCTCAGATGATCGATGAAGTCGGTGACGAGATTGCGCTCGGTGTCCTGCGGTACGAGCACATGGAAGCGGGTTCCAGGCGCGTCGTGAAGTTCGCCGATCGCTGCGACGTCGGACTCCTGCAGGGCTTCCTCGGTGAGGACGATGATGAGGGCCATGGCCCGAGCATAGGAGATGGCGAGCTCAGTCCGGTATCGCGGTGTCGTGGCCGTCACCACGGAGCGCAGTACGCAGGCGATCGGCCGCATCATCGAGCTCGGCAGCGGGCACATCCCGTGCGGCGCCGGCCAGATCGAAGTCCGCCGACGACTGGGACGGCCACACGTGCACATGGGCGTGCGGGATCTCGTATCCCTGCACGAGCAGACCGATGCGTTCGTGCACGAACACCTCGCGCTGTGCCCGGGCGATGTGCTGGGCGACTGTCATCACGTGCGTCCACTCCGCGGCCGGAAGGTCCGCCCAGTGGTCGCTCTCTCGCCGGGGGACCACGAGGACGTGGCCGGGTTGCAGTGGCTCGATCGTCAGGAAGGCGGCGCACCACTCGTCCTCCCAGACGAACCGGCCCGGGATCTCGCGATCGAGGATGCGGGTGAAGAGGCTGGCCATGAACTTCACCCTACTCGTGGCGTGCCCAGCGGTGTGGGCAGTCAGGACCTAGGCTGAGGGGGTCGGTTGGTGCCCGAGTACGAGATCTGGAGGAGTCGTGGCCGTGACGAGTCTGGTGATGGTGACGGCGCCGACCAGTGCTGAGACCCTGACCGGATCCGGCTACGAGGCGGCTGACCCGAACCAGCCCCAGCTCAGGGTGACCGATCTCAGCGCCACTCGTGGTGACGGCGTCTTCGAGACGATCGGGGTGATGGACTGTCATGTGCAATCGCTGACGTCCCATCTGCACCGCCTCGCTGCCTCCGCCGCCATCCTGGACCTGCCCGGGCCGCGTCTGGACGTGTGGCGAGCCGCGGTCGAGCACGCCCTTGATCGTGCGGATCCGGCCCCGGAACTGTCCGCGAAGCTGGTCCTCTCGCGAGGGGAGGAGGGAAGCAGACGCTGCACCGGGTGGGTGCGGGTTGCCCCAGCGCCGGACATGTCGCGGGCACGAGCCGACGGTGTCCGGGTACTGACCCTGGACCGCGGGTACCGCTCGGACGTGGCCGAGACCGCACCCTGGCTGCTGCAAGGGGCGAAGTACACCTCGTATGCCGTGAACATGGCGGCACTGCGCTACGCACGGCGCCACGGCGCTGACGACGTCATCTTCATCAGTTCCGACGGTGCTGTGCTGGAGGGGCCCACCGCATCCGTGCTGCTACGCATCGGGAACACTCTGGTCACTCCCGGTACCGACCAGAGCATCCTGCCCGGGACCACGCAGGACCGGGCCTTCCGCTATGCCGAGAATGCGGGCCTGGCGACACAGGCACGCCGGGTCGAGGCGGCCGAGCTCGCGACGGCTGAGCATCTCTGGCTGTGCTCCAGCGTCCGCTTGTGCGCGGCCGTGCGTGAACTCGATGGTCGTGAGCTGACCTGGGACCGGAGGCTGACGGCCGACCTGCTCTCCTGGTTGCGCACGACCCACGACTGAGAGTCGCCAGGCCAGGTCAGCCGTGGGGACCAAGCACGGCCGCTCCCGGCGGAAGCACGAGCTGGTCGCCCTCGATGCGCACGCCCTGCTCCCATGTGAGCAGCACACGCAGGTGGCTGGCGCCGGCGAACGGGATCCGGTGTACCCGGCTGCCCACATTGACCGCTACCGTCACGGCACCGCGCCGCACTAGCGCCCACTCCTCGGTCGCGGTCACCCGGGTGCGTGCCCGGTCGCCGCTGCGCAGGTCCGGCGTCCTGGCCCGTAGTTCGATCAGTGCGCGCGTGAAGTCCTCGATCCGCGCGTGCCGGCCGGTGCCGCGCTCCTGCCAGCGCAGCACGCTCGCGGCAGCCGTCTGAAGATCCTGCGGGTCCGGGGCGTGAGTGCCAGAACCGTAGATCTCATCCCATCCATGCTCGGCGAACTCGCGCGCCCGGCCCTCGCGTACCGACTCCGCCAGCTCCGGTTCGCCGTGGTCGGTCATGTACAGCCAGGGCGTGGACGCGGCCCATTCCTCGCCCATGAACAGCATCGGAGTAGCGGGGGCGCCGAGCAGCAACGCCGCGGAGGCAGCGAGCTGGGAGTCGGTCAGTCGGGCCGCAGGACGATCTCCGAGGCCACGGTTGCCCACCTGATCGTGATTGCTGGTGAAGACGACGAAACGGTGCCCGTCGACGTCCTCGGGCACCGGAGCCCCCCAGTCGCGGCCACGGAAGGTGGAATGCCCGCCGTCGTGCACGAACACTCGTTCCAGTGCCTTGGCGAGCGTGTCGGGTGAGCCGAAGTCGAGGTAGTACCCATGGCGTTCACCGGTGAGATAGGCGTGCACAGCATGATGGACGTCGTCAGCCCACTGCGCCGTCATGCCGAGGCCACCGGCCCGGGTGGGTGTGACCATCCGGACATCGTTGAGATCAGACTCGGCGATCAACGACAACGGGCGTCCCAGTGCGCAGGAGAGGTCCGCGACCGCGTCCGCCAGTTCGGCGAGCAGGTGCGTCGGTGAGTCGTCGACGAGCGCATGGACCGCATCGAGACGGAGGGCGTCGAGGTGGAAGTCGCGCAGCCACCGCAGGGCGTTGTCGACGATGAACCGGCGCACCTCGGATGAACCCGTACCGTCGAGGTTCACCGCATCGCCCCAGGGAGTGGTGTGTCCCGAGGTGAAGTACGGTCCGTAGCGAGCCAGATAGTTCCCGGACGGGCCGAGGTGGTTGTAGACCACGTCGAGGCTCACGGCGATACCGCGAGCGTGGGCCGCGTCCACGAACCGCTGCAGGGCGGCCGGTCCACCGTAGGTGTCGTGGACGGCGTAGAGCGCGACGCCGTCGTAACCCCAGCCGCGCTGCCCCGGGAACGCTGCCACCGGCATCAGCTGGATCATCTCCACGCCGAGATCGCGCAGATACCCGAGCCGTTCCCCGGCGGCGTCGAACGTTCCCGCCTCCGTGAACGTCCCCACATGCAGTTCATACAGCAGAGCCCCGCGTACGTCCCGCCCGGTCCAGGCAGCGTCCTGCCATCGGTGAGACGCCGGGTCGAACGTCCGGGACGGGCCGTGCACACCGGAGGGCTGCCACGGGCTGCGCGGGTCCGGGAACGGACCCGACCCGTCGACCACGAAGGCGTAGTCGGTTCCGGTGGGCAGCTCATGCCCCAGCGCCCACCACCCCTCACGCTGAGCTGTCAGGGAATGCCTGGCACCGTCCACCTCGATCTCAACCGACTCCGCCGCATAGGGTGCCCAGACCCTCACGCTGGACCCCCGCCGTCGGGCAATCGTTCCAGCACGGCCACCGGAGAGGCCGAGAGCAGGCCGGCGAGCGGGACGGCACCGCCGTGAACCTCGCCGCCGGTCAGAACGCAGCGCCATCGACCCTCGGGAAGCACCACCGTGTGCTCGCCCCAGCCGCCGGCCGAGCGCAGCAGGACCGGGAGCCGGGTGACCACCGTGAGCACCTGTGGTTCGACCACACGCCCACGGGCGAACGCCAGCGCGTGGGTGGTCGAGGTCGGCAGTGGCTGATAGCCCGAGCGGTCGCCGACGAAGACGTCGGCCCGGCGCCGGCGCAACCGCAGCAACGCGACCGTGAGGCGTAGCTTCTCCGTCGACAGGTCCTGCGGACAGGCACCGCCGTCGAGCCGCTCCAGGGCCGTACGGATCGACTCGTGGTCGACCGGTCGCCGGTTGTCCGGGTCCACCAGGCTGACGGAAGTCGTCTCTGTGCCTTGATACACGTCCGCGACACCGGGAAGGGTCAGCTGCAGTGCCTTCGCGGCGAGCGTGGCAATCCGCACGGGTTCGCGCGTGCGCTCCTCCCACTGGGTCATCAGCTCGACTACACCCGGATGGGTGAGCAGTGCGGTCACGAACTGCGTCAGCGCCCGCTCAGCATCGCCGTCCTGATCGGTCCAGGTGGTCCACTGCTTGGCCTCCCGTGCCGCCTTCACCAGGTAGGACGCCAGTCGATCCGCCGAGATAGGACCGTCCTCGGTCCACACTCCGGCGAGGGTCTGCCAAAGCAGGTTCTCGGTACGGCCGTCGAGATCCGGCGGTCTGATGTCCTCGGTCTGCTCGCGCAGCCGGCGCACCAGCGCAGCCCACGGTTCACCGAGTTCGGAGATGACGCCGATGCGCGTGCGCACGTCCTCGCCGCGTTTTGCGTCATGCGTGCTCCCAGCCGTCATCGTGCTGGGATGGTGGGCCTGCGTGCGAGCCGCCCAGGCATGCAGGACGTCGGGACTGACGGCGAACCTCCCGGGTGCGCCGCCCACCTCGCACAACGAGGTGAGATGCGTCCAGCGGTAGAACGCCGTGTCCTCCACGCCCTTGGCCATCACCGCCCCGCAGACCTGTTGAAAGCGCACGATGACCTCGTTCCGGCGGGACTCGTGCTGCCTGCCCGCGGAGCCCACCTCGCGCCCGAGCACGAGATCGGTCACGACCTGCAGCGTCTCCAGCCGCTCCGGTTCCAGATGCTCAGCGGCCTGCGCCGCCCACCCTTCGACGAGGGCGGCGTCGGCTGCGGCCAGCGGGTGGCCCGGAATGACGTAGGCCCGGTAGCGATCGCAGGCGACGACCAGTTCGGTGACGGCATCGGTGATGGCGCGCATTGTGTGGTCGCGCAGACGCACGTCATCGTGGCACAGCTCGGCGATCAGACTCGCGAGGCGGTGGACCTCGGCGTACAGGGAGCCGGTGGCGATCTCCCGCTTGGACGCCTCCACCACACGATCGAGGGTGCCGACCACATCGCCGGTGAGCTCGCTCAGCACCGCACCCAGCGGCAGAGCCCCGGCAGGGTCGGTGAGCACCTGGTTCACCCGCCACGCGGCGTCATAGCCGGTGGTGCCGGCGACCGGCCAGTCGCCGGGGATATCTTCGTCCGGTTCGAGGATCTTCTCAGCCACGATCCACCGGCCATCCGTGGCACGATCCAGACGGCGCAAGTAGCCGCCCGGGTCGGCGAGGCCGTCAGGATGGTCGATGCGCAGCCCGTCCACCATGCCGGCCTCGACGAGCTCGAGCAGCAGGCTGTGCGTGGCGTCGAACACGTCCGGATGCTCGACCCTGACCGCCACGAGCGATCCGACATCGAAGAACCGGCGGTAGTTCAGCTCTTCATCGGCTACTCGCCAGTACGCCAGCCGGTAGTGCTGGCGTTCCAGTAGGTCCGCGAGCGGAAGGTGCTCGGTACCGGCCCGGATCGGGAACCGGTGGTCGTAGTAGCACAGCACCGGGCGGTCGGGTGTGATCTGGTTCTCGGGCTCGTCGAGAGTCTGTACGGCGATCTCACCCGCGGCCATGGCTGCACCGACCCGGCGTCCGAGCACCGGCATCAGGACCTGTGCTTCGTCGGAGAAGTCGACGTCGAACCAGTTGGCGTAGGGGGAGGCCGGCCCGAGTTCCAGCAGCGACCACAGCTGCCGGTTGTGGCTGGCGGGAGTCGGGACGGCCATGTGGTTGGGGACGACGTCGACGACGATGCCCAGGTCCCGGGATCGTGCGGCAGCCACCATGCGTGCGAAACCGTCCCGACCACCCAGTACCTCACTGATGCGCGAGTGATCGACCACGTCATATCCATGGGTCGACCCCGGTGAGGCGGCGAGGATGGGGGAGAGGTACAGGTCGGTGACACCCCGTTCGGCGAGCGGTCCGGTCAGGGCCGCGACGTGGTCGAAGGTCAGGTCGGTGCCGAGCTGGAGGCGGTACGTCGAGACCGGGGTGTGGGACCTCATGTGCTCTCCGGCTCTTCCGGCGCCGGGCGAGCGAAGACCACGATGCTGCGACCAGTCACGGTCACAGTCGCCTCCGCAGGCAGCTCGGCGTCCAGGTCCTGGTCGGTGTCGGTGGTGAGCACGGGGCTCCACGGCTCGCCGTAGGAGGCATCGGGCAAGGTGAAGTCGAGATCGTCGGCGCTGGCGTTGATCAGCACCATCAACGAGTCGTCCTCGATGGGACGGCCCCGGGAGTCCGGTTCCTCGATCGCCTGCCCGTTCAGGAAGATGGCCAGTGACCGGGCGTAGGCGGTGTTCCAGGACTCGGCGTCCATGAGCGCACCGCTGGGCTCGAACCAGGCGATGTCGGGCAGCTCGGGCAGGCCGCCGGGCGCGGAGGTGGAGCCGTTGAAGAACCGGCGACGGCGCAGGACCGGATGATCTCGCCGGAAGGCGATCACCGTGCGGGTGAACTCCAGGAGGGACTGGGCCTGCGCGTCCAGATTCCAGTCCACCCAGCTGAGGGGGTTGTCCTGAGCGTAGGTGTTGTTGTTGCCCTCCTGGGACCGGCTGAGCTCGTCTCCGTGGGAGATCATCGGCACCCCCTGGGAGAGCAGCAGCGTGGTGAGGAAGTTGCGCTGCTGCCGCGAGCGCAGACGTTCGATCGCCGGATCGTCCGTGGGCCCCTCGACCCCGCAGTTCCAGGACCGGTTGTGGCTCTCACCGTCCCGCCCGTCCTCGCCGTTGGCCTCGTTGTGCTTGTCGTTGTAGGAGACCAGGTCACGGAGAGTGAAGCCGTCGTGCGCCGTGACGAAGTTGATGGAGGCGATCGGGGTACGGCCGGTGTGCTCGTACAGATCCGAGGATCCCGTCAACCGGCTCGCGAACTCGCCGAGGGTGGACGGCTCACCACGCCAGAAGTCGCGGACGGTGTCCCGGTATTGACCGTTCCACTCGGTCCACAGTGGGGGGAACCCGCCCACCTGATATCCACCTGATCCCAGGTCCCACGGTTCGGCAATGAGTTTGACCTGCGAGATCACCGGATCCTGCTGGATGATGTCGAAGAAGGATGAGAGCCGGTCGACCTCATGGAACTGTCGGGCCAGTGTGGCCGCGAGGTCGAATCGGAAGCCATCCACGTGCATCTCGGTGATCCAGTAGCGCAGCGAGTCCATGATGAGCTGCAGCACGTGCGGGGAACGCATCAACAGCGAGTTCCCGGTACCGGTGGTGTCGAAATAGTGCGCCTTGTCCTCGTCGACGAGGCGGTAGTAGGAGGCATTGTCCAGACCCCGCAGGGACAGGGTCGGGCCGAGGTGGTTGCCTTCGGCGGTGTGGTTGTACACCACGTCCAGGATCACCTCGATGCCCGCCGCGTGCATCGCCTTGACCAGACTCTTGAACTCCAGCACCTGCTCCCCGCGTGAACCCCATGCGGAGTACCCGTTGTGCGGGGCGAAGAAGCCGATCGTGTTGTAGCCCCAGTAGTTGGTCAGGCCCTTCTCCATGAGGTGGGGGTCCTGGATGAACTGGTGCACCGGCATCAGCTCAAGGGCGGTCACGCCCAGCTCGACGAGGTGGCCGACGACGGCCGGGTGCGCCATCCCGGCATAGGTGCCCCGAATGTCCTCCGGGACCTCCGGGTGCTGCATGGTCATGCCGCGTACATGCGCCTCGTAGATGACGCTCTCGTGATACTCGGTCTCCGGCGGGTGGTCGTGCCCCCAGTCGAAGAACGGGTTGGTCACCACGGAGGTCATGGTGTGCCCCGCCGAGTCCATCGTGTTGACAGGGCCGCTCGGGTCATCGAAGTAATACGAGTACAACGCCTCATGGCCGTCGATCTGGCCATCGATCGCTTTGGCGTATGGGTCGAGCAGGAGTTTGGCCGGGTTGCACCGGTGCCCGGAGGACGGGTCGTGGGGGCCGTGGAGACGGTAGCCATAGCGTTGTCCGGGTCGTATCCCGGGCACGTAGGCGTGCCACACGAACGCATCGACCTCGGTGACCTCGATGCGTTCTTCGGCACCGTCGTCGTCGATGAGGCAGAGCTCGACCCGGTCCGCGATCGAGGAGTACAGGGCGAAGTTGGTGCCGGTGCCGTTGAAGGTGGCACCCAGCGGGTAGGAGTGTCCGGGCCAGGTCTGCATGGTCACAGCCTGCCAGAGCCGTGGTGCGCGAGGGGAGCGCCTCGAGGTCTCTGGCGCTCAGGAGCTACTCGACGACGAGGGAGATCACGTGATGGCCGGTGGCGCCGCTCGGAGCCGGTGGCATGACCTCGGCGGTCTGCACCTCGTTGTCGTCCCACGCCCGGCACCGGATCTCATGCCTGCCCGGTGTGGCGTCGGGCCAGGTGAACGCCCACTGCCGCCAGGTGTCGATGCTCACGGTGGAGACCAGCTCGGCGTCACGCCAGTCGTCGTCGTCGATTTGGACCTGCACCCGGGTGATGCCGCGCTGCTGCGCCCAGGCCGTGCCTCCCAGGCGGACCTCACCGGGTGGGACCGTGGCGCCGGAGCGAGGGACGTCGATCCTGGAGGCGGTCCGGACGGGACCGCGTGCGGACCAGCCGCGGGGTGTCCAGTAACCCTCGTCGTCGGCGAAGGTCGTGACCTTCAGGTCTGTGACCCACTTGGTGGCGGAGACATAGCCGTAGAGCCCTGGGACGACCATGCGTACGGGGAACCCATGTTCGAGAGGAAGCGGCTGCCCGTTCATCCCGACGGCGAGCAGCGCGTTGCGCTCGTCGGTGAGCGCCTCCAGGGGAGTCCCTGCCTTCCAGCCGTCCGCGCTGGTCGACAGGACCATGTCTGCCCCCGCGCGTACACCGGCGCGGGAGAGCAGGCTCCGTACCGGCAGTCCGAGCCAACTGGCGTTGCCCACGAGAGTGCCGCCGATCCGGTTGGACACGCACGTCAACGTCACCATCGCCTCGGTGAGACCGGAGTCGAGCAGCTCGGCATAGTCGATCCGCACCTCCTCATCGACCATGCCGTGCACCCGCAGCTCCCATTGGGCCGGATCGAGCTGCGGCACCCGCAACGCGGTGTCGATGCGATAGAAGTCCTCATTCGCGGTGACGTAGTCGGGCATGCCGGACAGCTCGACTTGGCTCGCGTCGATCCGGGCAGCTGTGGCCTCGTCCGGGGTGTGCGCAGGCTCGGGCAGGACGATGGTCTCGCGCGCTCCCATCACCGAGCTCCGGGCGCGGGCGAGCACGGAGCCGGCCGCCGCCAGCGCCACCGCGAGAGCACCGGCGCCCGCTGCGGCTGAGAGGAACCGGCGCCGTCCCGGGCCATGCTCGTCCAGCTGTGACGATCGGGCGACGTGGACGAGCAGCAGCAGCGTCGCCACCCCGCTCGCCGCGGCCACCAGGGCTGGAACGAACGACATCGCGGAGGTGTCGGGCCGTGTGCCGGCGGCGAGGGCGCATACCGTCGCAAGCGCAAGGACTGCCACCACGGCAGCGCGTCTGCTACGGCCGGCCAGTATCCCGGCGAACCCGGCGAGCACGATCGAGACCAGCCCCATCACCACGAACAACGCGGCCTTGTCGCCCGTACCGAACGCCTCGACGGCGAAGTCCTTCAACCACGGGGGAGTGAGGTCCACGACGGTGGCGCCGAGCGCGGCGTGCGGTGCTGCTGGTGGGTCGAGCAGGACGGCCGTCAGCCATCCGGAGGCGAAGAACACGGCACCGGAGAGCACACCCGCGGTGGCCAGGTGTCGTCGGGATCGGGGGCGGTCGGTGGTCATGGTGGCCACCGTACGCAGCCCGGCCCAATCAGAGGGCCGTGAGATGTTACAGAGCGGTGAGCATCAGGTGCACGAGTGCGTCCACCTGCACCGTCTCGCTGGAGGTGATCTCGGTGTCGGTGCCATCGAGCGCCCGCGCCGCCAGCGACTGCTTGGAGTCGATCAACTCGGCGATCTTGGTGTCGATGGTGTGCGCGGCCAGGATCCGCCAGGCCGTCACCGACTCCTCCTGGCCGATACGGTGCACGCGGTCGATCGCCTGCTCCTGCTCGGCCGCGGTCCAGGAGAGCTCGGCGAGCACCACATTGGAGGCAGCGTGCAGGTTCAGCCCGACACCCGCAGCCAACAGGGAGCACACGGCAACGGAGACCTCGGGATCCTTCTGGAAGGAATCGATCGCGGACTGACGGACCTTGCTCGACTGGTCGCCACGGATGGAGACCGTCCGCAACCCGGCATCGGCGAGAACCTGCTCGGCTGCGTCCATGACGTCGATGTGCTTGGCGAAGAACACCACCTTGCCGACAGAGTGGACGAGCTGTGCGGTGTAGTCGGCCGCAACCGCCGCCTTGGCCTGCCCGATGCGGCGCACCATGGTGAAGACGTTCTCGCCGTCCGCCTTGGGTGAACTGGACTCCAGCTCTGCTCGGGCCACCCGGCGCATGAGTTCGAGGTCGGGTCCGGCACTGGCGTCGTATCCGCCCTCGCGACTTTCCAGCATCCGCCGGTAGCGGGTGAGGAGTCGCTGTGCGAGTTCGCGCTCAGCGGCACGGATCGAGCGGCCCACCTCGTTGTCGAGTTCGACCGGCAGGTCGGCCACACGCTTGGCAGGCAGGTCCTTGGCCACGTCGTGCTTGGTGCGTCGCACGATCCCCAGATCGATGACGGCGGAGCGAGCCTCCGGATAGAAGCCCCGGTCCGCTGGGGTCAGCCCGCTCTGCTCAAGCCGGCGTCGCAGGCCCGGGGAAGGGTGGCGCCCGTCCGTCCAGCCGAGGAACTGCCAGATCGCGTTGAAGTCCTCGACATCGTTGATCAGGGGCGTCCCGGTCAACGCCATCAGCAAGGGCTCGTTGCCCGGCGTGCGCTCACGGATCTGGCGCGACAGGGCAAGCACATGCTGGGACCGCTGCGAGGTGAGGTTCTTGATGAAGTGAGCTTCGTCGACGACCATCGAGCCGAACCCGAGCGTGGACAGCCACGCCAGGTGCCGGTCGAGCACGGCGTAGTTCACGACGAACACGTCCGCGAAGGCATCGACATCGCGTCCGTCACCGTGAATGACTGTGACTCGGCGTTGTGGCGTCCAGCGCTGCACCTCACGAGCCCAGTTGATCTTCACCACGTTCGGGACGACTGCCAGCATCGGATACGCCTGCGCGACGGATGCGGCCAGCACCGACTGCGCTGTCTTTCCCAGCCCCGGTTCATCGGCGAGCAGGAAGGTGCGGTGCCCACGCCGGACGGCTTCCAGCAGCTGAGCCTGGTGGGGCATCAGCTGCAGTCCAGCGGGGGAGAAGATGTCACGCCGGGGGGCGGCAGGGAGGTTCATGGTGGCTGCACCGCCACCAGCACCCTGCTCGAAGGCGCGGTAGAGCGGGTCCATGAGGTCCCAGCCGGAGAGGTACCCGTTCTCGGCCGCGGGAATGCGCGTGCTGAGATCAGGTTCGAGGAACGGATTCGCCCGCACCCGGGCGCGGACCTGCGTAGGCACCACCTGGCGGTCGGCCAGCTCGGCGGGAACGACGGTTGTCTTGCGCTGCTGGGGTTCCTTGATGACGAGCTCTTCCTCGGAGAGCTCTGCCCCGGACTCCAGGAGCCACTCGTTGCGCATCCGCTGCGCGGCGGCCGACGGGGCGCCCTGTGGATCGAGCAGGCTGAGCAGCGAGGTGTCCTGCGCCGCGGTCCGCGCCAGAATCGTCGCAACGCCGTCGAGACGTTTCAGCACCTCTGCCCGGGCACCGTTCGTGATCGAAGCGTCGCCCTTGATGCGCGCGCGTTCTTCCCGCACGAGCAGGGCGATCACCTGGAACTTGATCCGATTGGTGGGCCCCACCTTCCCCTTGACCGACTTGGCCTCCACCTCTCGCACGCGACGGGCGAGAATGGGCAGGATCGGTGCGGGGTCCTGGGCGCGCGGAGTCCGGCGTCCAGAGCGGTTGGACGTCCGGGAGCCGGCTGACGGCACGTGGTCCTCCTGAGCAGGCACGACTTCGTAGGACGGTGAGAGTCTTCCTACGCACTGCGTTGCGCACCGATGCCGAACGGAGCCGGGCTGGTACGCCCCGGGGACGGCACAGCTGGCCGGTCTCCTGCTCGATAGCGCATGAGCGGAAACCACAGTCTGACGCCGCTGCGCTGACCAGGTCCCCGCCCGTGTGGTTCCGGATCATCTCGTGGCCACGCATGGCCTCGAGCTGCATCCCGGATCCTGTGGGCGATACTGGGTTCGAACCAGTGACCTCCTCGGTGTGAACGAGGCGCTCTACCACTGAGCCAATCGCCCGGGCGTCCGCCGGTGGTCGGCGTGACGAGTGACGATCCTAGCAGGCCCGCAACGGTGCTCTGCACCCCATTCACGTCGAGGTGATGGTCCGGGATGGTTGTCGAGGGCGGCCTCCTCAGGTGCTCGTCAGTCCGATCAGCCGGGACGCCTTGAGCTCGGTCTCCTCCCACTCGCGCTCCGGCTCGCTACCCCACGTGATGCCGGCACCGGTGCCGAACCGCAACCGTTCCTGCGACCACCAGAACGTGCGGATGCCCACGGCCAGGCGGGCCGTCCCCCGGTCGGCGTCGATCCAGCCGATCTGGCCGCAATACGGCCCCCGGGCGACCGGCTCCAGGGAGTCGATCAGCTGCAGGGCCGTGGACTTGGGTGCGCCGGACACGCTTCCGGGGGGATGGGTGGCGCCAAGGATCTCGGTCCACACGCGAGGATCGGTCGCGGGGTCGCCGCGTAACCGGCCCTGGACGCGGGAGACGAGGTGCACCAGGCCAGGGTGGCGTTCGACGCGGAGCAGGTCGGTGACGGCGACCGTTCCGGGCGCGCAGACTCGTTGCAGGTCGTTGCGGACGAGATCGGTGATCATGACGTTCTCGGCCCGGTCCTTGTCCAGCAGGCCGGATTCTTCGGCCGCCGTGCCCTTGATCGGTCCGGAGCTGATCTGCCCACCGGAGATCTCGATCGACAACTCCGGTGAGGCGCTGACGATCCAGCATCCGGGATCGCCGGCGGCGGCCAGCGGCGGCACGTCGATCATGGCGGCGTACGGCGCCGGGTTGCCACGGGCGAGCCGCACGGCCAGTGCTGCCGGGTCCGCACGCTGGGGCATCGCCGCCGACAGCACGCGGCAGACGTTCACCTGATAGACCAGACCCTCGCGCACCGCATCCCGTACATCCTGGACCGCGCTGATATAGCCGAGTTGATCGAGCGAGGATGCCCAGTCGGACGGTGCCGGTCCCCGCCACCGTCCGGCATCACGGACCACCCGGTCGCTGGTGTCGACGTGGCGGAAGCGCCAGGCGTGGATGGGGCCGTCGAACTCGGCGACCACGGCCCACCATCCGCCCCGGCTCAGCGCGTCGGGGTCGGTTCGCAGGTCAGCCTGGTCGATGACCCCCCTCGCGTGCGCACCTCGGAACCATGCCCGCCCCGGGCGGTCCGCAGCGGCAGCCGGGGATGGGGCCAGGGGTGGGTGATAGGGGTCATGTGGCACCCGGCACACGCTACTCACCGGGGCCGATTTGGACCTCACGGACCGAGTGGGTTAAAGTCTCTGTCGCACGCCAAACCGCACCAGATGCGGGAGGCAGCATGCGGATGTGGCTCAGTTGGTAGAGCATCACCTTGCCAAGGTGAGGGTCGCGGGTTCGAGTCCCGTCATCCGCTCGGAGACGGCGGCCCACGAAGGAGACGACGGGTCTCACGTCGTCACCCGGTGGGTTGGCCGAGAGGCGAGGCAGCGGCCTGCAAAGCCGTATACACGGGTTCGAATCCCGTACCCACCTCGCATTCATAGGGGCGATTGGCGCAGCGGTAGCGCGCTTCCCTGACACGGAAGAGGTCACTGGTTCGAACCCAGTATCGCCCACCAGATCTCCACCGAAGAGCCCCGGCTACACAGCCGGGGCTCTTCGTGCACGTGTGCCTGTCCGGCGGATCGGTACGTGCGTGCCTCGCTCACGCTCGTGACGCGCCTGGGGCCGCGCGGGTGCTTCTGCGCGTCCGGTAGTCGATACGATCGGTGCTGACCGTTGTCACCCGTCCGCATTCGTACAGCCAGGAGTGCCCGTGCCCGAGATCACCCTCCACGTCGATGACTCACCGCGAACTGTCCCGGTGGGCACGACGGGTACGGACCTGTTCGGCCAGGAGCGCGACGTCGTGGCCGTCCGGGTGGACGGGCGGCTGCGTGATCTGGACCGCGACGTGAGCGACGGCCAGATCGTCGAGGCCGTCCGTCTGGACTCCAGCGACGGTCTGGACATCCTGCGGCACTCCTGCGCCCATGTCCTCGCGCAAGCGGTCCAGCAGGTGCATGAGGACGCGCGCCTGGGTATCGGCCCGCCCATCACCGACGGCTTCTACTACGACTTCGACGTCGAGACCCCCTTCACCCCGGAGGATCTAAAGGCGTTGCAGAAGGCGATGGCCCGCATCGTCAAAGAGGGACAGACCTTCCGCCGCCGGGTCGTCACCGAGGACGAGGCCCGGGCGGAGCTCGCCGAGGAGCCCTACAAGCTCGAGCTGATCGGGATCAAGGGAGCTGGAGGTGATGCCACCTCGGCAGCCGAAGGAGCCGGCGCGGAGGTCGGCAGTGGCGAGCTGACGATGTACGACAACCTCCGCCGCGACGGGTCAGTCGCGTGGAAGGATCTCTGCCGGGGCCCGCACCTTCCCAGCACCCGCATCATCGGCAACGGGTTCCAGCTCATGCGCAGCGCCGCGGCCTACTGGCGCGGCAGTGAGAAGAACCCGCAGCTGCAGCGGATCTATGGCACGGCCTGGCCCACCAAAGAGGCCCTGCGCAGCCACCTGGAACGTCTCGCCGAGGCCGAGCGGCGTGACCACCGCAAGCTGGGCTCCGAGCTGGACCTGTTCTCCTTCCCGGAAGAGATCGGCTCCGGACTCCCGGTCTTCCACCCCAAGGGTGCGATGGTGCGGATGGAGATGGAGAACTACTCCCGTCGTCGGCACGTGGAGGCCGGGTACTCCTTCGTCTCGACTCCGCACGTCACCAAGGGCCACCTGTTCGAGACCTCCAAGCACCTCGAGTGGTATGCCGACGGGATGTACCCGCCGATGCGCGTGGACGAAGAACGCGACGCCGAGGGGCAGATCATCAAGGCCGGCCACGACTACTACCTCAAGCCGATGAATTGCCCGATGCACAATCTCGTTTATCGCTCCCGCGGCCGCTCCTACCGCGAACTGCCGCTCCGGCTGTTCGAGTTCGGGCATGTCTACAGGTACGAGAAGTCCGGTGTGGTGCACGGCCTGACCCGGGCGCGGGGCTTCACCCAGGACGATGCCCACATCTACTGCTCCCGTGAGCAGATGCGCGAGGAGCTCGGGTCGCTGCTGACCTTCGTGCTGGACTTGCTGAAGGACTACGGTCTGGACGACTTCTATCTCGAGCTGTCCACCCGGAACCCGGAGAAGTCTGTCGGTGACGAGGAGACCTGGGAGGAGGCCACCCGCACGCTGGCTGAGGTCGCCGAGGCGTCCGGACTCGACCTCGTGCCAGATCCCGGTGGCGCCGCGTTCTACGGGCCGAAGATCTCGGTGCAAGCCAAGGACGCCATCGGCCGTACCTGGCAGTTGTCGACCATCCAGCTGGACTTCTTCGAGCCGGATCTGTTCGAACTCGAGTACACCTCCAGCGACGGCAGCCGGGAACGGCCCGTCATGATCCACCGTGCTCTGTTTGGCTCGATCGAGCGCTTCTTCGGGGTGCTGACCGAGCACTATGCGGGGGCCTTCCCCCCGTGGCTCGCTCCCGTCCAGGTGGTCGCGGTTCCCGTGGCCGAGGTGTTCGACGACTATCTGCGGGGCGTCGTCGACCAGTTGCGGACCGCAGGCGTGCGCGCCGAGCTGGACAGCAGCGACGACCGATTCAATAAAAAGATCCGCAACGCCACGAAGGAGAAGGTGCCATTCGTGCTCATCGCCGGTGGTGAGGACGCCGAAGCCGGCGCCGTCTCCTTCCGTTATCGCGACGGCACGCAACGCAACGGCGTCCCGGTAGCTGAGGCGATCGAACTGATCCAGGACGCGATCGCCACCCGCGTGCAGGTCTGAGGTGGAGGCAGCCGGATCGATGGCGGGCGTCCCGGACGGGTACGACCGACTGTGGACTCCCCACCGGATGGCCTACATCGGTGGCGAGTCCAAACCCGTGGACGACCGTCCGGGGCCCGGTTGCCCGTTCTGTGCGGCACCCGAGGGTGATGACGAGACCGCTCTGATCGTGCACCGGGGACACACCTGCTACGTGGTGCTGAACCTGTACCCGTACAACCCCGGGCACCTGCTGGTGTGCCCGTATCGCCACGTGCCGGACCTGGTGGCGATGAACCGGCAAGAGCGGGCCGAGCTGATCGAGCTGACGGAGGCCGCGATGGTGCACCTGCGCGCCGCGAAGGCGCCGGACGGCTTCAACCTCGGCATGAACGCCGGCGAGGTCGCCGGGGCAGGTGTTGCGGCGCACGCCCATCAGCACATCGTGCCCCGGTGGCGCGGGGATGCGAACTTCCTGCCGATCGTGGGCCGGGCGAAGGCCGTTCCGGAACTCCTCGCCGACACCAGGCGTGAACTGGCCCAGCAGTGGGGGAGTGACAGTGGTTCTCGGTAACCGTGGCCGCTCGGTCACGTCGACGATCTTCGGCCCGCTGGCGCGCACGCTCGTGCGTGCGGGTGTTCACCCGGACGCCGTCACCCTGACCGGGACGCTGCTGGTCTCGGTGGCCGCACTGTGGCTCTTCCCCACCGGGCACCTGGCAGCCGGAGCCTTGATCATCGGTGTGCTCGCCTTCACCGACTCCGTCGACGGGCTGATGGCTCGTGAGCGTGGGGGATCGTCGGCGTTCGGGGCATTCTTGGACTCCACGCTGGACCGCCTCTCGGACGCCGCGGTCTTCGGCGGCCTCACGTGGTACATGACGACGTCCGCTCCGGCTGCGTGGCAGTTGCCAGGGCTGGGGGTGGGGCTGGCCTGCCTGGTGACGGGCATGCTCGTCTCCTATGTGCGGGCGCGGGCCGAAGGGCTGGGGATGCGCGCATCGGTCGGGATCGCCGAACGCGCCGATCGCCTCGTCGTGGCGCTGGTGGCGGCTCTTGCGGTCGGTCTCGGTGCCCCGGATGGCGTGCTGGTCCTCGCGCTCGGAGTCCTGGCCGCGGCTAGTGCGGTGACCGTCGTGCAGCGGGTGCTGACCGTTCGCGGTCAGGCCAGGCAGATGGAGGCCGGCGATGAGGGCAACTGATCCGGCCCGGCTGTTCGCACTCGCTTGGCGGTGGGTCCCCCGGATGCCGAGGGGGCTGGCCAGCGCCCTCTTCGACGTCATCGCCGTGGCTGTGCACACTCTGCGCATCCCTGGGGTGCGGCAGCTGGAACGCAACCTCGACCGGCTCGTTCCTGGCCTCTCCCGCCGCGCCCTGCGCCGGCTCTCCCGCCGCGGCATGCGCTCGTACATGCGGTACTACTGCGAGGCCTTCCAGCTCCCGGGGATGACGGAGACCGAGGTCGACGCCCGCGTACGGGCGTCGGGGCACGAGTGGGTGGCTGATGAGGTTCGTGCTGGCGGCACCGTCGTGCTGGCGCTCGGGCACGCGGGCAACTGGGACCTCGCCGGCGCATGGGCGAACCGGCACCTGGGTACCGTGATCACGGTGGCTGAGCGCCTGGAACCCGAGGAGCTGTTCGAGGAGTTCTTGGCGTTCCGCGAGTCGCTCGGGATGGTGATCGTCCCGCACGAGCGCGGTGGTGGAGTGTTCCGCCACTTGCTCAGGGCCTCGCGTCGTCCCGGCGTGGTGCCGCTGCTGGCCGATCGCGACTTGTCCTCCACTGGCGTCGAGACCGAGCTCGATGGTCCCGGCCGTCCGGCACTGCGCGTGGCTCCCGGTCCGGCGGCTCTCGCTCTCGCCCGAGGGCACCGACTCGTCCCCGTCCTCGTCTCCTACGAGCGGTTGCGTGGTGCGCGGCGCCGGGCCGCCCGTAGCCGCTGGGGAGTTCATATCGAGTTCCTTGAGGAGACCCCGGTGCCAGATCGCGCCGGAGCATCTGTGCAAGCGCTCAGCGCCACGCTCACGCGCACCTGGTTCGCGGCCTACGCCGCGCGCCTCGCCCAGGTGCCCGAGGACTGGCACATGCTGCAGAAGGTCTTTGTCGACGATCTCGACCCAGCCCGACGACGTGGGACGGGGGAGGGACCATGAGGGTCGGCCTGGTCAGCCCGTACTCCTTCGACGCCCCGGGCGGTGTCCAGTTCCATATCCGCGATCTGGCCGAGCGTCTCCTTGACCTCGGACACCCGACCTCGGTGCTCGCGCCGGCTGAAGACGACACCGAGCTTCCGTCCTATGTGGAGTCGGTGGGCGGCGCCGTACCGGTGCGCTACAACGGGTCAGTCGCCCGGCTGGCGTTCGGGCCGGTGGTCGCAGCTCGGGCGAGCCGGTGGCTGGCCGCCGGCGAGTTCGACGTGGTCCACATCCACGAACCGTTCGCACCCTCGGTCGGCCTGATCTCCCTGCGGCTCGCGGATGTGCCCGTCGTGGCCACGTTCCACTCCGCGCAGGAGCGTTCCCGGGCGATGCAGCTCGCTTACCCACTCGTACGCCCCGGTCTGGAACGGATCAGTGCGCGGATCGCCGTCTCGGAAGATGCCCGTCGCACCGTTGTCGAGCACCTCGGCGGTGACGCGGTGATCATTCCCAACGGGGTCAACACCCGCACCTTCGCCGAAGCGCCGGTGCAGCCGGCATGGCAGGGCACGGCCCAGGCACCCACGATCGCCTTCCTCGGGCGACTGGACGAATCGCGCAAGGGCCTGCCCGTTCTGCTCGGCGCGGTCGCGGCCGTCCGCGCCCGGTATCCGGGAGCACGTTTCCTGGTGGCAGGACGAGGCCATCTGGAGGCGGCAGTGCGAGGCATGGGTGACCATGCTGCAGCGGTTGAGGGACTCGGCGGCATCAGCGATGCCGAGAAGGCCTCACTGCTCGCCTCGGCCGACGTGTATGTCGCTCCCCAGACCGGCGGGGAGAGCTTCGGCATCGTGCTGGTGGAGGCGATGAGCGCCGGGACCACGGTCGTGGCCAGCGATCTCAACGCCTTTCGGCGCGTGCTCGACGACGGCGGCTCCGGATTCCTGTTCGCCACGGGAGACTCTGCCTCGCTGGCGCAGACGATCTGCCGAGCCCTGGACGATCCGGCGGAAAGCCGGGCGCGCCGGGCGCACGCACGCTCCGCCGTCGTGCGTTTCGATTGGGACGAGGTGGCGGCGCGGATCCTCGACGTCTACGCGATGGTGACGCCCACGCCGGGCCCGGTGAGCGGGGTACGGCCCTTGTTGGGCCGGCTCTTCAGGAGGGGAGAGGCATGAACGCTGCCGAGATCGCCCTGATCGTGGTCGCCGGGCTCATCCTGATCGCCGTCGTGCTGGTGACGGCGGCACGACGGCTCGATCGGCTGCACCGTCGTGAGAACAGTTCCCGGGCAACGCTCGAGGCCCAGCTCGTGCACCGCGCGGAGTCCGCGATCGCACTCGCGGAGTCGGGATTGCTCGATCCTGCCGGCGCCATGGTGGTGGCTGACGCCGGGTGGCGCGCGGCGGTGGAGTCTGAGCGCTTGGTCGGCGAGGACGATCACAGTGCCACCGGCCCGGGCCGAGCCGTCGGTCAAGCGCGTGGCCTCGCGGAGAGCGAACTGAGCCGGGCGCTGCGCACAGCTCTGGGCACACCGGAGGATCAGCGTCCGCTGGCCGCCACCCCCGACGGCGCAACTCACCTGCGCACCCTGGCTCACCACGTCTACCGGGTGCAGTTGGCGCGCCGGTTCCACAATGACGCCGTCGTCCAGATCCGGCACGTCCGCAGTACCTGGGCGGTGCGGTTGTTCCGGTTGGCGGGCCTCGCCCCGATGCCACGACCGTTTGAGATGGACGACGAGGTCGACGTGCTCGACCCCGGTCCGGATGTCACGCCCTGAGGTGAGGCCCATGCCGCTCGAGTATCCGCCGGCGTACCGGCCACGACGACCCGGTCAAGCGCCTGCCTCGGCTGGCGCACCCGGTGCGAGCGGGTGGCCGGCTGGACCGGCGGGGTCAGCACCGCCCCTGCGCAGTGGCCCCGTACCCCAGGTGTGGGCTCCCGGGCAGCGCACCCGGAACCGGTTTGTCTTCCAGCTCGTGACGTCGATCATCGGTGGTCTCGCACTGCTGATCGCGCTCGGCTATATCGCTTTGGTGACAGGACTGGGCAGCACCTCGATGGGATTCGTGCTTGCGCTCGTGCCCCTGGCGATCGTCCTTGCCGGGGTGCGCTGGCTGGACCGGTGGGAGCCGGAGCCGGTACCGATGCTGCTCGTGGCCCTTCTGTGGGGAGCCGGCGTAGCCGTGCTGAGCGCCTTGGTGCTCAACACCACGGCGATCGTCCTGATCCAGGTGCGCACCGGCGATCCGTCAACCGCAGATGCCCTGGGCGCTGTGGTGGTGGCACCGGTGGTCGAGGAGCTGGTGAAGGGGGCGGGAGTGCTGCTGATCTTCCTTGTGCGCCGCCAGCATCTCGACAGCCCGGTCGACGGTGTGGTTTATGCGGCCACGGTGGGAGCCGGGTTCGCCTTCACGGAGAACATCCTGTACTTCTCCAGCAATGCGCAGGTGGTGCTGGAGGTCTTCGTGCTGCGCGGGCTGATGTCGCCTTTCGCCCATGCGCTGTTCTGCGCGTGCACGGGCCTGGCCATCGGGCTCGCTGCCCGGTCCGCGCGGCGGCGCACAGTTCTGCTGGCCTTTCCTCTCGGGCTGCTCGGGGCGATGGCCCTGCACGCCCTGTGGAACGGCAGCGCGCTGTTCGCGGCGAACTTCTTCGTGGTCTACGCACTCGTGCAGGTGCCGGTCTTCGCCGCCATGGTGCTGTTGCTGTGGTGGCTGCGCCGTCATGAGGCGCGGATCATCCGCGGCCGGCTCGGCGAATACGCCCAGGTGGGATGGTTCGCACCACATGAGGTGGACATGCTTGCGTCGTTGCGGTTGCGCAGCGAGGCCAAGACCTGGGCCACGCGTCTGGGGGAGCGCTCCAAGCGTGCGATGGTCGAGTTCCAGCGGGATGCGACGACCTTGGCGCTGCGCCGGCAGAAGGTGCTGCTCGGGCGGCCCGTGCGAGCCGACCGCAGTGAGACCGAGCTCCTCGAGCACCTGGTCGAGCTGCGCGGCACCATCGCCCGGGCTGCTGCCGCTCGCGGCTACTGAGCTGAGTGCCGCGTGAAGGCCGCCGGGGTGGGGATGAGACGGCGCTGGCAGGTCACGTCGGCGCGAGCCTGCGGGCACTAGAATGGCGGTAGTCCCGGCGGCGCCGCCGCCTGCCCAACGCCCGAAAGGTCATCGTGTCCGACACTCCGACACCCCCGCCCACCGAGTCCGAGCAGGGCACCATCCGCGGGACCGCCCGGGTCAAGCGCGGTATGGCCGAGATGCTCAAGGGCGGCGTCATCATGGACGTCGTCACACCGGAGCAGGCCAAGATCGCCGAGGACGCCGGTGCCGTGGCAGTCATGGCTCTCGAGCGGGTCCCGGCCGATATCCGCGCCCAGGGCGGGGTCTCGCGGATGAGCGACCCTGACATGATCGACGGCATCGTCTCGACGGTCTCGATCCCGGTGATGGCCAAGGCGCGCATCGGTCACTTCGTCGAGGCCCAGGTGCTGCAGAGCCTCGGGGTCGATTACATCGACGAGTCCGAAGTCCTGACCCCCGCCGACTATGCCAATCACATCGACAAATGGGACTTCACCGTGCCGTTCGTGTGCGGGGCGACCAACCTCGGAGAGGCGTTGCGGCGTATCACCGAGGGTGCCGCCATGATCCGCTCGAAGGGGGAGGCGGGTACGGGTGACGTCTCCAACGCGACCACCCACATGCGTCAGATCCGGCAGGAGATCCGCCGGCTGCAGAATCTGCCGCAGGACGAGCTGTATGTCGCCGCGAAGGAGCTGCAGGCCCCCTACGAGCTCGTGCGTGAGGTTGCCCAAGCCGGCAAGCTCCCCGTGGTTCTCTTCACTGCTGGCGGCATCGCCACCCCGGCCGACGCAGCGATGATGATGCAGCTCGGGGCCGAGGGCGTGTTCGTCGGGTCCGGGATCTTCAAGTCCGGGAATCCCGCGCAGCGCGCAGCGGCCATCGTTCGTGCGACCACGTTCTATGACGACCCGGATCAGGTGGCCGACGCCTCGCGCGGGCTGGGCGAGGCGATGGTCGGGATCAACGTCGATGACGTACCCGTCCCGCACCGGCTCGCCGAGCGGGGTTGGTGAGGCGCCGGGCGGGTGAGCGGAGCCAATCTCGGGCCGGACTGGGAGCGCCTCCCGGACGGCACCGCCTACCGGCAGGCGGCACGCGTGGTCGTCTTCGGTGACGACGGCCGTGTGCTGCTCGCGCGCGGGCACGATGCCGACCAGCCGGAACGCTCGTGGTACTTCACGATCGGCGGCGGTATCGAACCAGGGGAGAGCCCGCGGCAGGCAGCGGTGCGCGAGCTGGCCGAGGAGGCCGGCCTGTGGGTCGACCCTCAGGTGCTGGTGGGTCCCGTCCTCACCAGGCAGGCGAGATTCGACTTCTTCGCCGAGACCGTACGTCAGGACGAGGTCTTCTTCCTCGCCCACGTCCCAGCAGGGTCGGCCGTCAGCACGGACGGATGGACCGCGGTCGAGCGGGGGTTCATGGACGAAGTGTGCTGGTGGGAGGCCGGCGACCTCGCCCAGGTCACGCGGGAGATCTTCCCCGCACAGCTGCCGGCCCTGGTCCGGCAGTGGCGCAGTGGCTGGGACGGCACGGTCATCCACCTCGGTCTGCAGGACGAGCGCACGACGATCGCGTCCCCTGCGACGACGCGACAAGCCAGCAGCGCGAGCGAGGAAGGACATCACCGGTGAGCAACCCCATCATCGGCGTGCTCGCTCTCCAAGGTGACGTGCTGGAGCACTCGCGTGCGCTGGAGCGAGCGGGTGCCCGGTCCAGGCGTGTGCGCCGCAGCGAGGAGCTCAGCTCGGTGGATGCACTCGTCCTCCCCGGCGGCGAATCCTCGACGATCGACAAGCTGCTACGCAGGTTCGGCCTGATGGAGCCGCTGCGCGCTCGCATCGCCGGTGGCATGCCTGTCTACGGTTCGTGCGCGGGCATGATCCTGCTCGCCGATCGGATCCTGGACGGGATCGACGGGCAGCAGACGGTGGGCGGGCTCGACGTGACCGTGCGCCGCAACGCCTTCGGACGTCAGGTCGACTCCTTCGAGGAGGATCTGCACGCTCCGCAGCTCGGAGCCGGCGACGATGAGGAGCCGATGCGCGCGGTCTTCATCCGAGCTCCGTGGGTCGAGCAAGCAGCGGCCGGTGTGGACGTGCTCGCTACAGTGAGCACCGGTCCGGCGGCGGGTAGGATCGTCGCAGTACGTCAGGGTGCGCTGATGGCGACTGCCTTCCACCCGGAGATCAGTGGGGACGTGCGCATCCACCGCGCATTCGTCGATCTGGTCCGGGCGCACCGCTGAGTCATTCGCTCCGCAGGGCGGCCGAGTTGCGGAGCACAGGATCAGATGCGAGAGGTGAACACATGTCGGGTCACTCCAAATGGGCAACGACGAAGCACAAGAAGGCAGCGATCGATGCCAAGCGAGGCAAGCTGTTCGCCAAGCTGATCAAGAACATCGAGGTCGCCGCCCGTACCGGCGGTGGCGACCCGGCCGCCAACCCGACCCTCTTCGATGCCATCCAGAAGGCCAAGAAGTCCTCGGTACCTAATGACAACATCGACCGGGCACTCAAGCGTGGCTCCGGTGAGGAAGCCGGTGCGGCCGACTACGAGACGATCATGTACGAGGGGTATGCGCCCGGCGGTGTGGCCGTGCTCGTGGAGTGCCTGACCGACAACAAGAACCGCGCCGCCTCCGATGTGCGTGTCGCGTTCACCCGTAACGGCGGCAACCTCGCCGACCCGGGCAGCGTCTCCTACCTGTTCACCCGCAAGGGTGTCGTGCTGGTCTCCAAGACGGACGGTCTCACCGAGGACGACATCCTCGTCGCGGTCCTGGATGCCGGTGCCGAGGAGGTCAACGACCTCGGGGAGTCGTTCGAAGTGCTGAGCGAGGCGACAGATCTGGTGGCAGTGCGCACGGCGCTGCAGGAGGCCGGAATCGACTACGACTCCGCCGACGCGCAGTTCGTCCCCGCCACCCAGATCGAGGTCGACGTCGAGGGTGCCCGCAAGGTGCTTCGCCTACTGGACGCTCTCGATGACAGTGACGACGTGCAGAACGTGTTCGCCAACTTCGACGCCTCGGACGAGGTACTGGCCGCGGTCGAGGAGTCCTGACGGCCCGCTCTCGTGTCGGTTCCACACCAGCCTCCCACCGGCTGGGAGAGTGGCATTCATGAGCTTTCGCATCCTCGGTGTCGATCCTGGCCTGACCAGGTGCGGACTGGGTGTTGTCGACTCGGGACGTGGCCGCGGCCTGCGGCTCGTCGACGTCGGTGTGGCGCGGACCGCACCGGAAGATCCCCTCAGTGAACGCCTCCGGGCGATCGCCGACGAGATCGAGGCCTGGATCGCGCGGCTGGAGCCCGATGCCGTCGCCGTCGAGCAAGTGTTCGCCCAGCACAACGTGCGCACAGTGACCGGGACCGCACAGGTGGCCGGGCTGGCGATGGTCGCGGCGAGTCGAGCCCGGGTACCGGTCGCGCTGCACACGCCGAGCGAAGTGAAGGCTGCGGTGACCGGGAGCGGTCGTGCCGAGAAGGCCCAGGTGCAAGAAATGGTGCGGCGTCTGCTTGAGCTGCCTGAGATCCCGCGGCCCGCTGATGCGGCGGATGCCCTGGCACTGGCGATCACGCACGCATGGCGAGCGCACGCCGTCGGATCGGTACACCAGGCAGCCGGATCGCGGCAGACACCCGCGCAGCAGGCCTGGGCGGCGGCAGAAGCGCAATCCCGGACGGCGGGTCGCACCCGCGCCCGCTTCCCTGGCCGTTAACCTGGCGCTAGTACAGATGTTCGCGTGACGATCCGTGTCGTACCGGACCGTCAGTGGGAGGAGCAGCAGATGATCGCCTCGGTCACCGGTCGAGTGGACCACGTCGGACTCGACGCCTGCGTCCTGTCCACCGGAGGGATCGGGTACCGGGTGCAGGCCACCCCCGGCACGTTGGCCGGACTGCGAGCGGGAGCGGAGGCCAGCCTCGCGACCACACTCGTCGTCCGTGAGGACTCCATGACCCTGTTCGGGTTCGCGAACGCTGAGGAACGCGACGTCTTCGACACACTGCTCACCGTCAGCGGGGTCGGTCCGCGGCTGGCCCTGGCGATGCTTGCCGTCCACTCGCCAGACGAGCTGCGCAGCGCCGTCGCGATCGAAGACCTCAAAGCCCTCACACGCGTGCCGGGGATCGGGCAGAAGGGGGCGCGACGGATCGTGCTGGAGCTGGGTGACCGGCTCGGACCCGCCGCAGACGGGACCACCGCTGCCGTCCCTGCGGCTGCCGAGGGTGGGCGCACTGACGTCGTCGCAGCCCTCATCGGCCTGGGATGGGCTGCCAAGCAGGCCGAGAGCGCCGTCGATGCGGTCCTCGCCGAGGAGGATACGTCGGTGACCGGCGACACCGGCGCCGTCCTCCGTGCCTCATTGCTGCGCCTGGGAGGAGGCGTTCGTGGCTGAGCACGAGGACCACCTGCTGGCCGCCGAGGCGGACGAGCTGGACCGTGCGGCCGAGGCGGCGCTGCGGCCACGGCGGTTGGAGGAGTTCATCGGACAACCGGTCGTACGCGACCAGCTCTCGTTGGTGCTCGACGCTGCCAACGCCCGGTCGAAGTCCCCCGACCACGTCCTCCTGGCCGGCCCACCCGGGCTCGGGAAGACCACCCTGGCGATGATCGTGGCCTCGGAGGTGGGTGGGGCGCTGCGCATCACCTCCGGTCCGGCGGTCCAGCATGCAGGCGACCTGGCCGCTATCCTCTCCGCCGTGCAGGAGGGAGACGTCCTCTTCATCGACGAGATCCATCGGCTGGCCCGGCCCGCCGAGGAGATGCTCTACCTGGCGATGGAGGACTTCCGGGTCGACGTCGTGGTCGGCAAAGGACCCGGCGCCACCGCCATCCCGCTGTCTCTGCCTCCGTTCACCGTGGTGGGAGCCACGACCCGGTCAGGTCTGCTGCCCGCGCCATTGCGGGACCGGTTCGGCTTCACCGCCCACATGGACTTCTACTCCGAGGACGAGCTCGAGCTGGTGCTGACGCGGTCGGCTCGGCTGCTCGGGGCCGATCTGCACGCTGACGCGGCCTCCCAGATCGCCTCTCGCGCACGCGGGACGCCGCGGATCGCCAACCGGCTCCTGCGCCGCGTGCAGGACTGGGCGCAGGTGCGCGGCACGGGTGTGCTGGATCTGGGTGCCGCGATGGCTGCACTCGATGTCTTCGAGGTCGACCCGCGCGGTCTGGACCGGCTGGACCGTGCGGTGCTGCGCGCGCTATGCCGTCAGTTCGGCGGTGGGCCGACCGGGCTGACCACACTCGCCGTCGCCATCGGGGAGGAACCTGAGACGGTGGAGACGGTGGCCGAACCGTTCCTCGTACGCGAGGGATTCATGGCCCGGACGCCACGGGGCCGGGTGGCCACGGCCGCGGCATTCGAGCACCTGGGCATGAGTGCGCCGACCCGGACCGGAGCGCTCTGGGAGTGATGTCCCGGGATTGTCCCGACCGGTCGTAGTCGACCTGTGGTTGGTGGCCCGTCGCCGGTCACCTACAATCGCTGAGACGTCCGTCTTCTCGACCCAGCACTGGAGCGTGCCCACTCATGGACCCCGCATTTCTCGCCATCGTCGTGGTGGGGCTCGGTGCCCTGCTGTTCATGAACTGGCGCATGCGCCGCAAGCAGCAGGACCAGTTGTCCTTCCGCGACCACCTCGAGGAGGGGCAGGAGGTGCAGACCATCGGTGGTCTGATCGGCACGGTGGTCGACGTCGACGGGGATGTCATCACGCTCGAGACCAGCCCCGGCACCCAGGTGCGGTTCATCAAAGCCGCGCTGGCAAAATTGCGAGACGCCGAACAGCCCGTGGGCGAGGCTGATGAGGCCGGTGACGTCGAGGACGGGGAGACTGCCGAGGATGCGGAGACTTCCACGGGGGCTGACGATGCCTCGGGCGCGTCCGAGGATCCGACGCGGCCGTCCGGATTCACGAGTCGCAACGAGCTCGACGACATCCGCCGAGACGACCGGATCTGAGACCTCTCATCGCCGTCGGACTGAGCGCCGGCGCCTGGTAGGAAGAAGTACGAGTGGCTACACGCAGCCGGGTCCATCCCGTGCGCACGCTGATCTATCTGCTGATCATCCTCGGCCTGACCTTCGGAGGGCTGTTCGCCTCCGCACGGTGGGGCGACGGTGAGATGAGCCCAAGCCTCGCCCTCGACCTTGAGGGCGGGACCCAGCTCATCCTGCAGCCCACCGCCGAGGGTGCCGAGGTGACCGAGGCGCAGATCGACGAGGCGATCCGCATCATGCGTCAGCGCGTCGACGCCAGTGGCGTCGCCGAGGCGGAGATCACCAGCCAGGGTGGCGAGAACATCGTGGTCGGCCTCCCGGGCAACCCGAGCCAGGAGACGCTCGACCTGGTCCGCCGCAGCGCGCAGATGCGTTTCCGGGTGCTGCTCACCGAGGCGGGGCCGGGTCCGATCGACCCCTCCGCACTGGAAGCGGCGGAGGACCCCGAAGCCGTGGACGAGTCCACCGACGAGCCCGATACGCAGCCGCAGTACACCGACGAGGAGATTGCCGAGGCTGCCAGGACGGCGGCTGACCAGGACGGCGACGGCGAGCTCTCCACCGAGCCGGCCACCGAGCCGACGAGCGCCTCGGACACCGCCTGGATCACCGAGCAGGTGCTCTACGACTTCTACACCCTCAACTGTCTCGACAGTGCGAACCTGGTCGGAACCGGCGGGGACGATCCGGACGCCCCACTGGTGGCCTGTGCCGAGGACGGCACGGCCAAGTACATCCTCGGTCCGTCCGAGCTGGCGGGGACCGAGATCGAGACCGCCAACTCTGGTCTGTACGTGAACCAACAGGGGATCGTCACCAACGAGTACGTCGTCAACATCACCTTCACGAATGCCGGCGGTGAGACGTTCTCGGACATCACCGAGCGGCTCGCCGGACTCGCCACCAGCGGCCAGAACCGATTCGCGATGGTGCTGGACCGGCTGGTGATCTCCGCGCCAAACGTCACCGAGCAGATTCCCGACGGTGAGGCGCAGATTCGCGGCAGCTCGGCGAGTCCGTTCACGCAGGAAGAGACCCAGTCACTGGCGAACCAGCTGAACTTCGGCGCGCTCCCGATCACCTTCGAGGTGCAGAGCCAGGACCAGATCTCGGCGACCCTCGGTGCCGAACAACTCGAGCGCGGCATCCTCGCCGGTCTGATCGGATTGGTTCTGATCGTGCTGTACTGCCTGGTGCAGTACCGGGGCCTGGGCCTGGTCACGATGGCCAGCCTGCTGATCGCCGGTGCGATCACCTACGGTGCGATCACGGCGATGTCGCAGCTCATCGGGTACCGGCTCTCCCTCGCAGGCGTCGCCGGTCTGATCGTCGCGATCGGGATCACGGCCGACTCGTTCATTGTGTACTTCGAACGTATCCGCGACGAGGTGCGCGAGGGCCGTCGGCTGGAGGACGCGATCGAACTCGGCTGGGCCCGGGCGCGGCGTACGATCCTGGCCTCGGATGCGGTCAACCTGCTGGCCGCGGTCGTGTTGTACACGCTGGCCGTGGGAGGCGTGCGCGGTTTCGCGTTCACGCTGGGGTTGACGACCTTCATCGACGTGATCGTGGTGTTCCTGTTCACTCACCCGATGATGCAGCTGCTGGTGCGGACGAAGTTCTTCGGCCAGGGGCACCGGCTCTCCGGGCTCGACCCACGGCACCTCGGCTCGGAGGTACCGCTCTACCGTGGGCGGGGACGGATCCGCAGCGGCGCAGAGTCCGGGGCCGGGCAAACGATCGCCGAGCGGCGCCGGGCTGCCGAACTCGCAGCCCGCGACGGACAGCACACGTCGGCGAGCACCGAGGGCGGGGACTCAGCGGACGCCGACGAGCGCAGCGGGGTCACGGCCGATGCCTCTGCCGGAACTGGTAGCAAGGAGGGGGAGCGCTGATGCCCAGCTTCGCAAGGTTCGGCAACGACCTGTACACGGGCCGGCGTTCGTTCGACATCGTCGGCCACCGGCGCCGGTGGTTCACCGCTGCTGCCATGCTGGTCATCCTGTCGGCACTGGTTCTCGGGGTGCGGGGCTTGAACCTCGGGATCGAGTTCACGGGTGGTTCACAGTTCACGATCTCCGGTACGGCCACCGCTGAGGAAGGCCCGGCACACGAGGTGCTCGACGACGTCGGCACCGACCATGTGGCACGCGTGACGATCGTCGGGGACGACACCGTGCAGGTGCAGACCGAGCAACTGAGCGACCTGGAGACCACTGACGTCGCAGCCGAGCTCGCCGACGCCTACGGGGTGCCCGCCACGGATGTCACCTCGTCTTTCGTGGGTCCGTTCTGGGGGCAGGATGTCACGACCAAGGCACTGCAGAGCCTGGTGATCTTCCTCGTCCTCGTCAGTGCGGTCATGGTCCTGTACTTCCGGCGCTGGACCATGGCGGTCGCAGCGCTGGTCGCGCTGCTCCACGACGTGGTACTGACCGTCGGGATCTACGCCGCGATCGGTTTCGAGGTGACCCCGGCGACGGTGATCGGCTTCCTGACGATCCTCGGGTACTCGCTCTACGACACCGTGGTGGTCTTCGACAAGGTACGCGAGAACACCGCCGGGCTCACCGAGCAGACGCGCTACAGCTATGCCGAGGGCGCGAATCTGGCGGTCAACCAGACGCTGGTTCGCTCGATCAACACGTCCGTGGTCGGGGTGCTGCCCGTGGCAGCGATCCTCTTCATCGGTGCATTCCTGCTCGGTGCGGGGACGTTGCGGGACATCTCCCTGGCGCTGTTCATCGGCATGATCGCCTCGACGGCTTCCTCGATCTTCATCGCGACCCCGCTGCACGTGTTGCTGGAGTCGAGACGGCCTGCGGTCACCGAGCACACCGAGAAGGTGCAGGAGCGCCGGGAGGCGGTGCTCGCCGCGGCTTCGTCCGGTGACGTGGTCGGCGCGGCGGAACCGGTCGGCACGGGCGGACTGATCGCCGGCGGGCACCGGGGGCAGGCCGCGCAACCGCGCCGTAAGCGGCGGTCGCGCGGATGACCCCGACGCCCGTCTCCGATGGGCTGAGCGATCTGATCCGGGCTCGGGTGCGTGATGTCCCCGGGTTTCCGCAGGAGGGTGTGACCTTCCGTGACATCACCCCGCTGCTTGCGGACGGTACCGCGTTCTCGGCGGTGATCGGTCATCTCGCCGATGTCTTCAGCGGGGCGGTGGATGCGGTCGCCGGAATCGAGGCACGTGGCTTCTTGCTGGCGGCCCCGCTGGCCTCGGTCCTGGGCTGCTCGTTGCTGACGGTCCGCAAGGCCGGCAAACTTCCGCCACCGGTTCTCTCGGCCGATTACCAGCTGGAGTACGGTTCGGCGAGCATCGAGATCCCCGCGGATGCCTTGCGTCCGGGAGCGCGCGTCGCGGTGCTGGACGATGTGCTCGCGACCGGAGGTACGGCGGCTGCGGCCTGCGCGCTGCTGGAACGGGCGGGCGCCACGATCACCGGGCTGGGATTCCTGCTCGAGCTGGGAGAGCTTGGCGGTCGCGACCGGCTTCCCGGGCGGGAGCTGCACACCTTGGTCACGTACTGATATCGATCCGTGGGCGTGGGCCCGTCCGCGTCGCTAACGGTCCACGACGGCGCCAGGGCCGCGCGTAGGATGGATAGATGAGCGAGGACGTGGCCCAGGAGCAGGAAACGGCCGGCGACAGCCGCGTTCCTCCGGTGCGGCCACGCTCCGGCCTCCTGCGCTTCGGCGGCCGCACCTCGAGCACACCCGCCGCCCTCGACCCGCTCATCTCCGTCGTCCGGAGCAATCACCCCAAGGGTGACATCACGCTCATCGAGCGTGCCTACCGTGTGGCCGAACGAGCGCACGCGGGCCAGCTGCGCAAGAGTGGCGACCCCTACATCACTCACCCGGTCGCGGTTGCGACGATTCTCGCCGAACTCGGAATGACACCGCCGACGCTCGCCGCCGCCCTGCTGCACGACACCGTCGAGGACACCAGCTATTCGCTGGAGGACCTCAGGCAGGAGTTCGGGGACGAGATCGCACTGCTGGTTGACGGCGTCACGAAACTGGACAAGGTGCAGTACGGCGAGGCTGCCCAGGCCGAGACCGTGCGCAAGATGGTGATCGCGATGGCGCGAGACATCCGCGTCCTGGTGATCAAACTGGCCGACCGACTTCACAACGCCCGCACGTGGCGCTACGTCAATGCGTCCTCGGCGTCGAAGAAGGCTCGTGAGACCCTCGAGATCTACGCCCCGTTGGCGCATCGCCTGGGGATGAACACGATCAAGTGGGAGTTGGAGGATCTCTCCTTCGCCACCCTCTACCCGAAGGTGTTCGATGAGATCGTGCACCTTGTCGCTGAACGTGCACCGGCGCGAGAAGAGTTCTTGACCACGGTACGCACCCAGGTGGCCGAGGATCTGAAGGCAGCGAAGATCAAGGCGACGGTCACGGGCCGTCCCAAGCACTACTACTCGATCTACCAGAAGATGATCGTGCGCGGACGCGACTTCGCCGACATCTACGACCTGGTCGGGGTGCGGGTGCTGGTCGACTCGGTGCGGGACTGCTACGGCGCCCTCGGTGCGCTGCACGCGCGATGGAACCCGGTACCGGGCCGGTTCAAGGACTACATCGCGATGCCGAAGTTCAACATGTATCAGTCGCTGCACACGACGGTGATCGGCCCGACCGGCAAGCCGGTCGAGATCCAGATTCGCAGTCATGACATGCACCGCCGGGCCGAGTATGGGGTAGCAGCGCACTGGAAGTACAAGGAGAGCAGCCGCACCGGGTCGAAGACCTCGGCCGAGGTGGATGCGATGCCATGGTTGCGCCAGCTCGTGGACTGGCAGCGCGAGACGGCCGATCCCGGGGAGTTTCTCGATTCGCTCCGCTTCGAGATGTCCGGTGCGGAGGTCTACGTCTTCACCCCCAAGGGCGACGTGCTCTCGTTGCCTGGCGGTTCGACCCCGGTCGACTTCGCCTACGCCGTGCACACCGAGGTGGGCCACCGCACCGTCGGCGCCCGGGTGAACGGCCGATTGGTACCGCTGGAGTCGACGCTCGAGAACGGTGACACGGTCGAGGTGTTTACCTCCCGGGCCGAGGGCGCCGGCCCGAGCCAGGACTGGCTCACGTTCGTGAAGTCGCCTCGGGCACGGAACAAGATCCGTTCCTGGTTCAGCAAGGAGCGCCGCGAGGAGGCTGTCGATACCGGCAAGACGCTCATTGCGAAGGCGATGCGCAAGCAGAACCTGCCGATGCAGCGTCTGTTGAACCACGACACCCTGCTGACGGTCGCCGATGAGATGCACTATCCGGACGTGACGGCGTTGTACGCCGCCGTCGGTGAGGGACACGTCTCGGCCGCGAACGTCGTCTCGAAGCTGGTGGCCAATCTCGGCGGTGAGGATGGGCACGAAGAGGACCTGGCGGAGATCACGCGCCCGGGAGCGCCGATGCGGCACGGTCGCGGCGGTGACCCCGGCATCATCGTCAAGGGGATGGACGCGGGGGAGACGTGGACGAAGCTCGCGAAGTGCTGTACCCCTGTCCCGGGCGATCCGATCGTGGGGTTCGTGACCCGCGGCGCAGGGATCTCGGTGCACCTGGTGGACTGCGCGAACGTGGAGAGCCTACGCCGGCAGCCGGAGCGGATGATCGACGTCGAGTGGGCCCCCGGCACCCAGAGCGTGTTCCTCGTACAGATCCAGGTGGAGGCGCTTGACCGCAATGGTCTGCTTTCGGACGTGACGAAGGTGCTCTCCGACAACCACGTGAACATCCTGTCCGCGAATGTGGCCACCTCCCGAGACAGGGTGGCGATCTCGAAGTTCGTCTTCGAGATGGCGGAGCCTTCTCATCTGGGACACGTGCTGCGCGCTGTACGCGGCATCAACGGGGTGTTCGACGTCTTCCGCACCACCGGCTCCCGTTCGGACGGCCCGGTCAGCACTCCCTAGCGAGCGTCGTCGGCTGCGCGCAGCACCTGTTCCAGCCAGGCGCGGCGAGCGTTCAGGGCCTCCGTGGCGGTCCGCACCGCCTTCTGGTCGCCGGACGCTTCGGCCTTGGCGAGGTCGTCCTCGAGCCCAGCGATCGACTCCTCGAGCTGGGCCGCGGCACCCTCGGCTCGAGCACGCACGCGGGGGTTCTTGCGGCGCCACTCCGCCTGGTCGGCATCACGGACCGACTGCTCGACGGCGCGCATCCGGCCTTCGACGCGCTGAACGTCCCCGCGCGGCACCTTACCCGCGGCCTCCCAGCGCTCCTGGATGTCGCGCAGGCGGGCCTTGGCGTCCTTGAGGTCGGTGACGGGGACGAGCGCCTCCGCCTCCTCCAGCAGGGCCAGCTTCACGTCGAGATTCTCGCCGTACTCGGCGTCGATCTGTGCATTCTGAGCGTTCCGCGCCTCGAAGAAGCGGTCCTGTGCGGCACGGAACCGCTCCCAGAGGGCGTCGTCCTCCTTGCGTGCGGCCCGGCCCGCGGCCTTCCATTCGGCCATCAGGTCACGGTAGGCGAGGGTGGTCGGACCCCAGTCGGTGGAGGCAGAGAGCGCCTCGGCACGCTCGATCAGTTTCGCCTTGATCTCCTTCGCCTCGGCATGTTGCTTGTCGAGCTCGGAGAAGAACTGCCGTCGTTGCTTGTCGAACGCTGAGCGAGCGGCAGCGAATCGCTTCCACAAGGAGTCTTCGGTCGGTCGGTCGAGACGGGGCCCGGTCTTCTGGGCCACCTTCCAGGTATCGAGCAGGTCGCGCAGGGCCTGGCCCTGTGTCTTCCACTGCACTCGGGAGGGATCCATGGCAGCGATCTGCTCCGCCTGCTCGACGATCGCCGTCCGCTCGGCCAAGGCCTGCGCCTTGGCCTCCTCCCGTTCGGCCTGTACCTGCTGGCGCCGCTCCTTGGCGGCTTCCTTGAGCTCGTCGAAGCGCGCGCGCAATCCGTCCAGGTCGCCGACGGCAGCCGGTTCGGCCAGAGCCTCGGCCAGGTTGTGCTGCGTGGTGTCCAGATCCTTGACGCTGAGCTGGCTGATCCGTGCTGCGAAAAGCTCCACCTGCGCCTTGAGGTCGAGGAAGCGGCGGATATACAGCGACAGTGCTTCAGCCTCCGAAACGTCGGGGAACTGCCCTACCGTCCGTTCCTCGCCTGCCTCCCGCACGTACACGGTGCCATCGGGGTCGACACGACCGAACTCGGTCGCGGCCGCGACGTCCGCAGGATCCATCGGTGGTGCCGTGGGATCCGTCGTCGGCACCGCAGGCACACCAGGCACTGCCGGTGTGGGAGGTGCGGCCGGTGATGCCGCCACTCCCGGCGCCCCGGCCGGCGGGTGTGACCGCACCTTCGGCGCGAGGGCGGCAGGTGTGGGGATCGCCGACGGCTTGGGCGCCGGTGAGGGTGCCGGTGCCGGTGTCTCCGGGGCGGCCGGAGCGTTCTCGGCCACGTCGGCCTGGTCCGCGCTCGGAGTCGTCTCTACCTGGTCGCTGCTCACGGAGTTCGCCTCGTCCTGGGGGTCGGCCTGCTGCTCGGTCACTGGATGTCCACACTCTCGATAATCACGTTCTGTGCCGGCCGGCCGTCGACGCCTCCGTCGGCCGTCCCGGCGGCGCCGATCTGCTCCAGGATGTCGAGCCCTTCGGTCACCTCGCCGAACACGGTGTAACCCCCGGCGCTGTCGCTGGGAAGAGTCACGTCGCCGAAGACGAGGAAGAACTGCGATCCCATGCTCTCGCCGTTATTGCCCTGCCGGGCCATGGCCAGCGTGCCGGCCGGATACACGTCGTCGTCGGGAGCGTTCTCAACCGGGCCGAAGGAATAGCCGGGCCCACCGGTTCCGGTGGCGGTCGGATCGCCGCACTGCAACAGCGAGTCCGGCAGCAGCCGGTGACACGCCGTCCCGTCGAAGTAGTCGTCTCCCGCAAGCATGAGGAACGAGGCTACCGCCTGCGGTGCGGCGAGTCCGTCCAGCGTCACGGCGATCTCGCCCATGTTGGTCCTGATCACGGCGTTCCAGCTGGTGTCGAGGGAGTCGCCGGCCGGCGGGGGTGCGTCGTAGCTGCGTGGCTGCGTCGTGGGCAACGGATCCAGCGGATCGGCCGAGTCCGCCGGCGTACTGGCCGTGGCGCTCGGAGTGGACCCGGCCTCGGGCACATCGCCCTGCTGACGGTTGAGCACGATGAGGGCAACGGCGACCACGGCGAGGACGACCACGACCACGGCGGCCACGATCCGGCGCTCACGGGCAACCTGCGCTGCTCGCTCCTGACGTGCTGCACGCTTCTCGTACCGTCGGCGGGCGTACTCCCGCTCCCGCTTGCTCGGGGACAATCCGGTCTCCTCTTCGTGGCCCTGGTGTGGGGCGCGCACGCTCCGACCCGCGCTCGGAGCGCGGGCACACGGTGGCGATTCTAGGGGAGGGCCCGCAGGGCCCGTGCATGAGACGTGCCTAGAACGGTCACGGGATGGTCACAACTGCATCTCCATGCTCAGCCGATGGGAGAATGCGGTCCATGGCTCGCATCTCACCCCTGTCCGGATTCCCTGAATGGCTCCCCGAAGGCCGTGCCGTCGAGCATGCAGTCCTGGAGACGGTGCGACGCACCTTCGAACTGCACGGTTTCGCCGGGATCCAGACGCGCGCGGTGGAGCCGCTCGAACAGCTCCTACGCAAGGGAGAGACCTCGAAAGAGGTGTATGTGCTGCGCCGGTTGCAGGCGGAGGAGTCCGTCGATGCGGGCGAGGACGATCTCGATCACAAGGCGCTGGGTCTGCACTTCGATCTCACGGTCCCGTTTGCGAGGTACGTGCTGGAGAACTCGGGTCGGCTGCAGTTCCCGTTCAAGCGGTATCAGGTGCAGTCGGTATGGCGGGGCGAACGCCCGCAGGAAGGCCGCTTCCGGGAGTTCACTCAGGCCGATATCGACGTGGTCGGGTCCGGGGCACTGCCGTTCCACTTCGAGGTCGAGGTTCCACTCGTGATGGCGGAGGTGTTCGCCCGGCTGCAGCAGTTCGGCGTACCCCCGGTGCGGATCCAGGTCAACAATCGCAAAGTCGCACAGGGCTTCTACGAGGCCATCGGCCTCGCTGACGTCGAGGGCGTGCTGCGGACCATCGACAAGCTCGACAAGATCGGACCCGAGCGAGTACTCGCCACGCTGCAGCAGGAGAACGGCGCCTCACCGGAGCAGGCGCAGTCATGCCTGGATCTGGCGTCGATCTCCGGTACGGATGGCTCTATCGCCGATCGGGTGCTCGCCCTCGGTGCGCGCAGTGAGCTGCTGCAGGAGGGGCTCGAGGAACTGGTCACCCTCGTGGAGGCGGCACAGCAACGTGTGCCGGGCACCGTGGTCGCCGACCTGAAGATCGCCCGCGGCCTCGACTACTACACCGGCAGCGTGTACGAAACCACCCTCGTCGGGCATGAGCAGCTCGGCTCGATCAGCTCTGGCGGCCGGTACGACTCGCTCGCTTCTGATGGTTCCGCGACCTATCCCGGTGTGGGGATGTCGATCGGTGTCACACGGCTGGTCTCCCGCCTCCTCAGCGCGGACCTGGTGCGCGCGAGCCGATCCGTTCCGACAGCGGTGCTGGTGGCCGTCACCGACGAACAGACCCGTGCCGACAGCGTCGCCATCGCCGCAGCGCTGCGGCGTCGCGGTATCCCGACCGACGTCGCCCCATCAGCGGCGAAGTTCGGTAAGCAGATCCGTTTCGCCGATCGGCGCGGTATCCCCTTCGTCTGGTTTCCCTCGCCGGAGGGTCACCAGGTCAAAGACATCCGCAACGGAGAGCAGGTCGACGCCGACGCACAGACGTGGGAGCCACCGGCGGCCGACCTCTGGCCCACGGTGGCTCCCACGGTGTAAACCTCAGCGGCTTCCGGTGCTCCCCACGGGGCGACGGCCCCGGTGCTGAGCGCCGGGGCGTCGGCCCTCGGGCCGGCCGCCGCGCTTCGTCGAGGCTGCCGGGCGCGCGCCCGCATTGCCCCGCGGTCCGGTGTCCGGGCGAATGTGCAGGGACTGCCCCGCGACCCGGGCCTGGGCGATCCTGCGGGTGACATCGGGGCTCAGGTCCGGCCCGATCTCCACCAGCGAGAAGCGGGAGAAGATGTCGATCTTGCCCAGATCGGAGCCCCGCAGGCCGCCTTCACCGGTGATGGCGCCGACGATGTCCTGCGGCCGCACCCCGTGGCTGTGGCCCACCGCGACCCGGTAGACCGATCCGCTGGCGGAACGTCGCGGACGACCACTGGCTGAACGGCCACGATCGGAGTTGCTCTCGCGATCGAAGGTCTGCTCGGCTGGAGAGGCAACCTCGTCCTGGTCGTTCGCGCGCGGACCCGCATCACCCACGGCGAGTGCGAGCAGAGCGGCGGCGATCTCCATCGGATCACCCTCGGAGCCGATGCGCTCAGCGAGCTGGTCGCGATACATGTGCAACCGACCCGCACTGATGCGCTCGGAGACCGAGTCGAGGACCGTCGCGGCACGATGGGCGCTGACCTGCGCGGGGGTCGGGATGGGGACCTCGGTGAGGCTCGTGCGGGTGAGCCGTTCGATCTGGGTCAGGCGGCCGCGTTCACGCGGGGTGAAGAACGTCAGCGCCGTTCCGGACCGCCCGGCGCGACCGGTGCGTCCGATGCGGTGCACGTACGCCTCGGCCTCGCGAGGGACGTCGAAGTTGACGACGAGTCCCAGCTTCTCCACGTCCAGCCCGCGGGCGGCAACATCCGTGGCCACGAGCACGCGGACACTGCCCGATCGCAGTCGCTCCACGATCCGCTCGCGTTCACGCTGAGCGACGTCACCACTGATGGTGGCGGCGCTGACGCCCCGCTCCAGGAGCGCGCTGCCGACCTCCTCGGCGGTCTGGCGGGTGCGCACGAAGACGACAGCCGCCTCGGCGTCGGTCGTCGCGAGCACGCGGGCCAGCGCACCGACCTTGTGCCGGAACGGGACGACGGCGTACGTCTGGGTGATCGTGTCCGTGGTCGAGGACGGACGTGACGTCGCGACCTCCGTGGGAGAGCTCATGTGACGACGCGCCACCGACCGGATCGCCGCCGGCATCGTCGCCGAGAACAGCGCCGTCTGCCGATCGGGGGCGGCGGCCGACAGGATCCGGTCGACATCCTCGGCGAACCCCATCCGGAGCATCTCGTCCGCTTCGTCGAGCACCAGCATCTGCACGGCTGAGAGGTTCAGTGCGCCCTTGTCGAGCATGTCGATCACGCGGCCTGGCGTCCCGACGACGACCTGTGCACCCTGCGCGAGTCCCCGCAGCTGGGGACCGTAGGGCGCACCGCCGTAGATCGAGAGGACCTGCACACCGGCGTCACCGGTGAACGAGGCTGTGGCCTCGGCCACCTGGAGTGCCAGTTCACGCGTCGGTGTCAGCACCAGTGCCTGGACATGGCGGGCCGAGGTATCCACCCGGGCGAGCATCGGCAGTGCGAAGGCGGCGGTCTTGCCGGTACCGGTCTGAGCGACCCCGACGAGATCGCGTCCTTCCAGCAGCGGCGGGATCGCGGCGACCTGGATGTCGGTGGGAGTGGTGAAGCCCAGAGCTTCGATCGCTCGCAGGGAGGAGTCGGGAAGCCCGAGCTCGGCAAACGAACGGACGGCAGCGGGCGCGGAAGAAGCAGCAGAAGAGGACACAAGAAGCCAATCGGGCAGCAGGGGCAAGAGAAGGGGGACTCGGTGGGAGGCCTCGGACCGGTCGGTCCTGCTCCGCGTCGGCCCTCACTCCATGCGCCAATGTCGGCGTCTCCACGGCGGCTGTCCGCCAGGGGCCCAGTGCGGGATATGCGCTCCAGGGATACGAGCACCATCCTACGGGCTCGACAGCCTGAGATGGGGGAGCTGTGCGCAACGTCACGACAGCGCCTGGCATGATCGAGGCATGGAGACCGAGCTGCGGGAGGTGCGTGACGCCGTCGCCGGGGCCCGCCTTCCCCTGCAGACGCCGCACGCCGCGGTGGCGAGCGCGCATCGGGACCACCTGCTGGCCCAACTCGATGACTACGTGCTGCCGAGGGCGGCTGCTCTCGACGCTCCGCTCCTGGTGGTGGTCGGCGGATCCACCGGCGCCGGGAAGTCGACGCTGGTCAACGCTCTCGTCGGCGAACCGGTGGCCACCACAGGGGCGTTGCGCCCGACCACCAGGGACCCGCTGCTGATCCATCACCCCAGCGATGCCGGCTGGTTCGTCCCGGCGAGGATCCTGCCTCATCTGGCCCGCCAGCGAGGGGACGGGACGCCGCAGGACCGTGGCACCGGCGGCGTGGTGCGGCTCGTCGAGACTTCGGCCGTGGGGCCCGGGATTGCGCTGCTGGACGCCCCCGACATCGATTCGGTCGTCGATGCGAACCGGGAACTCGCCGGGCAGCTGCTGGCAGCCGCCGATCTCTGGATCTTCGTGACGACTGCGCATCGGTACGCGGACGCGGTGCCATGGGAGCTGCTGCGGGAGGCCGCGCGGCGTGACGTGGCCATCGCGGTCGTGCTCGACCGGGTTCCACTCACGGTCCGGGACGAGGTCAGCGATGACTTGGCCGCGATGCTCGAGGCCGAGGGTCTGGGGCAGGCACCGCTGTTCCTGGTGGCAGAGTCCGAGCTCGCCGGCGGGATGCTGCCCGAATCCGCGCTCTCCGGCCTCGCGCTCTGGTTGGAGCGGCTGTCAGCAGACACCGCGGCCCGGGCGCAGGTGGCGCGTCAGACGCTGCACGGTGCTGTCCGGGACGTGGCGCGTGGCGCACTCGACCTCGCCGACGCCGTCGAGAGCCAGCAACGCCTGAGCGAAGGCCTCCGGGCCCGGGTCAAGGCCGCCTATGACACGTCAGACCTGCTCAGCACGCTCGCCGACGGTGCCCTGCTGCGCAGCGAGGTGCTCTCCCGCTGGCAGGACTTCGTGGGCACCGGTGAGTTCATCCGTTCGGTGGAGTCCACGGTCGGCCGGGCGCGGGACCGGATCACCGCGTTCGTGACGGGTAAGCCGCAACCGGCGCGTCAGGTGGAGGACGCGATCGGGAACGGGGTGCTCGCGGTGCTGGTGGACCAGGCCAACACGGCCGCAGAACGCACCTATCGCGGCCTCTCGCAGGAGCCCGCGGGCCGGGAACTTGTGGTTGGTACCGACCTGGATGCCGCCTCGCCTGGGTTTGCTGAGCGTGCCGGTGAAGAGATCCGTGGCTGGCAGCACTACCTGCTGGAGCTGGTGCGCACCGAGGGGCAGGACAAGCGCACCTCAGCCAGGATGCTGGCCTTCGGGGTCAACGGTGCGGCGGTGGTGCTGATGATCGTGGCCTTCGCCACCACCGGGGGCGCGTTGCTCGGGTCCGAGGTCGCTATCGCCGGTGGTGCGGCCGTCGTCGCCCAGAAGCTGCTGGAGGCGATCTTCGGCGACCAGGCGGTCCGCCGGCTCGCGGAGCAGGCGCGCGCTGACCTCGACGATCGGGTCCACACGCTCTTCGCCGAGGAACGTGATCGCTACGAGGCACTCCTGCCCGAGGCCGGCGCCATGGCCGGCTCGTCGGCAGCTCTGCGCAAGGCCGCTGCCGCCGCACAGGGAGTGATCGACGCAGCGGAGCGCTCATGAGACGCCGCGCACCGGCGCTGGCCGACCGGATCGGGGCACTGGGCGAGGCGGTCGAGGCCCTGAAGCCGGTAGCCGGTCCAGGTGACCCCGCGATCAGCGCGGCGCTCACCGGCGCCGAAGGAGTGCTGCACCGGGCCGCCGAACGCGGTGGCCTCTCGGCCGCGCACACGGTGGTTGCTCTCGCGGGTGCCACCGGCAGCGGGAAGTCCTCCCTCACCAACGCACTCGCCGGTCAGGAGGTGACCGCTGTCGGAGCACGCCGGCCCACGACCGGGCACCCGGTCGCGGTGGTCTGGGGAACCGAACCCTCCGGGGCGCTGCTGGACTGGCTTGGCATCACCCGCCGGATCGACGCCGTTCCGGCGAGCGATGTGCGCCTCGACGGATTGGTGCTGGTGGACCTGCCTGACATCGACTCGGTCAAGACCGACCACCACGATCGCGCGGCACGCCTGGCCGAACGCGTGGACATGCTCGTGTGGGTGCTCGATCCGCAGAAGTACGCCGACGCGGTGGTCCACCAGCAGTACCTGCGGCCCATGGCACGTCACGCCGAGGTCACCCTCGCCGTCCTGAACCAGGTGGATACGCTCGCTCCGGCGGACGCCCGCCAGGTCATCGCCGACCTCGGTGCCAAGCTCGCCGACGATGGCCTCTCCGGCGTGAACGTCCTCGGGGTCTCCGCGCTCACCGGTGCGGGGCTGCCGGACCTGCGCCGCCGGCTGGGTGACGTCGTCGCTCGGCGCGCAGCCGTACAGGCACGCCTGACCGCCGACGTCGCCACCGCAGCGGACCGGCTGGTGCAGGCATGCCCGGCCGCGGCTCCGGGCCGGATCACTCGTGCGGATCAGCGCCATCTGGTGGACCGGCTCAGTGAGGCCGGTGGTGTCGAGATGGTTGCGGCCGCCGTCGCCGGTTCCTACCGGTACCGCGCGCGCAGACGGGCGGGATGGCCGGTGACTCGATGGCTGGGACGGTTCCGACCCGATCCGTTGCGCCGCTTGCATCTGGGACGCCCGGCCCGCGAGATGCAAAGCAAGGAGCCGGGCAGCGAGCAGCAGCCGGTCGTGGCGGTCTCCTCGTCCCCACCGGCCACTCCGGCCGTACGTTCGCAGGCTGCGACCGCCCTCAGACGCCTTGCCGAGGCGAGCGCGGGTGAGACGACCGGGGTCTGGCGTGACCACCTGAGAGAGGGCGCGATGACGCGGATCGACGATCTCCCGGACGCCCTCGACGCCGCGATCAGCTCACGCCGATCGGTGCATGAACGTGATCCTCGTTGGTTCGCGGTGCCGTCGGTGCTGCAGTGGCTGTGGTTCGCTGCCGCCGTGACGGGTGCGTTGTGGCTGGGCGTGATCGCGGGCGTGCGCTATCTCGGCCTCCCGATGCCGTGGACGCCGCAGCTGGGGCCGGTCCCGGCACAGGAACCGTGGCCCGCCCTGCCGGCGCTGCCCTGGCCCACGGTGCTGCTGGTGGCAGGTCTGCTGCTCGGTGTGATCACGTCCCTCCTCGTGTGGGCCGCGGCGCGGATCGGGGCTGCCCGTCGGCGGCGCAAAACCCGGGCAGAGCTGGGGCGCGCGGTGGAGCAGGTGGCCGAGCGCCTGGTGTTGGCCGAGGTGCGTGCCCGGATCGACACGGCCGAGCGGTACGCCCGCGCGGTCGAGCTCGCCCGTGCCTGACGCCACCGGGCACGTCGCACGCGGGGCTTCGCGAGGGATCGCTGGGCATTAGGATCGTGGGGCGCCGCTCCGGCGCCACCACTCGAACGATCCGGAGGACCCTCGTGCTTCGCACCCACCAGGCCGGCACTCTGCGTGCCGGCGACATCGGCACCACCGTCACCCTGACCGGGTGGGTGGATCGTCGCCGGGATCATGGTGGGGTGGCATTCCTCGACCTGCGGGATTCCTCAGGGATCGTGCAGGTGGTCGTGCGGGACGAGGAGGTCGCCCACCCGCTGCGGTCGGAGTTCGTGCTGCAGGTGACCGGTGAGATCAGCGCGCGGCCCGACGGCAACGCCAACCCGAACCTCGGTACCGGTGAGATCGAGGTGATCGCGAGCGAGGTCCTCGTGCTGAACGAGAGCGCGCCGCTGCCGTTCCAGGTATCGACCGCGATCGACGCCCAGGTCACCGTGGGGGAGGAGGTGCGCCTGGCGCACCGCTACCTGGACCTTCGCCGTCCCGGGCCGGCGTCGGCGATCCGGCTGCGGTCGCAGGTGAACCGAGCCGCTCGCACTGTCCTTGACGACGCGGGTTTCGTCGAGATCGAGACCCCCACCCTGACCCGTTCCACCCCGGAAGGGGCGCGTGACTTCGTCGTGCCTGCGCGGCTGGCACCCGGATCCTGGTACGCGCTACCGCAGTCGCCCCAGTTGTTCAAGCAGCTGCTGATGGTGGCCGGGATGGAGCGCTACTACCAGATCGCCCGCTGCTATCGCGATGAGGACTTCCGTGCGGACCGGCAGCCGGAGTTCACCCAGCTCGATGTGGAGATGAGCTTCGTCGACCAGGACGACGTGATCGCTCTCGCCGAGCAGATCCTCATCTCGCTGTGGAAGTTGATCGGATACGAGATCACCGCTCCGATCCCGCGGATGACCTATGCGGACGCGATGCGCCGTTACGGCACGGACAAGCCGGACCTGCGGTTCGGCCTGGAGCTGGTCGAGCTGACCGACTACTTCGCCGACACCCCGTTCCGGGTCTTCCAGGCCCCCTACGTGGGCGCGGTGGTCATGCCCGGTGGCGGCTCACAGCCTCGCCGTCAGTTCGACGCGTGGCAGGAGTGGGCCAAGCAGCGCGGCGCCAAGGGGCTGGCGTATGTCACCGTGGCCGACGACGGCGAGCTGGGCGGACCGGTGGCGAAGAACCTCTCCGAGGCCGAGCGTGCCGGCCTGGTGGAGGCCGTGGGCGCTCAGCCGGGTGACTGCGTGTTCTTCGCCGCGGGCAAGCAGTCCGAGTCGCGGGCCCTGCTGGGCGCCGCCCGGCTCGAGATCGGCCGGCGGCAGGAGCTGATCGATGAGTCGGCGTGGTCGTTCGTGTGGGTGGTGGACGCGCCCCTGTTCAAGCCCACGGGTGAGGATGACGACGTCGCGGTCGGCGGCGGTGCCTGGACGGCGGTGCATCACGCGTTCACGTCCCCGACGCCGGAGTGGATCGACACCTTCGAGTCGGACCCGGGCAACGCGCTCGCCTACGCCTACGACATTGTCTGCAACGGCAACGAGATCGGCGGCGGTTCGATCCGTATCCACCGCAAGGACGTCCAGCAGCGGGTGTTCGAGCTGATGGGCATCGGCCAGGAGGAGGCCGAGGAGAAGTTCGGCTTCCTGCTGGAGGCGTTCTCCTACGGCGCCCCGCCCCATGGCGGGATCGCGTTCGGCTGGGACCGCATCGTGGCCCTGCTCTCGCGTGCGGACTCCATTCGCGATGTCATCGCCTTCCCGAAGTCCGGCGGCGGGTACGACCCGTTGACCGGTGCGCCGGCCCCGATCTCGCCGCAGCAGCGCAAGGAGGCCGGGGTGGACGCCACGCCGGAGCCGAAGGGCGAGGTACAGGCTCCCGCACCTGCGCAGTAGGCCCGTGACGGCGACCTTCCGCCGCCTGGGATCGCTCGCCGATCTTGGTGACTCCTGGTCGAGCCTGCCGGTGCTGCGAGCGGACGTCCCGCGGTACCGGCAGGCGATCTGGTGGGCGACCCCCGAGGCGCTTGCCCTGAGTGTTGACGCGGGCGAATCCACGCGCTCCCTCGTCGGAGTAGGTGCGCCCGCGGGACTTGCTCGTGTGGTCGCCGAGGCGTTCACTCCCGACGGCGTCCCTCACCCCGGCAGTGGCGTGTCCACCGGGCAGATGGCGGTGGTCAGTCTCACCCGGGGCACCTGGGATCTGGTTCCGGGGCCGGTGCGTGCATCCTTGGGCACGACCAGCGTCAGCCACTGGGACTGGATGGTCTGCACCCGGGCGCCGGTGCATCAGACGGGCGAGGATGACGTGATCGAACTCGATCTGTCCCGGGATCTGCCGGAGATGACCGCGCTGCAGGAACGGGTTCTCCCGGACACCTACACCCGTCTCGACAAGCCGGGTACGCGGTGGTTCGGCTGGCGCGATCGCGGCGGTCGGCTCGGTGCGATGGCGGCGGCGAGCGGGTGGACCGACGAGGTGCACCTGGGTTCGATCCTCACCCACCCCGACCTGCGCCGTCGGGGGCTGGCATCGGCGGTCACGGCCGCGGTGACCCGCGCCGGCCTGGCGGCCACAGGGCAGGTGAGCCTCGGGCTGTATGCCAGCAATGTGGTGGCGAGACGGGTGTACGAGCGGCTCGGGTTCACGCTCGCGCAGGAGTGGGAGAGCCGGCGCCCCTGACGTGGTGCCGGTCAGTGCGTGATGGCGATCCGGCGGTGCAGGGCGCGCAATGGCCGCGGGGCCCACCAGTTGCGGTGCCCCAGCAGCGTCATGGTGGCCGGCACCAGCAGCATCCGCACGAGGGTGGCGTCGATGATCACGGTGACGGCCAGGGCGAAACCGGCCTGCTTGATGACGACCAGTTCGCCGCTGACGAATCCGGCGAAGACCACGACGATGACGGCGGCGGCCGAGGTGATGATGCGGCCCGACTGCTGCAGACCGTCCCGGACGGCGGCGTCGTTGCCTTCCCGGCCCCCCGGTCCGGCGTCGTAGAACTCCTTGATCCGGGCGATGAGGAAGACCTCGTAGTCCATCGCGAGCCCGAACCCGAAGGCGACGACCACGGCCACGACGTAGGACTCCAGGCCGCCGACCGGTTCGAACCCCAGCAGACCGCTGAGGTTGCCCTCCTGGAAGACCCAGGTGGTCACCCCCACCGAGGCGGCCAGGGAGAGAAGGTTCACCACCAGGGCCTTCGCGGGCACCAGCACTGATCCGGTCATCGCGAACAGCAGGATGAAGGTGGCAAGCACCACCACACCCGCCGCGAGGGGGATTCCGGCGATGAGCGCCTCGGTGAAGTCGATCTGGTTGGCCGCCTGTCCGAACACCCAGTAGGTCGCCTCGGAGGACTCACGCAACTGGCGAATCTCATCCACGACGCCCTCGGCGGCGCTGCCTCCGGGGTCGACCGAGTCGGCCAGGTGCACTCCGAGCACCTCGTAGTCCTCGTCGAGACTCTGCGGGGGATCGAGCCGCTCGACACCGGCTACGTCGGCGATCTCATCGGAGAGTGTCTGCGCACCGCCGGACTCCGCGAGCACCTGCACAGGGGCGTCGGCCAGGGCTGGGTACTGCTCGTCGAGGGTGTCGATCACCCCCCGCTGCTCCGTTCCGGGTGGCAGCATCTCGACCGTCGAGTTGCGCAGCTGCAGTCCCAGCAACGGGGAGGCGAGCAGCATCAGGACCGCGGCCGTGCCGAGCATCACCCACCACGGATGGCGCTGGACGCGACCTGCCAGGGCAGAGAACAGCCCGCTCGTGGGTGCGGTCTCGCCGAACCTGCCCAGCACGGACCGCACGCCCGGGATGCGGGAGAGGGCACTCGGACGCAGCATCCGGCGGCCGCGCCAGGCCAGCAGGGCGGGGACCAGAGTCAGCGCGGAGAGCACGGCCAGCGCCACCACAGACACCCCGGCCGCACCGAGCGAGCGGAGAATGTCGGGGCGCAGCAGCAGCAGACCGGCGACCGCGACCGCGACGGTGATCGCCGAGAAGGTGACGGTCCGGCCGGCCGTGGTCAGAGTGCGCCGCGTGGCGCGGATCACGGCCGCATCACCCCGGCCCTTGCGGCGCTCCCGGCGCACACGACCCGTCGGGATCGGCCCGGTGGCGGCGAGCTGCGCCTCCTCCTCATCGACGGCTCGGCGGATCTCCTCCCGGAAGCGGGAGACGATCAGCAGCCCGTAGTCGATCGATAGGCCCAGCCCCAGCACGGTGACGACGTTGACCACCACCGATTCCAGATCGATGAGTGCTGAGAAGCCCCACAGCACAGCAAGTCCGCCGGCGATCGAGGCGAGCGCACCGGCCAGTGGCATGCCGGCTGCGAGGAAGCCGCCGAAGACGACGACCATGATCAGCAGGGAGATCGGCAGGGCGACCATCTCGCCGGTGGTGAGGTCCTCCTCCATCTGGTGAATGATCGCGTCGGTGATGAGCGTGCCGCTGGTCAGCTGCGCCTCGGCATCGATGTCCTCGGCGAAGGTGCGCAACTCGGCGAGGACGTCGTCATGGGCCGTAGCCTCGGCGTCGGCGTCGAGGGTGGGGGCGAGCTCGACGGTGACGATGAAGCCCGCGCCGTCCTCGGCCCTGAGCGCGGCTGCGGCCTCCGACTGCGGCCCTCCGGGGACGATGAACGGATCGATGACGGCGTCGACGCGGTCATCGGCGAGTAGGACTGAGTGCAACCGGGCAGCAGCGCGTGACGCCTCCGCGAGCGTCTCCGGGGAGTCCAGATCGACCCCGTCCATCACAGCCGTGACGCTCGCGCCCTGGTCACTGGCGTCCTCGATGATGGTGCGAGCCTCCTGGCTCTCGGAGCCGGGTACCCGAGGCTCGCCGCTGTGCAGGCGCTCGAACAGTCCACCGGCGCCGAATCCGGTCAGGGCGAGCGTGGCGGCCAGGGCTACGAGGACAACCCAGACGGCGACGATGCGACGAGGCGCGTGCGCGGTGAGGGCTCCGAGACGATCGAACACGTGCACATCATCGCAGGCAGGAGGGCCCGGTACAGGCGCGTAGGCTCTGGCGTGTGGATCTGTTCGAGGCAGCCGGGACCGACGACTCCGGGGTCCCGCAGGCATCGTCGACGGCGCCGCTCGCCGTGCGGATGCGGCCGGCACGTCCGGAGGAGGTGCTCGGTCAAGCCCACCTGCTGGAGTCCGGTTCGCCATTACGGCGCCTCATCGACCCGCACACCGCTGGTGCGCTGCCGCCGTCATCGGTGGTGCTGTGGGGGCCTCCCGGCACGGGAAAGACCACGTTGGCATACCTGGTGGCGCATGTCTCCGGGCGGCGTTTCGTGGAGTTGTCCGCCGTCACCGCGGGTGTGAAGGACGTGCGCACGGTGATTGCCGATGCGCGGCGGCGCCTGGCCGGATCGGGTGAGGAGACGGTGCTCTTCATCGACGAGGTGCACCGGTTCTCCAAGACGCAGCAGGATGCACTGCTGCCCGCAGTGGAGAACCGGTGGGTGACGTTGATGGCGGCCACCACCGAGAATCCGTCCTTTTCGGTGATCTCGCCGCTGCTGTCACGGTCGATCATGTTGACATTGCGTTCGCTGGAGACCGCCGACCTCGATGCGTTGATCGCGCGTGCGTTGACCGATGAGCGCGGGCTGTCCGGTCAGGTGGAATTGGACGAGGAGGCCCGGGAGTACCTGCTGCGGCTCGCCGGCGGCGATGCACGTAAGGCATTGACGATCCTCGAGGCGGCGGCGGGCACCGCGGTCGGGGCAGGGGCCGCCAGTATCAGCCTGGACGCGATGGAGCGCGCGATCGACGTGGCCGCAGTGAGGTACGACCGTGCCGGCGATCAGCACTACGACGTGATCAGCGCCTTCATCAAGTCGATGCGCGGCAGCGATGTGGACGCGGCATTGCACTACCTGGCCCGGATGGTGGTGGCGGGGGAGGACCCCCGGTTCATCGCCCGCCGGGTGGTGATCGCTGCCTCGGAGGACGTCGGGATGGCCGACCCCACGGCGCTGCAGACGGCCGTGGCCGCGGCGCAGGCGGTCGCACTGATCGGGATGCCCGAAGCGCGCATCATCTTGGCGCAGGCGGTGGTGCACGTCGCGAGTGCTCCGAAGTCGAACGCGTCCTATGCGGGGATCAACGCCGCCATCGCTGACGTGCAGGCCGGAAAGATCGGGCTCGTCCCGGCGCACCTGCGCGACTCGCACTACGCCGGCGCTCAGCGGATCGGCCACGGGGCCGGTTATGTGTACTCCCACGACGAACCGCACGGTGTGGCCCGGCAGGAGTACCTGCCGGAGGATCTCGCGGGAGCGCGCTACTACCAGCCCACCGACCGGGGTTTCGAACGCGCGCTGACGGAGCGGCTCGATCGGATCCGGTCGATGCTGGGGCGCTGATCTGCCGTGCACGTGCCTTCGTGAGATCCATCGGTGGTCACGATGGGGTAGAGTGTGGGGGTTGTCCGCACGGGCACGCCTGGGGTCTTAGCCGACGGAACGTTCCATTCGGGACGCCTCCCGGAGTTGGCCCCACACCCCGCTCCCCGCGAGTTCGTCTCGCGGAGTGTGGTGTGACGTCATCATCGACACGACAGGAAGATTCGCCGCATGGCATCGCAGAACCGCACGCGCCGGCAGGTCCGGCTTTCCCGTTCACTCGGACTAGCCCTCACGCCGAAGGCCGTCAAGTACTTCGAGAAGCGCCCCTACCCGCCGGGTGAGCACGGCCGCGCCCGTCGCCGGACCGACTCCGACTACGCCGTCCGTCTGAAGGAGAAGCAGCGTCTGCGCGCCCAGTACGGGCTCCGTGAGGCTCAGCTGCGCCGCGCCTTCGTCGAGGCCCGCCACGAGCAGGGCCTGACGGGTGAGTCGCTGGTCGAGTTGCTCGAGATGCGTCTGGACGCGCTGGTGCTGCGCGCCGGTTTCGGCCGCACCATCGCCCAGGCTCGCCAGGCGGTCGTGCACCGCCACATCCTCGTCGACGGCAAGCTGGTTGACCGTCCTTCCTTCCGGGTCAAGCCCGGCCAGGTCGTGCAGGTCAAGCCCCGCAGCCAGACGATGGTGCCGTTCCAGGTCGCCGCGGCCGGCGCCCACCGGGACGTCTTGCCCGCGGTGCCGGAGTACCTCGAGGTGCAGATCGAGAAGCTGCGCTTCGAGCTCACCCGCCGCCCGAAGCGTGCCGAGGTGCCGATCACCTGCGACGTGCAGCTGGTCGTCGAGCACTACTCGCGCTGATCTTCACGTGCGACGCCCCGGGCGAGGTCTTCACCGGCCACGCCCGGGGCGTTGTCGTCTCACTCGACGACCCGCACGCCCGGTAGGGTCACCCCAGAGCCTGTTCGCACGTCTCGGTAGGAGAACCACACCCCATGTCTGTAGGTGACATCGCCGGCCTCATCGCCGCGATCGCATTCGTGCTGCTGGTCGGCGCCCTCGCGGTGCCGTTGCTGAAGCTGGGCAGGGTGATGGACGAGGCTCGCAAGAGCCTTGCGGACGTCACCGAGCACACGCTGCCCGTGATCGACGAGGCCGCGGTCACGATCAGTTCGACCAACAGCCAGATCAGCAAGGTCGACACCGTGACCACGGCGGCGGCGGAGGTGTCGACGAATGTCTCGGCGCTGACGTCCCTGGTGGCTGCGACGGTCGGCGCACCGCTGATCAAGGTGGCCGCCTTCTCACTCGCCGTACGTGGCATGTTCGGCAAGGGGGAGAAGTCCAAGTGAAGCGACTCCTGTGGGTCGGTGTCGGCGTCGCCGTCACGGTGGTGGTCCTGCGCCAGGTGGGGAAGGCGAACGAACGCGTCGGCGCGATCGCGCGCGCGGTGAGCCCGGCGGGACTGGCCGAGTCCGTCACAACGCTCGCTGAGGCCGCCCGTGATCTGACCGACCAGCTGCGCAGCTCCATGGCCGAGCACGAGGACAGATTGACGGCGGCACTGCTGCCGAGCGAGGAGGAGCAGGCGCGCGCTCGCCAGAACCGCGCGGCCCGGAACGCTCCTGCCCTGTGGCCGGACGACATCGACGAGATCGACGACACGCTCTAGCACCCCTCACCCACGGGTGGCGCCGCACCCGGCGCCCCCTGGGTGCCCAGCCCCTGACGAAGCGACCGAACGAGAACCCATGCGTACCGCCGAGATCCGCAACCGCTGGCTGACCTACTTCGCCGACCGCGGTCACACCGTGGTGCCGAGCGCCCCGCTCGTCTCCCCGGACCCCTCGATCCTGTTCACGATCGCCGGGATGGTGCCGTTCATCCCGTACATCGTCGGCACGGAGAAGGCGCCGTACGCGCGGGCGGTCAGCGTCCAGAAGTGCATCCGCACCAACGACATCGAGAACGTGGGCGTCACCACCCGGCATGGCACGTTCTTCCAGATGTGCGGCAACTTCTCGTTCGGCGACTACTTCAAGACCGAGTCGATCGGGTTCTCCTGGGACCTGCTCACCTCGGGTGCGGACGCGGGCGGGTTCGGGCTGGACGGCGACCGGATCTGGGTCACCATCTGGAACGAGGACGCCGAGGCGGAGCGCGCGCTGCTCGATGTCGGCGTGGATCCGCGGCACATCGTCAAGCTTGCCCGCGAGGAGAACTTCTGGGATACCGGGCAGCCCGGTCCGGCCGGTCCCTGTGCAGAGTTCCACTACGATCGCGGCCCTGAGTACGGGCCGGAGGCCGAGGGCGGCACAGTCGACCCGGGTGGTGACCGGTACCTGGAGATCTACAACAACGTCTTCGACCAGTTCGTCCGCGGCCCCGGCACTGGCAAGGACTATGAGCTGCTGGGTGAGCTGGAGAGCAAGTCGATCGACACCGGTCTCGGCCTGGAGCGCCTCGCGTCACTGCTGCAGGGGCGCGAGAACCTGTACGAAATCGACCAGACCTACCCGCTGATTCAGACCACAGAGGAACTCTCCGGAGCGCGGTACCTGCTCGGTCAGAACTCACCCGCCCCCGACCAGGTGCGGATGCGGATCGTGGCCGATCACGTGCGCTCGGCCCTGATGCTGATCGGTGACGGCGTCCGGCCCGGCAACGATGGTCGCGGATACGTGCTGCGTCGCCTCATCCGCAGGGCCGTCCGTTCCGTGAAGCTGCTCGGCGTGGACGAGCCCGCCCTTCCGGCACTGATGCCGGTGGCCAAGGACGCCATGGCGGAGTCCTACCCGGAGCTCGAGACGCAGTTCCCCACCATCAGTCAGGTGGCCTACGAGGAGGAGGAGGCGTTCCGCCGCACCCTCGCGGCAGGAACGACGATCCTGGATACCGCCGTGCAGCGGGCGAAGTCCGCCGGAGCGGGCACCCGTGTCCAACTGCCCGGTAAGGAAGCGTTCGCGCTGCACGACACGTACGGCTTCCCGATCGACCTGACCCTGGAGATGGCGGCCGAGCAGGGTGTCGAGGTCGACGAGGCCGGATTCCGGTCCCTGATGTCGGAGCAGCGCCAGCGTGCGCGTGCCGATGCGCTGGCCAAGAAGACCGGTCACGTGGACTCGGCCGTCTATCAGTCCTTCCTGACGGCACTCGGTGGCCCCGACACGTTCCTCGGCTACACCGATCACGCCGCCCAGGCGCGCGTCATCGGTCTCGTGGTGGATGGGATTGCCTCACCTGTGGCCACGGCTCCGGCCGATGTTGAGGTCATCCTCGACCAGACCCCGTTCTACGCCGAGGCCGGTGGCCAGCTCGCCGACCAGGGCACCATCACCCTCGCCGGCGGTGGCGTCGTGGACGTGGCGGACGTGCAGTCCCCGGTGAAGGGGTTGCACGTGCACCGCGGAACGCTCACCGAGGGAACGGTTGCGGTGGACGAGCAGGCCGTGGCCACCATCGACAGTGACCGCCGCCGGGCGATCGCCCGGGCGCACACGGCCACCCACATGGTGCACAAGGCCCTACACGAGTTCCTCGGTGAGCAGGCCACGCAGGCCGGGTCCGAGAACGCGCCCTCGCGGCTGCGATTCGACTTCCGGCACGGTTCGTCGGTGCCGCACTCGGTGATCTCCGAGATCGATCAGCGGGTGAATGAACGCCTGGCCGACAACCTGGACGTCACAGACGCCACGATGAGCCTGGACGAGGCGCGGGCCCAGGGTGCAATGGCCCTGTTCGGTGAGAAGTACGGCGAGCGCGTGCGGGTGGTCTCCATCGGCGGTGACTGGTCGAAGGAGCTGTGTGCGGGTACTCACGTGCAGCGTTCGGGCGATCTCGGGCTCGTGACGGTGCTGGGAGAGTCCTCGATCGGCTCTGGTGTGCGCCGGATCGACGCCCTCGTCGGGCAGGGTGCCTACGACAACCAGGCGAAGGCGCATGCCCTCGTCGGGCAGATCTCTCAGCTCGTGGGTGCACGAGGGGAGGAACTCCCGGAGCGTATTGAGACGATCCTGGGTCGCCTCAAGGATGCGGAGAAGGAGTTGGCCACGCTCCGGCAGGGGCAGCTTTTGGCCCGCGCGGGTGAGCTGGCCGCTTCGGCCACCGAGCACGGGGGAGTGCGCGCGGTCACCGCCACGCTGGGGCAGCTCACCTCCGCCGACGACGTTCGCTCGCTGGTTCTGGACGTGCGCGACCGGTTGGGCTCCTCTGCACCGACTGTGGTTGCCCTCGGTGCGGTGGTCAAGGAACGTCCTGTGGTCGTGGTGGCCACGAACGACGGCGCACGTGCGGCCGGTGCGAAGGCTGGGGCGCTCGTGCGGACCGCAGCCACCCGGCTTGGTGGCGGCGGCGGGGGGAAGGATGACATCGCCCAGGGGGGCGGCACCGATGCTGGGGCGCTGGAGGAGGCGCTGCGGGCTGTGGCCGCTGACCTGGACGCGCTGGCGTGACTTTCCGCACAGGCGTGCGCATCGCCGTCGACGTCGGTTCGGTACGGATCGGCGTGGCTCGGTGTGATCTGCACGGAATCCTTGCCTCCCCGGTCCGCACGGTGTCGCGGTCGGGGGACCAAGAGGGGCTGCGTGAGCTTGCCGAGATCGTCGCCGAGTACGAGCCGATCGAGGTGCTCGTGGGTCTGCCACGGAGCCTCGACGGCGGTGAGGGCCCCGCAGCACTCAGCGTGCGGGCGTATTGTGGGCCCCTGGTCCGGGCGGTCCGTCCGATCCCGGTGCGTCTCGTCGACGAACGACTGACCACGGTGACAGCCCACCAGGTGCTGCATCAGGCCGGTCGCAAGTCGAAGCGGCACCGCGAGGTCGTGGACCAGGTGGCGGCGGTGACCATCCTGGAGGCAGCCCTCGACGCCGAACGACGTCAGGGACGGCCCCCGGGTGAGATCGTCCCGGACCCGGATAGTGAGAAGCAGCAGGGCGCTCATCCGGACGCTAACGTGGACGCTTCGACTCAGGAGGGCATGTGACCGACCTGTTCAACCAGGACTCCGTCAGTGCCGTCGACGCGCGTGAGCGGCGCACGGCCGAGAGACGCCGCCGTGCCCGGAAGCGAGCACAGCGGCGTCGCAACATCATCTCCTTCATCGTGATGATCGTCGCCCTCGGCCTGCTGGTCGGCGGTGGCTGGGTGCTGGTGCGCCCCTTGCTCAACCCCGACTCCGACCCCACCGTGGAGGTCACCGACTACCCGGGCCCGGGGTCCGGCGAGGTCGAGGTCGTGATCGAGGAGGGCTCCAGCGGCAGCGATATGGCCACGGCACTGGTCGAAGCCGATGTGGTGGCGACGCGGACCGCGTTCATCAATGCGTACAACGCCAATCCTGACGCCGCTGGCATCCAACCGGGCACCTACACGCTCATGCAGCAGATGAGCGCTGAGGACGCCGTCGCGACGATGCTCGATCCGGCCTCCCTGACCGGAAATCGGATCACCGTTCCCGAAGGCTGGCGGGCCAGTCAGATCTACGAGCGGATCGCGCAGCGTCTAGAGATCGAGGTCAGCGAGGTCGAGGCAGCTGCGGATGAAGTCGCTGCCGACTACCTGCCTGACGTCGCCGGTGGCGATATGGAGGGATGGCTCGCGGCGAGCACCTACAACATCCATCCGGAGGACACGGCTGAGGATGTTCTCCAGTCGATGATTGACCGTACGGGGGAGATGCTGGACAGTCTCGAGGTGCCCGCTGACGATCGTCAGGACGTACTGATCAAGGCATCGATCATCGAGGCTGAGGTCATCCGTGAGGATGAGCGGGCTCGTGTTGCGCTAGTCATTGAGAACCGCCTCGACGGGTGTAGTGGCGACGGTCGACTCGGGATGGACTCGACGGTTGCCTACGGGCTGGGCATCACGCTTGGTGAGGCATTGACGCAGGAACGTCTAGAGGCGGATACGTCGTACAACACCCGTATCAACCCGGGGCTTCCACCTGGTCCGATCGATTCTCCCGGACAGCTGTCGATCGAAGCGGTTCTTGACCCAGCTGAGGGGCAACTGTGCTACTTCGTCAGTGACCTCGAAACTGGTGAGTCACTCTTCGCAGAGACCCTCGATGAGCACAACGACAACCGAGCGATCATCAACGAACGCAGCAATGGTGATGACTGACCATGAACGGCACTATCTTGTGGCTGGAGTGACTCGCCGCGCCGCCGTCCTCGGCCACCCGGTGGCCCACTCACGCTCTCCCGTCCTCCACGCGGCCGCCTACGAGGCGCTCGGGCTGACCGACTGGGAGTATCAGCTTCACGACGTCGACGAGCACGAGCTGGCCGGGTTCCTGGAGCGCCTCGACGATTCCTGGGCGGGCCTGTCGCTGACGATGCCTCTCAAGCACGAGGCGCTACGACTCGCGGACCATGTGGACGGCTTGGCCAAGGTGGTGGGGGCGGCGAATACGCTGCTGCGACAGCCGGGCGGGTTGCTGGTGGCGGCCAACACCGATGTCCACGGGCTGGTGGCCTCGCTGCGTGAGGTAGCGCCTGCTGGGTGGCAGCCGCGTTCGGCCGTGATCGTCGGCGGTGGGGCGACGGCCTCGTCGGCACTGGCTGCGGTCGGCGAACTGGGTGTCCATCATCCGGTAGTGCTGGCGCGGTCTCTTGCGCGAGTCGGCGCCGTGCGCCGAGCGGCGGCCAAGACTGGCCTCGATCCGGAGTACGTCGCACTCGACCGGCCCGGAGCGCCTGAGCTGTTGCGTTCGGCGGACATCGTGATCCTGACGCTGCCGCAGCACGCGGCCGACCCCCTCGCGGAGTGGTTCACCGGCGCCAACCTCTCACCGTCGCAGGTGCTGCTCGATGCCGTCTACGCCGACTGGCCGACAGCTGCCGCGGCCGCCTGGGAGCAGGCGGGAGGGACAATCGCGAGCGGCTTCCTGATGCTGCTGCACCAGGCCTGCGAACAGGTGCGCCTCATGACCGGCCACGAGGCGCCCGTCGATGCCATGCGCCAAGCCCTCACCGACTCCTTGGCGCGTGCCTGACGTCGCCAGCGTCCTCCTCACCGGTCCAGGTAGCCGCGACATCGTCGCGGAGTTGCTCACTGAGCGCCGTGTAGTCGCTGCGCTCAGGTAGCCGCACGTACACATGCCCCGTGCGAGTACGCCAGGTGGTGATCCCGGTCCACGCGTCGCGCTCGACCGAGAATGCGCGTTCGGTCTTGCCCTGATGGTGGTGGCGGCACAACGCCTGCAGATTCGTCTCGACGGTCTGCGCCCACGCAGGCAGGGCTGGGTCGAACGGGACGATGTGGTCGATCTGGCACCGCCACGCCGGCACGAGGCATCCCGGGAAGCAACACGTCCGGTCACGGTCGACCACAACGCCGCGTAAGCGACGTGAGGGCGCGTAGCCGTCAGTGCAGACAAGCCCGAGTTCTGTCCGCATCACGGTCACCGGATCGGTGACACCACTCTCGCGACGCGGAGGGCTCGGCCCTGCCCGAGGGTCCGCAGCCGTGGTGATCGGACGAGTGGTGACTGAGGAGTGGCTGACCCGTGACTGTCCCGGGTTGCCCAGTCGGTGCAGGCGCATCCACGCCACCGTCGCCCTCGGATCGCTCCCGTCCGGGAGGTCCGGCGACCGGCGCCGCGGGAGGAACTCCCGCATCGGATCAAGGAGCTCCCGGAGCGTCGGCGCGGACACCGGAGCCGCTCCTGTCCCAGGCGCAGCCCCGATGGCGCCGTCGCCTGCCGGTGCGCGCCCAGCCAGTCGGCGCGCCGAGGCAGCCGAGATCGGCCCATATCCATGCAGTACCGCGGGCGTCTCGTCATCGCCAGCGAGCACGGGGACGGTCGCCGTGACGTGGACGGCCGCGCGGCGGCCGTGGCGTTCGGGGAGTGTGCGCCCGCCGGGGGTATGCCCGGTGGCGAGGATTTCCTGGAAGATCTGGGTGAACACGTCGGCGCGGCGCTGGTCCAGGGTGCGGTCGTCGTCCGCGGTGGTGTCCGCGGCGAGGGTGTCGACGCAGGTGTAGGCAGCGACGGCTTCCGCAGCCGGCACGTAGGCACCGACCCAGGCCATCTCGTGCCGCGTCGGTTCCAACATGACCCGCCGCCGGGCGTGGGCCTTCTCACGCTCACGCTGGGCTCCGGCCGGGTCGGCGGCGAGTACGGCCGCCTCCAGCTCGCGCCGCAGCTGCGGGGGCGTGTGTTCCTGCCCGTAGGCGGCTCCGTGCTCCTGAAGGGTGAGTGCGGCGGCCAGCTCCATCCCTTCGGTCGCGTCGGTGATCAGGTCCGCCTTGCGGGTCGTGATGAGCCCGCGCCCCAGTGCATCGGCCACGGCGGGCGCCTCGGCCAACGCGGCTGCGCGTCCGACCAGGGTCTCGGTCGCGTGGCCCGTGGTCGCCAGCCGAAGCGCGATCTCATCGCGTGTGTGCGAAATCCCGCGTGAACCCTGCCGCCGTTCCATCAGCTCGGCGACGAATGCTGCCTGCAACGCGCCGGCTCGGTTCACGATCCGGTCCGCGGCGGCGATCAACTCGATCAGCAACCCCTCGTCCGGAGTCCTCATCCCGTCGACCTCGGCCTCCAGTAGGCCTAGCAGTTCCGCTCCGGCCGGAGCCTCAGCCACCACTTCTGCTGCTTGCGAGCAGGAGGCGTCGAACGACCACCCCGGTGTGCCGCGGTCCACGTCCCTCGCCGCATCCACCCGGCCACGCAGTGTGGCGAGGCCACCACCTGGGGAGGGGACGCCGTCGGGCCCCTCACCAGAGCGGGTGGACGAGTGGTCTTCGAACATGTCCTTAGTTCACCACCGACCACTGACACTGGCGTGCTGGTGCGGATCTGGGCGCCAGCAGGCCGCTGTCCACAGGTCGGGTTTCCGTTTCAGCGACGACGCGACCGACGCTGCCATGATGGGCGGATGTGGGGATCGGTTGCCGGGGCGCTGCTGCTGGGAATGACGGCGTGGGCGAGCACAGGACTGGTGCGCCGTTGCACGTCCGTGATGCCAGTCAACTCGACCACAGCGAGTACCTCCCGCCACGCGGGCAACCGCTGGATGCGCTGGCGGATCCACATCCTGCTGGCGGCGCTGACAGGTGCCGGGGTCATGGCACTCCCCGTCGGGCCGGTCGTCCAGGCGACCCTCGCTGCCGCCGGTCTCGGGCTCGCACTCCTGGTCACTGTCGACCTCGCGGTGCACCGGCTCCCGGACCGGCTGGTCGGCGCCGTCGCTGTCGTGGTACTGACCGGTCTGCTGGCATCAGTCCTCCTCGGAGAGGGGAGCTGGACGGATCTGGGACGTGCCGCCGTCGCCGGCATCGCCGTGGGTGCAGGCTTCCTCGTGCTGTGCCTGCTGACGCCCGCCGGCCTGGGACTCGGCGACGCCAAGCTCGCAGCGGTCCTCGCCACGCTGCTCGGCTGGTTCTCCTGGTCGGCAGTACTCGCCGGTATCGTGCTTGCCTTCGTCACCGGCGGCCTCGTGGCTCTCGCACTGCTGGTGGCCCGGCGAGCCGGGCGCCGCACCCCGATCGCATTCGGACCGTTCCTCAGCCTCGGGGCCGCACTGGCCGTGGCGGTCGCTACGACGGCCCCGGCGTGAGGGTGACTCGCGTCCTGGACACGCCCTCAAGACCAACCCGCAACCGTGGGAGGATGTCGCCATGCTCCGATGGTTGACCGCAGGCGAGTCGCATGGCCCCGCAGTTCTGGGGATCCTCGAAGGGGTCCCGGCTGGTGTGGAGATCACCACCGACGACGTGGCCGGGGCGCTGGCCAGGCGACGGCTGGGCTACGGACGCGGCGCCCGGATGAAGTTCGAGCAGGACGCCGTCCGGCTACTCGGAGGTGTCCGGCACGGGCGCACCATGGGTGGCCCGGTGGCCATCGAGATCGGCAACTCCGAGTGGCCCAAGTGGGAACAGGTGATGTCCGCCGATCCGGTGGACACCTCCGTGCTGGACATCGACGCCGGCACCGGTGACGCCCGCGAGCAGGCCCGCAACAAGCCGCTGACCCGCCCCCGGCCCGGCCATGCCGATCTGGTGGGGATGGCGAAGTACCACCTCGATGACGCTCGTCCCGTGCTCGAACGCGCCTCGGCCCGGGAAACGGCCACCCGCGTGGCTCTCGGCCGGGTAGCGGCCGCCCTCCTGGAGCAAGCGGCCGGCGTTCGGCTCGTCTCACACGTGGTCCAGACGGGTCCGATCAGCGTGCCCGAGGATGCTGCACTGCCTGGACCGGACGACGTCGGCGCGCTCGACGCCGACCCCGTGCGCTGCTTTGACCCCGAGAGCTCGGCCCGGATGGTCGCCGAGATCGACGATGCCAAGAAGTCCGGCGACACCCTCGGTGGCGTGGTGGAGGTGTTGGCCTACGACGTGCCGCCCGGGGTGGGCAGTTACGTGCACTCCGACCGTCGCCTGGACGCCCGGCTCGCGGGTGCACTCATGAGCATCCAGGCCATCAAGGGAGTCGAGGTCGGCGACGGTTTCCGCACCGCCGGCCGGCGTGGCTCCGTCGCTCACGACGAGATCGTGCGGGACGCCGACGGGCACCTCACCCGCCAGACCAATCGTGCCGGCGGTGTCGAAGGGGGAATGGCGAACGGTCAGGTCCTACGGGTCCGGGCTGCTCTCAAGCCGATCTCGACTGTCCCGCGGGCGCTCGCCACCGTGGACGTGGCCACCGGTGAGGCAGCGACGGCACTGCACCAGCGTTCGGATGTGTGCGCTATCGCCCCCGCCGCCGTGGTCGCCGAGGCCATGGTGGCCCTGGTGGTGGCGGAGTCGTTGCTGGAGAAGTTCGGCGGCGACTCGATCTCGGAGACGGCGCGCAATGTGCGCACCTACCTGGAGTCCATCCCGGAGCACATGCGATGAGCCCCCGTACCCCCCGCCTCGTGCTCATCGGCCCGCCCGGTGCCGGGAAGTCGACGGTCGGTCATCTGCTGGCCGAATCCCTCGGCGTCACCTTCCGCGATACCGACGCCGACGTCGAGGCGACGGAGGGTCGCGCCATCTCCGACATCTTCGTCGATGACGGCGAACCGTACTTCCGCCGCGTCGAGCGAGCTGCCGTCCAGCGTGCCCTGGGCGAGCACGACGGCATCCTCGCCCTGGGTGGGGGAGCGATCCTCGATCCGGATACGCAGGCCGACCTCACCGGACACTCCGTGGTGTTCCTCTCGGTCGGTCTGGCCGACGCCGCCGGGCGGGTCGGGCTGACCACCAGCCGCCCCCTGCTGCTGGGCAGCCCCCGCCGTCAGTGGCAAGAGCTGATGGAGGCCCGGCGAGCGATCTACGAAGGGCTCGCGACCGTCATCGTGCGCACTGACGGGCTCAGCCCGGAGGAGGTCCGTGACCTCATCCTCGCGGAGGTGGGAGCGTGAGCGAGCCGGTCACCGTGCAGGTGCGCGCCGAGCACGACTATGACGTGCTCATCGGCTCCGGACTGCTGGACCGGCTGCCCGCACTAGTCGGTGACGGCGTAGCCCGGGTCTTCCTGATGCACCCACCAGCCCTGGCCGAGCAGGCGGCCGCAGTCGCGGGACGGCTGACGGCGGCCGGCTACGGGGTCCGGACGCACCAGCTCCCCGACGCCGAGCAAGCCAAGACGGTCGAGACGGCGGCAGGCTGCTGGGCAGCGTTGGGACAGAATGCCTTCACCCGGACCGATGTGGTGATCGGGCTCGGTGGAGGAGCCACCACCGACCTCGCCGGCTTCGTCGCCGCTACGTGGTTGCGGGGCGTACGCGTGATCCAGATCCCGACGACCGTCCTTGCCATGGTTGACGCTGCGGTGGGTGGCAAGACGGGCATCAACACCGACGAGGGCAAGAACCTCGTCGGTGCCTTCCACTCACCGGGTGCTGTGGTGTGCGATCTGGACTGGTTGCGTACATTGCCCGAGGCGGACCTGCGGGCGGGCATGGCCGAGGTGGTCAAGTGCGGCTTCATCGCCGACCCGCGGATCCTGGAGCTGGTGGAAGCCGATCCTGCCGCCGCGATGGATCCGGCCGGCCCGGTACTGGCAGAACTGATCCGTCGAGCTGTCCAGGTCAAGGCCGATGTGGTCTCGGCGGACCTGAAGGAGTCGTCGCTGCGGGAGGTGCTCAATTACGGGCACACCTTCGCTCACGCGGTCGAGCACTACGAGAAGTACCGGTGGCGGCACGGGGAGGCGGTCGCCGTCGGAATGGTGTTCGTGGCCGAGCTGGCCCACGGGGCGGGCTTGATCGACCTCGCGCTGCTCCAGCGCCACCGGGACGTCCTGACCGCGCTGGGACTTCCGACGCGCTACCGGCCCGGCGTGTGGGAGGAGCTGCGGACAGCGATGGGGCGGGATAAGAAGACCCGCGGGGCCACGCTGCGCTTCGTCGTGCTGGAGGCACTGGCACGTCCGACCCGCCTGGTGGGACCCGACCCCGCCCTGCTCGACGCCGCCTATGCTGCGATCACCGGGGAGTGAGAGATGACTGACGTGCTGGTGTTGAACGGTCCCAACCTGGGCCGTCTGGGGAGCCGGGAGCCGGACGTGTACGGCCACCTGGATCACCCCGGCCTGGCCCAGCGGGTGCTCGGGTGGGCCGCCGAGTTGGGTTGTGAGGCCGAGGTGCGTCAGACCGACGACGAGGCTGAGCTGATGGCATGGCTGCACGAAGCAGTCGATACGCGCCGGGATGTGGTGCTGAACCCGGCGGCGTTCACCCACTACTCGTATGCGCTGCGGGATGCGGCCGCCCAGGTGACCACCGGCGGGTTGCGCCTGATCGAGGTGCATCTGAGCAACCCAGCCTCACGAGAGCGATTCCGGCACACCAGCGTGATCGCGGGCGTCGCCACGGGAACGATTGCGGGTTTCGGTGTCGATTCCTATCGCCTGGCCCTCCAGGCTTTGGTACATCAGGCGTAGAGCCTTGATTGTCCGGCATCAAGGTATAGGCCTTGATAGAAGGAGATCAGTGCCTTAACCTTGATTCATGTTCGTCGTGACCGCCGACCAGAACGCCTCCCGGCGTCGAGGGGATCTCGTTCCCGAGACGCTGGAACACCTGCAGCACATCGGTACCGACCTCGAGTTCACGCTGCCGTTCGAGCGCACGGTGGGCGACGAGATCCAAGGCGTCCTGGCATCGGCTGCCAGTACTCTCCGGATCGTCCTTGCACTGCATCGCCGCCAGGACTGGAGCGTGGGCATCGGCGTGGGGGAGGTGGACCGTCCCCTCGCCGAGAGCTCCCGGGCGTCGTCGGGTCCGGCGTTCCTCCACGCTCGTGAGGCTGTCGAACGCGCGCGCGGTCGCACGGTCCCGGTCCCGATGGCTGTCACCGCCGACGATGACGACAGTGCCGGTGAGGTCGAGGCCCTGCTCCAGCTCCTCGCCTCTGTGGTGCGACGACGCACCACAGCCGGGTGGGAGGCGATCGACCTGCTGATGGCCACCGGTGGCACCGGGCGCGAGATCGCTGCCGAGCTGCGCATCTCTCCCCAGGCCGTCAGCGACCGGCTGCGGACCGCGATGTGGGATGAAGAGCGCGCAGTCCACCCCCTCGCGGAGCGCCTCCTGGCGTCGTTGGACAAGCCTGCTAAGCAGGCATCATGAACGTCGGCGAGATTCTCCTCACCGTGGCCGTCGCCTGCCTTGCCCTGGGTGTCTCCGCCGGTGTCGGCGCGCCCCTGACGGGATGGCTGCTCGGCCGTATCGCCCGGCGCACCGAGCCGGAGAATGAGCCAGGAGATCAGCCAGAGGATGCGCAGGCGCTCGAGCCGGAGCCGACAGCCGCGGAGGTTCTTCGCGGCGGACTGTGGATCGGGATTCTCGAACGGTTCGCCATCACCGGGTGCATCCTCGTCGGCTACCCCGCCGGGATAGCCGTCATCGTCGCGATCAAGGGCCTGGGACGGTTCCGCTCTCTGGACGGCCATGCCAACGTCGCCGAGCGGTTCCTCGTCGGAACGCTCGCCTCGTACCTGTGGGCCGCCCTCATCGGTCTCGGGGGCCTGGCTTTGTTCCATCTGATCGGCTGAGGCGCGCTCGAACGCCCGGGCACGTTACCCTGAGTGCCGCACCGGGCCCGGCTTCTTGCCGCCAGCCCGTCCCGACCAACCCTGTAGTGAGGAAGATCGCGTGGCAACGACCAACGACCTGAAGAACGGCACCGTGCTCAACATCGACGGGCAGCTGTGGTCCGTCGTGGAGTTCCAGCACGTCAAGCCGGGCAAGGGGCCCGCGTTCGTCCGGACCAAGCTCAAGGGCGTGACCTCCGGCAAGGTCGTCGCCAAGACCTTCAACGCCGGCGTCAAGGTGGAGACCGCGAACGTCGACCGCCGGGACATGCAGTATCTCTACGTCGACGGCACCGGCTACGTCTTCATGGACACCAGCGACTACGAGCAGATCACCGTGCCCGAGGACGTCGTCGGTGACGCCAAGAACTTCCTCCTCGAAGGTGCTGAGGTGATCGTGGCCCTGCACGAAGCACTGCCGCTGTACATCGACCTGCCCGCCTCGGTGGTCATGGAGATCACCTACACCGAGCCCGGACTCCAGGGCGACCGTTCCACCGGCGGCACCAAGCCGGCCACGATCGAGACCGGCTACCAGATCCAGGTCCCGCTCTTCCTGGAGGCCGGCACGAAGGTCAAGGTCGACACTCGTACGGGTGACTACCTCGGCCGTGTGAACGACTAGCAGATGGCCGCACGCACGAAGGCGCGCAAACGAGCCGTGGACGTCCTGTACGAGGCCGACCAGCGCGCCGTCGCAGCCCAGTCGGATCCAGCCGCATCCGATCCTGGCCGCCCGACCCCGGTTTCGGTCCTCGCTGAACGCCTGATCGAACCTGGCACCCAGACCGCCCTGCCGCAGTACTCGGTCGAGATCGTCGAAGGGTTCGCAGCACACGCGGAGCGCATCGACGAGGTTCTTGCCACCTTCTCCCAGGGATGGACGCTGGAGCGGATGCCGAGTGTCGACCGCGCGATTCTGCGGGTGGGCACCTGGGAAGTGCTCTACAACGACGAAGTGGACGCCGCGGTCGCGATCGACGAGGCGGTGGGGCTGGCGCGAGAGCTCAGCACCGACGACTCACCCGGGTTCGTCAACGGCCTTCTCGGCCGGATAGCCGAGCTGGGGCCGAACCTGGTGGACTGACGTGCCGACCCCAGCCCCCGACCCACAGCCCGAGATGCCCAACCGGCTCCGGGCCGCCTACGCCGCCGGGTCGGTGGGCACCGGGGGATTCGGCACGTTGCCCGGCCTGGTGCTCAGCTACTACCTCACCGACACCCTCGGAGTCGCCGCCGGTCTTGCCTCACTGGTGGTCACGGTCCCCAAGATCTGGGACGTAGTCGTCGATCCGCTGGTCGGCCGGTTGAGCGACGCCAGTGCCCGTCGCACCGGGTCACGGGCACCGATCATGCTGGTCGGCGCGATCAGCCTCCCGGTCGCCTTCACGTTGCTGTTCGCCGCACCCTGGACCGGTGGCGCGGCTGCAGTCTGGGTCGTCGGGGCCTTCTTGCTGGCCACCACCGCCTTCTCCCTGTTCCAAGTGCCCTACATCGCCCTTCCGGCCGAGCTCGCACCGACTCCCGCAGCCCGCACCCGGCTGCTCGCCCCGCGCATCGCCGTCCTGGCCCTGGCCATCCTGGCCTTCGGTGGAGGAGGTCCGATCGTGCGCGACGCTGCCGGATCGGGTCGTACCGGCTACCTGGTGATGGCCGTCGTGACCGGCGTGGTCATGGCTGCAGGCATGGTGGTCGCGGCCCTCGGCGCCAGGAGACGTGGCACAACCAGCACCCCCGCACGTGGACCGTCTTCACAGCGGCAGGGGAGCATCCTGGCCGCCTATCGCAGCGCCATCGATGTGCTGCGGGACAGCGCCCCGTTGCGGGCGCTCCTGGCGGCATTCGTGCTGCAGGCACTCGCTGCCGGTGCGATGCTGGCAGCGGCTCAGTACGTCGCCACCTATGTGCTCGGCCAGGAGAGCGCCGTCACCGGACTCTTCATCGCCCTCGTGGCACCGGCGCTGCTGGTGATGGCCCCCGCCCGTCGTCTCGCCGACCGCGTAGGCAAGAAACGCGCGTTCGTGGCGAGCAGTCTGCTGTTCGCGCTCGCTACGGCGTCCTTGATGTTCATGACGGCGGCCGTGGGCTGGTGGGTGTACCTCGCCGTCGCCGTGGCCGGGGTTGCCTACGCCGGGATGCAGCTGTACCCGCTGGCCATGCTGCCGGACGTGATCGCCCACGACACCCATGCCCGCCCCGCCGGTCACGACCGCGCCGGCGTGATCGCCGGTGTCTGGACGGCGGGGGAGACCGCCGGTCTGGCGCTCGGCCCGACGCTCGCGCTCGCTGTGCTCGCCGTCAGCGGATTCGTCTCCAGCGCAGGTGAGGGGCCCGCGGTTCAGCCTGGCTCGGCCCTGACCGCCGTCGTGGTGATCTTCAGCGCGCTCCCGGCCCTGCTGGCGGGAGTCTCGTTGTTCCCGTTGGCCCGTTACCGCGACCACCAGCCGTTCACGGAGGCTCGATGACCGACGACGATACGACCCGCATCCTTGCCGAACTGGCACAGATCCGGCGAGCAGACCCGCCCACCCACGGCGGCCGGGTGTTGTCCTACGTCTACGATCACGGCCGTCCCGAGCTCGATCGGATCGCGGCGGAGGCGGCCGCGATGTTCCTCCCCGTGAACGGCCTCGACCCGACGACGTTCTCCTCCGTGGCACGCCTGGAGCGAGATCTGGTGCGTTTCACCCGATCGGTACTCCACGGCGATGAGGACGTGGTCGGTTCGGTCACGTCCGGAGGCACCGAGTCCTGCCTGCTGGCCGTGAAGTCCGCGCGAGAGGGCTGGCTGGCCCAGCAAGGCCGTCGTGCCGGTGACCCCGGCGGCCCACGGCCCGAGGTGGTCATGCCCACGACGGCGCACCCCGCCTTCCGTAAGGCGGCTCACTATCTCGGCCTCGTTCCCGTGGAGGTCCCGGTCGATCCCGCCACGGGGATGGTCGACGCCGACGCCCTGCTCTCCGCGGTCACGGCCGCCACTGCTCTCGTCGTGGTCAGTGCACCGAACTATCCGTTCGGCACCATCGATCCGATCGCGCGGGTTGCTGATGGGGCGGCGCGGCTCGGCGTCGCCGTGCACGTCGACGCCTGTATCGGAGGGTGGCTGCTGCCCTGGTGGCCCGAGGGCGCGGCCGGCGAGCCGTGGGACTTCGCTGTCGACGGCGTCACCTCCATCTCGACCGACTTGCACAAGTACGGCTACGCCCCGAAAGGAGCCTCGGTCGTGCTGTACCGGGGGCGCCAACGCCACCGCGGGCAGTACTTCGCCACCACAGGCTGGCCCGGGTACCCCGTGGTCAATCCCACGATGCTCGGCTCGCGCTCGGCGACCGCGATGGCGGCAGCATGGGCAGTTACCCAGGCGCTCGGCACTCAGGGGTACGCCGACCTGGTGGCGCAGACCGCTGCGGCTACCGGTGCTGTGCGCCGGGCGATCGACGGCCTCAGCGGCCTCAGCGTGGTCGGAGACCCCGCCGCTGCCCTGCTAGCGGTGGCCGCGGATCCGGACCGGGCTCCAGCTCACCAGGTCGATCCATTCGCCTGGGTCGATGCCGTGCGCCGGCGCGGATTCCTGCTGCAGGCCCAACCCGCCTTCGCTCAAGGCGATGGGTCCGTACTGCCGCGCACGGCACACCTGACCTTCACCCCGGTCACCGAGTCCGTGACCCGTGAGCTGGTTGCCGCACTGCGTGACGGTGCCGATGAGGTCCGCGGTCGTGCGGCGCCTGGGCCACAACCCGATCTGGTGGAGCGGGTGATCACCGGTGGTCTGCCGGAGGAGATGGCCCCGGTCCTGTCCACCCTGGAGGCAATGGACGGTGACGCTGCACCTGCCGCCCTGACGTCGCTGCTCGCATCGGTGATCGACCCAGACGTGGGCCACGACACAGACGGCGCTGCAGACGCCTGATCGTGCCCGCGACCCGGGTAGAGTAGTGCCTCGGCACGCAACCCTTTAAGCCCGTCCCGTGAGGCGGGGAAGGAGGCAAACGCCGGTGACTTCTGGCGCCCCAGCACGAGTCGTTCTCTCCGAGCACGACATCTCCCGGGCTCTGACCCGGATCGCGCACGAGATCGTCGAACGCAACAAGGGCGCCGAGGAGGTCCTGCTACTCGGCATCCCCACGCGCGGCGTCCCGCTCGCCACCAGGATCGGCGCCCGGATCGTCGAGGCCGAATCCGGGCGCGTGAGTGCCGCTGAACTCGTCGGCACGATCGATCCGACGATGTACCGCGACGATCTGCGCCGCCAGCCCACCCGCGGTCTGGAACCCACCCGCATCCCACCGGCGGGACTGACCGACAAGGTCGTGGTTCTCGTCGATGACGTGCTCTATTCGGGCCGCACCGTGCGTGCCGCACTCGACGCCCTCTCGGACGTGGGCCGTCCCCGCGCGGTGCAGCTCGCAGTGCTCGTCGACCGCGGGCACCGGGAGCTGCCGATCCGTGCCGATTACATCGGCAAGAACCTGCCGACCGCCCGGCACGAACGTGTGAGCGTCCATCTGAGGGAGCTCGATGACGCTGACGAGGTGGTGCTCTCATGAGGCACCTGCTCTCGGCCGCCGATCTCAGCCGCGAGGAGGCCATCACCATCCTCGACACGGCCGCGACAATGGCGGCCACCCAGTCCCGGGCGATCAAGAAGCTCCCGGCACTGCGGGGGCTGACCGTCGTGAACCTGTTCTTCGAGGACTCCACCCGCACTCGCATCTCGTTCGAAGCCGCCGCCAAGCGCCTGTCGGCTGATGTCATCAACTTCGCCGCCAAGGGGTCCTCGGTCTCCAAGGGGGAGTCGCTGAAGGACACGGCGCAGACGTTGCAGGCGATGGGCGCCGACGCCGTGGTGATCCGTCACTCGGCGTCCGGCGCTCCGCACCGGCTCGCCACCTCGGGCTGGATCGATGCCCCCGTGGTCAACGCCGGTGACGGGATGCACCAGCATCCGACCCAGGCACTGCTCGACGCCTTCACCATGCGCCGTCACCTGATGCCCGAGGCCGGTACCGGTGCCGGTCTGGACGGCAAGCGCGTGGTGATCGTGGGGGACGTGCTGCACTCCCGGGTGGCACGTTCGAACGTGGACCTGCTGCACACCCTCGGCGCCGAGGTGACGCTGGTGGCACCACCCACGCTGCTGCCGATCGGTGCCTCGACATGGCCGTGCCGGATTTCCTACGACCTCGACACCACCATCGCCGAGCAGGCGCCGGACGCCATCATGATGCTGCGGGTACAGCGCGAACGGATGTCGAGCGCGGGCGGCGGGTTCTTCCCCTCGGCCGCCGAGTACTCCCGCCGGTACGGCCTCGACGCCGCACGCTTCGAGGCGCTGCCTGGCCACGCCCTGATCATGCACCCCGGTCCGATGAACCGCGGCCTGGAGATCTCTGCCCGGGCGGCTGACTCGGACCGCTCCACCATCGTCGAACAGGTCGGCAATGGCGTGGCCGTACGTATGGCCGTGCTCTACCTGGTGCTCGCCGGCAACGAAGGGACGCCCTCATGACCGACTACCTCATCACCGGTGCCCAGCTGCCTGAGGGCTCGATCACCGATCTGCTGCTCGCCGATGGCCGCATCGCCGCGACCGGAGCGGACGCCGCCGACATGGCCGGTGCTCGAGCCGGTGCTCAGGTCCACCGCATCGACGCCCACGGCCTGGTGGCCCTGCCCGGCCTGGTCGATCTGCACACGCACCTGCGCGAGCCCGGCCGTGAAGACGCCGAGACCGTCGCCTCCGGCACCCGGGCGGCGGCCGTGGGCGGCTACACCTGCGTGCACGCCATGGCGAACACCACCCCGGTGGCCGATACCGCCGGAGTCGTTGAGCAGGTATGGCGCTTGGGCGAGGATGCCGGGTGGGCGCAGGTGCGGCCGGTGGGGGCCGTCACGGTCGGCCTGGCGGGGGAGCAGCTCGCCGAGCTGGGTGCGATGGCCTCCTCAGCGGCGCGTGTTCGTGTGTTCTCCGATGACGGTCTGTGCGTGCACGACCCGGTGCTGATGCGCCGGGCACTGGAGTACGTCAAAGCCTTCGACGGCGTGGTGGCCCAGCATGCACAGGAGCCGCGCCTGACCGCAGGTGCTCTCATGCACGAGGGCATCGTCTCCGCCGAGCTAGGCCTGACCGGATGGCCGGCGGTCGCGGAGGAGGCGATCATCGCCCGGGACGTCCTGCTCGCCGAGCATGTCGGCTCGCGAGTGCACATCTGCCACCTGTCCACGGCCGGCTCGGTCGACATCGTGCGTTGGGCCAAGGCACGCGGGATCCAGGTGACCGCCGAGGTCACCCCGCACCACCTGATGCTGACCGATGAGGCGATCCGTGGCTACGACCCGCAGTTCAAGGTCAATCCGCCGCTGCGCACCGCCGAGGACGTCCAGGCCGTGCGGGACGGCTTGGAGGACGGCACGATCGACATCGTGGCCACCGACCACGCCCCGCACCCCAGCGAGGACAAGGACTGCGAGTTCGCCGCTGCCGCGATGGGGATGACCGGGCTGGAGACCGCCCTGTCGGTCGTGACCGAGGCGATGGTGGCGGACGACTCCCGCGACTTCGGCTGGCAGGACCTCGCGCGCACGATGTCGGCCACCCCGGCCCGCATCGGCCGGGTGACCGGGCAGGGACGGCCGCTCGCTGCCGGTGAGCCCGCACATCTCACCCTCGTCGATCCGTCCGCCCGTTGGACCGTGGACCCCGCCGGGCTGCGTACCGCAAGCGAGAACACCCCGTTCGCCGCCCGAGAGCTGCCGGCTCGCGTGATGGCCACCTTCTACCGCGGCGTGGCGACCGTGCTCGACGGCCAGCCGCAGGACGGGAGCACCCGATGACCACGACCACACTGATGCCGAAGGACCATGCCGTGACCGGAACCTCAGACCTCGCCCTTCTTGTGCTCGAGGACGGAACGATCGTGCGTGGCCGGGCTTACGGTGCGCGCGGCGTGACCTTCGGAGAGATCGTGTTCTCGACCGGGATGACCGGCTACCAGGAGACCCTGACCGACCCCTCCTACCACCAGCAGATCGTGGTGATGACCGCCCCGCACGTCGGCAACACCGGTGTCAACGACGAGGACCGGGAGTCCAGTCGCATCTGGGTCTCCGGGTACGTGATGCGTGACCCGGCACGGCGCCCGTCGAACTGGCGCTCCCAGCGCAGCCTGGACGAGGAGCTCCAGGCACAGGGAGTCGTCGCCATCAGCGATGTCGATACCCGGGCGCTGACCCGTCGCCTGCGCGAGGGCGGGGTGCTGCGTGCCGGCATCTTCTCCGGAGAGGCGCTGCCGGACGTCGTCGACGCGCGCACCGAGTCCGAGTTGCGCGAGCAGGTGCTCGCCTCACCGGAGATGGCCGGCGCCGACCTGTCCGGTGCCGTCACCACCACCGAGGCGTATGTGGTCGAACCCACCGGGGACTTCGCCGGGAAGGAACCGATCGGCACCATCGCCGCCCTCGATCTCGGCATCAAGGCCATGACACCGCAGCGGATGGCCGAACGCGGTCTGCGTGTCCACGTACTGCCTGCGGCCACCACCCTCGAGGAGGTGCAGGAGCTGGCGCCGGACGGGGTGTTCTTCTCCAACGGGCCCGGTGACCCGCAGACGGCTGAGCATGCGGTCGACCTGCTTCGCGGTGTCCTGGACGCGAGAATCCCGTTCTTCGGGATCTGCTTCGGCAACCAGCTGCTGGGCCGCGCACTCGGGTTCGGCACCTACAAGCTCGCCTACGGGCACCGCGGGATCAACCAGCCGGTGCAGGACGTGACCACCGGCAAGGTGGAGGTCACCGCGCACAACCACGGGTTCGCCGTCGACGCACCGATCGGTGACGCGACCACAGCCCCCTACGACGACGGCCGCTACGGCCGGGTGCTCGTCTCCCACGTCGGCCTCAACGACAACGTCGTGGAGGGCTTGCAGTGCCTCGACCTGCCTGCCTTCTCCGTGCAGTACCACCCGGAGGCTGCTGCCGGACCCCACGACGCCGCCTACCTGTTCGACCGCTTCGTCGACCTGCTCACCTCGACCACGAAGGACCACGCCTGATGCCCCGCCGCACCGACATCTCCAGCGTCCTGGTCATCGGCTCCGGGCCGATCGTCATCGGCCAGGCCGCCGAGTTCGACTATTCCGGCACCCAGGCGTGCCGCGTGCTCCGGGAGGAGGGACTGCGGGTCATCCTCGTCAACTCCAATCCGGCGACGATCATGACCGACCCCGAGTTCGCCGATGCCACCTATGTCGAGCCGATCACACCGGAGGCGGTAGCCGCGATCATCGCCAAGGAGAAGCCCGACGCGCTGCTGCCCACCCTGGGCGGCCAGACCGCACTCAACGCCGCGATCGCACTGGACGAGGCCGGGGTGCTCGCCGAGCATGGGGTCGAGCTGATCGGGGCCAACATCGAGGCCATTCACCTGGCCGAGGACCGGGAGAAGTTCAAGGGTGTGGTCGAACGCTGCGGTGCTGAATCCGCCCGCAGTTCCATCTGCCACTCGATGGACGAGGTGCTCGCGGCCGTCGAGGATCTGGGCTATCCGCTGGTGGTGCGCCCCTCCTTCACCATGGGCGGCCTCGGATCCGGTATCGCCTTCGACGAGGCCGAGCTGCGGCAGATCGCGGGAGCCGGCCTGCACTACTCACCCACGACCGAGGTGCTCCTGGAGGAGTCGATCCTCGGCTGGAAGGAGTACGAGCTCGAGTTGATGCGCGACCGCAACGACAACGTGGTGGTCGTCTGCTCGATCGAGAACGTCGACCCGGTCGGGGTCCACACCGGCGATTCGACCACAGTTGCGCCTGCGCTCACCCTCACCGACCGCGAGTACCAGAAGCTGCGCGATGTTGGCATCGCCGTGATCCGCGAGGTGGGCGTGGACACCGGGGGGTGCAACATCCAGTTCGCCGTCCATCCCGACACCGGCCGTGTGGTCGTCATCGAGATGAACCCGCGGGTCTCGCGGTCCTCGGCGCTGGCCTCGAAGGCCACCGGCTTCCCGATCGCCAAGATCGCGGCGAGGCTCGCCGTGGGGTACACGCTGGACGAGATCCCGAACGACATCACCGGATCCACACCGGCCTCCTTCGAACCCACCCTGGACTACATCGTGGTCAAGGTGCCGCGGTTCGCATTCGAGAAGTTCCCCGCCGCCGATCCGACGCTGACCACCACGATGAAGAGCGTCGGTGAGGCGATGGCTCTCGGCCGCAACTTCACCGAGGCGCTGCAGAAGGCGATGCGCTCGATCGATTACACCGGCTCCAGCTTCGACTTCTCCTCGCCGGCGCCCGACGCCGAGGAGACTGCGGCGCTGCTGGAGTCGATCCGTACGCCGACCGATCACCGGATGCTGGACCTGATGCGCGCGATCCGCGGAGGGGCGGACCTGTCGGAGCTGTTCGATGCCACCTGGATCGACCCGTGGTTCCTGGATCAGCTGCAGCTGCTGCACGAGGTGGCCGAGGAGGTACGCGCCGCTCCGGCGCTGACCACCGAGGTGCTGGCCCGGGCCAAACGGCACGGTTTCTCCGACGAGCAGATCGCCGGCATCCGCCGGCTGGGTGAGGCGACCGTCCGGGAGATGCGGCACGCCTATGGCCTGCGTCCGGTATTCAAGACCGTGGACACGTGCGCAGCCGAGTTCGCCGCCCGTACGCCGTATCACTACTCCAGCTATGACTCCGAGACCGAGGTGCAGCCACGGGAACGCCCGGCGGTTCTCATCCTGGGCTCCGGGCCGAACCGAATCGGTCAAGGGATCGAGTTCGACTACTCCTGCGTGCATGCGGCGCTGGCACTGAAGGACTCCTACGAGACGGTCATGATCAACTGCAACCCGGAGACCGTCTCCACCGACTACGACACCGCGGACCGGCTGTACTTCGAGCCGCTCACGTTCGAGGACGTGCTCGAGATCTACGAGGCCGAGCTGGCCGCCGGCCCAGTGGCGGGCGTGATCGTCCAACTGGGTGGCCAGACCCCGCTGGGCTTGGCCGACCGGCTGGCCGAGGCGGGCCTGCCGATCTGGGGGACTCCGCCGTCAGCGATCGACGCAGCGGAGGACCGCGGTCAGTTCGGTGAGGTGCTTGTCCAGGCCGGCCTGCCCGCACCGGCATTCGGCACCGCCAGCACCCTGGTGGAGGCGAAGGAGATCGCCGACCGGATCGGATACCCCGTGCTGGTACGGCCCTCCTACGTGCTCGGCGGGCGCGGGATGGAGATCGTCTACGACGAGGCGCAGCTGGTGGACTACGTCTCCCGTGCCACCGGCACCAGCAGCGAGGGGAGCAGGCTCCCGGCTCCCGTGCTGGTGGACCGCTTCCTCGACCAGGCGATCGAGATCGACGTCGACGCCCTCTACGACGGCGAGCAGTTGTTCCTCGGTGGCGTGATGGAGCACATCGAGGAGGCCGGGATTCACTCCGGTGACTCCGCATGTGTGCTCCCGCCGGTCACGCTCTCGGACTCGATGATCGCCCGGATCCGCACCTCCACCGAGGCCATCGCGGCCGGGGTCGGCGTTCGCGGCTTGCTGAACATCCAGTTCGCTCTGGCTGCCGACGTGCTGTACGTGCTGGAGGCCAACCCCCGCGCGTCCCGGACCGTCCCGTTCGTGGCCAAGGCCACGGGCGTGCCGCTGGCAAAGGCCGCGGCGTTGCTGATGAGCGGGCAGTCGATCGCCGACCTGACCGCCTCGGGAGTGCTGCCCGACACCGACGCCTCGGTGACCGACCACGGCGCACCGCTGGCGGTCAAAGAGGCCGTGCTTCCCTTCAAGCGTTTCCGGACGGCGGCCGGTCAGGTCGTCGACACGGTGCTCGGCCCAGAGATGCGCTCCACCGGTGAGGTCATGGGCTACGACGTGGACTTCCCCCTCGCCTTCGCCAAGTCACAGGCGGCCGCGTTCGGCGGTCTGCCGACGACGGGCACCGTGTTCGTCTCGGTGGCCGACCGGGACAAGCGCTCCCTGACGCTGCCGGTGAGCCGGCTCGTCGAGCTCGGTTTCCGGATCCTGGCAACGGCGGGCACCGCATCGGTGCTGCGGCGCAACGGGATCGCCGCGCAGGTGGTGCGCAAGGCTTCGCAGGGGCCCGGGCCCGACGGGGAGGGGACGATCATCGACCTCATCACCGCGGGAGAGGTCGACATGGTCCTGAACACCCCAGGTAGCAAGGGAGCACGTGCCGACGGATACGACATCCGGGCCGCCACCACCGCCGCTGACAGGGCGATCGTGACGACCATGCAGCAGTTCACGGCCGCGGTACAGGCGATCGAGGCGATCCGGCGGGGTCCCTTCGCGGTGAAGTCGCTCCAGACCCATGACGCCGACCGGGCCGAGCGACTACGTGAGGTGGAGGCGACCGTGGCCGGGGTGGGCGAGTGAACGCTGCCGGGGCCACGATGCCCCCACGTGCGCCTTTCGGGCGTCGGCTCGCGGCCGCGATCGACACCTACGGGCCGCTGTGCGTGGGCATCGACCCGCACGAGGAGCTACTGGCCGCTTGGGGGCTACCCAGCGCCGCCGATGGGGTGCGGGAGTTCGCTCTGCGCACGGTGGAGGCACTTCGTGACGTGGTCGGCGTGGTCAAGCCCCAGGCTGCCTTCTTCGAACGCTTCGGCAGCCCTGGTGTGGCGGCGCTGGAGGAGACGATCGCAGCGTGCCGAGCAGCGGGTCTGCTGTGCATTGTCGATGCCAAGCGTGGCGACATCGGCAGCACGATGGGCGGATATGCCAGCGCCTACGTCGGTGAGGATTCACCTCTGGCCGGCGACGCCGTCACCGTGTCGCCGTATCTGGGTTTCGGTTCGCTCGACCCACTCATCGAGCAGGCTCGCGCCACGGGACGCGGCGTGTTCGTGCTGGCGCTGACCTCCAACCCGGAGGGCGCTCAGGTGCAGCATGCCCGCGAGGCAAATGGCACGAGCGTTGCCGCACGGATCGCAGCCGAGGCAGGGCATCGCAACGCCGCCGAGCTCGAGGCAGGTGAGCCCCTCGGCAGCGTCGGCCTCGTGGTCGGGGCGACCGTGGGATCGGCGCCTCGCGACCTCGGGATGGATCTGGCCGCCGTCGGTGGCGCACTGCTCGCCCCGGGCCTGGGCGCCCAAGGCGCCGGGACGGATGAGATCCGCCGTGTCTTCGCCGGAGCCGAGCACGCCGTGCTGCCGTCGAGTTCGCGTGAGATCCTCTCAGCGGGACCAACCGGTCTGGCTGTTGTCGCGCAGCGGGTGCAAGATGGCCTGAGGGATCTGCGGCGTTCCGACGGCGGAACCTCCGATTGATTTGCATCAGCCTGCTCGCTACGTTGCCAGGCATACGTCCTATCCGTCCCCGACCGGCGAGGTGACACACCGTGGCCCTTCCTCCACTCACGCCCGAACAGCGCGCCAAGGCGCTTGAGAAGGCGGCACAAGCCCGCGTGACGCGTGCTGAGGTGAAGAATCGCCTGAAATACTCCGGCGGCAAGCTCTCCGAGGTGATCGCCGAGGGGCAGGAGGACGATGCCATCGGCAAGCTCAAGGTGCTCGCCCTGCTGGAGTCCCTGCCTGGCGTCGGGAAGGTGACAGCACGCACGGTGATGACCGAGGTCGGCATCTCGGAGTCACGCCGGGTCCGCGGCCTGGGTCCGCAGCAGATCGCCAAGCTGGTCGAGCGGTTTGGCTGAGGCGACCACCGACCGTGCCCGCCTGACGGTCCTTGCCGGTCCGACCGCCGTTGGCAAGGGAACTGTGTCGGCTGACGTGCGCTCCCGCTACCCGGATGTCTGGCTGTCCGTGTCGGCGACGACGCGACCGCCCCGGCCTGGCGAAGTGGACGGGGTCCACTATCACTTCCTGCCACCGGAGGAGTTCGCCCGGATGGTCAGCGATGGCGAGTTCCTGGAGTGGGCTGTCGTGCACGGCCGCAACTCCTACGGCACGCCGCGTGGTCCGGTGGAGGAACGGCTCGCTGCGGGGCGCCCAGCCCTGCTCGAGATCGACTTGCAGGGTGCACGCCAGGTGCGTCAGACCATGCCCGAAGCGCACTTCGTGTTCCTGGCGCCACCGAGCTGGGAGGAGCTGGTACGGCGGCTCGAGGGCCGGGGCACGGAGGACGCCGAAGAACGTCAGCGCCGCCTCGCGACGGCGGAGGTGGAGATGGCAGCGGCCGCCGAGTTCGACCATACGATCATCAATGATGACGTCACCCGCGCCACGGACGAGCTCGTGGCGCTGATGGGCGTCACCACACCGGAACGAACCGCCTGACCCGCGTTTGCCGCGGGAGCGGGTAGCATGGAACGTTGGCGGTGGGTCCTCGTACGCCCTCACGGCGCACGAGATGTTCCCGCTGCTACGCACCGACTATCGCGAGGGATCCACATGTCAGGAACTGTTGCCGCACCCGAGGGCATCACCGACCCGCCCATCGACGACCTGCTCAAGGCCGCGGACTCGAAGTACGCGCTGGTGATCTACTCCGCCAAGCGGGCCCGGCAGATCAACGCCTACTACGCGCAGCTGAACGAGGGCCTGCTGGAGTACGTCGGCCCGCTCGTGGAGACCAAGCCGCAGGAGAAGCCGCTCTCCATTGCGATGCGCGAGATCAACGAGGGCCTGCTGACGGCTGAGAAGACCGAGGGCTGACACCCTCGATGCGCATCCTGCTCGGCGTGAGCGGGGGGATCGCCGCCTACAAGGTGCCCTCCGTCCTGCGTTCGCTGCGGGAGGACGGTCACGCCGTCCGGGTGATTCCTACCCGGGCGGCGCTCGACTTCGTGGGGCGCGCCACCTGGGAGGCGCTCAGCGGTGAGCCGGTGACCACGTCCGTCTTCGAAGGCGCCGAGTCGGTGGACCACGTGCGCCTGGGACGCGAGGCGGAATTGATGGTCGTGGCGCCCGCGACCGCTGACCTGCTCGCGCGGGCCGCGGCCGGTATTGCTGACGACCTGCTGACAGCGACGCTCCTGACGGTGACGTGCCCGGTGGTGCTCGCTCCAGCGATGCACACTGAGATGTGGCTGCACCCGGCCACGCAGCGCAATGTGGAGACACTGCGAGAGCGTGGGGTCCACGTGATCGATCCGGCGGTCGGCCGACTCACCGGCGCTGACTCCGGGCCCGGGCGTATGCCCGAACCGCACGAGATCGTCGACGTCGCCCTGGCTGCCGCGGCCGGTGGCGACGATCACGACGGCTCGGACCTGCATGGCCTCCGCGTCGTGATCAGTGCCGGTGGCACGCGAGAACCCCTTGACCCGGTCCGCTTCCTGGGGAATCGCTCCAGCGGGCGCCAGGGAGTGGCCCTCGCTGCGAAGGCAGCAGCGCGCGGCGCCCAGGTGCACCTGGTGGCTGCGAACGTCGATTCCTCGGTGCTCGCGGCTGTTCCGGGCAACGTCCAGATCACGTCGGTCGAGACCACTGCCGAGCTGCAGGACGCCATGCTCGAGGCGTCGGCGGCTTCGCACGTGGTCGTCATGGCTGCCGCGGTCGCGGACTTCCGTCCGGCACGCACACGTACCGAGAAGACCAAGAAGCACGCCGACGGCAGCGTCGAGAGCCTTGAGCTGGTCCAGAACCCCGACATTCTTGCCGGCCTCGTCGCAGGTCGGCGGGAGGGTCAGATCATCGTGGGGTTCGCGGCCGAGACCGGAGACGCCGACGGCTCGGTGCTCGATCATGGTCGCGCCAAGGCCCGCCGCAAGGGCGCTGACCTGCTGGCCGTGAATGCGGTCGGTGCCGACGTCGGGTTCGGGGACGTGCCGAACGAGGTCCATCTACTCGACGCTTCCGGAAGCGATCTCGGCGCTGGTGGTGGCTCCAAGGATGACGTTGCGCACGTGGTGTGGGACGCCGTCGTGAGACTTCTCAACAGCCGGTCGGGCAGCGAGACACCGACGGTGGGCACGCCTGCCGCAGGTAGGCTCTCCGGGTGACCATCCGCCTCTTCACTTCCGAGTCCGTCACCGAAGGGCACCCTGACAAGGTTGCGGACCGTATCTCTGATTCGATCCTCGACGCGATGCTTGAGGCTGACCCGGCGTCCCGGGTGGCCGTCGAGACGTTGGTGACCACCGGCCTGGTGCATGTGGCCGGTGAAGTCACCACGGAGAGCTACGTCGAGATCCCGCGGCTGGTTCGCAGTGTGGTCAACGCGATCGGCTACACCTCCTCCGACATCGGCTTCGACGGTCACTCCTGCGGGATCTCCCTCTCGATCGGGCAGCAGTCGCCCGATATCGCGGCAGGGGTGGACAAGTCCCTCGAGCTGCGGAGTTCGGCCGAGCACGAGGCGACCGGTTTCGATGCCCGGTTCGATGAGCAGGGCGCCGGTGACCAGGGGCTGATGTTCGGGTACGCCACGGACGAGACCCCCGAGTTGATGCCGTTGCCCATCCTGCTGGCGCATCGTCTGAGTGCCCGGCTGACACAGGTGCGCAAGGAGGGGATCGTGCCGGGGCTACGGCCCGATGGCAAGACGCAGGTCACGATCGCCTATGACGGAGATCGTCCTGTGGCCGTGCGCACGGTGGTCGTCTCCACTCAGCATGAGGCGCAGGTGCGTCTGGTCGAGGACCTGGAGCCCGCCGTCCGGGAGCACGTGGTCGAGCACGAGCTCGCGCGTCTCGGAGCCGACCTGGACATCGACGTCAGTAGCTACGAGCTGCTCGTGAACCCCACCGGTACCTTCGTGATCGGCGGCCCGATGGGCGATGCCGGACTGACCGGCCGCAAGATCATCGTCGACACCTACGGCGGGATGGCCCGCCACGGTGGGGGCGCATTCAGCGGGAAGGACCCCTCGAAGGTGGACCGCTCCGCCAGTTACGCGATGCGCTGGGTGGCCAAGAACGTCGTGGCGGCCGGCTTGGCGCGCCGCTGCGAGGTCCAGGTCTCCTACGCGATCGGGCGTGCTCACCCGATCGCGGTATACGTGGAGACGTTCGGTACTGAGACGGTTCCGGTGGAGGAGATCACGGCGGCCATCTCGCAGGTGTTCGATCTGCGGCCGGCAGCCATCATCGACGCATTGGACCTGTTGCGTCCGATCTATGCGCTGACCTCGACCTATGGGCATTTCGGGCGCGAGCTGCCAGAGTTCACCTGGGAGCGCACCGACCGCGCCGACGCCCTGCGCGCCGCGGTCGCCTGACCGCGGCGTCAGCGGCTCGTGATGGGATCGGGTGCTGTGGACGTCGAACAACCGAGCCTGCTCGACCCAGGTGCCGTGGCGCAGCCGCAGCCGGCTGCCTACATCGGTGTGGCCCAGGTGATCGTCGACGTCCCGCTGCCGCATCTGGACCGGACCTTCGACTACGGAATCCCACCCGAGCTGGACGCCGACGTGCACCCAGGTGTGCGCGTGAAGGTCCGCTTCGCCGGGCTCGAGCGCGACGCCTACGTCGTCGGCCGTACTCGTACCTCCGATCACGGCGGGTCGCTCTCTCCGGTGCGGAAAGTGCCGTCCTCTGTGGCTGTGCTCGCCCCGGAGATCCTCTCGCTCGCCCGGCGCGTGGCGCGTCGGTACGCCGGGACCACCACCGATGTCCTGCGCCTCGCCGTGCCGCCTCGCCACGCCACCGCGGAGCGGGCCGTACTCGAGGGTCTCGCCGAGCAGGCCGACGTGCGGATCCCGTGGGAAGAACAAGCCGGCGACGGCGGAGCTCACCTCGGTCAGGAGACGTTGCCCGATCCGCAGGTCGAGCACACCGATCTCGACGCGGCGACGCCGCGCGTGTGGCACCCCTACGCAGGGGGTGAGGCATTCCTGCGCCGGCTCGCAGCCGGGCAGTCACCGCGCGCGGTCTGGTGCGCACTGCCATGGTCGGACGCCGGCGCTGAGGAGCCGCCGCACTGGGCCCGTGCGATCGTGGCCGCTATCCAGGCCGTGCGCGCGGGCGGACGTGACGTCGTCGTGTGTCTGCCCGATCAGCGAGACATCGCGAGCCTGGGCGGGGCACTGACGGCAGCCGGGGTGGATCATGTGGTGCTGAGCGCCGACCAGGGCGCCTCGGCGCGGTACCGCCGCTTTCTGCTCGCACTCACCGGGCAGGCGCACGTGGTGATCGGCACCCGGTCGGCGGCGTTCGCACCGGTACGCAACCTGGGGCTGGTGGTGTGCTGGGACGACGGCGACGATCTGCATGCCGAGCCACGAGCACCGTATCCCCACATCCGGGAGGTCCTGTGCCTACGGGCGGAGGAGGAGTCCGCGGCGGCACTGATCGGCGGGTTCGGGCGCACCCCTCACGCGGAGATCCTGGTCTCGGAGGGCTGGGCGCGGTCGGTGCAGGCGGCGCGGGGACTGGTACGGGCGAGCACACCGCGGGTGAGTGCACCCACTGATGCCGATCTCGCGCGAGAGGGTGCCGCCGGACGGGCTCGTATCCCGGGTGCGGCCGTGCAGGTCGTCCGGCGCGGTTTGAGCGAGGGGCCGGTGCTTGTGCAGGTTCCGCGATCGGGGTATCTGCCGGTGGTGGCCTGCCAGACGTGCCGGACACCGGCACGCTGCGGAGAGTGCCATGGTCCGTTGGCGCTGGACCGTCCGGATGCGACACCGCGGTGCCGCTGGTGCGGGCGGTGGCAGACGCGCTGGCAGTGCGGTACGTGTGAGGGGACGCGGGTGCGGGCAGCGCGTGTGGGGTCGGATCGGACGGCGGAGGAGCTCGGTCGCGCGTTTCCCGGCACTCCGGTGCTGGTCTCGGACCGGGACTCCGGAGTCACCGCTGAGGTGGATGCGCGGCCACGCCTGGTCGTCGCGACCCCGGGGGCGGAACCGGAGGCGCAGGGCGGGTATCGAGCAGGGCTCCTGCTCGATGCTGCGGTGCTGACCGGGCGCCCTGAACTGGGTGCCGCAGTGGAAGCGCTGCGGCGGTGGTTGCGGGCGGCGGCGCTGGTTCGCCCGGATGGTCAGGTGATGCTGCTGGGTCAAGGAGCCCCCGTGCCGGTGCAGGCGCTGGTGCGGTGGGATCCGGTCGGTCACGCGCAGCGCGAGCTGAGCGAACGTGGCGAGCTGGAGTTCCCTCCGATCACGCAGTGGGCTGCCGTGACCGGCGATGCGACAGCGATGCGGCTGTTCAGTGCGCGGCTGCGGCTTCCGGAAGGCGCAGTGACGCTGGGGCCGGTGCCGGTGGAGGAGACGGGCCCGGACGGGGAGCCCTGGGTGCGCCTCCTGGTGCGCTGTCCACGGGATCAGCGGGACGAGTTGGGCCAGGCGTTGGCGGAGGCGGTCGCGATCCGCAGCGCCCGCAAGGAACCAGGTTCGCTGCGGGTGCGGGTGGACCCGGAACGGGTGGTCTGAGGAACCTCTGGGGGCGGCCACAGGCGATCCAGGGAACGGAGCGGGAGTGAGAGACATCGCAACGACTGGTGCGGCAGATGGAGGACGAGACGTGAGCAGGATCAGCGCCGTGGTCTTCGACTTCGGGCAGGTGCTGGTGCACTGGGACCCGACCGCAGTGTGGGAGGGCGAACTCTCTCGGCAGGAGGCCCTCACTGCGCTCGAGGAGGCGGACTTCTTCGCTGTGAATCGGAGGCTGGACGCCGGCGCACGGTGGGCGGACGTGCGTGGGGAGCACGAAGCGAGAGTGGGGGAGCGGGTGCAGGTGGTGGACCGCTACCTGCAGGACTTCCCACGGTCACTGGTGCGGCCGATGGAGGGAATGGAGGCACTCGTGCGGGACCTCCAGCACGCCGGGATCCGGACGCTCGGACTCACGAACTGGTCCGCGGAGACGTTCCATCACGCCCCGGAGACGGTGCCCGCGATCGCTCTCATGGAGGACGTGGTGGTGTCCGGACAGGTGAAGTTGGCGAAGCCGGATCCGGCCATCTACACCTTGATGCTGGATCGGTTCGGCCTGGATCCTGCACAGACCGCCTTCGTGGACGACTCGCCGCCGAACGTCGACGCGGCCCGCGCGCTGGGCATCCGGGCCGAGGTGTTCACCGGTGCCGACGAGTGGCGGGCAGCGCTGCGGGGGTGGGGTGTGGCGGTGTGACGTGGCTCGACCGCCGCCTCTGTGACCGTGGCTGGCCTGCCATGTCGGCCCCGGGAGAATTGGTGCTTGCGCCTCCCGGCTCCTGTCGATCATCCACGCAGATGACGCCATCCTGACCTCCGTACCCGCTCAATGTCGGTGGTGGGTGGGAGGGTGAAGTCATGACCTCGACAGCAGCTCACGACTCCTTCTCGGTTCCGGCCGGGACGGGGTTGTTGGCTGCTGTGCGGGCCAATGGGGTGGCAGCTCGCGCGGTGGAGGTCGAACGGGCCGAACTGGTGGTGGCGTGGGTGCGTCAGGCCGCGATCGACCCCGATGACCCGGCGGCCAGGAACGGCGTGTTCGACCCGGACGAGCAGCCAGGTTTACCGGGCACGCAGGAGCCGATGCGGTTGGCTGGCCCGGGGGCGCCGTTGGTCTCGGATCTGGGGTTTGTGTCGTTGGCGGCGGCGTTGGGGATGTCGAACGAAGCAGCGTTGGGGTACGTCGGCGCGGTGGTCGAACTCGCCTACCGGTTACCGACCCTGTGGTCGAGGGTGCGGGCCGGGCAGGTCAGCATCACCCGGGCCCGGGCGGTGACCCGGTTGACGAAGCGACTCCCTACCGATGGCGCAGCCTGGGTGGATGGGCAGGTGGCGTGGACGATCGGGTCCTGCTCGCTGGGCCAGATCGAACGCACCGTTGCCGCGGCGATGGAGACCTTCGACCCCGAGCAGGCTGAACGCGACCAGCAGGCCGCCCTCGAACAGCGGCGGGTGAACATCCACCTGGGTGATCTCGCCACGGCCGCTGACCCCAGCGCGGGCGCTGTGGTCGGTTTCGATGGCGGGTTGGATGTGGCCGACGCACTCGACCTGGAAGCAGCCGTGACAGCCCGCGCCGCCGCATTGAAGACCCTCATGCCGGATGCGAGTGAGGACGTACGCCGCTCGATCGCGTTGGGTGACCTCGCCCGCGGGAACACCACGACGTTGCCTGCGCCCGATAGCCACGCACATGACGGCGCGGCCCCACTGGACGGCACCGGGGCTACGGAGGACGCCACCTGCGGATGCACCACCGGGGCTGGTGCCCCTATCGGCCCGGCCGGCATGACCGACGATGACCCGGCCGCCACCGACACCGGCGGCACGCAGGCCACCGGGCGCACGGTGATGCTGTACCTGCATCTACCGGTTGATGCCCTCAACCCGCATGCCCTCGATCAACACGCCTTCGACGAGCACAGCGGTGCGGGTGTGTTCGGGGCCGGGGTGGTGGGCCGGTGTGAGAACACCCGTTCGCCGGTCACGGTCGAGCAGGTGCGTTCCTGGTGTGGCACTGCGGGGCGGGTGCTGGTGCGGCCGGTGATCGATCTGAACGACCACTACTCAGCCACCACGTATGAGGCCAGCCCCAGGCTGCGTGAACAAGTCATCCTGCGCGATACCGCGTGCCGGTTCCCGTTCTGCTCCCGCAGTGCCCGCACAGCGGATCTGGATCACATCACCCCGCACGAACAGGGTGGTCCCACGACCTCACGGAACCTGGCCGTGTTGTGCCGCAGGCACCATCGGGTGAAGACCCACACCGACTGGTCGTATGAGCTGTTGAGTCCGGGGATGTATTACTGGACCGGGCCCGATCGGGTGGCGTATCTGGTGAGCCCGGCGGGCACGTTCGTACTCCCCGGTGTCATCAGTACCCCGGGTCAGCCGGTGATCAAGACCCGCCGCGTCGCGATCGCCTCGATGAGAGCCAATGCCCGGGCCATGCCCACCCGCCGCCACCAGGTGCGACCAGCAGCAGGACAGCCGCCTCCCGGCACCAGTCCCAGCACCGGTTTCGGCACCGATCCAGGGCCCGACGCTGGTCTCGACCGTGACCGGCGCCTGCACCACGAGCACGGCGGGCGCCCGCCCGTCCACGACGTTGAGCCGCCCGCAAGCCCCGGCACGACGACGCCCCGGCCAGGCAACACCGACCCACCACCCTTCTGACCACCCCGCCCCGAACCCCGCCGACAGCCCGTCGACGGGGGCCTTGGCGTGCCCGGAGTTCTCCTGCTGCACCATTTCCATGGCGCTAGAAGCTCCCCTGAGAGCAGTTGATCTGGATGCTGTCGTGTTCGACGTCGGTGAGACGCTTGTCGACGAATCTCGCGCCTGGACTCAGCATGCGCACGCGGTGAACCTCAGTCCATTCACGGTCATGGCAACGTTGGGAGCCCTCATCGCGGAGGGTGTCGATCATCGGCACCTGTGGAGCCGGTTGGACGTTGCCCCGCCGACCAATCCAGCATCGATTGAACGCGGCGACCTCTACTCTGACGCACTCCATTGCTTGGCAGTCACTCAGAAGTGCGGCCTCCGGCTCGGCATTGCCGGAAACCAACCGAGCGCAGCGGTCCGTGAACTTCGGCAGGCTGGCGTACACGCGGACCTGATCGCCTCGTCTACCGAGTGGGCTGTGGCCAAACCAGCGGCCGCGTTCTTCGACCGCGTCTGCGCTGAGCTCTCACTTGCCCCAGAGCGGATCCTGTACGTTGGCGATCGGCTCGACAACGACATCCTGCCCGCGCACGCCTCGGGAATGAGGACGGCGCACCTGCGCCGGGGGCCATGGGGAGTCCACCACGCAAGACTGCCCGACGCACGCCGCGCCGACATCCGGATCAGTTCGCTGCCCGAGCTGGCCGACTGGCTGCAGCGCACCAGGTCATCCAACTGACCGGCGACTAGACCTAGACTGGCACGCATGCGTGTTGTGTTTGCGGGCACGCCCGCCGTTGCTGTGCCCTCCCTCCACGCGATCCTCGCCTCAGACCACGAGGTTGTCGCCGTTCTCACGCGACCTCCGGCCCCTGTCGGGCGCAAACGCGTCCTGACTCCGAGTCCGGTTCACGAGGCGGCGGACGCGGCAGGAATCCCGGTGATCACCTCCGACAAGCCGCACGAACCCGGCACCTACGAGCGCCTGCGCGCACTCGCCCCGGACGCGTGCGCCGTCGTCGCCTACGGTGCGCTGCTGCGTGAACCCGCCCTCTCGCTGCCGACGCACGGCTGGATCAACCTGCACTTCTCACTCCTGCCCGCATGGCGAGGTGCGGCACCTGTGCAGCACGCGATCATGGCCGGCGACGACGTGACCGGGGCGAGCACGTTCCGCATCGAAGCAGGTCTCGACACCGGCCCTGTGATCGGCACGATGACTGAGACGGTGCGCCCGTGGGATACGAGCGGCGACCTGCTGGACCGGCTGGCGGAGTCAGGGCCCGCCCTTCTCGTCTCATCCCTGGACGCACTGGCTGACGGCAGCGCGCAGCCGCAACCACAGCCTCCCGACGGTGTCAGTCACGCCCCCCGCCTGACAGCCGAACACGGGCACGTCGACTGGCGACGGCCCGCGGCCGCCATCGACAGGCAGATCCGTGGCTGCACCCCGGCCCCGGGGGCGTGGACCACCCGGGAGGGCCACCGCGTCAAGCTCGGACCGGTACGCCCCGTCCAGAACGCCACCGCGCTCGTGCCGGGCCAGCTCGCCGCCACAGCGGACGGCGTCTTTGTCGGCACCGGGACCGTGCCGGTGCGTCTCGACCGGATCGCGCCACCAGGGAAGTCCTGGATGGCAGCGGCCGACTGGGCACGGGGCGCGCGGCTGGGTGAAGCCGACAGATTCGATATCGCTGATGTGGCAGCCGGCCACCACTCCAGGCAGGACACGCAGATATGAACGAAGATCACCGCAACAACGGCAATGACCGGGAACGCCGCGGCCGGCACGATCGGGACGGCCGGCCAGCGCGCGGACCGCGATCGAGTCGTGGAGGTGATCAACCGGGTGGGCGGGAGCACGGCCGACAAGGCGCCCAGCGTGGCGCCAATCGTCGCGACAGGACCGACGACCGTTCCCGCACGAACCGGGCACCACGCGAGCGAGCCAAGGACGCCGATCCGGCGCGCCGCGCCGCCTACGACACCCTCCGCACAGTCGCCGACTCCGACTCCTACGCGAACCTGACCCTGCCGCCGATGCTGCGCGAACGCCGCATCATCGGCCGTGATGCCGCGTTCGCGACCGAGCTCGCATACGGCACGCTGCGCTACCAGGGCCGCTATGACGCGATCATCGCCACTGTCGCAGACCGCCGCCTCGAGCAGCTCGACCCACCGGTGCTCGACGTCCTGCGGCTCGGTGCCCACCAGCTACTCGCCATGCGGGTACCCGATCACGCAGCCGTCTCCGCGACAGTGGGGCTGGCCCGCAGTGCCGTCGGAGCCGGGTCGGCTCAGTTCGTCAACGCGATCCTGCGACGCATCGCCGAGCGTGAGCTTCCGGAATGGTTGGACATCATCACCGCCGAAGTGCCCGAGGAAACCGACCGGCTGGCTGTGTCCAGTTCGCACCCGGCGTGGATCGTTCGCTCGATGCGGCAGAGCCTGTCCACCACCGCCGACGGTGCGGACGACCTGCCCGCGCTGCTGGAGGCGGACAACACCCCGCCCGCGGTCACACTCGTTCTCCGCCCAGGGCTCGCGACGGACGAGGATGCACCCAATGGCCAGCCCACCCGATGGGCCTCGACCGCTCGTACGCTCTCTCATGGCGATCCAGGGGCGCTGGAGGCGGTCCGCTCCGCCCGCGCCGGGGTCCAAGATGAAGGAAGCCAGCTCGTCACGCTGATTGCCGCCGCCGCGCCCGTCGATGGCCCCGATGCCACATGGCTCGACCTGTGCGCCGGCCCCGGCGGCAAGGCCGCCCTGTTCGGCGCCCTCCTCGCCGAACGGTCTCCGGACGGAGTTCTGGTGGCCAACGAGATCTCTACCCACCGGGCCAGACTTGTGGATCAGTCCACCGCAGCCGTCCGGACGGTGCTGCCCGGCTTGAGCGTCCGGATCGGAGACGGCCGAGAAGTCGGACACGAACAGCCCGGTGCCTTCGATCGAGTCCTGGTGGACGCCCCGTGCACGGGCCTGGGCGCGCTCCGCCGCCGCCCCGAGTCCCGCTGGCGTCGGTCGCTGTCCGACCTGGCCACCCTCGGCCCGCTGCAGCGCCAGTTGCTGACCTCCGCTCTGAACGCCACCCGTCCCGGGGGAGTGGTGGCCTATGTGACCTGCTCTCCGCACCTGGCCGAGACTCACGCCGTGGTGACCGACGTGCTGAAGCGAGCCGAGCATGCGGAGGTACTGGACGCCGTCGAGATCGCCGAGCGTGTGATCGGCGCCCCGCTGCCCAGCCAGCAGGGCCCCTATGTGCAACTGTGGCCCCACCGGCACGGGACCGACGCGATGTTCCTCGCCCTCATTCGCCGGTGACCACCGATACCCTGACCACCATGACGGCACCGATACTCATCTCACCGAGCGTGCTGAACGCGGACCTGGCGAACCTCACCGGGGAGATCGGGCGCATCGCCAGTGCCGACTACGTGCACTTGGACGTCATGGACAACCATTTCGTGCCCAACATGACCTTCGGCCTCCCGGTGGTCGAACGTATCCTCGCCACCACGGCCGTTCCCGCCGATGTGCACCTGATGATCGACGACCCGGACACCTGGGCCCCCGCCTACGCCGAGGCCGGGGCTGCGTCCGTCACCTTCCACGCCGAAGCGGCCCGGGCGCCAGTGAGGCTCGCGCGGGAACTCCGCGCGAAAGGTGCCAGGGCAAGTCTCGCGCTCCGCCCGGCGACCGGGATCGAGAACTATCTGGACCTGCTACCGGAGTTCGACATGGTCCTGGTGATGACCGTTGAACCCGGCTTCGGTGGCCAGTCCTTCATCACCGGGACGTTGCCGAAGATCCGTCGTACCCGCGATGCCATCACCCGCTCGGGCGGTGACGTGTGGATCCAGGTCGACGGTGGCGTCTCCCGCGAGACCATCGCCGACGCCGCAGCCGCAGGCGCGAACGTCTTCGTCGCAGGCTCAGCGGTCTACTCTGCCGCCGACCCGGCCGAGGAGATCGCCGTCCTGCGGGGCAAGGCCACGGACGCGTTCCGGCCCTGAGGCCCACCGTCTCAGGTGTGAGAGAATGGCCGCGATCAACGTGCTCCGGGGTCGGTGAAAGTCCGAGCCGGCGGTGACAGTCCGCGACCCGATCGCAAGATCGGTTGACCTGGTGGAACTCCAGGACCGACGGTGAAAGTCCGGATGGGAGGAAGCACGCGACGTCAAGTGACGTCGTCGGTCGACGTGCGCCGCGCCGTCGTCCACCCCGGGTATCGCTTGGGGAGAGGACGAAAGAGCATGTCGCGCAGGTCGACGCAGCCAGGACCGGCTGACGCCGCCGATCTTGTCGGCTCGTCCGTTCTGGCACCGCTCGCGGCCGGAGCGGCCGGGCTGCTCCTGTGGGAGATCGTCGCCGGCCTGACGCCCTCGCGCCTCCTTCCTGCCCCTAGTGCACTGGCCACGCGGCTCGCGACCGAGATCTCCGAGGGCGACATCCTGCGCTACGCCGCCACCACGGCCAGCGAGAGCCTCCTCGGCGGTCTCATCGGCCTGGCGGTCGCCCTCCCACTCGGCTACCTGCTGGCCCGGTCCCGCCTCGCGTCGGCCGCGCTGGGGCCCTACCTGGCCGCCACCCAGGCCATCCCCGCCGTCGCCCTCGCCCCGCTGATCGTCCTCTGGTTCGGCTATGGCCTGCTGCCGATCGCGATGCTGTGCGCGCTGCTGGTCTTCTTCCCGATCGTGGTGAACACCACCCTCGGCCTGACCACGCTCGACGAGGAGGTGCTCGGTGCCGCGCGGCTCGACGGCGCCGGGCGCTGGCGTCTGCTGCTCCACATCGAAGCGCCCCTGGCCCTTCCCGCCGTCCTCGCGGGTGTCCGCAACGGTTTCGTCCTGTCCATCACGGGCGCCGTGGTCGGCGAGTTCGTCATGGGCGGGCAGGGCCTGGGACTGCTGCTGTCGGTCTACCGCGACCGCTCCGACACGACCGGCATGTTCGCCACTCTCATCGTCCTGGCCGCCGGAGCGGTCGGATTCTACGTGCTCGTCAGAGCCTGGGAAAGAAAGGTCCGTTGGTGACTACCGTTCGCCGCCGCAGCCTGCTGGCTGCCCTCACACTCACTCTTGCCGCAGCCGCGGGGTGCGCGCCCACCACCGATGACGGCGACTCTTCCTCGCCGAGTTCGGGCACCGATCCGCAGCACTCACTGACGATCGGCCTCACGTACGTTCCGAACGTCCAGTTCGCGCCGTTCTACCTCGCCGAACAGCAGGGCTACTTCGATGAGGCCGGCGTCGATGTCACCCTGCGTCACCACGGCGAGTCCGAGGACCTGTTCGGAGCCCTGGCCGCCGGCACCGAGCAGGTGGTCGTGGCCGGTGGCGACGAGATCATGGTGGCGCGGGACGCGGGCGTTCCGGTCCGCAGCATCGCCACCCTGTATGAGTCCTATCCGGTGGCGCTCATCGTTCCGGCCGACTCCGACATCGCCACGCCGGCCGACCTGGTCGGCCGCACCGTCGGGGTGCCCGGTCCGTTCGGGGAGACGTGGTTCGGGCTGCTCGCCATGCTCGACCAGGCCGGGCTCACCGACGAGGACGTGCAGATCGAACACATCGGCTTCACGCAGCAGAGCGCACTCTCCGAGGGACACGTGGACGCCGTCATGGGCTATCAGAACAACGACGTACCTCAGTTCGCCGCCACCGGGCTCGACGTGCGGGCCGTACCCCTGGGTGAGGTGCCGCTCGTGGGCATCGGACTCGGCACCACCGACGAGCTCACCCAGACCCAACCCGAGGCGTTGCGGGCGGTGATCGGCGCAGTCGGGCGTGCCCTCGCCGACATCGCCGCAGACCCCCGTTCCGGGGTGGACGCCGCGATCGAGGCGATCCCGGGCACCGTCGATGCCGAGCAGGAGGCGATCATGACCGCCACGATGGAGTCGACAGTGCCGTTGTACGGCACCACCGGTCCCGGGTGGGGCGTGCACCGCGGCCCGTGGCAGGAGATGTCGACGTTCCTCGACTCGGTTGAGTTGACCTCCTCGCCCGTCCCACCCCAGGAGGCGTATACCGACGCCTTCGCTGAAGACCAGTAGGCTCTGCGGCGTGAAAACCTTCGACGACCTCTTCGCCGAGCTCCAGCACAAGGCCCAGACCCGCCCGGACGGTTCCGGGACCGTCGCCGAGCTGGACTCCGGCGTCCATGCCATCGGCAAGAAGATCGTCGAGGAGGCCGCCGAGGTGTGGATGGCGGCCGAGTACCAGAGCGAGGACGAGGCCGCCGAAGAGATCTCGCAGCTGCTTTACCACCTGCAGGTGATGATGCTCGCCCGCGGTCTCACACTCGAGGACGTCTACAAGCATCTGTGAGCACCCGGCCCACGTGATATGACACCCACCCATCTGTGAACCGAAGGACCCCCGTGCTCAGAATTGCCGTGCCCAACAAGGGCTCACTCTCCGAGCCCGCCAGCCAGATGCTGCGGGAAGCCGGCTACCGGCAGCGCCGCGACGGCCGCGAACTGGTACTGCCCGACACCGCGAACGACGTCGAGTTCTTCTTCCTGCGACCGCGTGACATCGCCGTCTACGTCGGTGAAGGCGTCGTCGACGCCGGAATCACCGGCCGCGACCTGCTACTGGACTCCGGTGTGGACGCCATCGAGCATCGCGCGCTCGGCTTCGCAGGCTCGACGTTCCACTTCGCCGGGCCACCCGACCAGGTCACCTCACTGGCGGACATCCACGGCAAGCGAGTCGCCACCAGCTACGCCCACCTGGTCGGCACGTACCTGTCTGAACGGGGTATCGATGCGCATGTGGTCCGTCTGGACGGCGCGATCGAGTCAACCATCCGGCTCGGGGTTGCTGACGTGGTCGCGGACGTCGTCGAGACCGGTGGCACACTACGTGCGGCGGGCCTGCACGTCTTCGGCGAGCCGATCCTGCACTCGGAGGCGGTGCTGATCCGCCCGAACGCGGGGGAGGAGCCCAAGGCAGGGCTCGCCACCCTCGACCGCCGTCTCCATGGCGTGCTCGTCGCACGTCAGTATGTCCTCATGGACTACGACTGCCCGGTGGATCGAGTGGAGGCCTGCGTGGCCGTCACCCCCGGCCTGGAGTCGCCGACAGTCTCGCCGCTGCACGACGACCGCTGGAAGGCCGTCCGCGCGATGGTGCCCCGGAAGCAGACGAACCAGATCATGGACGAGCTGTACGAGCTCGGGGCCCGAGCGATCATCGTCACCGGGATCCACGCGAGCCGACTGTAGGGCTCATGACCGAGCACGCGGGCGCGCCAGATCTCTACGCTCGGTTCCGCCCGCGTGCCACCCGCTGGGTGAGCCTGTCGATCATCGGCTGGATCGTCGGCGGCTATGTGCTCTTCGTGATCCTGACGGCTCGACTCCCGGGATCACACCTCGGGCTCCACCTTGCTGCCGGGGCACTGGCCACCGCCGTGGCGCTGTTCCTGTGGCTGCAGGCCAGCGTGGCCGCTGTTCCGGACCAGCGGGGCTTGCTGGTCCGGAACGTCTTCCGACGACGCTACCTCGCCTGGGAGCAGATCGTCACCGTGCGATTCGGTGAGCGGGACTGGGTGCAACTCGATCTGGACGACGGGTCCGTGTGGGCGGTGATGGCCATCCAACGGGTCGACGGCGAACGCGCCCGCGCCGACTCACGCCGGCTGGCGGCCCTCGTCGCGCGGCACGAGCCGGGCGGCATGGACGCCCGCGGCGGCGGCGGCTAGGAACGCACCGGGGTCCTCGGCCAGGCCACGGCCCATGGTCGACAACCGGACCGGGCAGGCGGCCAGGGCGTCGTCCAACCCGTCGGTGGCCACGGTGACCAGTCGATGCCGGGCGGCAAGCGGCTGCGCCTGTGCGCGAACCGTCTCACTGAGCTCAGTGAGGGACCCGGTCAACTCGGGGACGACGACATCACAGGGGTGCATCGCCACGCGCCCATAGGCCGTGAGGCTGTGGTGGGAGACACCCTGATGACGCTGCCGCGGATCGGCTCCGGAGACCCGCAGGCTCGCTACCGGGCGTCCACCGAGCACACCGGTGGCGTTGATCGCCTCCCCGGCGCTGACGCCCGAGAAGCCCCAGCGGGTGCCGGTCCCGAGGTTGCCTGGGCCCTGTGCCAGAACCACCAGGTCTGCGCGAGCCACGAGCCTGGCGGCCAGCAACCCGGAGTGCACGGTGACAGCCTCCAGGTCGCCGCCGAAGGCCTGACCGACTGTGACGGTAGCCGTGAGCCACTCCCGTTCGCGCAGCGTCGCTACAGTGCGGGAGAACCAGGCGGGCAGCGCGCCACCATCAGTCATCACGTAGACCACACGCGGGGCCGGACGTCCTGCACGCTCGGTCTCGTGGCGTACGCCGGCCACGATCGCGGGCAGCGCCGAATGCAGGTCAGCGACCACGACCGGCAGGCCGTCGAGGTCGTCAGCGTCGGCAAGCAGGGCGTGGCTGTCAGCCTCCTGCTCGTCCGCGCCGAGCACCATCGTCTGCAGGGGCGTGTAACGGGCCTTGACGAGGTGCCCGGCACGGGCGGGCGGGTCCGGCGGCAGGTCGTCGGGGCACGCCACAACGAAGGCGTAGCCGCCCGTTCCCAAGCCCCTGCTCAGTGCGGATATCGACAGCAGCACCCGCGTGCCCACCCAGGGTTCACCGACGAGATCGGGGTAGGCCAGTGCCCGCACGAGGCTGGTTCCGCTAGGTTCATCGATCTCGACATCGAGCTCGAGCGCCCCGGACCATCGCGCTCCCACCCGTCGCACCACGCCGTCTCGCCATGTCATCACCAACGCAAGGTATCGCGGCTAGCCTGGGATACATGGACCGTGTCCCGGCCGCCGAACGCCTCCTCGACCTGGTGATCGCGCTCAGTCACACCCGTCACCGGATGACCAAGGGTGAGATCCGGCGTCATGTGAACGGCTATGCCGATGCTGCGTCCAATGAGTCGTTCGACCGCATGTTCGAGCGTGACAAGGACCAGCTGCGGTCGCTCGGAATCCCGATCGTCACGCTCACCGACTCCGCACACGAGGACGATGTCGGCTACCGGATCGACACCACCGAGTACACCTTGCCTCCCGTCGACTTCACACCGGCCGAGGTCGGAGTGCTCTCGCTCGCCGCACAGGTGTGGCAGGACTCCTCCTTCGCCGCGGAGTCCCGGCGTGGGCTGACGAAGCTGCGCGCCGTCAGTGACCTCAGCGACCCGGGTGAGCACGCTGGGCTGGCTCTTCGAGTACGGGGGCCGGATGCAGCCTTCGCCGAGCTGCTGGAGGCCATCACCGACCGGATCGCCGTGCAGTTCACCTACCGCACCGCCAGGACCGGCACGAGTGCACAGCGCACGGTCGAGCCGTGGCGCCTGGTCGCCAAGGACCGGGGCTGGTACCTGATCGGGTTCGATCGCGACCGCCAGGCGCAGCGTTCCTTCCGCCTTTCCCGGATCACGACCAAGGTGCGGCGGGTCGGCGAACGAGGTGCAGTGCACATTCCGTCGCGGATCGAGGTGCCGCCAGTAACCACCACCGAGGTGGTGCTAGCCCTCGTCCCCGAACGCGCCTCGGCGCTGCGCGCTCGGGCCGAACCCTGCGAGCATCCCTCCGCACCGAGCGACCGAGACGTGGTTCGGTTGACGGTCACCGACATCGACAGGTTCGCGGAGCAGGTCGCCGGCTACGCGGACAGCGTGCTGGTGCTGGAGCCGTCCGAACTGCGCTCTGCGGTGCTGGCGCGGCTCCGGGCGGCCACCACGTGGGGGGAGAACTGATGGCCGAGACCGCCGGCGACCGGATGGTGCGCATGCTCGCCCTGATCGCCTACCTGGAGAAGAATCGCGGCGTTCCGGTGGAGCAGGTGGCCGAGCACTTCGGTGTCAGCACCGGGCAGGTACTTCAGGATGTGGACACGCTCTGGGTCTCCGGTACGCCGGGGTACCTGCACGGTGACCTGATCGACTTCGCCGCCGACGATCGCGAGCACCACATCCTCACGCTGACCGATGCGCGCGGGATGGACCGCCCCCTCCGGCTGGGCCCGCACGAAGCGCTCGCTCTGCTGACGGCGTTGCGTTCGTTGCAGGCCAATCCCGGTCTGACCGACGATGCCGTGCTGGCGTCCACCACCAAGAAGCTCGCCCGCGCTGCTGGGCAGGCGGCCCAGGCTGCCGAAGCTGTCGACGTCGAGGCGCCCAGCAGTTCTGGGGCCGATACACCCACCCACCTGCCCGTCGTTCGTCGTGCCGTGAAGAAGGGCCGCCAACTCGCCCTCACGTATGTGTCGGCGTCCGACACGACCAGCGAGCGTGTCGTGGATCCGCTGCAGCTGCTGACCGACTCCCATCGGTGGTTCCTGCTGGCCTGGTGCCACCGTGCCGCGGGCCTGCGGCAGTTCCGCCTGGACCGGATGCTGGAGGTGACGATGCTGGAAGCGAAGATCGACGAGCACCCGGACGTCGCGCTGCCCGGCTCGGCCCAGCCGGAGTTGGAGTCGGCACCGTGGCATGTGCGGCTCGTCCTCGCACCGCGCGCGCGGTGGGTCGCCGAGCAGTACCCCGTGGCCGTGGTCACGGACCTGGAGGACGGGCGCTTCGCCGTCGAGCTGGACGTGGTCGATCTGGCCTGGCTACACAACCTGGTGCTCGGGCTGGGCCCCGACGTCCTCGCCGTCGAACCGGCGGATGTGGCCGAAGGGCTGCGCTTGCGTGCCCGCAGTGCGCTGGAGGCCTACGCTCAGGCGGGACTGGTGGAGGATATGCCGGGCACGGTGCTCTAGGCTGTCGGTGTGATCTGGTCGGCCGTATGGACAACGCTCGTGCTCGGAGCGTTCGTCGTGCTGTTCCTGATCGGGCGTCGCCTGTGGCGTTCCTTCAAGGCCCTCACCGCTGAGGCCGGGCGCAGCGCCGAGGTCATGGGGCGGCTCAACCAGCTGGTCGCCGACCTCGACGAGCAGCAGGCGAGGCACGGCTTCGGGCCGCACCTCGCTGCTACCGAGGAACAGCGCGAACACTGGCGCTCCACCCGCGCCGAGAACGTCGCCGCCCGTGCCGAGCGGCTGCGGGCCCGCCGAAGGCGTACCCTGGACAGATGGCGGGCGATCGGGATGCCGTTATGACCACTGACCACCGACCGCCTCGAACATTCCGACGAAGGAACCGCACATGCTGAAGAACCCCGTCTTCTGGATCGCGATCATCGCCCTGGTGCTGCTGCTGTTCGGCGCCAGCCGGCTGCCGGACATCGCGGGCAACGTCGGCAAGTCGCTCAAGGTCTTCAAGAAGGAGATCAAGGAGCTGCAGGACGACACCGACATCTCCATCGATGACAAGTCCTCCGACTCCGGTTCCACGGGCTCGACCGACACGACCGGCTCCCCGCAGAGCACCGAGCAGCGGCGAACCGACGAGAACACCACCACCTGACGGTGGTCGCTCGGGAAAACCCCGAGGGGCGGATGCCCCTCGGGGACCATCTGCGTGAACTGCGCAAGCGGATCATCTTGGCCGCGATTGGCATCCTGCTGGGTGCCGTCGGCGGTTGGTTCCTCTATTTGCCAGTACTGGACTTGCTGAAGCAGCCAGTGACCGAGTTGCAGGCAGAAGGTGTCAACACCAGCCTGAACTTCTCCGGTGTCGCATCCAGCTTCGACATGGCCCTGCGTGTTGCAGCCTTTCTCGGCGTCCTGGTCTCGAGCCCATGGTGGATCTACCAGCTCTGGGCATTTCTGTCGCCCGGGCTGAAGAAGAACGAACGGCGATGGGCAATCGGTGTGATCGCCGCAGGGGTCCCTCTCTTCACCGGCGGCGTCTTCATGGCGTGGATCGCTCTCCCCAACACCTTCTTGCTCCTGACACAGTTCATCCCGCCTGGCGACGAAATCTCGGCCTTCATCGACGTTCCCACGTACCTGAAGTTCGTGATGCAGTTCCTGCTGATCTTCGGGATTGCGTTCCTGTTGCCACTGATCCTCGTGGTGCTCAACTTCCTGGGGATGGTCAAGGGCATCACCTGGCTGAAGGGCTGGCGGTGGGCGGTCATCGTCATCTTCGTTCTCGCCGCACTCGCCACGCCGACTGCGGATGCGGTGACATTCATCATGATGGCCCTGCCCATCATCGCCCTCTACTTCCTCGCCGTGGGCATCTGCATGCTCAACGACCGGCGCCGGGCCAAGCGGGCCGCCAAGGAGGACGCGGAGCTGGACGCGGCACTCGCCGACGGACGGTCCACCAGCGGTTCCTCGTCCGACACCGAGGAGTAGGCCGGCCGTGAGCAGGTTGGGGGTCCTGGTCAACCCGACGGCGGGTCACGGCCGAGGAGCGAGTAGTGGACCCGAAGTGCTGGGTTTGCTGGGCCGCAGTGGTCACGAGATTCTCGATCTGTCCGGACACGACGCTGCCGATGCACTCGGTCGCGTACGTGGCGCACTGTGGGAACTGGACGCCGTCATCGCAGTCGGCGGTGACGGGATGGCTCACCTCGGCGTGAACGCGGTCGCCAGCACCACCACGCCACTCGGGCTGGTTCCGGTCGGTAGCGGGAATGACCTCGCGAGGAACCTGGGCCTGGCCGTGCACGATGTCTCCCGCGCCGTCGCCGACGTCCTGACCGCACTCGACCACCCGCCCCGGTTGCTGGACGTGATCGGCACTCAGGTACACGTGCCCGGCGGGGAGACCGAGACGGACGAAACAGCGCTGGAGTGGACAGCCTGCGTGCTCTCTGCCGGCTTCGACGCCGCCGTCAACCACCGCGCGAACAGCTTCCGGTGGCCACGTGGTGGCGGCCGGTACGTCCGCGGAGTGCTCGGAGAGCTCGCCTCGTTCCGCCCCTACGGATACCGGATCACGATCGACGGCACCACCCGGGAGCTGCCCGCCACTCTCGTGGCCCTCGCCAACGCCACCTCCTTCGGCGGCGGGATGCGGATCGCGCCGGATGCCCGGCCCGATGACGGGCTGATCGACGTGGTCATCGGCCATGCCATGGGACGCGCGGCGCTGCTGCGCCTGTTCCCGCGGGTGTACTCGGGCCGTCACGTCACCTCGGACAAGGTGGAGATCGTCCGTGCCCGGGAAGTCGTCCTGGAGGCGTTGCCCGGGCACCCCGCACCGCCACCGGTGTACGCCGATGGCGAACTGCTGGGCTCGCTGCCGATCCGCGCACGCATCCGCCCGGCGGGTCTCCACCTGCTCTCGCCATAGGTAGCCTGGCTGCATGACGAGCCCTGCCGAGCGTTACGCGGCATTCCGGCAGCGACAGGCCGAGGACGAGACCCCACTGGCGCAGTTCCGACGCACTGTGGACTTCGAGCTCGACGACTTCCAGATCGAGGGCTGTCAGGCACTCCAGGAGGGTCGAGGCGTTCTCGTCGCGGCACCCACGGGAGCGGGTAAGACCGTCGTCGGCGAGTTCGCGGTCGCACTGGGACTGGAGCAGGGCCGCAAGACCTTCTACACCACGCCGATCAAGGCGCTCAGCAACCAGAAGTTCCAGGACCTGCGCGCCCGCCACGGTGACGACGCCGTCGGGCTGCTCACCGGTGACACCTCGATCAACTCCGGCGCTCCGGTGGTGGTGATGACCACCGAGGTGCTGCGCAACATGCTCTACAACGACTCTCCGACCCTCGCCGGGCTCGGCTTCGTCGTCATGGACGAGGTGCACTACCTCGCCGACCGGTTCCGGGGGCCCGTCTGGGAAGAAGTGATCCTGCACCTGCCGACCTCGGTGCAGATCGCATCTCTCTCAGCCACCGTGTCCAACGCCGAGGAATTCGGGCAGTGGCTCACCGAGGTCCGCGGACACACCGACGTGGTTGTCTCCGAGGTCCGACCGGTGCCGTTATGGCAGCACGTGATGGTCGGCAAGGACATCCACGACCTCTACAGTTCCCATGTCGACCCGACCAACCCGGGAGTGGACCCGCCGATCAGCCCGGACCTGACAGAGGCCATCCGGGCCGTCGAACGATCCGGGCCCTCGCGGGGCAGCGGTCGCCGCAAAGGTCGCGGACGCGGCCGCGGCGGTAGGAACAACTGGGAGCGTCCACGGACCGTGCGGGTACCGCCACGCTTCCTCGTGGTCGACCAGCTCGACCGTGCCGGTTTGCTGCCGGCGATCGTCTTCATCTTCTCCCGCGCCGGTTGCGAGGCAGCCGTGCACCAGGTCGCCGCGTCGGGCATCGCGCTCACTACACCTGCCGAGCGAGAGTTGATCGACGCCGAGATCGAACGCCACTGCGGCAACCTCCCATCCGATGACCTGCAGGTACTGGACTACTGGGCGTGGCGGCAGGCGCTGCTCGCCGGCGTGGCGGCCCACCACGCCGGACTGCTTCCGGTGTTCAAGGAGACCGTCGAGGCACTCTTCGCCGCCGGCCTCGTCAAGGTCGTCTTCGCCACCGAGACGCTGGCTCTCGGGATCAACATGCCCGCCCGCTCGGTCGTGCTGGAGAAGCTGAGCAAGTGGGATGGGACCGCGCACGCCGACATCACAGCGGGGGAGTACACCCAGCTCACCGGGAGGGCGGGGCGCCGCGGGATCGACGTGGAGGGCCACGCGGTCGTGCTCTACGCCTCCGGCGTCGACCCGGTCGCGGTGGCCGGATTGGCAGGGCGGCGCACCTACCCGCTGCGCTCGAGCTTCCGTCCGACCTACAACATGGCCGTCAACCTGATCTCTGCCACGGGCTGGACGCGGGCGCGTGAGACGTTGGAGACGTCCTTCGCTCAGTTCCAAGCCGATCGTGGCGTGGTGGGGCTGGCGCGGCAGGCACGGTCGATGAGCGAGGCACTGGAGGGCTATTCCGAGGCGATGTCGTGTCACCTCGGCGATGTCGAGGAGTACCTGGGCCTGCGCCGGGCGATCAGCGACCGCGAGCGTGAACTTTCCCGGAGCCGGTCCCGCAGCGCCCGCGAAGCGACCGAGTCCCTCGTCGGTAGTCTGCGCCGCGGCGACGTGCTGCAGATCCCGGCCGGACGCCGAGCCGGCTTCGCCGTGGTGCTCGAGAAGCCTGCACCTGGCGGCCTCGACGCACCACCGCTGAGCTTGCTCACCGCCGAGCCGCGACTGGTCCGGATGCCCGTCTCCGAGGTGCCGTACGGAACCGAGGCCATCACCCGTATCACGATCCCGAAGCACTTCAACGGCCGCCGTCCCGACCAGCGGCGCGACCTGGCCTCGACCATGCGCAACGCGCTCGGCGCCCTCGCCCACGAGACCCCGGCACGCGCGAGGCCGCCCTCGGCAGCCGCTACCGACAGCACGCTCAACCAGCTGCGCGAGAAGCTGCGCCACCACCCGTGCCACGGGTGCGCCGACCGGGAGGAGCACGCCCGCTGGGCGAAGCGACGCTCCACCCTGGAGGGTGAGCACCAGGCGCTGCTGCGACGGATCGAGGGCCGGACGGCCTCCATCGCCCGTGACTTCGACAAGGTCTGTCAGGTGCTCACGGCCCTGGGGTACCTGGAGGGGGAGGGGCCCGAGTCCGCCGTGACCGATCAGGGACGCTGGCTGCGCAGGTTGTACTGCGAGCGAGACCTGGTGCTGGCCGAGTGCCTGCGCTCAGGGGCCTGGGCCAAGGTCGACGCAGCGGGCCTGGCAGCTGTGGCCTCCATCGTGCTCTACCAGTCCCGCGGTGAGGAACCAGCCGTGCCACCGACGCCACCGGGGGCGCCTGACGGTCCGCTCGCGGTGGCCGTCCGGGAGACCGTGCGCACCTCCCGCCGACTGGAGAACCTCGAACGAGAGCATCGCTTGTCGCCCTCCGGTGCCGTGGACCTCGGACTGGTCCGTCCGATGTACACCTGGGCCTGCGGTGGTTCCCTCGCCGCGGTGCTGGATACCGCACCGATCGCGGCCGGAGACTTCGTCCGCTGGAGCCGGCAGGTGCTCGACCTGCTGGACCAGGTGGCTATCGCGGCGCCGACCCCGCGGCTACGTGAGACGGCTCGTGAGGCGATCTCCGCCGTCCGGCGTGGCATCGTCGCACACGGAACCTGGTGACACTCACGGCGCGACGTGCACCTCGGGAACACGCTCACGCAAGATCTGCAGTGCCTCCCCGGTCATGCCACGATCGGTGACGACGTGATCGACCTGCTCGAGCGGCACGATCGTGGTCAGGCCGATCGTGCCCCACTTCGTGTGGTCGGCCACCACGACGGCGGAACGCCCCGAAGCGATCAGAGCGCGGTCGGTCTCGGCCTCCAGCAGGTTCGGCGTGGTCAGCCCGGCGTCAGGGTCCATCCCGTGCACACCGAGGAACACCAGGTCGCAGTGCAGCTGGGCGAGGGCAGCGACGGCGACCGGCCCGACCAGGGCGTCCGAGGCGGTCCGCACACCACCGGTGAGAACGACGCCGGCGGGTTCACACTCCCCAGGCAGAGGCGTTGTGTGCAGGAGATCGGCGATGGGGAGGGAATTGGTCACCACGGTCAGCCGCGGGACTCGCCGGAGCTGACGGGCGACGGCCCACGTGGTCGTACCGGCCGAAAGCCCGACGGACATACCGGGCTCCACCAGATCCGCGGCCACATCCGCGATGGCCTCCTTCTCGGCCTGCTCACGACTCGCCTTGGCCTCGAATCCGACCTCCTCGGCACTCGGGCTACGCCGAGCCGTGGCGCCACCGTGCACCTTGTCCAGCAGACCGTCCCGTGCCAGCGCCTCCAGGTCCCGGCGGATCGTCATCGCACTGACCTGCAGGTCGCTGGCCAGCTGGGTGACGCTCACCGCGCCCTGTGCGAGCACCGACTCCAGCACCCGGGCTCGCCGTTCGGCTACCAGCACTGCGTCTCCATAACCTCGTCCCCGAGCATCCGACCACGATAGTAGAGGGACTGGTGTGACGAACGGGTACAGCCACCAGCACGACAGTCCGGTGGGCGGCGCCGCGACACGCCGTGAAGGCCAAGATTCTTGCCCTCGATCATGGTTGCTCTGACCTGCGCGTACGTCTGTGACCTGGGCAAACACGACCTTGGCGGGAGCCTCGCTGGCAGGTATGTTCACTTCTCGTACTGCTCCTTATTTCAGGAAGCAGTCACCGACCGGGCTCGCGCGTTCCATAGAAAACGGGGCTGACCGCGCAGGGGTTCCGGACCGAAGGACGCGCGAGCCGGTCGGTGGGTCCGAGTGCCGGACGCGGGCGTACGGGCCGTATTCTGCAGTGGTGTCTGCTGCACTCGCTGCCCGTACCCCCGTGGCTCCCTCGAGGAGTGCGGGATTGCTCCGGCCAACCCGGAGCCTGACGCTCATCCTCGCCGTGGTCGGTGGTCTGGTGACCGATACGGCGTTCCCGCAGCGATCCTGGTGGCCGCTCGCGTTCGTCGGTGTCGGGTTGCTGGTGCTCGCTCTCGGGCGTGACTCGGCGCGGTGGAACGCCCTCGTGGCGTGGTTGTGGGGGCTGGCGTTCTTCCTGCCTCACATCTGGTGGGCGAACGCGGCCGTCGGCGTCATCCCCTGGCTGGCCCTGAGCGTGGCCGAGGCGGGCATCATCGCAGCGGGCGCCGCGGTGTGGACGTGGTCTCGCCGGGCGCGCTGGTGGCGCCGCCGGCCGATACTGCTCGGCCTCGGGTTCTCGCTCGTGTGGGTGGTCACCGAGCAGGTCCGGCAGGTGTGGCCGTTCGGCGGCTTCCCGTGGGGACGTCTGGCGTTCTCCCAGACGGACGGCCCGCTGCTGCCGTTCGCAGCCGTCGCCGGTGCCCCCGCCGTCTCCTTCGTCACGGCGCTCTGCGCCTTCCTGCTCGCCCATATGGTCACGGCACTCGCCGGCTCCGGCACGGCCAGCACGCGCACGCGCACGCGCACTGCAGCGCCGTCCGCGGTCATGATCGTGGCCGTGCTCGCCGGCGGATTGCTGGTACCGACGCCGACCGCAGCCGAGTCGGGGAACCTGCGGGTGGCGGCCGTCCAGGGAAACGTCTCCGAACCGGGTCTGGGAGCGTTCGCCAATGCCCGGGAGGTGCTGAACAACCACGTCGACGGCACCATCGCTCTCGCCGAGCAGGAAGGCAGCGACGCCCTCGATGTCGTGCTGTGGCCGGAGAACTCCTCCGATATCAACCCGCGGGCTGATGCTGACGCCGCCGCCCTGCTGGACGAGGCCGCGTCCGCGGCCGGTGCGCCCATCCTCTTCGGGACCGACTCCTACGGGCAGGACACCGACGGTGAGGACGCGCGCTTCAACGACATGGTCCTGTGGATCGAGGGGGAGGGCGCGACGTTCTCCTACTCCAAGCAGATCCCAGCCGCGTTCGCCGAGTACATCCCGATCCGGGAGGTGGCGCGCATGTTCTCCCCGGCTGTGGACCTCGTCCGCACCGATATGGCGCCGGGACAGGAGATCGCCGTGGTCCCGGTCCCGGTCGAACGGTTGGGTCGTCCGGTGCCTCTGGGCACCGTCATCTGCTTCGAGGTCGCCTACGACGCCTTGATCCGCGAAGCCGCGCTCGGTGGCGCCGAGCTGTTGGTGGTGCCCACGAACAACGCCTCGTTCGGCTACACCGCGGAGAGCGAGCAGCAACTGGCCATGTCACGGCTGCGCGCCGTCGAACATGGGCGCGCTACGGTGCAGATCTCGACCGTCGGCGTCAGCGGGGTGATCGCCGCCGATGGCACCGTGCTCGAACGCACGGAGCTGTTCACCCCGGCCACCATGACGGCGGAGCTTCCGCTGCGTACGTCGCTGACGGTCGCGGATCGGCTCGGCGACTGGCCCATCGGGGTGGCGACCGTTCTCGTCATGCTGGCGTTCGCCGTCGGTGTGGTCACGGGCCGCAAGCCGCGGACAGGCGCATGAGGCAGCGCGCGCTGGTCATCATCCCGACCTACAACGAGAGGGATGCCCTGCCCGAGACGCTCGCGCGTGCACGCGCCGCTGCCCCCGAGGTGGACGTGCTGGTCGTAGACGACGCCAGCCCGGATGGGACTGGTCAGTGGGTGCAGGATCGTGCCACCCAGGATCCTGGGGTGCATGTGCTGCACCGTCCCGGCAAGGCCGGCCTGGGCCGTGCCTACGTGGCCGGCTTCGAGTGGGCGCTGGCGCGTGGGTACGACCTCGTCGTGGAGATGGACGCCGATGGCTCGCATCATCCCGAGGATCTGCCGCGCTTGCTCGGGGCCCTGGAGTCCGGTGCGGATCTGGCGATCGGGTCCCGGTGGGTGCCGGGTGGACGCACAGCCAACTGGCCGTGGTACCGGGAACTGCTGAGCCGTTCGGCGAATGCCTACGCGAACGTGATGATCGGGTTGGGCGTACGTGATGCCACGGCCGGATTCCGCGTGTTCAGGTCCGAGATGCTCCGGCGGTTGCCGCTGGCAGAGATCACGTCGCAGGGTTACTGCTTCCAGGTCGACATGACCAGGCGCGTCCGAGAGGCCGGTGGGGCGATCGTCGAGATCCCCATCACCTTCACCGAACGCGTCGAAGGGGTCTCAAAGATGAGTAGGGCCATCGTGTTCGAGGCCCTCTGGCGCACCACTGCCTGGGGCGCCGAGCGGCGCACCAGGCAGTGGCGTCAGTTCGTACGAACGGGTGCTCAGGCGCTACGGCGACGCAACTGACCGCTTCGTAGGAGCTGCAACCGTTCGTTGAGGAGATCCTCCAGCTCGGCGACCGTCCGTCGCTCGAGCAGCATGTCCCAGTGAGTACGCACTGGCTTGCCGGACTTCGGCTCGGGCCGGGTCGCATTCCGCAGGAGCGCCTCACCGCCGCCAGGAGCCTCCCACACCGGGGGGATCTCGGCCTCAGCTGAGAACGGAATGACGATGACCCTGCCGTCGGGGCAGTCGTAGACGGCCTCCACCCGGGGGGCGAACTCGACGCCCTCTTCGGTCTCCATGCTGTTGGCACCGATCCTCGTGCCGCGCAGTGCTCGTTCAGCCATCGCGACTCCTCCTGTCCATGACTTGTGGTCGTCTCCACCCATTCCAACGGGTGAGATACTCGCGATGTTCCAGACCAGGTGTGAAGGTGATGTGAAACTCACGTACCCATCACGTGATTGAGTGGCTCCGTGAGCACACCAGAGATGACATTCCGCCAGCTCGGCTCGTCCGGGCTCACCGTCTCGACCATCGGCCTGGGCTGTAACACGCTCGGCGCGACCGTACCGGACGCGGAGGTCCCGGTGCTGGTCAGGTCCGCGCTTGAGGCGGGAATCACACTCTTCGATACCGCGGACGTCTACACGCGGGGCCGCAGCGAGGAGCTGCTCGGTGCCGCTCTGCGCGGCGTGCGTGAGGACGTGGTGATCGCGACGAAGTTCGGGATGGACGCCGGTGGCCTCAACGGCCCGGACTGGGGAGTGCGTGGGTCACGCCGGTACATCCGCAAGGCCGTCGAGAGTTCACTGCGCCAGCTCGGGACCGACTACATCGACCTGTACCAGATGCACGCTCCGGATCCTCGGACACCGATCGAGGAGACACTCGCCGCGCTGCATGAGCTCGTCGTCGAGGGCAAGGTGCGCTACATCGGGTCGTCGAACTTCGCGGCGTGGCAGGTCGTGGACGCGGACTGGACGGCCCGTGGGGGCAGCTACACGCCCATGATCTCGGCGCAGAACCCGTACAACCTGCTCGACCGGGGGATCGAAGCCGAGCTGGTCCCTGCCGTTGAGCACGTCGGCGCCGGGATCCTGCCGTACTACCCGATCGCCTCCGGGCTGCTGTCGGGCAAGTACCGTCGCGGCCAGGCGGCGCCGGCGGGCAGCCGGCTGGAGCGGAGACCCGAACGAATCGAAGCAGCCGACTTCGACCGGATCGAGGCGCTCGAAGCATTCGCCCAGGCCCGCGACCTGCCGTTGCTGACAGTGGCCATCGGCTGGTTGGCTGCCCAGCCCGCGGTCGCCTCGGTCATCGCCGGTGCCTCCCGCCCCGAGCAAGTCCAGGCCAACGTACGCGCTGGAGCGTGGGAGCCGACGGCGGCCGACCTCGTCGAACTGGACGAGATCGCCCCTGCATGAGACGCGAGCGACGTCCCGAGCTCGTCCGGCAGCTGCGCGCAGCCGGGTGTGTCTTCGCCGAGGAGGAGGCGGCTCTGCTGGAGGCCGCCGCGAGCGATCCGGTGCAGCTGGAGCGGCTGGTTGCCCGGCGCACCGCAGGGGAACCGCTCGAGCTCGTACTCGGGTGGGTCGATTTCGACGGGATACGCCTGGGTACTGCGGCCGGCGTCTTCGTCCCACGCGCACGTACACAGCACCTGGTGGAGGTCGCTGCGGCGCTGGCACCCACAGGCGGGGTGGTGGCAGATGTGTGTTGTGGGATCGGCGCCGTCGCCGCGGCGCTCGGGCGCCGCCGGCCGGATCTGCGACTCATCGCCTGCGACGTGGACCCGGCCGCGACGTGCGCAGCCCGGCACAATCTGCCAGGAATCGACGTCGTGACCGGTGACCTGCTCGAGGCTCTGCCTGTCACCGAGCGTGGACGCCTCGACATGGTGGTGGCGAACACCCCCTATGTGCCCACGGATGAGTTGCACACCATGCCCCGGGAGGCACGCGAGCACGAACCCGCTCTCGCCCTGGACGGCGGCAGCGACGGGCTGGATGTGCAGCGTCGGCTGGCCGTGCAGGCTCGGACCTGGATGGCGCCCGGGGCGGCACTGCTCACCGAGATCGCCGCAGACCAGTGGCCTGCTGCTCGGGATCTTTTCCAGGCGGCGGGCTGGGTCGTCCGGTGGCGGCCCTCGGAGCACTGGGGGAGTGCCGTGGTTGTCGCCACCGCCTGACGTGGCAGGATCGAGTACATGGCTACCGATCCGGCGTTCGCCCAGCACCTGCGCGACCTGCGCCTGCTGCGCCGCGTGCGGGACCGGATCGACCGTGACTTCGCCGAACCGCTGGACGTGCCTGCCCTGGCGGCCGGCGTGGGAATGTCGGCGGGGCACCTGAGCCGGGAGTTCAAGCGTGCGTTCGGGGAGTCGCCCTACTCGTATCTGATGACGCGCCGGGTGGAGCGTGCCATGGCACTGCTACGCCGAGGTGACCTCTCCGTGACCGAGGTGTGCTTCGCCGTCGGGAGTTCCTCTCTGGGCACGTTCAGCACGAGGTTCACCGAGCTGGTGGGTGTCCCGCCGAGTGAGTACCGCCACCGGGCTACCGATGGTGACCTCGACCTGCCCACGTGCATCGTGAAGCAGGTCGCGAGGCCGATCCGGCAATCGATCAGGAATCAAGAAGCGCGGCAATGAACGTCCTCCGTAGTGTCAGCGGCATGGATATCACCATTCACACCAGTTTCCTTCCGCACACCGACGCCGAGGCGAGTGTTGCCTTCTATCGCGACGTCTTCGGCTTCGAGGTTCGTCAAGATGTCGGCTATCAGGACATGCGGTGGATCACCGTGGGTCCGCCGAGCCAGCCGGACGTCAACATCGTGCTGTACCCGCCCACGGCCGACCCCGGCATCACCGAGGACGAGGGCCGGGTCATCACCGAGATGATCGCCAAGGGCACATTCGCCTCGATCATGCTGGCCACGCCGGATGTGGACGCCGCGTTCGAACGCATCCAGTCCCACAACGTCGAGGTGGTGGCCGAGCCTACCGACCAGCCGTGGGGCAAGCGGGACTGCGCGTTCCGCGACCCAGCCGGGAACATGGTCCGCATGCAGCAGTCCGAGTGAGCACGGCATGTGCAGCTCCCGCTTCACCGGCCACGGCGCCGTGACACCCCGGCCGCCGCGGCAACGGCGGGAGGACACTCTCGCCCTACTGCGCACGCCCGCCCTGGACGGCTGGGTGGCCACGGCCTCGCCCGACGGCGTCCCGTACCTGGTGCCGTTGTCGATCGTCTGGGCGGATGGGTGCGTAGTCATCGCCATCGACGGTGCCTCCCGCACCGCCCGCAACCTGGCCACGACGCCGCGCGCCCGGGTGGGGCTCGGCCCCACCCGGGACGTGGTGATGATCGATATGGTCGTGGATCGAGTGGTCGATGTCGGCGCTGATGGGGAGCTGGCCCAGGTCTACGCCGGCCAGGCGGACTGGGACCCGCGCGGGGCCGAGGGGTACGTCTATCTCGTGCTGCGTCCGGAGCGTATTCAGGCGTGGCGGGAGGTCGATGAAGCGGTTGGCCGCACCCTCATGCGGGACGGCACCTGGACGGTATGACCCCGAATGTCCCCGCCATCAGGTAGACATGACTCGGCCGCACATCGCGGCCACCGCATCCCGAGGAGCACAAAGCAAGCGATGGTCACCTCCACCGAGCCGCACACCGCCGACACCCACGACCTGATCCGGGTGCAGGGCGCCCGGGTGAACAACCTCAAGGACGTCCACGTCGAGATCCCTAAGCGCCGGCTCACCGTGTTCACGGGTGTGTCCGGGTCCGGGAAGAGTTCGCTGGTGTTCGGCACCATCGCGGCCGAGTCCCAGCGGATGATCAACGAGACCTACAGCGCGTTTGTGCAGGGTTTCATGCCGACGTTGAACCGCCCCGAGGTAGACGTCCTCGACGGATTGACGACGGCGATCATCGTGGACCAGGAGCGGATGGGAGCCAATCCGCGCTCGACCGTGGGCACGGCCACGGATGCGAATGCCATGCTGCGGATCCTGTTCTCCCGGCTGGGCGATCCTCACATCGGCTCCCCGCAGGCGTTCAGCTTCAACGTCGCCTCGATCAGTGGGGCAGGAGCGGTGGAGATCGAGCGGGGCGGGGAGAAGATCAAGGAGCGCCGTGACTTCGCGATTCAGGGTGGGATGTGCGCTCGGTGCGAGGGCCGCGGTTCGGTGAGCGACTTCGACCTGAGCCAGCTCTACGACGAGACGAAGTCCCTGAACGAGGGCGCATTGACTATCCCCGGTTACACGATGGAGGGCTGGTACGGGCGCATCTTCCGTGGCTGCGGGTTCTTCGACCCGGACAAGCCGATCAAGGACTTCACCACGAAGGAACGCGACGCTCTGCTGCACAAGCCACCGACCAAGATCAAGGTGGACGGGATCAACGTCACCTACGAGGGCCTGATCCCGAAGATCCAGAAGTCCATGCTGAGCAAGGACGTGGAGGCGATGCAGCCGCACATCCGGGCGTTCGTGGAACGCACGATCGTGTTCCAGACCTGCCCTGACTGTGATGGCACCCGGTTGAACGAGACAGCGCGCTCCTCGCGGATCGACGGTGTCAGCATCGCCGAGGCGTGCGCGATGCAGATCAGTGACCTCGCCGAGTGGATCAGCAGCCTCGACAAGCCCTCGGCCGCGCCGTTGCTGGCGGGGCTGCGGCACCTCCTGGACTCGTTCGTGCAGATCGGGTTGGGATACCTGTCCTTGGATCGCCCGGCCGGCACCCTCTCTGGCGGTGAGGCCCAGCGTACGAAGATGATCCGGCACCTGGGTTCCTCCTTGACGGACGTCACGTACGTCTTCGACGAACCCACGATCGGCCTGCATCCGCACGACATCGCGCGGATGAACGAGTTGCTACTGCGGTTGCGGGACAAGGGCAACACTGTGCTGGTGGTCGAGCACAAGCCCGAGGCGATCGCCATCGCCGACCATGTCGTCGACCTCGGTCCCCGTGCCGGTTCCGCAGGCGGCCAGATCGTGTTCGAGGGTTCCCTGGACGGGCTGCGGTCCAGTGGATCCCTCACCGGCACGCACCTGGACGACAAGGTGAGCCTGAAGGAGGAGGTGAGGGCGCCGTCGGGGATGATTGAGGTACGGGGGGCGAACTCGCACAACCTGCAGGATGTGGACGTCGACATCCCGGCCGGTGTGTTGGTGGTGGTGACCGGTGTGGCCGGTTCCGGAAAGAGCTCGCTGATCCACGGCTCAGTGGCACCACGAGATGGTGTGGTGGCCATCGACCAGGGCGCTATCAAGGGTTCGCGCCGGTCCAACCCGGCTACCTACACCGGCCTGCTGGACCCGATCCGGAAGGCGTTCGCGAAGGCGAACGGCGTGAAGCCGGCCCTGTTCAGCGCCAACTCCGAGGGGGCGTGCCCGGCCTGCAAGGGCGCCGGCGTGATCTACACCGAGCTGGGTTTCATGGACACCGTGGAGTCCCCGTGCGAGGAGTGTGAGGGCAAGCGGTTTCAGGCGGCGGTGCTCGAGTACACCCTCGGCGGCGAGCGCGGCGATGGTGGCAAGGACATCAGTGAGGTGCTGGAGATGTCGGTGGCCGAGGCGAAGGACTTCTTCTCCGCCGGCGAAGCCAAAGTGGCGGCGGCACACACGATCCTGGAGCGAATGGACGACGTGGGGTTGGGGTACCTCAAGGTGGGGCAGCCGTTGACCACGCTGAGCGGGGGAGAGCGGCAGCGCCTCAAACTCGCCACGCACATGGGCGCCAAAGGTGGCACATACATCCTCGACGAACCGACCACCGGTCTACACCTGGCTGATGTGGAACAACTCTTGGGGCTGCTGGACCGGCTGGTGGACTCCGGCAAGTCGGTGATTGTGATCGAGCACCACCAGGCCGTCATGGCCCATGCCGACTGGATCATCGACATGGGCCCGGGAGCAGGGCATGACGGCGGCCGCGTGGTCTTCGAAGGCACACCGGCCGAGCTGGTGGCAGGGAAGGAGACACTCACCGGTCAGCACCTGGCCGAGTATGTGGGTGCCTGAGATTCACGACGGCCCTGCAACACCCGCCGCGAGCCCGACACATTCCGGATATGGACGCAGCAGACGAGTTCCGGCCGGCCCCACGTACTGGTCTAGTTCTCGCGCTCGGCGGCGCGTTGCTTCTAGGCGGGTGCGCCACCCTGAGTAGCGCCTCCGGATCCAACGGTGACGGCGACATCGCTGTATGGGATCTGACGCACTCCGCTGGTGTGGAGTCCGAGGATCGGGTCCTCGTCGTGGGTGTCACGCGGTTGGACTGTGCGTCCGGATTCACCGGGGAGCCGTTGCCGCCGCAGGTAGTTTACGAGGACGACCGGGTAGTGGTGACCATCGACGTGGAGCCGCTCACGGGCGACGCGCACACCTGCCAGAGCAATCCGGTGGAGCCCGCCACGGTGATGCTCGACGAATCGCTGGGAGAACGAGACCTGGTGGACGGAGCCTGCCTGGAAGGGGACGCCGCCGGAACGTCGCACTGCGAGGACCCGGTGCGCTGGACGCCGTGAGCGCGGCGGTCAGTCGAGGCAGAACTCGTTGCCCTCCGGGTCCGTCATCACGATGAAGCCGCCGCTCATGGGCGGGTCCGGTTCGAAGCGCTGTACCCGCATGGCGCCAGCAGCGACGAGCCGTTCGCACTCGGTCTCGAGCGCGGCCATGCGGTCGTCGCCCTCGAGGCCGGGAGCGGCCCGCAGATCGAGATGGATCCGGTTCTTGGCGACCTTGTCCTCAGGGACCTGCTGGAAGAAGATGCGCGGCCCGGTGCCTTCGGCATCCTCAAGGGCGGAGCTGGCGCGGCGCTCGGACTCGGGGACGCCGATCTCGGCCAGAAACTGCTCCCAGACGCTGAATGGGTCCACACCATCCGGGATCTCCCGACCCGGGGGAGCGGGGTGGACGTACCCGGGGAGCGCCTCACGCCAGAAGTAGGAGAGGGCGACCGGGTCGTGGGCGTCGAAGGTGACTTGGAACTCGCGGCTCATCGGGATGCTCCTTCGGTGTGGCGGTACAGGTCGCGTAGCAGGCAGACCTCGGATAGATGATGGATCAGTTCCCGGTGGATGTGCAGGATCAGATCTGCCATGGGGAGCTCAGGGAAGGGCTCTTTCTCACCCACGGGAACCGTGAGGTCGTGCGCGCTGAGACTGCGCACGCCGGTGAGCCAGGTATCGAGCTGGGTCTGCAGTTGCTCGAGTGCCTCGGCGGCGGTTCCGGCGTACTCCCACGATTCGTAGGTGGCCGGCGGTGCGCCGAAATGCGCCGCATTGCGCATCGCCAGGACGCCCACGATCACGTGTCCAAGACGCCAGGCGATCGTGGTGAACGGCGATGGTGCGGGCTCGGGGAAGGCGAAGTCGATGGTGAACGCACCCGAACCGCCCTGGATAGGGGCCGAGGAGGTGCCGCGTTCTCGGACACTCCAGGCGTTCGGAACAGGGGACCAGAAGTACTCGTGGTCGGTGAGAGTGGCGAAGCGAGGGACCACGTGATGTGCCCAATGCCATTCGATCTGCTCTCGGAGGTGGTGGTTCCAGTCGAGGTCGTTGGTTGTCATGAGACCAGCGTGGCCGCTATAGCGGACAGGATAGGTCCGCTAGATCTGGCAGAGTGACTCTATGGCCGATGCAAGCGCTGAGGAGCGGGGGACCACCGAGCGGGTGCTCAGCCTGCTCGGGCTGCTGCAGCGGCGTCAGGTCTGGACCGGTCCGGAGCTGGCGGAGCGCCTGGCCGTGACCACCCGGACGGTGCGGCGGGATGTGGAGCGACTGCGCGAGCTCGGATACCGGGTGGACGCCGCCCAGGGGATCGGTGGCGGCTACCGGCTGCTGCCGGGCCAGGAACTGCCACCCTTGATGCTCGATGACTCGGAGGCGATCGCGATCGCGGTCTCGTTACTCGCGGGGGCCGGTGCGGGGGTTCGCGGGTCCGATGATGCCGCCCTCGGCGCGTTGACCAAGCTCGATCGGGTGTTGCCGGCACGGCTCCGGCAGGAACTGCAGGCGTTGAGCCGATCGGTGGAGTCCTTCACCAGTGGACGAGACCCGATCGATGCAGCCGTGCTCATGGTCCTGGCCCGGGCGTGCCGGGATGCGGTGCAGGTGGGCTTCATATATCCGAGCCGGTCCGGGTCGGTTGACGATTCGGCGCAGCGCCGGGTGGAGCCATACCGGCTGGTGACCTCGGACCGGCGCTGGTACCTGTTCGCCTACGATCTCGACCGGGACGACTGGCGCACTTTCCGAGTGGACCGGATGACCGAGGTCACGGCCCGGACGTGGCAGTTCACCCCACGGCCGGCACCGGACGCGGCGGGCCATGTACAGGAGGGCGTCACGAATCGGGTGTACCGGCGCCAGGCGAGGTTCCTGGTGGACGCACCCATGGCCGTGGTGCGCCAGCAGATCCCGGCGAGCGCCGCCGTCGTGCTCGAACGGGGGCAACGGTCTGAAGTGAGGGCCGGGTCGGACGACCTGGACTTCGTGCTGCTGCACGTGGCGCTACTGGGGCACGAGTTCGAGGTGCTGGAACCGCCGGATCTGGCCGACCGCGCTGCCGAGCTCGCTCAGCGGATGAGACGCGCGGCGGGTGGTGCGAGGCCTCCCGGGTCGTAGAGAGGTCGTCACCATGTCACAGCATGGTTGTGCAGTCCGAAGTCGCCGTGCACCAGCGGGACCCATGGCGCGAGGGTGTCGCTCAGGACGTGCCGGCGAGTGATAGCTGTCAGACCGTTCGCACATAGAGGGCTGTATGCGGATCGCGGGTGAAGTAGCCGAAGTCCACCAAGATGCGTCGCAGGAGTGCATAGTCGTCCGCGACCTGCCCGAGCTGCGTGTTCAGGTCCGCCTCTTTGTAGGTACTCGAACGCAGATACTCGCCGGCGATCCAATCCATCAAGGTCCTGAGCTGCTCGCTGTTGACGGGCACTTCCACGAGGCGACCGTGCCGAAAGGGTAGGTCGTGCGGGGCTCGCGCTTGGCCCACCAGGTGGTGGCGGTGTGCCATCTCGGTCCGGACTTCCTCGAGAGCCGCTGCGAACGTTGCAGCGATTTCCTCAGGAGGTCCAGTGGGGTCGATACCGGCAGCGCGAAGTCGATCACGTGCCTTCCAGAGCGCAGGGTCGTCACCGCCGACGACGAGTTCGGCGAACGCCTTCACACGGTCGGGTGTACTCAACGCCGAGAGCAGGTTCGGCGCCAGTCGAGGTTCGGACATGCGGTCACTGTCGCACTGATGACGAATCACGTGCACGAGGATTTCGGGGGAGTGGGACACGCATCCAATTGACATGCAAGACACCACTTGCCTATTGTGGTCGCCATGGCCGACATCTACCGCGCACTCGCCGACGCGACCCGCCGGGTGCTGCTCGACGAGCTCGCGGCGGGGGAGGGCAAGACCTTGTTCGAGCTGTGCGGTGCACTCACGATGCAGCACGGGCTCAGCATGAGCCGGCAGGCCGTCTCTCAGCATCTCGCGGTACTGGAGGCGGCGGGCCTGGTCACGACCGAGCGGCGCGGCCGCTCCAAGTTCCACTACTTCACACCGGAGCCGCTCGCCGAGATTCAGCGGCGGTGGCCGCACGAAAGGACCTCACCATGAAGATCGGACTCACCAGCGTCTTCGTCGACGACCAGGCGCACGCCCGCCAGTTCTACACCGAGGTGCTTGGCTTTCAGATCAAGCACGACATCCCGCTGGGGGAGGCGTCGTGGCTGACCGTCGTCTCACCGGAGGATCCCGAGGGAACTGAGTTGCTCCTCGAACCTTCCGGGCACCCAGCGGTCAAGCCCTACCGTGATGCGCTGATGGAGGACGGTATCCCACTGGCTCAGTTTCAGGTCGAGGATGTCGCCGCCGAGCACGAGCGGCTGACCGGGCTGAACGTCCAGTTCACCGAGGGCCCCACGGATATCGGGACGGCCGTGATCGCCGTCTTCGACGACACCTGCGGCAACCTGATTCAGTTGGTAGCAACCAAGGAGTTGGCGGGGGAGTGACGCCTCAATTTTCAGCCGATCACGCGACCGGCAACCCCAGACCGAGGAGGAGACTCTCAACCGGCGGCGAGAGCAGCGGAACCGCCACGTTGAGCAGCATGGCCCCGACGGCGACCACCACGGCCGCAGCCGCCGTCGCCTGGCGTCGGTGGTCGCGTCGTCCGAACACCGTACCGGCAGTGATGGCGCCAGCCCCGAGCACGATGCCGTAGAGCGACCCCTCGACGTTGCTCACACCGAGCATCATCCACAGCGCCGCTGCGATGCCGAAGATCAGGGCAGAGTGCAGGGCAGTCATCGAGGTGCGGCGGTGCGCTGACACGCCGACCACCACACCGGCCGTAGCGATGGCAGGCACCAGCACCCACAACGCGACGGAGTAGGCAACCAGAATCCACTGGTGCACAGCGGCGCTCGAACTGAACAGGGAGTCGATGCCGATGATGGCAGCACCGGCGAGAACTGCCGGAAGCATGCCGCGCAGACTCGTGGGAACGACCGCGTCGCCGTGGGCAGGACGTTGCGACGCTACCGGCCGCAACGCCAGCGCGTGGTCGTACATGGTCATGATCAGGCTCCTTTGTCGCCTCCCCAGGACCGAAGACGTTACCCCGCGTTCACCTGCCGGTCACCCGCCCACGCCGAGAAGTGACGGATATGACTCGCAGGTTCACCCGGCCAGGGCGGGTACGCCGCGGGCCAGCACAACCGCGGTAGCCGATGCGACCAGCAGCACGATGGTGATCCGCAGGTGCAGCGGCCACGGCCGACCTGAGGCCAGGCCGGCGACGAAAGCGCCCCCACCCAGGAACGCCCCGTACAAGGTCCCTTCGACGTTGCCCACACCCCACGCGATCCATCCGGCCGTCGCGAACGACACCACCAGGGATGCGCTCCAGAACGAGAGCACTGCACGCCGACTAGCGGCCACGCCCGCCACCACACAGAGGGCGAGCGTGGCGGGCAGGATGACCCAGATCGTCACCGAGTAGCCAGCGAGAAGAGCAGGTTCCAATGCCGCATCCGCCCGCGTCATGGCGTCGACAGCAACCGCGATAGCACAGGTGAACGTCGCCGCCCCTGCACGTCGCAGACTGGGCGCAACAACCCGGGCGGACTCCGAAGATCTGCGTTGCGAGGCAACGGGCGTCCATGCCCGTGCGTGTAGCGCCATGATCTGACTCCAGTGTCGAGATGGGCTCTCGACGTTACTGGGCGTTCATCTGCTGCGCATCCGGACAGGTACCTTCGAGCGATGCTTCTCCTCAGCGCCCAACCGTGAGGTTCCGAGCCGACTCCGCCCACCCCGTGGGGTCGTGACCGACCGGCACGAACGCCAGCGTGTACCAGAGCACGAGCACATCCCACCAATGCTGCTCGGACGGGCTCAGGTAGCGCACCGTTTCGTAGCCCGCGAGGAACTGTGCGTGCACCTCCGGCGACACAGGTCCCCAGTCGTGAAATCGTGTTCCCAGCAAGACCGCCGACCGCGCCAGCTCATCCACGCAGTGGTCGAAGCGCACCTCTTCGAAATCGAGCACGCCGACGACGGACGAGCCTGAGCACAAGACGTTCGCGGAACGGAAGTCTCCATGGAGGAGCTGAGGGACGTCGTCGAGTACGGGTGCGGAGCCGACGAGCCTGCGCAGCGCCTGCTGGGCAGGCTTGGGCACATGCGGTTGCTCCGACTCCAGCCAGCGCGCTATTCGTGACATCATCGGCACGAACGTTTCACGCTGCGATACCGGCTCTTCGGCTGCGGGGGAGCGACCGAGAGCCTGGTGGAGTTCACCCAGTGCGACCCCCGCAGCCCGGACCTGCTGAGGATCACCAACATCGAGCATGTCGCCGTCGATGACGTGCTGCAGGGCCATCGACGCGCCATCGACCTCGACCTGTACCGCGCCGTCGAGCGACGGCAGCGGTGCGGAGACCGGCAGACCTTGGCCATCGAGCCACTGGGTGAGACGCGCGACCCGGGACAAGCGCGGGAAAAGCTCCGGTGCTGCCGACCACTTGGCGATCAGCGACCCTGAGGCAGTCGTCAGCCAGGCCAGCGCGTTGTGGTCGCTGATCACGATGCGTTCGCACGACTCAACGGTCACGTCCCAGTACGTCGCCAGCGTGACGCGCAGCCAACCTTCGACCGCGTCGGCATCTGCGAATCCGAATCGCTGCGCCAACGTCTGCTGAGGGTCACAGGACTCCCACAGCATCTCTAGCCGGGGCCCACGGTCGCATTCCATGGCGCCATCTCAACACACAACCAGGACCGTGTCCGACTAGCCGATAATGTACATTATGTCATTCTCTAGTCTGTGTATTGCATCACCCGAATCACCCAGCTCCCCGTGAACTGCTCGCTGCGCACGGGATTCACGTGCTGTAGGCACGTGCCGCCCACGAGCCCGCACCGCAGCCCCCAGCAGCTGTCTATGCGGCGAGTTGGTGCGCCGTGACCTCGAGCCCGCTCGGTTTGAAGAACCGCCACCGCCCACCTGATCGTCGGATGGTGATCGTCATCTGATGCACCCAATCGTGATGATGCCAGCACAACAACACCCCGTCCTTGACGTCCGTGTTCCCCTGCTGCTCGTACCACCAGATCGAGTGGTGCACCTCCCCTCGACCGGGTGGCGCATGGCAACCCGGATACTGACAATGTCGGTCCCTGGCGATGACCGCGCGCGCCTGCCCAGAGGAGAAGAGCCTTCTGGTTCTCCCGGCATCGAGGACTTCGGACTCCGGGCCGAAGATCACCCGGTGGAACTCACCCTCGCACGCCAGCCGCGCCAACAGCGCCGGCGCGTTCGGCGTCTGATCGGCCAACGTGGCCGGCTCCGCGCCGCGCATCGCCTCTGGATCGATCACTGTACTGATGACGACCCCGTCGAGCGGATCGTCAACGTCGGTTTCGCAAACAGCGTCCAGCATGTCCTGCACACCGCCCGAACCCCTCACGCGCCCGCTGCCGGTGCACGGTCCCGGCGACAGGCTCGGCACCGCAACGTGGTCGTGCCGGGTGGGATCACTGGCCTCGATCAACCGCTCCAACGTGTCGTAGGGCACGGTCACCGCCAGGTGCGGACGGACCCTCGCCCCCGGTGACAACTCCCCCGAGTCGAGCATCTGACGAGTCACATCCATCAATGCCGCCGCGCGTCGCTGTGACGGCAACCGCTCGTCCCCTGCGGCGGGTAATCCCATCCGAGCGGTCAGCATTCCATCCAGCGCCGCCCCGTTGGAATCGCCCATCCAACCGCGGAAGGCCCAGCCACCCATCGTCTTCGACAAGTACATGTGCTCGGCTGCTGAATCCTCGACCCAGCTGCGATCGGCCGCCTCGGGATCTGCCGCTACCGCCCACGCCTTGACCACCTTCGCGAACGCCGTCGCATCCATCGCCCGCGCATGAGTCAGCAGGAAGCCCTCCCCCATCTCCTCATCCCGCAGACGTTCACGCAGCACCTCGGTGCGCGTCGCGTGCCGCGACAGTGCCACCAGGTGATCGCCGCTGATTTCCCCCGCGGCGAGTGCCGTACCCGAAGCCGGTAGGTAGTCGCGTACATCCCGCGCAGTCTTCACCTCGCGCCTCGCGGCCACCTCGTGATGCCCGGTTCGCATCGCCCACCAGGAGGCAAACGAACGTGCACCCGACAGCGCCCACCCGCCGTCGGCCTCCATCGCCCGGGCAGCGTTGACCGACAGTGCATGCTGCACCCGGCCCAGCTCCTCCACGGCGTTGATGTACCGCGGCAGCTCCATCGAATCCACTTCATCCAGCAGATCAGCCTCGGCGAGCTCCCGGACCTCCGCCACCAGGCCCTCGACGCGCGACAACACGCTCCCCCGCGACATCGTCGTCTGCGTCATAGAGAACCTCCTTCACAGCCGACAATAGCACATCCGTTCGACGCCGTCCAGAGCAGATATATGGGCAGCGGTTGCCCACGTCACGATCCGTTTCGCGGATCTGACGATCCCGCACTACGCGTTGGACAGATCACTTCAGTCTCTCTACGGTCGATCGAGGACGCACTCCCCCACAACAGAGAGGTTGGGTAGTGAGCACCACGACCGCAGCACCCGCCCGGGATCGGGTGGGGACATCCGCGCCGAGACGGCGCCGTCCACAGACAAACCGGAGCCTGTTCCGTCTCCTCGCCCTCGTTCCGTTCCTCCTCTTCGGCCTCGTCTTCGCCGTCTACCCACTGCTGCAGGTCGCACGCATGGCAGGGTCCGACGTGCAGATCCGCAGCGGCCGCTTCGAATGGGAATGGACCGGTCTGACGAACCTGCGCGATGTCCTCGCCGACGCTGCCTCCATCCAGGCCCTGACCAACACGGTCGTGTTCGTGGCGGCGACGGTGATCGGCACACTGGTCGTGGGTTTCGTCCTCGCCCTGCTCGTCGATCGCGCCGTCACCCTCCTGCCGCTGGCCCGCAATGTCCTCATCTGGCCCGCTGTCATCGCACCGGTGGTCGTGAGCCTCATGTGGCTGCTCATCCTCAGCCCGACCGCCGGTGGACTGAACAAGCTCCTGCGCACGATCGGGCTCTCCGAACAAGGGTGGCTCGGCGACGGGCCCACAGCCATGGCCGCCGTCATGGTGGTAGACATCTGGCACTGGACACCAGTGGTGTTCCTATTCCTCTACACGGCGCTGAAGGGCATCGATGCCAGCGTGCTCGAGGCCGCCCGGGTGGACGGCGCCCGCGAGTTCCAAGTCGTCCGCCACATCGTCATCCCGTCGATGAGCGCGGCGATCGGCGCAGTGATCCTGGTCCGGATCATCATGGGCGTCAAAGCCTTTGACGAGATGTACCTGATGACGCGAGGCGGGCCCGACGGCGCCACCACGCTCGTCTCCCAGCACATCAAGACCCTGTTCTTCGACAACCTCGACCTGGGCGAGGCAGCCGCGTTCAGCCTCTTCACCGTCGCCGTCACCGCCCTGGTGCTCGCCCTGGTTCTCCTCGTCCGGAAGGCGGTGCAACGATGACCACCACCCGACCCCGCAACGTCTGGGTGGAGATCGCGCTCGCCGTGATCCTCGTCGTGACCCTGATCCCGGTCGCCTGGACCCTGGTGCTGGCGTTCCTGCCGAACCGGGCCATCGTCTCCCCCGACTGGCAGCTCGACTTCTGGATCGGCAACTTCACCACCCTCTTCGACGACAATGCGTTCATCACCCAGGTCGCGAACAGTGTGCAGATCGTGGCCGGTGCCGTCCTACTGTGCATCGGGATCGGCGCGGTCACCGGATACGCCCTGAGCCGGCTGCACCCGCCACGGTGGATCACCATCCCGTCTCTCGTGATCGCCGGATTCATCCCGCTGATCCCTCCGATGACCCTCATCCCCGGCCTGTACGTGCTGCTCTCCCAACTGGGTCTGCTCGGCTCGATCACCGGCCTGATCCTGGTGAACGCCTTCCTCAACCTGCCGTTCGCGGCACTGATGCTCTCCAGCTACTTCTCCGGAGTGCCCGAGGAACTGCGTGAGGCGGGACTGATGGACGGCGCCACCGAGCTACGCACCTTCGTGTCGATCATGCTCCCGGTTGTCCGCCCTGGCCTCGCTGCTACCGCGATCTTCGTCGGGATCCTCGCCTGGAACGAGTTCATGATGGGCCTGACGCTCACCACCGGCGGCTCCACCTCTCCGGTCACGGTCGGGATCGCCGAACTGCTCCAGCCGTACGCCGTCACCTGGGGCGAGCTCGCGGCCGCAGGCACCATCGCCGCCATTCCTCTCATCCTGATGGCTGCCGTCGCCAACCGGCACATCGTCGCCGGCCTGACCGCCGGCGCCGTCAAGAACTGACCCTCATCCCCACATCCGAGGAGTACCCATGAATCGCCGCCGTGCCACATGCACCGTCGCCATCACCGCCTCGCTCTCCCTCACGCTGGTCGCCTGCGGCGGCGGGGGCACCGACGGCGGAGCGCTGGGGTCGGGTGAGTCCCTCACCGTGATCACGTCCCAGGCTCCGTGGAACCCGGCGTACGACGCCGTCGTCGCCGCCTATGAGGACGCCACCGGCGTCGATGTGGACCTGCGTTCCTTCCCGAACGACGATGTGAAGTCGCAGATGCTCAACGACGCCCAGACCGGCAACCACACGTTCGACGTGTACCAGGTGAACGAGGTCGACCTCGCGTACTTCAACGGCAACGAACTGCTCATGCCGCTCACCGACATCGACTCCGGATTCGCCCTGGACGAGGCGATGCACACCTACGACAACCTGCCGTACTGGGACGCTGAGACCGAGACGTTCGCCGAAGGGGGCGCCCTCACCAGCATCCCGCTGCTCGGCAACCTGCAGATCCTTGTCTACCGCACCGATGTCTATGACGAGCTCGGCCTGGACGCGCCACAGGACTGGCCCGACACGCTCAGCAATGCCGAGACCATCGTCGACGCCGAGACCACCCGATACGGGCACACGATGCGTACCCAGGGCATCCCCGGCGCGCCCGGCGTCACCTACGACTTCTCCGGGATCCTCTTCGGAATGGGCGGCTCCTTCTTCACCGACCCGGGTACCGACTGGACTCCGGCCCTGGACACGCCGGAGGCACTCGAGGCGGCCACCATGCTCCGGGACCTCGCCGCGCTCGGGCCGGCGGATCCGCAGAGTGTGGGCCAGGCAGAAGCGATCGCGCTGATGCAGTCCGGCGAAGCAGCCCAGCTCAACGTGGTCGGCGCCGCCGCCAGCGGCATCCTGAACGAGAACAACTCGAACGTCATCGACACGGTGGGTTTCGCACCGTTGCCCGGTGGCGCCTCCCCCACCGGCACGTGGAACCTCACGATTCCCGCGGACCTGCCCGAGGAACGGCAGCAGGCCGCGCTCGACTTCATCACCTGGGTCACGTCCGAAGAGGGTCAAGAGGTCTTCGTGACCAACGGCGGCATCCCGACCCGCTCCGATGTGCTGGATGCCGAGGGACTTGATGAGTCCGCCCTGGCCTATCTGGACGCCGTGAGCGCGTCGGCCGAGACCGCACGCGGCACCCTGCGCCTGCCCTTCATCGGTGAGTTCCTTTCCGTGACCGAGCCGGCGCTGGCCAACATCGCCGCCGGTGAGGTCACCCCCGAAGAAGGACTTGCCGCACTGCAGGAGGAGCTGACGGCGATCGTCACCGAGGGCGGGTACGTCACCGAATAGCCCTCGCGTGCTGCGGGAGCAGACCCCACTGTTCCCGCAGCAGTCTCCCCGCTTGCCCGTCGACCCATCCACGGACCTGGTCCGTCCCTGCGCCGCGCCCACCACGGGAGGAAACCACCATGACTGCCCCGAACATCGTCCTCATCCACGGTCACGACCTCGGCGTCTGGCTCTCCTGCTACGGCATGCCGTCGGTGCCGAGCCCGAACCTGGACCGGCTCGCGGCCGAGAGCGTCACCTTCGAGTCCGCCTTCGCCGCCGCACCGCTGTGCACGCCGGCACGATCGAGCATTTTCACCGGGCTACTCCCCCACCAAAACGGCCTGATGGGGCTCACCCACGCCGGCTGGTCGTACCGCGACGATGTGACTACGCTGCCGGAGCACCTGCGCACGACCGGGTACCACTCCACGCTGATCGGATTGCAGCATGAGGATTTCGACGCGCGCGCTCTTGGCTATGACGAGGTGCACGGGCTCGGCTTCCTCCCCCGGGCACTGGAAGTAGCGCATCGCGTGGAGTGGTGGCTGGAGCAGCCTGAGCGAGCACAGAGCGAGCAGCCCCACCTGCTGACCGTCGGCATGTGGGAGGCCCATCGTCCTTGGCCCAAGGAGGACTACGAGCATGCTGATCCGGACGCCGTCGACGTCCCTGGCTACCTGCCGGACACTCCCGACACGCGGGAGGACATCGCCGGCTTCCACGGGGCCATCCGTCAGCTGGACGAGGCGGTCGGCCGGATCCTCACCGCCGTCGACGACTCACCGCTTGCCGACAACACCCTGGTCATTTTCACCACCGACCATGGTGCGGCGTTCCCCCGCGCGAAGAGCACGCTGTACGACTCCGGCGTGCAGGTGGCGCTCCTGATGCGTCCACCTCGCGCCTGGGGATGCACGCCCCGCCGGTCCGAGGCCCTGGTGAGCCACCTCGACCTGGTGCCCACCTGCATCGACCTCGCGGGTGGCACCATCCCGGATAGCCTCGAAGGGCGCAGCTTGGTCCAGGATCTGCACGGCGAGGAGAACACCGCCGACCGGGAGCTGGTCCTGGAGAAGACATACCACGACCGCTACGACCCGATCCGTGGGCTGCGCACCCGCGACGCGAAGTACATCCGCAACTACGCACCGGGCCCGCGGCACCCACTCGCGATCGACCTCGAGGAGAGCCCCACGCGACGCTCCCTGGAGCTCGATGCCACCGTCGCCGAGGAGCTCTACCTTCTCGGTGAGGATCCGGACGAACTGCACAACGTGGCCGAGGACCGCCGTCACGACGACCTGCGCCGCGATCTCGCCGGTCGCTTGGAGGCACACCTCGCCCGCACCAACGATCCGGTGCTCACCGGCGAGGTCCCCGAACCGGCCGCGCCGTCACGCGCGCGCGACGCGCAGGCGGTGCGCACGGCACAGTAGAGCCATGGAACTGACCTGGTGCCAGTCATTCATCGCCGTCCACGAGACGGGCGGGTTCTCCACCGCTGCCCGGTCGCTGCATCGATCCCAGTCGCGGATCAGTGCCCACGTGGCCGGGTTGGAGAAGTACGTCGGGGACCGGCTGTTCCACCGGGATGTGCACCCGCCCACGCTGACCGCGGCCGGGGCGGCGTTCCTCCCGCACGCTCGGGGGATGGTCGATGAGTGGACGGCGGCCGTCGCCTCCGTAGGGATGCTTCGGGAGGAGGTCCATGGCACGGTTGCCGTCGGGAGCGTCCCGAGCGCGAGTACCCAGATCCTCGCTCCGGTCCTGGCCGGGTTCGCCACGACGCACCCGCACGTGCGGTTCGAGGTGCATGAGGGTCCGAACTCCTGGTTGGACGAGGCACTCGCGCGCCGCACGATCGAGATCGCGCTGCGACCTGTGATCGAGCAACGGCACGACGCCACGGTTCAGCGAGTCGTGCTGGTCCGTGACCCGTTCGTACTCGTCCTGCCCGAGGAGCACCCGCTCGCACAGCACGAGCAGGTCGACCTGGCCGAGTTGGCAGGTGAGGCGGTCATCACCACCGGCGAGGCCGGCCTGGACGCGCGCATCGGTGCCGAGTTCCGCACCCTGCTGGCGCCCTTCGACGTGGACGAGGCACGAAGCATGGCCGTCACCCAGCCGACCACCGTGTTCTCCTTCGTCAGTCACGGCCTCGGACTGGGCCTCATCGGCGACCTGCCCGGCCGCATGCTCAACGTCCCTGGCCTGGTCACCCGTCTCGTCAGGCACCCGGACGCCTACCGCGACATCGCCGCACACTGGGCCACCACCCGGCGTCTCTCCCCTGCCGGTGCCATCTTCCTCGACGAGGTGCGAGCCTCCTGCGATCGCATCTTCGGCCCTCCGGAACCCAGCTGAAGCCGGTGGCGAGTACCGCCGTCGCCGGTTCGCTCCCCCGGACGGCGTGAGATCCTCCAGCAGATCCCCCAGGTGGGGGATCTGGACACGGCGCCTGAGAGGCGAGCCTTGCGGGCATGAGCACATCACCTCTCGCCCGCCGTCTCGTCGGCGCGACCGCCGTCGTCTCCCTCATCCTGCTCGCACATACCATCGTCTGGCTGCTCAGGCCAGGGCTGAACCCGTACTCCGACGGCCAGCTCTCCCTCCTCAGCCGCGCGATGCCGCTGAGTACGTTCACGATCCTGGTCGCCGCACTCGCCCTGGCCGGCACGGTCTCGGCCATGATCGCAACGCTGGCCCCGCATCGTGACGGCGCAGTTCGCCCCGCCGCGCCGGTGGTCGCCGTCGGTCTCGCCACAGCCACTGCCGGCCTGAGCGGTCTCTCCCTGGCGGGCTACCTGGTGGCCATGGCGCTACCGTTCGTGGCCGTGGTCGTGGCGATCGTGGCCATGATCCGCCTCCCCCGCACCCGGATCCCGCTCGGCCTGGTGCTGACCGCGGCGGCAGCCACCTTCGTGGCCTTCCGTGACTCCCTGACCGCCGGATTCGCGAGTGCGGCCGGCGCCATGGTCGACAACGGGGTGATGCTGTGGATCGTGGCCATGACCCTGACTGCCACCGGGCTGTGGATCGCGTGCGCTGCACACGTGGTGAGAACCAGTTCCTTCGGCCGGGTCGCCACCGCGTGGCTCGTGCGCTTCCGCGTCCCGATCACGGTGCTGGCGGCCGTCGGTCCCCTGCCCTACGCGCTCATCCGGATCAGCTGGCTCACTCCGTGGCCGATCGGTGCCCACCCCAGCGGCGAAGCGTCCATCACCGCCTGGGGGATGCTGCTCTCCCTCGGTGCCTGGATGGGAGTGGTCCTCACGATCGGTCTGATCCGCCCTTGGGGCGAGCGGTTCCCGCGGTGGCTACCCTGGATCGGAGGACGCGCCGTTCCGCCACTGGTCGCGATTGTTCCCGGTGGGATCGTCGCGGGGCTGGTGTGCCTGGCGGCTGCCGGGTGGATCGCCCTCGCCGGGCCCCTCCAGGCCTACTTCTGGATCCTGCCGGTCTGGTTCTGGGGCCCGATGCTGGCTCTCGCCGTCTGGGCGTACGCCGGCCACCGTGCGACCACCACCCCCACCGAGAGTCACGAGGGTGGCGCCACGACCGCCACAATGGTCCAGTGATCCGCACCGCCGTGCTGCGCGGCGCCTGGCTGATGCTGGGCGCCGCGATCGGCGTGGCTGCCGTCCTGCTCACTGGGACGATCATCGCGATCGTGCAGGGGCCAGCCGGGGATCTCGAACGCTCCACCGTGTTCGGTGCAGCACCCGCCCTACCCGGTGGGGTGATCGGGGCCCTGGTCGTGGCCGCCCTGGTCGGTCTTCTCCCGGGGGTCCGGGAGATCCAGGTGACGGCGGCCCGCACCCTGCTCCGGACGCGCGCCACACTCGTGGTCCCGGATCCGATGCTGGCGCGGCACCGGATGCGCACCGCGGCGTGGACGGTCTTCCAGACAGTTGCCGGTCTAGTGGCCGGATTCTCCGTGTTTGGACTGCTGCCCGGCGCGGTCCTCACCCTACTGTGGACCGTCGGGGGCCAACGGGACCGGCTCGAGGGTCTCGGCTGGGACTACCCCACGGGATCGCTGCTGCTCATCGGCTTCGTTCTGCTGCTCGGGGCGGTCGTGGGCGTGCTCGGTTGCGGGTGGTCCGCCGTCCGGCTCGCTCCCGTGCTGCTCGGTCCGAGCCCCGCGGACAGGTTGGCCCTGGCCGAGGCGCGGCTCGCACAGGAGCAGCGGCACACTGCACTCGCCCGGGAACTGCACGACGGCATCGGTCACGCGCTCTCCATCATCAGTATCCAAGCCGCGGCGGCACAGCGCGTCGCCGGCACCCGCCCGGACCGGGCCGCGGCGGCGCTGACTGTGATCGAGCAGACCTCCCGCGGCGCTCAGAACGAGTTGGACCACCTGCTCGGGCTCCTCCGCGATCCGCATGCCCTACCCGCGCGCGCGACCACTGATCACGGCCTTTCCGAACTCCTCGCCCGGTACCGCGAGACCGGGCTGACGATCGATGTGCACGACACCCATCGCGAGGTGCCGCACGTGGTCTGGAGCACCATGCTCGACATCCTCGCCGAGGCCCTCACCAACGCCCGGCGGCACGGCGGTGCTGACACCGTCACGGTCACCGTGGCACAGACCGCCGACACGCTCGAGCTGCACGTCACCAACCCGCTCCCACCGCACCAGCGCACTCGCCGCACCACTCCGGCCGGACGAGGGATCACCGGGATGCAGGAACGTGCCGCGCTGCTGGAGGGCACCGTGACCGCCGGCCCAGCAGATCCGAACACCACTCGAACCAAGCGCGAGTGGCAGATCGTTGCCTCCATTCCGGTGCCGCGAGCCCGGCCACCCCGAACCGGGCAGTCATGATCACCATCCTGCTCGTCGACGACGAGCCACTGATCCGGCAAGGGATCCGCATGATCCTGGAGGCCGAGCCGGACCTGGACGTCGTGGGCGAGGCCGCTGACGGTGCGGAGGCGGTGGAGCTGGCCGGGCGCACCCAGCCAGACGTCGTGGTGATGGACGTCCGGATGCCCCGGGTGGACGGTCTGCGCGCCACCGAGCTGCTGCTGCGCAAGGACGATCCGCCGCGGGTCCTGGTGCTGACCACCTTCGGCCACGACGATTACGTCCACGCGGCGTTGCAGGCCGGCGCATCCGGGTTCCTCCTCAAACGCAGCACCGCCGAACAGGTGGTCAACGCCGTCCGCACGGTGGCTGATGCTCAGAGCCTGGTGTTCCCGGACCAAGTGCGTGCGCTGCTCACGGCGCGTCCAGGCTCCAGCTGGCACGGCCCCCGGCTCACCGACCGGGAGCTCGAGGTGCTCGCGCTCGTCGCCGAGGGGTTCACCAACGCGGAGATCGCCGCCCGCCTGGTGCTCGGTGTCGAGACCGTGCGCACCCACGTGTCCCATCTGATCGGCAAGCTCTCCGCACGCGACCGCACCAACGCCGTCGTAATCGCGTGGACACACGGACTGCTGCCTCGCACCTGAGCACTGTCGCGAACAGCCCTGCCACGAACCACCGCCTCGTCGATCGGCCGAGATCATGACAAACCGGGGACAGGTCGGCTCGAGCGGCAGACCGGAGCGGCCCCGGATCGTGCGGGCGCCTATCCTGCAAAGGTGCCCGAGCCGGATGACCCCCTGACCGACCGCCGCGTCCTGGTGGTCGAGGACGACCCCACAGTGCTGGAGATCGTCACCACCTACCTTGAAGCGGCGGGATTCCTCGTTGACCAGGCGACCGACGGCATCGCCGCCGTTCAACGCGCCAAAGAGTGCCACCCCGATCTGATCGTCCTCGACCGCATGCTCCCCGGGATCGACGGGCTCGAGGTCAGCCGGCGCATTCGGTCAATCTCCCGAACGCCCGTACTCATGCTCACTGCCCTCGGCACTACCGACGACCGGATCGACGGCCTCGAAGCAGGGGCCGACGACTATCTCGCCAAACCGTTCTCCCCGCGCGAACTCGTGCTGCGGGTGCGATCCATCCTGCGTCGCACGATCGACGAGGACACTCCCGAGGTGCCGTTCGACGCCGGACCGTTCCACCTGGATGTCGCCGCCCGCACGGTGAGCAAGAACGGAACAGACCTGGCCCTGTCCACGCGCGAGTTCGACCTGCTCGCCTATCTCCTCAAACACCCCCGCCAGGCATTCGGGCGCGATCAGCTGCTCCGCGCCGTCTGGGGCTGGGAGTTCGGTGACCTGTCTACGATCACGGTGACCGTGCGCCGCCTGCGGGAGAAGATCGAGACCAACCCCGCCTCCCCCGCCATCCTCGTCACCGTCTGGGGTGTGGGCTACCGTCTCGACGTCCCAGGGGACGCGACGCCATGATCCCGTTGCCCGAGCTCGCGGTCATCGTTGCCGTCTGCCTCGCCTGCTCGGTCGGCGTCGGCCTCCTGGGTCTGGTCGCCCTGCGCCTCGCCCGCCGCGCCCCGATGGGCGTGCGGCTGATGATCGTAGCCGCCACCGGCGTGCTCTCGGTCGTGGCCGGGATGGTGGCGATCGCGCAAGGTATGTACATCTCCGAGCACGATCTCACCGTGCTGCTCTGGGTCGCGGTCACGGCAGCGCTCAGTTCCTTCGGGGTCGCCTTTGCGCTCAGCAAGCTCTTCGCAAGCGAGGCAGCCGACCTGCGCCGTATGGCACGAGCGATCGGCTCAGGCGAACGCGTTGAACGGGCCGGCCGCCCAGGCGATCACTCCGAGCTCGCTCGCCTCGCCGACGATCTCACCGAGACCAGCCGCAGACTTGATGAGGCGAAGGCCGAGTTAGTCGCCGTCGACGCCTCGCGACGAGAGCTGTTTGCCTGGATCTCCCACGATCTGCGCACCCCGTTGGCCGGGCTGCGGGCGATGGCTGAGGCGCTCGAGGACGGGATGGTCGCAGATCCCAGCAGGTACCACCGGCAGATCCGGTCGCAGGTCGACCAACTCTCCGGCATGGTGGACGATCTGTTCGAGCTGGCCACGATCGAATCCGGCACCCTCCGCCTGCATACCGAGCAGGTGGACCTGTACGACCTCGCCTCTGACGCCGTCGCAGACCTCAGGCCCGTCGCTGACGCGCACGCGGTCACCCTTCACGCCCACGGTGGAGCCGGTCCGGTGGTGCTCGCCGACCCTCGAGAACTCACCCGAGTGGTGAAGAACCTGCTGATGAACGCCATTCAGCACTCCCCTGCAGGGTCTCAGGTGCGCGTCGAAACCACTCTCGACGGCGGCGCCCACGCCGTCCTGAGCGTCACCGATGCCGGAGCCGGCATCCCGGAGACAGATCTGGAGCAGGTGTTCCGCACCGGCTGGAAAGGCAACGAGTCACGAACGCCCCAGCACAGCTGGGGTCACACCGCCGGAGCCGGACTCGGGCTGGCGATCGTACGCGGGATCGTGGAAGCACACCACGGTCAGGTTCGCGTCACCAACACCACGCGAGGTGCCCGATTCGAGGTCCGGCTACCGCCACTGCCCCGTCACAGACACCTCGGAAGCGAACCCGAACAGGCGTAGGCTCGCAGCATGACCCCGCACGCGGCACTACACCGGTATCTCCAGAGCCACCGGGAAGCGCTGCTATGGAAGCTCGACGGCCTCGACGAACGCCAGGTGCGATGGCCCATGACACCAACCGGCACGAACCTGCTCGGCCTCGTCAAGCACATGGCCGGCGTGGAGCAGACGTACTTCGGCACAGTCTTCGGGCGCGAGCATCCGATCCCGACGCCGTGGCTGGATGATGACGCCGAACCCAACGCAGACATGTGGGCCACATCAGCGGAGTCCCGCGAGTCGATCGTCACGTTGTACCGGAGCGTGTGGACCTTCGCGGATGACACGATCGGGTCCCTGCCCCTCGACGCACCAGGCCGTGTGCCCTGGTGGGGCGACCGCGCAGACGTGACACTCGCGCAGATCCTGGTGCATGTGAGTTGCGAGCTCGCGCGTCATACCGGCCACGCCGATATCGTCCGGGAACTTCTCGATGGCACCGCCGGTCTCCGCCCACAGGCGCTCAATCTGCCTGACGCCGGCGACACGTGGTGGATCGACTACCGGGAGAAGCTGCGCACGGTCGCCGAAGCCGCCGGGCACCCGACGCACTACTCGAAGGGTGCCGGATCCCCCGCCCCGTAACGGAGCACCTCCGCGACGCCGTCGGACAGGTCGACCACGGTGGTCGGCTCGTCGTCACACTCCCCTGCATCGATCACGGCGTCCAGAGTGTTGTCGAGGTCCTCCTTGATCTGCCAGCCGTCAGTCAACGGGCGCTCCTGGTCCGGCAGCAGGAGGGTGCTGGACAGAAGCGGCTCACCAATCTCGGCCAGCAACGCCTGCACCACCGTGTGATCCGGTATCCGGACGCCCACGGTCTTCTTCTTCGGATGCAGCAATCGTCGCGGCACATCTCTGGTTGCCGGCAGGATGAACGTGTAGGGGCCTGGTGTGGCGGCCTTCACCGCCCGAAACACGGCATTGTCCACATGCACGAACTTGCCGAGCTGAGCGAAGTCGGCGCACACGAGCGTGAAATGGTGCCGTTCGTCGAGCCGCCGTAGATCCAGGATTCGCTGCTTCGCCTGGAGGTTCCCGAGCTGAGCACCGACGGCGTAGCCCGAGTCGGTCGGATAGGCAACGAGACCGCCGTCTCGGATGATCTCCGCCACCTGACGGATCGACCGGGGCTGCGGGTTGACCGGGTGAACATCAAAGTATCGCGCCATACTCCACCTTAAGCATCCCCGGGAGGTATTCGCTCGACCGACAACGTTGGGAGCGGCACAGTGGGTCCATGCCCGACTTCGATGCACTGGTCGCAGAAGGTGACGCTGTCAGCCTGGAGGGCTGGGACTTCTCCTGGTTTGACGGGCGTGCCCACGAGGAACGACCGCCGTGGCGCTACTCCGAGATGCTCAGCGACCGGATGGCGCGGGCGCAGGCCGCGCTCGATCTGCAGACCGGCGGCGGTGAGGTGCTGGCAGAGATTGCTCACCCGCCCGCGATCTTGGCGGCCACCGAATCGTGGGAACCGAATCTGCCGGTAGCGCGCGCACGTCTCAGCTCCCTCGGCGCCCGGGTGGTGCAGGCTCCCGACGAAGGCCCACTCCCCTTCACCGACAGCGCCTTCGACCTAGTATCGGCCAGGCTTCCGGTGGTCAACCCGTGGTCGGAGATTGCCCGCGTGCTCACCCCTGGTGGCACGTTTCTCTCCCACCAGGTCGGGCATGCGACAAACATCGAACTCACGCGAGCCATGATGGGTGAACACATCCAGCCAGCGGGCCGCTGCCCGGAGCACGAGGCAGAGACGGCACGAGCGCACGGACTGCAGGTGGTCGATCTACGTCGAGCGACATGCCGCGTCGAGTTCTACGACGTCGCGGCTGTCGTGCACTTCCTGCGGAAGGTGGTCTGGACAGTTCCCGGATTCACCTCAGTCGGGTACCGGCGGCAACTACGCACCGTGCACGAGATCATTCAACGCGACGGTCTGTTCCTCTCGCATTCCACCCGGTTCCTGATCGAGGCACGCAAACAGGTGCTGTAGCCAGGATCAACGTCAGCCGATGCGCCGGGCGGCGCGACGCTTCGCAAGCTCATCGTCAACCGAGGCCTGAGCCTCGTCCTCGGCCTTCTCTGTGGGCAACTCGGCGAGGCTTCCCTCAACTTCGCGCCACACCCGGCCGACGGCGATGCCGAAGACACCCTGACCACCCTGGACGAGGTCGAACACCTCATCGGCGGATGTGCACTCATAGACCGAGGCACCATCACTCATCAGCGTGATCTGCGCGAGGTCGTCTACGCCACGTTCACGCAGGTGCTCGACGGCTGAGCGAATCTGCTGCAGCGAGACGCCGGTGTCCAGCAATCGCTTGATGACCTTGATGACAAGGATGTCCCGGAAGCTGTACAACCGGTGGGTTCCCGAGCCCGTAGCCGGCCGGATGCTGGGCTCAACCAGACCCGTCCGTGCCCAGTAGTCCAACTGTCGGTAGGTGATGCCCGCGGCACGGCACGCGGTCGGACCACGGTAGCCGGTCGTGGTGTCCAGGTCCGGCAGGGTGTCACCGAACAGCATCCCCTGGGCCCGCTGCGGGATGCCTGGGGTGGCGTCCGCCTGTGCGTCGCTGCCGCTCACGCCTTCTCCATTCTCATACCGGACTTACACCACTGTACTCCGTGGCGTCCGACGACGGTGGTCTGGGGTCAGATCGACCTTCCGAACACGACGCTATTGGTCCGGAGGGGCCGGGTCAACGACATGCGCACGGAAGCGTGTCGGCGTGTCGCTCGCGGCGAGTCTTACCCTCGAGTTCAGGTTAAGAGTTGGTCACGATCGGTCGTCGTTGCCATCGGAGAAATCCTCGGGATCAACCGAGTCGAGGAACGATCGGAACTCCGCGACCCGCTCCTCCGCTTCATCGGTACCCAGGGTTCCCGTGAGGTGGACGTGCTCACGGTCATCCTCGTCGACGTCGAGCACCACAGCCGCCTCTTCAAGTACGGCATCGGCGCACCACACCTCAACTCCGGCCCGCAACCCGACAGCGATCGCATCCGAGGCACGTGAATCCACCCGGCTACCGTTGCTCAGCACAATCTCGGCGATGAAAGTACCCTCGCGCAGCTCGGTGATCGCCACCCGTTGAACCTTCATCCCTGTGGCCTCAACGCACGCAAGCAGCAGGTCATGCGTTCCCGGCCGCGGCATCGGCATGCCAGCCTGCACCGTCGCGATGGCGACCGCTTCGTGCGGCCCGATGACGATGGGCAGCGAGCGCGATCCCTCACGCTCATTGAGCAACACGAGAACCTCGTGCTCAGGTGCGTTCAACCGCACCCGCACTCCGAGAACCTCCATCTGTCGCACGCCACCACGCTACGCCGCACATGCCTCACGTGCGAACCTCGGGCCGGCGGGTGACCGGTTGTCACTCCATCCGATCCACACCGGCGCCCAGGAGCGCCGTGTGTAGCGAGGTCATCGTGCGGGCAAGCTCAGTCGCCATCGCATGCGACTTGGCCCGCGAACCACTGGCCGAGGGTCCGGTGCGCTGGGAACGTACGGGGGCCACGATCTGCTCGACCAGGTCAAGCTGGCGTTCTGCCGCGCTTCGTAGCGTCCGCAGATGACGATCGTCGATGCCATGAGAGGCGAGTTCGTCGGCGAGCCGCACGATCTCGACCGAGCCGCCGGGATACTTCCCCGCCGCGTCGGCCACCAGGAGACCGGTCGCGGTGAGCGCGGCAATCCGGTCCACGCTGCACCCGGCCTGCTCGGCAACCTGCTCGGGCGTGAGCCGTCCGTGCGGTGCCGGGTCGGCGATGAGATCTCCGTCCTCGGTCACCACCCGTGCACCTGGCGCTGGGACGTCTGCTCCCCCGGCGTCGAGATCGGCCAGTCGCTCCCGGATCACCTTCCACGGCAGGAAGGAGTCTCGCTGCGCCGCGAGGGCGAACCGCAACCGTTCCACGTCGGCCAGCGAGTAGCGCCGGTAGCCGGACGGGGTCCGGTGCGGGCTGACCAGACCTTGATCTTCGAGGAAGCGGACCTTGGATACCGAGATCGCCGGGAACTCACGCTTGAGTACCGACAGTGCGCCGCTGATGTTCATCGTCGGTGTGCGTGACACGCCGAACGGCCAGCTCGGGGCGTCCTCCTCGCGGGCGGCAGCTGAGCTCACTGGCCCGGGTCGCCCGTGTGCTCGCCCTGTCCCGCCACTGGGCGTCGCGGGCTCGGATGAAAGGTCAAACGGTACTTGCCGATCTGGACCTCGTCTCCTGCCTGGAGCACGGCCTCATCGATGCGAGTGCGGTTCACGTAGGTGCCGTTCAGGCTGCCCACGTCCCGGACTGTGAATTCACCGGCATGGCCGAGGAACTCGGCATGCTTGCGCGAGACCGTCACATCATCCAGGAAGATGTCGGCCGAGGTGTCACGACCGGCGGTCACTCGCTCGGCGTCGAGGAGAAACCGCGCGCCGGCGTTGGGGCCGTGCTGCACGATGAGGAGTGCCGAGGAGGGCGGGAGCGCCTCCACTGCCGCGCGATCCGAGGCGTCAATCGTTCCTGGGACCTGTTCGCCGGCATCGGCCGGCACGATTCGGCCGAGCGCCGCCGTGGTGTGCGGCGCAGGGCCCCGGTCGGCTTCCTCGCCGCCCTGCCCGTTCTGCTGCTCGGTCATCCTCGTGCCTCCCCGGTACCTGACATTCGCTCCCGCCGGGGTGGGCGGGTGCGCGTGGTCGCAGACTCTACCCGCACCACTCTAGTTCGCGAGCGCATCGGGCGGGAACGTCAGGATCCGTTCTCGACCGGTTCGGCGAACTCCGGGTCGGGAATGTCACGTACCGCAGTGATCTGGACGAGTTCGCGTTCGGACATCTCGACGCTCGCTCCAGCAGTACGCATGATCGCGAACGCGCCACCGGGGATGTCCAGTGCCACGGCGATGGTGTCGGCATTACCGATCACACGCCACTCGTAAGGCGACTCGATCACGTTGCCGTTGACTGTCATCCCACCGTCGGCAGTGTCCACGAACGCTGATGAGGCGGTCAGCCGTTGCCCGGAAACCGCAATCGCCTCCGCACCCGCGTTTCGCATCTCCTCGAGCATGTGCACCATCTGCTGCGCGTTGACGTCGTCGTCCGGGTCCTCCACCGTCACCACCACGCCGGGGCCCTCCACGGGGACCGTCCCAGCGAGGATGTTCAGCAGATCGAGCTGATCCTCTTGCAGAGCCCGCCCGTCCGAGCCGGAGAGCAGGCTGTCGCGCTGCCTCGTCAGCTGCGCGCTCTGGTCGGCGAGCTCCTCGTTTCGCTGGGTCACCTCATCCAGCAACCGGACGAGGTCGTCCTCTCGCAGGGCCGAGAACTCGTCGCCCTGCGTCTGACGTACCTGAGCCACGATCGCGAAGCCGAGCAGCACGCACATCGCACCGATGAGCAGCTGGGATCGAAGGGAGCGACCACGTCCGTCCGACTGTGGCGCCCTCGCCGAAGGGGGCACCCCCTCCGGCCCGTTCTCGGGACCGTCGCCGTCCTCTGCGCGGTGAGCGCCGCTGTGGTGGGTCATGCCTTGAAGACATGCCGCCGGATCGAAGCGGCGTTGGAGAAGATCCGGATTCCGAGCACCACCACCACTGCGGTACTGAGCTGGGAGCCCACGCCCAGCTGATCGCCGAGGAAGACCAAGAAGGCCGCGATGAGCACGTTGAACAGGAAGGAGGTGACGAAGACTCGTTCGTCGAACACTTCCTCCAGCCGCGCCCGTACGGCACCGAAGAGGGCGTCCAACGCCGCTACGACGGCAATGGGCAGGTACGGCTGCAACTCAGCAGGGACAGACGGCTGCAGGATGAGCCCGAACACGACTCCGACGATGAGGCCGGCAACGGCGATCATCGCAACCTCCCTTCGCCGTCGCGCAACAGTCTGACACGCCAACCGCGGTGCCCGTGGTCGCGCCTCATGACGATTCGGTCACGAGGCTCGGCGCCAGAGACGTGCCGGCGGCAAGGCGCAGTTCGTCTGCGCGCTCGACCGACGAACTAATGGACGCCTGGGCCGCCAGGAAGTTCAGGAATCCTGCGGCCTGGGTCCGCGCGAACTGGGTACGCATGCCGTCCGGGTCACCGATCGCCTCGATCCGATATGGGGAGATCATCGGCTGCAGGTCCACGAGGATGGCATCCCCGGCCGTCCGGATGGCCGTCTGCGCGGTCAAACGATGCCCGTTGACGGCGATCGCCTCGGCCCCGGATGCCCACAGCCCGTTGACGACGAGCTGAAGATCCACGTCGCGCACGCGACCGTACTCAGCATCTGGTTCGCCGCTGTTCGCGGACGCTGAGTCGCTCAGCGTGACGACCATCCCGGGCCCTTCGACGGCGGTCGTGCCGACTGCACTCCCGATCCGCTCGGTCAGCTCGAGCAGTTCCTCGGCCTCGGTTCCCAGGGCCTGCTCCTGCAACTCGGCGATCTCGCCGCGCAGCGCAGTGTTCTGCGCCATCAGCTCCTCCCCGGTAGCCGATCGCTCCCGGATCTGCGCAACCAGGACGTCCGAGGCTGTCTCGACGCCGGCCGGGGTACGCAGCTCGCGCGCGGCCCAGACAGCGGTCAGGCCCAGAACGAGCGCCAGAAGGAAGGTCAGGCCGCGACGCACGGGAGTGGCAGGCCGCGCAGTGCCCTGCCTACGTGCTTCGCTTGCGGCCGCATAGCCGAGGTCCAGCGGACGTTCGAGCACCTCGTTGAGCAGCGTCATCGAGGCGTCCGGCCGTCGGGCGTTCGGTCCTCCGGGCGCATACCCAGATTGCCGCGGAGCCGGGTACCGCGTCACGCCGGCACCGCCCGGCCGGTCAGCACGTCACGGAACTGCTTCACGTAAAGAAGCCCGGCGACCCAGTACAAGAACACTCCCCAGAGCGCGGCAGCCCACCCGACGACCCAGGCCACCTCACCGACCGTTCCCTCCACATGCGCAAGCAGCAGTAGCGGGAATGCGTACATGAGCGCGAACGTTCCTGCTTTTCCTGCCATGTGCACCGGGAAGCCCGCATACCCACGCCGGGCCATCGCCGGCAGGCAGAGACCCACGGCGGCTTCCCGCGCCACGATCGCCACAACCAGCCACCACGGAATCGTTCCCTGATAGGCGAGCCCGGTGATTGTCACCAGGATGAAGAGGCGATCGGCCGATGGATCGAGGAACTTGCCCAGGCGCGATGTCTGATCGAACCGGCGGGCGATCACGCCGTCCAGCCAATCGCTGACCCCGGCTAGCACCAGCACGAAGAATGCCGCCACCATGTGGCCGCTGAAGATCAGCACGCCGACCACTGGCACCATCAGCAACCGCAGAAGGCTGATGGCATTCGGGACGGTGAGGATCCGGTCGCTCATTGCCGGGCTGTCGTCAGGCCGGTGCTCAGACCGGCGGGGACCCTCTGACGCGCTCACGCCACGATGCTATGCGATCGTCGCTCCCCCATCGATCGACACGGGCGTTCTGCCACACTGGTGCCATGCTCCTAGCGTTCTCCGTGGCGCCTCTCGGTGCCGGCGACTCGGTGACAGCCGCCGTCGCCGATGCGGTCGCCATCGTGCGTGCGAGCGGGCTGCCGCACCGTACCGATGCCATGTTCACGACTATCGAAGGTGAATGGGACGAGGTCTTCGCCGTTGTCCGCGAAGCGACCGATGCGGTCGCCGCCCACGGTCATCGGATCACCTTGGTGATGAAGGCCGACATCCGACCCGGTCATACCGGTGAGCTGGACGCGAAGGTCGCACGGGTCGAGAGCGCCCTTGCCGAGCGGCAGGACGGCTGACCGGTGGAGCTGCTGACCGGCAGCGGCCTTGCCCTCGCATCCGGACTGAACGCCTATGTCCCGATGCTGATGATCGGTCTCCTCAGCCGATACACCACGCTGGTGTCCCTTCCGCCGGAATGGGCATGGATCACCAACGGGTGGGTGCTCGTGGTACTCGGAGTGCTGCTTGCCGTCGAGGTGGTCGCGGACAAAGTCCCGGCCGTGGACCATGTCAACGACATCCTGCAGACGGTGGTACGACCGACGGCGGGTGGAATCGTGTTCGCGGCAGGTTCGGGTGCCGTCACTCCAGCGACGACTGACCCGGGTGAATTCCTCACCAGCGCCGCAGTGCTTCCCTTCGCCTGCGGCGTGGTGCTCGCCCTGATCACCCACATCGGCAAGGCGGGTGTGCGCGCCGGGGTCAATCTCTCCACGGCAGGTGTCGGCGCGCCGGTGGCCTCCACAGTCGAGGACATCACGGCCGTCGCGCTCACGATCGTCGCGCTCCTTCTCCCGGTGCTGGTACTCGTCCTCGTCACGGCGGCGGCTGTCGTCGTGTGGCGATTGCAGCGACGACGTACCAGAGCAGCGTAGGTTGAGCACTATGGAATTCGGCTTCTTCATCCCGCAGGGCTGGCGCTTCGATCTGGTGGGCATCGACCCGGTCGACCACTGGAACGTGATGAACGGACTCGCCCAGGTGGCCGACGCAGGCGCCTGGGACTCGATCTGGGTCTACGACCACTTCCACACGACCCCGGTTCCGAGTAAGGAGGCAACTCACGAGGCATGGACACTGATGTCCGCCTTTGCCGCCTCCACCTCCAGCGTCAAGCTGGGCCAGATGTGCACGTGTATGGCGTATCGCAACCCGGCCTATCTGGCGAAGGTCGCCGCAACGGTCGACATCATCTCCGGTGGACGCGCGCAGATGGGGATCGGCGGCGGATGGTACGAGCACGAATGGCGGGCATATGGCTACGGCTTTCCGCGCGCCGGGCAGCGCCTCGGCATGCTCGACGAAGGCGTGCAGATCATGCGCCAGGCCTGGACCGACGGCGTGGCGACGCTCAATGGGACGCACTATCAGGTCGACGGTGCGATCGTGCAGCCCCGCCCATTGCAGGACGGCGGACTACCGCTGTGGATCGCCGGCGGTGGTGAGAAGGTGACGCTGAAGATCGCCGCACGCTACGCCACCCACACGAATTTCGACGGATCGCCAGACGGCTTCGCCCACAAGAGTCAGGTCCTGCGTGAGCACTGCGACCAGGTCGGCACCGACTTCGACACCATCGTTCGATCCTCCAACTACAACACGGCGATCGGGTCGAGCGAGGCCGAGGTCGCCGATCGGCTGTGGCAGCTGGAGGATCGGATGACCGCTGCTGTGGGCGCGGACCGGGCCGCACAGATCGTCGCCGGCTACCGTGCGTCCCTGACGACGGGAACTCCGGAGCAGGTCGTAGAACGGCTGAGCGGGATGCAGGAGGCCGGGATGACGTACGCGATCCTCTATTTCCCAGAGGCTGCCTACGACCGCTCAGGTATCGAGCTGTTCGAGCGGCAGGTCCTCCCGGAGCTCATCCGATGAGCAGCCCCCAGCGTCCGCGCATCCACCGCGACCGCCGACTGTGGCGGCTCGGCACGAAGCAGATGCTGATCACGTTGGCTGTGATCCTGCTGATCAACCTGGTCGCCTATCGGCTAGGCCTCGGATGGGGAGGGACGCTCGTGCTCTGCGCGCTGATCGCGTTCTCGTGGCCATTCGTCGCCACCTGGTGGCACCGGCGGCGCCGGTAGCGCTCAGGCCACGGTGGGACGGCGCAAGCGCCGGAGCAGCACGTACATCTCACATCCGAGGCAGAAACCGAACACAGCGTTCAGGAATGCGGCCACCAGAGCCACACCGGCGAACACCGGCGGCGCCCAGGTCACCCCGAGCAAGCCAAGCACCAGTCCGGCAGCAGTGATGAGCAGACCGACTGCCTGTGCGAATCGCGGTGGTGCCGGATCTTCCAGCTCGGCCGGAGGTCCGAGACGGGGCTGGATCACGCGCCGGTAGAGCGCCCCCTGCCAGGTGCGCCCGACTCCTGCGGCCGTACCGAGCGCAAACGATGCGACCACCACCGCGAGAACGACCAGTCCCGCGGCGCCGCTCAGCAGGATCACGGCGATGAGTAGCACACTCGTGATGCCGGCTCCGACTCGCGGCCCACGTGGGTCGATCCCTGTTCCACTGGTCCCGGTCATTGAGCTGCCACCAACGACAGCGCCTCGCGCGCACGGGTCGGCGAGGCGGCGCCACCCACACGGGCACGCAATCGGCCGACATTGTCGAAAACCAGGCTGGTGGGTGTGCTGAGGACGCCGAACGCGGTCGCCAACTCCAGATGCTCAGTCACGTCCACCTCGACGAATGCGTCCGGCGCCGACGTGACGCTGCGCCAGGCCCGGGCGGTGGGACCGCAAGCGGAGCAGTGTGGCCCGGAGAACTGCACAACGACCTGCCCAGCACCGGCCGGAACGGGCACTCTGGCCGCGATGACCTCCAGCCCGCTTCCGTGCTCCACCCGACGTGGACGCCGCCTGTGCTGCAGCAGGAGCCAGCCCAGCGTGGCGGCACCAAGAAGCACCACGACCACCGCAAGGCGGATCCAGAGTTCGGTCATCCGTTCACGATAGGCGCGCCTGCCTGCCGGCAAGGCGGACGCCACTGACGTCTCGGTCAGTGAGATGTGGTATTACGCTCTGCTGCCGTGAGCAGGTCGACGGCTTGGGCCAGCGCGCTCCGCGCCTGATCCCGGGTACGCGCGGCGCGTTGGTGCTCGCGGGCCGTCTGCTCGAGCTCTCGTTCCAGCTCTTCCCACTGTTTGCGCGTCTCATCGACCCGGGTACGTAGCGAGGTCATGGCGGTGTCGTACTCGGCCACCTTCCCGGTCGCTCGCTCGAGCGCGCTCTCCAGACGTGCCACGCGTCGCTCGGCCGCGCGGATCTCCGCGGCACGCTCGGCGCGCCCTCGCGACGACCGCGCGGTCCCGCTCTGGTCCGCACGCCCCGACGGGACCGGAACCAGCGGCGACCCTGGCCGCAGTGGCTCTGGCGGCCTGCCCGGCACCTCTGCCAGTGCGGTCACCGAACGCGGATCGATTCCAGGGCTCAATGGGCGCACCAGCCTGCCCGTGACGATCGCCTGCTCCGCAGCCTCCTCGCTTAGCGCCGCCACGAGTGTCTCGTTCACCTGATCGCGAGTGCTCGTGCTCAACGGTGCGTCGAGCTCGGCGCAGATCGCGGCTAGCTCGCCAGCGATCGTGGCCAGAAGAACGCGTCTCTCCCCCGACAAGGTCCGGAGCTCGTCAGCGTCGGCGCGCGCGTGCGCCGCCCGCAGTGCGCGTCCGAGTTCCAGAAGCTGGGCGAGACGTTCTGGCATCTGCCAGACAAGCATGTTGACGGCCCATGCGGCGCGCACTGGTTTCGGCAGTTCGCGCAGGCGAGCGGCCGCATCCGGCGCGTCGCGGGCTAGCGCATCAGCCTGTTCCCGGCGGACCTGGACGAACGCGGCCGGCCTCGCGCGGTACACCACGGCTGCAGCGTCCACCAGCAGATCGGTCACCGCTGGCCGATCTCCGCCTCAAGGGTCACAGTGCGTCCGGTGACCGTGAGTCCGACATCTCGGACAGTGGCACCACCGAACGTCAACGCGCTGAGGTCGACCGTGTGACCCTCCCACTGCGTCAGGCGCCCGCGGACTGCCGCCAGCGCGATCCCGACCAGGGGGCTGGCACTGCGCACTCCCAGATCTCGCAGCGCGAGGACCATATCCGTGCCGACCTCGGCCGTGGCCGTGCCCACGACCACCGCGCGCAATGGTCCCCGTCGAATGGTGGCCTCCACCTCGAGCCGAATCGCCCGGGGGCTCAGGGATGTCGCGTCCAGGTGGGCACCTACCAGCGAGAATCCGGTCGCCGCGACGCGCTCGGAAAGGGTCGAGACCAGGACCGGCTCGATAGCATCCAGGCTCGCACTGACACGGGCCTTCCCGCGCAGCCCATTCCCGGCCTCATCTGTGGGGGCAAGCCACCACCGCCCATCAGAGCGCGGCTGGTACGTGATCGCGAGGCCGCGGATGCTGGCGTGAGCATGAACCGGCACACCCTCGATGATGACCGGCTCGGCGTGAATCACCAGCGCCTGGACCTCACGACGGGTGGCCTCTCCATCTGGCGGTGGCAGGTCCTGACGCCCCGGTCGGCTCAGTTCCACTCCGGTCAGGTCCAGATCGAGCCTGCCGATCCGCCCGTCAGGGTCAACCGCGGAGGCAACAGTGACACGACCAGAGGCCGGGTGCAGCCTCTCGTTGATGCCGTCGGCGAGCCGGTCGTCCAGCTCGGGGGCCGTCGTCGGGGGTGCAGCGGATCCGAGCGGGAACATCGGGCCTCCAGGTTGCGGGCATCGTCGTCGGGGAGATGGTGACAGACACAGGTCCCGGCCGCTCCCCCGAACGGCCGGGACCTGCTCTCCGCCGACGCGTCAGGACACGTGCGAGGCGGCCTCACCATGGTCCACCGTCCACGCCGATGCTACCGGCGCCCTGCACTCCGGCGCCCGGATCTGCGCGGCGCTGCTCATTGCCCTTCGGCACGCCCGTCGCGCCAGTACCCCATGAAGGCCACCCGACGGCGGCACACGCCGATCTCGGTGACCAGCACCCTCCGTAGCGTCTTGATCACGGCGGCCTCTCCGGCGAACCAGGCGTAGAACGCCGCGCCACACCGCTCCCGCCTCCCGCAGGTGTCAGGTGCTGCTCGCATCACCGGCGAGTCCCACAGGATGGCGGAATCGATGTCGACGTCCTCGACATCGGTGCCGTTGCCGGGCCCGACGAGGTCGGCATGCTGACGCACCCATTCCGTGACCGCTGGCAACAGCAAGTCGCCGTGCGAGCGGTTCTCCCGGCCCAGCCACGTGATCGACACCCCCTCCGGCAGATTCGGCTTGAGTGCGTCGGCAGCGGTCGGTACCTCGATGAATGCCCGCGCCCGTCTGCCCGGCTCGAGCCGCTCCAGGATCGCGCAGATAGCTGGCGCCGCGGTCTCATCTCCGGCGAGCAGCAGGTCCCGTGCGTCCCCAGGCGCCCAGTCACGCCCCCCGCCCGAACCTGTCGAACGTCCGTCGGGTCCGCTGATGACCAGTTCATCCCCGACGGCGGCGCGTGCGATCCAGCGCGAGGCGGGCCCGGCGTCCCCGTGGGAGACCATGTCGACGTCAATCTCGGCCCGCTCCGGGCGTACCGCCCGGACGGTGTAGGTGCGGATGGGACCGCGCTCCTCAGCGGACAGACCACGCCACCGCTCGTACCAAGTCCCCGCCCGGCACGTCTGTTCATCGTCGGCTCCGACGTCGCACAACGTCCCGTCAGCCCGCGGGAACATCAGCTTGATGCGCTGATCATCGCCATCAGTTCCGAACCAGTGCAGCTGCGGTCCAGTAAAGGTCACGCGCACGAAATGCGGCGTCAGCCACTGCAGCGCACGCACCTGGACGGCGTAGGGCCGGTAGGCGGGACGATCGTCCTTCACGAGGTCAGCAACGACGACGGGTGAGGTGAGCATTGCCTTAGTCAATCATGGTCCGGCTAGTTTTGTGACCATCGGGTGCCGTAATCCACCCACCCGGTGGTGCATGTGTCGGCACGTACACGCGACTCCATCTCACGACGGAGGCGCCAGAGGCGCATCGCGGATACGCTCACCGACGATGTCCGAGACACCCACGCCCCGCGGCCGGCGCCTGTTCGGCTGGTTGAACGATCCGGACGAACCGTGGTGGGAGCGGCCGGGGCCGACAACCGCGCAACAGCGCCGTGACGTCATCGGTGCCCTCGTCTACCTCGCGGTGGCGCTCGGTGTCGTCGCCTTGTCGAAGTCCTACGGGATGCGTCTCGAGGACGAGGCCGGCTGGCGCGCCTATCTCGCTGTGGCGTTGATGGTGTTCCCGCTCAGTGTGCGGCGGCGGTGGCCGCTACCGGTGCTCGTGCTCGCGTCTGGTCTGTTCGTGGCGCTGGCCTATCTCAGCCCAGAGGTCGCGATCTCCGTGCCGTTCCAGGTGGCCTACTTCGCCGCGCTGTACTCAGCGGTCGCGTGGGCGCCCGACCGCCGCCTGCTGTGGATTCTCACGGCAGGGGTGGTCGTGGCGATGGCCTTGTGGATCACGATCGCCTTGACGATCACCAACGCCGCCGGTCAGATGAGCGGCCTGTTCGAGCATGGTGCCGGACCGCTGCCGCCGCTGGTGGCCTACGCCCTGTACACGGCCCTGCTCAACGCCGCCTATTTCGGCGGCGCCGTCCTGATCGGTCGCACGGCCTGGCGTACGGCCCTGGACCGGGTCCGGGTCCGCGCGCAGGCTGAGCAGATTGCCGAGCAGGCTGCCGAGCTCGCACGCCGTGCCGTGCTCGAGGAGCGGGTACGGATCGCACGTGAGCTGCACGACGTCATCGCTCACCACGTCTCAGTGATCGGAGTGCAAGCTGCTGCCTCCCGTCGCATGCTGCCAGTCGATCCCGAACGCAGCGCGCAGGCACTGCGGACCATCGAATCGACCAGCCGCGAGGCGGTCGAAGAGATGCGGTCTCTGCTGCACATCCTGCGCAACGACGAGACGCCCTCCGATTCCCGGGCACCCGAGCCCGGGCTGGGGGACATTGACGCTCTCGCCCGAACCCACCGCGAAGCCGGCCTGATCGTGACCGTCGAGCGCGTCGAGGCCGAACCGGGGGATCTGAATCGGGCCGCTGCACCGCTGTCGTTGTCCGCGTACCGGTGCGTGCAGGAATCGCTCACCAATGTGCGCTCCCACTCCACGGCTCGTCGCGCCTCGGTGACGCTACGCACCGGAGGCGAGCCTGCGCCGTCGTGGTTGGAGGTGGAGGTGCTCGACGACGGCCGGCCCCGGGGCGCGACGTCCGGGACTGGCTACGGTTTACGCGGCATCCGGGAGCGAGCAGCGTTACATCACGGCGAGGTTGACGCCGGCCCGCGCGAGCCCGGGCCGGGCTGGCGCGTTCGGGTACGGTTCCCCTACCGAGAGGCTGCCGGAAACGGGCCAAGCGGGGCCGGAACCGTCACTGCTAGCGAGGGAGAGTCCGCGTGAGCATTCGCGTCGCACTCGTCGACGATCAAGCACTCGTGCGCTCCGGCTTCGCGATGGTGCTCTCTGTCGAGCCCGACATCGACGTCGTCGGTCAGGCGGCCGACGGAAACGCCGCACTCGACCTACTCCGGCGCACAGCTGTCGACGTCGTCCTGATGGATGTGCAGATGCCGGCGATGGACGGCATCGAAGCCACCCGACAGGTCGTCGGCGAGGACCTGGCCAAGGTCATCATCCTGACGACCTTCGACCGCGACGACTACCTGTTCGCCGCGCTGGAGGCCGGAGCGAGCGGGTTCCTGCTCAAGAACGCCGACCCGGACGACCTCGTCGGAGCCATCCACGCAGTTGCGGATGGGCACGCGCTGCTCGCACCGGAACTGACGGTCCGTGTCATCCAGCGCCTGGTACAGCGTCCCGAGGTCACTGTCGCAGATGGCGGCGGCGAGGGCGCAACGAGACACCCCGTCCCCGCTCCTCCGATCGAGCCGCTGACCGCACGAGAGCGTGACGTATTGGCACTCGTCGCCGAGGGTATGTCGAATGCCGAGATCGCCACCCGCCTCTTCGTGGGCGAATCCACGGTGAAGACGCACGTCTCGCACGTCCTGGCCAAGATCGGTGCGCGGGACCGCGTGCAGGCCGTCGTCTATGCCCATCGCACCGGACTGACCGCTCCCTGAGCGCGCCAGAGCGTGGAGCCTCCTCCGCAGGAGGGAGCACCGCATATCCGCCGCGCGGCGGACGACTCCGAAGCCCATGCTCCCTAGGCTGCGAGGAACGCCACCTCATGCGAAGGAGTACCGATGCCCGCAGCCTTGGAGGTCCGCGACCTCACCCGAAGATTCGGTGAGAAGGTCGCCGTCGACGGTGTCTCGTTCACTGTCGAGCCAGGCACGATGACAGGTTTTGTCGGCGCGAACGGCGCCGGCAAGACCTCGACCATGCGCATGATCATGGGCGTTCTCGCCCGCCATGCCGGTGAGGTGCTGTGGGACGACCGCCCCATCACCCGAGCAGACCGCGCTGCTTTCGGCTACATGCCTGAGGAGCGGGGCCTGTACCCCAAGCAGCAGATTCTGGACCAGCTGTGCTATCTCGGGCAGCTACGTGGGATGTCCCGCGGTGACGCAGCCCGGGAGGCTCAACGGCTACTCGACCGCTTCGAGCTCGCCGACCGTGGCAAGGACAAGCTGGAAGCGCTCTCGCTGGGCAATCAGCAACGCGTCCAGGTGGCTGCCGCGCTACTCCACGGCCCTACTGCGCTGATCCTGGACGAGCCGTTCTCCGGTCTCGACCCGGTGGCGGTGGACTCCATGGTCGATCTCCTCACCGACAAGCTCCGCGAGGGCGTTCCGGTCCTGTTCTCCAGCCACCAGCTGGACCTGGTCGATCGCCTGTGCGACTCGCTCGTGGTCCTCTCCGACGGAGCCGTGATGGCCTCTGGCACGGCCAGCGATCTCCGCAACCGCGGGCCGAGGCGCTATCGAATCACCACCACTCCAGACGCCGGCTGGCTACGGGAGGAGCCGGGCCTGACCGTGCTCGACGTCGACGGCGCTACCGCGATCGTGGAACCGCGAAGTGATCTCACCGCCGACCTCGTCACCCGAGCCGCCGCTCGAGGGCTGATGGAACTGACGCCCCTGGTGCCCACCCTGGCCGACATCTACCGCGAGGTGACCCGATGACTGCAACCAAGACCACCGCAGATCGGGTTCTGGTGCACGCACCCTGGCGCACGGTGACCGCTCGCGAGATCCTCGTCAAGGTCACCGATCGCAGTTTCCTGCTCTCGACCGTGCTGACCATGGCGTTGCTCATCGGCGCGGTCGCCATCTCCGCCTTCTTCTCCGCTCGCACCACCACCTACACGGTCGCGACCGTCACCGAGCAGGTGAGTACCGTCGCGGAGTCCGCGAGCTCCGCGGTGGAGGCGTCGGGCGACCAGCTGCAGGTGAGCACGCTGCAGACGGAGCAACAGGTGCGCGAGCAGGTCACCTCCGGTGAGGCGGACGCGGGCCTGATCCGCACCGGAGACGGATACGTGCTACTCGGTCCGGATGACGTGCCCGGGCCGCTGCAGGGCGCCATCGCAGCAGCGGTGCGTGATGCCGTCCTCGCGGAGAACGCCGCCGAGGCCGGTTCGACGCTCGCCGAACTGGAAGCAGGAAGCGAGGTGAGTATCGAGTTGCTCGACGAGAACGCCGGCCGCAGCGTCGCTGCCCAGATCCTCGGATTCGTCTTCGCATTCCTGTTCTACATGGCGGCTCTGATGTTTGGCATGACGATCGCGAACTCCGTGCTGGAGGAGAAGCAGAATCGGGTGGTGGAGATCCTGGCCACCGCGATCCCGGTCCGCCAGCTCCTCTACGGGAAGGTCCTCGGGAACTCCATTCTCGCCTTCGCCCAGATCGCGCTCTACGGGGTGGTGGGCCTCATCGCTGTGAACGCTGCCGGCCTGGCTGAGAACATCGGATGGATCGTGTCCGCCTCCGGATGGTTCATTGCGTTCTTCGCCGTCGGGTTCCTAGCGCTGGCAGCCGTGTGGGCCGTTCTCGGCGCGCTCGCCAGCCGGACCGAGGATCTCCAGTCCAGCACCGGTCCGATCGTGGTGGTGATCATGGCAGTGTTGTTCGTCGGACTGTTCGCCAGTGGGCCCCTGCTCAGCATCGCTAGCTTCGTCCCCATCATGTCCTCGGTGGCCATGCCGGTGCGACTCCTCGAGGGCGGCGTCGCGCTCTGGCAGCCCGCGGTGTCGCTGGGACTGACCGCGCTTGCCGCGTACCTGATGGTCCGCGGAGGTGAGCGGATCTATCAGCGCGCAGTGATGCAGGGAGGCACCGCACTCACCTGGCGCCAGGCACTGCGCCTCGAGGCCTGAACGGCTCACCTCCTGTGGTGCCCACGCGCCCTTCCAGCGCGTGGGCACCACAGGTACTACTCGACAGTGACCGAGACCGTGCCGCTGACGGCTTCGTCGTCATAGCCCCAGATGAGGACGATCGCGGCCCCATCCTCGGTGGACTCCACGCTCACGTAAGGATCGAGGTTCCCGCCGGTGTCGGGCGCATCGCTGTCCCGGTCGTCGTTCTCCTCATAGGCCCCGTCGACCAGACCGATGCCCGCGATGGCATCGCCGTCGGTGTCGTAGACATCGACGGTGAGCGTCTGACCAGCGCCGACGTCCAACTGTCCGGCCCACGTTCCGCCGTCGTCGACCGAGAACTCCTGCTCGCCGGCCTCAATCGCCGGTGCTGGCTCTCCCCCGGCGTGCAGCTCGAACGTGGTCCCGCTGTCGCGAAGATCGTTGACGACCACTTCATGCTCACCGGCGGCGAGCACCATCGTCAGGCTCGCGTCGTAGGAGTTCGAAGACTCGACCGTCCCGTCGTCGTCCCTCCAGCGCGTACCGTTCGCCGCCGTGACCTCGACCACGGGATCGACGTCTTCCTCCGAAAAGGTGTCCACCCAGTACACCCCGGGCTCGTCCACGACAAGGGTGAATGTGACTGTGCCCTCGTCCGGTACCCGCACATCGACGACGTCGCCGGAAACGATGGTGCCGCCGTCGCTTGCCGGGTTGTCGGTCGGCTCCTGTGTCGGCTGATCGGTCGGTTCTGCCGTGGGGCTGGGCTGTGTCGGAGCTCCGGTCGGCTCCGGATCGGCGGCCCCCAACCCGCTGATCAACCGCACAGCAAGCACGACCACCACGATGACGGCCAGCGCTGCCACGCCGAGCACGACGATGAGGGCCCCCTTCCCTCCATGTGAGGAGGGAGGCGGCGTCGGTGAACCGTAAGCCCCGGCACTTCCCGGAGCCGCTCCACCTGGGGTGGACCATCCTGCGCCAGCACCGTAGCCGGGAGACCCCGCTTGCTGGCCACTCCACTGCGGGCTCGTGCCAGGTGCCGCCACACCAGGCACATCCGTAGCTCCGTAGGGCGACGTGTACTCACCAGCGCCTGGTGCGGGCGCAGCACCATAAGCACCGGCCGGAGCACCATACGCTCCGCTCTGAGGGCTCACGGGACTGCCTGGGCTTGACTGCACAGGTGCGCGCTGCTCCGTCCAGGTCGCACCATCCCAGTACCGCATCTGTGTCTGGTCCTGTGGATCTGGATACCATCCAGCCGGCACCGACATCTCTACCCCCGTTCTGTGACGAGCTACAACGATTCGACGTTCATTCACGGGCGATCGTACCCTCGTCCTAGAACCGCTCCGGGTGGAGAACTCCCCACCGGAGCGTGGCCGCCACAGCGTCCGACGCTCGTGGCCACACCACCTGACGAGAGGCTCCCCATGCTCGACCCTTCCCTGCAGTCCGTACTGGACGACGTCATCGCGCGCAGCCAGCACGAGCCAGAGTTCCATCAGGCGGCACGGGAAGTCCTGGAGTCCATCGGTCCGGCGGTACGTCGGCACCCCGAGTACCTCGACGCCGCCATTCTCCCGCGGCTGTGCGAACCTGAGCGTCAGATCATCTTCCGGGTCCCCTGGACCGACGACCGCGGCCGCGTACATGTCAACCGCGGCTTCCGGGTGGAGTTCAGCTCGGCGCTCGGCCCGTACAAGGGCGGTCTTCGCTTCCACCCCAGCGTCAACCTGGGCATCGTGAAGTTCCTGGGCTTCGAGCAGATCTTCAAGAACGCACTGACCGGCCTCCCGATCGGCGGTGGCAAGGGAGGGTCCGATTTCGACCCGAAGGGACGCTCGGACGCCGAGGTGATGCGATTCTGCCAGTCGTTCATGACCGAGCTCGCGCGGCACATCGGTGAAAACACAGATGTGCCGGCCGGTGACATCGGCGTCGGTGGCCGGGAGATCGGCTACCTGTTCGGCCAGTACAAGCGGATGACGAACCGCTTCGAGGCCGGTGTACTCACTGGCAAGGGCCTGACGTGGGGCGGTTCCCAAGCACGCACCGAGGCAACTGGATACGGACTGGTGTTCTTCCTGCGTGAGATGCTGGACGCCGCAGGGACCGACCTCGACGGACGCCGGGTGGTGATCTCCGGTAGCGGTAACGTTGCCCTCCACGCGATCGAGAAGGTTCACGCCCTCGGCGGGACCGCGATCGCCTGCTCGGACTCCTCCGGCTACATCGTCGACCAGGACGGGATCGACCTGGACCTGCTGCGTGAGATCAAGGAGGTCCAGCGCGGTCGGATCCACGAGTATGCCGAGGCCCGGTCGGGCAGCGCCCGGTTCGTGGAGGACGGCACGATCTGGGACGTTCCGTGCGAGGTGGCCCTGCCGTGTGCCACCCAGAACGAGCTCGACGGGGCCGATGCGCGCCGTCTGATCCGAGCCGGCGTCATCGCGGTGGCCGAGGGTGCCAACATGCCGTGCACGCCGGAGGCGGTCGACGCCTTCGCTGACGCCGGGGTCGCATTTGGTCCCGGAAAGGCCGCCAACGCCGGCGGTGTGGCCACGAGCGCACTGGAGATGCAGCAGAACGCTGCGCGCGAGTCATGGTCGTTCGCCCATACCGAGACACGGCTCGACGAGATCATGCAGTCCATCCACCGCCGGTGCCTGGAGACGGCCGAGGAGTGCGAGCGCCCCGGCGACTACGTCATCGGGGCGAACGTGGCCGGATTCCGTCGTGTGGCAGATGCGATGCTGGACCTCGGCGTGGTGTGACGTGCTCATCTCCCGCGCCGTGGCTGAGGGGATCCGCACGGGCCGGATCCGCACCCAGTACCGCCGATGGGACGAGCCCCGGGTGCGGGTCGGCGGACAGCAGCTCACCCCGGCCGGGATCGTCGAGTTCACACGTGTCACGCGGGTCAATGACCTCGCGCGCCTGACGGACACGGCCGCACGTGCGGCGGGGATGCGGGACGCCGCCGCGTTGCGCCGCGCGCTGGCTCCTCGGGACCGGCCCCGAGGTGAGCGGGGCTCGCGCGGGGGCGCTCACGTCTACCGCGTGCACCTGCGATGGGTCGGCGAGGATCCCCGGATCGCGCTGCGAGAGCAGATCCCGGACGAGGCGGGCCTGGTCGAGATCGCACGGCGCCTCGCCCGTCTCGACGCTCGCCGCACAGGTGCGTGGACGCGAGAGATCCTCGAGTGGATCCGGGCGAATCCGCACGTGGTCTCGACCGTGCTTGCCGCGCAGCGCCAGGTAGAGGTGCTGCCGATGAAAGCGGACATCCGCAAGCTCAAGTCCCTCGGGCTCACGATCAGCCACGAGGTCGGTTACGAGATCTCTCCACGTGGGCGCGCCTACCTGGACTGGCTGGAAGCTGCCAACCGGCACTAGCCGGCACTCACCACCGACCGTTCACCTGTCGGATACCTGGCCCTGCATGAAGCTGAGTGATCACAGCGATCACGGTCACTCGTTCTCGCGTGGGCGCGTTCGCACGTTCGTCCAGCGCACGTCACCGTGTGCTTCGTATTCGCTCATCTTTGCTCGATTGACTGTGGTTGCACCTGGGACGGCTCGCGCCTGGCGCTCCGTCTCCACGCACTCCCACACACGAGACGAGTTCGATGACCACGCTCCTACAACCGGTGCGCCGACCCTCCCGGGCGCGCACCTCTGCCCCACCCCGTCGCAGTTCCCCGCAGCTGCGGCGGCGTCGCCTCACCGAAGCCGCGCTGTTCTGGGCACTGATCCTGCCCAATCTCCTCGCGATCGTGGTGTTCGGGTACTACCCGACCCTGTACAACTTCGTCCTCAGTTTCACCGACTGGGACTTCGTGCAGCCGGCGCCAGTGGTCGTGGGACTGGACAACTACATCGAATTGTTCCAATCCGGTTCGATGCTCATGGATGCCTTGCGCAATACCGCGATCTTCGTGCTGGTCGCGGTCGTGGGAACGCTGTTCGGTGGTATGGCGATCGGTGCCCTGCTGGCGCAACGTCTGCGGTTCTCGGGTCTGGTCCGTACCCTCGCTTTCGCACCCCACATGCTTCCCGGCGCGGCCGTGGGAGTGCTGTGGCTGTTCATGTTCGACCCCAACTACGGCCTGAGCCGCTGGCTGTTCTCGATGTTCGGGATGGAGTCGCCCCACTGGACGACCACCTCGGACTTCTCGCTGTGGTCGATCACGATCGCCTACGCATGGCAGCGCCTGGGCTTCGTGGCGATCATCTACTACACCGCCATCCTCGACCTGCCGAAGGACATCTACGAGGCCGCCGCCCTCGACGGCGCCCGCGGTTGGCCGCTCTTCCGCTACATCACGCTGCCGCTGCTGAGCCCGGTCACCTTCTTCCTCACGGTGACCGGCATCATCGCCGCCGCGCAGACCTTCGACATCATCGCCACCCTCACGATGGGCGGGCCCGGCACCTCGAGCACCACACTGCCGTGGATGATCTACGACCAGGCGTTCGTGGACTTCAACATCGGCACCTCGGCCGCGACTGCCACGGTGATGTTCGTGCTGCTGCTGGTGGTCACCCTCGTTCAGACCAAGTACGCGAGCAAACAGGTGCACTACTCATGAGCCTCACTCTCGACCGCAAGGACGACCCGGCGACGTCGGCGCGCACGAGTCCACCACACCAGCCGCCCCGATCCCGGGACCTGGGCTCCGGACATGGCGAACGCAAGGGCCGTCGTCAGGGCCCGCGACGCCCGCTCCCGGCCACGATGGCGTTGTACGTACTGATCGCAGCGACGTTCGCATTGTTCGCGATCCCGCTGTACTGGTTGTTCAGCTCCGCCCTCAAGCCCGAGCACGAGATCTACACGTACCCGCTCACCTGGATCCCGAGCACGCTGGAGTGGAGCAACTTCGCTCAGGCCTGGACCTCGGCTCCGTTCGGGGCCTTCCTGAGGAACTCGATCATCACCACGGTGGTGGGCACCGCCCTGGAGATCGGTGTGGCGCTGCTGTCGGCCTATGCCTTCGCGTTCGTCTACTTTCGCGGCAAGATGCTGATCTTCGCGCTGATGGTGGGTTCGCTGATGCTGCCGGGCCACATCACCCTCCTGGTCAACTACATCACGATCTCCAACCTGGGCTGGCTGAACACCTATCAGGGTCTGATCCTGCCGGGTATTGGCTCAGCGTTCGCCATGTTCCTCATCTATCAGCAGATGCGGCAGGTCCCGGAGGAGCTCGTGGACGCCGCCCGTGTGGACGGCGCGAGCCACATGCGTCGGATGCGTGCCGTGGTCATCCCGATCTGCCGCCCGATGATTCTGACCGCAACCCTCATCGTGCTGATCACCAAGTGGAACGACTTCGTCTGGCCGCTGATCGTCACCTCCACCTCCGATATGCGGACCCTGCCGATCGGCCTGATGTTCCTGCGTAGTCAGGAAGGCTACGACGCCTGGGGGCCGGTGATGGCCGGGACCGTCATCGTCGCCGCACCGATGCTCATCGTCTTCTTCCTCGCCCAGCGCCGCATCATCGGCGGGATCACTGCCGGAGCCCTGAAGGGCTGAACCTCCGACCGACGGCGTCCCTCACCCCTCCCAGGGGGCGCCGCCTTTGCGCTCGTGCCCACGAGCAGCAAGTCCGTGCGCCGAGGTCTCGGCGTCACTCGTCCCACCGAAGGAGCATTTCGTGCACAACCTGACACTCTCCCGCCGCCACCTGCTCTCCGCCCTGGGCCTGGGCACCGGTGCTGCCGCGCTCGCCGCCTGCACCGGTCCGGTCTCGGCCTCGGACGGCGGATCGGAGTCCGCGAGCAACCTGCGCAGCGACTTCAGCCAGGCAGCGCTCGGTGAGATCCCCTCCGAGTACTCCGGCCGCACCAACATCCTCTTCTGGGCCCCCTGGACCGGTGGACTGTTCGATGCGATGACCGAGCAGTTCGCGATGTTCAACGAGTCCCAGAGCGACATCTACGCTGCCATCGAGTCCGTCGGCGGTTACGCCGACCTCAACACCGCCTTCACCGCGGCGCTACAGGCCAAGGCCGTACCGGACATGGTCTGCTTCCCGGAGATGCAGTGGCTGCAGTTCTATTTCGCCGGTGCGCTCGCCCCGCTCGACCCGCACTTCGACGACCAGTGGAACCTGGACATCTACCTCCAGAACTTCATCGGCGAGAGCAAGGCGGGCGAGGAGACCTTCGTGGTGCCGTTCGCTCGCTCGACGCCGTTGTTCTACTACAACAAGTCGCTGTTCAACGACTTGGGTCTGCCTGTCGACACCCAGTACACCTGGTCCCAGCTGCGCGAGTTCGGATCTGAGATCGCCTCCGTCTCCAACGCTGGCCAGCCGATCAAGACCTTTGCCTACTCCGCCGGTGATGCCTGGTTCGCCAACTCCTGGCTGTGGGCCTTCGACGGTGTCTGGTCCGAGGGCTTCGACGTGATGCCCGACGAAGGCAAGGTGCGTGAGCTGATGACCTTCGCGAACGAGTGGGTGCACGTGGATGGCAACGCCTACATGGCGCAGGCCTCGCACACAGATTTCCAGACCGGTGTGGTGGCCGCCGTGCACGGGTCCACGGCATCGATGCGCGGCCTGACCGAGGCGGTCGACTTCGAACTGGGTGCTGCCTTCATGCCCGGCGAGGTGAACCAGCCGCCCACCGTTCCCACGGGTGGTTCGGGATTCTCGATGGTGCGCACGGAGTCGCAGGAGCGTCAGGACGCGACCGCCGAACTGCTCCGATTCCTCGCACGCCCAGAGATGTCCGGCAAGTGGCACATCGACTCCGGCTACGTCCCGATCGTCCAGGCCGCTCAAGACGAACCGGAGGTCGTCGAGCTGCACGCGACCGATCCGAACTTCACGGTCGCGATCCAGCAGCTGGAGAACGCGCAGACTGTAGCACCGGTCAACTGGTTCAACTCCGGCACCGCCTCCCTCAGCGAGGCATTCGCCCGGGTGACCGGTGACAACGGTGACGTCCAGGAGTCGATCGACACGCTCCGGGGCGAGTACGAGTCCCTGCTCGAGGACAACCGCGATGACCTTGAGGCCCTGGGCGTGTGATGACAACGCCTGTCATGTCCCAGCCGGGGTATCCAGGCATCGTCGGGCACCGCGGCGCGGCGGCGGTGAGCGCGGAGAACACGCTCACCGCCTTCGCCCGCGGCGAGGCGGACGGTGCCGACGCGATCGAGCTCGACGTTCACCTCACTGCAAACGGTGAGTTGGCGGTGATCCATGACGCCACCGTGGATCGGACAGCCGTTGCGGGCCGCACCACCGGAGCGGTCAGCGCGCTCACCTGGGCACAGCTGCAGGACGTCGAACTCGCCGACGGCGAACGCATCCCCTCGCTCGCTCAGGCACTAGCGGCGATCGGGGTGGAGATCCACGTCGAGATCAAGGCACCTGCCGCCGCTGTGCCGGCCACTGAACTCGTGCGTGCAGCGGGCCTGTTCGACCGGGTAGTCATGACCAGTTTCGACATCGACGCGCTCCGTGACGTGCGCGCGGTCGCTCCGGACGTGAGGGTCGGCGTCATCTCGGCTGCTCCGACACCGCAGGCGCGCGACGCCGTACGCGAACTCGGCGCCGCCTCGCTCGCCCTGCAGGTACGTCAACTCGACGACCGGATGGTCGAGGAGGTCCACACCGAGGGAGCGCTGGTATGCGGCTGGCCGGTGCTCACCTCCGACGATCTACGCGCCGCGCTCGCTGCTGGCGTCGACCTCGTCACCGCCGACGACCCGGCCTGGTGCCGCGCCGCGCTCGCCGCCCTTCGCCACTGACCGACCGCCCGCCAGAAGAAGGATCCGACCGTGCCCAACAAGCTACTCGTCGTCTCCGTCGACGCCATGCACACCGACGACATCCCCTTCGCTCGCACCCTGCCCGCCTTCTCACGCATTCTCGAGCGGGCCGCCGTCGCGGAGATCGAGGGCATCTACCCATCGGTGACCTATCCCAACCACACCGCCCAGCTGACCGGCTGCCCACCGGCCCGCAGTGGAGTCTTCAACAACCTGCAGTTCCAGCCCGGGCAGGGCGATGCCTCCGAGTGGTTCTGGGACGCTGCGATGATCCGCGTGCCCACCATCCTGGAGGCGGCACAGCAGGCGGGGCTGAGCACCGCTGCGGTGCAGTGGCCTGTCACCGGGAACGCCCGCGGAGTCGACCACCTGGTTCCGGAGATCGCCTGCCCGCAGGTGTTCGACGGGCTAGAGGACCAGTACCTGCGCACGACCGACGCGCACTCGTACGAGAGGTATATCCTCCCGAACCTGTCACTGATCCACACCGATAAGCGCAAGGGCAAGTACTTCGACTTCGTCAACCATGTCTCGGCCGAGGTACTGCGTGCCGAACGGCCGGATGTGATGTTCGTGCACCTGGTAGAGGTCGACACGGCCCGGCACGCTGGCGGCTCCTACGGTCCGCATGTGGAGGAGGCGCTGCGCCAGGTGGACGCGACCCTCGGTGCCTATCTGGACGTTCTCGAGGCCACCGGGGATCTGCAGTCGACCAACATCGTCCTGGTCTCCGACCATGGCCATGTGGACGTTGAACAGCACACCAATCTCAACACACTGTTCGTCGAGCGGGGCTTCATCCGCCTCGATGCCGAAGGGAACTTGGCCGACTGGGATGTGTTCTGTCTCGGGGCGGGCTTGTCGGGCCAGCTTTTCCTCGCCGACGCACTACCCGTGGAACGCCGTCGGGACATCGAAGCGCTGTTGGTCGAGATCGAGTCGGAGCCGCAGTACCGGATCGAGAAGATCTGGACGGCGCAGGAGAGCCTGCGTGACTACGGTCTGGACGGCCCGTTCGAGTGGGTGGTCGAGTCCGAGCCCGGTGTGATCGTGGGCATGCTGTGGGATCGGCGCACGGTCGTGCGCGCTGGGGACGAGGACTTCCCGGCGCTCAAGGGCAGCCATGGCCACGCACCGCGCCACGGGGGCCAGCCGGTGTTCATCGGCTCGGGCCCCGCCTTCACGCCCGGTGCAGACGCCGGGAGGCGCAACATGCTGGACGAAGCGGCTACCTTCGCGCACCTGCTCGGGCTGGAGCTGCCCGACTGCGAAGGCGAGGTCGTCACCGAGATGCTCGTACCCGTCGCGGCGCCCGCCTGATCACCTGACCGTCAGGCACCACGGTCGGCCAGCTGCTGGTGCGATTCCACCCAGAGCTGGTCGACCATGGACTTGTCCTCGTCAGTGAACACGGGCGTGCACCGAGCCACGACGTCATTCATGATCTCCAGGCAGCGGGGCCGATCCCCTGCCTCGGCGTACATCGAGGCCAGGATCATCCCGTTCAGGCCTGCCTCCCGTGACCAGCCGTTCTCCCGCAGGTCCTGTTCCACCACTCGCTGCTGCTCGGCGATCGCGTCGGGCAACCGCCCGCGCTCCCACAACCGGTGGGCTCGTGCCAGCCGAGCGTCATAGCGGGCATCAGGGTCGATCCGGAGCATGGCCGATCCGGCCAGCACGAGCAGACCACCGGCACCGGTGACCCATACGCCCACACCCACGCCTACGCCGTCGGGAATGCTGGAGGCCGAGGCGATCGGCCAGAGCAAGCCCACCGTGCCGCTCACCGCGAGCAGCAGCCGAGCGCGTGACCCACGACGCCAGGCGAACAGCCCGGTCACGAGAAGCGAGAGGCACGCGAGGACGACGGTGACCCACGCGTCACCACCAGCGAGACCCTGTCTCAGGCCGAGCGCGTCCACCCCGTCAGCCGTGTGCCGACCGAAGACGGCGCCCTCGGCGTCGACCCACGGCAGGAGCGACCCGGCCCCGAGCAACACACTCCCCGCAGCCGCAATCAGCACCGCCGGCGTGCGGATCAGCGCGCTCACCAGATCCTCGCCACCGACGCGGTGGTGGTCACCTGCGTGGTCCACAGCAGCAACGGCACCATGATCACCGCGAGCGCGACCAGCGGGTAGGAGAGGATCCGTGCCCGGGTATCGCGCAGGAGTCCGGCGAGCACCACCAGTCCGCCCGGAAGCATCAGCATGAGGATTCCCGTCCCGACCAGGTAGCGCAGCACACCCTCATCCGGTGCGGGAAAAAGCGGCGCCAACCAGGAGTCGGTACCCAGCCACTCGACGCCGTTGACAAGTCCGGCCGCGAGCTGTGAAACGACCCACAACGGCAGCGCCAGGAGCAGCGGCCAGATCGGGAAGGGTGTGCTCGCGGCGCGCGGTGCGGAGTCCTGACGCGCCAGGGACTCGTTGATCGACTTGTTGTGCAGGTAGTCGAATGCGCCAGCGTCACCGCGCTGGGAGAGCTTCTTGACCTCGCTGTCGTCCATGAAGTCATAACTCATGCTGACCTCCCGTGTCCCAGTACAGGGCGGAGCAGGCGGCGTGCAGCCCGCCGCCTCCCTGACCGGATGATCAGCGCCCAGACCAGCATGGCCGCCGCGCCACCGATCGCCGCCAGCAGCACCAGCACCGGCGGCGCATCGGGCGCAAGGCCGGCGGAGAAGCCCGCGATCGCGCTCTCCGGGGGATCGGCGGCAGTGGCCACACTCAGGCGGTACTCCCCTGGCGTCAGTTCGACATCGGCGATCCCATGGCCGATCAGGTCCGTCTCCGCGTCGAGCCGGTACGTGCCACCCGTCGGCCGCTGTAGCGCGATGGTCTCGGCCCCGTCACCCGGCACGATCTCGACGCCGAACCCACCGTCGCCGGCCAGCGCCTGCGCGAGTGCGTCGGACTGCTCGACGCCGGCGTAAGTGTCGAGGTAGACCGACCACTCACCGGACTCGGCGACATTGAGTGTCAGAGCCTCAGTGGTGGAACGCTGCAAGTCGGCAGCGGCAGCATCACGGCCTGCCTGCACCTCGTAGGCCCACCCGAACACGGCCACGAGGATCAGGACGTATCCCGCGAATGGCCCCAGATATGCCCGGCGCCGTGGACCGGTCCGGGTGCGCCACCCACGTGGGAGCGGCTGAGGCGCCGCACTGGGATCGGCCATCGGCGTCCTCCCTCGGTCGGTGGCGCGCACCGGGACGTGCAGCACCGTCGCAAGGAACATAGCGACGCGCTGATCACCAGTGCAACACCCTGTCTTGTGCGTGCGCGAGCGCAGAGAGAGCGGCAGACTGGCCACGAGACGGCGAGCGGGATGGGCGTGTACCCGGGGAGGTGCTGGTGGAGTGGTTCGCAGCCGGCAACTATGACGCGGCACGCTTCGTGCTGCAGCGCGGGATCGCCGCCCTGTACTTGATCGCGTTCGTCGCGGTGCTGCGTCAGTTCGTTCCGCTGCTCGGCTCGTATGGGCTGCTGCCGGTACCGGACTTCCTGGAGCGTGCCGGCTCACGTGCGGGGCCCACCCTGTTCCGGTGGCGCTATAGCGACCGGATGGTGGTGGCGACGGCGTGGGCCGGGATCGCGGGCTCTTTCGCCCTGGTCGTGGGCCTGCCGCAGCAGGGGCCACCATGGGTCCCGCTGGTGACGTTCGCTCTGCTCTACCTGTTGTACCTGTCGGTAGTGAACGTGGGGCAGGTGTTCTACGGGTTCGGGTGGGAGTCGCTGCTGCTGGAGGCCGGCTTCCTGGCAGCGTTCCTGGGGTCGAACGACGTCGCTCCCCCGCTCCTGGTGCTGCTCGCCTTCCGATGGTTGCTGTTCCGGGTGGAGTTCGGCGCCGGGATGATCAAGATGCGAGGCGACCGTGCGTGGCGGGATCTGACCGCGCTGTACTACCACCACGAGACCCAGCCCATGCCGGGGCCGTTGAGCTGGTTCTTCCATCATCTGCCCCGCCCATTCCACCGAGCAGAAGTAGCAGCCAACCACGCAGTGCAGCTGGTGGTGCCGTTCGCACTGTTCCTCCCGCAGCCGATCGCGTCGATCGCGGCCGGACTGATGATCCTCACCCAACTTTGGCTCGTGGCCTCCGGCAACTTCGCATGGTTGAACTGGCTCACCATCGTGCTGGCGTTCTCGGCGGTCGGGGACGACCAGCTTGTCGCGCTCGTACCCGCACTGGGACCGGTCCTGGACGACGGCTCACAGGCGACCGGGGACCTGTGGTGGGTGATTCTCGTGGGGGTGATGGCCGCCGTCACCGTGGTGCTGGCCGTGAGGCCGGCGCTCAATCTGATGTCGGCGAACCAGGCCATGAACGCCTCCTACAACCGCTGGCACCTGGGTGGTGCCTACGGCGCGTTCGGGTCGATCACGCGCCGACGCGAGGAGGTCGTGGTGGAGGGAACGAGCGACCCTGATGGACGAACCGGATGGCAGGAGTACGTCTTTCGCGGCAAGCCTGGCCCCGTGGATCGCTGGCTGCGGCAGGTGGCGCCCTACCACCTGCGCCTGGATTGGGGAATGTGGTTCCTCGCACTCGGCTCCGGCGCGCAGCACCGGTGGTTCACGGTGTTGCTCCGGCGACTGCTCGAGGCCGACCCGCGGACGCTGCGACTGCTCGCCCTCGACCCGTTCGAGGGGCGGCGGCCATGCTGGGTCCGCGCTCGGGTGTTCCGGTACCGGTACAGCACCTGGCACGAGTGGCGGGCCAGTGGCCACTGGTGGGTGCGCACTGTGAGCGGCGACCTGGCCGCGCCGCTCACCCTCACAGCAACCGGCGAGTGAGCGCGGTCATGGGCGCGATCGCGGGCGTAGCGGGGCGTCAGGTCCCGGTGGGTGACGTGGACCACTGGGTCTGCGGGCGCGGCCGCTCGATGCCGTCGACGCTCACGTCGCAGCGCTCGGAGAAGAAGCAGACCATGTCCTTGACCGGCACCGCGTCCTGCAGCGGGTGGGGGTAGGTCCAGGCGATCGCGGCGCCGGCCTCGCCGCTCGGCTCGTGACTGAGGTAGGACGCTTCGCCCTTGTAGGCGCAGGTGGTGCGAGTGTCGCTAGGAGTGAGCAGGTCGAGCCGGACGTCCTCGCGCGGGAGGTACCACCGTTGTGGCAGATAGGTCTCGAGTAGGAGCACGGGCCGAGTGGAGTCGGCCAGCGTAACGCCGTCGAGGGCGATCCGGATGTGGCGCGATGACTGCAAGGTGTCAATCCGCTTGAACGGATCGTGTGGGTGCCCGAAGACCTCCTGGTCCTCCTCGTGCCAGGTGAAGGGCGGGAAGTCGAGCACGACGCGCTCGGCAAGGTCGGGGTCGTCCGGCTGATACGCCGCGCCCGGCACCGGGCGCCCATCGACGACGATGGTCACCTCGGTGCCAGGCAGCGTGTACATCGCGAGGTCCGGCGGTACTACCGGCGGTAGTTGCGCCATATCGGGCGCAATGTGTCCGCCCGCCTCAAGCGGTACGGCGAAGTCGCGCGCAGGCAACGCATACCGCGGCACGACCCGCCGCGGCTCCCACACCAGCCAGGCGCTATCGGTGTCGGCCACCGGCTGCGCATCTAGACTCACGCGGACCCGTTGTGGCCGCGGCTCGTAGCGCGTCTCGTCGCTGATCGGTGGGGCGAACTCGGAGAATCGAACGGCCATGAATCGATGGTGCCACTGACCCGCGCAGTTCGCCCCGCGGTATGCCTGGCCCGGCCAGGTGCCAGCACTGCTGGTGGGTGCCTCAGGAACGAGGCGTCCTGGTCACCCCGATCGACCTCAGCCAGGCGCGCTTGCACTGAGTGTCGCGAGGCGCCTCGCCTGGGCGACGATCGTTGCTCGCCGGCTCGCGTCGCCGGGGTGAGCGTCCAGCACTACGGCGGTCAGCCCGGAGAGTGTCCACCAGCCGGTCACCAAGGTCAGCACCGACAGCAGCACGTCCGACCCGTGTTCAGCATCAGTACCGTGGAGCGCCGCATCGATCGCGGCAGCTCGGTCCTGGCAGAGCGCGGCGCGGCGTCCCCTAGTGACAGGTTCGCCCAGTTCCAGGCTTTCCCACGCGAGCAGGCGGGCCATCAGCGGGTGGGCCTGGTAGTAGTCGAACAGCCTGCCAGCGAAGTCACCCACGGCATCCGGCCCTGTCCCACGCACGGGCACGTCCTCGAGCAGGCTGTCGAGCTGGTCGGAGAGAACCGCCGCGAAGAAGCCGCGTTTGTCTCCGAAGTAGGAGTAGACGCGCTCCTTGTTGACACCGGCATCGCGACCGATGGTCTCCATCCGGGCGCCCGCGAAGCCGTGTGCCGCGAACTGTCGTGCCCCGGCGTCGAGAAGTTTGCGCTGAGTTGCCTCGGTATCCCATGCCATGGCCTCTAGCCTACCCATCTCCAAACGTATGTTTGCTAAAAATCCTCGGCAAGCCATAGAGTCACTACCAAACACCTGTTTGGACTCTGGAGGTCGTCGATGTCTCAGCTGTACACGTGCCGCGCGGTCGCCCGATGAGGGCACTGGTCCTGGGGGCCCGCGGCGCGACCGGAGGCGTCGTGGCCAAGGAACTGCGGCGACGCGGCCACCACGTGACCCCTGCCGGGCGAACATCACCACCTGACGGCGTGGCGATTGACCTCACCACCGAGGACGGGTGGCGAACCCTTCGCCGGATCTGCGCTGAGCACGACGTCGTGGTCAACGCCTCGGGGATCGAGGATCCCGCGCTCGTCGGAGCCGTCGGAACCACCGCCCTCGCCGACCTCTCGGCGTCGGGCGCATACCTCGCCCAGCTCGCCGATACCGCCCCGCCGGAAGCGACAGTGGTGCGTGGCGTCGGTCTCGTCCCCGGCCTGAGCACAGTCCTCGTGGCGGCGCTCCAGCCGTCCCCCGCAGGCGCGGTCGATGTCGCGATCGTCTTGGGTGCCGGTGAGCAGCATGGCGCGGCGGCCGTGGAGTGGACGGTGGGCCTCGCGGGCAGCGCGATCCACGCACCACCCGAACGCGTGCATGTGCGCAACCTCCGTGAACGTCGGCGATTCAGCGCGCACGGCGCTGTACGCACCTATCTCCGGGCCGACTTCGGCGATCAGGTCCTCGTTCCGCCCGAGCGAGCCGCCGTCCGCGAGTATCTGGCGCTGGACTCGCGTGCCGCGACGGTGTTCCTCGCTCTCGTAGGCCGCTTCCCGGGGCTGCGAAGGCTACTGCGGCACGCACCCCACCTGGGCACAGACTCGTGGAGCGTGGCGGTATTCGATCGCGCCTCGGGCCGGGTGCTGTCTGCGCGAGGGGCCGGTCAATCCCGGGCCACCGGCGTACTGGCGGCGCGCGCGGCGGAGCAGGTCGTACTCTCGAACGCTCAGGGGGTGTTGACGATGGCGGACGTCGTGACCCTCACCGATCTGGGAACAGTCCCCGGCATCGAGCTGGCCGAGCTGCCGTGAGGGTCCTCACCAGTGGGGATGGACCGCCGCCCGGATCCGGCGGTCGTAGACGTCCTGCACTGCCGCATCGAATGCGTCGATGTCGAATCCACCCTCGATGAGGGTGTCGGCCTGCGCGTTCGAGGTGGCCTGAGCGATGTTGCGCGCCCCCGGGATCACGCTCGTGACGCCCGGGCGAGTGGCGATCCAGGCAAGGGTCGCGGCCGGAAGCAGGACGCCGTCAGGGAGGGCGCTGGCGAGCTCCTGAGCAGCGGCCAGGCCTTGGCCGAAGTCGACGCCGGAGAAGGTCTCGCCCTTGTCGAAGGCTTCCCCGTTCCGGTTGAAGCTGCGATGGTCGTCCTCGGCGAACGTGGTGTCCGCGGTGTACGTGCCGGAGAGCAGTCCGGACGCGAGCGGGACTCGTGCGAAGACCGCGACGCCGGCGGCCGCTGCCGCGGGCAGCACCTCCTCGAGCGGCTTGAGCCGGAACGGGTTGAGGATGATCTGCACGTTGGTCACGTTCGGGCGGGCGATCGCGTCGAGGGCCTGCTGGCAGGTCTCCACCGACACGCCGTACGCGGCGATCGATCCCTCAGCAACCAGTGCGTCGAGGGCATCGTAGGTGGCGTCGGCCTCGATCACCGGCGACGGCGGGCAGTGCAGCTGCACCAGGTCGAGCGTGTCGACACCGAGATTGGCGCGGGAACGCTCGGTCCAGGTGCGGAAGTTCTCCGGGATGTAGTTCTCCGGGACCTGCTCACCGCGCCGACCCATCTTGGTGGCGACCGTGATGCCATGACCGGGGCGCTCGGCGAGGAACCGGCCGATGATCTCCTCACTGCGGCCGTCGCCGTACACATCGGCCGTGTCGAAGAGGTTCACCCCCGCATCGGCCGAGACAGACAGCACGGCCCGCGCATCGGCCTCACTGACCTCGCCCCAGTTGCCACCGAGCTGCCAGGTGCCGAGACCGATCGCCGAGATCTCGCGGCCGGACCGGCCGAGTGGACGGTGCTGCATCATTCCTCCGGGAGTTCGAGGCACGGCGTGATACCCCACAGCCTCGCACAGGTCCCGCTCACTCAGGCGAGCCGTCGACGATAGATGAGGTTCGCCGTCACGAACGCCACCAGCAGGATGGCGACCGTCCACCCGAGGGCGACCCAGATCTGGGACCCGACAGCCTGCTCAGTGAACAGGGCACGGATCGTATCCACGATCGCCGTCACCGGCTGATGCTCGGCGAACCACCGCAAAGGTCCGGGCATACTCTCGGTCGGAACGAACGCCGAGCTGAGGAAGGGCAGGAAGATCAGCGGGTAGGAGAACGCGCTCGCTCCGTCCACCGAACTCGCCGTGAGTCCCGGGATCACCGCCACCCAGGTGAGCGCCAGCGTGAACAAGACGAGGATTCCGGCCACTGCGAGCCAGGCGAGCGCGCCCGCACCGGTTCGAAAGCCCAGCAGGAACGCCACCCCCACCACGATCGCGAGGGAGACCACGTTCGCGACGACGGACGTCAGCACGTGGGCCCACGGCACCGCGGACCGGCCGATGGGCATCGAGCTGAACCGTTCGACGATCCCGCCCTTGACGTCCAGGAACAGCCGGTAGGCGGTGTAGGAGATCCCGGACGCGATCGTGATGAGCAGGATTCCGGGGAGCAGATAGTTCACGTAGGACCCGGCACCCGCCCCCTGGCCGGTGTCGATGGCCCCGCCGAAGACGTAGACGAACAACAGCATGAAGGCGATCGGCATCAGCGCGGTGGTGATGATCGTGTCGGGGCTACGCAGGACGTGACGTAACGAGCGTCCAGTGAGGGTGAGCGTGTCACTGACGGCGTGGCTGGTCATCGTGGTTCCTTCTGGTCAGTCTGGTCAGTGTCAGTCTGGTACGCGCGGCCGATCACGGCGAGGAAGACGTCTTCGAGCGAGGGCTGCTTCTCGACGTACTCCACCTCGGCCGGGGGTAGGAGGTTCTTGAGCTCGGCGAGCGTGCCGTCGACGATGATCCGCCCCTCGTGCAGGATCGCGATTCGGTCGGCGAGCTGCTCGGCCTCCTCCAGATACTGCGTGGTGAGCAGCACCGTGGTTCCGCCCGCGGCGAGTTTCCTGACGGCGTCCCACACCTCCCGGCGCCCCTGGGGGTCCAGGCCGGTGGTCGGTTCGTCGAGGACGATGACCTCGGGGTCGCCGACCAGGCTCATCGCGATGTCCAGTCGTCGGCGCATCCCACCGGAGTAGGTGGCCACGCGGCGTGCGCCTGCCTCGGTGAGCGAGAAGCGGGCGAGCAGGTCGTCGGCAATCTCGCGGGGGTTGGGCAGGTGGCGCAGACGGGAGATCAGGGCGAGGTTCTCCCGGCCGGTGAGGATCTCGTCGACTGCTGCGAACTGCCCGGTGAGGCTGATCCGCTCACGAACCGTCGCAGCGTCGGTGGTGACGTCGGCTCCGGCGACCGTGGCGGTTCCGCCGTCCGCCCGCAGGAGGGTGGCGAGGATCTTCACGGTGGTGGTCTTGCCGGCTCCGTTGGATCCGAGCAGGGCGACGATACTTCCCCGGGCTACATTCAGGTCCACACCGCGCAGCACCTGCAGGTCCCCATAGGACTTGCGTAGGCCCTGGATACCGATGGCGGGATCGGCGGCGAGTTCTCGGGCGAGCGCGCTCATGAGGTCTCCCCCGCTGCCTTGCGGATCGACTCCTGGAGGCGGCGGCGCTCCTTGGCGATCCAGTGATCCTGGGAGTAATTGGCCAGGAATGTCTCGGCGAACTCGACCGGGTCCTCCCCTACGATCTGCCGGATCGGCGTTCCGTCGGCGGCGTGCTCCTCGAACAGATCGATCAGGTTGTCCAGCATCGTCATCATGGTGTTGCCGTTGGTGATGCCCGAGAAGTACATGGCGTACCGTTCGACAGCGCTGCATGTAGCGCGATAGGGCTCCGGCAACTCCTTCACACGCGCCTTGTACTGCCGCCAGCGGCGCTTGTCTCCCAGGTCGCCGACGACTTTCTCAATGATCTTGTTCATCGTGTCTCTCCTTCGCGGAGCCGCTCCAGCCTCTCGACCAGGAAGCTCCAAGTGGTCCAGAACTCTTCCAGGTGTGCACTGCCCCGGGTATTGAGGGAGTACACCTTGCGCGGGGGCCCCTTCTCGGAAGGCGCCTTCTCCACGTCGACCAAGCCCTTCTGCTCAAGTCGCACGAGCAGCGCGTAGACAGTGCCTTCGACGATCTCGGCAAAGCCCTGATCTCGCAGACGGGCGGTGATCTCGTAGCCATAGGCGGGGCTCTCGGCAAGGAGTGCGAGCACGATGCCGTCCAACGTGCCCTTGAGCATCTCGGTGATCTGCTTGCCCACGAATGACCTCACTACTCGGCGTCACTGACTACTGGTAGAAAGTAACACTAAGTACCAGTAGATAGCAACACTGAGTAGTGGGTGCCCGGCGGCTCCGGTCGACGGCTCAGGGCAATGCGACAGCAGGGGTGATGACATCGAGCAGGGAGCGGTCCTCCGCGCGTCGCAGCAGCGCCGTGGCGTCATCGATCGAGACCCACCTGCGGCCGTCGATCTCGCGGTTCGGCACGAAGTCGCGTTCGCCGACGACACTCATCAACCAATAGTGCGTGCGCTTCGGACTGTCGGTCTCATCGGTGTAGACGATGGTGCCGACGTAGTCCCCCAGCTCGCACCGGAGTGCCGTCTCCTCCTCAACTTCACGCAGCGCTGCGTCCGCGATGCCCTCCCCCGGGTCGACCTTCCCCTTGGGCAGGGACCAGTCGTCGTACTTCGGGCGATGGATGAGCACGAGTTCGGGACCATGCGCCCTCACACGCACCACGATGCCACCGGCTGCGATGACCATCGACGGACTCATGTGCTGAGGATGCCCTTCTTGCCGTCGTGCTCGACCATGTCGAACCGGGTGACCGTGTCGGCCAGCTCGCAGAACTCGGCCACGCTGTGCCGTCCGGTGATGATCACACTCACCCCGGGATGACGGTGCTGGATCGTCTCGACGACCTCGGTCACCTCGAGCCAGCCGCTGTGAATCGCGTGCGTCAGCTCGTCGAGTACGACGAGGCTCGGCTCCGGCTCGGCGAGTGCCTCGCGGGCATGGCCCAGGGCCACCTGGGCCAGCGCCGTCGGATCGCGGGAGCCCCAGGTGAGTTCGGGCGAGAGCACTGGCCAGTGAATGCCGAGTGGGCCGGCCTGTGAGATCTCCGCGGCGTTCCAGGACCCTCCCTTGAGGAACTGGACGACCGTCGTTGGCCAGCCGCGACCCCGGGCGCGCACGGCATAGCCGATCGCCGCCGCGCTCTTGCCCCAGCCCTCACCGGTGAACAGCATCACGATCCCACCCTGACCAGGCGGGGCTGCCTTCCTCGCGCTCACGGCTCGATCCTCTCAGCGCCGGCTCGGCGAGTCGATCCTGCGCGCCGAAGATCAGCACCCCGGCGGGGTCGATCCGCACGTGCACCGGCTGGTCTCGATCGAGCCTGTGTTCGCTAGGGAACACGAGTGAGCCGCCGACCGCGTGCTCGCCCGGCGAATGGGCCACACTGAGCCGGGTGCGATAAGCACTGCCTTCGAAGACCGAGGACTGCACCAGGCCGCTGACGATGTTCGGGCCGCTCTCGTGCGCGCTCACCACACGGATGGCGTCAGCGTGTACGTGGACTGTCGGTGCCGCCGTCCCGTCGTGGGCCGACGCATCGCCGCCGCAGTCTCGTCCGTGCAGCGAGAACGACCCGATCACGGCTCTGGCTGTCTCAGGTACGTCCCGGTACGCGGCGTCGGGGGTCAGCGTCGAGGAGAACCCGGCGAGACTGGCCACCCACGTCGACCGTGGCCGGGTGAAGAGCCCCTGCGGCGAGTCGAGCTGCACGATCCGGCCCTGATGCAGCACCAGGATGCGATCAGCGAGTGCGAGAGCCTCACTGACATCGTGCGTGACGTAGATCGTGGTGGTACCGAGCGAAGCCAGCAGGGTGGCGAGCTCTTCGCGCATGGCGGCACGCAGTTGCACGTCGAGATTGGACAACGGTTCGTCGAAGAGCAGGAGCTCAGGCGACGTGGCGAGTGCCCGCGCGATGGCGACCCGCTGCTGCTGGCCGCCGGAGATCTCGGCCGGACGGCGATCCGCCAGCCCGTCCAGCTGCAGGAACCGCATCAGCTCCTCCACGCGCGCGGCCCGTTCGGCCGAGTTCACCCGGTGGGCGCCATACCGCAATCCATAGCCGATGATGTCGCGTACCGGCATGTGCGGCCAGAGTGCGTAGTCCTGGAACACCATGTTGATCCCACGTCTGTCCGGTGGGACGAGCAGACCTGGTCGGGAAAGCAGGCGATCGCCGACCCGGATCTCGCCCGCATCCGGGCTCTCGAGCCCCGCCACGAGCCGGAGCAGCGTCGATTTGCCGCATCCGGACGGTCCGAGCACGCACAGCGTCTCGCCCGCCTCGATCGTGACACTCAGATCGTCGATCGCTCGCCTTCCGCGTTCGTACTCCTTGGACACGCTGGTGATCTCCAGAGACACGCCTGGAGCGGTGAGTGCGGTCGTGGGTTCACTGAACGTGGTCATGGCAGCGGGCCTCTCGTCGTGCGGCTCGATGGCGATGCGTGATCGGTGGGAGCGGCGGCGCTTCCCCGGGTAGGTCCGGTGGGGGCCCCGGGGGCCAGCAGCACCATCCCGAGGCGGGAAGCGACCAGAGCGCAGAGCACCACCAGCACGGCCGTGAAAAGCGCCCCGGCGGTGGCGTATCCGTAGTGGCCGCGATCGAACTCCATGAGGATCTCCACCGGAAGTGTGGTGAAGGACGGTGGTGCGAGCATGGTGGTCGCGGCAAGGTCGAACACACTCGAGGCGAACACGGCCGCCAACGCCGAGACGACCGCGGCGGCCACGACCGGCAGCAGCACCGTGCGCAGGCGGACGAACAGGCCCGCACCGCTGAGTGCCGCGGCATGCAGGAAGGCCGGAGGAACCTGCGCGAGGGCACCGAGCTGTAGCCGGACGGCCACCGGCAGGGCGGTGGCCACTCCGGCGAAGACCAACAGAACGGGTGAGCCGTACAGGGACAGCCCGAGATCCGCGAGCACAGGCTGGTTCCAGAGGAAGATGTAGCCGACCGCCAGCACGATGCCCGGCACGGCGAGGGCGACCGTGCCGGACAGGTCGATGAAGACCTTCCCGCGGAACCCGGTGAACGTGAGCACGACTGCGATGAGGAATCCGAGGACGGTGGTCAGGATGGCAACTGTCGCAGCGATCGCCAGCGAGTTGGTGGCACCGGTGAGCATCGCGCTGCCGCGGGCGAAGATCTCACCGTAGTGTTCGAGCGTGAAGTTCCCGGGAGCCAGACCACCGGCGGCCGAACGTGAGAGCGAGACCTGCAGTGACGAGCCGAGCGGGATCCCCAGCACGAGCAGCACGACCAGGACCGTCACCGCGGTCCATGCCCGTGGCCTGCGTGCGCGTGGGACGATGACCCGCGAGGCGCGGTTGGTGAGGAAATCAAAGCGGGATCGGCGCAGGATCCGCATGTAGACGATGATGGCGAGCGCAAGGATCACGATGAGGTAGAAGGACAGCACCCCTCCGAGCTCGAACCGGACCGGGCTCTGCCGTACGGAAGCGTAGATCGAGTACGGCAACGTGGGATAGCTGTATGACGTGGACAGGGCAGCGGGCAGCCCGAAGTCGCCGAGGACGTCGACGAATACGAGGATCGCACCAGAGATCAGGGCGGGCGCCAGCAGCGGGAGCCGGACTGTCCGCAAGACGGTCAGTGGGCCCGCTCCGCTCAGCGCAGCGGCCTGGCGGTAGGAACTGTCATCCCAGCGGAGTGCGGCCGAGGTCGCCAGGTAGGCGAGCGGGTACTGGGTCAGGCTCATGATGACGATCAGCCCACCGGGCGAGAACACCAGGGGGCCGATCCAGTCTGCGCCGAAGGAGTTGGCCGCCACGCCACTCGGTGAGGCGAACAACACCCAGCCCTGCGCGAGGATGAAGGAGGGACTCACGAGCAACACCCAGGCGGCGCCGTCGAGAATCCCTACCCCTGGGTAGGCGACGCTGTGACGCAGGATCGCAAGCGCGGAACCGAAGCCTCCGCCGAGGACCATCGCCCCGAAGGCCAGGGTGAGCGAGTTCACCAGGCTCGCCTGCCACAGCGGTCTCTCCCCGATCTCGGTGAGCAGCCCTGGCTGGAACGACCAGTCCGGTGTGAGGCCGATCCCCGGGAAGACCCCTTGTGCGAGCACGAACAAGAGGGGCAGGCCGACCAGGACGACGAGCACCCCGACCAGGACCGAGCCGAGCCCGTTCTCCGCGCGTGGAAGGCTCAGTCTGGGGCGACTGGCAGCCGCCCCAGTTGCCGGCCCGGCCGACGACGTCACCGGACCGACTGGTTCGCGAACCAGTCCTTGATCTCAGCCTCCTGATCGGCGGCGAACTGCCCGTCAGTGATCAGCAGCGGCGCGTCCTGCGGGCGTTGCTGCGGCAGGGAGGACGTGTCCGTTCCGGTCACGTACGGGGTGAGGATGCCGTCGTTCTCGCCATGTTCCATGAGGTAGCCCATGGTCTCGGGGGTCAGCAGCCAGTCGACGAGCGCAGCGGCAGCACATGGGCGCGGGGTGTCAGCACTGATCGCCACTCCCCGGACGACGCCGGGCGCCCCGTCGTCGGGCCAGACGAAGTCGACCGGATCGCCCGCATCGATCAGCTCGTAGACGTTCTGCTCCTGCACGGCTGCGACGGGCACCTCCCCGGAGGCCAGGGCCTGGCCGACGGGTCCGTTCTTGGGATAGGTGTTGAGTCCGTTCTCCATGAGCGCACCGAAGTACTGCTCGGCCCCCTCGGTGCCGCGGTCCTGGAAGAACCAGGACACGATCGGATAGGCGGGCGCTGCCACTGCCGGGTCAGCGATGCCGACCGGCGCGTAGCGGGGGTCGGTCAGGTCGTCCCAGGTCCGGGGGGCATCGGCGGCGTCGATCACGTCGGTGTTGTAGGCGATCACGGCGGCAGCATGTTCGCTGATCGGAAGCCATGCGTTGTCCTCTGGCGCGATGCTCTGACCGCGGTCGTCAAGGTTGTCGCGGCTCTGGGAGCTCCAGCCGGTGAGCAGCTCTCCGCGGTCGGCGAGCCCCTGCAGGCTGCCGTGCCCGTCCAGGACGACGACGTCCCACTGGGGGTTGTTCGCCTCAGCCGCGATGCGAGCCAGGATCTCGCCGCCACCGAGGTCGGCGATCTCGGTGGCAATACCGGTGTCCGCAGTGAATTGGTCGCTGAGTACCGGACCCCACGGATTGAGGTACACGCGTAACGCACCGTCCTCGGCTGCGCAGCCCGGCTCGTGCGCCGCGTCCGCTGCTTCGGCAGACTGGGTCGGTTCGGCTCCACAGGCACCGAGGGTGAGGACCGCCGCGCTCCCGAGAGCGATGGCGCTGTATCGAGTCTTCCGTGTCACTGTGATCCTCCGGTTCGAGCGGGCTGGAGCGGCGCACACGATCCGTGTGCGTGTGACTCGACGATCGCGCCTGGATCCGAACGCCACCCGCCATTCACGTAACAGTCACTCTCCGGGAACATGAACTCCTGAGAACTGTGGACAGGCTCGCCACCCGACCGTTCATGCTCTCGTCACCCGCGCGACACCCCGGCGCGATCCACGGGCCGACACCACCGGCCCGGCATCGCCATCGTGGGTAGGCTGGCACCCGTATGGACCGGGGATCTCAACCACCGGCCACCGGACGGGAGGGGCATCATGGGGCTGTTCACACGTCGGCGCGGCGAGGGATCGCGTCTGGCGCAGATCGAGGAGCCAGGACCGGCACGCACCGACGACCACCGGGCCGGTGCCTCTGCCCTATGGGCTGACGGCGTCGGCCGCGTAGGGACGCGTTCACTGCAGGTGCTGGCCATCCTGGCGCTGGTGTCGGTGGCGGTATTCGCCCTGACGCGGCTGACTCTGGTGGTCATCCCCGTGCTCATCGCGCTGGTGCTCGCGGCCGCCATCTCCCCGCTGGTGGGACTGATGCGCCGGCGCGGCATGCCGTCCGTGGTGGCGACCGTGATCTCCTTGCTCACCGTGGTGGCGGTGCTGGCGGGAGTGGTGTGGCTGGTCACGGTCGCAGTCGCCAACCAATGGCCCACCCTGCGCGACCAGGCGCTCGACGGTTTCTCTCAGTTGCAGGAGTACGTCCAGGGGCTGCCGTTCGAGATCACCGACGAGCACATCCAGTCGCTGCAGGACTCCGCGCTCGAACTGCTTCAGTCCGACGCGGTCGGATCCGGTGCTATCGCCGGGGCCTCGCAGACGTTCGACTTCGTGGCTGGTCTGGCCATCTTCGTGGTGGTGTTGTTCTTCTTCCTCAAGGACGGACCGCAGATCTGGCAGTTCATGTTGCGGCCGCTCGAAGGTGCACGATATGAGCGGGGCCAGCGGATCGGCGAGTCAACGGTGCGCACTCTCGGTGGGTACGTCCGGGGTACGGCGATCGTCGCCGCTGTGGATGCGATCTTCATCGGGATCGGGCTGGCGATCGTGGGTGTCCCTCTGGTGATTCCGCTCGCGGTGCTGGTGTTCCTCCTGGCCTTCATCCCGCTCGTGGGTGCCACGCTGGCCGGGGCACTCGCCGCGCTGGTGGCTCTCGTGGCGGTCGGACCGGTCCAGGCGCTCGTGGTGGTCGGGATCGTCGTTCTGGTCAACCAGCTCGAGGGCAACTTCCTCCAGCCAGTCGTGATGGCGAGGACATTGAGCCTGCACCCGCTGGTGATCCTCGTCGCGCTGACTGCGGGCACTGTCCTTGTCGGGCTGACCGGGGCGGTACTGGCGGTACCGATCGCTGCCTCGATCTGGGGCGCTATCCAGGTGTGGGACGGCCCGGATCTACCAGCACGGTTCGCGCGGAAGAAGGACCGCGACCCCGCCTAGAGTTCGCCGGGCGCCTACGGGGCTCGCGGACCCAGCCTCCTCAGGCCCTCACTCTGCTGAACGCCGAACGCGGCCGCCTGGGTACGGCGCTCGAACCCGAGCTTGAGGAAGAGACTCGTCGCGTAGTTCTTCACCGTCTTCTCGGCGAGCCCGAGCCGGGAGCCGATCTGCCGGTTCGTCAACCCTTCGGTGATGAGTGCGAGCACCTGACGTTCGCGGAGGCTGAGCGCGTCATAGCGCGGATCCTCCCGTGCGACCGGCCTGGCGTGCTCGGCGACGTGCCGGGCGACGCGTCCGTCCAGCAGCGAGCGGCCTCCCGCAACGAGGCGGACATCGCGCACCAAAGTGGAGCCGACGACGCTCTTGCCGACGTAGGCCGAGGCCCCCGCCAGCACCGCAGCAACGGCCGCTTCGTCGTCGTCGTAGGCAGTCAGGATGAGGCATTTCGTCTCAGGGAACTCCGACCGGATGTCACGGCACAGATCCACCCCGTCGCCATCAGGCAGGCGCAGGTCGAGCACCGCGACATCAGGACGAACGGCGCGCACGCGCGGCAGTGTGTCGGCGACCTTCGCCGCTTCGCCGACTACCTCGATGTCGTGCTCGCGCCCTAGTAGGTCGGCGATCCCGCGCCGGACGACCTCGTGGTCATCCACCAAGAACACGCGGATCATCGTGCACCATCCGACGTCAGTGGCACCCGCCACGCAGCGGTCGTGCCATCGGGGCCAGAACGAAGCTCAAGGTCGCCACCGCGCCGCTGCGCTCGCTCCGAGATGTTCGCCAGTCCGCTCCTGTGCCCCGCAAGGCCCATCCCGCCCCCGTCGTCCTCGACGACGAGCTCGAGCAGGTGGCCTCCTGCTCGCACCTCGACGCGCACGTGTTCTGCGCAGGCATGACGAACCACATTGCTGAGTAGCTCGCGCGCAACAGCCATGACCTCACCAGCCATCTCACTGCCAGCGAGAGTGTCCACCGGTCCGGCAAACTCGACATCGACGTTCCGAGGCAGGTGACGAGAGACTTCGATCGCCAGGTCCAGCACCCGATGGCGCAGTGTCTGTCGATCCGACGCAACCGCCCTGAGCGCGAAGATGATCGTGCGGATCTGCGAGATGGCGTCGTCGATCGCATCGACGGCAGTCCGCAGCCTCTCAGCCTCAGCCGTCGGCACTGAGCCTTCGAGTGAGTGCAGCTCAAGGCCTGCTCCGAACAACTGCTGGATCACCCGATCGTGCAGGTCTCGTGCGATCCTGGCCCGATCCTGGCTCAGGAGCATGCGCTGGTGCTGCTCGCGCGCCTGGGCCAGTTCCATGGACAGAACGATCCGACCGGCAGCATCGGTGACCGCCTCGATCTCCGAACGCCCGAACGCCCGGCCCCGCGGCTGCCTGCCCACCGCGAGTACGAGCGGCTCGATCCCAGCGGGCGCGAACCGGACGAAGAGCACCGGACCTGTACCGGTGCTGTCCCGGACCGCGAGGGCGTCTGCATCGCTGAGCGCGGTGGTCGCACCGCTACGAGCCACCGGCTCGCCGCTCTCGAGCACAAGGACGGCGGAGGTCTCCTCGGTCGTGAGGAGTCTGCCGTTGTATTGAGCTGCATCGGTGCCCCTGGCGGCGATGATGCGTGCTGTCAGCGGTTCTTCCCCTGGCTCGAGTACTGCGACGCGAGCAGCGCCCAGTTCCTCGAACACTGCATCGGCGAGTAGTGCAGGCACGCCGTCCGTACCGGTCTCAGTCAGCACGGCAGAGACGTGGGCCCCGATCGCTGCCCACCGTTCTCGATCGCGGGCGGCGGAGTACAGCCGGGCGTTCTCCACCGCGATCGCAGCCGTTGCCGCCAGGGTCCTGACCAGCCTCTCGTCCTCGTCAGTGAAGTCACCCCCGCGCTTCTGCGTCAGATAGAGGTTGCCGAAGACCTCTTCGCGGATGCGGATCGGTACACCAAGGAAGCTCGACATCGGCGGATGCCCGTCCGGAAACCCCACCGAACGAGGATCATCGGCGATGTGTTGCAGACGGATCGGCTCCGGGTTGGTGATCAAGGCACCGAGCACACCGCGACCCTCGGGCAGCCGACCGATCCGCTCCACTGTGCCCGGATCCATGCCCACATGCACGAACTCCTCCAGCCACCCGTCCGGCGCAAGGACTCCCAGCGCACCGTAACGAGCGTCCACCAACTCGACGGCGACTTCGGTCAAACGGCGCAGAACCTCCGGCAGCTCGAGATGGGAGACCACGGCGTCGGTCCCACGGATCAGCGCGCGTAGGCGCGCCTCCGAGTCTGTGCTCGAGCGGTCGATCTGGCCGTACGGTTCGTCCAACGGTGGCACCTGCACGTTCGTCCCGATCTTCAGGCTCCGGAGTTTGCACGGTACCACCGCCCGCGACACGTCACCACGGGACCTAGGCCCCGTTCGCCGGCGCCGCTGCGACTGACGATGGTGTGATGCAGAACGACATCGGGGCGACAGCAGCGGGACCGGCCATGTACGTCGTCGGCATCGATGGCAGCGCCTCGAGTCGTGGCGCGCTGAGCTGGGCGCTGCAACGAGCACGCAGCTCGGGTGCGGCATTGACGCTCGTCGCCATCGTGGACGCCGAGTGGGCGGCGGTGGGTGAGGAGTTGTTCACTCAACTGCACTCGACTGTCTCAGCACGCGTGGAGAGCGAGCTGCACTGGGCTCGCCTGACCGAACCCACGGTCGCGATCACGGCCCGGGTTCAGGTCGGAGCGCCGATGCCGCAACTCGCCGATGCGGCGGCAGGTACGCAGCTGCTGGTCGTCGGCACCCACAAGTCCGGCTATATCCGCGGCAAGGCACTCGGTGCGCGCAGCGTGCAGCTTGCCCTGCGAACCACGACTCCGGTGGCCGTGATACCCCGACTCGGAGAGCGGAGCCGCTCCGGCGTCGTCGTCGCGGGCGCGGGTGGCGGCGCTGGCTCAGCGATCGCGTTCGCTGCTCGCGAGAGCGCCCGGCGCGGCGAGCCTTTGATCGTGGTGTGTTCGAGTCCCCTGGCCGATCGCGACCGGGTGCTCGAGCACGCGCGCCGTCAGGCGCTTGCCGTTGCCCCGGAGGTCGAGGTCGGGACGCGGTGGACCGAGCAGGACCCGGCCGAACTACTGATCGCGCTCTCGAGTAGCACCGTCACGACAGTGATCGGGAAAAGATCGGGGTCAGAGGCGAGGCTTGGACGGATCGCGATTGAGGTGCTCATGAACCTCGCTGGACCGGTGATTATCGTACCCGGAGCGTGAGACGGCCCGCGCAGTGCCTCTGCGCGGGCCGCCGTGCCTCTCTTCGTGGTCGCTACTGCCCCTCAGCCGGTACGACCAACACTGGGCAGTGAGCGTGCGAGACACACGCCGAACTGACCGATCCCAGCAGCAGCGCAGCGAGGCCGCCGCCATGCCCGCGTCGTCCAACGACCAACATGGCGGCACCACGCGCTGCCTCGACCAGTTCCTCTGCCGGCCTCCCCTCGCGCAAGGTGAGTTTGCACCAGGCTGGGCGGCCCGCAGGGAAGACCGCTCCCACCGCAGTGTCCAGAGCACGGTTGGCATCCTCAGCTGGGTCCCACTGAAGATCGAGGTACACACCCCCCAGGGTCACGGGGGTGGAGGTCCAGACGGCGATCGCTTCGACGTCGTAACCGAGCTCGCGCGCGAGATGGGCACTCTGGCGGAGCGCCTCGTGAGAGGCGTTCGAACCGTCGATTCCAACGACGACCCGGCCGGGTCGGGTGTGACCGGACTCGGTCTCCTCACCGGTAGTCCGGTCCTCGTCAGTAGCCTCGGGAACATGACTGGTCATGATGGATTCCTCTCTGTCAGCATCAGCGCCACTGTCGGCCAGACGATGCGGGTACGCCAGGTGTTCGGGTCGGGATCCGACTCAGGGCCCGCTTCATAGACCTCCCACATCTCCTCAGAGGGAGTCAGGTGGTGGTCAAACATCCAGCGCTCTATCTCGGCGTACGCACCAGCAAGGTGGTCATAGGGGCCTCGGTGTATCGCCTCGACGACGCGCGCGGCGGGAAGCGTAGACGAAATGACTTCCCCTGAGTCCTCCACCACGGGATCGACGGGGAACCCGATCTCGACATCCACGGCGTCGGCGGCCACCGCTCGATACCGAGCGAAGGGCGGTCCCGCTGTGCGCGCTCCGCGAGCGGAAACGCTGGCCAGTACTGTCCGCAGCGATTGCTCGATACAGCGAGACAAGTCTTCGACAGGCACTCTTGCACGCACCGCCGCGACAGGTTGCTCAACTACCTCCATCAGACGGATCTCATCCACGAGTGGCTCCTTTCGCCGTCATGACCAGGCAACGCCCACAGCAAGGGCAGCGAAAGGGCCATTGGTCCCGTGACGAAGTAGACACCCGCGGCGTACCTCCTTGACGTCACAGCGGGACTTTCGCCCCTACTTCACGGATTCGGCAGCCACCACGATGGGAACATGACCATGACCGAGAACGCCGTCGACGCAAGGCCGACGGCGCGGCAGATGTCGGCTTCCACCCCATCAAGGTGGGCGATGCTGGTTCGGTATCCGTGGGTCCTTGCCACGCTCGCAGTCGCGGCGCTCGGCGGAATCGCTCAGCTGACGACCTGGCATGCGTACACCTGGGTACTTCCCGCCGGCTACGCCCTTGTCGTGGCCGGGCGATCCGCGTGGCGAATGACACGAGAGCTGCGACGGGGAACGTACGGGATCGACATCCTCGCATTCACGGCGATCGTAGCCTCCGTCGCGGTGGCAGAGGCATGGGCAGCCCTCGTCATCGTGCTCATGCTCACCGGAGGCGAGGCATTGGAGGACTACGCGTCCGCGCGAGCTCGGCGCGATCTGACCGCGCTCCTGTCCCACGTACCGCGCGTGGCTCACAAGGTGACTAGCGACGGCACCACCACCGACGTCCCGGTTGACGCGATCGCTCCAGGTGATCAGGTGCTGGTGCGGCCCTTCGAGATCGTGCCCGTCGACGGCTCTCTTGTGACCGGATCAGCCACGTTCGACGAATCCTCTCTCACGGGCGAAAGCCTTCCAGTCGAACGGACAGCGGGCCAGGAAGTACTCAGTGGCGGGGTGAACGGCTCGACGGCGGTTGTGCTCTCTACCACGCACGCTGCGCGGGACAGCCAGTACCAGCAGATCATCACGTTGGTCGAAGGTGCCTCCGCGAGCAGGGCTCCGATCGTCCACCTCGCCGACCGCGTAGCGATCCCATTCACGGTGGTGGCGCTCGCGATCGCCATCGGCGCGTGGGCTCTGTCGGGTGACCCTGCGCGACTCGCCGAGGTGCTCGTGGTCGCGACACCATGCCCTCTCATCATCGCGGCTCCGGTCGCATTCCTCGCGGGCACAGGACGCGCAGCACGGAGGGGAATCATCGTCAAGAGCAGCGCGACGCTCGAGAGCCTACGGCGAGTGCGAACCGTTGCCTTCGACAAGACAGGCACGTTGACGCGCGGTGCGCCCTCGCTGGTCGAGGTCCGCGCAGCTGGAGGACTCACCGACGATCAGGTGCTGCGATTGGCTGCCTCGGCAGAGCAGTACTCCAGTCATGTGCTCGCGGCAGCCGTGATCGGCGCGGCACGCTCGCGTGACCTCCCCCTCTCGGGGGCCGAGACCGCGCAGGAGGTACCCGCGCATGGTGTCACCGCGCTCGTGGACGGGCGCTCGGTGGTCGTCGGCAAGCGCACCTACGTCGCTGATGCGGTGGGGGTGTCCCTTGCGGGCACCACGATCGGGCCAGGCGAGATGGCTGTCTATGTCGCGATCGACAGCTCGTACGCGGGAGCGCTCGTGTTCAGCGACGAAGTACGGGGCGAGACCCCGCAGACGCTCGAACGACTTCATGAACACGGAGTCGAGCACATCGTGATGCTGACGGGAGATGATCGTCTCACTGCTGACCACGTAGGCCAGGCATTGAGGATCGACGACGTCCGGGCGAACTGCCTGCCGGCAGACAAGGTGGACGCGGTGACCAGCCTCCCGCACCGTCCGGTCGCGATGGTAGGCGACGGTGTGAACGACGCGCCCGCCCTCGCTGCCGCGGACATCGGCATCGCGATGGGAGCGCGCGGATCGACCGCAGCCGGTGACTCGGCGCATGTGGTCCTGCTGCGCGACGACATTTCCACCGTCGCGGACGCTCACACGATCGCACGCGAGACGGTCACGATTGCGTTGCAGAGCATCTGGGTCGGCATGACGCTCAGCGCCGCGTTGATGGTGATCGCGGCGTTCGGTGCACTACCGGCCCTGGTCGGCGCATGGTTGCAGGAGGGTGTCGACGTGGTCGCCATCCTCTGGGCCTTGCGCGCGGGTCTGGCCCACCCGTCGACTCCGCGCAAAGCTAGCGCACGACGACCGTGACCGTCCCCATGCCGGCGAGCACCTCCTCGCTTGTCGATCCGAGCAAGAACCGTGCGACCCTCCCCCGACCATGGGATCCGACGACGGTCAACCTCGCCTCCTGGGCGAGGCGGTTGATGGCCTGTCCCGCCGATTCACGCTGCACGAGACGGCGAACCTCCAGATCCGGATAGTCGACGAGCACCGGTGCCAGTGACTCGGTGAGAAGCTCTTCAGTCGCCTCCTGCATTCCGGCGAGGTACTCGGTGGGATAGGAGCGTACGTGCAACGGGAGCGGCACCGTCGTCCAGGTGCTCACGGCCGTGAGCGGGTCACCGCTAGCGTGTGCCTCTGCCGCAGCGAAGCGGAGTGCGTTAGCTGAATGCTCGGAGCCGTCGACGCCCACGACGACGCCAGTCCGGCCCGCGATCTCGATGTCCGGCACCACCACCACCGGGCAGTGGGCGCCACCTGCCACACGAATGCCGTACGGCCCGCGCGGCGACTGCGCCCCTGGGCCGCGGTAGTCGCTCCCGATCACGAGCAGATCGACACTCTTAGAGGCGTCGACGAGACAGTCGACGAAGCCTCCGCGCTCGAGGCGGGTCGTGACAGGCACACCTCCGGCCCCGATCCGCTCTGCCTGCTGAGCGAGTAACTCCTCCGTGAGTTCGAGGGCGTGTTCGAGCACGGGCGCCTCACTGAGCGCACCGGACGCGGAACCGACGATCGAGATCAGTTCGATGCTGCCGCCGCGGCGGATGGCACGTTCGACCGCCCACTCCGACGCCCTGCGTGCGGCCGAACCGTCCGTCAGCCCGACCAGTATCCGCTCGCCCATGTCGCGTCCCTCCTCCTGCGCGTATCCGAGACTACCGGCTTCCACTCCCGTTGATCGGACTGGCCGTACCTGGTGCACGTCGTGTGCGCGCACCGCCCGCACGCAATTCGGCACATCCCTCAGACACGTTCTACCTCCCTCACCGTGAGGACCTCGTCGGCACGGCCGGCGAGCACAGCACGGAGGGTGAGCATCCCGCCTGACAGCGACGCCGAGTCGTACCCCGCCTGGGCTAGGACCCGGTGCGCCATCGCCGAGCGAACCCCAGAGGCACACATCACCCGAACCGGCCGGCCCTTCGCGGCAGCACGGACCTCATCGAGGCGTCCGCGCAGTTCGGTGTGCGGGATGTGCAGAGCATCCGGCAGCATGCCCATGGCAACCTCCGCATCCGTGCGCACATCCAGCACCAAAGCCTGCGCCTGCACGATGTCGAGGTCGTGGGCGTCCCACAGCGTCATGGTCCCGTCAAGCACGTTCGCCCCGAGCATCCCGGCCAGGTTGATCGCGTCCTTCGCCTGCCCGTACGGAGGTGAGTACGCCAGGTCCAGATCGATCAGATCCGCCACCCCCAGGCCTGCACGGATCGCCGTGGCCAGCACATCGATCCGCTTGTCAACTCCATCCAGTCCGACTGCCTGCGCACCCAGCAGCAGCCCATCGGCAGCGCGGATGTGCAGACTCAGATGGACCTGCGTGGCGCCTGGGAAGTACCCGGCGTGCTGGTTCGGATGCACGTGCAGCGTCCGGTACTCCAGTCCTGCGACGTCCAGTGCAGCGCGGTTCGCGCCGGTCATCGCCACCGTCAACTCTCCCACGCGGACAATCGCGGTGCCCAGTGGTTGCGGAATCGCCCGGGCCATCCCGGGGCGGAGAATGTCGTCGGCCACCAGACGCCCGGCACGGTTCGCCGGACCCGCCAGGGCAACCGGACGACGGATGCCGGTCACCGCATCGGTGCTCACCGTCGCATCCCCGACTGCCCACACACCCGGCAACGAGGTGCGGCCGTGCTCGTCAACGACAATCCCCCCGCGCTCGCATGCCACCCCGGCTCGTTCGAAGACCGCCGTGTCCGGTCGAACCCCGACCGCGAGCACAATCATCTCCGCCGGCAGCCGGGTCCCATCGGAAAGCACGACCGTATCGGCGTCCGCACCCGGCACTATCTCCGCGGCCGCGCTGTCGGCACGCACCGCGATACCGAGGCGGAGCAGTTCCTCCGCCACCAGCCACGCCTGCTCAGGGTCCAAGGACGGGAGGATGTGATCCGCGCGCTCGACCACCGTCGTTTCGACCCCCTGCCGCGCCAGTGCTTCGGCAGTCTCGATGCCGATGAAGCCGGCTCCCAGCACCACCGCCCGGCGCACGTTGCCCTCAAGCAACTCACGCAAGGCGACGGCATCCGGAACCGTGCGCAGGGGATGCACACGAGATGACCCGAGTCCTGGAATCGGCGGCGTCAACGGCTGGGCGCCCGGGGAGAGCACCAGGGCGTCGTACGACAACCGCTCCTCCCCCGCCGGCGTACGCACCGTCAACTCGCGGGCCTCCGCGTTCAGGTCAATCACGTCGTGCGCAGTGCGGACATCCAGGTTCAGAGCGGCCTTCAACCTCTCAGGCGTCTGGACCAGCAGCGCGTCCTGGTCGGCGATCTCTCCACCGAGGTAGTAGGGCAGCCCGCAGTTGGCATATGACACGTACGGTCCGCGCTCGAGCACGACGATCTCCGCTCGCTCATCCAGGCGCCTCGCACGAGCCGCGCAACTCATTCCCCCGGCGACCCCACCGACGACGACGATCCTCACCGCGGATCACCTCCCGCAGTGCGGTTCTGCTCCGCAAGCATCGCGCTCACCATGTCCGGATATTCATGCGGCGCCTCGTCGAACACCCACCCGAACATCCGGCATGGTCCGCACCAGTCTGCCCAGAATTCCGACAACACTGCGCCCTCACTGGAGGGCACCTCTTCCACCTTGTCCTTCGTGATCTCTCTCGTCATCATGTCACCACTATACCCCCCGGGGTATTGCGGATTCGCAGTGTTGGTTACATGACGCGATCACCGCGCGCGATCACGTCCAGCCGGTCGCCGCCCGCTCACCGGTACTGGGCGGCTGCGACGCTAGAGCGCACTACGAGGTCACCGTGGGTGGGGCAGCGCTGCCCGGATCAGCATCTGACCTATGGCCCCTACATCCCCACATCCGCCAACTAAAAAGTCCCGGAAACTGTTGAGTTTCCGGGACCTCTCGGTCGGGCTGACAGGATTTGAACCTGCGACCCCTTGACCCCCAGTCAAGTGCGCTACCAAGCTGCGCCACAGCCCGAGGGCCCGCTAAGCGAGCCGGAGATGACACTACCGCAGCCCCACCTGTTCCTCCCAATCGGTGACGCATCGGGGGTGCGCCATAGGTCACACTGGTCTCGTGCACCCGCTCCACGCTGCCCGGCGCCGGCTGAATACGGCGCTGATGCAGCGTGTCGCGGGTCCCGACCCTGCCGCGGCGCAGCACCGTATCCATGCCACGCCGGGGCCGCGCTGGTTCGAACCGGACTCCCCGATCGGGATCGTGCACGCAGATGCCTCGATGTATATCGGGGGCATCCGCGCGCTGCTCCTGCAAGCACTGCATCCGCTGGCGATGGCGGGCGTGGCCCAGCATTCGCGTTACCGCGAGGACGTGTGGGGCCGCCTGGCCCGCACTGCCACCTACATCGCCACCACCACCTACGCCACGATCGAGCACGCCGAGCAGGCGATCGCTATCGTGCAGGCGGTCCATGCCCGCATCCGCGGCATCGCACCGGACGGGCGGCCCTACCACGCCGACGATCCGCACCTGCTTACGTGGGTGCACATCGCCGAGATCGACTCCTTCCTCACCGCTCATCGACTGTTCGGCGCCCGCCGCCTCTCCCCCGCCCAGCAGGATATCTACGTCCGGCAGGCCGGCACTGTGACCACCCGCCTCGGCGCGACTGAGGTGCCCAGTAATGTCGCTGAGCTGACACGCGCCCTGGACCGCTACCGGCCCGAGCTCGCCGTCACGCCGGAGGCCAGGGAGGTCGCTGCGTTCCTCCTGCACCGCCCACCCGTACCGGCCGTGGCACGGCCCGGATACGCGCTGCTCGCGCGTGGCGCCGTCGTCAGCTTGCCCGACTGGGCCCGCGTGCAACTGCAGCTACCCCGGCCGGTCCGGCACCCCTCCCTACTGGCGGGCCGAGCCGGTACCGCCGCCGTTCGCTGGATCACCACCGCAGCACCCAGGAAAACCCCCGACCCCACCAACCACACCACCGCCGAGGAGATCCGATGACCGATCAACCCCGCCTTCCCGAGATCGACGAGAACTGGACGACTGCTCTCGCCGTTGTCGCTCACCCGGACGACCTGGAGTTCGGAACCGCCGCCGCAATCGCACGCTGGACTGCACAGGGCAAGCGCATCATCTACTGCATGGTGACCTCCGGTGAGGCCGGTATCGACGCCATTCATCCGGACGAGGCGGGCCCGCTGCGTGAGCAGGAGCAGATCGCCTCCGCCCGCGTCGTGGGTGTGGAGGAGGTCGAGTTCCTCCGATTGCCCGACGGCGTCCTCGAGTACGGTCTGCCGCTGCGGCGGGCCATCGCAGCCCAGGTGCGCAAGCACCAGCCCGAGATCGTCATCACCGGCAACTTCCGAGACACCTGGCCAGGGGGCTTCCTCAATCAGGCCGACCACATGGCGGCCGGGCGTGCCACGCTTGACGCCGTCCGCGACGCCGGGAACCGCTGGGTGTTCCACGAGCAGCTCGGGGACGGCCTCGAGCCGTGGAACGGCGTCCGGCAGGTCTGGCTCGCCATCTCGCCGCAGTCGACCCATGCCGTCGACGTCACCGCGACCTTCGATGATGGAGTCGCCTCCCTGAAGGAGCACGCCGCCTACATCGACGGACTCAGCTGGGAGTTCGACCCCGTCGCCTTCCTGGATGAGCTGTGCTCCGCCGCCGGGCCGGCACTCGGGGTGAAGTACGCCACGACCTTCGAGATTCTCGACCTGAACGGGTGAAACGGGCGGCCACGGTGCCGGGTACTGTCGTGCCGATGACCAACGAGCGTTCCACGTCGGGAAGCGGGAACCGTCCCGGCCCGCCGCGTCGGCGAGACCGGCTCGGCATCATCCGTGCCCGTTGGCTGGTCACAACTCTCGCGATCGTCAGCGCCGCCGCAGGAGTCAGCGCTACGGCGTTCACGATCGCCGACCCCGCTGGATTTCGTGCCTTCATCACCGAGGTGACCGATCTACGGATCGCTGCCTTCGTGTTCGGCGCCGTCGCACTCGGTGGTTCGATGGATCAACCCACGTCCGGGCCGGGGCTCCAACCGCCGACGGGCTGGCGCCGTGGCACCTTCCTGCTCAGCGTCGTGGGCCTCGTGCCAGGACTCGTGCTGCTGATGATCGGCCTGATCGGCTGGCTCATCCGCTGACTCACGAGCGAGACGTCCACTGCCTCAGCGCCGCCGCTTCTCCCGCACCCGGACGCCGATCGAGATCGGTGTGCCCTCGAAGCCGAACGTCTCCCGCAACCGTCGCTCGACGAACCGCCGGTAGGCCGGATCCAGGAACGCGGTGGTGAACAGCACGAACCGAGGCGGCCGGGTGCTTGCCTGGGTCGCGAATAGGATCCGCGGTTGCTTTCCACTGCGCACGGGGTGCGGGTTGGCGGCAGTGAGCTCACCCAGGAAGGCGTTCAGGCGACCGGTGGGGACGCGGGTGTCCCACGACGACAGGGCCACGTCGAGCGCACGCACCAATCGGTTGGTGTGCCATCCGGTGCGTGCCGCGATGTTCACGCGCGGCGCCCACGGCACCTGGACGAGCTGCTGCTCGATCTCGCGCTCGAGGAACGATCGACGGTCCTCGTCCACCATGTCCCACTTGTTGTAGGCGATCACCAAGGCACGCCCGGCATCGATCACCTGCTGCACCACCCTGACGTCCTGTTCGGTCATGGGCACGCTCGCGTCGATGAGGACCACACCCACTTCCGCTTTCTCCAGCGCCCCCTGCGTCCGTAGTGAGGCGTAGAAGTCGGCGCCCGAGGTCTGGTGCACGCGACGGCGGATGCCGGCAGTGTCGATGAACCACCAGGGGCGATCTCCCAGCATCACCAGCTCATCCACCGGGTCGCGTGTGGTGCCCGCGACGTCGTCGACGACGACTCGCTCCCCACCGGAGATCGCGTTCAGCAACGAGGACTTGCCCACGTTCGGCCGGCCCACGAGGGCCACCCGCCGCGGCCCCCCCTCGGGGATCTGGCCCGCGACGGCGGAGGTCGCCGGCATCAGGTCGAGTGCGGCGTCCAGTAGGTCGCCCGAGCCCCGTCCGTGCAGCGCCGAGACGGCGTACGGCTCGCCTAGACCGAGGGACCACAACAGCGCCGCGTCCGCCTCGCCCCGTTGGTCGTCGACCTTGTTGGCCACCAGCAGCGTCTGCTTGCCTGCCCGGCGCAGCATCCGCACCACGTACTCGTCCTCGTCTGTCGGGCCGACCACCGCGTCGACGACGAAGAGCACCGCATCGGCCAGTGCGATGGCGATCTCTGCCTGGTCGGCCACACGGCTGCCCAGCCCCTTGGCGTCGCGCTCCCAGCCACCGGTGTCGACCACGGTGAAGTTGCGACCCGCCCACTCGGCGGGATAGCTGACGCGGTCCCTGGTGACGCCCGGGGTGTCCTGGACCACTGCCTCGCGGCGGCCGAGGATCCGGTTGACCAGAGTCGACTTTCCCACGTTCGGCCGTCCGACGACGGCCAGCACCGGAGGCGGCCCAGCAGCAGTCTCGCCCTCGCGCTCCTCCTCGGAGGCCTCGAGCAACGTCAGGTCCTCATCCCCGAGGTCGTAGTCGCTCAGACCAGCGCGCAAAGCCTCGGCGCGGCGGGAGTCCTCTTCGGTCTCTGCGAGATCGGGGACGACGCGCTCGACCCAATCGAGGTCACTGGGCTCGCCGGAGTCGCTGGCGCGGGGCGTGGAGGAGTTCGGCAGATCGGTCACGTCAGCCATTCTCCCCGCCAGGGCGGGTTCTGCCCAACTCGCCCCGGGTCCTGACGGCAGATCGCCTCAGATCTCCGTGGTCTTGGGTAGCGCCACACCGTGGCGTTCGGAGGCAGCGTGCACGTGCGTGCTCAGCTGCTGCTGGATCTCCCCCATCGCCTCGGTGATGGCGCTCCGGCCCACGCCCACCTCCGGGTCCACCGCCCGGAACGGCTCTCCGAACTCGACCACGAGCCGGCTGCGGAAGCCGGGAATGTGCCCGGGCTTCTTGCCTGCGGGCCTGGTCCCCAGGATCGCCACCGGCAACACCGGGGCGCCGGAGCGGACCGCGAGCCACGCGATCCCGGCCTTGGTCTGCTTCACGTCACCGCCGCCGCGCGTACCCTCCGGGAAGACACCTACGAGCCGATCTTCGTTCAGCAATGTCAGCGCCGTCTGCAACGCTGCCCGGCCGTTGCGGCGGTCCACCGGGATCTGGCCCGCACCGCGCATGAGGAAGCCGATCACACCGGAGAACATCTCCTCTTTGATGATCATGTGGGATTCGCGCGGGATCACACCATGCAGCAACGGACCGTCGATGATGCCGGTGTGGTTGGCCGCCACCAGCAACCGTCCGGATCGGGGCATCCTGTCGGCACCGACCACGCGGGTGTTCCACACCCCCCGCGCCAGGAACCAGCCGACGCGGCGCGACCAGGCGGGGCCCCAGCGCTTGATCTGGTCGGCGGTGATGGTCTGCCCTGGGGAGGCCGGTCGGTCCTCGCTCATGACAAGCTCCTCTGCGCGGTCGAGACGATCTGATGCACGGCGGCCACCGCTTCCTCCAACGTCAGCGCGGAGGTGTCGACGGTGATCACTCCGTCAGCGGCCGTGGTGAAGTTGGACACTGTCGAGTCGTCAGCATCGCGCCGGATCACCTGATCCCGTGTCGCGGCCACGGCAGCCTCGTCAGCGGTCCCATGGAGCTCTTGCGCCCGCCTGGCGAGCCGGGCTTCCTCGGACGCAAGCAGCAGTATCCGCACGTCAGCGTCCGGTGCGACCACCGTGGTGATGTCCCGGCCCTCGGCGATCACCCCGCGCCCACCGCTGCGGGCTTCGTGCCCACCAGTGCCACGTCCGCTCTCGACCGCGATCACCTCACGCTGCCGCCGCTGCAGCTCTGGACGGACCTCCAGATTGGTGGCCACGGCGCTCACCCGGGTGGAGATCTCGGTGCTGCGGATCACCACACCGACGTCCTCACCGCCGACGACGAACGCCGGTTGCCTCGGATCGGTGCCGATCTCCAACGGCATCTCTCGCACGAGTGCCGCCACTGCCTCAGTGTCACCGAGGTCGACGCCTTGCCGGATGCACCACCAGGTCGCGGCGCGATACATCGCACCGGTGTCCAGGTAGGCCAATCCTTCGCTCGCCGCGACACGGCGGCTGATGGTCGACTTACCGGACCCGCTGGGGCCGTCGATCGCCACGACGATCCCGGTCGAACTGCCGGTCATGGGGCCACCACCCGCCAGCCGCGCTGCTCCAGCGCCTGCTCCAGGGGCTGCGCCGCCTCCGGGGTCACCGACACGATCGCCATACCCACCTTCTGCTTCGGGGAGTGCTCCATCTGGAAGTCCTCGATGTTCACGCCGATCTCCCCCACCTCGGAGAAGAGCCGGCCGAGCTCACCGGGTTCATCAGGCACGAGCACGATCACCTCGGTGTAGCGCCGTCGTGCTCCGCCGTGCTTGCCCGGAACCCTGGCCACGCCGTCGTTGCCAGCGGAGATAAGCCGTGAGATCCCGGAGACGGCCCCGGGTGCCAGCGGCCCGTCGGAGGCGGCCCGCTCCACCGCGTCGAGGAGGGTGTCGAGCTCCGCGCGGATGGTGCGCAGCAGCGCGCTGACTGCCGGAGCATTCCCAGTGAGGATGGCCGACCACAACCGCGGGTCGGAGGCAGCGATCCGGGTGACGTCGCGGACCCCTTGCCCGGCAAGCGCGAGGGCTCGGTCGGGCGCCTCCACCAGCTGCGCCGCCATCAGTGACGCCATCAACTGCGGCACGTGTGAGATCAGAGCGACGGCCTCGTCGTGCTCGCCCGCGTCCATGGAGACCACGGCTGCCCCGGCGTCCGCTGCGAGTGCCCGCACGGCCAGGACGGCACGCTCGGCGCTGCCGGAGTGGGCGGCGATGACCCAAGGGCGGCCGGTGAACATGTCGGCGGAGGCAGCCGCTGCCCCGGACTTCTCGCGGCCCGCCATCGGGTGAGATCCCACGTAGCGGCTCAGATCCAGCGTCGGGTCCGTCCGTGCCTCGATGCGCAGTTCGGCTAAGAGAACCGACTTCACGCTCGCCACGTCCGTCACGACGGCGTCCGGGAACCTCTGGAGGGCGGCCGCCACTTCGTCCGAAGTCACGTCGGGCGGGACAGCGACCACGACCAGCTCCGGCGCTGGTGCGGATTCGATTGTGCCGGCGCCCAGATCCCGCGCGAGGGCGAGCATGGATGGTGAGGTGTCGGCGAGCGTGACGGGGACGCCACGAGCGGTCAGCGCCAGCCCGATGCTGGTCCCCAGGAGCCCGGTCCCGACGATGTGCACCGGGCCACGGGTCGCGGTCGGGTCGTCGGCGGTCACGACGTCACACCCTACCGGCAACACGCCGCGACCTGGCGCCGTGCTCCCCGGGCAGACACCCGGGGAGCACGAGATCGAGGGTGACACGGGGGCAATGCTGCTGGGCGTCGCTCAGTACTCCCCGGCGCGGCCCGTCTACTCCTGCACGCCGCGTGGCACGGCGAGGTCGATCACCACGGGTCGGTGATCGGAGGCCTGGGCGGCGAGTGCGGTGTCCGGGACCACCGCGTCGAGCACGGTTACTCCGTCGGAGACCGTGACGTAGTCGATACGCCGGTCCGGTGCATCCGCCGGGAAGCTGAAGCCGGAACCGTCCCCGGCCTCGTCCCAGGCATCGGTGACCACGGTCCACAGGGGTGCGAGCTCAGGCGCCTCCGGACGGGCATTGAAGTCACCCATCAGGATCTGGGTGGCGCCGGGCCCGTCGTCGGCGAGGATGTCCAGCGTGTCGGCGACCTGCATCTCGCGCACCGTAGGATCACCGCGGTAGTCGAGATGCGTGGAGTACACGTGCACGCGTGCTCCTTCGGCCTGCACGACTGCCTCGGCGAAGCCTGGCGCCGGAGCCGGCTCGGGGGTGTCTGACTGCGTGGACAGCCGGGTCAGATCGTGGTTGGTGAACTCGATGATCGGATACTCCGAGAGGACGGCCACACCAAACTCGGCACGGGGGCCACCCTCCTCGCCCGGGGCGAAGGAGTAGATCGGTGCGAAGCCGACATTCATGTCCAGCGCATCGGCGAGCTCGGCAGCGAGATCGAGGTCGAGGCTTCTCGCGCCCCAGTGGACATCGACCTCCTGCAGCGCAATCACATCGGCATCGAGCTCGTCCAGGATCGCGATGGTGCTGTCGAGGTTGAACTCGCCATCCGCGTCGCGACCCGCTGCGATGTTGTAGGAGACCGCACGGAGCTCGACGGGAGGCGGAGCGGTCGGAGGCTCCGCTGACGCCGGAGCGAGCGATCCTGCGAGTAGCAGACCACCTGCGACAGCGGCGACTGCGCTCGCCCGTGCGCGGGGCTTGTCGTTGCGCTTCAGAACCATCATGCACTCCTCGTTCGGTTGCGACGTTGGGGGTGTGGGTCCTGACGGTTCACCCGTCTCACCCGAGCGAGCCTGCGAACCCGATCAAGGCTATTGGAGCCGGTGAGTACGCAGCAAGGGGTCCGGCGCCTCCCGGTTCCGCCCGGCTCAGGCGGACGTTGCCCACCACTCCAGATCGCGTCCGTGCGGGTGAGCCGTCCCGAGTGCACGCCCGTCCAGGCTGAGCACGAATCGATGCGCGAGATCGTCCGCACCGAAGGTCTCGAGACCGTCGACACCGAGGTCGCGGCTCACCTGCAGCCCCTCCAGCCCGATCCGGTGCACCCCCAGCTCATCGAGCACCGCGGCGAACCGACGGCGTCCTTCCCGATCGAGATACGCGGCGGCTGCGCTGTGGGTCACCACGATGCGCGCCGGGCCCGCGACCGCCCGCAGCGCGGCCACGGCGTCGGGAACGTCCTCGGGAAACACACCTTCGCGCATCGGCACCTCGTGCCGCGGGGCCACCTCCAGCGCGGCCGCGAGCCGGTCGGCGCGGTCGGTGTGCTCTGGCCATACCAGGCACCGCAACCAGCGGCGCTCGTCCGGATCGCTCACGTCCACGGGGTGGGCGTCCAGACCGAGCCGGGCGACGACGTCGGGATGTTCGCTGGGCAAGGGTGGCGCCCCACGAACGCCCGCCTCCAGCAGCACCGTGTCTCCCGCCGTCATGTCGCGGTCGTGGAGGCGCGTCGTGCGTCCCTGCTCGTCGGTCCACGCATACGACCACACGTCCGGCAGTAGGCACAGCCCTGCGCTGGCACCGAGCTCGAGGAGCGCCAGTGGTCCATCGAGCAGTCCGAGTGCAGGCAGCATGACGGCGCAACGCGCGGCCTCGTTCGTCTGGGTCGCGCGCCTGTGCATGAGGGCAGCGATGTCGGTGGCCCGCTCGTGGAGCAGCGCCAGGGTCGCGGCGGGGTCGTGGACGGGTGCCTCGAACCAGCGCAGCGCCCCGAAGAGCAGATTAGGCTGGCGCTTGGTGGGCGGCAGCGTCTCCAGGAACGCGACGGCCCGGGCCGATTTGGCGACCGCCCGGGCAAGGGCGGCGTACTGCGGTGAGGACCCATCGGCCTCCACCTGCGCCCATCGCCGGTAGAACTCCGCCGTGTCCGCCGCCTGGGTCTGCACCGCTACAGTCCGACCGAGCTCATCAACCGGCCCAGCTCACGACCTTCGATCACGCGCGTGCGGCCGACCTTCAGGTGACCGAGGCGGATCGGGCCGATGGCGGTGCGGCTGAGCCGGGTGACCGGGTGGCCCACCTGGGCGAGCAGTCTGCGGACAATGTGGTTGCGCCCCTCATGCAGCACCACCTCCACCACGCTGGCCTGTGGCGTCGTCTCCAGCACGGTGAACTCGTCGACCTGTACCGGCCCGTCGTCGAGCTCGATACCGTCCTTGAGCTCACGCCCCAGTCCTCGTGCCACCCGGCCCTCGATCTCGGCCACATAGGTCTTCGGGACCTCGTACGAGGGGTGCGTCAGCCGGTGCGCGAGCTCACCATCGTTGGTGAGCAGGATCAGGCCGGTCGTCTCCGCGTCCAGGCGTCCGACGTGGAAGAGCCGTTCGGTACGGTCAGCCACGAACTGGGACAGGTCCGGGCGCCCCTGTTCGTCGGCCATCGAGGAGTACACGCCCGCCGGCTTGTGCAGCGCGAGGGTGACGACCGCGTCGTCCAGTTGCACCCGTAGGCCGTTCACGTGGATCACCGCACGCTGCGGGTCGACCCGGATACCGAGCTCGCGGACCTGCACACCGTCCACGCTCACACGCCCGGCGGAGATCAGCTCCTCGCACGCCCGGCGCGAACCGAATCCCGCACCAGCCAGCACCTTCTGCAAGCGGACGCCGCCGGGGTCGTGGACGTCGTGTCGCGCCTGGGATCGGTCGCGGCGGCGGTCGGTCATGAAGTGGCTCCGTCGATGTCGTCGAATGCGTCGATGTCCGGCAGGTAGGGCGCCAGCGGGGGCAGATCGTCCAGCGTACGCAGGCCGAGGCGTTCCAGGAAATACGACGTCGTCCGGTACAACGTCGCCCCGCCCTCCTCGTCCCGGCCGGCCTCCTCGACCAGCCCGCGGGTCAACAGTGTCCGCACGACGGAATCGACGTTCACGCCGCGGATCGCCGAGACCCGGCCGCGGGAGACAGGCTGGCGGTAGGCGATGACCGCCAGGGTCTCCAGCGCGGCTTGTGTGAGCCGTGCCGTCTGCCCGTCCAGCACGAAGGCATCGACCGCTGCGCTGAAGGCGGGATGGGAGTAGAACCGCCATCCGCCGGCGACCTCGCGGAGCTCGAACCCGTACGGCCTGGGTCCTCCCCCGTACTCGGCAACGAGAGCCTCAAGGGTCTGGGTGACCTGCGCCGTCGGGACGTTCAGGACGCTGGCGATACGGTCGGCGGGCACGGGGGCCTCCGCCACCATCAGGATGGCCTCGACTGCCGCGGGCAGCCCACCCGGAGCGTCCAGGACCGAGGGGGCAGGCGGCAGCGCGTCAGCGTGGCCCTCGTGCTCAAGAGAAGTCATCCGCGGTCCTTATCGATGTTCGGTTCCTCAGTGATCTCGGGATCCTCATAGTCGTCGTCGACGTCGACCTCGCCATCGTCGGATCCGGTCCAGCGGACCGTCAGGTCCCCGAGCGGCCCGGCCTGATCGAAGCCGACTGCTCCTTCCCGGAAGAGTTCCAGCAGCGCCAGGAAGCGAGCGACGACCACCGCAGTGCCATCGGCGTCATCGGTGAGAGCGCGGAAACTCAGACTCCGCGACCGGCGTAGCCGATCCACAATATGCGCGGCCTGCTCACGCACGCTTACCGCGGGGTTGTGCAAGTGCGCAATGTCCACACCTGCCGGAGCCGGTTTGGGTGCGAGCGCCCTCGCAGCGAGCACGGCGAGGTCAGTCGGACCGATCTGCATGATGAGCTCGGGGAGTAGTGCCGCGAACCGTGGTTCCAGCACTGCTTCACGCGGGTGGGACCGCCCGGCCCGTTCCCATGCGCTCCCCAGGAAAGCTGCAACCTCCTTGAAGGCGCGGTACTGCAGCAACCGGGCGAACAGCAGATCCCTTGCCTCCAAAAGCTCGAGATCCTCGGCGTCCTCGACAGTGCCGCGGGGCAGCAGCCGGGCTGCCTTCAGGTCGAGCAAGGTGGAGGCGATCACCAGGAACTCGCTCGCCTGCGAGAGGTCCCACTCCTCCTGGGCCCGGATATGGGCGATGAAATCGTCGGTGACCACCGCCAGTGCCACCTCGGTCACGTCCATCTTGTGCTTGGCAATGAGCGAAAGCAGCAGGTCGAAGGGGCCGGTGAAGTTCGTCAGGTGCACCTCGAAGGTGCCACCGGCAGAGGTGCTCGCAGCGGCGACGCCATCAGGGGGTGGCGCCTCGGCGTCGGGGAGCGTCTGAGCCCCCTCAGGCCACGTCGCCACGTGCGATGAGCTCGCGCGCGAGCTTGCGGTAGTTGTACGCGCCGGAGTGGTTCGGGGCGTAGGTGGTGATGGGTTCGGTCGCCACCGAAGCGTCGGGGAACTTCACCGTCCGGGTGATGACAGTGTCGAAGACGGTGTCGCCGAACGCTTCCCGGACCCGGGCGAGCACCTCCCGCGAGTGCAGCGTGCGTGCATCCACCATCGTTGCCAGGATGCCGTCGGTGTGCAGCCGTGGGTTGAGCCGGTCACGAACCTTGTCGATCGTCTCCACGAGCAGCGCCACACCGCGCAACGCGAAGAACTCAGTCTCGAGCGGGATGATCACGCCGTGCGCCGCTGTCAGTGCATTCACTGTCAGCAGGCCGAGCGAGGGTTGGCAGTCGATGAGGATCACGTCGTAGTCATCGGTCACCGGTCGCAGCACTCGCCCCAGCGCCTGCTCACGGGCTACCTCGTTGACGAGCTGCACCTCGGCGGCGGAGAGGTCGATGTTCGCCGGAACCAGGTCCAGCCCGGGAACAGCAGTCTCCTGAATGACCTCGCGGATGTCCGGTTTGTCCGCCATGATCTCGGTGTAGATCGTCTGGTCGAGCTCGTGCGCGGAGAATCCCAGGCCGGCCGAGGCCGCACCCTGGGGATCGAAGTCGACGATGAGCACCTTGCGGCCGTATTCGGCCAGCGCCGCACCCAGATTGATGGTCGTGGTCGTCTTGCCGACCCCGCCTTTCTGGTTGCACATCGCGATGATGCGCGCCGGGCCGTGTCCGTTCAGCGGCTCCGGCACGGGGAAGTCGCGGTCGGTGCGCAGCTCTGGTGCTTCGGTACTCACCCCGCCAAACTACTGCCGGCTCAGGCAAGAACCAACTGTGCGCGCCGTCAGGAACCGGACCCGCGGTCCAGGTGCCCCAACTCCCGTCCGGGTGCGATCCGGTCCCGGACGGCCCGTTTCAGCTCGGCGATGTCCGGGAAGCCGCCGTCACGCTTGCGGTTCCAGACGTGCTCACCGTCGACGTCGATCCGGAACACACCGCCGGTGGTCGGCACCAGCACCATCTCACCGATCTCGTCGGCGAACGTGGTCAGCAACTCCCCGGCGTACCACTGCGCGCGCAGCAACCACTGGCACCGGGTGCAGTACGTGATCACGATGCGTGGGGACATGTGCCCATGGTTGCAGAGGCCGCACGCGACCACCACGCTGCTAGCGTCGCTGGTGCGTTCTACTAGAAGGGGGATCTCGATGGAGATCATCGCTGGAATCGGAGCCGTGACTCTCGGCTTCATCGTCGCCATCGTCGTTGTCGCGTTCGTGATCGGGCTCCTGGTCTTCCGCTCATGGGTCAAGGTCGCACGTGCGGACGAGGCGCTCGTCGTCTCCGGTGTGAAGCAGAAGGGCGTCGACGGCGAGCCGGCGAGCTCGGTGCGCGTGGTCGTCAACGGACGAGCCGTCGTCAACCCGATGACACAACGCCACGAGGTGATCTCGTTGCGCTCGCGGCAGGTCACCATGAACGCTGAGGCGCAGTCGGAGGACGGCGTGACTCTCGATGTGGAGGCCGTGGCGATCGTGAAGATCGGATCGGACCCTGCCTACGTGAAGCGGGCCGCCGAACGATTCGCCTCACAGGACTCCGCCATCGAGGTCTTCACCACTGAGCAGCTCGAGGGTGCGCTGCGCGGCGTGGTGGCGAAGCTGCCGGTGATCGATCTGATGCGAGACCGTAAGCGCTTCTCCGAGCAGATCGCCACCGACGTCTCGATCGAGCTGGAGGAGCAGGGGCTCATCCTCGACTCCTTCCAGATCAAGGGGATCACCGACGATGTCGGCTACATCGAGTCCCTGGGCGCACCGGAGATCCAGTCGAAACGTCAGGCTGCCGAGATCGCGAAGACCAACGCCGAGCGCGCCGTCCGGCAGCAACAGATCACGAACGAGGAAGCCAACCTCGTCGAGCAGACCGAGTACGACAAGAACCTCGCTGCCTCCAAGTCGGAGGTGGGCCGCGCGAACGCCCAGGCGCTCCAGGCCGAAGCCCTCGCCAAGGCGGAGGCAGAGCAACAGGTGCTGAAGCAGGAGGCCGAGAACACCCAGGCACGGCTGGACTCCGAGGTGAAGCGGGTCGCCGACGCCGATCTCTACCGTGCCTCCAAGGACGCCGACGCAGACGCCTACCGCGTCACCAAGCAGGCCGAAGCACAGGCCACGATCGCAGCGCGTGAGGCGGAGGCGACACGGGTGCGCGCCGAAGCTGATGCCGAAGCCACCCGGCTCGAGGGTGAGGCTCGCGGGCAGTCGATCCGGGCCGAGGCGGAGGCACTGGCCACGCACCAGGAGGCGCTGCTGATGCAGCGCATCGTGGATGCTCTCCCCGGTCTGATGGCGGAGTTCGCCAAGGGCTACGCCACGATCGGCGAGGTGACGGTGGTCAGCAACGGCGGATCGGACTCCGGAGCCAGCGGGGTACTCGCGAACGAGAGCGCGGTGGCGATGCGAGGTGTCTTCGACTCCGTACGTGCCGCGACCGGAGTCGATCTCGGCGAGGTGATCCAGGGCCGGGCGGTGGGCCGCGCGTTTGCCGACGGCGCTCACTCCGGGGATTCGGCGCACACCGAGGAGTCCGCGCGCGACGAGAGCCCTGGGACTCGTGGCCCGGGCTCCCCCAGCACGCCGGCCGATGACGGGCCGAGCGATCAGGGACGCTGAGCCCCTGCCCGCAGGGGCCGAACATTCGACCCCTTCTCCCCCGTGACCCTGACTTTCGGACCCGCAGCTCACTCCCGCGCGCGTGGGTGAGCTCAATCCCGCGCGCGTGGGTGACTGGCGGTGTAGACCTCGCGCAGCGTGTCAGGCGTCACCAGCGTGTATATCTGGGTGGTGGTCACCGAAGCGTGGCCCAGCAATTCCTGCACGACGCGCACGTCCGCTCCACCATTCAGCAGATGTGTGGCGTAAGAGTGACGCAGGGTATGCGGGGAGATGTGCGCCTGCACTCCCCCACGTTCGGCAGCCGCCTGCAGGACCGCCCACGCACTCTGCCGGCTGAGGGGGTTCCCGCGCTGATTCAGGAACACCTTCGCCGACCCGCGACCAGACTGGGCCAGTGCTGGCCTCGCCCGGACGAGGTGGGCCTCGAGAGCTTCCACTGCATAGCGCCCCATCGGTACGACGCGTTCCTTGCGTCCCTTGCCGAACAACCGTAACGAGGGCGTGGAGCGATCCAAGTCAACATCGTCGACGTCGAGGCCGACAGCCTCGGAAATACGGGCGCCGGTGCCGTAGAGCACCTCGACCAGCGCCCGGTCCCGCAGTCCCAGCACTCCTTCCGCCATCGACGCACCGGCCAGCAGCTTGTCCACCTCGTCCACCGAGATCGCTTTCGGCAGGCGCTTCACACTCGACGGCGGGCGGACGGTCGCGGCTGGGTCATGGTCGGTCCTACCCTCCAGCGTGGCGAACCGGTGCCAGCCGCGGACCGCCACCACCGCTCGGGACGTCGATGCCGCCGACAACGGGTGACCGCCATCGGATCCGGTGCGCAGAGCCTCGACGTAGTCGGTCACGTCGGTCTCGGTCACTTCGGCGACGTGCCGACGCTGTCGCGCCGTGAGGAACGCCGCGTACCGGGTCAGGTCCCGACGGTAGGCCGCGAGCGTGTGCTCGGACAGCCCGCGCTCCACACCTAGGTGAGCCAGATACTCCCGCAACTCAGCCTGGAACGGAGCTGGCTCAGTTCGTGACGGCTGGGGTGAGGACATCGGCTCAGAACGGCAGGAACGGATCGATCGAGATGGCGACGAACACCAGTGTCAGGTAGGTGATCGATGCGTGGAAGACCTTCATCGCACCGAGCTTGCGGGCATTGCCAGTCACCGCACGCCGGTACAGCGCCACGCACGCCCCCCCGAACCATGCGCCGGAGGCGACGGCAGCGATCGAGTAGAGCCACCCCATGCCTGCCACGGGGATCAGGGCGAGCGAGCACGTGACCATCGCCACGCAATAGCCGATCATCTGCCGTGCCACGCGCGTGTCGGCCACCACCACGGGCAGCATCGGGACTCCGGCGCTCGCATAGTCCTGCCGGAACTTCATCGACAGCGGCCAGTAGTGCGGCGGAGTCCAGAAGAAGATGATCCCGAACAGCAGCAGCGGCGCCCAGTCAAGACTTCCGGTGACGGCGGCCCAGCCGATCAGTACCGGCATGCAGCCAGCCGCGCCACCCCAGACGATGTTCTGGGAGGTGTGCCGCTTGAGCAGCATGGTGTAGCCGACCGTGTACATGAGGTTGGCTGCCAACGCGAGTAGTGCGGCGACCCAGTTGACGGTCAGCCATAGCCACACCACCGAGAACGCACCGAGCGCGAGGCCGAAGACCAGACCGGCACGTGGGGTGATCTCGCCGGTCACCAGGGGCCGGTTCCTGGTCCGGTTCATGACGGCGTCGATATCCCGGTCGTAGACCATGTTCAGCGTGTTCGCCGAACCGGCGGCCGTGCTCCCACCGACCAACGTCGCGACGATCAGCCACCAGGAGGGGAAGCCGCCCTGGGCGAGGATCATGGTCGGGACGGTGGTGATGAGCAGCAGCTCGATCACCCGAGGTTTCGTCAACGCGACGTAGGCGCGCACGCGATCACGGACACGGCGGCCGTGAGCGGCCCGCCCGGTGCTTGCTCGGTCAGGGGCGCTCAGGTCGGCAGGAGACGGGGCATCGGGCACGAGGCAGCGGGTCTTTCGGTCGGAGTTGGGCGAGGCGCGCACGGTTCGGGCAGGTCACTGCCCTGCTCTCAGTCTAGGCGCTTGGTCTCCTCAGGTGGTCCAGAGGGCGGATGAGCGGCCCGGGCAGGGTGTGGATTGAGTACGCTCGGACATGGAGCCGGCCCCGTGCGGACCGACGCAAGACCACGCCCCAGCATGTTCGCACCGACTGCGGACGAGAGAGATGAGGTCCAGTTGAACGCCCCCGCCCCCCAGTCAGGAACTGTCGGTTGGAACGAGCTGGACGCGAAGGCGGTCGACACCGTCCGCGTCCTCGCCGCCGACGCGGTCGAGAAGTGCGGCAGCGGCCACCCCGGGACAGCGATCTCGCTGGCCCCCGCCGCCTACCTGCTGTACCAGAACGTCATGAAGCTCGACCCCACAGACCCGGACTGGCTCGGACGCGATCGCTTCGTCCTCTCGGCCGGTCACTCCTCGCTCACTCAGTACATCCAGCTGTATCTGGCTGGGTACGGACTCGAGATCGAGGACATCGCCGCGCTGCGCACGTGGAACTCCCTCACTCCGGGTCATCCCGAGGTGGGGCACACCAAGGGCGTGGAGACCACGACCGGCCCACTCGGGCAGGGCGTGGCGACAGCGGTCGGGATGGCCATGGCGCAGCGCCGGGTCCGGGGCCTGCTCGACCCGGACGCTCCCGCCGGGACGTCTCCGTTCGACCACCACGTCTATGTGATCGCCTCTGACGGGGACCTGCAGGAGGGCGTCAGCGGCGAGGCCTCGTCCCTGGCCGGCACCCAGGAACTGGGCAACCTGGTCCTCATCTGGGACGACAATCACATCTCCATCGAGGGCGACACCGACGTGGCGTTCACCGAGGACGTCGTCAAGCGCTACGACGCCTACGGCTGGCACACCCAGCGAGTGGACTGGACCGGTGAGGACGGCTACGTCGAGGACGTCGACGCTCTCGCGGCAGCGATCGAGGAAGCCAAGCAGGTCACCGATCGTCCGTCGTTCATCGCCCTTCGCACGATCATCGCCTGGCCCTCTCCCGGCAAGCAGGGAAGCCACGACTCGCACGGCTCCAAGCTGGGCACCGACGAGGTGCGAGCGCTCAAGGAGGTCCTTGGTTTCGACCCCGGTCAGGACTTCGCCGTCGACCCTGAGGTGCTCGCCCACACGCGCAAGGTCGGCGAGCGTGGGGCGGCCGCACACGCTCGGTGGGACGAGCAGGTCGCTACCTGGGCGGCAGCGAACCCCGAGCGCGCGCAGCTGCTCGAACGTCTGCGAACCCACACACTTCCCGAGGGCTGGGCACAGGGGCTGCCCACCTTCGAGGCGGGCGAGGCGCTCGCCACCCGCGCCGCCTCGGGCAAGGTGCTCGGCGCACTGGCACCGGTGCTGCCGGAGCTCTGGGGTGGTTCGGCCGACCTGGCTGGCTCGAACAACACCACCATGAAGGGCGAGCCCTCCTTCATCCCGGCCCATCGCTCCACCGAGGAGTTCGAGGGCAACCCGTATGGCCGGACGCTGCACTTCGGCATCCGTGAGCACGCCATGGGTGCGATCGTGAACGGGATCGCCCTGGACGGCCTCACCCGTCCCTACGGCGGCACCTTCTTCACCTTCAGCGACTACATGCGCGGCGCCGTCCGGCTCTCGGCGGTCATGCAGGCCCCGTCCATCTTCGTCTGGACGCACGATTCGATCGGCCTGGGTGAGGACGGGCCGACCCACCAACCCGTCGAACACCTCGCGGCTTGCCGTGCGATCCCTGGTCTGGCTGTGGTCCGCCCCGCCGATGCCAACGAGACGGCGGCGGCGTGGCAGGCCGTACTGGAACGTCGTGAGGGCCCAGCGGGGCTGGTCCTCACCCGACAGGGGGTGCCGACGTTCCCGCGCGGTGAGGACGGATTCTCCGACACCGCAGGGGTCGCGAAGGGCGCCTACGTGCTCCTGGAGTCCTCGACGGCGGTGCCTGAGGTGATCCTGATCGGCACTGGCTCGGAGGTCCAGCTGGCTGTCGAGGCCCGCGAAGCACTCGAGGCTGAGGGCATCGGCACCAGGGTTGTCTCGGCACCGTGCCTGGAGTGGTTCGACGCTCAGGATGCCGAGTATCGCGAGTCGGTGCTTCCCGCTGCGGTACGCGCCCGGGTCAGTGTCGAAGCCGGGATCGCCATGCCGTGGTATCGCTACCTCGGCGACGCCGGCCGTGCGGTTTCACTCGAGCACTACGGCGCCTCCGCGGACTACAAGACGCTGTTCACCGAATTCGGGATCACCGCCGAAGCCACGGTCGCGGCGGCCAAGGAGTCGCTGGCAGCTGTACGGCAGTCACTGGCACCGGCGACGTCCTGACGCCCTCCGGTGGGGTCGGGCGGGGGCCCACCCTCCTGACCCCACCGCAACCACCCTGTCACCACCCGCACCGACCGGGAGTTCATGATGACCGACGCACGACCCGAGCACACGTCCACAGCCCCGTCCCCACTGGCGGCGATCAGCCAGGCGGGCGTATCCATCTGGCTGGACGACCTCTCGCGAGAGGCGATCTCCACAGGGGACCTGGCGTCCCTGATCGCCACACGTCATGTGGTAGGCGTGACGACGAACCCCACGATCTTCGCCGCCGCGCTGACCAGCGGCTCCGCCTACGACGTCCAACTACGTGACCTCGCCGACGCGGGAGCCTCCGCCGACGAGGCCGTACTCACCCTCACCACCGACGACGTCCGGGCGGCCTGTGACCTGTTCCGCCCGGTCTACGACGCGACCGGCGGTCAGGACGGGCGAGTATCGATCGAGGTCGACCCACGGCTGGCTCATGACACCGAAGGCACCGTGGAGGCCGCGCACCGGTTGTGGAATACCGTCGATCGTCCCAACCTCTGCGTGAAGATCCCCGCCACCAACGAGGGCTTGCCGGCCATCACGGCTGCGATCGCCGCCGGCATCAGCATCAATGTCACCCTCATCTTCAGCGTGGACCGCTATCGGGCGGTCGCGCAGGCCTATGTCGACGGGCTCGAACGCGCTCACCGCGCCGGAATCGACCTGACGACGATCCGATCGGTCGCTTCGGTCTTCCTCTCCCGGATCGATTCCAAGGTCGACGCCGCGCTCGAGCAGATCGGCACCGAGGACGCGCTGGCGCTGCGCGGCCGAGCGGCCATCGCAGGAGCGCGCCTGTGCTACGAGGTGTTCGAGGAAATCTTCGCGACCCCGCGGTTCGCAGCCCTCGCCGATGAGGGGGCGCACCGGCAGCGGCCACTGTGGGCCTCGACCAGCACCAAGGATCCGGACTATCCGGACACGATGTACGTCGACGACCTGGTCGTGGCCGACGTGGTCAACACTCTCCCGCGCAAGACACTCGAGGCCGTGCACGACCACTCGCGCTCCACCGGTGCTGACACCGTTCACGGAACCTACGACGACTCCCGCCACGTGCTCGACGCCATCGCGGGCCAGGGCGTGCCGTACGAGACGATCCTCACCGACCTCGAGACGGCTGGGGTCGCCTCCTTCGAGAAGAGCTGGGCGGAGTTGCTGGACAGCGTGCGTACCGGCCTCGGCAACGCGAACTGAACGGACAGGGATGCCGAACTCAACGAACCCGCTGCGGGATCCAGCCGATCGCCGGCTCCCGCGTATCGCGGGCCCCGGTGGCCTGGTGCTCTTCGGAGTCACCGGTGACCTTGCCCGCAAGAAGCTCCTTCCCGCTGTCTACGACCTCGCCAACCGTGGCCTCCTGCCCCCCGGCTTCGGCCTGACCGGCTACGGCCGGCGCGACTGGGACCACGACCACTTCCGTGGCGTCGCACGGGAAGCCGTCGAGGCCCACTGCCGGACTCCCTTCGACGAGCACGTCTGGGAGCAACTGGCCAAGGGCTTCCGCTTCGTCCAGGGCACCTTCGACGATCCGGAGGGCTTTGCGAATCTGGCGCGCACCGTCAATGAGCTCGACGCCGAACGGGGAACCGGGGGCAACCACGCGTTCTACCTGTCAATCCCACCGGGCCAGTTCCCGGTGGTGTGCCAGCAGCTGTCCGAGTCCGGCCTGTCCACACCGCAGCCAGGGACGTGGCGCCGGGTGGTGATCGAGAAGCCGTTCGGCTCCGACCTGGAATCGGCCCGCGAGCTCAACGACGTCGTCGAGAAGGTGTTCCCGCCCGACGCCGTCTTCCGGATCGACCACTATCTCGGCAAGGAGACGGTGCAGAACCTGCTGGCGATGCGCTTCGCCAATCAGTTGTTCGAGCCGATCTGGAACGCCAACTACGTCGACCATGTGCAGATCACGATGGCCGAGGACATCGGTATCGGCTCGCGTGCAGGCTATTACGACGGCATCGGCGCGGCCCGGGACGTGATCCAGAACCACCTGCTGCAGCTGCTGGCGCTGACCGCGATGGAGGAGCCTGTCTCTTTCCACGCCGATGCGTTGCGCACTGAGAAGGAGAAGGTGTTGTCCTCGGTGCGGCTTCCGAGCGACCTGCGCCGCCACACCGCCCGTGGCCAGTACTCGGCCGGATGGCAGGGCGGGGAGCAGGTGCGCGGCTACCTCTCCGAGGACGGCGTGCCGGCCGACTCGATCACTGAGACCTACGCCGCTATCCGCCTCGACCTGGACACGCGCCGGTGGGCCGGCGTGCCGTTCTACCTGCGGGCGGGTAAACGGCTCGGGCGTCGTGTCACCGAGATCGCCGTGGTCTTCAAGCGTGCGCCGCACCTGCCGTTCGACCTGAACGAGACCCAGGAGCTGGGCCAGAACGCTCTGGTGATCCGCGTCCAGCCGGACGAGGGCGTCACGATCCGGTTCGGCTCCAAGGTGCCGGGCACAGCCATGGAAGTCCGCGACGTCACGATGGACTTCGGCTACGGGCACTCCTTCACCGAGTCCTCCCCCGAGGCCTACGAGCGACTGCTGCTGGACGTCCTGCTGGGCGATCCGCCGCTCTTCCCGCACCAGCGGGAGGTCGAGCTCTCCTGGGAGATTCTCGATCCCATCATCGATGCGTGGTCGACGTTCGGGCAGCCGGACCAGTACCGCGCCGGTACCTGGGGACCGGCGTCGGCAGATGAGATGCTCGCCCAGGACGGACGCACCTGGAGGCGACCTTGATCATCACCATGTCCGAGACGACCACGGCCGAGATCGGTGCGCGGCTGGTAGCACTGCGAGAAGAGGGCGGGGCTGTCGCCCTGGGCAGAGTTCTCACACTCGTGATCGTCGCCACCGGCTCGCCGGTCGGGACCGACGCTCTCATCGACGCGGCCAACCAGGCTAGCAAGGAGCACCCCTGCCGGGTGATCGTGGTTGACGCCTCTGGCGAGCACGGTGACGCCGGGCTCGACGCCGAGATCCGGATCGGTGGTGATGCCGGTGCGTCCGAGGTGGTGCTGCTGCACCCCACCGGGGACGCCCGTGCCGAGCTCGACACGCTCGTCATCCCTCTGCTGCTGCCAGATGCTCCGATCGTGGTGTGGTGGCCGGCGCAGCCGCCCGAGCACCCCGGCGAGGATCCGCTCGGACGGATGGCCCAGCGGCGGATCAGCGACGTGGGCGAGTCGAGCGACGCGATTGCCCAGCTGGCGCGTCTCGGTGAGAAGTACACCCCGGGCGACACCGACCTGTCCTGGGCTCGAACCACCCTGTGGCGCGGAATCACGGCGGCGGCGATGGACGACGTCAGCTCGCCGGTGCGCGCCGTGACGGTCCGCGGGGCCGGGCACCGTCCCTCCACGCACCTGTTCGCCGCCTGGCTGGCGGCAGCGTTCGATCTGGACGTCACCCTGGTGGAGGAGCCGGACGCCACGGTGATCACGGGCCTGGACATCGAACTCGCGGACGGCACCATCTCGATGCGCCGCCCCGAGGGAGAGGTCGTGGTGTCCATCACTCAGCCCGGCCAGCCCGATCACCAGCTCGCCATGCCGAAACGCCCCTTGCAGGACTGTCTGATGGAGGACTTGCGGCGTATGGACCCCGACGCGACCTATCAACGTACGGTGCTGCACGGCCTGCCGCGTGTGCAGGTGGCCTCGTGACCGGGCAACGGGCTGTCCTGGTCCATCCCACAGCGCAGGCGCTGGCGCGCGCGACGGCTGCACGGTTGCTGCTCGCCCTCGCTGATGCCCAGGCACTTCGGAGTCCGATCCACCTGGCCATCGCTGGCGGGAGCGTCGGCACCCAGGTGCTCGCCGAGGTGGCCACGTCGCCACTGCTGGAGAACGTCGACCTCAGCGGGCTGCACGTGTGGTGGGTCGATGAGCGGTTCGTCCCTTGCGGCGACCCCGATCGCAACGAGGGACAGGCAACAGAGGTGCTGTTCGGCGGTCTCGACATCCCGGCCGAGAATGTCCACAGGATGCCCACCAGCGACCATGCCAGCGATCCGGACGCCGCTGCTGCCGACTATGCCACCGAGCTGACTGCGTTCGCTGCCGCTTCACCTGACCGGGCTGAGCTGCCTGCTTCCGTCGGGACGCCCGAGTTCGATGTCGTTCTCCTCGGGATGGGCCCGGATGGGCATATCGCCTCCCTGTTCCCGGGCCACGGGACGGTACGCATCACCGATCGCAGTGTCATCGGGGTATCGGACTCCCCCAAGCCACCACCGCGGCGCATCTCGCTGACGGTACCGGCCCTCACGCATGCACGGCAGGTGTGGGTGGTCGCCGCTGGCGCCGCCAAGGCCGATGCGGTCGCGCGCGCATTGGGCGGTGCCGAACCGGACGAGGTTCCGGCCGCTGCAGCCGCGGGTCGCGATGTCACACTGTGGCTGCTGGACGCCGAGGCGGCGGGTCGATGAGCAGCGTCATGGTCGTGACAGCAGAGCGCGAGGTGCGCGCAGCTGCGGACATGATCTTCGAACTGATCGCCGATCCCGCTCGCCAGCCGGAGTGGGACGGCAACGACAACCTCGACCGTGCCGAGCCGGGGCAACGAGTGCACGGCGTCGGGGACGTTTTCCGGACTCTCCTCACCAACGGCGCCGTCCGCGAGAACCATGTGGTCGAGTTCGATGAGGGCCGCGTGATCGCGTGGCAGCCTGCGGAGATCGGCAAGCCGCGGCCAGGGCACCTCTGGCGGTGGGAGCTGATGCCGATAGCGGATGATCACACGCTGGTCCGGCACACCTACGACTGGTCGGAACTCACCGACCCTGCCCGGCTGGTGAGGGCTCGTGCAACGACGAGCGAGGCGCTTGCCAGATCAGTCGCCAGGCTGGCGCGCCTGGCCGAGGACTAAGGGCACCGAGGACTCAGGGCACCTGCGAGCGCGACTACCCTGCACTCCGCAGGCCTCCCCAGGCGCATGCGGCCCCGTCCCTGATCAGCCGCCGCGGCGAGCACGTAGAGCGGCCAGCGCCTCGTCCAGCAGAGCGGCGCCGTCAGCCTCGGTGCGTCGCTCCTTCACATAGGCCAGGTGCGTCTTGTACGGCTCGTTCTTCGGTGCCTCGGGAGGGTTCTCCCGGTCCTGCCCGGCAGGGAGCCCACACCGAGGGCAGTCCCACGTCTCAGGGACGGCCAGGCCCTGCTCCTGCGCAAAACTCGGACGAGTCTCGTGCCCCGTCGCACACCAGTAGGAGACCCACACGCGTGGTGCGGACTCGCCTCGTTCTGCCTCGCCCATCGGGCCCGCGCCTACGCGCGAACCCCGGATTGCACTACCGCCACCTGCCATCGAGAACGTACTCCTTGCTCAGAACGTGAATCGCTGGATGAGACCGAGGAGAACGATCACGATTCCCCAGACGATCGCCGATCCGATCGTGATGCGGTTGAGGTTGCGCTCGGCCACGCCTGAGGACCCCAGGCTCGAGGAGATGCCGCCGCCGAACATGTCGGAGAGCCCGCCTCCCTTTCCCTTGTGCATGAGGATGGAGAGCACCAGCATGAAACTGGTCAGCACCAGCAGCACCTGCAGGATGATCGTCAGTGCGGTCACGTGTGAGAGTTCTTTCCTCGTCGGGCGGGTCAGCACCGGTCCACTGCGCCGGGACCGGCAGGGCCGAGTCTACGTGATCGGTGCGCGGCGATCGTCACCGCGCACCGACCACGCCTGTGGCGAGCCTTTCCGGCCCGCCGAATGGTCAGAGACCGACCGAGTGCGACTGGAAGCGCACGATGGCGGCGAACTCCTCGGCCTGCAGGCTCGCACCGCCCACCAGAGCACCGTCGACGTCCGTCTGGGCCATGATCGAGGCCACGTTGGTGGACTTGACCGATCCGCCGTAGAGCACGCGCACCGCACCGGCCACATCGGCGGAGTAGAGCTCCGCCAGCCGGGCCCGGATAGCAGCGCACACTTCCTGCGCGTCCTCCGGGGTGGCCACCTCGCCGGTACCGATCGCCCAGACGGGCTCGTAGGCGATGACGACCTTCGCAGCGTCCTCGGCGGAGATGCCGGCGAGAGCGCCGTCGACCTGGGCGAGGGTGTAGGACACCTGTTCACCGGCCTGCCGCACGTCCAGTCCCTCACCCACGCAGACGATCGGCACGATGCCGGCACCGAGGGCGGCCTTCGTCTTCGCGCCCACGAGTGCATCGTCCTCGGCGTGGTGCTCCCGCCGCTCCGAGTGGCCTACGACGGCGTAGCTCACCCCGAGTTTGCTGAGCATGGTGGCCGACACCTCACCGGTGTAGGCGCCCTTCTCGTGGGCCGAGATGTCCTGCGAGGCGTAGCCGATCTCCAGCTTGTCGGCATCCACGAGAGTCTGGACCGAACGCAGGTCCGTGAATGGCGGGCAGACGACCACCTCGACACCAGCGAAGTCATGCTTGGCGTCCTTGAGCGTCCACGCCAGCTTCTGCACCAGGTGCGTGGCCTCGTGGTGGTCGAGATTCATCTTCCAGTTACCCGCCATCAGCGGGGTGCGTGCTGCCATATGTCTGGCCTTTCCGTGATCTGTCGTCGGCCGGTCAGTCGGCGAGAACGTCGATGCCGGGGAGTGTCTTGCCCTCGAGGTACTCCAGCGACGCACCGCCGCCGGTCGAGATGTGGCTGAAGCCGGCCTCGTCGAAGCCGAGCTGGCGCACTGCTGCCGCAGAGTCACCGCCACCGACGATCGTGAACGCACCGCCTGCGGTCGCCTCGATCATCGCCTGCGCGACGGCCTTGGTGCCGCCCGCGAAGGCGGGGAACTCGAACACACCCATGGGGCCGTTCCATACGACGGTCTTGGCATCGGCGATCGAGGCAGCAAAGGCTGCAGCGGCGTCCGGTCCGATGTCCAGGCCCATCTGATCGGCGGGGATCGCATCCACCGCCACCACGGTTGCCGGGGAGTCGGCAGCGAACGCCGGGGCCACGACGATGTCGGTGGGGAGCACGATCTCGACGCCCCGGTCGGCAGCGGCGGCGAGGTAGCCCTTCACGGTCTCGATCTGGTCCGCCTCGAGCAGCGAGGAGCCGACGGAGTAGCCCTGTGCGGCGAGGAAGGTGAAGACCATCCCGCCACCGATGAGGAGCCGGTCAGCCTTGGTCAGCAGGTTCTCGATCACACCCAGCTTGTCGGAGACCTTCGAGCCTCCGAGCACGACAGCGTAGGGGCGCTCGGGACTCTCGGTAGCCCGACTCAATGCCTCGATCTCGGTCTGTACCAGTCCGCCGACCGCGTGCGGCAGCTCCAGCGCGACGTCGTAGACGCTGGCCTGCTTGCGGTGGACGACACCGAAGCCGTCGGAGACGTAGGCATCGGCGAGAGCCGCCAGGTCGTCAGCCAAGGACGCGCGCTCGGCGTCGTCCTTCGAGGTCTCGCGGGCGTCGAAGCGGATGTTCTCCAGCAAGACGACGTCCCCGGGCTCCATCGCAGCGACCGCGGACCGAGCACCCTCACCGACGGTGTCGGAGGCGAGCGTGACGTGGGAGCCGAGCAGCTCGCCCAGTCGCTGGGCCACGGGCGCCAGCGAGAAGGCGGGGTCCGGGGAGCCCTTGGGCCGCCCGAGGTGAGCGGTGACGACCACCTTGCCTCCCGCCGCGGCGAGGCGACGGATGGTGGGCAGCGCAGCGCGGATGCGGCCGTCGTCGGTAATGGTGGTGCCATCGAGTGGCACGTTGAAGTCGGAACGGACGAGGACGCGTTTGCCGCGCAGCTCGCCGAGGTCATCGATGGTCTTCATGGGTCTCCCTCGTCAACCGGGCAGGACTCGGCGCACGACCGCGCCCGCGTACTCGCTGAGCACGCGGGCGCGGATCATGAGCGCTTGGTCAGAGCTTCTCGCCGACGTAGACGGTCAGGTCCACGAGACGGTTGGAGTAGCCCCACTCGTTGTCGTACCAGGACACGACCTTCACCTGGTCACCGATCACCTTGGTCAGACCGGAATCGAAGATGCTCGACGCAGGATCCGTGACGATGTCGGTGGAGACCAGCGGGTCGTCCGAGTAGACCAGGATGCCCTTGAGTGCCTCGGTGGCAGCGGCTTCCTTGATCGCAGCGTTGACCTCGTCCACGGTCACCTCACGGGAGGCGGTGAAGGTGAGGTCGGTGGCCGAACCGGTCGGCGTCGGCACGCGCAATGCGTACCCGTCCAGCTTGCCGGCCAGGTGCGGCAGCACGAGCGAGACGGCCTTCGCTGCACCCGTGGAGGTGGGCACGATGTTGAGGGCGGCGGCGCGTGCGCGGCGTGGGTCCTTGTGCGGGCCGTCCTGCAGGTTCTGGTCGGCGGTGTAGGCGTGCACCGTCGTCATCAGGCCACGCACGATCCCGAACTTCTCGTCCAGCACCTTGGCCAGCGGTGCCAGGCAGTTGGTGGTGCAGGAGGCGTTCGAGATGATGTGGTGGTTGGCCGGGTCGTAATCGGTGTGGTTCACACCGATGACGAAGGTGGCGTCCTCGTTCTTCGCCGGAGCGGAGATGATGACCTTCTTCGCACCGGCGTCCAGGTGGGCCTTGGCCTTCGTGGCATCGGTGAAGATCCCGGTGGACTCGATAACGATGTCCGCGCCGAGCTCGCCCCACGGCAGCGCGGACGGGTCGCGCTCGGCGAGCGCCTTGAAGGTCTTGTTGCCGACCGTGATGGACGTCTCGTCGAAGGACACCGACTGGTCGAGCTTGCCGAGAATCGAGTCGAACTTCAGCAGGTTGGCGAGTGCCTCGTTGCTGGTGAGGTCGTTGACACCGACGATCTCGATGTCAGCTCCGCTGGCCAGGACGGCGCGGAAGAAGTTTCGTCCGATGCGGCCGAAGCCGTTGATACCGACGCGGATGGTCACGTTTTCCTCCTGGCGCGCTCGCTGCGCGCATAGCGTCTGGGGTTTCGGGGATTCGCGTGTCGCGAGGTCGGCCGCACCGAGGGCGACCGGGGAGGTCCGGTCCCGACGTGCGGGCGCGTACCTCGCCAGTAGTCAACGGTACACCCGCCACGGGCAAAGGGGCGCCCACTTGGTCTACCGATGAGTGACGTTCACATATCGAGCATGTCCTGGGTGAGGTTGCTCTCGGTGTCCGGGACCCCGAGCTCGCTGGCGCGCTTGTCAGCCATGGCCAGTAGACGCCGGATCCTTCCGGCGACCGCATCCTTGGTCAGCGGCGGCTCAGAGAGCTGCCCAAGTTCCTCCAGGCTGGCTTGTTTGTGCTCGAGACGCAGTGTTCCGGCCTGGCGTAGATGATCCGGCATCTCGTCCCCGAGGATCTCAAACGCGCGCTCCACACGCGCCCCTGCCGCGACGGCTGCCTGCGCGGAACGACGCAGATTGGCGTCGTCGAAGTTCGCGAGCCGGTTCGCGGTACCGCGGACCTCACGCCGCATCCGGCGCTCCTCCCACGCCAGGACCGCATCGTGAGCTCCCATACGCGTGAGCATGGCACTGATCGCATCACCATCGCGGATCACCACCCGGTCGACGCCCCGTACTTCACGGGCCTTGGCCTGGATGCCGAGCCGCCGGGCCGCGCCGACGAGCGCCAGGGCCGCCTCCGGGCCCGGGCAAGTAACCTCCAGGGCCGAGGACCGGCCCGGCTCTGTCAGCGAGCCATGGGCAAGGAACGCCCCTCGCCAGGCCGCGACGGCGTCGCCGATGCTGGAGTTCACCACGTGCGGCGGCAGTCCACGCACGGGCCGCCCACGAGCGTCCAGCAGACCCGTCTGCCGGGCAAGCTGCTCCCCCCCGGCCACGACCCGCACCACATACCTGTTGCCGCGGCGCAGGCCACCACCGGAGACGACGATCACTTCACTGGCGTGCCCGTAAACCTCCTGGATCGCCTGCCGCAGGCGACGGGCTGTGATGCCTGCATCGACCTCCGCCTCCACCACCGGCCGTCCGGCGATGATGTGCAGCCCACCCGCGAAGCGAAGGGTTGCAGCGACCTCAGCCTTCCTGGCGGAGAGCTTGTCGATCTTCAGACGGGCCAGCTCGTCTTTCACGTCGGCGGTCAGAGACATGAGCGCCATCCTGCCATTCATCCTGACCTCTCCCCTACGTCGCCAAGGAACTGTTCGAACGCGTCACGATAGGCCCCCGCGAGCCGGAGCGTGTCGTGACGCGCAGTGCCATCGCCCTCACTGACTTGCCGGAGCAGCAGCTGCGCGCCGGCCGTGGCGGCACACGTCGCGAGATCGTCGATATCCTCCACGGCCGTCGGGTCTGCGACCACCACGTCCAGACGAAGGTCAGGGGCCAGATCGTGCAGCGATCGCAGATGATCCGCGGCGCTGAACCCGGAGGTCTCACCCAGTTGGGCCGAAAGATTGAGGGTGAGACCGATGCGCGCCGACGTGGTGTGCAACGCCTCGGCAAGCTCAGGCACCAGTAGGTGCGGCATCACGGATGTGTACCAGGATCCTGGACCCAGGATCACCCAGTCGGCATCCATGACAGCGGCCACCGCCTCCGGATGCGCTGGCGGTTCACTCGGGATCAGGCGGACCCGCTCCACCCGGCCGGCCGTCACCGCTACCCGGCTCTGACCGCGGACCAGAGCACGGTGGGCGTACTCGCCGCTACCATGCACGACGTCCGCCTCAATATTCAGTGGTACCGCCGCCATGGGTAGCACCCGGCCCTTCGCGCCGAGGAGCTGGCCGATGAGATCCAAGCCGGCGACTTGGTCGCCGAGCAGCTCCCACACGGTCGCGATGAGCAGGTTACCGACAGCATGACCGTCGAGGGAACCCGCTGAGCTGAAGCGGTGTTGCAGGACATCCCGCCACGTGTGACCCCAGTCGGTCTCGTCGCACAAGGCGGACAGTGCCATCCGCAGATCGCCGGGGGGTAGCACGCCGAGCTCCTGGCGCAGCCGCCCGGACGAGCCACCATCGTCAGCGACCGTCACGACGGCGGTGAGCGCCGTCGTGACGTGCCTCAGGGCGCCGAGCGTGGCAGCCAGGCCGTGGCCGCCGCCGAGCGCCACCACGCGAGGGCGCCGTTCCCGGCCGCTGTATCCCGCTGTGGGGTGCCATCCGGTGGGAGGTGTGAGCAGACTCATTCGCGGCCCAGATCCCGGTGCACCGTCCGTACAACGCGGCCCTGGCCGCGCAATGCTGTCGCGATGGCCTCGGAGATGGCGACTGACCGATGCTTGCCTCCTGTGCATCCGACCGCGATCGTCACATAGGGCTTCTGCTCCTGGACGTACCCGTCGAGCACCGGTTCGATCGCCGCCACCCACCGGCGCACGAACTCCTCGGCGCCCGGCAAACCGAGGACGTAGTCGCGTACCGGTTCGTCCTTGCCGGTCAGGTGCCGCAGCTCGCTCACCCAGTACGGGTTTCTCAGGAATCGCACATCCACGACGTGATCGGCATCGAGCGGGAGGCCGTACTTGAACCCGAAGGAGACAGTCGTGATGCGCAGGTCGGCCTGGACGTCAGTGGCCACCAGATCGCGGACGGCACGGGCGAGGTCATGCACGGAGAGGTCGCTGGAGTCCAGGGTCACGTCAGCACGAGATCGCAGGTGCGCCAGCAGCCGGCGTTCTTCGGCGATGCCGTCCAGCATCCGTCCGTCGCCTTGGAGGGGATGAGGCCGTCGCACCTGCTCGAAACGCCGCACCAGCACCTCGTCCGTTGCGTCGAGAAAGACGATGCGATAGCTGATCTGGGCACTGCGCAGATCGTCGAGCACCTGGACCAGGTCGGAGAAGAACTCCCGTGAGCGCACGTCCACCACGGCCGCCAGCCGGCGCACGCCACCGTCGGCCTGGGTCATCATCCCGGCCAGAGCCATGAGCATCTTGGGTGGCAAGTTGTCCACGACGTACCAGTCGAGGTCCTCCAGTACTGCCGCGGTGCGGCTTCGTCCGGCACCGGACATGCCGGTGATCAGCAAGATCTCCGGCCGGTCGTCGACCGGGGGCGGTGCGCTCTCCTCCAGCAGTGGAATGCCGTAGGGCACCGTCGTGGGCTGATCCGGGTCGGTCACGTCGTGGTCCTCATCTCCCCGCCTCGCTCACTCATGGTCCAAGGATGGCACGTGGGCGCTGGTTGCGCCGAGGGGTCCGGCCCCACGGACGTCGACCCGCGTCACGACTGCTGCAGGTGAGCAGCGATCGCCTGCGCGAGCGCCGGTCCGATGCCGCGCACACGTGCGATCTCCTCCGGCTCCGCCTCGCGTAGCGCCCGGACCGAGCCGAACTCCTTCAGCAGGGCCGACTGCCGACTCGGTCCCAGACCCGGAACAGCATCCAGTGCCGACCGGGTCATCCCTTGGCCGCGCCGCTTGCGATGGTGTGTGATGGCGAACCGGTGCGCCTCATCTCGCAGCCGTTGCAGGAGGAACAGTCCGTCGCTCGTGCGCGGGAGTACCGCAGGGTAGTCCTCCCCGGGTAGCCAGACCTCTTCAAGCCGCTTCGCGAGGCCGACGACGGAGACGTCGGTGATGCCGAGGTCCGCCAGCGCCTGGTGCGCCGCTGCGACCTGGGGAGCTCCGCCGTCGACGACCACAAGCTGCGGAGGGTAGGCGAACCGGCGCTTCTCGCGGCGTCCGGCAGAACCTGCCTCGACCTGCTCACCGTCCTCGACGGCGTCGAGCTCATCGGCGCTCATCCCGTCTCGTTCGGCAAGATAGCGGCGGAAACGTCGGGTCAGCACCTCGTTCATGGCCTCGGTGTCGTCTCGTGCACCGTGGCCCTCGGGTCCACGCACCACGAAGTGGCGGTACTCGCTCTTTCGAGGGACGCCGTCCTCGAAGACCACCATCGAGCCGACCTGCTCGGTGCCGGCGGTGTGGGAGATGTCATAGCACTCGATCCGCAACGGTGACTCCGGCAGCCCCAGATGCTCGGTGAGCTCGGACAAGGCCGCCGACCGGGCCGTCAGATCTCCCGCACGCCGGGTCTTATGCAAAGCCAGAGCCTGCGTCGCATTCTGGTGCACGGTCTCGGCCAGGGCTCTCTTGTCCCCGCGCTGGGCCACGTACACGCGAACGGCGGCACCGCGGATCCCCCGCAGCCACGCCTCGATCTCGGTGTGGTTCTCCGGCAGCACCGGGACGACGACCTCTTTCGGGACGGCTTCGGTCCCGACGGCGACATCGGTGCCGGCTTCCTCTGCTGTGCCGGCAGTCTCGGCCAGGTCACCGTAAACCTGTTCCAGCAGACGTTCGACCAGTTCGGCATCGCTGATGTCTTCCACACGTTCGGTCACCCAACCGCGCTGGCCGCGGATGCGTCCGCCCCGGACGTGAAAGACCTGCACGGAGGCCTCGAGCTCGTCGGCGGCCATCGCGAAGACGTCGGCGTTCGTGCCGTCGGGCAGCACGACGGCGTTCTTCTCCACCACTCGCCGCAACGCGGCGAGATCGTCCCGTAGCCGGGCCGCGCGCTCGAAGTCGAGCTCGGCCGACGCCTGCTTCATCTCCTGCTCGATGTGGGTCACGGCACGGCCGGTCTCCCCCGCCATGAAGGAGCAGAAGTCCTCCGCGAGATCGCGATGCTCCTCCGGACTGATCCGCCCGACGCACGGGGCCGAGCACTTGTCGATGTAGCCCAGCAGGCACGGGCGCCCGGTCTGCTCGGCTCGTTTGTAGACGCCCTTGGAACAGGACCTGATGGGGAAGACGCGCAGCAGCAGGTCCACGGTCTCCCTGATCGCCCAGGCGTGCGAGTAGGGGCCGAAGTACCGGGTGCCTCGACGCTTCTTACCGCGCATCACCTGCACCCGCGGGATCTCCTCACCCATGGTGACGGCGAGATAGGGGTAGGACTTGTCGTCGCGGTACTTGACGTTGAACCGGGGGTCGTACTCCTTGATCCAGGAGTACTCGAGTGCGAGCGATTCCACTTCGGTCGCGACGACCGTCCACTCCACGGATGCCGCTGTGGTCACCATCTGGGCGGTGCGAGGGTGGAGCGCTGCGACGTTTTGGAAGTAGTTGCTCAGGCGCGCCCGCAGATTCTTCGCCTTGCCGACGTAGATCACCCTACGGTGGGCGTCCCGGAACCGGTAGACCCCCGGCGAGGTAGGGATTTCACCCGGGCTCGGGCGGTACGTGGAAGGGTCGGCCATGCCGACCAGGGTAGTTCGCGCTAGCGTTGCTCCATGGGACCCCTGCACACGTATCAAGTCAACGTCGACTGGACCGGAGCCGGTGAGACGGGCACCGAGTCCTACACCTCCTACGGCCGTGACCACATCGTCACGATCGAGGGAAAGCCGGACCTTCCCGGCTCGGCCGATCCGGCCTTCCGTGGCGACAACACCCGCTACTCACCGGAGGAGTTGTTCGTCGCGGCACTCTCCCAGTGTCATCTGTTGTGGTTTCTTCACCGCGCCGCCGTGGCCGGAGTGGTCGTGACGGGGTATACCGACCGTGCCACCGGCACGATGCGGGTGGAGACTGCCGGCGCGGGGCAGTTCACGGAGGTGACGTTGCACCCACGCGTGACGGTCGCCCACGACGTCGGTGAGGAGGTCATCGCCGACTTGCACCAGCAGGCCCACGACCACTGTTTCATCGCCCGGTCGGTGAACTTCCCGGTGCGGCATGTCCCGGCGACCACCCGGATCGCCGCACCCGCGTAGCGCCGACCGCTACACCCCCGCCCGACCGCCACACCCCCGCCCGACCGTCGAATGCGGCTCGCGACTGTCGACTGCGGCTGTGATGTGCGCGTGTGCGCCTAGGCGCTCTCACGCTTGGCCCGGGCGGCCTTCGCCGACCGTCGCGCCGAACGCGCCTTGGGCTTGCCCAGCGGAGCCACCGCAGTGACTGGACGTAGCGCCGGAACCGCATCGGTACCCAGGATCTCGGCGAGGAAGCGCCCCGTGTGCGAGGCATCGACACGCGCAACCTCCTCAGGGGTTCCCTCGGCCACGACCATTCCGCCGCCAGAGCCACCTTCGGGACCCATGTCGATGACCCAGTCGGCATTCTTGATCACGTCGAGGTTGTGCTCGATCACGATCACGGTGTTGCCCTTCTCCACCAGCCCCTGCAACACGGCCATCAGGCGGCTGATGTCCTCGAAGTGCAGTCCTGTGGTGGGCTCGTCGAGGACGTAGACCGTGCGGCCGGTCGAACGCTTCTGAAGCTCCGAGGCGAGTTTGACGCGCTGGGCCTCGCCGCCGGAGAGAGTCGGCGCAGGCTGGCCCAGGCGGACGTAACCCAGACCGACGTCGACCAGTGTGTGCAGGTGCCGGGCGATGGCCGGGACGGCAGAGAAGAACTCGGCTGCCTCCGAGATGGGCATGTCCAGCACCTCGGCCACGGTCTTGCCCTTGTAGTGCACTTCGAGTGTCTCCCGGTTGTACCGGGCACCGTGGCACACCTCACAGGGAACGTACACGTCCGGGAGGAAGTTCATCTCGATCTTCAGCGTGCCATCGCCCGAGCAGGCCTCGCAGCGTCCTCCCTTGACGTTGAAGGAGAACCTGCCTGGGGTGTACCCACGGACCTTCGCCTCCTGTGTCTGAGCGAAGAGCTTGCGCATGTGGTCCCATACGCCGGTGTAGGTTGCTGGATTCGACCGTGGTGTGCGGCCGATCGGGCTCTGATCGACGTGGACGACCTTGTCGAGTTGTTCCAGGCCGGTGACGCGCTTGTGCCGGCCGGGCACGTGCTTGGCGCCGTTGAGCTCGTTGGCAAGCACGTTGTAGAGGATGCCGTTCACGAGCGTCGACTTCCCTGAACCTGACACGCCGGTCACTGCCGTGAGGGTTCCCAGCGGGAAGGAGACGTCCACGCCTTGCAGGTTGTTCTCCCGTGCGCGGTGGACCGTGACCCAGCGGCCCTTCTCCGGCTGACGACGGTGGCTGGGGATGGCGATGCTGCGCCGTCCTGCCAGATACGCACCAGTGAGCGACGCCTCGGATGCGAGCAGTCCCGCGTAGTCCCCGGAGTGGACGATGTGGCCACCGTGCTCTCCGGCACCGGGGCCGATGTCCACGATCCAGTCGGCCGACCGGATCGTGTCCTCGTCGTGTTCGACCACGATGAGCGTGTTGCCGAGGTCACGCAGGCGGGTGAGCGTCTCGATGAGACGGCGGTTGTCACGCTGGTGCAGGCCGATACTCGGTTCGTCCAGCACGTAGAGCACACCGACGAGGCCGGAGCCGATCTGGGTGGCGAGGCGGATGCGTTGCGCTTCGCCGCCGGAGAGCGTTCCGGCCGGGCGTGCCAGCGAGAGGTAGTCGAGGCCCACGTCGAGCAGGAACCCGAGGCGAGCGTGGATCTCCTTGAGTACCTGGCCTGCGATCGCGGCCTCCCGCTCCCCCAGTTCCAGCCCGTCGAGGAAGCGCTTCGCCTCGTCGATGGCCAGGAAGCAGACATCAGCGATCGACTTGCCGCCCACCGTGACGGCGAGCACCTCGGGCTTGAGCCGTGCGCCCTGGCAGGTCGGGCACGGCACCTCGCGCATGTACTCCTCGTACTTCTCCCGCGACCACTCCGACTCTGTCTCGGAGTGGCGCCTCTGCAGGAAGGAGATCACGCCCTCGAAGCCGGTCGAGTACGACCGCTCCCGACCCCACCGGTTCTTGTACCGGACGTGCACCTTGTGGTCCTTACCGTGCAGCACGGCTTCCTTGGCACGCGCCGGTAGCGCCCGCCACGGGGTGTCGACGGAAAAGCCGAGATCCTCCCCCAGCGCCACCAGCACCCGGTCGAAGTACTGCGCGTTCGCACCCGCCCACGGTGCCACCGCTCCCTCGGCGAGCGTGAGGTCGTCATCGGGGATCACCAGTTCCGGGTCTACCTCCAGGCGCGTCCCGATCCCGGTGCAGTCCGGGCATGCTCCGTAGGGGGCGTTGAAGGAGAACGTCCGTGGCTCCATCTCCTCCAAGGCGAGCGGGTGATCGTTCGGGCAGGCCCGTTTTTCGGAGAAGCGACGTGTGCGCTCCGGATCCTCGGGGTCGAGGTCGACGAAATCGGCCACGACCAGTCCCTCCGCCAGGCCGAGCGCGGTCTCCACCGAGTCCGTGAGTCGCTGGCGGATGTTCTCCCGCACGACGAGTCGGTCGACCACCACGTTGATGGTGTGCTTGAGCTTCTTCTCCAGCACGGGCGGCTCACTGAGTTGCACGAGCTCACCATCGACGATGGCGCGTGCGAATCCTCGCGACTGCAGATCCTTGAACAGATCGGCGTACTCCCCCTTGCGCCCGCGCACCACCGGAGCTAGCACCTGGAAGCGTGTGCCCTCCGGCTTGGCTCGCAACCGGTCGACGATCTGCTGCGGGGTCTGGGCCACGATCTGTTCGCCGCACTGGGGACAATGCTGGGTACCTGCGCGCGCGAACAGCAAGCGCAGGTAGTCGTACACCTCGGTGATCGTTCCGACGGTCGATCGCGGGTTCCGGTTGGTCGACTTCTGGTCGATCGACACCGCAGGCGACAGGCCCTCGATGAAGTCCACGTCGGGCTTGTCCATCTGGCCGAGGAACTGGCGCGCGTAGGCGGACAAGGACTCGACGTATCGCCGCTGCCCCTCGGCGAATATCGTGTCGAAGGCAAGCGATGACTTCCCGGACCCCGAGAGTCCGGTGAACACGATGAGGCCGTCACGGGGCAGGTCGATGCTGACGTTCTTGAGGTTGTGCTCGCGGGCGCCGCGCACGAGGAGGGTGTCACTCACGCCCGCCATGGTAAGCCGCACTACCGACATCGTACAAGCGTTCGACACTCTTCGTGTGCGATCACACGCATGTCGGTGGCTGGTGCCAGACTCTCTGTCATGGACCAACGCCTGAGCCTCATCACTCTCGTCGTCGCCGATCTCGACGTCTCCCGCGCCTTCTACATCGATGGGCTCGGCTGGCAGGCCGAGGTCGATGTCCCCGGAGAGGTGCTGATGATCCGCATCGGGGACCACCTGCTGTTGTCGCTATGGCACCGTGATCACGCCGAGGCCGAGATCGGCCCCGTCTCCCGTACGGGCACTCCCCCGATCACGCTCGCCCACAATGTGGCCGAACCTACAGAGGTCGACAGCATTCTCGAACTCGCTGAAGGTGCCGGCGCCCGGATCGGTCAGGCGGCGTGGCGTAGCTGGGGCGGGTATTCCGGCTACGTCATCGACCCGGACGGGTTCCGGTGGGAGGTTGCGGTCAACCCCACCGAGTTGGGTGAGAGCCTGCTGCCATGACGGCTGGTCTCGCCGAGGGCCCCGATCCGGTGATCCCGGCACACGTCGAGCAAGGCGGCGCCGGTCTGTGCTGGCGGCGCGGTGACGTCGAGATCCGTAAGGCCAGCGTTTCCCCGCAGGACAACAACACCTACCTGTTCACCGATCGCGAACTCGGTGAACAGCTCCTGATCGACGCCGCCGACGATTCCGAGCGCGTGCTCAGCCTTGTCGAGGCAGCCCGTCCCGGCGGTCGCCTCACGAGCGTGGTCACCACGCATCGCCACTGGGACCACCATCGCGCGCTACCGCAGGTGATCGCGGCCACGGGCGCCGCTGTCCTCGCCGGCGCTCCCGATGCCGACCACCTCCCTGTGCCCGTCACGCGCCGACTGCGCCACGGCGAGCTGATCGAAATCGGCAAGTTCCACCTGACGGTGATCGGGCTACGCGGTCACACGCCCGGTTCTGTCGCTCTGGCGTGGCAGGATCCCGACGGCGTGACATGGCTCTTCAGCGGCGACAGCCTTTTCCCCGGTGGTCTCGGAAGAACCCGCTCCGCTGAGGATTTCCAGACGTTGTTCACCGACGTCTCCAGTCGCGTCTTCGACGTCTTCGACGACTCCACACTGGTCCACCCGGGGCACGGGGATAGCACCACGCTCGGTGCCGAGCGCCCTCACCTTCCCGCCTGGCGGGCACGAGGGTGGTGATCGAGCGCCACAGGTACGCTGCACGCATGAGGACATTCGCCGTCGAGTACGTCTACGACACCACGCGGACCGCCGACATCGATGCACTCCGGCCCGAGCATCGCGAGTTCCTGAACGGACTTGCCGCGGAGGGTACGGTGCTCGCGTCCGGGCCGTGGCTGGACAATGCCGCACCGGGCGCTCTGCTGCTGGTCTCGGCCGAGGACGACGCCCAGGTCAAGCAGATCCTGGACGCCGACCCCTTCCACCGCGCCCACCTGATCTCCCACCGCAAGGTCCGGGCATGGAACCCCGTGATCGGAGTCCTCGCAGCCCGGACCTGACGGCGAACACGTCGCCCGCGCACCGTCCCGCACAGAGCCAGTCCTGCACAGAGCAGTCGGCCACTGTCACAAGGCCCCACCGTGCACGCCGCTCCCTCAGGCAGAACGCTGAGAGATTCAGCGGTACAGGTCACCCAACGACGAGCGGGGCTCGCCATCGTCCTCGCCGACCGCCGTCGACGCTTCTTCCGCTGCTGCCGTGACCTCGACCGCCGTAGCGGACCTGCGACCGGCCAGCAGTGAGGTCACGGTGGTCACTGTCAGGATGCCGACGATCACGATCAGGGAGACGTAGGTGTTGACCTCCGGGATCACGTGCCACTCCTGCCCACCGTTGATGAACGGCACCTCGTTCTCGTGCAGGGCGTGGATCACCAGCTTGGCCCCGATGAAAGCGAGGATCGCGGCCAGTCCGTAGTTGAGGTAAACGAGGCGGTCGAGCAGGCCGTCGATGAGGAAGTACAGCTGCCGCAGGCCGAGCAGCGAGAAGGCGTTGGCCGCGAAGATCAGGAAGACCTCCTGGGTGAGGCCGAAGATCGCCGGGATGGAGTCGACGGCGAACAGGATGTCGGCGCTGCCGATGGCGAGGATCACGATGAACATCGGCGTCACGTGCATCCGGCCGGAGGAGCGGGTGAACATCTTGTCGTCGACGTAGCCCTCCGTCGTCGGGAAGACGCGGCGCACCAGCCGCAATGCGGCGTTCTCCTTGAACTCCTCGTCTTCCTCCGACTTTCTCACCTGCGTGATGGCCGTGTAGATGAGGAAGGCCCCAAAGATGTAGAACACCCAGGCAAACTCATTGACGATCGCGGCGCCGAGCACGATGAACAGGGTGCGCAGCACAAGCGCGATCACGATCCCGATCAGCAGCACCTTCTGCTGATACTTCCGCGGTACGCGGAAGCTCGCCATGATCAGCACGAACACGAACAGGTTGTCCACCGAGAGCGACTTCTCCGTGATGTAGCCGGAGAAATACTGGAGCCCGTAGTCCGATCCCCACTCGAGCAGGACGAATCCACCGAATACGAGCGCGATCAGCACGTAGCCGGCCGACCACAGGCCCGCCTCCTTCAGCGACGGTGCGTGCGCTTTGCGCACATGGCCCATGAAGTCGACGACGAGCATTGCGACGATGAGACCAACGGTGGCCAGCCATGCCCAGAGTGGGACATCCATACGAAAACCTCCGGTGAGTTGGGTGTGCACCGGAGGTCTCCCCCACCGCTGGTGGGCCGATGACGCCGAGACGAACTGGCTCGCCTGTACTGACGACGTCACCGCTTAAGGGGTACTCCCCTCCTTCGACAAAGGGTAGCAGCATGTGGCCGGGTACAGAGAGCGCACCCGGCCACATGTCGATCCTCGCGGAGTGCCATTCCGCCGCCCTCCGCGCATTGTCGCGCGGTCGGACGGCGGGCCCGGCACCTCAGAGGCCTACTTCATCGTGCCCTGACTGACCGAGCCTTGCAGCTGACGCTGGAAGACGATGTAGGCGATCAGCACCGGCACGATCGTCACGACGGCCGCAGCGAACATCGCTCCGAAGTCGACGGCGTAACCTGCCGAGGAGATGAAGCTGGCCAGCACCTGGGCCAGGACCCAGTTGTCGCGGTCAGTGTTCAGCGCCACCGGAAGCAGGAACTGGTTCCACAGTCCGAGGAAATTGAAGATCGCGACCGAGGCCATGCCCGGACGGGCCATCGGCAGCATCACCTGGAAGAAGGTGCGCCACTCCCCCGCTCCGTCGATCGCCGCCGCTTCACTGATCTCCCCCGGCAGGCCGCGGAAGAATGAGTAGAGAAAGAAGACGGTGAACGGAAGGGCGAAGGAGACGTAGGTGACGATCAGCCCCGGAAGCGTCCCGAGGAGGCCGAGGTTCTGCAGCACGAAGAACAGCGGCACGATCGCGAGGAAGACCGGGAAGGTCAGCCCTGCGAGCATCAGGTAGTAGATCGCCCGGCGCCCGAAGAACTCGAACCGTCCCAGTATGTAGGCGCACATCGACCCGAGCAGCATCACCAGCACCAAGGCAGTGCCGACGACGATGATCGTGTTGATGAACGCGTCGCCCAACCCCGAATCCACCCAGGCGTTGGCGTAGTTCGTGAAGCTCCACTCGGCCGGAAGCCCGAACGGCGAGGCGAAGATCTCGCTCGAGGTCTTGAACGAGCTGAGCAACGTCCACAGCATCGGTGCGATCACCAGCACGCACCAGAACACCAGGGCGCCATGCGAGACGACTGCGACAGGACGATCGCCCTTCGCCGGTACGGTCTTGCGGACTGTCCGCTGCGTCGTAGCGGTACTCATGAGGCACCTCCATCGTCCTTGCCGCCGGTCAGACGGTTCACCGTGAACACCAAGGCGGCGAACACCAGTGTGACCAGTGCGATCACCACACCCATGGCGCTGGCATAGCCGAACTTGCTCTCGGTGAACGCCGTGCGGAACAGCTGCTGCGACATGACCAGGGTGGAGCTGTCTGGCCCACCCTGGGGGTTGAGAGCCTGCATGTAGACATAGGCATCGAGCGCCATGATGCCGATGTAGATGTAGGCGGTCTGCACGTTGTCGCGGATGAGCGGCAACGTGATCGACCAGCTCATCCGAGCTCGCCCAGCACCGTCCAGACGGGCAGCCTCGTAGGTCTCGGCGGGGATGCCCTTGATTGCGGCAATGAACAGCAGCATGTAGAAGCCGACAAAGCCCCACACGATCACGAAGATCGAGGCAGGCATCGCGGTGGTCACGTTGCCGAGCCAGGCGAAGGACTCGAACTGGTCGAGTCCCAGACCGGTCAGCACACCGTTGACCAGACCACTGCTCGGGTCCAGGATCAACCGCCAGATCAGGCCGATCGCGATCCCGGGGATGACGTACGGGAAGAGCGAGACCACCCGGTAGAACCCGGCACCCTTGACGCCACGGATCTGCCCGCGGCCAGCGCCACCGATCGTGATCAGGATCGCGAAGATGAGCGCGATCGTCAGCGTGACGAACGGCACCACCAGCCCCAGCACCACGCTGTTGCCCACCGCGTTGGTGAACCGTGGGTCCTGGGCGAGGGTGATGAAGTTCTGCAGCCCGACGAATTCCTGCTCCGGGGAGAACCCCGACCAGTTCGTCAGCGAGTAGTACCCGGCCTGGATGAACGGGTTGATGACGAAGATCAGGAACAGGGCGAGCGGCAGCCCGAGGAAGACGATGAAGAAGGTGATCCGGTCCAGCGTCCACTTCCGGCGCCGCCCCCTACGGGGCCCGGGAACGGGCCCCGTAGGAGTGGTCTGGTTCGGCGGCTGCCCGTCGATGACCGAGCCGGAGAGGGTCATGAGACCTCGACCTTGTCGATCGTGTCATCCTCCCGGATCCGATCGGTGATCGCCTGGAGCTCGCTCGTGAGGTCGGCCACCGACTTGCTGCCGTCAAGGAAGGAGTTCCAGATCGGCAGCTGCTCGGGGTTCATTCCGTAGGTGTTGACGAAGTTGAAGGTGAAGATGCTCTCCCCGGCTGCCGAGAGCAGGTCGGTCTGGGAGACCAGGGCCGTGGAGCCGAACCCGTCAGCCGGCACCGTGTCGCGCACGATGGTGGGAGCGAGCTTCGTCGCGGCGAAGTTCTCGGCCGACTCCTTCGAGAGCATGATCCTCAGCAGCTCCTTGCCCGCGGCGGTGTTGCCGTCGGAGGGAACGATGAACGGCTCACCCGCCGTGGAGTGCAGCGCGTCCGCCCCCAGCGCCGGGCTCGAGGTCAGGCTCATCGAGGAGATGCCCTTCATCTCGAAGCCCTCGGTGGTCTGGTCACGCATCTCGTTCTCGATCCAGGATCCCGAGGGGTAGAGCAGGAACTCCTGCGTGTTGGACCACTGCGCCTGAGCAGCCGTGAACTGGGTGCCGGAGCCGCCGGGCTTGAAGTAGCCGGCGTCGACGGCCTCCTTCATCGCTGCGAAGACGCCCTGGATCGCGTCCTGCGACCAGCAGTCGGCCTCCAGGTTCTCCAGCGCCAGCCGGACCTCGTCGCCCCCTTCCTTGATCGCGGACTCGATCGCCAGCGTCTGGTAGTAGGTGGCAGCCTCGGTGCCCCAGCCGAACAGGTACAGGTCCTGCTCCTTCGCCGCGGCTCCGAGTTCCAGGGCCTCGTCCCACGTGGTGGGCGGGGTCCAGCCGTTCTCCTCGAACAGGCTGGATGAGTACCACACGCCATAGACCGTCAGGACGTAGTTGATGGCGGCGAGCTTGTCCCCGTAGGTGCTCGGGGCCAGCACACCGTCGTACAGCGTGTCGCGGATCGTGGTGCCCTCGAGGTTGGGGGCATCGATCACATCGTTGAGGTCCTCGAGCTGGTCGAGGATCGCGTTGAAGCCGATCGAGCCGGCTCCGGAGTTGTCCACGAGGTCGGGCGGGTTGCCGCCCACGAACCGCGGCTGCAGCTCGGTGGCGATCTGGGTGGACGGGGACACCTCGACCGAGGATCCCTCGTGGGTCTCGGCGAGGATGTCAGCGGCGAACTCGACGTAGTCGACGCCGTAGCCACCATCAAAGATGACGGCGTCGACGGTGGTGTTCTCGGCCATGCCGAAGGGGTTGTCGGCCGAAGTCTCGCCGCCCGGCTCCTCGCCGCCGTCAGTGGTCTCTTCGTCGCCGCCACCTCCGGTGGCGCAGGAGGCAAGGGTGACACCGAGGGGCAGGCTGGCCGCGGTGATGATTCCACCGCGGAGTACGGTCCGGCGGTCGGGGGTGGTGGTGAGCTTGGCATTCATGTCGTCGTCGACCTTTCTGTGGTGGGGGTACTGGATGGTGCAGTGATAACAGGACGAGCGGCCACGCGCATCCCGCGTGCGGCCCGCTCAGCCGGATCGCCGGATCCGGCCGCGGTAACGCTCTTCGAGTGCATGGTTGTGCTCGTCACCTCCTGGTGAGTTGGCTGAGATGTACAGCGGCGGGACGGATCCCGCGGCAAGCATGCGCTCGGTCACACCGAGCGTGAGTGCCTGGGCGATGAACGCGGCGGTCAGCGACGAGACGGCGCCGGCACCGTACTTCTCACCGAGGGTGAGCGTCGCGTCACCAAACGGCGCGAGATTGTCGAGGACCACGTCAGCCACGTCCGCGAGGCGCTGACCGCTCGGGTGCTTGGGCGGCACCGCCATCGTGTGTTCCATACTCGTGACCGCGATGACCTTGTGGCCACGCTCCTTCACCGCCAGGGCGAGTCCGACGATGGATCCGTTGACGCCCGAGTTGGAGGCAATCACGAACACGTCCTCCGGGTGCAGCGGCGAGGCCGCCAGCAGCTCCGCAACGATGTCCGGGTCACGCTCCATCGTCGCGCCCTCGAGGTCGGCTACCGAACGCTCGCCGTGCAGGACGACATCGCGCAGCGCGATGCGAGTGGTGGGGATCAGCCCACCGGCCCGTCCGGCGATCTCCATCGCGAAAGCCTCGGAGTGGCCGGTACCGAACGCCTGAATGACGCCACCAGCTTCGAGAGCGTTCACGAGCAGATCGACCGCTGGGTCGAACGTCCCGTCGGCTGCCCGCTGCGCGAGCGTGTCCAGTCGACCAGCCACCTCGCGGTGGAAGTCGGCAACGGTAGAGATCATCGGGTTCCTCTCGTTCTTTCGGGTGAAGGGCGAGACATCACGACCGGGTCAGTCCGGACGACGTCGAGCCGCCACCGCGTCGGCGGATGCGGCAATCTTGGCGGCAGCACCGCTGTAGTCCTGCTGCGCGACGATCAGGTAGAGGACGTCGAGCACGAACAGCTGTGAGTGCTTGGCGGAAAGGTCGGCCGGATGCAGGTACTGCTCCGGGACCGAGGCGAGCAGGCTGAGATCAGCGAGCTGCGCGAGCGGCGAGGAAGGAAAGCTCGTGATGGCGACCGTGAATGCCCCGGATCGCTGGGCGCGGGCGAGCATGTCGATGGTCTCGCGCGTGCGGCCACTGTTGGAGATTCCGATGGCGGTGGTCTGGGGGCCTTGGATGGAGGCGCTCGCCAAGCCGGCGTGAACGTCACCCCAGGAGTGGGCGTTCACGCCGATCCGGTAGAGGCGCGTACGCATCTCGTCGGCCATTGCGAAACTGCCGCCAGTGCCGTAGATGTCGAGATGGTCGGCTGCGGCGATTCGCAGGGCCACCTGTGTGACCGCGTCGAGGTCGAGCACGTCCGCGGTGGCCCGCAAGGAACGCACATGGGCGTTGAGCAGGGCCCGCAGGACGTCGTCCGGGGAGTCGTCCGGATCGAGCGTGCGCCCCATCTCGATCCGCCATCCCTCGGCGTCGGAATCATCACCGCGGCCCGAGTCAGTGGCCACACCGACGCGGAACTGCACGTAGCCCGGGTACCCCAGCTGGCGGCAGAACCTCGTGACCGTCGCGGGCGAGGTACCGGCGCGGTCGGCCAGCTCAGTGATCGACAGCTCCAGCGGCGCGCTCGGGTCGTCCAGCACGACATCGGCGATCTTGCGCATCGCCGCGGACATCAATGCCCGGTTGGCGTGGATACGCTCAGTCACCCGGAGGTTCCGGTCGACCTCCGTCACCGTGCTCGCCACTGAAAATCCCTCTCGCTTGTTCGCCGAAGTACGTGAAAGGTATTCTCAGTGTCGACGTTCGTCAAGCGTCTCGGAGGAATCGTGACCAACTGTTATCTCGGCATCGACGCCGGCGGCACGTCCACACGTGCTGCACTCGTACTGCCCGACGGCACCTGCCTCGGAACCGGACGGGCCGGATCCGGCAATCCGATCAGTGCAGGGCCGGAGCTCGCCGCACAGAATGTGCTGACCGCGAGTCAGGCTGCGCTGGCGAACGCCGGCGCCGAGCCGTCGCTGCTCGCTGACGGTATCGCGGCCATGGCGGGCAGTCGCGTCGCGCGCGAGGCGGACTGGCTCAACGACCCGCTGCACGCGGCCGGCCTCCCGATCTCACTCACACTCGAGCCCGACCTGCTCGCCGCGTTCCTCTCTGCCACCCCTCAGCCCGACGGGTACGCCGTCGTCGCCGGCACCGGCGCGGTAGCCGTCCGGGTGCGGAACTTCGAGCTGGAACGGGTGACCGACGGACTCGGATGGCTCCTCGGTGATGCCGGCTCCGGATTCTGGGTCGGCCACCAGGTCGTCCGGCACGGCCTGGCGGCCCTCGATGGTCGAGCCGATCCCACAGCGCTGACCGATGCGCTGCTGACGGCGCTCGACCTCGATCCGGACGCACCGGCGGAGGTCGAGGGACGTCCCGGTGCCATCCAGCATGCAGTCGATCTGCTCTATACGTGGCGTCCGGTCGAGCTCGCTCAACTGGCACCGATCGCTTTCGAGGCCGCACGTGAAGGCGACGCCACCGCTCGCGCCATCGTCCACGAGGCCGCACTCGCCCTGCGCGCCGCCCTCGCAGCGATGCTCGCCCCGGACATCAGTGGCCCGGTGGTCTTCGGCGGAAGCGTGCTCACGCAGCAGCCCACCGTCGCCGAGATCGTCGGTGCGCAACTGCCGGAGCAGGAACCGATCCTCACCACCGACGGGCTGGTCGGTGCAGCGAACCTCGCGCTCCGCCGAGGCGGAATCACCGTCACCGAAGCAGTGTTCGACCGGTTGACCGAGACGATCGCAGCCCGCCGGTAGCGGTTCAGCGGACTCGCTCAGGCGGTCGCCTGCGTCATCTGCCGCAGCTCCTTCTTCAGGTCGGAGATCTCATCCCGCAACCGGGCGGCGAGCTCGAACTGGAGCTCGTCTGCGGCAGCGAGCATCTGGTCGTTGAGCTGCTGGATGAGGTCGGCCAGGTCGCTTGCCGCGGCACCGGCAAGCTTCTCCCGTGAACCGCCCGCACCCGCCGAGCGGCTCGTACCCGCCTTGCTCTTCCGGTAGCCGCCCTCGAGCAGTTCCTTGGTGTCGATGTCCTCACGGCTGAGCATGTCGGTGATGTCACCGATCCGCTTGCGCAGCGGGGTCGGGTCGATCCCCATCTCGGCGTTGTATGCGAGTTGCTTCTCCCGGCGCCGGTTGGTCTCCTCGATCGCGTGCTGCATCGAGGGCGTGATCGAGTCGGCGTACATGTGCACCTGGCCCGAGACGTTGCGCGCAGCGCGCCCGATCGTCTGGATGAGGGAGGTGCCAGATCGTAGGAAGCCCTCCTTGTCGGCATCGAGGATGCTGACGAGCGAGACCTCGGGCAGGTCCAGCCCTTCGCGCAGCAGGTTGATCCCGACGAGCACGTCGAAGCTGCCCATCCGCAGTTCGCGGAGCAGCTCCACCCGCCTGAGCGTGTCGACCTCGGAGTGCAAATAGCGCACCTGAACTCCGCGTTCGAGCAGGTAGTCGGTGAGGTCCTCAGCCATCTTCTTCGTCAGCGTGGTCACCAGCACCCGTTCGTCACGCTGGGTGCGCTCGGTGATCTCAGCGAGTAGATCATCGATCTGGCCCTGGGTGGGCTTGACCACGACCTCGGGGTCGATCAGCCCGGTCGGCCGGATGATCTGCTCGACGACCCCGTCGGACTGGCTGAGCTCGTAGTTTCCGGGTGTCGCCGACAGATACACGGTCTGCCCGATCCGTTCCAGGAACTCCTCCCAGCGCAGCGGCCGGTTGTCCATGGCGCTGGGAAGCCGGAATCCGTGATCCACGAGCGTCCGCTTGCGGGACATGTCGCCCTCATACATGGCACCGATCTGCGGCACGGTCACGTGCGACTCGTCGATCACGAGGAGGAAGTCCTCAGGGAAGTAGTCCAGCAGAGTGTTCGGGGCAGTCCCGCCCTCGCGGCCGTCGATGTGGCGGGAGTAGTTCTCGATGCCTGAGCACGAACCGATCTCGCGCATCATCTCGATGTCGTACGTGGTGCGCATGCGCAGCCGTTGAGCTTCCAGCAGCTTGTTCTGGCGCTCCAGCTCGGCCAGGCGCTCCTCCAACTCGGCTTCGATAGACGTGATCGCCCGCTCCATGCGTTCCGGCCCCGCCACATAGTGCGTGGCCGGGAACAGGTAGAGCTCGGACTCGGTGCGTACGACCTCGCCGGTGACCGGGTGGAGCGTGGCCAGGGTCTCGATCTCGTCACCGAACATCTCGATCCGGACCGCCATCTCCTCGTACACCGGGATGATCTCGATGGTGTCGCCACGCACTCGGAACGTACCGCGGGTGAAGGCCATGTCGTTGCGCGTGTACTGCATCGTGACGAACTGGCGCAGCAGGTCATCGCGCTCCACCTGGTCCCCCACCCGCAGCGGCACCATCCGGTCCACGTACTCCTGCGGTGTGCCCAGGCCGTAGATGCACGAGACCGACGCCACCACCACGACATCGCGGCGCGTCAGGAGGTTGTTGGTGGCCGAGTGCCGCAGTCGCTCGACCTCATCGTTGATCGAGGAATCCTTCTCGATGTAGGTGTCCGTCTGCGGGACGTAGGCCTCGGGCTGGTAGTAGTCGTAGTAGGAGACGAAGTACTCGACGGCGTTGTTGGGCAGCAGTTCGCGGAACTCGGTGGCCAACTGGGCCGCGAGGGTCTTGTTCGGCGCCATCACCAGCGTGGGCCGCTGCACTTGCTCGATCAGCCACGCCGTCGTCGCCGACTTCCCCGTCCCCGTCGCGCCGAGGAGGACGACATCCTTCTCCCCCGCCTGCAATCGCTGAGTCAGGTCGGCGATGGCGCTGGGCTGATCTCCCGCCGGCGAGTACTCGGAGATCACCTCGAAGGGAGCGACGGTGCGCTGCAGATCGGTCACGGGACGCATGGGACTACGGTACGCGCCGGGTGTGACATCGTGCCTGCGTGAACACCTCTGGCTCCTCTGCCTCCTCGACGTCCTCTGCGCTCCCCCACCACACCGGTCGGCAGCCGGCCCTGCTGCCCATCGACGATGGTGCCATCGTGTGGACGCTTCCCGCCCGATTCGGCCCTGATGATCTCGCGGCCGCACTCGAGTCCCGCCCGCTGCTGGTCCTGCTGCACGGGTACGGTGCGGACGAGGGCGACCTCACCGGCCTAGCTCCAGAGCTGGTGAGCGACGCCGTCGTGGCCAGCTTGCGGGCCCCGCTCCCGGCGCAGCGTGGCTACGCCTGGTTCCCCATCGAGGACGCGGCATCGGCAGGATCACCGGATCCGGCGATCGCCACGGCCGCCACGGCCGGGGTGCTGGGGTGGCTGGAGCGCGTCCTGGCCATGGCCGGCACACCAGGGCCCATCGGGGTGCTCGGCTTCTCGCAGGGCGGTGCGATGGTGACGCACCTGCTCCGGAACCGCCCGGAACTGTTCCGGTGCGGTGTCGTGCTCTCCGGGTTCCACGTCCCCGGGCCGGTGGCCGGTGACGAGGCGCTCGCGCAGATCCGCCCGCCTGTCTTCTCCGGCTACGGCTCCGCAGACCCGTTGCTGCCGCCCGAGGTCTTCGCGGCCACGACGGCGTTCCTCACCTCGCACACGGCGCTCACCGTCACGGAGTACCCCGGGCTCGGACACGGTGTCTCGACAGCAGAAGTGGCCGCCGTCGCGAGCTTCCTCCGGACGCATCTGACGTCCTGAGCGGTGATTCTCTCGCAGCTACGGGCGGGTGATCGTGCACGCACAGCCGCCGGGAAGGCAGGATGGGTGGTGACCACCACCACTGCCACCTACGGGAGGACACCCATGGCCGTCGTCAGCAACGCCAGTACCGCATGGACCGGGGATCTGTTCAACGGATCCGGCCGCACCACCTTCGACACGTCAGGTCTGGGCACGTTCGACGTGTCCTGGAAGGCCCGCACTGAGCCCGGTGCCGGTACCACGACGCCGGAGGAGCTGATCGCCGCCGCGCACGCCTCCTGCTTCTCGATGGCGTTCTCGAACGAGCTCGCGAGCAACGGGACGCCGCCGGAGTCGGTCAACACCGCCGCCGAGGTGACATTTGAGCCCGGCACAGGCATCACCGGCATCGCACTGACCGTCTCGGCAGTCGTGGCGGGGATCAGCGAGGAGGACTTCCAGCGGATCGCCGCCGCAGCGAAGGACGGTTGCCCGGTCTCCGGTGCTCTCAGGGCCACGCCGATCACGCTCTCGGCCACGCTCGCAGCCTGAGGTGTCACGACGGCGGCGGGTACCAGCCCGTCGCCGTCGCCCAGGCCTGGATCCGGGGCCACGCCTGGTCGAACCAGGGCGCCTTCGCCTCGGCGTAGTCCCGGGTGCTGGTGGTCTGAGCCGCTAGGCGCTGCTTTATCCGGGCGTAGTCCTCCCGCTCAGCGGCAACATCTCGCAGCCAGTCCCGGAACATCAGCGCGAACCGCCAGGCCGGCCCACCTGCGACCCGTACGTGCAGGTTGACGTGACGGCCAGGATCGGCATTGACGTGCAAGCGCTTCTCCCACCCACCATCGGCCAGGGAGTCCTTCGGACTGTCGGTCCACTGGCCCGGCATGGCCGGGAAGCCCGCCGCTGCGAGGCGATCCGCCAGCGCATCGGCGGTGGCCAGATCCTGAACCCCGATCTGCAGGTCCAGCACGTCCTTGGCCACCAGGCCCGGAACGGAGGTGGACCCGATGTGATGCGCCGAGAGCGCAGACTCACCCATAGCCCGCCGGATCCGGGCCAGGAGGTCCTCGGCCTGCATCGTCCAGGTACGTGGCAGGCCCGAATCGGGCACCAGGGCCGCAGCCAGGGGACGCTCCGCCCGTGATCCGGTTCGCAGGTTCTGCGCGTACGGGGCGATCCGGCGCTCCCAGACCCGGTCGACCTGCGCGTGCGTCACCGCCAGCGAGCCACCGTTGTCGATCCAGATGTCAGCCACGCGCCGACGCTCGTCGTCCGTGGCTTGGGCCGCCATGCGAGAGCGTGCGTCCGCAGCCTGCATCCCCCGTGCCGCCAGCCGTTCCAGCCGCACTGGCTCGGATGCGCCGACCACCAGCACCAGATGGTGGTCGGCCGCCAGCCCGTTCTCCACCAGCAGCGGGATGTCGTGCAGCGCCACCCGCCCGGGACTCACGGCGGCGGCACGTTCGGTAGCGGCCCGCCGCACGCGCGGGTGCACGATGGCGTTCAACCGCTGACGGGCGCGGTCGTCCCCGAAAATCTGGCGCGCCAATGCCGGCCGGTCCAACGCTCCGTCCGCGTCCAGCACCTGCTCACCGAACGCCGCCACCACCTCGGCGAGGCCCCTCGTACCGGGAGCGACCGCCTCCCGTGCGAGCACGTCCGCATCGATCACGACGGCGCCCCTCGCCTCCAGCATCCGGGTCACCGTGGATTTACCGGCACCGATGCCGCCGGTGAGACCCACACTCAACGCTGGCGCCCGCGTCGCACTCTCTGCACTCATGAGGTGCTCCCGGCAGGGATCGCCAGTTCGGGCTCACCTGCCAGGGCGACGTCGAGCACGAGACGCAGGCCGCTGGCGAGGACCGAGACACCGAGGACGTCAGCGGGTGGGACGTGAACGAAGCCTGCACACGGGGGGCGACCACCGAGACTGACAGAGGAGACCGACGCGGCCCACGTGCCCAGGTGATACGCCACTGTGTTGCACACATAGGTCCCGGCGGTCATCGACAGCTCGGCGGGGATGCCCGCACCGGCCAGCGCGCTTGCGATGCGCTTGACGGGCAGACTCATCCAGCGGGCAGCGGGGCCATCCTCCAGGACCGGTTCGTCGACCGGCTGTGCGCCGTCATTGTCAGGGATCCGGGCATCGCGCAAGTTCACGGCGAGACGTTCCAGGCTCACCGTGCGGCGTCCACCCGCCAGACCCACACCGACAGCCACGGCGGGCCGGTGCACGCGTAGCAGCTCCTCGAGTTGCTCGCCGGCCCGGCCGTAGGCCACGGGCAGCTCCGCTACGACGAGTTCCTCCTCCCTGTCCCATGCCGTGGCGACCAGGCGCACCGCATCGATGGAGGGATTGGAAGAAGCGTCGTCGAAGGGTTCGAATCCGGTCAGCAACACGGTCGGCGGTCGTTGAGGCACGAGGCCAGCCTATGACGGACGGACGGACGCTCGCGTGCGGCGACGACGAAGGCCCGGAGCGTCACCGTGTCGGTGACAGTCCGGGCCTTCGCAGATCAGCGGCTGGAGAGCCTGCGATCAGTTGCCGGTGAGCTTCTCACGCAGCGCGGCAAGCGCCTCGTCGGAGGCAAGCGTGCCGCCCGCGTCAACCGGTGCCGAGGTGTAAGAGGACTCAGGCGCCTCGACGGCAGGACTGCTGCTGCTACTGCTGCTACCGCCTCCGGAGGATGCAGACTCCGCGTCGGCCTCGATCGCACGCAGGACCTGAGCCTTGTGCGCCTCCCAGCGCTCGTGGGCGGAAGCGTACTGCGCCTCCCAGGCCTCCCGCTGCGTCTCGTACCCCTCGAGCCACTCGTTGGTCTCCGGGTCGAAGCCCTCGGGGTACTTGTAGTTGCCCTGGTCGTCGTACTCGGCGGCCATACCGTACAGCGACGGGTCGAACTCGTCGCTGTTGGGGTCCACGCCCTCGTTCGCCTGCTTCAGCGAGAGCGAGATGCGGCGGCGCTCCAGGTCGATGTCGATGACCTTGACGAACACCTCGTCATCAACCTTCGCCACCTGCTCGGGCAGCTCGACGTGGCGCTGGGCCAGCTCGGAGATGTGCACCAGACCCTCGATGCCGTCTTCGACGCGCACAAACGCACCGAACGGCACGAGCTTGGTGACCTTACCCGGCACGACCTGCCCGATGGCGTGCGTGCGGGCGAATGCCTGCCACGGGTCCTCCTGGGTGGCCTTCAGCGACAGCGAGACGCGCTCCCGGTCGAAGTCGACGTCGAGCACCTCGACGGTGACCTCCTGGCCGACCTCCACGATCTCGTTCGGGTGATCGATGTGCTTCCAGGAGAGCTCGGAGACGTGCACCAGGCCGTCCACCCCACCCAGGTCCACGAACGCACCGAAGTTGACGATCGATGAGACCACACCGGGGCGCACCTGCCCCTTCTGCAGCGTCTGCAGGAAGGTGGAACGCACCTCGGACTGGGTCTGCTCGAGCCAGGCACGGCGGGAGAGCACGACGTTGTTGCGGTTCTTGTCGAGCTCGATGATCTTGGCTTCGATCTCCTGGCCGATGTACGGCTGCAGGTCGCGCACGCGGCGCATCTCCACCAGCGACGCGGGCAGGAAGCCGCGCAGGCCGATGTCGAGGATGAGGCCGCCCTTGACGACCTCGATGACGGTGCCGGTGACGACGCCGTCCTCTTCCTTGATCTTCTCGATGGTGCCCCAGGCGCGCTCGTACTGTGCGCGCTTCTTGGACAGCAGCAGACGGCCCTCCTTGTCCTCCTTCTGGAGGACGAGAGCCTCGACGGCGTCTCCGACGGCGACGACCTCATCGGGGTCGACGTCGTGCTTGATGGAGAGCTCGCGCGAGAGAATGACGCCTTCGGTCTTGTAACCGATGTCGAGGAGAACCTCGTCTCGGTCGACCTTGACGACCGTGCCCTCGACGATGTCACCGTCATTGAAGTACTTGATGGTCGCGTCGACGGCTGCGAGGAAATCCTCTTCCGAGCCGATGTCGTTGACCGCGACCTGCGGTGCGTTCGTCGAGGCCGGGCTGGTGATAGTCATTGAGTGTTGGACTCCGATGCGGACAGGGATAGTGGGTCGGACACAGGACAACAGCGAGCAGTTCGTCCCGCGAGCCGCTCGCGATGGCACTCGGACGATCTCCACCCGCGACTCGTGGTGGCTGCCGGGCCGCCGATCGAGACTCTCGAAGGGCTGGACCACAGCGACCGCCATGTCAGGAGGCAGGAACGCACGAATGACCTCGGCAATCCTACCCCGACGACCGAAGGCCTGGCAAAGGTGATGATGGCCTCATGAACGAGAGGGCGCCGGAGGCGCGAGAGCCCATCGCCAGCGCGGGCTACGAGCCGGTCGATCCGGTGGCGGCAGCGTCTGCGAATGGTGACTGGTGGTCGGACGAGGCCCCCGGCTACCTGGCCGAGCACGGAGACTTCCTGGGGGCGGCCGACTTTCGCTGGTGCCCGGAGGGGCTTCGTGAATCCGACGCCGGGCTGCTGGGTGATCTCGCGGCCCTTCGCGCAGCGGAGGTGCTTGAGATCGGCGCCGGAGCCGCACAGTGCTCCCGATGGCTGCGCGCCCGGCACGTGCACGCCACCGCGAGCGACGTCGCTGACGGGATGGCGCGTGCCAGTGCCCAGCTCGACACGGCCACCGGTGTGCAGGTGCCGTTCGTCGTCGCTGACGCACGCGACCTGCCCTTCCCGGACCAGTCGTTCGACGTCGTGTTCACGGCCTTCGGCGCCATCCCGTTCGTCCCGGACGCCGTCCGGGTACACGCCGAAGCAGCCCGTGTGCTGCGTCCGGGCGGCCGGTGGGTCTGCTCGGTCACTCACCCGGTGCGCTGGGCCTTCCCTGACGACCCGACCGATGCGGGGTTGACCCTCGTACGGTCCTACTTCGACCGGGCACCCTACGTCGAACGGGATGCGCAGGGGAAACCCCTGTACGCCGAGTTCCACCGCACGCTCAGCGATCACATCCGAGACGTGATCGCGGCGGGGTTCACGCTGGTCGACCTCGTCGAGCCGGAGTGGCAACCGGGCAACACCCACGTGTGGGGTGGATGGGGACCCGAACGTGGTGCACTGCTACCGGGCACGTTGATCATGGTGGCCGAGCGTCAGTGACCTGCGTCGCGCCAGGTGGCCCCGGAACCGACGCTCACCTCGAGCGGGACGGCTAGATCGGCAGCCGCGCCCATGTGCTCGCGCAGGATGCTCTCGGCCTGCTGCCGCTCCCCCGCCGCAACCTCGACCACGAGCTCGTCGTGGACCTGCAGCAGCAGCCGGGAGGCAAGCTTCTGCTCGGACATCGCTCGGTGAACACCGATCATCGCCACCTTGATGATGTCCGCCGCACTGCCCTGGATCGGTGCGTTCAACGCCATTCGCTCAGCCATCTCGCGGCGCTGGCGGTTGTCGCTGGTCAGGTCCGGCAGGTAGCGCCGGCGACCCAGGATGGTCTGCGTGTATCCGTTCACACGCGCCTGGTCGACGACGGAGGCGAGGTAGTCGCGCACGCCACCGAACCGCTGGAAGTACTCCTCCATGAGCTCGCGTGCCTCAGAGGTGGGGATCTTCAGCTGCCGGGACAGTCCGAAAGCACTCAGGCCGTACGCCAGCCCATAGGACATCGCCTTGATCTTCGACCGCATCGGGGCCGTCACTTCCTCGGGCGCAACGTCGAAGACGCGCGAACCGACGAATGAGTGCAGATCTTCCCCGGAGCGGAACGCCTCGATGAGACCTTCGTCCTCGGAGAGGTGGGCCATGATCCGCATCTCGATCTGCGAATAGTCGGCCGTCAGCAGTGACTCGTAGCCGCTGCCGACCACGAACGCAGCCCGGATCCGGTGGCCCTCATCGGTGCGGATCGGGATGTTCTGCAGGTTCGGGTCGGCGGACGAGAGCCGGCCCGTGGCCGCGATCGTCTGGGAGTACGTGGTGTGGATCCGTCCGTCCGCGGCCACCGTACGCAGCAGCCCTTCGACGGTCTGCCGCAACCGGATCTGGTCCCTGTGGGTCAGCAGGTGCTCCAGGAACGGGTGCTCGGTCTTGGTGTAGAGGTCCGCCAGGGCGTCCGCATCCGTGGTGTACCCGGTCTTGGTCTTGCGGGTCTTGGGCATCTCCAGATCGCCGAAGAGCACCTCCTGCAGCTGCTTGGGCGAACTGAGATTGACCTCGCGCCCGATCACCTCATACGCCTGACTGGCAGCCGAGCGCACATGGTCGTCGAACTGGTGCTCAAGATCGCGCAGGTAGTCGACGTCAGCGGCGATACCGGCCTTCTCCATCTCGGCGAGTACGTGTGCCACCGGCAACTCAAGGCTGGTGAGCAGCGGGACGGATGAGCGCTGGTCGAGCTGTTCGGTCAGCACCTCGGCGAGCTCGGCCACCGCGGCCGCCCGGACGGCCGACAGCTCGATCTCATCCGGGCCGTCGAGCACGAGCATTTGCTGTCCGGATGCCTCCGACTCGTTCCCGTCGCCGGCCTTGAGCTCTCGTCCGAGGAAGCGCAGCGTGAGGTCGGCCAGCGCGTACGAACGCTGGTCCGGGTGGCACAAGTAGGCGGCGGTCGCAGTGTCGAAGGTCACGCCGGACAACCTCATGTCCCGACCATCCAGGCAGTGCCACGCGGTCTTAGCGTCGTGCAGCACCTTCTCCGCGGTCTCGTCCGCGAGCCATGTGGCCAGTGCCTTCTCGTCCTCCGGACCGATCTCGATGAGGTCGATGGTCAGCACCGCGCCACCGGGTGCCGCGATCGCCAGTCCCCACGCGTCACCGGTACCGGCAGCTGCGCTGCCCCTCACATCGACACCGAGCCGGGTGTCGCCGTGCTCATGGATCCAGGTGGCGAGGGCGCCGGGCTGCAACGCGGTGACGTCGAGGGCGAAGGACTCGGCCGTGGCGGACTCGGTGTCCTGAGGATCCATCTCGAACAAGCGATCCCGCAACACCCGGAACTCCAGCGCGTCGAAGACCTGATGCACACGCTCCCGTTCGAACGGCTGGCGTGCGATCTCGTCCAGTCCGACCGGAAGCTCCATATCCCGCAGCAGCTCGTTCAACTGACGGTTGAGGAGCACCTGGTCGAGATGGTCCCGCAGCGACTGGCCCGCCTTGCCGGTGATCGAGGGAGCGTTCGCAACGATGCCTTCGAGACCCCCATGTGCCAGGATCCACTTCGCTGCCGTCTTGGGGCCCACCCCGGGAACGCCGGGCAGGTTGTCGCTGGTCTCCCCCACCAGCGCGGCCAGGTCGCTGTACTGCTCGGGGCGCACCCCGTACTTCTCCTCGACCGCAGAAGGTGTCATCCGCACCAAGTCGGAGACGCCCTTGCGGGGGTAGAGCACGGTGACGCCGTCGGTCACCAGCTGGTAGGTGTCCCTGTCGCCGGAGCAGATGAGCACCTCGTAGCCGGCCGAGCCCGCTTGGCTGGCGAGGGTGGCGATGATGTCATCGGCCTCGAAACCCTCGCGGCCGAGTGTCGTGATGCTCAGTGCGGCCAGGACTTCTTCGATCAGCGGGATCTGGCCGCGGAACTCCTGGGGTGTCTCCTCTCGCGTCCCCTTGTAGTCGGCGTAGGTGTCCTTGCGGAAGGTCTGGCTGGAGACGTCGAAGGCCACCGCCACGTGGGTGGGTTCCTCGTCCCGGAGCAGGTTGATCAACATCGACGTGAACCCGTACACGGCGTTCGTGGTCTGGCCCGTCGTCGTGGAGAAGTTCTCCACGGGGAGGGCGAAGAACGCACGGTAGGCCATCGAATGTCCGTCGATGAGCAGGAGTCGGGGTCGCGCAGTGTCACTCACACCTGACAGCCTAGGACGCATGACCGACACTGCAGGTCCTGACTCGCGATCGACAGACCCGGCCCAGGACGTCGACCTCCGTGGAACGCTGGTGGAACGTCTCGGAATCGAGGTGCTCGAGATCGGCTCCGACCGCACGACGGGGCGAATGCCGGTCGCAGGCAACACCCAGCCGGCAGGGCTGCTGCACGGCGGCGCCTCCGCGGCTCTGGCCGAGACGCTCGCCTCCATCGCGGCGACCGTCCACGCCGGCACAGGGCGCGCCGCTGTGGGACTCGATCTGAATGCGACGCATCATCGTGGAGTTCGTCACGGTTGGGTCCGCGGGGAAGCGCGGGCGATTCATCTGGGCCGCTCGACGGCCGCCTACGAGATCGCCGTCGTGGAGGAGGAGTCGGGACGGCGGGTCTGCACCGCCCGCTTGACCTGCCTGCTCCTGGACTCCGCCTGACTGCGCTCGAGTAGCGCTGTCAATTCCATCCCACGCGCTGGAGTCTCCGGGAGCCCACGACTACGACGGCGCCGGGCGATGAGCTCCTCGAGACCCCGGGGCCGGCGCTCCCGCGACGGGGTCCCGCTCAGTTCGAGGCGACGCAGCACGGATGCAGTCTCGACCACCCGGCGTGCACCGGCAGGCAGGAACCCCAGCCCGGCGAGGAATCGTTGCTCACTGCGGGCACCCGTCAGTGGAGCGGTGATCATGCGCTCAGCCCCGTGGCGGGCGGCTTCGACTGCAGACTGGTACAGCAGCGCGCGGCCGACCCCGCGACGTCGATGCTCAGCGTCGACATACAGCGCTTCGATCTGCGCGTACGGGACGTCACAGAGCAGCCCTGGCTGCACAAGCTGGACGAGAGCCATCCCCACAGTCGCTCCGTCGCATTCCGCGATCACCAGGCGGCTCTCCGGCATCTCGAACCAGGCGGCGAGCTGACTGTCGAGCGCGGCGACCTCGGGCGCGATGAACTGCGGTCCGAGCGGGGAGTCCGCACGTGCCGAACACAGGACGGGCAGCACCGAGTCCAGGTCACCGGCATCAGCGAGACGGGCGCGCACGGCTCCGATGCTCACCGCCATGCCACCTCCTACGACCTCGTCCGGATGCTGTCACACACTACGCCCACTCGCTGACTGCGGGGCGCGCCGGCTGCCCCTCGGAAGTGACTACTTCGCGCCGACCTGATCGATCACCGCATCGGCCACCTCGCGCATGGTCAGGCGCCGGTCCATAGAGGTCTTCTGAATCCACCGGAAGGCCTCCGGCTCGGACAGGCCCATCTTCGTCATCAGCAAGCCCTTGGCACGGTCGACGCGCTTGCGGGTCTCGAAGCGGTCGGTGAGATCTGCCACCTCGGACTCAAGCGCCGAGATCTCCTGGTGACGGGAGATCGCGATCTCCAGCGCAGGCAGGAGGTCACCGGGGGTGAATGGCTTGACGACGTACGCCATCGCTCCCGCGTCCCGTGCGCGTTCCACCAGTTCCGTCTGTGAGAACGCTGTCAGGAGCACCACGGGGGCGATGCGGGCCTTGGTGATCTTCTCGGCGGCCGAGATTCCGTCCAGAACGGGCATCTTGACGTCCATCACGACGACATCGGGCTTCAGATCGGTCGCGAGCTGGATGGCAGTCTCACCGTCTCCGGCTTCTCCGACCACCTCGTAGCCTGCCTCAGCGAGGGTCTCGACCACGTCGAGACGGATGAGCGCTTCGTCCTCGGCTACCACCGCTCGGCGGGTACGCCCTGGGGCAGGCTTCTCCTCAGGCACCGCCTCGGGGATGTCGAGGTCCAGCAGGTTGGCGTCAGGCTTCTCCGGCGTCCCGCCGGTGGTCTCGTCCGTGCTCACGTGGCGATCCTAACGCGCGTGGGCCGGGCCTCGCTGCACGTGCAATCCCCTCGTGCCCCGTCCCGGACTCGAACCGGGACGCCCGTGAGGGCAGCCGGGTTTGAGCCGACCGCGTCTGCCAATTCCGCCAACGGGGCATCTGGCCCGTTCACGGGCCGCGAGCAGACATCCTAGCGCGATCTGCACGGCCTTCTTCACGCCGGCCGCTCCGTCGCTGGCATCATTGCTCAACCGGGTCCCGTATGAGCGGGCAGGTCATGCAATGGCCCCCTCCACGGCCCCGACCGAGCTCACCACCGCGGATCTCGATCACCTCGATGCCCGCTTCGCGCAACAAGGCGTTCGTCACCGTGTTCCGGTCATAGGTGAACACCACACCGGGCTCGACAGCGACGGCATTGTTGCCACTGTCCCACTGCTGGCGTTCAGAGGCGTAGGCGTCGCCGCCGGTCTCGATCACCCGCAGGGAGGGCAGGCCCATAGCCCGGGCCACCACGTCGGTGAAGGTGCCGACTCCCTCGTCGACGACCTCGATGCCTGGCGGCTGGTCAGCCGGGTAGAGGGAGAACGCATGGATGCCGTCCACGATCGCCGGGTACACAGTGGCCACGTCACGGTCAGCGAAGGTGAACACAGTGTCGAGATGCATGGCCGAACGCAGTTTCGGCATTCCCGCCACCACCACCTGTGCGGCGGCACCGGCCTCGAAGAGCACAGCCGCGAGCTGGGTGATCGCCTGTCGCGAGGTCCGCTCCCCCATGCCCAGCAGCACCACACCATGGCCGACGGGCATCACGTCACCGCCCTCGAGGGTGGCGTGGCCCCAGTCCAGCTCGGGGTCCCCCCACCAGACTCGGCTGTCGGCGTACTCCGGATGAAACGTGTAGATGGCCTTCATCAGCAAGGTCTCCTCACGTCGCGCCGGCCAGTACAACGGGTTCAGGGTCAGTCCGCCATACAGCCAGCTGGTGGTGTCGCGGGTGTAGAGCATGTTCGGCAACGGCGGCAGCAGATACTCCGACCGCGGTGTTCCGCTCACTTCCGCAAGCGCCACATAGGCGGGCCGGAACTCACGCGGAAGGTCCGTCGTGGCCAGGCCACCGATCAGGTCGTCCGCGAGTTCACGCGCGGGCACCGTGTCCAGGTAGGCGAGCGTGTCGGCGACCAGGCCCAGTCCGACCCGGTTGGGCACGATCGTACGTTCGAGCAACCAGCGACGGGCCTGCGGCAACTGCATCGTCTCGGTGAGTAGATCCCTCAGGTCGACAACCTCGACGCCACGGTCGGTGAGCTGATCGACGAAGTCGGCGTGGTCGCGCTGAGCAGCCTGCACCCACAGCACGTCGTCGAAGAGAAGCTCATCCGCCGTCGACGGGGTCAGCCGTTCGTGCGCACGGCCGGGCGCACAGACCAGCACCTTGCGCAAGCGTCCGACCTCGGAGTGGACACCGAGGGTCATGCTGAGAGCACCGCGGCCGCGAACTCAGTGATGTGATGGACGCGGTGTGGATGGTCGAGATGGCTGTTCCAGGGCCGGTCCATCACGTACACGCGCGAACCCGTCTGCCGGATCGCCACTACGTTGTCAGCGCTGTCGTCAACGAAGTAGTCGGTTCGTACGCGCGCCTTGTCGGCAGTGAAGGTCAGATCGTCGTGCGGGATGCCGTGACGGGCCGCCCAATCAACAGTCTGCTGCTGCACCGTTGCGGCATAGGGACTGAACCCTCCGCTGCCCCGCGCGGTGACGAGATGGATCTGGTGGCCGGCTGTCCGCAACTGCTGCAAGGCGGCGATCGCACCGTCGATCGGCGGTGCGCCGAAGAGGCTGCCGTCGTGGATCCCGCCCTCGATGACCTCCCACCACTGCTCGGCGGTACATCCGTACTCGCGGTGAGGCGTCCAGGAGGTGATCGTCTGTACCTGGCCGGCCAGCCCCGCCTGGACTGACAGCTGATGTGCCCGGCCGGACCAGTCATAGAGGACATCATCGATGTCCACTCCCACCACGAGGGCCGAACTGTCCACATCGTCTCCTTCGTCGAACCGATCACCGGAGAATCTACTGTGCCACGTGCCCGCTCACAGTGGTCAGCCGACCACGACGCTCGCCACGAGCTCACGGCAGGACCTCTCGATCTCGGGCTGGGCGGACCCAGACGTCCACTGGCAGCCAAGGAACAGCAGCTCGGTCTGGGAAAAGAGCCAGTATCCGCGGAAGTCGTAGTTCGGAATACGCATGTCTTGCGTCACGGCAGGCAGCCCCGCCACCTCGGTCACCTGTGGCTCGTTCAACGCCTCTGAGCCGAGCGCGTCCTGGTACTGCTGGACCCGCTCCAGCATGGCTACCACGGGCACCTGACCGCATTCGCGTGCCAAGTTCCCCCAGTCGAGCCCCTCATATCCGACGATGCCGAGCAGATCGAGGGTGTCGTACCCGGGCTCGTCGGGCACGAGCGTGACCAGGAAGGTCTGCTGTTCGTAGGCGAGATCGTCGTAGTACCCGTCTGCCTCCGTATACCCGGCCGGGATCATCCACCGCGCGTCGGCAGCGACGCGCGCGTCGGTTAGGTCGATCTGCTCCTCGCCGGCCCCTTTGTCACCGGAATCGGGAGCTCCGCACTCGAGCAGCTGCGGCGGGATCGTGCGGCGCGGCTCACCCGGGCCGCCGTCAGAACTCTCACCCGGAGGACCCGGCTCAGGCTCCCCCTCGCTTCCGGTTCCAGGCACCTGGCATCCCGCGAGAGCGCCGGTGAGCAGCAGCCCGACGGCGACGCGCCAGATCTCCTTCCGGTTCACCGTCAGCCCACCCGTACGCTCGCCACCAGGTCAGCGCAGCCGTCCTCGACGACCGTCCGGTACTGCGCGTCGGTCCACTGGCAGTACACGTGCACCAGATCCGTGCGTGAGAACAGCCAGTACCCGACGTAGTCGTAGGAGTCGAGACCGACCTCCTGTGTGATCGCCGGCAGCCCTGCCACCTCCGTCATCTGCGCGTCGGTGAGGGGCTCGGCGTCGATCTGGTCACGGTATCCGGCCAGACGCTCCTCGACGGCGTCCAGCGGCACCTGGGCGCACTCACTGGCCAGTGGTCCCCAGTCCAGGCCCGTGTACACCACGACGTTGACGACATTGAGCGACGGGACCGTCGAGTCGGTCGGTTCTGCGACCCAGATCTGATCGAGAGCCTCAACTGGGTTGTCCTCGACGTAGCCGAAAGCCTCCTGGAAACCGTCAGGCATCGACCAGCTGGCGGCGGTCAAGTCGGTGTCGGTCAGGAGCAGCCCACCTTCGTCGCCGGATTCCGGGTCAGTTCCCTTGTCCTGGTCATCCTTGTCTTGTGCAGACGGGTCACCGCACTCGAGCAACTGCGGCGGGATCGTGGCGGGTCCGTCCGAGGCCCCGTGCCCGTCACTACTGTCGCCCGCAGACGAATCGGACCCACCCAGCTGGTCGTCCTCTGACCCGCCGAGGAGCTGGCAGCCGGTGGGAACCACCAGTGCGAGCACGGCGATGGCCACGGCCCACATCCGATTCCTGCGCACTGCGATCACTCCTGTCCGATACCCGATTCACCGAACGGTACCGCGACCGCCCGGCGCATACGCTTCCGATGGCGGGCAGATCTGCCCGTCACTCCGAACCACGGGGAGTCAGCACGACCGCCACCTGCGCAACTGCTCAGGGACGGATCGAGGGCGCCGAGGGCGGCCACGCGCGAGAACGGGCGCCCTCGGATGCGCCGCGGACGATCAGCCGCCGAGCTCTTCCCCGACGGCGTGGACACGGATGGAATTGGTGGAACCTGACACACCTGGAGGCATACCGGCCACGACGACCAGCGAGTCGCCCTCCTCAACCTGGTCGGCGCCCTTCAGCACGACGTCGACCTGATTGATCATGTCGTCGGTGTGCTGCACGCGAGGCACCGTGTACGTCTGCACACCCCAACTGAGCGCCAGCTGGTTGCGAACCTCCGGAATCGGGGTGAAGGCAAGCAGCGGGATGGCCGAGCGCAGTCGCGACATCCGTCGAGCCGAGTCGCCCGACTGGGTGAAGCACGCGAGGTACTTCACTCCCAGGGTCTCTCCGATCTGGGCTGCCGCCTTCGTGATGACCCCACCCCGGGTGTGCGGAGTGTGGCGGAGCCTGGCGATCCGGTCCAGTCCGTGCTCCTCGGTGTTCTCGATGATCCGGGCCATCGTGCGCACGCACTCGATCGGGTACTCACCCACACTGGTCTCGCCTGAGAGCATGACTGCATCGGCGCCGTCGAGTACGGCGTTGGCGCAGTCGGAAGCCTCCGCGCGGGTGGGTCGCGGTGCGCTGATCATCGACTCCAGGACCTGGGTGGCGACAATCACCGGCTTGGCGTTGCGCAGGCCCAGCTCGGTGGCACGCTTCTGCACGAGCGGCACCTGTTCCAGCGGCAGCTCCACACCGAGGTCTCCGCGGGCCACCATGATCCCGTCGAAGGCGTCGACGATCTCCGGCAGATTGTCCACGGCCTGCGGCTTCTCGATCTTGGCCACGACCGGAACGCGACGCCCCTCCTCGTCCATGATCCGGGCGACGTCCTCATAGTCCTCGGCGCTGCGCACGAACGACAAGGCGATGAAGTCCGCTCCCTGCTTCAGGCCCCAGCGCAGGTCCTCGGCATCCTTCTCGGACAGAGCCGGCACGTTCACGGCAACACCTGGGAGGTTCAGTCCCTTGTTGTTCGACACCGGCCCGGGGACCTCGACGCGAGTGACCACGCGAGGTCCCTCGACCGCAGTCACCCGGACACTCACCCGGCCGTCATCGATCAGGATGGCGTCGCCAGGGTTGACGTCCTGGGGCAGACCCTTGAACGTCGTCGAGACGAGTTCCTTGGTGCCCGGCACATCCTCGGTCGTGATGGTGAAGGTGTCACCCTCGGCCAGATAGTGCTTGCCCTCCACGAAGCGACCCAGCCGGATCTTCGGCCCTTGGAGGTCCACCAGGACGGCGACCGCGCGGCCGGCGGCCTCTGCAGCCTCCCGGACCCGCCGGATCACCGCAGCATGCGCGTCCGCGTCACCGTGGCTGCGGTTGATCCGCGCCACGTCCATTCCGGCGTCGACCAACGCCTGGACCATTTCCGGAGACTCCGTGGCCGGACCCAACGTGCACACAATCTTGGCTCTACGCATACCTCAAACCTTATGCCTTCCGACCGTCCCACAGGCACATGGCGGCCACCGGAGTAGTCCGCGCCCACGACAGCTCGCTAGATGTTCGTCCTGAATTACCCATCCGTTAGCACGGATGGCCGGTTCTACGACCTCGACAACCGCTGCTGTGACAGCGGACAACTCATCAGACCGTGATCGACACCGTGGTCGGTTCGATCGGCGCAGGCAACTCGGTGTGCCCACGTAGGTACTCGTCCACGGCCGCAGCCGCCGACCGGCCCTCGGCGATCGCCCAGACGATCAGCGACTGCCCGCGCCCCGCGTCTCCAGCCACGAACACCTGCTCGTTCGACGTCTGGAACTCGCTGCTTCGCACTAGCCGGCCGCGCTGGTCCACCTCGAGGCCGAGCTGCTCGACCAACCCGTCGGTCTGCACGCTGGTGAATCCCATCGCGAGCAGCACCAGCTGTGCCGGGATCGTGCGCTCGGTGCCTTCGACCGGCTCCGGGCGTCCGCCAGACATGTCGACCTCGACAACCCGCAGCTCCTTGACGACACCGTTCTCGTCGCCGACGAACTCGACGGTGGAGGTCGCGTACACACGCTCGCCACCCTCTTCGTGCGCCGAGGAGACCCGGTAGATCATCGGATAGGTCGGCCAGGGCTGGCCAGCTGGCCGCTCTTCAGTGGGCCGCGGCATGATCTCGAGCTGGATGACGTTCTTCGCACCCTGGCGCAGTGCCGTACCGAGGCAGTCGGCGCCGGTGTCACCGCCACCGATGACCACGACATCCTTGCCCTCGGCGGTGATCTGATCCGCCACGTGCTCGCCCAGGGCCGCACGGTTGCCCTGGGGCAGGTAGTCCATGGCCTGGTGGATGCCGTCCAGCTCCCGTCCAGGCACCGGAAGATCACGCCTGATCGTGGCACCGGTGGCGAGAACGACAGCGTCGTACCGCTCCAGCAACTGGGGCCCGGTGAGCTCGCCATCGGCCCCGATCTCGACGCCGGGCCGGAATCGCGTGCCCTCGGACTCCATCTGATCGAGCCGCGCATCGAGGTGACGCTTCTCCATCTTGAACTCGGGGATGCCGTACCGCAGCAGCCCGCCGATGCGGTCGTCACGCTCGAAGACGGCGACCGTGTGGCCAGCGCGCGTGAGTTGCTGAGCCGTCGCAAGGCCCGCCGGACCGGATCCGATGACAGCGACGGTCTGCCCCGTGAGTCGCTCCGGGACCTGGGGGGTGACGAGGCCACGTTCGAAGGCTTCGTCGATGATCGACAGCTCGATGTTCTTGATGGTCACCGCAGGCTGGTTGATGCCCAGCACGCAGGACGTCTCGCACGGTGCGGGGCACAGTCGCCCGGTGAAGTCCGGGAAGTTGTTGGTCGCATGCAACCGCTCGATCGCTTCGTCCCAGCGGCCGGTGCGCGTCAGGTCGTTCCACTCGGGAATCAGGTTCCCCAGTGGGCAGCCGTTGTGACAGAAGGGGATGCCGCAATCCATGCAGCGCCCCGCCTGCCTCTTCAGCGCTGCCGCGTCCTCCTCGCGCGTCTCGTAGACCTCGTTCCAGTCCATGATCCGCACCGGGACGGGCCGCCGGGTGGGCAGCTCCCGCTCCCGGACCTTCAGGAATCCCTTGGGGTCAGCCACGGGTCGCCTCCATCACTCGGTTCCATACATCGGGTTCGGCCACATCCACGCCGTCGGCACGCGCCTGGGCGAGCACCGCGTTGACACGGGCATAGGCCGGAGGCAGCACGCGCGTCATGCGGCGCCGCACCTCGTCCCGATCGGCCAGCAGCGTCTCGGCCACACGCGAGCCGGTGTGCTCGTGGTGCCGGGCCAGCAGGTCCATGACGATGTTCAGATCCTCCTCGTCCAGCTGACCGAGCGAGAGCTCACCGGAGGCGAGCGCCGCTGCGTTGACCAGATCGGGGTCCAGGTCGAGGACATAGGCGGTACCGCCGGACATCCCCGCCCCGAAGTTCCGGCCGGTGTGTCCGAGCACGAGCACCGTCCCGCCGGTCATGTACTCGCACCCGTGATCGCCCACACCCTCGACGACCGCGGTCGCGCCGGAGTTGCGCACACAGAACCGCTCACCGACCACGCCACGCAGGAAGATCTCGCCGGCTGTCGCTCCATAGGCGATGACGTTCCCGGCGATGACGTTCTCGCTCGCCTCGAAGGTTGCCACCTCGTCGGGTCGGACGATCACCCGACCACCCGAGAGGCCCTTCCCGACATAGTCGTTGGCGTCGCCGAGCAATCGCAGCGTGACGCCGTGCGGGACGAAGGCGCCGAACGACTGACCGGCCGATCCGCGCAGGGTCACGTCGATCGTGCCCTCGGGCAGGCCTGCGGCCCCGCGCTTGCGGGTGACGGCGTTGCCCAGCATCGTGCCGACCGTCCGGTTGACGTTGCGCACGTTCTCGGTGATCCGGACCGGTTCACCGCGTTCGATCGCGGGCTCGGCCTGTGCGATGAGCACATTGTCGAGTGCGCGGTCCAGGCCATGGTCCTGGCCCTTCACCTGCCGCGGCTGAGATCCTTGCGGCAGCGTGGGCTGCACCAAGATCGGAGACAGGTCGAGTCCGGAGGCCTTCCAGTGCTCGACCGCGGCGCGGGTGTCGAGGGCGTCCACGGCACCGATCGCCTCGTCCAGCGATCGGAAGCCCAGCTGCGCGAGGTACTCACGGACCTCTTCTGCGATGTACTCGAAGAAGGTCACCACGAACTCTGGCTTGCCCGAGAACCGCGCGCGCAACTCCGGGTTCTGTGTTGCGACACCCACGGGGCAGGTGTCCATGTGGCACACCCGCATCATCACGCAGCCCGAGACCACCAGCGGTGCAGTTGCGAAGCCGTACTCCTCGGCTCCCAGCAGCGCCGCAATGATGACATCTCGTCCGGTCTTGAGCTGACCGTCGGTCTGCACCACGATCCGGTCGCGCAGGTTATTGGCGACCAGTGTCTGCTGGGTCTCGGCCAGGCCGATCTCCCACGGCCCGCCTGCGTGCTTGAGCGAGGTGAGCGGGCTGGCTCCGGTACCGCCATCGTGGCCGGAGATCAGCACCACGTCCGCGTGCGCCTTGGACACACCCGTGGCAACGGTACCCACCCCGACCTCGGAGACCAGCTTCACGTGCACCCGTGCCTGTGGATTGGCGTTCTTCAGGTCGTGGATCAGCTGAGCGATGTCCTCGATGGAGTAGATGTCGTGGTGAGGCGGCGGAGAGATCAGCCCGACCCCGGGCGTCGCGTGCCGCGTCTTGGCTACCCAGGGGTAGACCTTCGCCCCCGGCAGCTGACCGCCTTCACCCGGCTTGGCTCCCTGAGCCATCTTGATCTGGATGTCGTCGGCATTGACCAGATAGTCGGAGGTCACGCCGAACCGACCGGAGGCGACCTGCTTGATCGCGCTCCGGCGTTGCGGGTCGTACAGGCGGTCTTCGTCCTCGCCGCCCTCACCGGTGTTCGACTTGGCGCCGAGCTGGTTCATCGCGATCGCGAGGGTCTCGTGAGCCTCCACCGAGATCGAGCCGTAGCTCATGGCGCCGGTGGAGAACCGCTTGACGATCTCGCTGACCGGTTCCACCTCGTCCACCGGAATCGGCGGGCGCGCCCCTTCCTTGAACTCGAACAGACCGCGCAGCGTCATCAGGCGCTTGGCCTGCTCGTCCACCCGGGAGGTGTAGTCACGGAAGATGTCGAAGCGACGGTTGCGGGTGGAGTGCTGGAGGCGGAAGACAGTCTCCGGGTCGAACAGGTGCGGGTCGCCTTCACGCCGCCACTGGTACTCACCGCCGACCTCGAGCCGACGGTGCGCCGGGGAGATACCGCTGCGCGGATAGGCGGTCGCATGCCGGGCCGCAGCCTCGGCCGCGATAACGTCCAGGTCCACGCCTCCGAGCGGGCTGGCCGTCGCGGTGAAGTAACGGTCAACGAGGCGCTGCGAGAGTCCGATGGCCTGGAACACCTGCGCGCCCCTGTAGGAGTGCACCGTGGAGATCCCCATCTTGCTCATCACCTTGAGCACACCCTTGCCCAGGCCCTTGATGAGGTTCTTCACTGCCTGCTCGGGGGTGACACCCTCCACGACGCCGGAGCGCACGAGCTCCTCGACGCTCTCCATCGCCAGGTATGGGTTGACCGCAGCCGCCCCGTAGCCGATGAGGAGCGCCACATGGTGAACCTCGCGCACGTCGCCGGCCTCCACCAGTAGCGAGATCCGGGTCCGGGTCTGCTGACGGATGGTGTGGTGATGCACGGCTGCGGTGAGCAGCAGCGACGGGATCGGAGCAAGCTCGGAATTGGACTCCCGGTCCGAGAGCACGATGAAGCTCGCACCGTCAGCGATAGCAGCGTCGACCTCGGCGAAGATCTCCTCCAGCCTGGCCTCCAGGGCCTGCGCCCCGCCGGCCACACGGTAGAGACCGCTGATGGTGACGGCCTTGAAGTCCTTGCCCGGTCCACGTGTGCGGTGGATGTGCTTGATCTTCGCCAGCTCGTCGTTGTCGATCGTCGGGAACGGCACGATCAGCTTGCGGGCGTGATCCGGAGTGTCCGAGAGCAGATTCGGCTCCGGCCCGATCGCGCCGCCCAGAGACGTCACGAGCTCCTCGCGGATCGCGTCCAGCGGCGGATTGGTCACCTGGGCGAACATCTGGATGAAGTAGTCGAACAGCATCCGTGGCCGCGAAGACAGCACGGCGATCGGCGTGTCGGTGCCCATCGACCCCAGCGCTTCAGCTCCGGTGGCCGCGATCGGCCGCAGCAGGATCCGCAGCTCTTCCTCCGTGTATCCGAACGTCTGCTGCCGACGGGCGACCGAGCTGCGGGAGTGGTCGACGTGCTCTCGTGCGGGCAGGTCCTCCAATCGCACGAGATTGTCCTCGAGCCACTGCGAGTACGGGTAGGCATCGGAGAGCTGGCTCTTGATCTGCGCGTCTTCGACAACCCGACCTGAACCGGTGTCGACGAGGAACATCTTGCCCGGCGCCAGCCGGCCCTTACGTGCGATACGTGAGGGCTCGATGTCGAGCACGCCCGCTTCGCTGGCCAGGACGACGAGACCGTCGTCGGTGATCCAGTACCGCCCCGGTCGCAGTCCGTTGCGGTCCAGGACAGCACCGATGTAGCGGCCGTCGGTGAAACACATGGCGGCTGGGCCGTCCCAGGGTTCCATGATGGTGGAGTTGTACTCGTAGAAGGAACGCCGCTTGGCGTCCATCGAGCCGTGGTTCTCCCACGCCTCGGGGATCATCATCAGGACCGCGTGCGGCAGGGACCGTCCGCCGAGGTGCAGCAGCTCGAGTACCTCGTCGAAACTGGCCGAGTCGCTCTGCTCCTCGTCGCAGATCGGCAGCAACGGAGCTACATCCCCGAGCACGTCAGAGGAGATCGTGCCCTGCCGGGCTGCCATCCAGTTCCGATTGCCGCGGACAGTGTTGATCTCACCGTTGTGCGCAACCATCCGGAACGGGTGCGCCAACGGCCAGGACGGGAAAGTGTTCGTCGAGAAGCGCGAGTGCACGAGCGCCAGCTCGGTCGCGAAGCGCGGGTCGGACAGGTCGGGGAAGAACGGCTCGAGCTGCCCGGTGGTCAGCATGCCCTTGTAGACGAGCGTCCTGCTCGACAGCGAGGCGAAGTAGACACCCGCGGTGTGCTCGGCACGCTTGCGCAGCCGGTACGCGCGGCGGTCCAGGTCCACCTCGGCGACGTCGCGGCCCGGTGCTGCCACAACCAGCTGACGGAACGTGGGCATGCAGTCGCGTGCCATCTGCCCCACCAGCTCAGTGGTGACCGGGACGTCCCGCCAGGCGAGTACTTCCAATCCCTCGTCGGTGGCGATCTCGCCGACGAGCCGGGCCGCCTCGGCCGCTTCCTCGCTGTCCTGCGGCAGGAACGTCAAGCCGATGGCGTAGTACCCGGGTGCGGGAAGCTCCGCATCGACCACATCACGCAGGAATGCGTCGGGGATCTGCGTCAGGATCCCTGCGCCGTCGCCGGAGTTCTCCTCCGCACCCACCGCGCCGCGGTGGTCCAGGTTCTCCAGCGCGGTCAGCGCGGCGTCGACGATGTCCCGGCCCGGCGTTCCTCGCATCGTGGCGACGAAGGCGACACCGCACGCGTCCTTGTCCCGCGCAGGGTCGTACAGCCCATGCTTAGCAGGGGCTGCACTGAAGCGCTGGTAGGGGCTCCCGCCCTGGGGGCTGCCGTTCATCCGACCATCCTCACCACCGCAAGGACTTCGGGGGAGATCCTGCGGCATCGATTGCGTTCTGCTGGGACGCCGTCGACCCACGTTCTACCTCAACTTTACCGTGTCACGACCCAGGCACGAAAAGGCGCCCGGGGCCATGAGGGTGACGGCGGTGCACGGCGCCGGTGCATCCGGGACGATATCGCACTGTGTGAGCTCTCGTCCGATCCCACGCTCATCCAGGCGGTCGATCTCACCTGTCGAACGGGCCGGACATGTCGCTAGCGTTCGTCGCCTTCGGCTTTCTCCTGCTCCACCGGTGCCAACGTCGACCCACCAGACCCGGCGTCCTGCTGCCCGGTGGAACCTGCCTCGTCACTGTCCTCATTGCCTTCAGCGGCAGTCGTCTCATTGGCGACCTCGCCGCCGGATGCGCCCGCATCGGGGTCGTCGGCATCTCCACTCACCGGTTCCCGGCCTGGCAGCCACGGTGAATCCTCTCGCTCGGGATAGCGCTTGGAGAGCACCACGAACACCAGCAGCGCCACCAGCCCGACCAGAATCGAGGTCCAGACGTTCAGCCGCAGACCCAGGACCGTCTCGGCCTCGTCGATGCGCAGCATCTCGATCCACACGCGGCCGGCGGTGTATCCGAAGACATACAGCCAGAACACCCGCCCGTGACCGAGCCGGTACCGTCGGTCGACCCACACCAGCAGCCCGGCTAGCGCCAGGTTCCAGAGCAGCTCGTACAGGAACGTCGGATGGAACAGCGTTCCCTGCGGGTAGTCCATTCCCTGGGCCATGAGGACGGAGGGATCGATCTGCAGTCCCCACGGCAACGTGGTGGGGGCACCGAAGAGCTCCTGGTTGAAGTAGTTGCCGAGGCGTCCGACCGCTTGAGCGACGAGGACGGCCGGTGCCATCGCATCTGCGACCGTCGACAGGCGGAGCCCGGCACGGCGCAGCACGATCCACACCCCGAGAGCGCCGGCGGGGATGGCTCCCCAAATGCCCAGACCGCCGTTCCAGATCGCGAACGCGTTCCAGGGGTTGCCCTCCGGGCCGAAGTAGGCATCCGGAGAGGAGAAGACGTGATAGATCCGTGCGCCGATGATGCCCAGCGGCACCGCGAGGAAGATCGCGTCCATGATGACGCCGGTCGGCCCGCCCCGCTCCCGGTAGCGTCGCACCGAGATCCAGGTGGCCAGCGCGATACCGGCGAGGATGGCGATCGCATAGGCGCGCACCGGAATCGGGCCGAACTCCCACGTTCCCTGAGAGGGACTGGGGATCCCCGCCGCGACAGCACCCCAGGCGGACGGGTCCGCTGCTGCCATGAGCGGGCTCATGCCGACCCCACCGAACCCGCCTGGTCCAGATCCTGCGAAACCGGTGCGACCCGCGCTGCCCGGACCCCAGCCGCCAGATCGCGTGTCAGTCCCTGCAGATCGGCCAGCGCTGCCTCGATGTCGCCGTCGGAGCGCTGCAGCGTACGCACCAGAGCCGATCCCACAATCACACCGTCGGCGTATCCGGCCACTTCGCGTGCGTGCTCGCCCGTGGAGACTCCGAGTCCGACACACACGCGCTCGGCCCCGGCCGACCGGGTGGCGGCCACCAAGGCTTCAGCACGTTCACCGACGCTGGCCCGGGCGCCCGTGACCCCCATCGTGGAGGCTGCGTAGACGAAGCCCCGCGAGGCGGCCGCGGTCAGGTGGAGCCGTTCCGTGGTGGAACTGGGAGCCACGAGGAACACCTTGTCGAGGCCGTACCGGTCAGCCGCGGCGATCCACTCCCCTGCCTCGTCCGGGATGAGGTCGGGGGTGATCAATCCGGCGCCGCCAGCAGCGGCGAGGTCGGCAGCGAACGCCTCCACGCCATAGCGATGCACGGGGTTGTAGTACGTCATGACCAGCGTTGGGGCTCCGGTGGCGGCCACCTCCCGCACCGCTCTCAGGACGTCTGCGGTCCGGGTGCCGGCGTCGAGGGCCGCCTCCACGGCAGCCTGGATGACCGGCCCATCCATCCCTGGATCGGAGTACGGCAGGCCGAGCTCGACGATGTCGGCGCCGGCGTCAACTGCTGCCTTCGCCGCAGCGATGGAGGTGTCGACGTCCGGATATCCGACCGGGAGGTAGACCACGAGTGCGGCACGTCCTTCGGCCCGCGCGGCATCGATGGCACGCGCCGTCCGGGAGGCGATCGCCGCGGTCATGATGTGCCCTTCTCGATCAGGTCGTTCTCGTCCACCAGGTCAAACCACGATGCCGCGGTCGCCACGTCCTTGTCGCCACGGCCCGAGAGGGAGACCAGCAGCACCGTCTCGGCGGGATCCGTCCCCGCCGGAGCCCCATCGGCGATCTCGTTGCCCACACGCAGCGCCCCGGCGAGCGCGTGCGCGCTCTCGATCGCGGGGATGATCCCCTCGGTACGGCAGAGCAGACGGAAGGCGTCCATGGCCTCGGCATCGCTCACGGGGCGATACTCCGCACGCCCGATGCTCGACAGCCAGGAATGCTCGGGGCCGACACCCGGGTAGTCGAGGCCGGCCGAGATCGAGTGGGACTCAATCGTCTGACCGTCGGCATCCTGCAGCAGGTATGAACGAGCCCCGTGCAGCACCCCAGGCGCGCCGGCCGTGACGGTGGCCGCGTGACGGCCGGTCTCCACACCGTCTCCGGCGGCCTCACATCCGATGAGCCGGACCGGGTCGTCCAGGAAGGCGTGGAAGAGTCCCATCGCGTTCGATCCGCCACCGACGCAGGCGATCGCGACGTCAGGCAACCGCCCGATCCGCTCCAGCACCTGCCCGCGCGCTTCCTCGCCGATGATCTTCTGCAGATCGCGCACCAGTGTGGGGAAGGGGTGGGGACCGGCGACCGTGCCGAACACGTAGTTGGTCGTCTCGACGTTGGCGACCCAATCGCGGAATGCCTCGTTGATCGCGTCCTTGAGAGTCCGCGAACCAGTCTCCACCGGGACGACCTCGGCGCCGAGGAGGCGCATGCGAGCGACGTTCAGCGCCTGGCGGCGAGTGTCTTCAGCGCCCATGTAGATCGTGCACTCAAGCCCGAAGAGCGCAGCGGCCGTGGCGGTCGCGACGCCGTGCTGGCCGGCACCCGTCTCCGCGATCACCCGGCGCTTGCCGACGAGCTGCGTCAGCAACGCCTGCCCGAGCACGTTGTTGATCTTGTGAGACCCCGTGTGGTTGAGATCCTCGCGTTTGAGCAGTACCCGCACGCCACCGGCGTGCGCGGCGAAACGCGGTACCTCGGTGATCGGGCTCGGCCGCCCTGTGTAGTCACGGTGGAGTGCCGCCAGCTTGTCGGTGAACTCCGGATCCGTGCGAGCCTTCTCCCAGGCGGCCGTCAGATCGTCCAGCGCAGCAATCAGCGCCTCTGGCACGAACCTCCCACCGAACTCCCCGAAGTAGGGGCCGAGTGCATCCCGCAGCGCTCGGTTGTCCTCACTCCTCTCCCCCGGTGTCTGGGATCCGACCGACGTCTCGCTCCGGCGGCCCTCATCCCTCACGTCGCCTGCCTGCCCATCGTCCCGACCGCTCCTCGTACTCATCGGGAACGCACCGCGCGCAGAGCGGGATGAGCTCCCGCGGCCACCATGTCGGCGACCGCGACCTTCGGGTCGCGCTGAGTGACCAACGCCTCGCCGACCAGCACCGCATCGGCGCCGGAGCGGGCGTACTCCAGCACATCGTGCGGTCCGCGCACTCCCGACTCGGCCACGGTCACGACACCGGACGGGACCAGCGGGGCCAACTCGGCGAAGACCCCGCGGTGCACCTCGAGTGTGTGGAGGTCGCGGGCGTTGACCCCGATCACCTCTGCTCCGGCATCTGCCGCCCGCGCCACCTCGTCGGCCGTGTGTGCCTCGACCAGGGCTGTCATCCCGAGGGAGTGGATCCGCTCGACCAGTGAGGTGAGCACCGTCTGCTCCAGCGCGGCGACGATCAGCAGGACCATGTCGGCACCATGCGCCCGCGCTTCCCACACCTGATACGGAGCGACGACGAAATCCTTGCGCAGCACCGGGATGTCGACCCGGGCACGCACACCGGCGAGATCCTCAAGCGATCCGCCGAACCGACGTCGTTCGGTCAGCACGCTGATGGCGCTCGCCCCTCCGGCCTCGTAGTCGGCAGCCAGACCGGCCGGATCGGCGATCTCAGCAAGCGCACCCTTGGAGGGGCTCGACCGCTTGACCTCGGCGATCACTGTCACTGCGTCCTCGCGTCGCAGCGCGTCGACGGCGTTCAGCGCCGAGGTCCTCGCCTCCGCCTGGCGCTTGACGTCCTCGAGCGGGACGGCGTCCTCCCGCGCGGCCAGGTCTTCCCGGACGCCGGCGACGATGTCTTCCAGAACGGTCACGATCCGCCTCTCCTCGGTTCGATGACCATCGTAGGACGTGACTGGGGGTGCCGATCACTCGTCTCACGAGCGCCCTCATCCCTCCAGACTTCGCCACCCAGGTCAGGCGTCGCCCAGGGAGTGGTCTACAAGGCGCCGAGCAGGCTCAGGCCCGCGACCACAATGCTGAACAGGATCGCGGCGAATCCAAGGATCATTCCCGCCATCGCCATACCACCGTTGGATGCCTGACCAGCGGCGACGGCATTGCGAGCCCTGACCCCGAGGAGCACCGCAGCGAGGCCCAGCAGGCCTCCGATCATCCATAGACAGCTCAGGACCACTCCACCGATCCCCAGTCCTAGGGCCCAGCCACCGAGGGAGTTGTTGGACGAGCTCACCGGCGGGTAGCCGCCGTACCCGGCCTGGTTGCCTGCAGCCCCGTAGGGTCCAGGCGCCCCGTAGCTTCCTGCGCCCCCGTACACGCCGGGCTGGGCGTACCCGCCTGCCGGCTGGCCGTAAGGCCCAGGGGGTGCGGGCGGACCGGGCGGTCCGGGCGGTCCCGGTGGGGCGGGGGGTCCGGGCGGCATACCCTGGCCTGCTCCCGGTCCCGGCGCGCTGTTCCACGGTGGCTGTGCCTCGCTGCCGCCCTGCCCAGTCCCGTAGGGCCCGTACTGGGAGGAGGATCCGGACGGAGAGGACTGCTGCCCTCCGGTGTGACTGCCGGTGCCGTCGGGGTCTGAATCCGAGAAGTACGACCCGTAGGGATTGGTGGGGTGATTCACATGTGCTCCTGCATCGGGTCTTACGGTGACAGAAAGGGGGCGAGAAAAGGAATGTTGCGCAGCACTCCGAAGACGACCACAGCGACGGCGAGTGCCGGGTACACGGCATCGGGGATCCGCAGCGGCGACTGCCCGCGCCAGGAACGGACCATCCACACCGCCCAGGCCACGGCGGCCAGTGGGAGAAGCACCGTGAGCATCGGGTTCACCGACCACGCGGCCGCGACATCGGCGTGGGCCAGCGCGGCGGTCGTGCGCAACCCACCGCACATCGGGCAGTAGAGACCCGTCAGCGCGAGCAGTGGGCACAGTACCGGCCCTCCTGCCTGCGGTTGCATGAGCACAACCAGACCGGTACCAGCGGCGAGAACGCCGCCGATCGCCGTCGGGGCCACGCGGTCTCGACGCACCCGCTCGCCCACGGATGCCCCCGCGTGCGTTCCGCCGGTCGCCACGCCCATCATCGCCGCGAGCGGCGTACCTGTCCCAGTCCGGCGGCCCGCAGGGACAGACTGACGATCCCGCCGAGCACAAACAGCCCGGCACCGACGGCGATCAGCGGCATCGACGGAAGGACGAAGCCAACCCCGGCCACAGTGGTCGCGACGACCCCGGCCAGGAAGAAGACCCAGGCAGCAACCGTACGGCCGTGATTCTGCGGGGGCGATGCAGGCGGACGGATCTGCTCGGCCGAGCCGGTGACTGCCACGGACTGTGCCGCACCGGAGCGTGCTGAGGTGGTCATGAGTCGTGCCCTTCGTCCGCCAGATGGTGTTCTGGTACCAGCCTACCGGTCGGAGGGGTCCTCACCGCGGCTCAACGCGTCCCAGTCCGCCATCCTGGTAGCGCGCCCAAGCTGCCCGGATTCCTCATCCGGGTCAGGTGCGCGCTCGTAGCGCCGAGCGGCTGCGCGCCAGCTGCCCATCCGCCAGGGCAGGAGCGTGCCGACGAGTGCGACGGTCGCACCGGCCACGAGCGCCAGCCAGGGCCAGACCGTGGTCGTCACGGCCCCACCGAGCTCACGCACTCCGGTCATGTCCGCGGCCACGGACTGTACCGGCGTCTGCGGATCCCGCAGGAAAGCCACGACCGCGACGATCGCGCCGAGTCCACCGAGTGCTGCGGCCACAGCTGCCACGACACGCGCGACCCGGCCGGCCAAGCCGATCACCAGACCAGCCACGATCACCACCAGCGCCAGGCTAGGGACCAGCGGGGCGCCATCAGCTCCGGACACTGATGCCGTCCCGCCGGCGCCGATCGTGGTGCGTACCGGGGCGTGGGCCCACGTCGGCAGGCTGAGCACGAGCAGCAGCGCTCCCACCGCCAGCAGCACCAGCACCGCGGTCCGGCGTCCGACACTGCGGCGATGCGGCTCGGAGGTACTCCTGGACGCGATCACGCCTTATTCCACCTCCGCCACTGCGGACGCGATCTGGACCGCTCGGACGGCTGCGGCGGCCTTGTTCCGGGTCTCCCAGTACTCGTCCTCAGGATCGGAGTCGGCCACCAGCCCGCCGCCGGCCTGCACACTGGCCCTGCCGCCGCAGATCAGTGCGGTCCGGATCGCAATCGCCATGTCGAGGTCACCTGCGAGGTCGAAGTAGCCCACGGTGCCCCCGTAGATACCCCGCCGGGCAGGTTCCAGCTCGTCGATGAGGGCGATCGCCCGTGGCTTCGGTGCACCGGAGAGGGTGCCGGCCGGGAACGTCGCTGTCAGCACGTCAACGGCCGAGGCATCCTCACGCACGGTGCCCACCACGGTGGAGCTCATGTGCATGATGTGGCTGAACCGCTTGATCTCCATGAACTCCACGACGGCGACCGAGCCCGCCTCGCAGACGCGACCGAGGTCGTTGCGGGCCAGATCCACCAGCATCAGGTGCTCAGCCCGCTCCTTCGGGTCGGCCAGCAGTTCTTCGGCGTGCCGCCGATCCTCCCCGGGGTTGCGACCGCGTGGCCGCGATCCCGCGATCGGAAAACTCTGCGCTTCCCGGCCCGTCACCTTCACCAGCGTCTCCGGGCTGGATCCGACCACGTGGAACTCCCCGCCATCGGCATCGGCCAGGTGCAGGAAGTACATGTACGGGCTCGGGTTGATGGTGCGCAGCACGCGGTAGACATCGAGCGGGTCGGCCGGGCAGTCGAGGTCGAGGCGCTGGGACAGCACCACCTGGAACACCTCGCCGTCGCGAATCGCCTGCTTCGCTGCCTGGACGCCGGCGGCGTAGTCCTCCCGAGCGGTCCGGAACTGCAGTTCGGGCTGCTCAACATCGGTCGCGCGCAGTGCGTGGGATCGAGTCGGCGCCACCAGCTGCTCCTGCATCGAGTCCAGGCGGGCGACAGCGTCGGCGTGCGCCTCGTCGACGCGTGCATCGGAGTCGTCGGTATTGATCGCATTGGCGATCAACCACACGTCACCGGTGTGGTGGTCGATCGCGGCCATGTCGCCCACCAGGCACAGCGCGACGTCCGGGACGTCGAGCTCGTCGGGTGGAACCGCCGGCAACGTCGGCTCCCAGTGGTGCACCACGTCCCAACCGAGTGAACCGACCAATCCACCGGTCAACGGTGGCAGGTGCGGCAGGCTCGGGGTGTGTAGCGCCGCCAGCGCCCCGCGCAGAACACTGAGCACGTTCCCCTCGGTGGGAACCGACACCGGCACATCACCGGTCCAGTGCGCCTGCCCGTCCCGTTCGGTGAGGATCGCCCGGGCCGTCACACCGATGAAGGACCACCGCGACCACGCGCCGTCGGAGGCGGACTCGAGCACGAACGTGCCCGGACGCCCCGAGGAGAGCTGACGGTACAACCCGACAGGCGTGACGTCGTCGGCGAGCAGGCGACGTACCACCGGGATCACGCGGCGATGGGTGGCCATCTCACGGAACTCCGGGAGGGTGGGCCAGGTCGCCCCCCAGGGCGGAGGAGCGGGCAATGCGCCAGCGGGAGAGTCGGTTGCGGGATCAGCCGGTGCGGTTGATTCCGTGGACTCAGTCATCATGCCTCCCGGCTCAACGGCAGCAGGCCACCGGCCTGGAAGCAGCTGCGCGTCCCCGTGTGGCAGGCGGGGCCTATCTGCTCCACGCGCAGCAGCAGGGCATCACCATCGCAGTCGATCGCCACCGACCGGACGTACTGGACGTGGCCGGAGGTGTCGCCCTTGCGCCAGTACTCCTGCCGGGACCGGGACCAGTACGTCACCCGGCCCTCGGTGAGGGTGCGCCGCAGCGCTTCGTCGTTCATCCACGCCACCATCAGCACCTCGCCGGAGTCGTCGTCCTGCACGACGACGCACACGAGGCCCTGATCATTGCGGGAGAGTCGCCCGGCGACTTCCGGATCCAGGGTGAGGCTCACATCGGACACCCCCCGATCCTGCCACGTCTGCGTGGCTACCCTCACGCGCTGGCCACGATCCACGAAGCGTGCATCCGCGCGTAGACACCGTCATTGGCCGCGAGCTCGTCATGGCGACCTACCTCGACCACCCGGCCGGCATCCACCACCACGACCATGTCGGCGGACTCGGCCGTGGAGAGCCGGTGCGCGATCGCCACCGAGGTCCGGCCCTGCGTGAGACGCGCCAGTGCAGTGCTGATCCGCTGCTCCGTGGCCGGGTCGACGGCGGAGGTCGCCTCGTCCAGGACAAGCACGTCCGCGTCGGCCAGGTAGGCGCGTGCGATGGCCACGAGCTGGCGCTCACCTGCCGAGAGCGCCTCACCGCGCTGCCCTACTTCGGTCCCCACCCCACCTGGAAGGGACGCAACCCAGTCATCCAGACCGAGCGTACGCAGCACCTCGGTGACGTCCACCGAGCGGGTCCGGTCCTTGTTCCCATAGGCGATGTTCTCTTCGATCGTGCCCTCGAACAGGAACCCTTCCTGCGGCACCATCACCACCCGGTCCCGTAGATCGGACAGGGCGAGCTGACGCAGATCGGTACCGTTCAGCTGGACCGATCCGGCGGCCGGATCCATCATCCGGGTCAGCAACTTGGCCAGTGTGGTCTTCCCGGACCCGGTCTCGCCGACGATCGCCACCCGCGCTCCGGATTCGATGGTCAGAGTGACGTCCTTCAAGACACGTTCACCGCCCGGGTACGCAAACGAGACGTCCTGGAAGCGGAGCTCGGCCGGCCCACGTGGCCCGGCTGGTGCAGGATGCTCCGGATCGGTCACGTCCAACGGCGTGTGCAGCACCGTGATGACCCTGCGCCACCCGGCCACCGCGTTCTGCATCTCGTTGAGGACCTCGGTGGCAGACTGCACCGGCCCGACGAAGAGCTGGACGAGGAACAGGAACGCGAGCAGCCCCCCGACCGTGATCTCGCCCCCGATGCCGAGCATCGTGCCCACCACCACGACCGCTGCCAAGGCCAGTCCGGACAGCAGCACCCCGGCGGAGAACGCGACGGCCGCGAGGGTTTGGGCCCGGACGGCCGAACGGCGGTGATCATCGATCGCGGTATCCACCCGGCGCTGTGTACGTTCATCGGCTCCGTACGCGCGGATCGTCTGCGCGCCGACAACCGACTCCGAGATCCGGCCCAGCATGATGCCGACCCGCTCACGCACCTCGCCGTAGGCGCGGCTGAGTGCCCGCTGCGCTCGTGGTGCCAGGATGAGCATCGGCGCGACGGCGAGCCACACCACGAGCGTCAGCTGCCACGAGTACACCAGCATCGCCACCGTGGCAGCCGCGATCTGCAGGGAAGACAGCAGCAGCATCATCCCGCCCCACTGCACGAACATCGAGATCGTGTCGACGTCGGAGGTGACGCGCGACACCAGCGCTCCTCGCCGTTCGGTGTTCTGGGTCAGGACCGACAGGTCGTGCACGTGCCGGAACGCCTTGACTCGCAGCTGGGCCAGCCCAGCTTCCGCCGCCCGGAAGAGGCGGATGTTCACCCAAGTGGTGCACGCCGAGGTGAGCAGGAGACCGACAGCGGCCACGGCGCACAACTGCAGCACCAACGGCACATTCACACCGCCGTCGGCAAACAGGCCCCGGTCGGTGGTGAGCTGGACCGCCATCGGCACGATGACCTTGCCGGCCGTGGCGACGATGGCCAGCAATGCGGAGACCACGATGCCGTCTTTGATCGCCGGTGAGATCCGGATGCCCTCGCGGAGGGTCGCCAGCACTCCGAGGGAGGAGGTCTGCTCGATCTGAGCGCTCGGCTGACTCATCGACTGGCCTCGGTACGCTCGTCACGATCCCGCTGGTAGGCGGTCACGAGGCGCCGGTACCCGGCATCGGCGGCCAGCAGATCGTCATGCGAACCCATACCCGTCACCTGCCCACGGTCCAGGTGCAGCACCGTGTCGGCGAGAGCGATGGTGGCGTTGCGGTAGGCCACCATCACCACCGTCACATCACCGGCGATCTCGCGCAGCCCGGTGAGGATCGACTGCTCCACCACGGGGTCCAGCGCCGACGTGGCGTCATCGAGCAGGAGCAAGCGGGGGCGCCGGATCAGTGCCCGGGCGATCGCCAAGCGCTGCCGCTGTCCGCCCGAGAGACTGGCACCCCGCTCCCCGATCACGGTGTCGAGCCCATCGGGGAGTGCATCGACGAAGGCGTCCGCGCAGGCGATCCGCAGCGCCTTCCAGACCTCCTCGTCGGTGAATGGGCGATCAGCAGGGCCGTCGCCGAGGGTGACGTTGTCGCGGACGGTGTCCTCGAACACGAACGCTTGCTGGGCCACCAACGCGACGGTGGCGGTGCGGTGAGCGCTGCACAGGTCGCGCACGTCCACACCGTCGTAGCGCACCACTCCCTCGGACGGGTCACGGAGCCTGGCAAGCAGGTCGACCAGCGAGGACTTGCCAGCACCGGTGCGGCCGACGATGGCGAGCGTGTGACCGGCCGGCACGGCGAATCCCACCTCGCGCACAATCGTCCGCTCGCCGTGTGGTGAGTCGGTATCGGGTACGCGCAGCGTCACCGACTCCGCGTCCAGGCGCATACCACCGCCACCCGAGAGCACACGCTGGCCCTCCGGGAGGTACCCGCGAGCGTCGATCACCCGGGAGATCCGGTCGTGACCCACCAGCGACCGCGGCAGGTCACCCAGGACGAACCCGATGGCGCGTACCGGGATCGCGAGCACGGTCAGCAGGTAGGAGGCAGTGACCACATCTCCCGTCCCGATGTGGCCCGACGAGACCCGAATGGCTCCGAGCGCCAGGACCACCAGGGTCGCCAACGCGGGGAGCAGATCGATGACCGGGTCAAAGACCGACCGGATCCGGCCCACGCGGACGTTCGCCCGCCTCAGCCGGTCCGCAGCCGCCGCGAAACGCTCCTCCTCGACGTCAACGGTTCCCAGCGACTTCACGACAGCCGCAGCCTCAAAACTCTCGTGGGCCACATCAGAGACAACAGCGCGTTCATGCTGCACCTCAGTGACCGCCGGTGCCATCTTCCGGCGGTACACCGCATTCGCCACCAAGATCAGCGGCAGCATGCTGATCCCGATGGCACCGAGGACAGGATCGGCGGCGAGCATCGCACCACTGGCCACGAGGATCATGGCGATCACCCCGAGAGCGAACGGCAACGGCCCGAACACGAACCCGGCGGTCTCCGCATCAGCATTCGCGTTGGAGAGCAGCTGCCCGGCCGGGTGCTTGCGATGCCAGGTCATCGGCAACCGCAGATACTGACGCGTCACAGCCCGGCGATGCCCGGCCTGGACCCCGAGCGCACCCACCCCGGCGAAGGTACGCCGCAGCGCAACTCCGACAGCAGTGGCGACAGCGATGACCAGCAGGGCGACGCCGGCCAACCATGGGGTGCCCGGACTGACGCCGCCGGTCAGCGCGGGAACGACAATCTGGTCGGTCACCTGACCGAGGGCCCACCCCGAGGCCACGAGTGCCACGCCGTAGCCGACGCTCGCACCGATCGCGATCGTGAACGCACGCGGCTGAGATCTCAGGCCACGGCCCAGTAGGAGCAAGGAACGGCGTATGGCGCTGCCGGCCAAGGCATGAGGTCTGTCAGGGTCTGAACGATCCGGGCCGGATGGCACGGTGGGCATGCGGAGATGACTCCCTCGAGGAGGTGTAAAGCGAACGGCCGGGCAGACGGCACGGCACCAGGACGGAACGAACTTTCCTATCCTGGCACACCGACCCGGCACCGTGGCCCGCACGTCGACCGCCGGGCCGTCCCGCATGCCATCCACGTATGCCAGGCTGTGCTCATGTGGGCACAACGTGAGCAGCACGCACTTCTCGAGACGATGCGGGCAGCAGGCCCCGACGCACCGACTCTGTGCGAAGGCTGGCAGACCCGCCACCTGGCGGCCCACCTGTACCTGCGCGGTCATCGCCCATGGGCGCTGCTGCGCGGCGCCGATGCCGCCATCGACGAGTTGTCCACCACGCTGACCGAGCCGCACTCCTACGAGGACCTGCTGGCTGAGTTCTCCGGGAGTGGACCCGGAATGTCGGGCCTCGTATCCCTGCCGCTCCTGGGCGACCGTGCCGATGAAACCGCCAACCACCTCGAATACCTCGTGCACCACGAGGACGTGCGCCGCGCCGGAGAACGACCGACCGATCCCCGCGCTCTCCCGGCGGAGCAGGAGCTGGCCATCTGGAACGCCACGGTGGCGATGGCGCGCCTGGCCTACCGCTCGGCACCGACTGGCGTGGTCCTCGTGTGGCCGGGTGGTCCGCGTGCTCAGGTCCGGAAGGACAGCGACAGCGTCGCCCTCGTAGGGGAACCGGTCGAGCAGGCGCTCTACGCCTTCGGGCGCCGTGACCACGCCGACCTCACCCTGCGTGGCGCACCGGACGCCGTCGCCAGGATGCGGGACTGGGCCGCCTGACTCGTGGCGCCGGCCCTACCGGACCGGGAAGCCTGCCTCGCGCAGCGCTGCCTTGACCTGACCGACGCTCAGCGCACCGAAGTGGAAGACGCTCGCCGCAAGCAGAGCGTCCGCACCTGCCCGGGCAGCGTCGACGAAATGCTCGACGGTCCCGGCGCCGCCACTGGCGATCAGCGGGACGCTCACCTCCGAACGCACGCGGGTGATCATCTCCAGGTCGAATCCCGAGGTGGTGCCGTCCGCGTCGATCGAGTTCAGGAGCACCTCGCCCACGCCGAGTTCCTCGGCTCGGCGCACCCACTCGATCGCGTCGAGCCCCGTCCCGCGACGGCCTCCGTGCGTGGTGACCTCGAATCCTGAGGGCGTCGTGACACCCTCGCGAGTGCGCCGGGCATCCACGGAGAGCACAAGCACCTGCGAGCCGTACCGGGCTGCGATCTCCGCGATGAGCTCGGGCCTGGCGATCGCCGCAGTGTTCACTCCCACCTTGTCCGCGCCTGCGCGCAGCAGCGCATCGACATCCTGGGTGCTGCGCACTCCCCCGCCGACAGTGAGCGGCACGAACACCTGTTCAGCCGTCCGCGAGACCATCTCCAGGGTGGTGGCACGCCCGTCGGTGGAGGCACTGACGTCGAGGAAGGTCACCTCGTCGGCGGTCTCCGCGTCGTAGCGGCGAGCGAGCTCAACCGGGTCGCCGGCATCGCGGAGGTTCTCGAAGTTGACGCCCTTGACCACACGCCCGGCGTCGACGTCCAGACACGGCACCACGCGGATCGCGACCGTCATGACTCCTCCGCCCCGTCGCCGGCGTCGGACCCGGCCGAGCCCTCGGTGCCGTCCAGCGCGGACACGGCAAGCACATCGATCACATAGACGAGCGTATCGTCCCCGAACGCCTGCGAGGGGGGCACGATCAGCATCACCTGAGATCCAACCGGGGCGTCAACGAGACCGTTCTGCCACCCCTCGATCAACCCCGTGAACGCGATCGTGGTCGGTCCTTCCCCGCTGGACCAGGTGCCGTCGACCACCTCCCCGCTCTCCCAGGAGACTGCGGTGTAGCGCACCGTGACCGCCATCTCCTCCTGGACCTGCGGCCCGTCACCGCGTCTGAGCGTGACCACCTCCAGCTCCGAGGGTGGCTCGGAGCCGGGGATCTGCACCGACGGTGCTCCGGACTCGTCGAATGTGACGGTCGGTGCTCCCTCGGGCGGATCGACCTCCTCGCCCCACGCGCGTGTGTGCCGGACGTCATACACGAGCACCGACGGCTCCGGGCGATCGGCCGTCCCGAGTTCGACCCGGAGCAGCCGAGAGCCCTCCGGGGTGCCCAGGAGGTCCTCGTAGAGAGGGCCTGCCTCATCTTCGGTCACGCGCAGCGTCTGCGGCTGTGACCCGAAATTGCTCACCTCGACCTCGCCGGTCTCGGCGCTGACCGCCAAGTAGGAGACCAGCGCCAGGTCGCCCTCGGCCAGCGCGGGTCCGTCGCCCTCGATGACGGTGCGCGTGCCGGACTCGGTCACCGCCAGCGGCGTATCGAATTGGACGTGCGGTCGCGCGCCGAAATCGCCGGCAACCTCCACCTGTTCCACCGCGGGGGGCTCGGGTTCGGCATCGGGCTGAGTGCACCCGGCCAGAAGGAGCGCCAAGACGGCTGTCACGAGAACGAGGCGGGGCGCGCGAGGGGCGGGCAAGCGACCTCCGGGCAGGCTTGAGCGGAACACGAGGGCAGATCCTACGCTCCCGCGGTGGGAGTACCACCGCCAGGCTCGAGGCTCGCGATCAGCCGGGCGACACGCTCGTCCTCGGAACGGAACGGATCCTTGCACAACACGGTCCGGCCGGCGCCGTCGTTGAGCTTGAGGTGCACCCAGTCGACCGTGTAGTCACGTCGGCGGGCTGTGGCCGCCTGCACGAACTCGCCCCGGAGCTTGGCCCGCGTGGTCTGCGGGGGCTGCTCGGACGCCGTCCTGATCTGCTCGTCGGTGACCACCCTCGTGACCATGTCCCGGTCGGTCAGCTTGGCGAAGAGGCCGTCGGTGCGTGAGATGTCGTGGTAGGCCAGGTCCAGACGCAGCACCCTCGGGTCCGAGAGCGGGACGCCGTGCGCCTGGGAGTAGCGGTCAAGGAGCCGTTTCTTGATGGCCCAGTCGAGGTCCCGGTCCACGAGCGTGGTGTCCTGCTGACGCAGCGCCTTCAGACCGCGCGACCAGAGCTCGACCACCTGGTCGTCGTGAGGTCGCTTATCGGTCGTGGACAGGTAGTCTCGCACCCGGTCCAGATACACCTGCTGAACCTCCACAGCGGTGTAGCGTGCCCCGCTGGCCAGAGTCACCGATGTGGTGGCGGTGATGTCGTGGGAGATCTCCCGCAGCGCCCGAACAGCGTTCTCCAGACTGAGGTCCGGGAACTGCTGCCCGGCCTCCAGCATGCGCAGCAGCAGATCCGTCATGCCGACCTTGAGCAGCGTAGTCGTCTCCGACATCGACGAATCTCCGGAGATCACATGCAGGCGCCGGTACCGGTCGGCGTCGGCGTGGGGTTCGTCCCGGGTGTTGATGATCGGTCGGGAGCGGGTCGTCGCCGAGCTTGTCGCTTCCCACAGGTGATCGGCCCGCTGGGAGAAGCAGTAGAGCGGGCCGCGGGAGGTGACCTGGATGTGCCCGGCACCGGTGAGCACCTGGCGGGTGATGAGAAACGGCACCAGCACCTCCGCCAGCCGGGCGAAGTCCCCACGGCGGCGGATCAGGTAGTTCTCGTGGCAGCCGAAAGAGTTCCCGGCGGAGTCCACGTTGTTCTTGAACAGGTGCACCCGTCCATCGATGCCATCGGCGTCGAGGCGCTGCTGGGCGTCCGCGACGAGCCCTTCGAGGATGCGCTCACCTGCCTTGTCGTGAGCGACCAGCTGGGTCAGGTCGTCACACTCGGCAGTCGCATACTCCGGATGAGATCCGACATCCAGGTAGAGCCGCGCCCCGTTTCCGAGGAAGACGTTGGACGACCGCCCCCAGGCCACGACCTTGCGGAACAGGTACCGTGCCACCTCCTCCGCGGACAGTCCCCGGCCCTCCGGTGCCGCGCAGGTGACACCGAACTCGGTCTCCAGGCCGAAGATACGCCGGCTCATGCGCCCGTGCCACCTGCGGGGCCACCTGGTGCATCGCTGTCCAGCAACTCGGCAAGAGCGCCGGCGTCCAGCCGGCGAAAGGTCCGGCGACGGCGGGCACGGTCGAGCACGGCAGCCTCCAGCTCCGGAGCGGGAATCCGGCGCTGCTTCCCGGATGAGTCAGTCCCCAACGTGCCGACGGCCAGCACCAGCACCTCTGCCAGGCTCATGCCCGGGCGCCACGACTCACCGATGCGGTGACCGAGCTGGTCGGCCGCTCCCCCCATGACGACGTATCCGGACTCATCCGCGACCGATCCGTCATAGCCGAGCCGGTAGATCTGGTCCCGCGACTGGTCCGAACCGACCTCGGCGACGGCGATCTCCACCTCGAGCGGCTTGGACTCGGTGGTGAACACCGATCCCAGCGTCTGGGCGTAGGCGTTCGCCAGCCCCCGCGCATTGACGTCGCTGCGGTCGTAGGAGTAGCCGCGCAGATCGGCGTACCGGACACCGGCCACCCGCAAGTTCTCGAACTCGTTGTACTTGCCGACCGCCGCGAAGGCGATCCGGTCGTAGATCTCGCTGATCTTGTGCAATGCCCGCGAGGGGTTCTCGGTGATGAACGCGATACCGCCCTCGTAACCGATCACGACGACGGAACGGCCGCGGGCGATGCCCTTACGTGCGAAGTCCGCCCGGTCTTTCATCAGCTGCTCGGGCGAGACGTAGAAGGGTTGCGTCATGCCTGCCTCCTCCGTTCGGGCAGCTCGAGGAGCCGCGCGACCACCTCCGCCAGCTCCGCGTCGGACACGCGTTGGTAGCCTTCGTCGTCGACACGCGCCACGATCGGGTAGATGCCGCGTTCGACGTCAGGGCCGCCGGTGGCCGAATCCTCCTCGGCGGCGTCCATCAGCGCGTGCACGACCGCCTCAACCCCGTCCTCGACGCTCATTCCCGGACGCCAGAGCTTCTTCAGTGATCCCTTGGCGTGGACCGAGCCGGAGCCGATGCTGTGGTACTCGATCTCCTCGTAGCGGCCGCCGACGACGTCGTAGGAGAAGATCCGGCCCACCCGGCTGCCGGGGTCGTATCCGCCGAACAGCGGCAGGGCGACGAGGCCGCGCAGCGCCAACGCGAGGTTCCCGCGCACCATCGCGCCCAGTCTGTTCGCCTTTCCCTCGAGCGAGAGCAGTGTTCCCTCGATCTTCTCGTAGTGCTCCAGTTCCAGCTGGAACAGCCGCACGAGATCGACCGCGACCCCGGCGGTACCGGCGATCCCGATAGCGGAGAACTCGTCCGCGGCGAAAACCTTCTCCATGTGCCGGTGGGCGATGGCCGACCCCATGGTCGCGCGCCGATCACCGGCCATCACAATCCCGTCCTCGACCGCGACCGCGACGATCGTCGTGGCGTGCGGGGAGTCGGTCACCACCTGGCTCCCATCCCCGCCGTGGGTACCGCCAGGGAGAAGTTCGGGCGCGTGGGAGGCGAGAAACTCCACGAACGAGGCGCTTCCAGGGCGGGTGAAGGCGGCTGGCAGCCGATCGGGGTACTGCTCCCGGGCACCGGCGGTCATTGCCCGCCCTTCTGCACGAATCCGCGGACGAACGACTCCGCGTTGGTCTCGAGTACGTCGTCGATCTCCTCCAGCAGGGAGTCGACCTCGGTGTCGCGTGACTGAGCCCCACTGCTGGCCGGGGGTGGTGCCTGATCGTCATCGGGACGGGGGTCTGGGTGACGTTGGTCGAACTGTCGTGGCGACATCGAGGCTCCGTAGCTGGTTGGCGCGGACGGGTCTTCGTGAGGCTGATCCTACGTCTGCGGGTCAGGCGGACGTGCGGTGAGGGTGGCCAGCAGGGTGCCTGGGTCGGGGTGGGCGTCGAGGAGATCTCCCACATGCGCACGGGTGCCGCGCAGCGGGTCGGTCATCGGAACCCGCTGCAGCGCCGGCGCGCCGTCGATATCGAAGATGATCGCGTCCCAGCTGGCGGCGGCGACCGCACCGGGGTAGCGGCGTACCGCCTCCCCGCGGAAGTAGGCACGGGTGTCCTGCGGCGGGTGCAGGACGGCGGCGTCGACCTCCTCCTCGCTGACGAGCCGTTCCACCGCGTCGGCAGCGACCAGCCGGGAGTAGATGCTGCGTTCGGGGCGCAGATCGGACCACTGCAGGTCGAGGGCAGCCAACCGGGGAGCGTCCCAGCCGAGACCGTCGCGGCGGCGCATGGCTTCCAGCACCCGGAGCTTGGCGACCCACTCCACCTCCCGCGCGCAGGACGCCGGATCGTCACCCAGCCTGGTCAGCACGTGGGCCCAGCGCGTCAGCACATCGGCGGTCTGTGCGGCTGCCGGGTCTGGTGCCGCTGCCTCAGCTGCGCTGGCGTCCCGGATCGCCTCGGTGAGCACGTCGCAGTACGTGCGCTGGATCTCCAGCGCCGTCATTCGCCTGCCGTCCTCGAGATCGAGCCTGCGGGTGAGCGTGAGATCGTGGCTGACCTCCTGGGCGGCGCGCACTGGGTCAGCCAGCCTCAACGCTGCCAGCTCCATGGGCAATCCACGCCGCTCCAGCAACCACAGCAGCAGCGCCGTGGTGCCAACCTTCAGGTAGGTGGAGACCTCGAACTGGTTCGCATCACCCACGATGACGTGCAGCCGCCGGTACCGGCTGGACTCGGCATGCGGCTCATCGCGGGTGTTGATGATCGGGCGCCGTAGCGTCGTCTCCAACCCGACCTCTGCCTCGATGAAGTCGGCACGCTGGCTGAGCTGGTAGCCGCCCTCGTCGCTGCGCTGTCCGCGTCCGACCCGTCCTGCGCCACAGATCACCGGCCTGGTCACCAAGAACGGCGTCAAGGCAGCGACGATATCCTCGAACGGGACGGCGCGCTCGACGAGGTAGTTCTCGTGTGTTCCGTAACTGGCGCCCTTGCCGTCGGTGTTGTTCTTGTAGAGGGCGATCTCGGGCATGCCCGCGATCTGGGCGAGGAGGCGGCTCGACCGCAGCAGCACCTGCTCTCCGGCACGGTCCCACAGGACGGCGTCCCGAGGGGTGGTGACCTCCGGGCTGGAGTACTCGGGGTGGGCATGGTCGACGTAGTACCGCGCGCCGTTGGGCAGGATCACGTTGGCAACGGTGGCCGGCTCGGGCTGCGGACCGGGGCGTCGCCGCAAGGTGACCCGGTGCAGATCACCCTCGGGGGCCGGTCGCTGCGGGTCGTCGGTGAGCAGGCTCGGGTCCGCCTCGGCGCGGTCGAGCCGGAAGCCGCGCGCATCGCGCAGCGGGTCCTCGTCCTGGTAGTCCCACCGTGCGCGCGCCGATCCGGGCATGCCCTCGTTCGCATAGGCGGTGACGAGCTGGGCGGACATCACCATCGGGTTGGCTGCCGGGTTGCCGACCCCGAGCAGGCCGTACTCGGTCTCGATGCCCATCACACGCCGCACAGTCACGACGCCCACCCTATGTGCCTACAGATACTGGCCGGTGGGGCTGATGTTCTCGATGGTGCGACTGGTCCGCGGGGCGTCCTTGTGCTGCACGATCGTGCGGATGAACACGATCCGCTCCCCCTTCTTCCCGGACACCCGGGCCCAGTCGTCTGGGTTGGTGGTGTTGGGCAGGTCCTCGTTCTCCTGAAACTCATCGACGAGACCGCTGAGCAGGTGCTCCACGCGGATCCCGCGCACACCCGTGGCGAGCAGATCCTTGATGGCGGCCTTCTTCGCGCGGTCCACGATGTTGGCGACCATCGCGCCCGAGTTGAAGTCCTTGAAGTACAAGATTTCCTTGTCGCCGCTGGCGTAGGTGACCTCGAGGAACTCGTTCTCCGGATCCTCGGCGTACATCCTTCCCACCGCTCGTTCGATCATCGCGGCCACCGCGGCCGAGGCGTCGCCCCCGTGCTCGGCGAGATCGTCCGGGTGAATCGGCAGGTCAGGCGTGAGGTACTTGCTGAAGATGTCCTGCGCGGACTCGGCGTCAGGGCGTTCGATCTTGATCTTCACGTCCAGCCGGCCGGGTCGCAGGATCGCCGGATCGATCATGTCCTCCCGGTTGGAGGCACCGATCACGATCACGTTCTCGAGCCGCTCCACGCCATCGATCTCGGCGAGCAACTGCGGCACAATCGTGGTCTCCACGTCCGAGGAGACCCCCGTGCCGCGGGTGCGGAACAGCGACTCCATCTCATCGAAGAAGACCACCACCGGCACGCCCTGGGAGGCCTTCTCCCGTGCCCGGGAGAAGATCAGCCGGATGTGGCGCTCGGTCTCCCCGACGAACTTGTTGAGGAGCTCCGGTCCCTTGATGTTGAGGAAATAGCTGCGCACCGGCTCGCCCTCGGCGACGCCCTGGCCGGCGGTGTGGGCGAGGGAGGTGGCCACAGCCTTGGCGATGAGGGTCTTCCCGCACCCGGGCGGGCCGTACAACAGCAGGCCCTTGGGCGGCTTGAGCCCGTGCTCGCGGAACAGGTCGGGGTGCCCGAACGGTAGCTCGACGGCGTCCCGGATCTGTTCGATCTGCCGCGCCAGGCCACCGATGTCGGTATAGGCGACATCGGGGACCTCCTCGAGCATGAGGTCCTCGACCTCCGAGCGCGGGATCTTCTCGAATGCGAAGCCGGTCCGCGTGTCCACGGTGAGGGCATCCCCCACCCGGATACCGGTGCCGACCAGCGGCCCGGCAAGCCGTACCACACGTTCTTCCTCGGCCCGTCCCAGCACGAGGGCGCGGCCGTCGCCGAGCATCTCCTTGACGGTGACGAGCTCACCGACAGGCTCATAGCCGCCGGCAGCGACGAGGATCATGGCCTCGTTGAGCTGCACCTCCTGCCCGGGGTGCAGGGACTCCACGGCCACGTGCGGGGAGATACCCACCCGCAACTTGCGACCGGAGGAGATGACGTCGACCGTGCGATCGGAGTGCGAGCGTACGAAGACGCCGTAGCTCGCCGGCGGTCTGCTCATCTCCTCCAGCTGGGAGCGCATCTCGACCAACTGCGAACGCGCCGTGGTGAGCGCTGTGACGAGACGTTCGTTCTTCGCCGCGAGCGAGACCGCCTGCTCCTGCAACTCCCGCTCGCGTGCGGTGGTGTTCTCGGCCATCGCTGCTCCCTCCTGCGCCCGGACTCCTACTCTAGGTCAGCCTCCGTGCGGTCCGTCCCGGGGTCCGCCTGCTGGTCCGCGGGTGTGGCAGTGCCCTCACGCGCCCGGCGATGAGCATCGAAGGAACGGCGCAGCTTGCGCAGCTTCTTCGGTGAGACGTCCCGCTCGCCCAGGTCTGCCGCGAGCGCGCCTTCGTCCACGGCCACACCTTCCTCGGCGTAGGCACCGGGGGCCGGCCGACGACGCCGCAGCGGTGCACTCACGCCCGGCGCCATCCGACGGGTGGTCACGAGGAAGCCTGTATGCCCGATCATCCGGTGCTCGGGTCGCACGGCCAGGCCCTCGAGATGCCAGCCACGCACCATCGACTCCCATGCGACGGGCTCGGTGAAGCGCCCGTCTGCCTTGGCGTCCTCGGCGAAGCGCGACAGCTGGGTGGCGGTGGCGACGTAGGCGAGCAGCACGCCACCGGGCGTCAGTGCGTGCGCCACGGCGTCCAGGTTTTCCCAGGGGGCGAGCATGTCCAGGATGATCCGGTCCACCGACCCTGGTTCCACAGCCTCCGGAAGGACCTCGGCGAGATCACCGATGCGCAGTGTCCAGGCTGGGTGGGACCTGCCGAAGAAGTCCTCGATGTTGCCGCGGGCGATCTCGGCGAAGTCCTCGCGTCGTTCCACCGAGAGCAGGGAACCGGAGTCGCCCACCGCGCGCAGCAGAGACAGCGAGAGCGCACCCGAGCCGACACCTGCCTCGACCACTCGTGCACCGGGGAAGATGTCGGCCTGAGTCACGATCTGTCCGGCGTCCTTGGGGTAGATCACCGCTGCCCCGCGTGGCATCGAGAGCACGAAGTCCGCGAGCAGCGGCCGCAGGGCAAGGTACTCGATACCGGCGGTGGTGCTCACGACCGTGCCCTCCGGTGCACCGATGAGCTCGTCATGGCCGAATGAACCGCGATGCGTGTGGTAGACGCCGTCCTCGGTCAGGGTGATCGTGGTCAGTCGTCCCTTGGGATCGGTCAGCTGGACCTTGTCACCGGAGCGGAAGGGGCCCCGGCGCATCGCGGACCCGGTGGGCTGGTCGGTGGAGGCATCGGAAGTCACGGGTGGGCAGTCTACGCGCGCCGCCCGCCCAGCAGCCCCACCACCTGCGAGACCGGCACCAGTCCGAGCACCTGCGCCGGGATCAGTCCCCGGTTCGGGTCACCGGAGGGATCGGTCGGCCCGACGAGGATCACGACGGCGGCCCCTGCCTGTGCCGCTCGGGCCACCTGGGCCACGGCTTCCGGGCCACGGGTGCGGGTCACGAGCGCGGCCGGCGGGACGGCGTGCGCGACCGCGCTGAGCGGCACCTCCTGGCGGCCGGTGGCAGGCACGGCGGTCAGCGCCTGCCGGTCGACCAGGGCGACCGGCTTGCCGCGGTCATCGACCAGCACGATGCCGACCGAGGGCGTGCGGGCCAGCACCTGATCGGCATCGGCGACCGTGCCGCGGGCGTGCAGCACGTGAGCGCCGGAGGCGATCGCCGCCAGGTCGATCGCCTGGGCGCTGCGCTGGGCCTTGGCTTGCCGCAACGATGCCTGGGCCCCGGTCCACAGCACCCCGGCTACCAGGGCCGCCCAGACGGCGGTGACCACGCTCGGCCGTTCCCCGCGCAGCAGCGGCACGAGCAGGCTACCGCCGAGCACGACGACGGCGAGCACCTGCCCGGCACGGGCGGCGACGATGGTGCCCAGCGAGCGGTCCTTGCTGATCGACCAGACGGCGGCCTCGAGCAGCTTGCCACCGTCAAGCGGGAGCGCGGGCAGCAGGTTGAAGATGCCGACGAAGGCGTTGGTGTACGTGAAGGCGTCCAGGGCCAGGCCCGGGAGTCCAGGAAGGCCGTCCCCGAGGAACCAGGCGAGTGCGGCGAGCGCCAGGTTCGCCGCCGGGCCGGCCACGGAGATCAAAGCCGAGTCGCCAGGGCTGCGCAGTCCGCCGCTGAAGGAGGTGTGCCCGCCCCACAGCGTGACGACGTACTCGCGGACCGGTACCTTGCGGGCGCGGGCGGCCCAGCCATGCGCGAGCTCGTGAGCGAGCACTGAGACGAACAGGAGAGCCGGGACGGCGAGGGCCCACAGGTAGGCGATCGGGCCCGCACCCGTGAGGGACTGCAGCTGTGGTCCGACCAGGGCGACGAGGACGCCGGCGATGAGGAGCCACCCGGCAGTGACCACCACCGGCGCTCCACCGACGCTGCCGATCCGCCAACCGCGGGTGGTCTGGCCGGCTGGTCGCGGACGCGGTACGGGCCGATCAGTCATCTGGTAGCCGGTCATCCATATCTCCGGCGACGATGCGACGCAGATCGGCGACGGTGATTCCGGCAAGACTGGGAAACCTGCTGCGGCCCTTGGCTGCCGGGATGGGGACCTTGGCCTGCACGCCGATGACAGCAGCGCCCGATGCTTCCGCCGAGGCAAGACCCGGCAGCGAATCCTCGATCGCGACGCAGGACGCCGGGTCGACCCCGAGCTCTGCGGCGGCTCGCAGGTAGGGCTCCGGATGGGGTTTGCCGCGGGTGACCTCATCGCCGGTGACGATCACGGTGAACGGGTTCGGTTCCAAGGCGGCCAGCACCACATCCGTCAGCCGCCGCCAGGACATGGTGACCAGCGCGAGCGGGACTCCAGCGGCGCGAAGCTCCTCGAGCAGTTCCCGGGCCCCGGGCCGCCACGGCAGCCCGCGCGTGGCGATCCGGTCGATGACGCCCGCGATCATCAACTCGATGATCTCCTCGACGCTGCCGCGTACCCCGGCCCGGTCGCGCAGCGCGGCAGCCGAGACCTGCAACGGCATTCCGACCAGATCGGTACCGAGTGATTCGTCCCAGGAGCCGCCATGTGCGGCCGCCAACTCCATCTCGACGGCGATCCAGTAGGGCTCGGTGTCGACCAGGGTGCCGTCCATATCCCACAGGACGGCGGCGAGATCGGTCTCAGTGGTGGTTCGAGGCACTCGCCGAGTCTACGGCGTACCAGGCCTGGGGCTGGCGCCACGAGCGGACAGGAGGCGACGGCGTCGTAGGCTGGACTGGTGACCACTCCGCCACGCCACCGCGGCTCGGACCCCGACGACACCGCAGACACCGGCACCGAGGTGCCTCCGGCGATGCTCATCGCTGCGTTCGAGGGGTGGAACGACGCCGGTTCGGCGGCGAGCTCGGCGTTGGCGCACATCGCCGAATCCTGGGACGTGCGGGAGGTGAGTCGCCTCGATCCTGACCTGTTCCACGACTTCCAGGTCAACCGCCCGACGATCAGCCGTGACGAACGGGGCCACCGAGTACTCACCTGGCCGAGTACGACGGTCTCAGTGACGGCCACACCGCAGCGAGGGCGGCGGCTCGTGCTCGTCCAGGGCGTGGAGCCGTCGATGCGGTGGCGCGATTTCTGTGGCCAGCTGCTCGACATCGCCGAGGAGCTGGATGTCGGAACCGTGGTGTGCCTCGGGGCATTGCTCGCCGATGTGCCACACACCCGGCCGATTCCGGTGCAGACGAGTTCGGACGACCGGCGGGTGCAGGCGTTGCTGGACGTTGAGGAGAGCGACTACGACGGCCCGACCGGGATCACCGGGGTGCTGACTCACCTGGCTGCCGACCGCAACATGCACGCGCTGAACGTGTGGGCAGCCGTCCCGCACTATGTGGCACAACCGCCGTCGCCCAAGGCCACACTGGCCATCCTCACGGCTCTGGATGAACTGCTCGGCGAGCCCACCCCGGTGGGAGACCTGCCGGAAGACGCGAAGGCGTGGCAGGACGGCGTCGACGAGCTCGCCTCGGACGATCCGGAGGTGGCCGAGTACGTGCAGCAGCTGGAAGAGGCCAAGGACACCGCCGAGCTCCCGGAGGCTTCGGGCGAGGCGATCGCGCGGGAGTTCGAGAAGTTCCTGCGCCGCCGCGATCCTGGGCACGGGCCGGGCTGATCACCTTCTGGGCTCAGTGCTGGGGTGATCAGTGTGCTGGGGGGATCAGTCTCGCAAGTCCACACCGAGGAGCGCGTCGACGGCGTCGGCGAACAGCCCAGGGTCCCCCGCACCACGCTCACGGGCCCAGGAGTCGAGAACTCGCAACGCCTCCGGGGTGTCGAGATCGTCGGCCAGGGCAGTTCGCAACCGCTCCAGGAATTTCGCCGCTGTGGATTCTTCCCGGACGGGCTCGGCGGCAACCTGACGCCAGCGCGCGAGCCGGGTGCCGGCGATCTCCAGTTGGGGGTGTGTGAACTCCCAGGAATCGCGGTAGGTGTGGTCGAGCAGCGCCAGCCGGATCGCGCGCGGGTCCACCCCGTGGGCGACCAGGCGCGAGATGAACACCAGGTTCCCCAGCGACTTGCTCATCTTGTGGCCCTGGTAGGCCACCAGTCCCGTGTGGACGAAGCACCGGATCGGTTCCCGTGACCTGCCCTGGGTGCTCTGATCGCCGTGCGTGCCCGGATCGGGCAGGAACCGCAGATGACTGGTGCCCATCTCGTGATGCGGGAAGATCAGGTCTTGACCGCCCCCTTGCACGCTCACGGGCAGACCCAGGTAATCGGCGGCGATCGCACCGCACTCGATGTGCCATCCCGGCCGCCCGGGTCCGAGACTATGCCCGTCCCAGTGGGGCTCGCCCGGACGCTGGCCGCGCCACAGCAGCGGGTCCAACGGGGCGCGCTTGCCTGGCCGGTCCGGGTCCCCGCCGCGTTCGGCGAACAGCGTGGCCATCGCTTCCGGGTCGAGGTGGCTGAGCGAGCCGAACCGGTCGTCGGCGGAGAGGTCGGCGTAGATGTCCTGCTCGACCCGGTAGGCGGCACCGGCGGCGAGCATCGCCTCGACGGCGGTCACCAGCAGGTCCATCGCCTCCACCACGCCGATGTAGTGGTCAGGCGGCAGCACCCGCAGTGTGGACATGTCCGAGCGGAACAGGTCGATCTGGTCGTTGGCCAGATCTCGCCAGTCAACCCCGGTCGCCTCCGCCCGCTCGAGCAGCGGGTCGTCGATGTCGGTGATGTTCTGTGCGTAGCGGACGTCAACCCCGGCGTCGCGCCAGACGCGATTCAGGGTGTCGAAGGCCACATAGGTGAACGCATGGCCGAGGTGAGTGGAGTCGTAGGGAGTGATCCCACATACGTACAGGGTTCCCACGCCCTCGCTGACAGGATCGACACGTTCTCCGGTGGCTGTGTCATGCAACTGGGGACGCTGACCCCGACCGGGCAGCGCAGGGATCGCAGGGCTCGTCCAAGATTGCACGATCTCAGCCTAACGAGTGGCTCGGGCGGCTCTGACCACAGCGTGCCCTGGGTCACGTGCTCGGCAGCGGGGCAACGACTCCGGCCAGCAGCAGCGCCACGACGATCACCGACAGCACGATGCGGTAGTAGACGAAGGGGAGGTAGGAGTAGGTCGAGACGATCTTCAAGAACGCGATGATCACCACGTAGCCGACGCCGAATGCCACGATCGTGGCGAGCAGGGTGGGGCCGAAGCCCGCGGCGCCACCGGTACCTCCGCTCTTGACGAGCTGGTAGAAGCCAGAACCCAAGACGGCCGGGATCGCGAGCAGGAAGGAGTACCGCGCCGCCGCCTCCCGGGTGTAGCCCATGAGGAGGCCGGCGGTGATGGTTCCGCCGGAGCGGGACACGCCGGGCACCAACGCGAGCGACTGCGCGAAGCCGTACAACCAGGCGTGCTTCCAGGTCAACTGGGTCAGCACGCGCTCCTTCCGGCCACGGACGTCGGCGATCCCGAGGATCACCGCGAACACGGAGAGAACGAGCGCGGTGAGATAGAGGTTACGCAACGCATGCTCGATCGCATCCTGGAACAGCAGCCCGAGCACCACGATGGGGATGGAGCCGCAGATGACGAACCATCCCATGCGGGCGTCCGGATCATTGCGGGGCACCTGGTTCTTCCAGGGCCCCACCGGGAGCGCCTGGGCCCATCGGCTGATGATCCGGGCGATGTCACGTCGGAAGTAGAGCACCACCGCGGCCTCGGTTCCGATCTGGGTGATGGCGGTGAACGCCGCCCCCGGGTCCTGTCCCATCAGATCACCAACGATGCGCAGGTGCGCACTCGAGGAGATCGGGAGGAACTCGGTCAGTCCTTGTATGACCCCCAGCACGAGGGCTTCCCACCATGTCACGAGGCCCAACGATAACCGGCCGACCCGGTCATGACGGGTAACCTCGCTGCCATGCAGACACGGCGACTGGGCGCGAGCGGACTGCGTGTCTCCTCGGTGGCACTGGGAACGATGACCTGGGGGCGCGACACCGACGAGCACGAGGCTGCCGAACAGCTCAAGGTCTTCCTGGATGCCGGAGGAACGCTGCTGGACACGGCAGCCACCTACTCCGGAGGCATGGCAGAAGAGGTCATCGGTGGTCTGCTGGGCACGGTCGCCGAACGCGACGAGTTGTTGCTGTGCTCGAAGGCCGGCGTGCGAGACGGCCGTGTGGACGCCTCTCGGGGCGCGTTGCTCGACGGGCTCGACGCCACCTTGAAGCGGTTGGGGACCGATCACCTCGACGTGTGGCTCGTCCAGGCCCCTGATCCAGGCACCCCGCTCGAGGAAACCGTCTCGGCGCTGCGCCACGCTGTCGACAGCGGCCGCACCCGGTATGTCGGGCTCGCGAACCATCCCGCCTGGCAGACCGCACGCGCGGCCACCTTGCTGGAGTGCGGACCGGGTCTGTCGCCGGGTCTCTCCCCTGGCCTGGCAGCAGTGCAGATGGAGTTCTCTCTGCTGCAGCGCGGGATCGAACGTGAACTCCTCCCAGGTGCCAGGGCTCTCGGTGCGGGCGTGCTCGCCTGGTCTCCCCTGGGACGCGGAGTGCTCAGCGGCAAGTACCGGCGCTCGGTACCCGCCGACTCCCGGGCGGCATCTCCGCACCTGCGCGGGTTCGTCGAGCCCTATCTGACCGACGGCTCGCGCAGCGTGGTCGAGGCCGTGGTTACGGCTGCGGACGGACTGGGCCGTGCACCGGTCGAGGTGGCCCTGGCCTGGGTGCGGGACACGCCCGGGGTGAGCTCCGCCGTCGTGGGAGCACGGACCCCAGCCCAACTACGGGGCTCACTGGCAGCGGTGGACCTGGAACTTCCCGAGCAGATCCGGGATGCGCTCGACGAGATCACCGCACCAGTCCTCGGGTATCCCGAGCGTCGCTGAGGCCCGTCCGACTCAGCGACTCAGCGATGAGTGCGCAGCGATCAGCGCTCAGCGCTGGTCGTCCACCTCGACCTCAAGATCGTCGTCGTAGGCGTCGGAGTCATCACTGTCATCGGTGTCGAACTCGTCGAGGTCATCATCCTCGAGATCGTCCTCATCGCCGTCATAGACGACGAACGGAGTGTCCACCCCGAGCTCGTCGTAGAGCATCTCGTCGTAGTTCTCGAAGGCGTCAGCGAGTGCCGCGGCCGCGTTCAGCACGGTCGGGTCGTCATCCTCCGGAGCACCCTCGGCAGCGTCGAGGTGAGCCTCAAAAGCGGTGAGGAGATCGTCCAGCGCAGCGCGCAGATCCTTGGCCATGGCCTGACCGTAGCACCTTCAACCGGCTGGGTGGAGAGCCATTTTCGGCCCGGTCCAGTGCGCTCTGGCACACCCGGCCCCGCTGCTGACCCACACTCGGGCCGGGGGCGACTATGGTGTCGCCATGGCAGGAACTCCCGCAACACGATCGACACGATCGACACGGTCGGCCGCTCAGTACGAGTTCCGCGTGGTCTCCATCCCGCCGAGCGCGAGCCGCACCGATGTGCGCCAGCTGCTCACCGAGCAGGCCGAGTACGGCCGCTGGGAGCTCTCGCGCCACCGCATCTACCTGGGCGGGGTGCGGAAGGTGTGGTTGCGCCGCAAGATCATCCGGGTGGTCAGCACCCTGTGAGCCAGAGCGGTCGCAGCCTCAGCAGGTCCGCAGGAACCGCTCCAGCACGCGGACGCCGAACTCCACCGCCGCCACCGGCACACGCTCATCCACGCCGTGGAACATGCCGGCGAAATCTAGCTCAGGTGGCAGCTGCAGTGGGGCGAAACCGTATCCGGTGATCCCCAGATCGGCGAGGTGCTTGTTGTCCGTGCCGCCCGAGAGCATGTACGGAAGCACGACGGCGCCCGGGTCCTCCGCGTCCAGCGCGTCGACCATCCGGTCCACCAGGTCGCCGCTGAACGGCACTTCCAGAGCGATCGAACGCTGCACGTCCTCGAACCGAATGCCCTCCCCTGCCAGTTTACGCAGCGTCGCCATCGTCTGCTCTTCCTGGCCCGGCAGGAAGCGCACGTCGATGACCGCCTCGGCTCCTCCCGGCACGACATTCGCCTTGTAGCCGGCGTCCAACTGCGTGGGGTTGGCCCAGGTCGAGAGCGTCGCCCCGACGAACTTGCTCGCCGATCCGAGTGAGGTGACCAGCGCATCGATTGACGCGCGGTCCTGCGGGTCGTAGGCGATCCCGGTCACGTCTGAGACGCCGTCCAGCAGGGCGCGCACGGTCGGCGCCAGCTCGGTGCCCCACGAGTGAGCGCCGATCCGCGCAACTGCTCCGGCGAGCCGGGTGACGGCGTTGTCAGTGTTGATCTGAGAGCCGTGCCCTGCCGTGCCTTCGGCAATCATCCGCAGCCACGCGATGCCCTTCTCCGCCGTCTGCAGCAAGTAGGCGCGCTGACCGCCCAGCTCCACGGAGTAGCCGCCGACTTCGCTGATCGCCTCAGTCGCACCGGCGAACAGCTCTGGACGGTTCTCCACCGCCCACCGGGCGCCGTAGGTACCGCCGTGTTCCTCGTCGGCGAAGAAGGCGATGATCAGATCGCGAGGCGGCTGCCAGCCGTTGCGCTTCATGTCCCGCACCACCGCGAGGATCATCGCGTCCATGTCCTTCATGTCCACGGCACCCCGGCCCCAGATCATGCCGTCCATCTCGTCGCCGCCGAAGGGGTCCATCTTCCAGTCCCGGGCCTGTGCCGGCACCACATCGAGGTGGCCGTGCACCACCAGGGCGGGCCGGAAGGAGTCCGCGCCTGGAATGCGCAGCACCACGTTGGCGCGCCGGTCGGCGGACTCGAAATACTCGGGCTCATAGCCGACCTCGGTGAGCAGTCCCATCACATACTCGGCGGCTTCGCGCTCTCCGGGCCCGGAGCCGTCCCCATAGTTGGAGGAGTCGATCCGGATCAGTTCGCGGCAGATGCGGACCGCATCCAGCTCAGCAGCAGTGGGCGTAGGGGTCTGGGTGCTCATGAGTGCAGTCCTCGGCGTCGCAGCAACGGGTCGATGATCGGGTCGCGGCCTCGCAGGTCGCGATAGGAGTCGAGCGGGTCCTGGCTGTGGCCACGGGAAAGGAGAGCATCGCGAAAGCGCTGCCCGGCAGCCCGGTTCAGCCCGCCGTCCTCATTCTCGCTGGCCTCCTGGCGGAACCAGTCCACGGTATCGGCGTCTAGCACCTCGCTCCAGATGTAGGAGTAGTAGCCGGCGTCATAGCCGCCGCCGAAAGTGTGGTTGAAGTAGGTGGTCCGGTACCGCGGCGGCACCAGCGGATAGGCGAGACCGTGCTCGTCCAGGGCACGTGCCTCGAAGGCTTCCACCTCGTTTGCCTGGGTCGGGACCTCATCGGGGGTAAGGCGGTGCCAGGCTTGGTCGAGCAGGGCGGCGGCAAGATACTCGGTGGTCGCGAAGCCCTCCCCGAATGACTGGGACTGCCGCAGCCGATCCAGGAGCTCGGCCGGCATCGACTCGCCGGTGGCGTGGTGCCGAGCGAACCGGGCCAGCACCTGCGGGTGCCAGGCCCACATCTCGTTCACCTGTGAGGGGAACTCCACGAAGTCCCGCGGCACCGAGGTGCCCGAGACGGACGGGTAGCGAGAGTCGGCGAACAGGCCGTGCAGGGCGTGACCGAATTCGTGGAAGGCGGTGATCACCTCATCCCAGGTCAGCAGCGTCGGCTCACCTGGCCCGGGCCGGTTGATATTGAGGTTGTTGACCACCACGGGGCGACGATCGAGCAGTCCGGAGCCATCGACGAGATGGTGCATCCATGCACCGCCGCGCTTGCCCTCCCGCGCGTAGTAATCGGCCACGAACAGGCCCAGGCCGGTTCCGTCGGCCTCGAACACCTCGTAGACGCGCACCCTGTCCGCATACCCCTGCAGGTCCTCACGGCGGGTGAAGGTGATGCCGTACAACTGCTCTGCGGCGTAGAAGACACCGTCGTGGATCACACGGTCCAGCTCGAGATACGGGCGCAGAGCACCCTCGTCGAAGGAGTAGCGATCCTGGCGCACGCGGTCGGCGTAGAACGCCCAGTCCCAGGCTTGCAGGCTCGCGCCGGGCTCGTCGCGCTGCAACGCCTGCTCGAGCTCGTCCGCCTCCTGCCGGGCGTTGCGGACGGCCGGCCCAGCCAGCTGGCCGAGCATGCCGGTGACGGCGTCCGCCGTCTTGGCTGTGGCGCCCTGGGCGACGTAGTCGGCGTGGTGAGCGAATCCGAGCAACTCGGCACGTTCGGCGCGGATGCGGGCGAGCTCCAGCACGATTTGGCGGGTGTCAGAGGCTGTATCCGGCCCCGTGCCGCGGGAGACGGAGGCAATGTGCACCCGCTGGCGCAGACCGCGGTCGGGCGCCTGACCGACGATCGGCTGCGCGGTGGGCAGACCGAGGGTGACCAGCGCACCGCCCTGGCCACGGTCGGCTGCCGCCTGCTGGAGACCGGAGATGGTGCTCTCGGCCAGTCCGGACAACTCGGCATCGGCGACGGGAACGGCCGCCGCCTCGAGACCGCTGACCACGCGCTGGGCGAACTGGGTCTGCAGGGCGGTGATCTGGGCATTGAGGTGCCGGAGCCGGCTACGGCCGGCCGCGTCGAGCCCGATGCCGGAACGTTCGTACCTGGTGAGGTACCGGTTCAGCACCCAGGCGGTCTCGTCGTCGTGCGTGGCACCGGCCAGTTCACGGAGCCGGTCGTGGATGCGATCGTCGAGCCAGAGCGCGTCGGCGTGCTCGGCCAGCCGCGGGGCGTACTCGGCTTCGATGTCGCGAAGCTCATCGGTGCCGACGGAGCTGACGAGGGTGTGGAAGACGTGCTCGACTCGCGTGAGCAAGGCTCCTGAGGACTCCAGTGCGTCGAGGGTGTTCGCGACGGTCGCAAGCTCGGGCCGGGTGGCGATCCGGTCCCACTCCTGACGCTGCTGCGCCATGCCTGCCTCGAGCGCTGGACGCAGATGCTCGGTATGGACCGCTGCGAAATCAGGGAGTCCGTAGGGCAAGGACCACGGCGCGGCAAACGGGTTGTCGGGCGTGAGGACGGGGGTGGCCATGCCTCATTCATACCTGATCGTGCGGACACGAATCGCGCCTCCATCGATGGTCGCGCACGCTCGGATGATGTCGTATAGTCGTGCGCAAGCCGGAATCAGTCCCCGTCCCCCTCGGAGGCGTAGAAGTTCCGGTCAGCCGCGACCGCCGAACGGCCCCCCTCTGAACGGCCGGTCGCGCGGCGGCCCCGATTGCGCTCGACGCGTCGGGGCCGCTTTCATGTCTGCACGGCCCGCTCCCGTACCTCACCATCACCGTGATTGCGGGCCACAGGTCAGTGATCACAGCCCGATCGGTCCTGCGACCCCGCGGTTCAGTTCCTCCAGCCTCTCGACGAGCGGCAGACTGCCACCGCCTGGGTGATCGGCCGGACCCAGATTTCGATGTGATTCGGTTCACAGATCGGGATCAGACGGCTATGTTCGACGGACGTCCCCATCACGGGACGTACGTCGAACACGATGAGGAGACCCTTCATGCGTCGATCCGATCGATCCGGGGCGGACCGGACACGACGGGGGGCCGTTGCGATGGGCAGCGCTGCCGCCCTCGCACTGACCGCCATCATCCCGTTGAGTGCCGCATCCGCGGACGAGATCACCGATCTCGGAACAGCGTCCGACCACGGCGTCGCAGCGGAACCGGCCGGACTGCAGGCCGAGTCATCGCCGACCGGAGCCTGGCTCGTGGAGACCGAGGGCACACCGACCAGTCGCGGTGGCAGCCCGTCGGTGAACTCCCGGCATGCACGTGAGGTGATTGCTGAGGCGCAGGAGCTCGGTGTTGACCTGAGCGTCCGCAGCGAGCTCAGCTCTCTATGGACGGGCCTGTCGGTGACAATGTCGGACGCCGACGCCGCCCTGCTCGCCGGCGCCGACGGCGTTCAGGCGGTCTTCCCGGTGCTTCCGCTGGAGCTGCCGCCGACACCGACATCGGATGTGATGCCGGAGATGGTCAGCGCCATCACCATGACCGGAGCGGACATCGCCCAGAGCGAGCTCGGCTACGACGGTGAGGGGATCGCCGTCGGGATCATCGACACCGGCGTGGACTACCACCACCCGGACCTCGGAGGCTCCGGCGCGGAGACCACCTTCCCCACCGAACGGGTGCCCGTGGGGTATGACTTCGTGGGCGATGACTACAACGCCGACGACAGCAGCGTGGACTACCAGCCGGTGCCGGCGCCGGACCCCGACCCAGACGACTGCCAGAGCCACGGCACGCACGTGGCCGGGATCGTCGGAGCGGACGGTGACCCTGCAGACGGTGGGGTACGCGGTGTAGCGCCCGGTGTGACTTTCGGTGCCTACCGGGTGTTCGGCTGCGACGGCTCCACCACCTCCGACATCATGATCGAGGCGATGGAGCGGGCGTTGGACGACGGGATGGACGTGGTCAACATGTCCATCGGGGCCGCCTTTGCCTCCTGGCCTGAGTACCCGACGGCGGTGGCCAGCGCCGCTCTGGTGGACGCCGGAGTGGTCGTGGTCGCCTCGATCGGCAACGAGGGTGACCTCGGGCTGTGGGCGGCTGGAGCGCCCGGCGTGGGCGACGACGTCATCGGCGTGGCGTCCTACGACAATGTCGAGTTCATGGCGAACTCGTTCGGTACCCAGCCGGACGGCGCCGTCTACCCGTACATCTCAGCTGCCGGTGCAGCCGACGCACCGACCTCGGGCGAGCTCCCCCTGGCGATCGCGGACCTCCCGCTCGCGTGCGAGCCGCTGGCCGGTGACTATTCGGGCCAGGCGGTTGTCGTGCAGCGAGGCGGGTGCTCGTTCCACATCAAGGCCGTCAACGCCCAGGATGCTGGCGCTGCCGCGATGGTGCTGTACAACAACGCGCCAGGTCTCGTCTCCCCCACGGTGGAGGGCGAGACCCCGATCACGATTGCCGTTCCGTCACTCTCCCTCGATGACGGTTTGGCACTCGTGGCTGCCATCGAGGAAGGGCAGGCGGCCGAGCTGGTGTGGAGCGATGAGACGATTTCTGCACCGAACCCGACTGGTGGGCTCATCTCCGACTTCAGCTCCTACGGCATGACGGCAGACCTGCAGCTCAAGCCCGATCTGGGCGCACCGGGTGGGCAGATCTGGTCGACGATGCCGCTCGAGCAGGGCGGATACGGATCGAAGTCGGGCACGTCGATGGCATCGCCGCATGTGGCGGGCGCGATCGCACTCCTGCTGCAGGCGCGAGACGACCTCGACCCCGGTGAGATCAAGGATGTGCTGCAGAATTCAGCCGATCCCACGCTGTGGTCACTCAATACCGACTTCGGTCTGCTGGAGCCGGTGTTCCGCCAAGGGGCCGGGATGCTCGACATCGATGCGGCGATCCTGTCCACCACGCGGGTCTCCCCCGGCGCGATCGAGCTCGGCGAGAGCGAGCACGGCCCGGTCTCGCGCACGGTGACGCTGCACAACGACGGCGGCACTGACGTCACGTACACGGTCTCGGCCGAGGATGCGATCGCCACGGGCGGGGATCCGGACGACCCGACGTTCCTGTACGGCGTCAGCAGCGTAGATGTCCCTGCGCAGATCACGGTTCCCGCGGGTTCCAGTGTGTCGGTCGATGTGACGATCGCTCCGAGCGCCGATCTGGAGCAGGCGCAGTACGGCGGGTACCTGACCCTGATGCCCGAGGACGGTGAACCGATCCGGGTGCCCTACGTCGGGTACGCCGGTGACTATCAGGAGGTGCCGCTGCTCACCGACATCGGGTACGGGCTACCGGTACTCGGCCAGCTCACCGCGTGCGACCGCCTGATCGGAGCGGACTGCACGATGAACGGCGAGTGGGATCTAATGCCGGACGGCGCCACCTACTCGATGGCCGATGGCGATGTGCCGACGTTCCTGGTGCACCTGGAGCACCCGGCTCAGTCGCTGGAGATGACTGTCTACGCCGCCGTCGACGGTGAGCGTGGCGCAGCCATCGGTCCGACAGCGACGTTCCTGGCGTCGGAGTATGTGGGACGTTCGGGAGGTGCGGAAGCGTTCACGCCGTACACGTGGGACGGGGTGCTCGCCTCGGTCTACCGGGCCGGGCGACACAACACCGAGTGGTCGGTGCCGGATGGTGACTACATCATCGGCCTGACCGTGGTGAACGCCCTCGGCGACCCGGAGAACCCCGATCACGTGGAGAGCGCCGATACCGCGGTGTTCACCATCGACCGGGACGGTGACGGCAACCCACCGAGCGAGTTCCGCGAGCAGCTGCGGGATGTGCCTCCGAAGATGAAGGGCGAGTTGCGCTGCATCATGCTGGGTCAGTGCTGACCGGCTGACCGGCTGACCGGCTGACCCTCACCGCACCTGCAGTGGTCGGTCCACGGGCGGCAGGTCCCGAACTGAACGGCTCGGGACCTGCCGCCGTCAGCCGCTCACGTGTGAGCCTGAGCACTCGGCCCGTGGGTCGCCGGTTACGGATCTAGAAGCCGGTCATGGTATGTTTACCGGCGTCGCGAACGCCCCTGTGGGAGTGTTCGCCTCACCCTTGTCCGGGTGGCGGAAATGGCAGACGCGCTAGCTTGAGGTGCTAGTGCCCGTATAGGGCGTGGGGGTTCAAGTCCCCCCTCGGACACCATGTGTGGCCTGCAGGTTTACACACCAGCAGGAACCAGGACCACAAGGGAGCGGTCCTCCACCCGTCCGGACCCAGCGCAAATGCTCGTCCACCTCCGGGTCTGTGCTGCCACCTGTGGGTACGGTCCGGCGCTGCGGGGACGGACCGACTGGCTGCGGGCCGGAAGACGGTGCGGCGGCCGGATTTCGCTTCGCAGGCATGCCGCCTGGATTCACCGAGGCCATCCCATGGCGCAGCGCGGGATAGGCGCGCGAATTGGCCGCGATCACCGGGTGCAGATCCCAGCGCCGGGCAGCGATCTCGGCCCAGTGTTCAGGAGGAGGAGTCCTCGGGTCCCTGGCAATGAACCACTCACGATCCCCCTGGCCACCAACCACGCCGACACGTGATCCCACGCCGCCCCGGACTCACGGTCGGCCGGTCCCCCGCCGCCTCCACAGCGGCAGCGCGCTGATCCAGGACGATCACAACCTCCACCGCCACATCCTCCGGGGCACCCGATCAGGGCACCGGAGCGTTGAGGTCTGCCGCCCACGTGCGGATCGCCTCGCGCTCCGACTCGTCGCACACGTACCCGTAGCCAGCCCCAGCGTCAGTCCACTCGTCGTAGTAGGTGAGCGCATAGCAGTCGGCCATCTTCTCGCTGCTACCCTCGAACAGCCCCTGGTCCAGGAGCCGTTCGTAGTCACTAGATCCATCCCTGAATCTCGCGGAATCCGCTCTCTGATAAACGTGGGCCAGCTCGTGCACGAGGGTCGTCCGCAATTCGTACTCACTGTCGTACTCGCTTTCGGCGAGCATGTGGACAGTGAGTGAATCGCCGGTAACGCATCCAATCGCGTCGTCATCGCATACGGTCGCAGCGTCCCAGAGGATGGTGATGAAGCCGTGTCCGGCGTTGTCGACGAAGCCCTCACTGAGGGTGCCTGTGTCATTGATGCGTCGGTCTTCAGCATCAGCGATGTGCCCTTCCAGTTCCTCTCGGTACCGCTGCGCGTCCCGCGCCAGGCCCTCGGCCAGGTAAGGCGAATCGGCCGATGCCGCTCGCTCCTCGAGCAGTTCGAACCAGACAGGGCGGGTGACCAGCGGTGCGACGGGGTTGCCCTCGAGTTGGGCGGCGAGCTCGTAATACCGCTCTCGCTCCGCCTCGTAGACCGCCATATGCTCGTCCGCCTCCGCGTCTGCGCTGCCGCCTGCAGGAGCGGACGGCGTCGAGGACTGGAACGCGGAGGGGGACCGGGACGGGGACGCGGACGGGTCCCTTCCAGCGCCGGTGGGATTTGGATCGTCCGATGCCAAAAGCGCGCCGGAGCACGAGAAGAGTGCGACCACGAGGACGAGAGCGGTGAGGCAGCCTCCGGCCGCGAGCCCCCACGCGGAGCCACGGCGCGGCGGCTGTGGGTACGGTCCGGCGGGCCGCTGCGGGTACTGACCGATGGGCTGCGGGCCCGCAGAGGGGGCAGCATGCCCTGGCTGCGGCCGCGTGCCGCCTGGGTTCACCGAAGCCATCCAGTGGCGCAGCGCGGGATAGGCACGCGGATTGGCCGCGATCACCGGGTGCAGATCCCAGCGCCGGGCAGCGATGTCGGCTAAGTGCTCAGGAGGAGTCCTCGGATCCCTCGCAATGAACCACTCACCATCCCCCTGACCACCAACCACAAGGAGAGAGTATCGCAGAGTCGCACTGCTCCAGCGGAGCCTTGGCACGTCTCAGCACTCTCGTTACAACGTCCCGATCCGTCACCATGGCCAGGCCCGCCCGCGGACAGGTGCGTGGTCCGTCGCTGTGCCAACTCCTCACCAAAACTCGACCATGAGCGACTTTGTTCGAACAATCGATCAGTGTCGATGACCTGCGATGCAACGAAAACTCGATACCCAATCCGCTTGTGTGATGCTTGTCACCACGCTACGGTCCGTATGTCCTAACAAATGCGAAGGAGCGTCCATGGCACCGAACCTCCACCGTCCGCCCGCGACCCACACTCGACCCGGGCCGAGCGACCACCAACGCAATCACAACTGACGCAACCGAGACTGGCAGGAGGTTCACATGCGCATCGCAGTACTCGGAGCGGGGCGGATCGGTATCGCCCACCTCTCGACCTTGGCCGCCGCGCCCGATGTCGACGAGCTGATCGTTGCGGACCCCGACGGTGAGCGGTCTGCATCCGCTGCACGCGCGGTCGGGGCGACGTCGATGTCGATCGACGAGGCCCTGGCTAACTCACCCGATGGCATCGTCATCACGGCACCCACGCCAGCACACCCTGACTTGATCCGCGCCGGGATCGCGGCCGGGATACCCGTCTTCTGCGAGAAACCTCTCGCGCAGGACGTCACCAGCTCACGCACGCTCGTCGAGGACTGCGAGCGTAGCGAGGTGCCGGTGCAGATTGGGTTTCAGCGCCGGTTCGACGCTGGCTATCGCGCCGCGCGCGAGGCGCTGAGTCGAGGCGATCTCGGAGAGCTGCGCCGGGTCCACCTCATGACGTGCGACCCGGCACCACCGCCGGCGGAGTACATCGCCAGCAGCGGAGGGATCTTTCGCGACTGCCACGTCCACGACTTCGACGTCTTGCGGTGGGTCACCGGGTCCGAGGTAGCCACGGTCCACGCCGTCGGAGCCAACCGCGGAGCCGATTACTTCCGCGATGCGCACGACGTGGACGAGTCGGCTGCTCTGCTCACCATGACCGACGGTACCCTCGTGACGCTGTCGGGATCGCGGTACAACGGGGCCGGATACGACGTCAGGATGGAGCTGGCAGGCACGGTAGCGACACTGCTCGTGGGACTGGACGAGCAGTCACCCCTGCGAAGTGCTGAGGCAGACGTCCCCTTTCCGACTGGTGCGCCACACTCGGATTTCCAGCACCGGTTTGCGACTGCGTATGCCACCGAGCTCCAGGAGTTCGTGCGCGTCGTCCGCGGCGAGGTCGCGAACCCGTGTACGCCGCGGGATGCCCTCTCCGCGCAGCTGATCGCCGAGGCGGCACAGACGTCCCAGCACGAGGGGCGCACCGTCGATATGGCTGAACTGAATCTGTGAAGGAACGTGGACCGCGAGTAGGGCGGTCCTCAAGGACAATCACCACCATGAAGTACAACCACCCAACAGGGGCGACCCATCGCCCCTGTGGATTCCAAAGGAGGAAGCCATGACGAAGAAGATGGTGAAGGTGGGCCTGGCGGCCCTCATCGCTGCACCCCTGGCCCTGGTTGGCTGCTCAACGGCGTCGGAGGACCCCACCGCAGCCGGGGGTACCGGCGAGGGCGGGTCGGGCAACTCAGGAGGGGAGACGATCGCGGTCGTCACTCACGGAACCCCGGGCGATGCCTTCTGGGACGTTGTCAAGAGCGGTGCCGAGCAGGCTGGTGACGACCTCGGAGTCACCGTGACCTATCAGGGCGACGGCGACCCTGTGGAGCAGTCGCAACTGATCCAGGCTGCCGTGGCCTCCGACATCGATGGTCTCATCGTCTCCATGTCGAACCCGGATGGCGTTCGCGGCGCCGTGGAGGCAGCAGTGGCCGCAGGGGTCCCGGTCATCACCATCAACTCCGGGTTGGAACAGTCCCAGGAGTTCGGCGCCCAGACGCACGTTGGTCAGAGCGAGTTCATCGCCGGGCAGGGTGCCGGCGAGCAGTTGGGCGAGGCCGGCGTCACCAACCTGGTGTGCATCGTTCACGAAGCCGGGAACACCGGGCTGGAGGATCGGTGTGCTGGTGCGGCCGATACCTTAGGAGGCACGGTCTCCAACGTGCAGGTCGACGTCGCCAACGTCGCCGACGCCCAGAACACCATCGAGTCCCAGCTGCTCTCCGACGAGAGCATCGACGGTGTTCTCACCCTGAACCCGGGCATCGCCGTGGCTGCCGCTCAGGCCATCGAGTCCTCCGGCTCAGCCGCACAGCTGGCTACCTTCGACGTCAGCGAGGATGTGCTCGAGCTCGTCCAGGACGGCAGCATCATCTTTGCTGTCGACCAGCAGCCCTACGCGCAGGGCTACGTCCCGGTGAGCCTGCTCACCCTGCAGGCCCGCAACGGCGACGTCGTCGGTGGCGGTCACCCCATCTACTCCGGTCCCGGATTCATCACCCAGGAGAACGCCGCTCAGGTGGCCGAGTTCGCTGAGAACGGAACCCGCTAGATGAGCGCCGCAACCCTGACAGCCACCGACGAGCGGGTGGTGAGAACACACCCGCTCGTCGTGCTGCTCCAACGACCGGAAGTCGGCGCCGCCGTCGCGGCCCTGGCGATCTTCATCCTCTTCTCCAGCCTGACCCAGGCGTTCCTGACGCCGGCAGGAGTTTCGACGTGGCTCTACTCGGCCTCGCTCTACGGGATCATGGCGGTCGCCGTGTCGATGCTGATGATCGGTGGTGAGTTCGACCTCTCGACGGGCGCCATGACGGGCACCTCCGGCCTGATGGTTGGTGTGATGGCCACCCACTACGAGATCAACGTGTGGCTGGCTGTGATCATCGCGCTGGTCGCCTCGCTCGGAATCGGCGCATGGAACGGGTGGATCACGATGAAGACCGGGCTCCCGAGCTTCATCGTGACCCTGGCGACCTTCTTCATCCTGCAGGGCATCAACCTCGCGGTCACGAAGTTGATCACCGGAACAGTGGCGATCCAGGGCATGTCCGACGTGCCCGGTTTCGAGCAAGTGAAGGTGATCTTCGGATCAGTCATCAGGTTCGGTGATTTCAGTCTGCGTGCCTCGGTTCTGTGGTGGATCGCATTGACTGCCGCGGCCACCTGGGTGCTGCTGCGCACTCGCGCAGGCAACTGGGTGTTCGCCGTCGGGGGCCAGTCTCACTCCGCCCGCCAGGTCGGTGTCCCGGTGGTTCGCACCAAGATCTTCCTGTTCATGGGAACGGCCGGTGCCGGTTGGCTGGTGGGGATGCTTTCGCTGTTCGACGTCGGCACGGTCCAGGCGACCACCGGTATCGGGCAGGAGTTCATCTACATCATCTGCGCCGTCGTCGGCGGTTGCCTCCTCACGGGTGGTTACGGCTCGGCCATCGGCGCAGCGATCGGTGCCCTGATCTACGGCATGGCACTCCAGGGCATCGTCTTCGCGCAGTGGGATAACAACTGGTTGAAGGCGTTCCTCGGAGCGATGCTGCTGCTGGCCGTACTGGTCAACCTCTACGTCCGCCGACAGGCAGGAGTCAGGTCATGAGTGAGGACACCGCGCGGGCCACCGAACCCGACCCCGGCGTGCCGATCCTGGCGATGACGCAGATCGCCAAGCACTACGGATCGAGTATCGCGCTGCAGGATGTCGACGCCCACATCCACGCCGGCGAGGTCCTGTGCGTACTGGGTGACAACGGCGCCGGTAAGTCGACGTTCATCAAGATCATCGCAGGAGCGCACCAGCAGACCGAGGGCACGCTGGCCGTCTACGGCCACAGCCGCAGGTTCGCAAGCCCCAGGGATGCCCTCGACGCCGGGATCGCGACCGTCTACCAGGATCTCGCCGTCGTACCGCTGATGTCGGTGTGGCGGAACTTCTTCCTGGGGTCCGAGATCACCCGTGGCTGGGGACCGTTCCGGCGCCTCGACGTCGCCGCGATGAAACAGATCGCCAAGGACGAGCTGAAGAGGATGGGAATCGACCTGCGTGATGTGGACCAGCCGATCGGGACGCTGTCGGGAGGTGAGCGACAGTCGGTAGCTATCGCGCGGTCCGTCTACTTCGGAGCCAAGCTCGTGATCCTCGACGAGCCGACGTCCGCTCTGGGAGTCAAGCAGGCCGGCGTCGTACTGCGCTACATCGCTCAGGCTCGGGACGCCGGACTCGGCGTCATCTTCATCACCCACAACCCACACCACGCCTATCCCGTCGGTGACCGCTTCCTGATCCTCAACAGGGGCAAGAGCCTCGGACTGCACGAGAAGGCAGACATCAGCATTGCCGAGCTGACAGCGCTGATGTCGGGCGGGGCGGAGCTGGCGAGCCTCGCTCATGAACTGGAACGCGCGAGCAGCTGAGCGGCACGAGCAGGTGGCTCGTTCAACCGTCATGGCCGGTCCTGGTCGTCTCCCCCGCGGCCGGGGCTGGCCGTGCAGGCGCTATCGCGATGGCCGCCCTCGTACCCACAGCGGCAGCGCTGCCCAGAGCACACCGGCGAGAACCAGCGCAACGAGCGCGGCGATCACCCCAGCTGAGCGGCCGATCACCACGTCGAAGACGAACAGAGCGATCCCGACCACCAGAGCCGCGAGCGTCGCCAGCGCGACTTTCGCGAGTCGGTTCGCAAGCCGCACGATCTGCGGTTTGCGTCGTCGCTGGAAGAGCATCCGGTGGATGCTCACCGGGGCTACGGCCAACGCTGTCGTCGCGAGCCCGAGCACGACCAGGCACAGGTACACCGTCACCTGATCACTGCGCAGCTCGGTGAAGCGCTGCTGGAACGGAAGGGTGAGTAGGAACCCGGTGAGGATCTGGGTGCCCGTCTGAGTGACGCGGAGTTCTTGCATGAGCTCATCCCAGTTCCGGTCGGCACGCTGCTCAGCGGACTCGTGCCGCCCACCTTCCGACTGCGGTTCGGTGCTCATACGCCCAGTATCGGCACCACCATCGCTCGTCGCCCGGTGAACGGCCAGGGCTTGACTCCTGCCGCCGCTACGCTCGCCTCGTGAGCCCCAATCTCGCCCAGGTCCGAGCGTTGCTGGAGCGCCGGGGATTCCCGACATCATCGGTCCAGCCGCTCGAGGGCGGTGCCTGGTCGACGGCGTTCGCGTTCGACAGCGGTCAGGACGCCCTGATCCTGCGGCTCGGGGGCTCCACCGAGGACTACGAGGCGGATGCCTTCATCGCGCGCCTGCGTCCCGACGGAGTACCCATTCCCGATGTGCTCGCGCATGGCACGATCGACAGCGGCCCTCTCACCGGCACGACGTACGCGATCTCCGCACGGGTTCCCGGGACTGCGCTCGAGCGCGTCTCTCGTCCCCAGTGGTCAGTCCTGGTCCCCCAGCTGGCCGACATCCTGGAGTCGCTCCGGCACACTCCGGCACCCGCCGGTCACCGCGCTCAGGACTGGCGCGACCATCTGCTCCAGGTTGGCTCCTACCCATGGCAGGAGGGTTGGCGCGAACGCGCCGTGCCTGCAGCCGTGCAGCTCTTCGATCACGGTCTGGACCGGCTACGCACGACATGCCCGGTCACCGTACCGGTCTCCCTGGTGCATGCGGATTGGATCAACCGGAATGTGCACGTGGAGGACGGGCGGATCACCGGGATCTTCGACTGGGGCTGCTACCGCTTCGGCGATCACCTCTACGACCTGGCGTGGCTGGAGTTCTGGGCACCCTGGCACCGCAACCTGGACCTGCCGCTCCTGGTGCGAGAGCTGGAGAGCCGGTGGCACTCCGTCGGGATCGCACCACTGGCCGACCCTGACAGGCGACGCGCATGCCTGCTGCACATCGGCCTGGACCACATCATCTACAACATCCTGCACGGCACCACGCAGTCGCTCCTCGGCACGATGAACCGGCTCGCCCACTACCTGTGAGCCCTATCGGAACGTGAGGCCGTACTCGGTCCGGTACTCGGCGAGGAGCGCGTCAACCACCCGCGCGGTACGGATCGCACTCGCTCCTGTGCTCGGCGAGGCTCCGACACCGGTGAGCTCGTCCACGACCGCCTGGATCAGCGGCTGCTGCACGGTGGCCGGGTACGGCGCCTCGATCTCGCGCACCCCGGCACCGGTCCGCAGCCGCAACGGTTCCTGACCGAAGCTGGAGAACCGCAAGGATCCTTCGGTGCCGATGATCTCCACCAGGTCACGGTCCTCATCTGCCGCATAGCACCACAAACCCGTCCCCACGACGGCGGAGCCCACCTGGAAGGTCCCGCTCACCGTGTCTTCGGCCTGGGAGATGCCGGAGATGTTCAGGGCATGCCCGTGCACCTGCGTCACCGGCCCGAGCAGGTGGTCGAGCAGGTCCAGCGTGTGCGAGGCGAGATCCACGAAGTGACCGCCGCCGGAGATCCCCGGGCGCAGCCGCCAAGGAACCTGTTCGCCCACTGCCGGCGTCGGGCGGAAGTTCTCCACCCGGAACGCATGCACCTGGCCGATGGCACCGCCGTCGAGCAGTTCCTTCACCGTGGCAAAGCGCGGCATCGACCGCCGGTAGTAGGCCACGAACAGCGGCAGACGGGCACGCTCAGCAGCGGCGAGCATCTCCTCGCACTCGCGCGTGGTGCGCGCCATCGGCTTCTCCACGTAGACCGGTTTGCCGGCCTCGAGTGCGCGGACCGCATAGTCACGGTGCGAGTCCGGCGGTGTGGCGATGTACACGGCGTCCACGTCCGGATCCCCGAGGAGCGCCTCGGCGTCGTCGTACCAGCGCGGCACGTCGTGGCGCCGCGCGTAGTCGGCCGCCTTCGCACCGTCCCGGCGCATCACCGCGACCAACTCGGACCGCTGCGCGTGCTGGAAACCTGGCCCGCTCTTGGCCTCGGTGACGTCCCCGACGCCGATGATTCCCCATCGCACAGTGTCCACGGGTTGAGCGTAGCTGCCGAAGGGCGGCGGTCGGCTGGATAGCCTGGCATGACTCTCCTCATCCATAGATCGGCAGGTCGATGCCCGCACCGTCCTCTCAGTCCGGCGTGTTCGTCGGCGCGTACGCCTCCTCCCCCACCACGCAATCCTGGGATCCGCACCTGGAACGGGCGTACCTGAGCCGGATCGCCGAGATCCCCGGTGTGCGTGGGCTGGAAGTGCCGTGGATCACGTCCCTGCATGCCCACGACCAGAGCTGGTACGCCAGGCAGCTCCCCGCTGGGTGGGAGATGGTGATCACCCAGATCGGAGGGGTGGTGCACCGGCTCGCCGACGATCCCGCCTACGGGTTGGCCTCGGCGGACCCGGGCGGGCGGGCTCGCGCCGTGGCCGATGTGGCGTCCATCCGTGACGACGTCGCGCGCCTGCACGATGCACTCGGCCGTCAGGTGGTCATCGCGATCGAGCTGCACAGCGCCCCGGCCTCCACGGCTGCCCACGGCACCACCGCTGCACTGACCGAATCCCTGCGGGAGATCGCGGCCTGGGACTTCGGCGGCACGCAGATTCTGATCGAGCACTGTGACGAGCGTCAGCCGGAGCGCCCGACCGCCAAGGGGTTCCTCTCCGTGGCGGAGGAGCTTCAGGCGATCACCGACGCCGCCACGGGCGCCGGCATGGTGGTGAACTGGGGCCGTTCAGCCATCGAGCTCGGCGATCCGGACCTGGTGCCCGAGCACGTCCGCGCGATCCGCGAGGCCGGTGTGCTGGCCGGCGTGGTCCTCTCCGGTGTGGCGGATGTGGCCACCGACTACGGGCCGGCCTGGGCCGATGCGCACCCCTCGTTCGCCCCGGGCCGCGCCGGCATCGGAGCCGACGGCTCACTGCTCACGGACGCCCGGGCTGCCGCCACTCTCGCAGCGGCCGGCCCGCACGTGTGGTGCGGACTCAAGATCGGGTGCCGCCCGCGGAATGCTCCGCTCGAGCAGCGGGTGTCCCTGATCCGCAGCGGCGTGGAGCGAGTGCTCGCTGCCCGCACCTGAGCCGGACGATCGGGCGGTCAGCGAGCGGGGGTCTCGGCGTCCACCCACGCACGGTTCTTGGCCTGGAAGATGCTCAGTTCCTCGGTGAGGGCAGCGAGCTGATCGCTTCGCTGCGCCGATATGTCGGTGGTCTCTGCCGGGTCTGTCGCCAGGTCGTAGAGCGCCTGCACCACGGCGGCCGGTGGGTCCATGCCCTCACGCGCATCGCGGACCAACTTGAGGTCGCCGCGCCGCACCGCCCACTGGCCCTCATAGGTCCAGTACACCGAACGATCCGGGCCACCTGCACCCGGCGCACCGGCCGCCGTCAAGGGCTCCATGAGGGAGGCGCCATCGATCGCGTCCGTGTCGGCGGGCGTGCCGTCCACGGCGTGCAGCACGGTGGGGAGCACGTCCATCATCATCCCGACCGAGTCGAACTCGGTGCCAGCAGGCAGCCGAGCGGGCCAGGAGATGATGCTCGGCTCACGAACGCCTCCCTCGAAGACTGATCCCTTGGTGCCGCGAAGGCCACCGGCCCAGCCGCCGTCGTAGGAGATCTCCTCCCCGTCGAGCCAGTTGCGGCTCTCCGCGGAGGGCCCGTTGTCGGAGGAGAAGAACACCAGCGTGTTCTCGGCCAGGCCGTGCTCGGCCAGCGCTGCCAGGATCGTGGCGACAGCGTCATCCATGGCGCCCACCATCGCAGCCATCTCTTGGCGCCCCTCGGGCAGGTGGGCGAACCGGTCCATGTACTCGGCCGGCGCGTGCATCGGATAGTGCGGGGCGTTGAACGGCACGAAGCAGAAGAACGGTTCGCCGGCGTGCCGTCCGATGAAGTCAGCGGCCCGGTCCCCTATCACCGTGGTGAGGTACTCACCGTTCAGCCAGACCTCTTCGTCGTCGTCCCACAGGTCGTGGATCGGGTTGTGGTTGCCCCAGTAGAAGATGTGCGAGTAGTAGTCCACGCACCCGGCGCGGATGCCGAAGGTCTCCTCGAAGCCATACTGGCTCGGGCTGTACTCGTCCGAGGCTCCCAGGTGCCACTTGCCGAACAGGCCGGTCCGATATCCCCGACGGCGGAGCTCGCTGGCGAGGGTGGCCTGCTGCGGCAGCCCGGGGGTACGTCGCGTTCCGCCCAGGATGGCCTCAACTCCCGCGTGTGCGGGGTACTTCCCGGTCAACAGTGATGCCCGCGAGGGCGAGCACACCGGGGAGTTGGAGTACCACTGCGACAGCTTCACGCCGGAGGCGCACAGGCCGTCCAGGGCCGGGGTCTCGTACTCGGCACCGAAGCAGCCGAGGTCACCCCAGCCGAGGTCGTCGGCGTACAGGACGACGATATTGGGACGGTCCGATCGATCCCGGCCCACGGTCTGGTCGGTCTGGTCGGTCTGGTCAGTGCTGCGCGTGCTGTCGGTCTGCATACCTCACCCCTTGATTGCGCCGGCAGCGACACCGGCGACCAGCCGGCGCTGCAGGAAAGAGAACAGAATGATCGTCGGTGCCGCAGCGATGGTGGAGGCCGCCATCACGACGCCCCAGTCGGTGCCGTACTCACCGAACAGGCCCGCGAGGCCGACCTGCGCGGTCTTCAACGAGTCGTCGGTGAGGAAGACCTGGGCGAAGAGGAACTCCTCCCACATCGCGATGAACGCCGTCACCGAAACGGTCACGATTCCCGGCCAGACCAACGGAGCGATGACTCGCGCAATCACGGTGAGGGTGGAGGCGCCGTCCATGCGCGCCGCCTCGTCCAAGGTGCGCGGGACGCCGTTGAAGAACCCGCTCATCAGAAGCACGGCAAGTGGCAGGGTCATCGCGACGTACACCAGCACGATGCCCGGGTAGCTGTTGAGCAGGCCGAGCTGTGAGAAGAACAGGTACACCGGTGTGATCAGCACGACGAACGGGAGGAGCTGGGTGGCCACGAGCAGCAGGAACATCGCTCCCCGGCCACGGAAGGAGTAGCGCGAGAGGGCGAAGCCGGCCAGGCTGGCGACGATCACCGTGCAGAGGGTGCCGACAAGGCACACCAGCAGCGAGTTCACGATGTACTGCTCGAAGTTCGTCGCCTCGAACAGCCGGGCGAAGGCGTCCAGGCTGATGTTGTCCAGGAGAGTCGACCAACTCACGCCGGCGGCAATGTCCTGCACGGGGCGGAGGGCGCTATAGACCATCCATAACACCGGGAAGATGATGGCCAGTAGCACCACGGCGAGCGGGACGAGGAGCACCAGATCACTCGCGCGGCGTGCTGAACTGTCGCGGCGTCGAGCGCGGAGCCGGCTGGGCGCGGGTGCACCCTCCTGCTGGGTCACGGTGCTCATCACTGGTCCTCCGTTCGGGTCGCGCGCATGTAGAGGACGGCAAACACCGCCATGATCATGGTCATCACCAGACCGATGGCCGCACCAGCGCCCAGCTTGTTGGCGAAGAACGCCATCGAGTAGAGCTCGGTCGCGAGCACCGCCGTATAGGTCCCTGGTCCACCACCGGTGGTGAGCCAGACGTAGACGAAGTTGTTGAAGGTCTGGATCACGGTGACCAGGACCACCACGGTGAGCACCGGCCGTAAATTCGGCAGCGTGATGCTGCGGAACGCACGGATCCCACCGGCGCCGTCGAGCGATGCGGCCTCGTATTGCTCGTCCGGGATCGATTGCAGACCGGCGAGGAGCACCATCACCACGAAGGGCAGCTCACGCCAGACGATGATCGCCACGATGCTCCACCACACGGTGCTCGTCTGGGCGAGGAACGCCACTCCGGAGTCGGTGAGCCCGGATCCGACGAGCACCTGGTTGAGCACGCCGGAGCTGCCGTCCAGCAGCCAGCGCCATGAGGCGATCGCCACCACCTGCGGCACCATCCACGGGATGAGTACGAGTGTGCGCGCCAGCCCGCGGACCTTCCATCGGCGCAGCACAGGCGAGTGGAGTGCAACGGCGAGAGCGAGTCCGAACACGATCCGCAGGAGCACGGTCAGTGCGGTGAGCCAGAAGACCGTGTTCCGGGCGATCGACCAGAACTCCGGGTTGCCGAAGACGTACTCGAAGTTGCCCAGCCCGGTCCACTCACCGTCACCCGGGCCCTGGAAGGGTGAGATCTCCTGCAGGGACAGGATGACGTTGTAGATCGAGGGAAAGAGGAACAGCAGGGCGACGATGACGAGCGCCGGAGCGCTCAACAGGTACGCCTGCAGGGAGGTCCGGCGCGTCGTCATCGTCACCGCCTCAGCCCTGCAGCTCGCGCTCGATGGCGTCGATAATCGCCTGCGCTGCGGTGGCGGAGTCCGCCTGGCCGGAGTACACCGCCGAGAACTGCTGGTTCACCAGCTCCTGCAAGGACGCGATCGTGATCGGGGCACCGATATACCTGACGAACGGCACCGAGTGCGGAAGCTGGTCGACGAATCCCTGCTCGGCCGGATCGACATCCAGCTGGGTCAGCGTGCTCGCCGATGCCGGGTACTGGTCGTAGGTCTCGAACGTCTCGGCACTGAGCAGGTACTGCACGACCTGCCACGCCTCGTCCGGGTGCTCGGTGTTGGCGTTGATACCCAGTGCACGGCCACCCAGGTGGGTCGAGCCGTCGTCCAGTCCTCCCGGCATGGGAGCGGTGAGAAGCTCGGCGTCGACCTGTTCCTGGACCGCGCGGAAGGCGGCGGGTGGCATGAACGTCATCGCGCAGGTGCCATCACCTAGACCCGCCGCGACGGAAGGATCGGCGTAGTCGGTGATCGCCTGCATCGACGTCGGGGTGATGCCCTCGGTGAAGTAGGAGTTGAAGTAGTCGATGGCGCCGGCCAACTGGTCCTGGGTGGCACCGACGGACCAGTCGCCGCCGTTGTTCTCGATCAGTTGGAAGTCGTTGTTCCACATGTAGTAGTTGATCGCGAACCACTGCGCCGCCTGCTGCTGGGCGCCCGCGGCGAAGCAGAATCCGCTCACCTCACCGCCCGAGGCGTCGGTGATCCGACCCGCCACGTCGAGCAGCTCGGGCCAGTCGCTCGGAGTCTCGGTCACCCCTGCATCGGCAAGCACGTCATCCCGGTAGACCATGGCCATGGTGTCTGCCGTCCACGGAATGGCCCAGGTTGTCTCGTCCAGGACGGTCATCTCGGTGGCAAGCAGGCTGTCGGCATCATCCAGCGGCTGCTCGGCCATCAGGTCCTCGAGTGGCAACAAGATGTTCGGCTCCGCCAGGAACGCCACATCCGCGAGCGCGAGGTGCGCGATGTCCGGCCCGGATCCGGAGTTCGCCTCACGGGCGAACTGCTGCGGGTTGTTGGGGGTGAGCGTCTCGAGCTCGATCTGGATGTCGGGGTTATCCGCGTTCCAGGCGTCGACGGCCTCCACCAGTCCCTGGATCTGGTCGGCAGGATCGAACTGCCGGAAGGTGAGGTGGACGACGCCGTCGTCCGGCTCTGAGCCTTCCCCACCACATGCGGCAAGGGTCGCTGCGAGAGCGCCGACTGCTGCGGCGGCGATGAACCTGGATGTCTTCACGTGACTGCCTCTCCGTTGATGCGAGTGGGCCACAGTTAATTCCACCAATTTGAGTTTGTCAACGTGGTGAGTTGCTGCGTAGCATCGGCCCATGCCGAGCCGGACGCCGACACCAGCCGAGGACAGTGCTGCCTCTGCAGCACCGGGCCGGCGCGGCACCAACCTGCCCCGAGTGGCCGACTACAACAAGATGTTGGTCCTAGATCTGATCCGCCGGTCGGCCGGGATCAGCCGGGTCGAGCTAGTGCAGCACACCGGCCTGACTGCGCAAACCATGTCGAACATCTGCCGCCGGCTGAGCGACGACGGCCTCATCAAGGAGTCCGGCCGGATCTACGCCGGCGCCGGCGCCCCTCGCACGATCTTCGAGGTGGAACCGGGCGGCCTGTACGCGCTCGGTCTGCACATCGATCCGGCGTGGTTGACGTCGGTGGTGCTCAACCTTGCCGGCGAGGTGGTCGGCACCGTCCGCATCCCGACGCCGGCCTCCCCGGACCCGACTTCGGTCCTCGACGCGATCGAGACGATGATTCGCTCGCTCATCACCGACTCCGGCATCCCGGCTGATCGGCTGGCCGGGCTCGGCGTCGGAACGCCCGGTCCGATCGATGTCCGCACCGGTGCCGTGGTCGGCGCCCCCTACCTGGTCGGCTGGGAACGCGTACCACTGAAGACCGACCTGGAACGGCGGCTCGACCTCCCCGTCACGATCGACAAGGACTCGACGGCGGTCGCCGTCGGCGAGATGTGGAACGCCGAGGACGGCCCGCGCAACATGGCCTTCGTCTACATCGGCACCGGCATCGCTGCCGGGCTCGTGCTCGACGGCGAGGTCATGCGTGGCTCGAGCGGCAACATCGGCCACATGAACGCCGATCCGAACGGTCCGATCTGCTTCTGCGGTGGCCGCGGCTGCCTGGAGAGCACGATCCTGCCGCGTACTCTCGTCGGCGAGGCCACGGTGCGCGGCGTGCTACCCGCGGTCGACATCGGCGACGCCCGCGCCCTGGGCGCCGCTCTCACCGAGTTGTGTCGTCTCGCCGATTCCGGCCAGGCCGAGGCGGTGGAGATCCTCGAGCGGGCCGCTCGTGGCCTGGGCCGGATCACCGGTCAGCTCGCCAACCTGCTCGACTTGGACACGATTGTCTTCGGCGGACCCCAGTGGGAGCCGTTCGCGCCCACGATCCTGCGGATCGTGCCGGATGTCGTGACGCGGATGTTCATCGGGCGGGCGGTGCACCAGGTCATCGTCCGCGGGACCTCGATCGGCGACCATGTGGGCGCGGTCGGTGCAGCGTCGCTAGCGATGTGGTCCAGCACGTTCAATGCGCCGACACAGCTATTCCTTCCGCGCTGAGACCCGGCGCCACCGACCGCACGAGCCCGGGTCGACCTCCGTGCGCCCAACAGCCCGCCGTGACACCGCTCCCCTTATTCCATATGCTTGACTAATCAGCGACCGCAGAACTGATGCCGCGCCGCCGCGGTCCGAAGGGACAAGACAGATGACCGAGATCCGCCAGCAGGACGCTGCCACCCAGATCGTCCGGCGCCTGGACCGTGTGGTCCGCGAGGTGATCCGGCCCGCACGGGTCCGCCAGCGCAGTCCGCTCTCGGTCTCCGCTCGACGGGTCGGTGGCGAACCCGTCTCGTTCGCTGAAGGCACCCGCGGCGACGTCGCTCCGCTCGCCGTCGGCGACGCATGGGGTCGGGCCTGGGACACCGTGTGGATGCACGTCAGTGGCTCCGTCCCCGGCGAATGGGACGCGCGCACCGCAGCGGCTGTCGAGCTCGAGATCGACCTCGGCTTCACCACGGCGCAGTCCGGGTTCCAGGCCGAAGGGCTCGTCTACACCACGGACGGGTCAGTGGTCCGCGCGCTCTCCCCGCTGAATCACCGCCTGCCGCTCCAGGCGGGACCCGGCGCGGCCATCGAGTACTGGGTCGAGGCCGCCGCCAACCCCACATTGAACAACGCCCACGGCACGAACCTGATCCCGCTCGCCCACCTGGGCAGCTGGGAGAGCGCCGGCGAGGAGGAGATCTACCGATTCGCCGGTGCGCACCTCGTGGTGCCCGAGGCCGAGGTCGTCGCCCTCGCCCATGACGTGGACCTGCTGCGCGGGATTGCGACGAACGACGGCACCGACGTGCGCCGCCGCGACCTCATCCTCACAGCGATCGAGCGGATGCTCGCCGTGCTCGACCCCACCGACGTGGCCGGAACAGCTGCCGCGGCACGGCATCAGCTCACCGATGTGCTGACTTCCCCGGCGCATGCCAGTGCGATGACGTTGACCGCCGTCGGACATGCACACATCGACTCGGCGTGGCTGTGGCCGCTGCGGGAGACGATTCGTAAGTGCGCACGCACCTTCTCCAACGTGGTCACCCTGATGGAGGACAACCCGGACTTCGTGTTCGCCTGCTCCTCCGCCCAGCAGTTCGCGTGGATGAAGGAGCACTACCCGGATCTGTACGCGCGGATCTCCGACGCCGTCGCGCGAGGTCAGTTCGTACCGGTTGGCGGAATGTGGGTGGAGTCCGACACGAACATGCCCAGCGGTGAATCCTTGGTGCGCCAGTTCGTGGCCGGCCAGGGCTTCTTCATGCGTGAGTTCGGGATCGAGTGCCCGGAGGTCTGGCTTCCAGACAGTTTCGGCTACACCGGCGCACTGCCGCAGATTGCTCGATCGGCCGGCGCACGGTGGTTCTTCGGGCAGAAGATGTCCTGGAACCGGACCAACCGGATGCCGCACCACACCTTTACCTGGGAAGGGATCGACGGCTCCCGCATCCTGACCCACTTCACGCCGGTCGACACCTACAACTCCGACCTCTCCCCGTTCGAGCTCGGCTACGCGCACGGCAACTTCGCCGACCATGGCCAGTTCTCCGGCGGCATCGTTCCGTTCGGGTACGGCGACGGCGGCGGCGGGCCCACCCGGGAGATGCTCGAGGCCGGCCGGCGCGCCGCGGATGTGGAGGGTCTTCCGCGCGTGCGGTTTGGTGCGCCGTCGGAGTTCTTTGCCCAGGCAGAAGCCGAAGTGGCGGATGCAGACCCTGCCACCTGGGCCGGTGAGATGTACCTGGAGTTGCACCGCGGCACCTACTCCGCCCAGGTCCGGACCAAACGCGGCAACCGGCGTGCGGAATCGCTCCTGCGGGAAGCGGAGCTGTGGGCCGCCACCGCGGCAGTCCGGACGGGTGCGCCGTATCCGGCTGATCAGCTCCGCCGGATCTGGGAACGCACCCTGTTGCTGCAGTTCCACGACATCCTGCCCGGAAGCTCGATCTCCTGGGTGCACGCCGACGCCGAACGGATGCACGCTGAGGACGCTGCAGTGCTCGAGCAGATCATCGAGTTCTCGCTTGCGGCACTCGCCGGTCCCGGGGACCGGACGATCACTGTGAACGGGTCGCCGTTTCCCCGCCGCGACATCCTCGCCCTCGGTGCAGGCGAACCGGCTCCAGAGCGAGCCGAAATCGCACTCGACCGGGTCGGCGACCACCACGTGCTGCGCAGCCCGCACCTGACGTTGCACATCGCGGCCGACGGGACGTTCGTCTCACTGCATGACCGCGACTCCGACCGGCAGCTCTTCAGTGCGGAGCACCCCGGCAACGTGCTGGCGCTCTATCAGGACATCCCCACGGACTGGGACGCATGGGACGTGGACGCGCACTACCGCGACCTGGAGATCCCGGTCTCGGGTCCAGTTGATGTCTCGATCGCCGACGACGGGTCGGCGCAGGTGCTCATCTCACGCGAGTTCGGGTCCTCCCGGGTGGATCAGAGTGTCACGCTGATGCCTGACCGGCCGGTCGTCGACATCGTCACCACCGTGCACTGGCACGAACAGCAACGACTGCTGAAACTGGCGCAGCCGTTCCGCATTGACGCCCCTACCTCCAGCGCCGAGACCCAGTTCGGTCACGTGCACCGTCCCACGCACGTGAACACGTCCTGGGACGAAGCACGATTCGAGGTGGTCGCTCACCGCTGGGTGCATGTCAGCGACGGTGTCGTCGGGGCAGCTGTCGTGAACGATTCCACCTATGGCCACGATGTCACCCGGTTCCCGGGCGATGAGTCGTCACCGGGCTATCGGACTCAGGTGCGTCAGACGCTGGTCCGGGGGCCGCTCTATCCGGACCCGGAGAGCGACCAGGGTCAGCACACCTTCCGTTCGCGCCTGGTGATCACGCCCGACGTCGCCGGTGCGGTCGAAGAGGCGTATGACCTGGACACGCCCATACGGACGGTCACGGGCGGACGGCTGTCCGTGCCTCCGGTCGCGCAGGTGTTCGGCGATGGCGTGGTGCTGCACACGGTGAAGTTGGCTGAAGACGGGTCAGGGGACCTGATCGTCCGCGCCTACGAGTCGCTGGGGCGGCCTGCGCGTGCCCGGTTCGTGATCAACGCCGACGGCCTGCACGAGGTCGACATCCTCGAACGACCGGCCGGACCGGTTGCCCTCACACGCGAACGCGAGCTTGAGCTCGACCTGCGAGCCTTCCAGATCGTCACGCTGCGAGGACGCCCCCGGTCCTGACCGGGATCGACCCTTCCGCTCCAGTGTCACGGGCCGGTGACACACTGGACCGGTGACCAGCACTCTCGTCGCCGAACTGGACCATGCCACCGCCGCTGTGGCTGCGACACGTTCCCGCCTGGCCAAGATCGACGCCCTGGCGAGCGTCCTGAAGCTGCTGGGACCGGAGGAGGTGAGCCCCGCCGTCGGGATGCTCCTGGGTAAGGTACGCCAGGGGCGCATCGGTATCGGGTGGCGCCGCCTGCAAGCCGTACGACCCGAGCCCGCTGGCGCGGCATCACTGACCGTGCTGGACGTGGACGAAGCACTGACCGCGATCGCGGCCACGACCGGAACCGGCTCCCAGGCGCAACGTAGCGAGTTGCTGCACGCCCTACTCGGGTGTGCCACCATCACCGAGCAGGACTTCCTCGCCCGGGTGATGCTCGGTGACATGCGCACGGGTGCGTTGGAGGGGGTGCTGACGGACGCCGTCGCCAAGGCCTGGGATCTGCCCCTGGAGGTGGTGCGCCGGGCAGCGATGCTGACCGGGGACCTGCGTGAGACGGCGCGACTGGCCCGCACCGGCGACGACCTGACGCAGGTGGGCCTGCGGGTGGGGACCCCGGTGCTGCCGATGCTCGCCGGAACCGCTACCTCTGCCGGGAAGGCGATCGAGACGCTGGGGCAGTGCAGTGTGCAGGCGAAGCTCGACGGCGCCCGGATCCAGGTGCACCGCCGCGGAGAGCAGGTGCAGGTGTTCACCCGCAGCCTCGCCGAGATCTCCGACCGGGTCCCGGAGATCGTCGAGGTCGTGCGCGCCCTGCCCGCGCAGGAGCTGATCCTCGACGGTGAGACCCTCGCGCTCACCGAGGACGGCCTGCCCCGGGCGTTCCAGGACTCGATGGCCCGCTTCGGCAGCGAGGCCGGGGAGGTGGTGCTGCGGCCGTGGTTCTTCGATCTGCTGCACGTGGACGGGCAGGACCTCATCGATGAGCCCTTGCAGCACCGCCTCGCGGAGCTCACCCGAGTGGCGGGAGAGTTCGTGGTGCCGGGCGCCGTCACCGATGAACCGGAGACAGCCGAGCGAGTGATGCGCGAGGCTCTGGCCGCCGGCCATGAGGGCGTGGTGGTCAAGGCTCTGGATGGTGCCTATGCCGCCGGACGGCGAGGGGCGAACTGGCTGAAGGTCAAGCCCGTGCACACACTCGATCTGGTGGTGCTGGCCGCCGAGTGGGGGTACGGGCGACGCACCGGATGGCTCTCGAACCTGCACCTGGCCGCACGCGACCCCGCCGGGCGGTTCGGGGAGCCGGACGGGCTGGTGATGGTGGGCAAGACTTTCAAGGGGCTCAGCGATGCACTGCTGCGGTGGCAGACCGAGCACTTCCCCGCGATCGCCACTGAGCAGGACGAGGCCCTCGTGCGCATCCGCCCGGACGTGGTGGTCGAGATCGCCGTCGACGGGGTACAGCGCTCCACCCGCTACCCGGGCGGTGTGGCACTGCGGTTCGCCCGGGTGAAGCAGTACCGCCAGGACAAGCCGGTCACCGACGCCGACACCATCGACACGGTCCGGTCGATGCTGCGCTGACTGTCACAGCGAGCGCATAACGTGGCCTCATGCTGACCACGCTCGCCGTCCAGGGATACCGTTCGCTCCGGGACGTGGTGGTGCCGCTCGGGCAGCTGACGGTCGTGACCGGTGCCAATGGGAGCGGCAAGTCGAGCCTGTACCGGGCGCTGCGCCTGCTGGCCGACACCGCTCGCGGGACCGCCATCGGTGCCCTCGCCGCCGAGGGCGGGTTGGGGTCGACCATGTGGGCAGGGCCGGAGCATCTCAGTGGCGCGATGCGACGCGGCGACGTGCCGGTGCAGGGCACCCGCCGCACCGGCCCGGTGCGGCTGCAGGTGGGCTTCGCCTCCGAGGAGCTCAGCTATGCGATGGATCTGGGCCTGCCCCGCCCGGATGCCGGTTCGCGATTCGCACTGGATCCGGAGATCAAGGCTGAGACCGTATGGGCCGGACCGCTGGCCCGGCCGGGGGCTCAGCTGGTGCGCCGCCATGGCCCGCTGGTGAAGGCGCGAGGCGATGAGGGCTGGGACGAACTGACCCGTGCCCTCACGCCGGCAGACTCGTGTGTGACGTCGCTTGCGGACCCTACTCGGGCACCGGAACTGGTGACGCTGCGGGAGTCGTTGCGGGGGTGGCGCTTCTACGACCATCTGCGCACCGACGCCGGTGCACCTGCGCGAGCGGCCGCCGTCGGGACCCGAACCCCGGCGTTGGCTGCGGACGGGTCCGACCTACCCAGCGCGTTGGCCACGATCGAAGAGGTCGGCCGGGCAGACCTGCTCCAGCACGCGATCGCCGAGGCGTTCGGCGGGAGCCGGCTCGAGATCGAGGTGACAGGGGGCCGGTTCTCCGTGCAGCTGCACCAGCCCGGGATGCTGCGAGCGCTGCGGGCGCCCGAACTCTCGGACGGTACGTTGCGCTACCTCATGCTCGCCGCGGCGCTGCTCTCACCCCGCCCGCCTCAGCTGTTGGTGCTCAACGAACCCGAGACGAGCCTGCACCCGGAGCTGCTGACACCACTGGCGCACCTGATGCAGCGCGCGGCGCAGGAGACGCAGCTGGTGGTGGTGACCCATGCCGCAGCGTTGCAGGAGGCACTGGGCACCGGCGTCGAGCATGTGCACCTGGTCAAGGAACTGGGTGAGACCCAGATCGAGAGTCAGGAGGGTCCGCTGGACCGTCCCGCCTGGGTGTGGCCGTCGCGCTGAGAACCCACCAGCGGGTGGGAACGCTAGCGTGGTCTGCTGTGTTCCACATCGTCTTCTACGAACCCCGGATCCCCCCGAACACGGGCAACGCGATCCGGATGGTCGCCGCCACCGGCGCCACGCTGCACTTGGTGGAGCCGCTCGGGTTCGACCTCTCTGACGCCAAGCTGCGGCGGGCCGGGCTCGACTACCACGACCTGGCGCGGGTGCATGTGCACGCGGATCTCGATGCCGCGCTGCAGTACGTGGGCTCCCACGGCAACGGCCGGGTGTTCGCGTTCACCGGGCACGCCGAGGAATCGTTCGCGGATGTCGCCTACGAACCCGGCGACGCACTGCTGTTCGGCCCCGAACCCAAGGGCCTGCCCACCCATGTGCTGACCGACGACCGGATGACGGCGCTGGTGCGGATCCCGATGCGGCCGGGAGTGCGTTCTCTGAACCTGTCGAACTCGGCGGCGATCGCCACGTATGAAGCCTGGCGCCAGCACGGATATGTCGACGGCGTCTGAGGCAGTCCGATGGCGAGGTTCGCCTCCGCCCGGTGTCCTTCACGTACCGCACGAGACCGGCCCGCTAGCGACGGTGGTCCGGCATCCTCACGCCCAGTGGCCGGGCGTGTGCACACCTTCCGGCAGCTGCGTGCGGGCGCTGCCGCGAGCGGCTTCGAGTTGGGCCTGGGTGCAGTAGAGCGCGCCGCGCAGATCGGCCTCGTCGAGCCGCGCACCCCGCAGGTCGGCTCCGGCCAGGTCAGCAGCACGCAGGTCGGCACCACGCAGATCGCTGCCGACGAGGACTGCACCCCTCAGGTTCGCGGCCCACAGATCCCGCCGGCGCAGATCTGCACCGGCGTGGTCCGTCCCGCGCAGATCTGCGGGGTCCTCTCTGATCTCTGTGCGGACCTGCTCGCTCACCGCCGCCAGCACCGGGGCGACGTTGCGCCAACTGACATCGACATCGATCCGCAGCAGTTCGTCTGCCTCCCCCGCCGCCTGGGCAGCCACGCTGTCCCTGACGCGCGCCACCTCCTGCCGGATCTCATCGTCGACCTCCCGGGCCGCAGCATGATCGAGGTGCCACAGTGCCTCGTGCAGCCGTCGTAGGACCGCGAAGGCAGCGAACATCTCCCCCGCCACGGCTGGTGTGCGCCAGTCCGGTCCGTCGAGCCGGCCATCCTGCGCCGCCTCAGCGAAACGCGCTGTGGTCACCTGGCCCGCACCGAAGCAGTCGAACGTCGTACAGCCGGCCATTCCCCGCCCGCGCAACCGGTCATGGATCCCGCACCGGAAGTCTTCAGCCAGGTGTTGGCATGCTTGCCCGGGCTCCTTGTCGAAAGCGAACTCCGCCGAGGTGCGGAACCCCAGCCCGACACAGCACAGTCCGACGCATGCTGAGCAGTCCGCCACGAGTTCTACTGCTGGCCCCATCGGATCAGCCTAGCCCTCGATAGGCTGGCGCCGTGATGTTGCCTTCTCCTGTGACCGCGGTCCTGCTCGACCTGGACGGCACGATCATCGACTCTGCACCAGGAATCGTGGCGACCGTGGCGGACACGCTGAGCGAACTCGGCCTACCCGCCGTTTCCCCCACGAGGCTCCAGTCTGTGGTCGGCCCCCCGCTCCCCTGGGGCCTGCAGCACGTGGCCGGAGTTCCTGCCACACAGCTCGAACAGGCCGTCACGCTCTACCGCCACCGCTACGCGGCCGCCGCGATGCTCGCGGCTCCCGTCTTCGACGGGATGCGGGACCTGGTGGTCTCACTCCACGGTGCGGGTCTCCCCATCGCGCTGGCGACGTCGAAACCCGAGCGCTATGCACGCCAGATCCTCGACCACGCCCAGCTGACCGGCTACTTCACAGCCGTCTGTGGCGCCCTCGACGACGGGCCCTCCTCCACCAAAGCCGTGGTGGTCGACCGGGCCCTCACCACGTTGCGCGAGAAAGGCGCCGACACCGCCGGCGCCGTTCTGCTCGGTGATCGTATACACGATGTCGAGGGGGCAGCCGTGCACGGGGTGCCATGCATCGTGGCCGGCTGGGGTTACGGCGCAGGCGACGACCTCTCCCACGCCGCCGCGACCGTCGCTCACGCAGCGCAAGTGAGGGAACTGCTCGAGGTGAACATCCTCCCGGTGGACCGGTGACGATCCACCTCCCCGCCTCCCTGACCACCGGGGCAGGCTCCACACCTGCTGGCCGGGCCTGGTTGGACCGGCTTCCCTCACTCGTGGACCGTGCGGTGCACCGCTGGGGCCTGCAGCTCGGCGCGCCGTTCGGACTCGGGACGGCCGCCTGGACCGCTCCGGGCGCTCGTGCCGACGGCACCCCCGTGGTCCTGAAAATCACGTTCCCGCACGACGAGGCCCGCTATGAGGCGACCGCGCTCCGGATGTGGCATGGGCTGGCTGCCGTCGAACTGCTCGATCACGACGCCGACGACTGGGCGTTGCTGCTGCGGCGAGCGCACCCGGGCACGCCGATGCTGAACGAGTCAAGTCCGGCCCCCGTGCGACTGCGCGCCGGGCTGGACGTGCTGGCGAACCTGCACACCGCCCGGATCGACGCTCCCGTGCCGGATCAGGTGGAGGTCAGCGCCGCGTGGGCACGCGTGGCCGCCGAGCGTGCGGCACGGTGGTCTCACCTCTATCCCGAGACGCACCACCCGATGCAGCACGGCCTGGAGCTGCTGCAAGCATTTGGGACTCGCGGCGCGATGCCTGGCCCGCGCGTGCTGCTGCACGGGGACCTCAATCCGGGCAATGTGCTCCTGGATGCACCGCAAGGCGGTACGGGCCACTGGCTGGCGATCGACCCGAAACCGATGGTGGGCGACCCCGCCTACGACCTATGGCCGCTGCTCACCCAGCTCGACCAGCCTTTTCGCTACGCCGACCCGGCCGACGAGATCGCCGCGCGGGTGCGGCTGGCTGAGAAGACGCTCGGCATCCCGGGCCAGCGGATCTGCGAGTGGGCCCTGGCACGCAGCGTGGAGTCGGTGCTGTGGCAATGGGACACCTGGCGCGACCCGCGGCGCCAGGCCCGCACCCGGGAGGAGCTGGAGCACGTCCGCCTGTGGGCGGCACTCGCCACCCGCTGGCCACGACGTCCCTAACGCCTGGCCCAGAACATCACGCGGCGATTCGCACTCGATCCATCGCACGAACGGCCGACGCTGAGGCAGACTGACAGGGTGAAGATCACCACCCGCCGGGTCGCAACGGTCAAGACTCCGGTCTTGCCGAAGCTGACGCGGTCCCCCGCCCGAGGCGCCCGGCTGCACCCGCACCGGCTCCCCGAGCGGCACCTGCGGTCCGAGACGGCCGGCGACGGCGTGCCTCGCTGGATGGTCAAGGCCGGCGGCTGGTCGTGGCGCCTGCTCGTGGTTGTGGCCGTGGTGGCCCTGCTGGTGTGGGCGACGGCGAAGATCCAGCTCGTGTTCATCGCCGTCTTCATCGCTTTGGTGTTCTCCGCCGTGCTGCGCCCGTTCGTGAACGTGATGGACAAGGTGATGCCGCGCGGGCTTGCCACTGCCCTGTCGATGCTGTCGGCAGTGCTGGTATTCGGTGGCATGGTCACCTATGTCGTCCGGTCGGTGACCGGGCAGTGGGAGCGGTTGTCCACTCAGTTCGCCGACGGCATCGACGAGCTCTTCAACCTGGCGGCGAATCTGCCGTTCGGGATCTCCATCACCGCCGAGCAGTTGCGCGAGTGGTCCGACACCGGCCTGCAGTGGATCCAGGAGAACCAGTCCGAGCTGCTCGACCGGGCCGCCGAAGGTGCGGGGTCGGTATTCGAGACCTTCGCCATCCTGGCGCTGGCAACCTTCACGACCGTATTCTTCCTGGCGCGCGGGAACGAGATGTGGCGCTGGTTCATCAACCAACTGCCCTCACGGCTGCGCGAGAAGTGGCTGATCGCCGGCGGCGTGGGCTGGTACACCTTCTCCGGCTACGCGCGTGGCACCGTCATCATCGCCCTGGTCGACGGCGTACTCGCCCTGATCGTGCTGCTGATCGCCGGGGTGCCGCTCGCCGCCCCCCTGGCCGTGCTGGTGTTCATCGGTGCGTTCATCCCGCTGGTCGGTGCTCCTGCAGCGATGATCGTGGCAATGATCGTGGCGCTCGCCGTGAACGGCTTCTGGAACGCGGTGATCGTCGGCATTGCGATCGCCTTGATCGGGCAGTTCGAAGGGCACGTGCTGCAGCCGTTGGTGATGGGTAAGCAGGTCTCCCTGCACCCGGTGGCAGTGGCGCTGGCGGTCACCTCCGGCACGCTGGTGGCTGGGATCCTGGGGGCCATCATCGTCATCCCGATCGTCGCAGTGATCTGGGCTGTGTACGCCCGGCTGCGTACCGTGGACCCACCAATGGAGGACGTCGAAGAACCGGACGTTCTCCCCCGATCGTGACAGCCAGCGAGCTGGTCGCCGCACGGCACTCCCCGCGAGGTGAGGTCGCACTGCTGCGCCGCGGTCAGACGCTCGAACTGCGTGTGAACGGGGTGTTCGTGATGGACACTGCCGAGACCTCCACCGAACGCGCCCTCGCCGATGCGGCGCTGGCCCAGGCTCCCCGGGCGTCCTCGGTGTTGGTGGGCGGGCTGGGCCTGGGATTTACCACAGCCGAGGTGCTCACGGACCCGCGGGTCGAGCATGTGCGAGTGGCCGAGCTGGAGCCGGCGGTGGTCGACTGGATGGCGCAGGGGTACGTACCGCACGGCCCGCAACTGCTGGCCGACGACCGGGTCGAGGTCGCCGTGGCCGACCTGGCGGACGTGGTGACTCACACACCCTCGCACACGGTCGATGTGGCGCTGCTCGATGTCGATAACGGTCCCGGCTACCTCGTGCATGAGCGCAACGCCACGCTGTACCGCGAGAGTTTCCTGGCCCAGGTGCGCCGGGTGCTGCGCCCGGGGGGCGTGGTCGTGGTGTGGGCAGCCAACCGTGCCGCCGAACTGCGCCAGGCTCTCACGAGCGTCTTCGGCCAGGCCCAGGAGACACCACTGCCGGTGCGGCTGCAGGGGCGCGAGGAACATTACTGGCTGTACTCGGCACCGCTACCGGAAGTCCCGTGACCGGCTCGGCACCCGCAGGCTGAGCGCCTCGATCCGGTCGGCCATGAGGTTCGTGACACCGTCGGCATACTCGACCACCCCACGCACCACCAGCGCGGCACTGCCGAGCGCGACTCTGCGGTAGCGCTGCCACAGCCCGGCCGAGCAGATCACGTTCAGCAGTCCGGTCTCATCCTCCAGGGAGAGGAAGGTGACGCCCTTGGCAGTGCCGGGGCGTTGCCGGTGGGTGACCACCCCAGCTGCCCGGACCCGGGCACCGGATCCAGCGCCGGGCACGTCAGTGACCCGCAGCACCCCGGCTTTGTCCAGGTCGTCGCGGCGGAACTGCGTGGGGAACGAGGACGGCGAGACCCCCGTGGCCCACACGTCCGCCACCGCAGTGGTCACCTCGTCCATCGCGGGCAGGTCTGGCACATCCAACCCGACCGAGGTGAACGGCAAGGGTTCGGCGATCCAGCCGCCGCGCGTCTTCCCACTCTCCCCGGCGAGCGCCCCCGCCACCCACAACCCCTGGCGGCGCTCGTGCCCCAGGTCTGCCAGGGCACCGGCTGTGGCGAGCGCCTCGAGTTGGGCGGTGCTCAACCGCACCCGGCGGGCGAGATCAGCGACATCGGTGAACGGTGCCCGCTCCCGGGCGGTGACGATCCGCTCAGCGGTCTCCTCCCCCACGCCCCGGACCGGGGCGAGGCCGAGGCGCAGGGCTAACGCTCCGCCGTCGGGGGATGAGACTTGCTCCACACTGGCCTGGACCTGCGAACGGACCACGCTCGCTCGCTCCACGCGGACCCCCCGTCGGCGGGCGTCGGCCACCAGCGACTGCGGGGAGTAGAACCCCATCGGCTGGGCGGCGAGCAGGCCCGCGTAAAAGGCCTCCGGGTGGTGCACCTTGAGCCAGGCACTGGCGTAGACGAGGTAGGCGAAGGAGAAAGCGTGCGACTCGGGGAAGCCGAAGTCAGCGAACGCCTTGAGCTTGTCGAAGATCTGCTCACCGATCTCGAGGCTCACACCGTTGGCCGCCATCCCGTCCAGCAGCCGCTGATGCAGGGCCTCCATCCGTTCCGCGGAGCGTTTGGATCCCATCGCCCGGCGCAGTTGGTCGGCCTCGTCGGGGGTGAAGGAGGCGACGTCGATGGCGATCTGCATGAGCTGCTCCTGAAACAGCGGCACGCCGAGGGTCTTCTTCAAGGCTGGTTCGAGCAGGGGGTGAAGGTAAGTGACCTGCTGGCGTTTGTTGCGGCGTTCGATGTAGGGATGCACCGCATCGCCCTGGATGGGTCCGGGGCGGATGAGGGCGACCTCGACGACGATGTCGTAGAAGGTGCGGGGCTTCAGCCGCGGCAGGGTGGCCATCTGGGCGCGGGACTCCACCTGGAACACCCCGACGGTGTCGGCGGCACAGAGCAGGTCGTACACCGCCGGGTCTTCCTGCGGGAGGGAGTGCAGACCGAGCTCGATCCCTTCCATCTCGCGGATCGTGGTGAACGCCAGCCGCAGCGCGGTGAGCATCCCGAGGCCGAGCAGGTCGAACTTCACCAGACCGGCGTCGGCGCAGTCGTCCTTGTCCCACTGCAGCACAGTGCGCCCGGGCATCGTGGCCCACTCGACCGGGCAGACGTCGATCACGGGCCGGTCGCACAGCACCATGCCACCGGAGTGGATGCCCAGGTGGCGGGGCAGGCGAAGCATCTTCTCGGCGGTGTCGACGACGTGGGCTGGGATGGTCTCGAGGTCGTTGTCGCGCTGGGAGCCACGCAAGGGGCCCCAGTGCTCGATGGACTTCGACCAGGCGTCCTGCTGCCCGGTCTCGTAGCCGAAGGCACGGGCGGCGTCCCGGACGGCGGAGCGGGGCCGGTAAGAGATGACGTTCGCCACCTGCGCGGCGTGGGTGCGCCCGTAGCTGGCGTAGACGTGCTGGATGACCTCCTCCCGGCGGCCCGACTCGATGTCGAGGTCGATGTCGGGTGGTCCGGTGCGGCCTGGGGAGAGGAAGCGTTCGAACAGCAGCTGATGCTGCACGGCGTCCACGGCGGTGATGCCGAGGGCGTAGCAGACGGCGGAATTGGCGGCCGAGCCGCGGCCTTGGCAGAGGATGCCCTCGCGGCGGCAGAAGTCGACGATCTCGTGAATGATGAGGAAGTAGCCGGGGAATTCCAGAGCGGTGATGATGTCGAGCTCGTAGGTGAGTTTGGCGTAGGCCGCGCGGGCCGACTCGGGTGGGCCGTAGCGTTCCCGGGCGCCGCGGTAGGTGAGTTCACGCAGCCAGGTGGCTTCGGTGTGACCGGCTGGCACGGGGCATGGCGGCAGGTTGGGGGCGACCAGGCGAAGGTCGAAGGTGCACTCAGCTGCCAGCGCGGCGGCCGTGGAGACGGCGTGGGGGTGGCGGTGGTGGCGAGCGTACATCTCGGCAGGGCCGCGCAGGTGGGAGCCGGCGGCCGGGAGATAGCCGTCGAGTTCGTCGAGACTGGACCGGGCGCGCACCGCGGCCAGCACGTGGGCAAGGCGTTGGTCTGCGGGGGTGGCGCAGTGCACACCGCCGGTGGCCACCAGCGGCAACCGGGTGCGAGCCGCGAGCTCCGCGAGTGCGTCATTGCGCACGGAGTCGAGCGGGGCGCCGGTGTCGGTGATCTCGATGGCCACGTTCTCGGCGCCGAAGTAGTCGGTGAGGAGGTCGAGCTCGGTGCGGGCGGCATCGAGGTCGAACCGGCCGGGTTCGGGTTCGAGGGCCCGGCGGACGGCACCCTTGCGGCACCCGGTGAGCACCAGCCAGTTGCCTGCGGCGAGGTCGGCGAGCTCGGGTAGGTGGTAGACCGCCTCCCCCTTCGTGCCGCTGGCCAGGTGAGCGGTGGCGATGGACCGTGAGAGCCGCCGGTACCCTTCGGCGCCGCGGGCGAGCACGAGCAGGTGGGTGCCGGGCGGGTCGGGCATCCCGGTGGGGCGGACCGGGGCATCCAGACTCAGCTCCGCGCCGTACAGCGCGGGCAGTTTCGCGGCGCGGGCGGCCTCGGAGAAGCGGACCACCCCGTACAGGCCGTTGTGATCGGTGAGCGCGATCGCGCTCAGCCCGAGCCTGGCGGCCTCGGCCACCAGTTCCTCGGGCTGGCTGGCGCCATCGAGGAAGCTGAACGCGGAGTGGGCGTGCAGCTCGGCATACCCTTCGAACATACGTTCCAGTGTAGGCGATGCGATCTGCGGCCAGGCCCGGACCGGGAGCAGAGCTCGTGCTCTGGGCCGGACACCTGGGCGGGGACTGCTCCACCAGGGCGAACCTCGAGCCGGTCGCACCCAGCCGGTCGCCTGAGTGCGATCCTGGTCAGATCCCGTTCAGTTGCGGTCGGCTTGCGGGCCCGGCACCAACCGGGTCCTGACTTCCACCACCTCGAACGGGTCAGACACGCTCACCGTCTGCGCCGTCCCCGCAATCGGGATCCACGGACCCTGACCAGCGACCTGGAACTCCCCCACCCATGTCGTCGTCAACGACACCCGACGCTCCTCGGCCACCGCACTGTAGGCATGAGCGACCGTGTGATCCGGAAACGGCAACCCCGGATCAGTAGTCACCACCGGAACCGACCCATCCCCAAAATCCCACGAGAACTCCACCGGAGTCGCCCGCACCGCCACCTCAAACCCCAACACCTGCACCGACAGCACCTGCGGATCACCAGCCGTGTACGCAATCGTGTCCAGATTCACCACCGTCCACGACTGCCCCTCCGGCTGCACCCGCACCCGCCCAGGCACCAACGGCAACTCAGCAAAATCAGATGCCGACACCGAGATGATCACCGGCTCCGGATCATCCGCCTCCTCACCATCACCCTCATCAACCGGCTCCTCATCAGACGGCCGATCATCACACGGCACCAACCCCGCCACCGGCGCCACACCATCAGTCACCACACACATCCCATCCGGACCATCGAACTCAAACAACGCCGGATCCGGAGACGCGATGATGCCAATACCAACAACTCCACCGGAGCTATCAGCCTCGTTGGCAGCATGCTCGGCCGCCTTCTCAGAAGTCCAGTTGCTCATCCCCTCTACATCAGCACCGTCCTCGCTCCACGTCGTGTCGAACCATGTGTCGTCGGCGGGTTCGTCCGCTAACGAAGAGGACGCTCCCACCCCGATCAACGCAACTGTGGACAGCAGGGCCAACGATCCCAGCGCAGGACGCATTACTCGGGCTCCTGCCCGGCAACGGCACCGAGCACAATCCAAGCGTCGTCTCGCCACAACATCGAGAAGACGAACTCCGGCTCATCGTCACCTGGATAGCTCATGCTCGTACCATCACTCGCAACGAACTCCGAACTAGCGATGCGGACGCCGAGCTCCGCGATATAGGTCCCGTTCTCGTACGGGCCTCCCCCGTCACGTGAGTAGACCTCGACTTCACCGCCTTCGATGTGTCCACCATCGGCGAAGTGCGACTCAATCTGCTCGCTCACGTTCACACAGAAGCCGCACCCGTCATCGCTGAGCTGCTCCCACTGCTCCAGACTCCCTGTCGCGAAGACATACTCCTGGAGTTCGATGAAATACTCCGCCGCCGCAATCGCCCCCTCAACCGACTCCTCCCCCATCGCCACCGGCCGCTCCGGCGGATCCACCTCCGGCCGCTCATCCGTCGGCTCCACCGTCGGCTCACCCGACTCCGAAGGCGACGCACTCCTCGAGGTGGGCTCCGCCGTCGGAGTTGGCTCAGTATCAGAAGGCGTACACGCCCCCAGCACCACCCCCACACCCAACGCGAGCACGGCACCACGCCACCCGACCCACACCATCCCCCGAGAAATCATGCGCACGAGACTGCCATAGCTCACCGCAGCACCGCAGGCCCCCTGTGGAAATCTCATACCGCAACCTCGTGCGACACAGGATCGGGCGCTGCAGCCACCGGTCGCCGCAATGTGACCAACTGCACCACCCAGATCGGCGCGACGTCACTCATCCACCCGCCGCACCACCAGTACCGTGAGCAGGTGACCTCTCCCCTGCCCGCCGGCGTCCTGTTCGACATGGACGGCACGCTCGTCGACACCGAACCTCACTGGCAGTCAGCTCAAGAGTCCCTCGCAGCGGGCGCCGGCACTGTCTGGTCCCAGGAGGACTTCGAAGCCTCGATCGGTCGCCCGATGGAGCGCTGGGCCACGATTCTCCGCGACCGCGGGGTCCCCGGGAGTATCGAGGAGATCATCAACCAGGCGGTCGCTCACGTCTCCGCACAGATGCGGGCCGAGATGCCCTGGCTGCCCGGGGCGCGGGAACTGCTGACAGAGCTGGCCGCAGCCGGAGTGCCGTGCGCCTTGGTCACCAACAACACGCGCACCAACGCCGAGTTGCTGCTGGAGGTAGCACCCCACGGTGCGCTCCGCCTGGCTGTCAGCTCGGACGACGTCAGCGCACCCAAACCCGACCCGGAGCCGTACCTCACAGCAGCAACTCGCTTGGGGATCGACCCGGCGCGCAGCATCGCATTCGAGGACTCTGCCGCCGGCGCCACCAGCGCCCACCGTGCGGGCCTTGCCGTCTGGTTCCTCACCGGCCACACCTCGGACCCGGGCGTCCCGGCCCGGCTCCTCCCGTCGCTGGACTCAGTGACAACCGCGGACGTCCAGGCTGGGCTTGCACGCGCCGAGGGCACACCACAGCACGCGTAAACCGGCAGACCATACCCACCCGGTCGTTCGCCCCGGACGAACGCGGCAGCGCACCAGGCACCGGCGGCCTACGATCACGTCATGGGTGAAGTCCTGCAGTTCCCCGGCCCTCGGCGCACCTCCCAGGTCACCGACAACCTACGAGTCCAGCGTCCGCCCCTTGGGCGATCCCGGCCGGAGCCGCTACGTCCGCTGCTGTGGCGGGAAGCGCTGGGACATGAGCTTCGCCGCGAGCGCCGCGACCAGGAACGACATCTCACCGATGTCGCCGGTCAGGCGGGGATCTCCCCGCAGTACCTCTCCGAGGTGGAACGCGGCCGCAAGGAAGCGTCCTCGGAGATTCTCGCTGCCATCGCCGGAGCGCTCGACCTCGATCTCGCCACCCTCACCACGCGCGCTTCGCACACGCTCGACGGCGCGGCACCTCAGTTGCTGGCTGCAGCTGTCTGAGAAGTCTCCACGACCGCCCCGCGCCAGGCCTTCCTGGTCACTTCTGCCTCACGCCGCTGACAGTTCCTTCCTGCTCGCCACCACCTCGTCGGCTAACCCGTAGGCCACCGCCTGCTCGCTGGTGAAGATCCTGTCCCTGGACGTATCCGCCTGCAGCACGTCCAGCGGCTGGCCCGTGTGGGCTGAGAGTACCTCGTCGACGGCATGGCGCAGCCGGGCGATCTCGGCGGCCTGGATCTGCAGGTCCGGGAGTGCCCCGCGCCCACCCATCGACGGCGGGTGCAGCAGTACCCGGGCGTGCGGGAGCACTCCTCGGCGTCCGGGCTCCCCTGCTGCGAGCAGTACGGCGGCACTGGAGGCTGCCTGCCCCACGCAGATGGTGGCGATCGGGGCACGGACAAACCGCATCGTGTCGTAGATGGCAAGCATCGCCGTCACCGACCCGCCAGGAGAATTGATGTAGAGGTTGATCTCACCACCAGGGTCGGCCGATTCGAGATGGATGAGCTGAGCGATGACGGCGTTGGCGACCCCGTCATCGATCTCGGTGCCGAGGAAGACGATGCGGTCTCCGAGCAGCCGGGAGTAGACGTCGGCAGCGCGTTCACCGCTGCTGGTCCGTTCGATCACGCTGGGGATCGTGTACTGGCCGGTCATCGCTGCGCCCCCAGTCCCGCCCGCCGGCGCCCCGGAATCACCTGAGCCATCGACGTGACGATCTCGTCCACGAAGCCGTACTCGCGCGCCTGCTCGGCGGTGAACCACCGGTCCCGGTCGGAGTCGGCCTCGATCCGTTCGACCGGTTGCCCGGTGTGCTCGGCGATGAGCGCCAGCATCGTGGCCTTGGTGTGCTCGAGGTTCTCGGCCTGGATGGCGATGTCCACAGCGGTGCCCTGCAGTCCGGCCGATCCCTGGTGCATGAGGATGCGGGCATGCGGCAGGGCGTACCGCTTCCCCGGGGCGCCAGCGCACAGGAGAACCTGCCCCATACTCGCGGCCAGCCCCATCCCGAGCGTGATCACATCGTTGGGGATGAGCCGCATCGTGTCGTACATAGCCAGCCCGGCCGGCACCGACCCTCCGGGTGAGTGGATGAGCAGGGCGATATCCGCCGTCGGATCCTGAGCGGAGAGCAGGATGAGCTGGCTGCACACCCGGGCAGCGAGGGAGTCTTCGACCTCTTCGGAGATGACGATCACGCGTTGCTGCATCAAAGCCTCGGCCAGCTGCTCGGTCATCGGTGGTGTCTCGGTCATGGCAGTCTCCCTTTCGTGGTGGATCACCACCATGCGCACCTCACCCGGCCCTGCGGTGCCCATGCGTCTGCGGGCAGATCTGCTGTGGGCAGATCCAGCGACACCGCTGAACCTCCCCCGGCACCGCTCTGGACTCACGGCAGGTTCATCAGCACCGATCAGTCGTAGATCCCCTCAGCCCACCACTGCTCTCCGTCCCCGGAGAGCAGCAGCGCGACTCCCTCCTCTCCCGCCACCTGCAGGTAGTACCGCGCACCTTGACCTGCCCACCATCGCTCGTGCACCGGCCATGGACCCGCCCACCGGGACACCGCCAGACGGCGCGGCATCGCCTTCCCGCTGGGATGCGCTGCCTGCCGCGCGGGGTGCCCTTGGCGCACAGGCGCCATCTCCACCCGGGCCGGCATCCCGGAGAGCGCACCACGATCATCGACACCCACCGAATCCCCTGCTTGGTCCAGCACCCTGACCGGTACCGGCTCTGCAGGAACCGTGGCCGGCAGCGGCTGCGGGATCTGCCCCGGCCACGGCTGGGCAGGATCGCGGACCGGGGTTACGTCGTCGCCCCAGGCCACCAGCCGCACCCGGTCCCGTGGGGAGCGACCACCTTCGGTGACCGGAGCGAGCACACCATCGGCGCCGAGCATCCCCTGCACCCGCAGCGCTGCCCGGCCAGCCTGCCGCTCCCCACGACCGACTCTCCCCCATAGGCCCTCGGCAACCGTGTTCGCGGGAGACACTTCCTCCGCAGTGAGAGTCAGGCGGGTCAGCGCCGCACTGGGCGGACGACCGCTGCGGCCGCTAAGCCACCCGTCAAGTTGCCACCGCACCCGGTCAGTCAGTTCAGTGGTCGCGAGCACCCCCTCGATCCGCCAGGTGCGTTCCAACTCAGCCCCGTCCTCTGTTCGCGCCCGCACCCGAAGCCGACCGCAGAGCACACCGCGTCGCATCATCCGCGCATGCAGATCTTCGGCGAGCCGCCTGGCCGCGAAGGCGGCCGTGTCCATCCGCTGCGCGGGTGGGTCGAGTTCGGCCGCACTCGTCAGATCCGGCTCGCCCCGCCGTCCAGAAGGGGGTTGACCGTCCAGCCCGGCCGCCAGTCGCCGAGCCTGAGATCCCAAGGCACCGAATCGGGCGGCGACCTGCCCCGAGCGCATCTGCGCCAACGCGCCCAGGGTGGTGATTCCCAGTCGGCGCAGCACACCCGTGAACTCAGTCATCTCCGCCCGTGCCTGCCGGGTGGTGGTCACGTGCACGAGATCGCGCACATCCCTGCCGGCGAGGAAAGCAGCCGAGGCCCCGGGAGGAACCAGCACTGACTCGCGCGCGGCGATCAACGCAGCGAGTTGCCCGTCCGCCACCCCCACCTGCGCCTCGACCCCCGCGCTGGCCGCTGCCCCGATCAGAGTGTCCGCGACCGCCTCCTCCGAACCGAAATAACGGCGAGGCCCCTGGGCTGCGAGGACGACCACCCCGGGGCGCATCACCTGCACCTGCGGCACGTCCCCTTCGACCGCCTGAACCACCGCCTCGAAAGCAGACACGTCCCGGCCTTCGTCCATCGGGGCGAGCACGAGATCGGGGCACAAGGACTGCGCGGCCCTGCGGCGCTGCCCCCGGCGAACCCCGCTCGCCCGGGCTCGAGCAGATGCCGCCACAACGCCCCGCGCATCGTGCACTGCGATGGGCTGATGGGCCTGCACCAATCCCTCCAGCACGGCAGCGACCACCGGCCAGTCCGGCACCCAGAGGACGGCCAGCCGGGTCGCTGGCTCCTCCCGCCCAGCTGGGACGTGCTCTGACACTGCAGCACTCACTGCACTCACCCCGCTCGCACCAGTTCGCCCGGTCGTTGCATGTCGAGCGCCGGGGTCTGCGCCGACTCCCATCCGTTCCCACTGCGGCGTGCGCGAACGACCAGCGACGCATCGCCCCGCCGGTGCCGTGCAGCGATGGTCACCTCACCGGAGTGCAGCATGCCGCTGCCTCGCCCGATGCCATACCAGGCACCCGGATCCACCTTGAGCACGACGTCGGCACCCGGCCAGGGACCAGCGGTGAGCAGCACCGCCTCCCGGACCCGGACCCGTGAGCCGAGTGTGCGACGCTCCCTGTCGAGCAATGCGGTTGTGGAACCAACCACCAGCACGTCCACCCCGTCCACCAGGGCACCGAGCACCGCAGCCAGATCCGGCCCCGGGCGTGGGACCACGACCGTACGCTCCAGCGGTAGCCCCAGCTCGGCCGCAGCCGCGAGGCCCAGGTCCGGGAGCCCCACCATCGCGCACCATGCCCCCTCCCTGGCCGCCGCAGCCGCCAGGGAGAGCAGCACCGAGGTACTGCCGAGAACTTGCACCGCACTGCCCCGGCACATGCCTGCCGGGAAAAGTGGAGCAAGGCCACCGGGGATGTCGACGGCTCGCTCCAGATCCACTCGCTGGCCGCTGTCGCGACCGCCCGGGTCGCTTTCCGCCGGCGGTGTCAACGGCACGACTTTCTCGGCTGATCCCAGCCGGGCGCGCACCCCCACCGCCGACTCGGCGGTGGCGAGCGCCCTCCGCGCTGCGTCCAGTCGTGTCGCCGCTTCAGAGAGCTGATCCAGCGGCGGCCGCGACTGCACAGGCGCAGGCGAGGACGGCATGGGCTCCATCACCGGTCTCACTGTGAGGCTCATCAGTCCCTCCCTTCTCTCTGCGCTGCACGGTAGGAGCGACCACCGACATCGAACATCGGTTCGAACAAGTACACGTCGCCTGCCGGCTCATGTCAAGACCTCCCGAGCCAGAGAGATCGTGTGCGACACACCACCGCCGATGTCCCGGCAGAGAACCCATGCAGGCGCGAAGCGTCGTAGGTTGGGACCGACGCCGTCGATCGGAAAGGACGTGTCATGGACCTGCAGCGCCCCGTGGCCCCGCACCCCTACGAGATCCTGCCCACCGTCCCCTCGTTCCCTCTGACCAGCCCGGACATCAGCGAGGGCGAACCGATGGACTCCCAGTTCGCAGCCGACGGGCAGAACACGTCCCCCACCCTGATCTGGAGCGACCTGCCCGAGGGCACCGAGGGACTGCTGGTCACCTGCTTCGACCCCGACGCCCCCACACCCGCCGGCTACTGGCACTGGACCGTGACCGACCTGGACTCCTCAGTCTCCACCCTGGAGCAGGGCGCCGGGGAGAGCGACCTCAGCCTGCCCGGTGCCGCATTCCACCTGCGCACCGACGGCGGAGCTTTCGCCTACGAGGGAGCCGCGCCTCCCCCGGGCGACCGCGCGCACCGGTACGTCTTCGCCGTCCACGCCCTCGACGTCCCCACACTCGAGCTCACCAGTGAGGACAGCGCCACCAAGGCCTCGTTCCTGGCCCTGTTCCACACCCTCGGCCGTGGCACGCTGACCGCGACCTACCAGCGCTGATGCGGTTCGGCACCCTCGACTGGTCCCCCGCTCTGGACCACCCGCACCTGCTGGCGGCGCCGGTGCGCCAGGCGCTGGAGGCCTGGGCGAAAAACTCGCCGGACGCCGTCGGGCAGGTGCTGGTGGCGCCGATCGATCCGGACCAGGCAGACACCGCCGACATGACGGCCACCTACGAACTGCCGCTGGAGGCCTCGGCCAACTGCGTGCTGGTGGCCGGCAAACGCAACGGCGAGGAGCGCCTCGCCGCAGCCATCGTGCGTGCCACCACCCGGGCGGACGTGAACTCCACCATCAAGAAGCTGCTGGACGTGCGCAAGGCCTCGTTCCTGCCCACCGACCGGGCGGTGACCGACGCCGGGATGGAGTACGGCGGCATCACGCCCATCGGGCTACCCGGCCAGTACCGGGTGCTGCTCGACACCCGCACCACGGCGAGCCCTGCGATCATCGGCAGCGGTATCCGCGGCTCGAAGATCCTGCTGCCCGGTGAGGTGCTCGCCGAACTGCCGGGGTCTGAGATCGTGGAGGGGCTCGCGAAGGAGTGAGAGGTTCCGCCGGTCGGGGCGCCGCGCAGCAGGCATCGCCCTCCTGGCGGAACCTCTCACGCTCACACTGAGAAGTACTTCGCCTCCGGGTGGTGGAACACCACCGCGTCGGTGGACTGCTCCGGGTGCAGCTGCAGCTCCTCGCTCAGCGTCACCCCGATCCGTTCCGGGCGCAGCAGTTCGATGATCTTCGCCCGGTCTTCCAGGTCCGGGCAGGCCGGGTAGCCGAAGGAGTACCGCGCGCCCCGGTAGTCCACCTTGAACATGCCCTCCAGATCGGCCGGGTCCTCCCCGGCGAACCCGAGCTCGGCACGTACCCGCGCGTGCCAGTACTCCGCAAGCGCCTCGGTCAACTGGACTGAGAGTCCGTGCAACTCCAGGTACTCGCGGTAGGCATTCTGCTCGAACAGCCGTGCGGTGTGCTCGGCCACCCCCGAGCCCACGGTGACCAGCTGCACCCCGAGCACGTCCGTCTCGCCCGAGGAACGCGGCCGTACGAAGTCGGCCAGGCACAGGTGCCGGTCGCGTCGTTGCCGGGGGAAGGTGAAGCGCATCCGTTCGGTGCCCGGCTCCCCGCCGCTGCCGCCGTCGGGACCCTCGTGGTGCAGCAGCACCACATCGTCGCCCTCAGCGACCACCGGGAAGTAGCCGTACACCACCGACGGGGTGAGCATGTCCTCGGTGGCGATCCTGGCCATCCACTCCCGCAGCCGCGGACGCCCCTCGGTCTCGACCAGTTCCTCATAAGAGGAACCGCCCTCGCCACGCCCGGGCTTGAGACCCCACTGGCCCATGAAGGTCGCCCGCTCGTCCAGGAACGCGGAGTACTCGGCCAAGGCAATGCCCTTGACGATGCGGGTGCCCCAGAACGGCGGTGTGGGCACCGGGTTGTCCGTGGCCACGTCCGAGCGCTCAGGCAGGTCCTCGGCCGGGGTTTCATCCACGGTCACCTGCGCGTGGCGGCGCTTCTTCAGCGCCGGCAGCCCGACGGCGTCCGCTGCCTCTCCCCGGGCCACCCGCACCAGGGGCTCCATCAGGCGCAGCCCTTCGAAGGCGTCGCGGGCGTAGCGCACCTGCCCGTCGTAGACCTCGTCCAGGTCGTCCTCGACGTACACGCGGGTCAGGGCGGCACCCCCGAGCAGCACCGGGTACTTCTCGGCGAGCCCCCGGGTGTTGAGCTCCTCCAGGTTCTCCTTCATCACCACGGTGGATTTCACCAGCAGCCCACTCATGCCGATCACGTCGGCCCGGTGCTCCTGCGCGGCCTCGATGAACGCCGACACCGGCTGCTTGATGCCGATGTTGATGACCGTGTAGCCGTTGTTGGTGAGGATGATGTCGACGAGATTCTTTCCGATGTCATGCACGTCCCCGCGGACCGTGCCGAGCACGATGGTGCCCTTCCCCCCGCCCTCTTCGACCTTCTCCATATGGGGTTCGAGGTGCGCCACCGCGGTCTTCATCGTCTCGGCGGAGGTCAGCACGAACGGCAACTGCATCTCCCCGGCGCCGAACCGCTCCCCCACCACCTTCATCCCCGCGAGCAACTGATCGTTGACGATGTCGAGCGCCTTCCAGCCCTCGGCCAGCGCGGCGTCGAGATCGTCGTGCAACCCCTTCATCTCACCGTCGATGATGCGGCGGGCGAGACGTTCGTCCAGCGGCAGCGCCGCGAGCTCGGCAGCGCGGGCGTCCTTCAGTGCTGCCGAGTCCACCCCGGAGAAGACATCCAGCAGGTGCGCGAGCGGGTCATGGGTGAGCTGGTCACCGTCGTAGGCCCGCCGGTCCCAGACCAGGTCCTCGGCGGCCTGACGCTGCTCCTCGGGGATCTGCGCCAGCGGCAGGATCTTCGCGGCGTGCACGATCGCCGAGTCCAGCCCGGCCTCGACGGCGGCGTGCAGGAACACCGAGTTCAGCACCACCCGGGCGGCCGGGTTGAGCCCGAAGGAGATGTTCGAAACTCCCAGGGTGGTGTGCACGGCCGGGTAGCGACGCTTGAGCTCACGGATGGCCTCGATCGTCTCGATCGCGTCCCTGCGGGTCTCCTCCTGCCCGGTCGCGATCGGGAAAGTGAGGGTGTCGACGATGATGTCCTCCACCGCCATCCCCCAACGGCCGGTGAGGTCCTCGATGAGGCGGGAGGCGATCGCCACCTTGTGCTCGGCGGTGCGCGCCTGCCCTTCCTCATCGATCGTCAGGGCCACCACCGCGGCACCGTGCTCGATCACGTGCGGCATGATCTTCGCGTAGCGGGAGTCCGGGCCGTCGCCGTCCTCGAAGTTCACCGAGTTCACCACGGCGCGCCCGCCCACGAGCGCCAGCCCGGCACCGATCACCGCGGGCTCGGTGGAGTCGATCACCAGCGGCAGCGTGGAGGCACTCGCCAACCGAGAGACCACGTCGCGGATGTCGGCCACACCATCACGACCCACATAGTCCACGCACACGTCCAGCAGGTGCGCGCCATCGCGGGTCTGCGCCCGGGCGATCTGGACGCACTCGTCCCAGTTCTCGGCCAGCATCGCCTCCCGGAACGCCTTGGATCCGTTGGCGTTGGTCCGCTCGCCGATGGCCAAGAAGGCGGCGTCCTGGTCGAAGTCGGTGTGGGCGTACAAGCTCGCCACCCCGTGGGTGGGCTGGGGGGCCCGTTCGACGACGGCCCTGCCCCGGACCTTCTCCACCACCGCCCGCAGGTGCTCAGGTGTCGTACCGCAGCAGCCACCCACGAGGTTGAGGCCAAACTCGCCGACGAACTGCTCGTGGGCAGCGGCGAGCTCGTCCGGGGTAAGCGGGTACTCGGCGCCGTGCTTGCCGAGCACCGGCAGCCCCGCGTTGGGCATACAGGTGATCGGCACCGGGGAATGCTTGGACAGGTGGCGCAGGTGCTCGCTCATCTCCGCCGGGCCGGTGGCACAGTTGAGGCCGATGGCGTCGATGCCCAGGGCTGCGAGCGTGGTGAGAGCGGCACCGATCTCGGAGCCCATCAGCATCGTGCCGGTGGTCTCCACCGTGACCTGGGCGAAGATCGGCACCTCGAGCCCGGTTTCGACCTGGGCCTGCTTGCAGGCGTTGATCGCAGCCTTGGTCTGCAGCAGGTCCTGGCTGGTCTCCACCAGCAGCGCATCAGCGCCTCCGCGGATGAGGCCGGCGGCCTGCTGCGCGAAGGAGGCCTTCAGGGAGGCATAGGTGACGTGCCCGAGGCTGGGCAGCTTGGTGCCCGGGCCCATGGAGCCGAGGACCCAGCGCGGATGGTCGGGCGTGGAGTGCTTCTCGGCGCTGCGCCTCGCGATCACGGCCCCGGCCTCGGCGAGCTCACCGATGCGCTCGATGATGTCGTAGTCGCCCAGGTTGGAGGCATTGGCGCCGAAGGTGTTCGTCTCCACGCAGTCGACCCCGACGGCGAAGAACTCCGCGTGCAGGGACTCGATCACCTCGGGCCGGGTGACGTTGAGGATCTCGTTGCAGCCCTCCAGGCCCTGGAAGTCCTCGAGGGTGAGCCCCGCGTCCTGGATCATCGTCCCCATCGCGCCGTCAGCGACCACCACCCGGGTGCGCATGGTCTCGAGCAGGGCGGCAGAACGGGGTGGACGCATGGGAAAAGTGTAGAGATCGATACCCCCACCCCGGCACCGAGTCTGGGATGCGGGATCTCACCCGGCACTTACTGGCGCTGATCGGCCCTTGCGGTGTGATTCCGACGTATCAGGTACATCGCCATCGCATCGCATCGCATCGCATCGCATCGCATCGCATCGCATCGCATCGCAAGCAATGATGCGCAGCGCCTACTGGTCCGCGTACCACCGCAACAGTCGCTCCACCTCGGCGCTGATGGCGTCCAGCCCCGGGCGGAACCACTTCCGGGAGTCCACCAGGTCGGGGTTCTCCTCGAGCGCTGCCCGGACCTCGCCGGTGAAGATCTTGTTCAGGTGCGTCGAGACGTTGATCTTGGTCATGCCCGCCTCGATTGCCGCACGCATCCCCTCGTCACTCACCCCGGACGAGCCGTGCAGCACCAGCGGCACATCCACCGCCGCCGCGATCTGGGCGATCAGCTCCGTGTCCAGCACAGCACCACGCGTGGTCATCGCGTGCGAGGAACCGACAGCCACGGCCAGCAGGTCCACCCCGGTCTCGGCCACGAACCAGGCGGCCTCGCCGGGATCGGTGCGCGCGGAGGGGTCGTGCACGCCGTTCTTGCCGCCCACCTCGCCAAGTTCCGCCTCCACGCTGACCCCGCGCTCATGCGCAAGCCGCACCACCTCGGCCGTGGTGGCGACGTTCTGCTCGGTCGGCAGCTTGGACCCGTCGTACATGACCGAGGTGAATCCCAGGTCGAGCGCCTCGCGCACCAGGGCGACGTCGTCGGCGTGGTCCAGGTGCACCACCACGTCCACCGACGCTGCTCTGGCCAGGGCGAGGGTCGCCGTCCCGATCGGCGCCAGCGCCCCGTGGAACTTCACCGCATTCTGGCTGACCTGCAGCACCACCGGGCGGTCCGCGCGTTCGGCAGCGGCCACGAAGGCGGCGCCATGTTCGAGGTGAACCACGTTGAACGCACCAAGTCCGGTGCGCGCTGCACGTAGGGGGGCAGCAACGGTCGTGAGGTCAGCAAGCGGCATCGAGAGGCTCCGTCCGGATCGAGGTGCGCAAACGCGCGTAGGCATCGGTATCGACCGCACCGGCCGTCGGCATGAGCACCGCGGCGGCCGAGAGGGCGACAACATCGGGCAGATGGCCGGCCAGCGCGGCACCCTCGGCGCCGGAGGCGACCGCCGCCGCAAGCGCAGCCACTGCGGCATCCCCGGCGCCCGTCGGGTTACCACCACTGATCGGCTCGGGACGCGCCAGCCACGCACCGTCGGCAGTCACGAGCAACACCCCGTCCGAGCCACGAGAGACGAGCACGGCACCGGCGCCGCGGCGCAGGAGCTCGCGCGCCCCGGCGACAGGATCGTCGAGACCCGTTGCAGCCTGCAGCTCGAGGTGGTTCGGTTTGAGCACCGCCGGCCCAGCGGCCGCGACGGTGAGCAGCGCCGGCCCGGAGGTATCGACGATCACCTGTGCCCCCGCATCGACGAGGGCACGCACGAGGTCAGGCAGGTCCGTCTCGCCGGTGCCTGGCGGGGTGGAGCCGGAGATCACGACGACGTCCCCCGCCCGGGTGCGGGCCTGCACCGCGCGTGAAAGTCGTTCCCAGTCCCGGTGGGCTACCGGCGGGCCGGGTTCGTTGATCAGAGTCGCCCCGGCCTCGTCCACGATAGTCACGGTGCGGCGCGTCTCCCCCGCGACGAGGGTCCAATCCTGGTGCACGGACGAGTGGCTGAGCAGGTGCTCCAGGTGCTCACCGGTACTGCCGCCGAGGAAGCCGCCACAGTCCACCTCGTGGCCGAGGGCGGCCAGCACCCGCGCGACATTGATCCCCTTGCCCCCGGGTGTCTCGGTGACGTCGTCGGCACGGTGTACCTCCCCGACCTGCAGGTGGGCAAGGCGGTAGGTGAGGTCCAGTGCTGGGTTGGGGGTGACGGTGTGAATCATCGGCGCTCCTGTCGCAACTCGAGGGCCAACGCACCCGCGCCCAGGCATCCCGCCCACGACCCCAGCACAGCAGCACGTAGCGGTGCGCGCAGCTCGCCGGGCAGGCGCTGCACAAGCGCAGCTCGCAGAGGTTCCAGGACGGCGTCCCCTGCCTCGGCCAGTCCGCCTCCCAGGACGATCGGCACGGGTCCGAGGAGTCCGGCGGTGTCCGCGAGCAGGTCGGCGAGGGTGTCGATCGCGGTACGCACGATCTCGGCGGCCACGGGGTCGCCGTCGGCCAGCCGCTCCAGCACGCCGCGAGCGCCGGCGCTGACATCACTCGACCCGGTGGCAGCGGCATAGCGGGCAGCGAGCGCCGAAGCCGAGGCGATTTGTTCGAACGGGACACGGGTGCCGGGGTGGTCAGGGTCGGCGACGAGCACTTGTCCCACCTCCCCGGCCCAGCCGGTACCCCGCACGACCCCGTCGAGCACGAGCGCCGAGGCGATCCCGGTGCCGAGCGGCATGAACAGCATGTCCCCGGCCGCGCCGGCGCCCCACAGCGATTCGGCTAGGGCCCCGGCCCGGACGTCGTGGCCGAGCACCACCCGCCGCCCGAGTCTGCGTTCGAGAATCGCCTGCAGCGGCAGGTCCCGCCATCCGAGGTTCGCCGCGAAGGTGACCACACCGGTGCGTTCGTCGATGATGCCCGGGTTGACGACACCGATCACCGGCTCCGGGGTGCGGTCCACCTCGGTTGCGATCACCTCGGCCAGCACGTGCGGATCGCGAGGAGTCGGCACGGTGCGAGTGTCGGTCAGGCTTCCATCACTGGCGACCCGGCCCACCTTGATCGTCGTACCACCGATGTCCACGCCCAGCGCCGTCGCGGGGCTCACTGCCATGCTCATCGCCTCAGTCGAGGATCACGGCGCGCGCGAGGTGCCGTGGGGTATCCGGGTTCAGGTTCCGCTCCTCGGCCCGGGCGACGGCGAGACGATGCAGCAGCACGAGATGAGCGAGCGGGTCGAGATCGCTAGTGGCCAGGTCGGCCCCCGTGGCGCGCACGTCCTCGGCAAGCCCGGTGGGTGGCTGGCCGAACACCCACACCACCCGGCCGGGCTGAGCGATCGAGATCGGTCCGTGCCTGTACTCCATCGCGGGATAGGACTCTGTCCAGGATTGCGAGGATTCACGCAGCTTCAGCGCCGCCTCGTGGGCCAGGCCGATGGTCCAGCCGGTGCCGAGGAAGCTGATCTGGTCGGCCGCCACCCAGTCCGCTTCGATCGGGGCGGCCAGGGCCGTGCGCGCGTCGGCCACTGCGGCCGCGAGGTCCTCACCCAGGCTGGCGCGCAGGACCAGCAGCACGGTGCTCGCAAATCGCGTCTGCACGACGGAAGACTCGTCCGCGCGGTCGAGCACGATCTCGTGATCTGCATGCGCGGCGGCAGGACCTTCACCCACAGCGGTGAGCAGCACGCTGGGAATAGCCGTGGCGGACAGGAGCTGGACGATCTCGGTGGTGGTGCCCGAACGGGAGATGGTCACGAGCCGGTCATAGGAGCGTCCGGCAGGAAACTCCGATGCGGTGAAGGCGTCCGTGACTCCGTGTCCAGCGGCCTCGCGCAGCGCGGCGTAGGACTGCGCCATGAACCAGGAGGTGCCGCATCCGACCACGGCGACGCGTTCACCCTTGGCGGGCAGGCCAGCCGAGTCACGGGTGTGCGCGACCGCCCATTCCCACACCTCGGGCTGGGAGGCGACCTCGACGCTGGTCTGCGACTGCGGTGCTGCGTCTGACACGGATAACCCCTTCACTGGTTGAACGTTTCTGATCATAGTACCCTGTTATCAATCAGAAAACATCAAGGAGGGGCGATGAATCGCGACGACCGTTTGGCCTCGCTGCTGGACATGGTGGTCGCGCGCGACCACGTGCAAGTCGAAGATGTCGTCTCCGAACTCAGTGTCTCGCCCGCGACGGCTCGGCGCTACCTGGATTCCCTTGCCGCCCAGCAGCTCGTGGTGCGCACCCGAGGCGGCGCTCGGATGCAACCCTCCTCCGGGGATCTTCCGTTGCGGTACAAGGCGGCGCGCCACAGTGCCCAGAAGGCGAGGATCGCCGTGGCCGCCGCTCACCTCGTCCAGCCGGGTCAGGTGGTGGCGATCAACGGCGGCACCACCACGACCGAGGTCGCCCGTGAACTCGCGGTCCACACCGGCCTGCGCGACAGTGGCCAGCCCGTCACCGTGGTGACCAACGCCGTCAACATCGCCGGCGAGCTCGCCGTCCGTGCACACCTACGCGTCGTGGTGACCGGGGGCGTGGTGCGGGCGCAGAGCTATGAGCTCACCGGCCCGCTCGCTGACCTCCTGCTCGGGCAGGTCGAGATCGACACACTGTTCCTCGGTGTGAACGGTCTCGATGCCGACGCGGGAGCGTGTGCTCATGATGACGGCGAAGCCTCCATCGCAGCCTCTCTCGCCGCGCGCTCGGCCCGGGTGGTGGTGGTTGCCGACTCCTCCAAGCTGGGCCACCGCGCGTTCGCGCGCATCGTCCCGGCAGCGCAGATCGACGCGGTGATCACCGACGACAGGGCCGACCAGTCGGTGGTGGCCTCACTCCGGGGGGCCGGGATCGAGGTCACGCTCGTGTAGCAGGCGTCCGCCGACATAGCGGGCCCATCCCGCCGGCCGAACCCGTCAGCCGGGCGATCCGTTCAGCCGCGCAGTACCGCGAGCAGTCGCTCGACCGACGAGTCCAGTCCCCACCGGGAGACCAGGGCGGCCAACACCTCGGGGTCGGCGGGCGCGGGACGCTCGGGCACGCTCCCCGGGCGGCGCAGGTCGAGTGCACTGCGGTCGATAGCCTCGATGTCACGCGCTACGGCCACCACGCGTGGCGCGACGTCGAGGTAGTCCGCGGCGGCGTTGATCTTCGCGCGCATCCCGGCAGCGAGCGGGGTGCCGGGATCGGCCGCAGCGGCCCTCACTCCGGCGATGTCGCCGTAGCTGGCCAACAGGGAGGCGGCTGTCTTCTCCCCGACACCCTTCACCCCGGGCAGACCGTCGGAACTGTCCCCGCGCAGCGTGGCGAAATCGGCATAGCGAGCGGCCGCGACCCCGTACTTCTCCTGCACGACGGCATCGGTGAGCACTTCATGCCGCCCGACCCCGCGCGCGGTGTAGAGGACGCGCACCCGGTGGCCTGGACCACCAGGATCGTTGTCACCGCCGTCGCTGACCAATTGGAACAGATCCCGGTCCCCCGTCACCACGTCCACGGCCATTCCGGCGTCGGTGGCGAGCGTGCCGATCACGTCGTCCGCCTCGTAGCCATCGGCTCCGACCACCGCGATTCCGAGTGCCGCGAGCGTCTCGGCGATGACCGGAACCTGGACCGCCAGCGGATCCGGCACTTCTTCCACGTCACTGCCCTCGGGAACCTCCTCGACCACCCGGTGCGCCTTGTAGCTGGGCACCAGGTCCACCCGCCACTGCGGGCGCCAGTCGTTGTCCCAGCAGCACGCCACGTGCGTAGGCTGATACTGGTCGATCAGCCGGGTGAGGAAGTCCAGCAGCCCGCGCACCGCGTTCACCGGCGTTCCGTCCGGGGCGGTGATCGAATCAGGGACGCCGAAGAAGGCGCGGAAGTACAGCGAGGCGGTGTCGAGCAGCATCAGCGACTGGCGATCGGTCATACTGCCTAGCCTGCCCTATCGCGGGGCGACAAGCCCACGCGATCGTCACTGCCACCACCGCACGGTTTCCTTCAGTCCCTCGGCCAACGGTGTCGGCTCCTGGTCAAGGAGCGCCTCGCTGCGGGATGAGTCGACAACGAACGGGCGGTCGAACATGTAGCCGGTTTCGGCCAACTCGCGCATCGCGGAGGAGACGATGCCGAGTGCGCGCATCAGACCGACAGGGATCGCACCCATGCGCGGTACTGCGATTCCACCGGTCCGGGCCACCTGCGTCACCAGCTCGCGCTGCGTGACCGGCGGCGCGGTCGGGGCGAGCAGGAAGGTGTTCCACAGTTCTTCCCGGCCTGCCACCGTGATCATGGCCCGCGCCAGATCGGGTACGTAGGTGAACGAGTGCGGCTGGTCGAGGCTTCCGACGAGCCAGAGCCTCTTACCGGCCAACACCGCCGGCACCAAGCGCTCCCCCGCATGTGCGGTGCGCACCCGCGGGCCGTAGAAGTCCGACGCCGCCACACTCACGGTGGGCGTGGTATGAGCCCCGCGCGCAGCGAGCAGATCGCTGCGCACGCCGAGCTTGCCTCCGCTCGCCCGCCCGTATCCGGACTCGGTCATCGGAGCCTCGACCACGCCGTAAGAGTAGAGGCTCTCCGGGAAGACCACGACGGCGCCGACCTCTCCCGCGACGTCCAGGACCACCTGCTCGGCGGCGGGGAGCTCAGCCCGCCACGTGGCCGCCTCGTACCGGGAACCATGAATGCAGTGGTAGATGCTGACGGCCCCCTCGCACGCCTCCCGGAGCGCGGAGCGGTCTGAAGCGTCGACGCGACGACGCTCCACCAATGGGTGCTCCGGCCCTGAGCCGGAACGCGTGAGTACCCGCACCCGCTCACCCGCCTCAGCCAGTTGCAGTGCAAGGGTGGAACCGACGGGTCCGGCTCCGGTGACGATGTGGATCGAAGACATGACAACTCCTGAGGATCTGGACAAAGTGAGAGCACCGCTCTCGTTCACGATGACAGGGTTGGGGCGCGAAATCAAGAGCACCGCTCTCTTCAGTTGCATGCGCTCTCTCGATGCGCCACGATCAACCGATGAGCCCCACCCCCCGCGAGCGCGCCCGCGCCCAGACCGAACGCGACATCATCCGGATCGCCCGCACCCACCTGGCGACCGGCGGCGCTGCGAGCCTGTCGCTACGCGCGGTCGCCCGTGACCTCGGTGTCGTCTCCTCTGCCGTGTACCGCTACGTGCGCAGCCGGGACGATTTGCTGACCCTGCTCGTGGTGGAGGGGTACAACGAACTCGGGGACGCCGTCGACGCAGCCCTCACCTCCGCGGCAACAGAGGGCGAACGCACCCGCTTCTACGCGCTCGGGAATGCCTTGCGAAGCTGGGCCACGAGCGAACCGGCGATGTACGCCCTGCTCTACGGAACTCCGGTCCCCGGCTACGACGCACCTGGGGAACGGACCACTGACCCTGGAACCCGCGTCATCCTCGCCCTCGCCGACCTGGTCGAACGGGCCTACCGCACCGGCCGCCTGACTCCAGTGCCGAGCGGGCCCGCCCCCGCCCCGACCGCGGACTACGAGGTGCTGCGCCGCGAGCTCGCACTCACTGGCGACGATGTCACCATAGGCCGCACGTTTCTGGTCTGGCACGCACTCATCGGCGCGATAACCGCCGAGTTGTTCGGCCAGTACGGCCCGGAGACCTTCAGCGACCCCGACGCCCTGTTCGCGCAGCAGCTGTCTCTCCTCGCGGACACACTGGGCCTCCCGGAGGCGGCCACGCCTGCGTGAGGTAGCGATCGGCTTGACAGGACACGGCGATGCACAGGATCGTACCTGTCACGTGTTAGGTCGCTGATCTCTGATTCTCGTGGGAGTACCCGTGCCCCATCCTCGCCTCGACCCTTTCCCTCGTCTGCATGTGCGACCGCCCTCGGGCTGGGTGAACGACCCGAACGGCATCGCCTGCATCGACGGCACCTGGCACGTCTTCTACCAACACAATCCGGACGCTCCGGTGCACGGGAACATCTGCTGGGGTCACGCCACCTCGGACGACCTGCTCACCTGGACCGACGAGCCGATCGCCCTACGCCCGCGCCGGCAGACGATCGACGCCGGCGGGGTGTGGAGCGGCGTCGCCGCGATGGCCGACGATGAGCCTGTGCTCGTCTACACCGCGATGCCCGGCGACCCGGCACAGGCGGGTGCGGCAGTGGCCAGGCGTCGCCAGGACGGCACGTGGCAGCAGTCCGACCAGTTCGCTGCTCCCCCGGCGCCCGGCCTGCGGGAGATGCGCGACCCGTTCCTCGTGAGCGTCGATGGCCGGCGATATGCACTTCTCGGCGGCGGCCGGACGGACGGCACTCCTGTCGTCTTGATCTACGACGCCACCGATCTGGAGCGCTGGGAGCTCCTCGGCGACCTGCTCACCGGTCCCGACCTCGCACCGGACCTGCGGCAGCTCGCCCACGCCCAGATCTGGGAGTGTCCGCAGCTGGTGCGGCTCCCGAGTGCGGACGAGGAACGCCACAGATGGGCACTGATCGTCTCGCTGTGGCACGACGAGCCGGGAGTCCCCCAGCTCGACGGCGTCACTGTGCTGCTCGGCGAGCTCGATCTCACCGGCACTCACCCCCGGTTCCTTCCTGACGCCGGGCACCGGCTCGACGACGGCCCCGACTTCTATGCCCCGCAGGCGATCGTGCACCAGGGGCGGGTGCTGCTGTGGGGATGGACGTGGGAGTCCCGCAGCGACCGCACCGACGCCGAGGTCGAGGCGGCCGGGTGGGCGGGTGCACTCACGTTCCCCCGTGAGCTGTTCCTGGCCCAGACGGCGGACCATCCACAGGTCCACAGCGCACCCGCCGCCGAGCTCACCGGCCTGCGACGGCGGCCCCTCACCGTGACCGAGAACGGCACCTTCGCTATGCCCGCCTGGGAGATCACGACCGCCGAAGCGGGCGAGGTGCACGTGCGCCTGGTCGGCCCCAACGGCATCCGTGAGGTGTGGTCAGCCGCTGCGGCCACCTCCGCGACCGTACTGGTCGACGGCTCGGTGCTGGAGGCCTTCGTCGACGGCCGGGCCAGCACCGTCCGTGCCTACCCCCGCGCCGGGGAGACCTGGCAGGTGGAAGCGAGCTGCGCCGTCACCGGTTGGGAGCTGGGCCCACCGACTCCCTGAGCACGAGACGGCACGGCACGCGGACATCGGAATCCGGCAGTGGATCGCCATCGAGCAGGTGCGCCAGCAGCAGATCGACGGTCCGCTCGCCGATCTGCTGATGCGGCAGAGCCACCGTGGTCAGTGCCGGGACGGCCTCGGCGGCGATCTGATCCTCGTCGTCATAGCCGACGACGCAGACGTCCTCGGGAACCCGTAACCCGAGGTGAGCGGCGGCCAGGAGGACGCCGAGGGCCACACGGTCGCGGGCAGCGAGGAGCGCCGTCGGGCGTTCACCAGCCGGGGCATCGAGGAGCGCCGTCCCCCACCGCACACCGTCTGCGATCTGCCACCCGGCGTCGACGACCCGGACGCGCGCACCAGCAGCCGCAGCGGCGCGCTGCACGCCCGCAATGCGGCGTTCGGTCGCGCTCTCCCGTCGTGCTCCCTCGACCCCCGCCAGCATCGCCACGCGGGTGTGCCCGCGCGAGAGCACCGCTTCCACCGCGAGAGCCCCTCCCTGCTCTTCATCGGCGATCACCCCCGCAGGTCCTTTGCGGCTGACGCAGTTGGCCAGCAGCGCCGGAACCTCGAGCATCCCGGCAGCGGGCTCGTACTCGCGCATCGACATCGCCGCGTGCACGAAACCGTCGACCTGGCGGGCCCGCAACGCCGCGACCATCTCCCGCTCTCGCGCCGGGTCACGTCCGTAGTCGGCCACGATCGTCACGTAGCCGCGTGCGTATGCGGCCTCCCGGGCTCCCTGCAACAGTCTGCCGGCGAACGGGCTCTGGGTGATCTCGTCGGTGATCACCCCCAGCGTCGCCGTGGACCGCCGCCGCAGGTTCACCGCGGCCGAGTTCGCCACATATCCGAGCTGGGCGGCCGCGGCACGGATGCGATCGGCGTTCTCGGCCGAGATGTTGCCGGTCCCGCGGCCGTTCAGCACGAACGAGACGGCGGTGCGCGAGACGCCCGCGAGCCGTGCGACGTCGGCACTGGTCGGCCGAGGCGCACTGGTCGGTCGGCGGTCCGGCACCGGCCCCTCCCTCATGTCAGCTACGGGGCGCCCATGCTATCGGCGCGACCGGTGCCGAGCGTCACGACCGGGTCGCGTAGAAGGCAATAGCCGACGAAGCCGCCACGTTGAGTGAATCGACGCCGTGCATCATGGGGATCGTCACTCGTCGATCAAGGCGTTGGTCGACCGCTGGCGTCAGACCATGCCCCTCGGTGCCGAAGACCAATGCCAGGTGCTGGTGGTCCTCCGCGACCAACGCGTCGAGCGAGATCGCACCTTCACCCAGTGTCATACCTGCCACGACGTAGCCAGCCTCCTTCAGCAGATCCATGTCTGCCGGCCATCTGCCTAGGCGGGTCCACGGCACCTGGAAGACCGTGCCCATCGACACGCGGATCGAACGGCGGTATAGAGGGTCAGCACAGCTAGGCGTCACGAGCACAGCGTCGACCCCAAGTGCAGCGGCACTGCGGAATGCCGCCCCGAGATTCGTGTGATCGACGAAGTTCTCGAAGATTGCGATCCTCGAACGGCGTGGACCCTCGCTGTGCCTCGCCGCCCGGCGAGCGTCCGCGAGGAGATCTGCGACGGCCGGTAGTTCCGGCCGGTGCATCGCCGCGAGCGCCCCGCGGTGCAGATGGAAACCGGTGATGGTGTGCAGCACATCCTCCTCGGCGAGGTAGACGGGCACCTCTCCGTGCTCACCGGCACCCACCTGCGCCAGCAGGTCCTCAAGGTCGGCCAACCAGCGCGGCGCCATGAGGAACGACCGCGGCCGGTAACCGGCCGCCACGGCTCGCCGGATCACTGTGGAGGACTCCGCCATGAACAGCCCTCGCTCGGGCTCGAGCAGACGGCGAAGGGCCACGTCAGTCAGCCGGGTGTAGTCGGCCAGCCGGTCCTCGCCCAAGTCGGCAGCGGTCAGTGTCATCACAGGCACCGGATGAGCCTACCGACTCCGCGCTCGGGTACTGAGACGCTCTAGCGGGTCAGCAACCACCGCCGCGCGGGCCGGTGGCCGGCCTCCCGGTCGCGTTCGGCGAAGCGGATAGCGTTGCGGTAGTGGACCGTCACCTGCTCGTTGACGGCATCCCAGCTGCGGCCGTCGGTCGACTCCCTCGCCGTCATCCCCATCTCCGCACGACTGACCGGGTGCTGAACCAGCCATGCCACCTGCGCACGCATGGCCTCGAGGTCGCCCGGCGCATACAAGAAGCCGTTTTCGCCGTGTTGGATGAGGTCGATCGGTCCACCGCGAGCCGGCGCGATCGTCGGCACCCCGCACGCCTGGGCCTCCTGAATTGTCTGAGCGAAGGTGTCCATCTCCCCGGTATGCACGAAAACGTCGAGGCTGGCCATCATCCGGGGAAGGTCGCAGCCGTCAAGGCGACCAGTGAAGGTCGCCCTCGGGAGCACCCGCCGCAGCCATGCATCCCGCGGCCCGTCACCGACGATCACCACCCGGACGCCCGGCAGGTCCTGCACCGTGGCGAGGTCCTCGACCTGCTTCTCCCGGGCGAGCCGTCCCACGTAGCCGACGAGCACCTCACCACTGGGCGCCAACTGCGAACGAAGCGCGTCGTCGCGGTGCACCGGTGAGAACCGGTCGCGGTCGACACCGTGCGGCCACACCGCCACCCGGTGGACGCCCCGGTCGATCAACTGCCCGCAGGCATAGCTCGACGGCGCCAGCGACAGGGTGGCGCTCTTGTGGATGTCCTCGATACGCCGCCACAGCAGTGGTTCGATCTGGCGCATCCGGTACCGCTTCGCGTACGAGGGAACCTCGGTCTGGTAGACCGCGACGGAGGGCAGGTCGAGCGCACGTGCCGCGCCGATGGCTTGCCAGCCGAGCAGAAACGGTGCAGCCAGGTGGATGACGTCAGCGTCGAAAGAGCGTAGGTGGTCCTCGAGGGTGCGCACGCGCGGGGTGGACAGTCGCAACTCTCCGTACCCGGGAAGGGGGACGGCCCGGAACCGGCGCACTGAGGCGCCGGCGTAGCAGGTCACTTCGTCCTGGCCACGCCCGGCCGCGGGGGCCAGAACGAGCACCTCGTCCCCACGAGCCGCGAGGTACTCCAACAACCGCAGCAGCGTAACGGTCACTCCGTTCGCCTGCGGCAGGAACGATTCTGCGACCACAGCGATGCGCACACGAGCATCGTGGCAGATGGGCACGTGGAAGCGAGTCAACCTATGGGCTGATGTTGCACAGTCGTCTCACTCCGACGGCGTAGCTCGCCCGGTCCGGGTACTTCAGTCCACCTCGGCTGCTGCCGCCGCGAACTGAGACCGGTAGAGCCGCGCATACGCGCCGCCGGCAGCGAGCAACTCGTCATGACTGCCCTGTTCCACGATCGCCCCGTCCTCCATCACAAGGATGACGTCGGCGTCGCGGATGGTCGAGAGCCGGTGCGCGATGACGAAGCTGGTGCGGCCGCGGCGCAGTGCGTTCATCGCATGCTGGACGAGCACTTCGGTCCGGGTGTCGACCGAGCTGGTGGCCTCATCCAAGATCAGGATCGCCGGATCGGCGATGAACGCCCGGGCGATGGTCAGCAGCTGCTTCTCCCCTGCGCTCACCGCGACGCCAGCGGTGCCCTCCTCGTCCAGTGCGGTCTGATATCCCTCCGCCAGTGTGCGCACGAACGGGTCCACACCGGTGGCCTCAGCCGCAGCGAGCATCTCCGCGTCGGTGACGGGCCTGTGGCTTCCGTACCGGATGTTGTCCTCGATCGAGCCGTTGAACAACCACGTATCCTGCAGCACCATGCCGATGTGGGATCGCAAGTCTCCCCGGCTGAGCTCCCGGGTGTCGACGCCGTCGATGGTGATCCGACCGCTCTGCACCTCGTAGAAGCGCATGATGAGGTTCACCAGGGTCGTCTTGCCTGCGCCGGTGGGTCCGACGATCGCGATCGTCTCGCCTGGTTCGGCCACGAACGTCAGGCCCTCGATCAGCGGCTGATCGGGCCGGTAGGAGAAGTCGACGTCCTCGAACGCCACGCGCCCGGCGACTGTCCCGAGAACGGCCGGTTCCGGCGGGTCACCGCTCTCCTCCTCCTCATCGAGTAGGTCGAAGACGCGTTCGGCCGACGCCGCACCGGATTGCATGAGGTTCATCAGTGAGGCGATCTGCGTGATGGGCTGCGAGAACTGCCGTGAGTACTGCACGAACGCTTGGACGTCCCCCAGCGACATCGTTCCCGACGCCACCCGCAGTCCTCCGAGAACGGCGATCACCACATAGCCGAGGTTGGCCACCCACCCCATCACCGGCTGAATCGTCCCGGTAATGAACTGGGCCCTGAATGAGGCGCGAAACAGCTTGTCGTTCTCCTCCCGGAACGTCGCCTGCGCCGCCTGCTGGTGCCCGAACACATGCACCAGGTCGTGTCCGGTGTACATCTCCTCGACATGGGCGTTCACCGTGCCCGTGCGCTTCCACTGCTCCACGAACTCCGGCTGCGAACGCTTCGCGATCTGGCCGACGACGATGGCAGACAACGGGATGGTCACGAGGGCGACCAATGCCAGCTGCCAGGAGATCCACACCATCATCGTCACCACTCCGACAACGGTGAGTACGGAGGTGATCAGTTGCGAGAGCGTCTGCTGAAGCGACTGGGCGATGTTGTCGATGTCGTTGGTCACCCGGGAGAGCACCTCTCCCCTGGCCTGCCTGTCGAAGTAGCGCAGTGGCAGGTGGGCGAGCTTGGTCTCCACACGCTCGCGCAGCCGGTAGACGACCTGCTGCACCACCGTGGTAATGAGGCGGCCCTGGAGCCAGGTGAACAGGAAGGCGCCGGCGTACACGGCGAGCACGACCGCCAGCACGGCAGCCAACCGGTCGAAGTCGACGCCTTGTCCAGGGACGACCTGCGGCATCCCGGCGAGCATGTCCGCCTGCGAATCCTCACCCGCCGCTCGCAGCGCCTCGATCGTCTCCTCGCGAGACATCGACGGGTCGAGCATGCGGCCGACCAGACCGTCAAAGATGACGTTGGTCGCGTTCCCCAGCATCTTCGGTCCGATGACGGTCAAGAACGTACCCACCGTTCCGAGCAGCACCGCAATCAGTACCCACGTGCGGTCGGTACGCAGCTCGGTGAGCACTCTGCGAGCAGCACCGAGCAGATCGCGGGGCTTTTCGGCGGGCACACCGAAGCCACCCCCGGGCCCAGGACCGGGCCGGGGGCGCTGCTCGATCTTCACCTGCGCCTTCAACTCGGAGTCATCGGCGCGCTCCCCGGCGGTCACGTCGGGCTCCGGCCCCGACGATCCGCCGGTCTGGGCCTCCTCGTGCGGTCGGGGACTCCTCGCGCTCACGCGGCTTCCTCCGCGCTCAGCTGCGAGGCCACAATCTCCTGATAGGTCTCATTCTCGGCGAGCAGCTCCGGATGTGTGCCCCGGCCCACCAATCGGCCGTGCTCGAGAACCAGGATCTGGTCCGCGTCACGGATCGTCGCCACCCGCTGGGCCACCACGATCACGCTCGCCTCACGGGTCATCGGCTGCAGCGCGGCTCGGAGAGCGGCGTCGGTGGCATAGTCCAGCGCGGAGAAGGAGTCATCGAAGAGGTAGACCGCCGGCCGGCGCACCAGCGCTCGCGCGATGGCCAGGCGCTGACGCTGACCACCCGAGACGTTGGTGCCTCCCTGAGCGATCCGGGCCTCGAGCCCGCCGTCCATGGAGCGCACGAAATTGGCCGCCTGAGCCACTCGTAGCGCCTCCCACAGCTCGGCATCGGTGGCATCGGAGCGCCCGTAGCGCAGGTTCGAGGCAACGGTGCCGGTGAACAGATACGGCTTCTGTGGAACCAGACCGATGATCTGCGAGAGCAGTTCCGGATCGAGATCACGTACGTCGACCCCATCGATCTGCACCGACCCGGCGGTGGCGTCGAACAGCCGCGGCACCAGGTTCAGCAGCGTCGTCTTGCCCGCACCGGTCGACCCGATGATCGCCGTGGTCGTCCCGGGGGTCGCGACGAGGTCGATCTCGTGCAGCACATCCTTCTCTGCCCCCGGATACCGAAAGCCCACTTCGTCCAGCTCGACCAGCCCACGTATCGCCTCCGGCCGCTGGGGTCGCAGTGGCGGGTGCACGGTGGGTTGTGAACGCAGCACCTCCTGGATGCGTTCGGAGGAGACAGCAGCACGTGGGGCGAACATGAACATCATCGTCGCGATCATGACCGAGAACAGGATGAACATCAGGTAGGACAGGAACGCCACCAACGAGCCGATCTCGGCGATCCCGGCGTCGACCCGCTGACCCCCGAACCAGATCACCGCCACGGAGGCGACATTCACGATCAGCATCACCATGGGCATCGCGAAGGCCATCAACCGTCCGACCTTGACCGCGACATACCTCAGATCGGCGTTGGCCACGCCGAATCGCACGGCCTCGTCGGCCTCCTTGACGAAGGCACGCACGACACGGATCCCCGTGATCTGTTCCCGCAGGATGCCATTGACCGAATCGATCCGCTTCTGCATGGAGCGGAAGTACGGCACCATCCGCATCGCGACCAGGCTCATCGTGCCGCCCAGCACGGGCACCACCACCACGAGCAGCAGCGACAGGCCGGCATCTTGCCGCACAGCCATCACTACACCCCCGACCAGCATCATGGGGGCCATGATGATCGCGGTCAGGGCCATGAAGACGAACATCTGAACCTGCTGCACGTCGTTCGTCGATCGCGTGATCAGCGACGGGGTCCCGAGTGTGGACATCTCCTGTGCGGAGAACCGCATCACGCGGATGAAGAGCGCCTCGCGCAGGTCACGCCCTAGTGACATCGCGGTCCGTGCTCCGATATAGACCGCCGCCACGCTCGTCAGGACCTGCACCGCGCTGACAGCGAGCATGGCTCCACCGATCTGCCAGATCAGGGCAGTGTCACCTGCGACCACGCCGTCATCGATGATCCGGGCGTTCAGGCTTGGCAGGTAGAGCGCCGCAAGGGTCTGGACCAGCTGCAGCGCGCACACGAGCACGAGCGACCAGCGGTACGGGGCGAGCGAGGCGCGCAGAAGACTCGGCACCCCGTGAACTTACACCTCGTCAGGAAACTCGTCGTCAGAATTTCTCGGTCGGCGGACACCTCGACGACGATCCTTGCCTGCCGAGCACATGTGATGAAACGCCACGGTCGGCGCAGGGACAAGGCCCCACGCCGACCGTCACGTGCACGACCGCCTACTGCTGGCGACCGCTCACTGTTCCGGCCGTTGCTGCCACGGCTGAGGCTCGTCCGGCGGTGGCACGTCACCATCAGCAGGCGGCTTCTGCCCCGCAGAGCTGGACGGGTCGAAGGGGCGTCCGCTGGACTCCCCAGCCTGGGTGGCCTCCGCTGTGGCCTCACTCGCCTGGCCGCGCGCCTCGCGCAGCGCTTCAGCCGGGTCTTGCAGCGAGGTCTCCGGCAGCTCGACGTCCAAACCCTCGATGTGCTCGAACTCCTCGCGACGGCGTTCGCGACGGGTCTGACCGCCGCCACCCTCGGACGGGCTCTCGCCTCCGCCGGCCGGTGCACCACCAGGGCCCTCGGAGCCGCCGCCGAACGCTGAGGTGATCGAACCCAGCGCAGCGGTGAACTCCGCCGGCACCACCCACAGCTTGGAGGAGGAACCGTTGGCGATCTCCGGCAGCATCTGGAGGTACTGGTAGGCCAGCAGCTTCGGGTCGGCATCCCCGCGGTGGATGGCGTCGAACACCTGCAGAATGGCGCGGGACTCACCCTGCGCCTTGAGGATGGCAGCCTGTGCCTGACCTTCGGCCTTGAGGATGGCTGACTGCTTCTCACCCTCGGCAGTCAAGATCGCGGACTGCTTGACACCCTCGGCGGTCAGGATCGCAGCGCGACGGTCGCGCTCGGCGCGCATCTGCTGCTCCATCGCTCCCTGCACGCTCGGCGGCGGGTCGATCGCCTTGAGCTCGACCCGGTTCACCCGGATACCCCAGCGGCCGGTGGCCTCGTCCAGCACCCCGCGGAGCTGGCCGTTGATCTGGTCACGGCTGGTGAGCGTCTGCTCCAGGTCCATCGAACCGATGATGTTACGCAGCGTGGTGACGGTGAGCTGCTCGATCGCCTGGATGTAGTCAGCGATCTCATATGTCGCGGCCTTGGGGTCAGTCACCTGGTAGTAGACGACCGTGTCGATGCTCACGACCAGGTTGTCGGAGGTGATCACCGGCTGCGGCCGGAACGGCACCACGCGCTCACGCAGGTCAACACCGGCGCGGATCCGGTCCACGAACGGGATAAGGAAATGAAGGCCGGCGTACATCGTGGACTGGTAACGCCCCAGCCGCTCGATGATCAGTGCTCCGGCCTGCGGCACGATCCGGATCGCGCGCGCAATGGCGACGATGACGAACAGCGCCACGAGGATGATGATGATGAAGCCGACGACGGCTCCTGCGTCTCCCACGATGACCCCTCTATGTGGTGGTTGGTGGCGGCGCTACGCGTGCAACTCCGCCTCTGTCACGATGTGTGGTTGTGTCTGGATGGCCGTGCACCGGCAACGGGCTGCTGCCGCCACATCAGCCGGCACTAGTAGCCCGGCGCGGGTGGTCCGTAGGGCTGACTCGGATCGACCGGTGTCTCGGGCGCCGTGACATAGGCGGTGGCGCCTTCGATCCGGACCACGACCACGTCCGTCCCAGCTGGCAGCACCGTTCCGCGCTGCTCGTTGCGGGCGGTCCACACCTCGCCCGAAAGCTTGACCCGCCCGGCGCGATCGGTCACGTCTGCCACGACGGTGGCAGTGCGCCCGATCTGTGCGTCGATCCCGGTCTTGGCGTCCGGGGTCGTCGACTTCAACTTGGCGAGCGCCCATGGCCGCACCCCGAACAACAGCAGGACGGCCACGACAGCGGCAACAAGCAGCTGCACCAGGAAGGGGGCACCCAGCAGTCCAGCGACAGCGGCCGCAACAGCGCCACCAGCGAGCATCAGGAACAGCAGATCGACGGTCAGCATCTCCACCACGCCGAGAATCAACGCGGCACCGAGCCACCACAGCCAGCCCAGGTCCATGGGTCTCCTCCCCGTCTCGTTCTGCTCATCCTATCCATGCCGACCCGAAGTGCACGGGTCGACATCCGGCCCCGGGTGGGCAGAACTGCCCAGGATCGAGGGCGAGTCCTAGTGGGCAGCCCTCGCCTCGTGCACACCGGGCTCGCCCGCAAGGGCACGTGCCGCGAAACGGGAACCGTGGCGCTCGACCACCAGATCGAGCCCGAACGTGGCCGACAGGTGCTGCGGCGTCATCACCGACTCCAGCTCTCCAGCCGCCACCACCTGCCCCTCACGCAAGAGAAGGCCGTCGGTGAAGCCAGGCGGGATCTCCTCCACGTGATGGGTCACCAACACCAGCACCGGTGACGTCACATCGGCAGCAAGCTCACCGAGAGCGGCCACCAGTTCCTCGCGGCCGCCCAGGTCCAGCCCGGCACCGGGTTCATCGAGGATCAGCAACTCGGGATCAGTCATCAACGCCCGTGCGATCTGCACCCGCTTGCGTTCACCTTCCGAAAGCGTGCCAAAGAGCCGTTCGGAGAATCCGGCCATCCCGAAAGCGGCAAGTAGGTCACGAGCGCGACCGATATCAAGCTGCTCGTAGGACTCCCGCCACCTGCCGGTCATGCCATACGACGCGGTGAGGACCACGTCGATCACCCGCTCCGATCTCGGGATCCGGTCAGCGAGCGAAGCGCTGGACAAACCGATCCGTGGCCGCAACTCGAAGACGTCAACCTTGCCGAGCTCCTCGCCCAGGACGACGACACGCCCGCCTGTGGGGTGCATCCGCGCTGCGGCCAGGGCCGCGACCGTGGTCTTCCCGGCGCCATTGGGGCCGAGCACGACCCAACGCTCGCCTTCCTCCACCGACCATGTCATCGAGTCGAGGATGGCCTTGTCTCCTCGGCGGACCGTCACATCGTCGAACTGGAGCACATCACCCATGCTGTGAGCCTATCGGTCCGCCCGCCCTCCCTTGAGCACAGCCACTGGCACTCGCCGCCCGCTGGTGTGACACGGGCCCGCACCCTCATCTAGCCTGCCTGCCGTGCCGATCGATCTGCCGCGCAGCGTGCTCGCCGCCCTTTGGGTGGACGAGCTGCGCACCGTCCCCGACCCGGCCGGGTTGCCGGCCGCAGCGGAAACCGCCGTCCGCGCCGTCCAGGGTGAGGACGAGCCACACACCGTGGTCGAACCGGACGGACGCGAGGCTCCCCTCGCGGGGTTGCTGCTCGATCTCAGCGGCTCGACGTCGGTGGTGCACACCGCGCTGCCGGTCCCTGGGGAGATCGGGGTGCCCGCCGCGCTCGCTGACGAGACGAGCGTGGTGGGAGAGGCGATCGTCGCCGTCGGGACCGCTGCGGAGCCTACCGTGGTGGCCCTCCCCCACGTGCTGGAGTTCGGTTCGGCGTGGGAGCCGGGCGCCATGGTGACCTGGCACCTACGTCACGACGCCGGCCGGGTGCCCGTGCCGGACTCGGCCGCGGACGCCCGTCGGAGCCTGACGGAGGCTCTCGAGATCGCGATCGACGCATTGACACGTATGGACGTGGCGCGATGGCGCCCCGAGGCAGCCGAGCAGATCGCTGATCTCGCCTCCGGCGTGGTGCCGAGTGATCTGGCCCGCCGGCTTCCGGAACGGGTGGACCGGCGCCGGCTGGACCTGCTGGTACGCGCGGCCCGGTTGGACGCGATCGTGCGGCTGGCCTCCCAGGACCATGGGGCTGCCGTCAACGCCTGGCAGGTCGATCAGCGAAGTGCCGCCATGCGCCACGTGGCCACGGCCGCACGTCGCGCCATGGTCGCGGCCACGATCAGCGCCCCGGCTCCTCAGCCGCCCAGCACACCGCGATAGACCTCGAGTGTGCGCCCGGCGATGGCGCCCCAGGAGAACAGCTCCTCGGCGCGCCGTCGCCCTGCCTGCCCCATCCTCCGCGCCTGCTCAGTACCGGTGGAGACGTCGGTCAGGGCCCGCGCGAGATCGGCCTCGAACTTCTCCGGATCCAGCGGGGTCCCGGTCCCGTCCTGACGCTGCTCGAGCGCAACCAGCCGCCCGGTCTCACCGTCCACCACGACCTCCGGGATCCCGCCGGTAGCCGAGGCCACCACCGGAACCCCGACCGCCATGGCCTCGAGGTTGACGATCCCGAGCGGTTCGTACACCGAGGGGCACACGAACACCGTCGAAGCGGCGAGGAGCCCGACGACCTCCGCACGCGGCAGCATCTGGTCGATCCAGACCACCCCCGTCCGGGTGCGCTGAAGTTCAGCGACCGCTTCGGTGACCTCCGCGGCGAGCTCGGGGGTGTCAGGCGCACCGGCACAGAGGACCAGTTGGACCTCGGGCGGTAGCTGATGGGCCGCGGCGAGCAGGTGCGGCAGTCCCTTCTGGCGGGTGATACGACCGACGAAGATCACCGCCGGCCTGTCCGGGTCCACCCCGTGCTGACGGGCGATCTGCGCGCTCTCCGCCTCCCCCGGTCGCTGCCAGGCGTTCAGATCGATGCCGTTGTGCACCACCACGACCTTCTCGGGGTCGAGCTGCGGGTAGCAACGCAGGATGTCCGCACGCATCCCGGCGCTGACGGCGATGATGCGGGCGGCTCCCTCGTATGCCGTCCGCTCGGCCCAGCTGGAAAGGGCGTAACCGCCGCCGAGCTGCTCGGCCTTCCAGGGGCGCAACGGTTCAAGGCTGTGCGCCGAGACAACGTGCGGGATGCCGTGCAGGAGACCACCGAGATGACCGCCCATGTTGGCGTACCAGGTGTGGGAGTGGACGAGATCGGCACCGGCGAGGTCGTTGGCCATCTGCAGGTCGACACCGAGGGTGGCTAGCGCCGCATTGGCCCCCGAGAGGGCGGTCGGGACGTCGTATCCGGTCACGGCCTCATCCGTGCGCGGCCCGTCGAAGCACCGCACCCGCACGTCGAGGTGCTGGCGCAGCACCCGTGAGAGCTCGTCGACGTGCACGCCGGCACCGCCGTAAACATGGGGTGGATATTCACGGGTGAGGATGTCGACACGCATCGCTTACTCCTTCGTCCTGGTACCCAGGTGAACTCAAAAAACTGGTGGCGGGTTGGGATGGTGCAAGCCGCCTGATGACTCTAGGGTTCTGAGCATGGCAGCACCACGGGTTCTCGCAATCGTTCTGGCTGGCGGCGAAGGGAAGCGGCTGATGCCGCTGACGCAGGACCGGGCAAAACCCGCGGTTCCCTTTGGCGGGATCTACCGCCTGATCGACTTCGCGCTCTCGAACGTGGTGAACTCCGGCTACCTGAAGATCGTGGTGCTCACGCAGTACAAGTCCCACTCTCTGGACCGGCACATCGCCACAACCTGGCGGATGTCCGCACTGCTGGGCAATTACGTGGCTCCGGTCCCGGCCCAGCAGCGGGTCGGGAAGAACTGGTTCCTCGGCAGCGCCGATGCGATCTACCAGTCGCTGAACCTCATCGACGACGAGAAGCCGGACATCGTGGTGGTGGTCGGGGCCGATCACGTCTACCGCATGGACTTCTCCCAGATGGTCGCCTCGCACATCGAGTCCGGCGCGGATATGACGGTGGCCGGCATCAGGCAACCGAAGTCGCTGGCCGACCAGTTCGGAGTGATCGACGCCGACTCCTCCGACCCCCGCAAGATCGCCGCATTCCTGGAGAAGCCGGCCGATCCACCCGGCCTGGCGGATTCACCCGATGAGGTGCTCGCGTCGATGGGAAACTACGTGATGAACGCCGATGCCCTGGTGGACGCGGTCACCTCAGACGCTGCCCGCGCCGACTCCAAGCACGATATGGGCGGCGACATCGTGCCCCACTTCGTCTCCAAGGGTCAGTGCGGCCTGTACGACTTCATCGACAACGACGTTCCCGGCTCGAAGGATCGTGATCGCGACTACTGGCGCGATGTCGGGACGCTGGACGCCTACTACGAGGCGAACCGAGATCTGATCGCCGTTGAGCCGGTCTTCAACCTCTACAACAATTCCTGGCCGCTGCACACGGGGTACACCGGACTACCACCGGCCAAGTTCGTGCACGCCGTCGAGGATCGGGTGGGGCACGCGACCGACTCCATCATCTCCCCCGGTGTGGTCGTCTCTGGTGGTGAGGTCTCCGGATCCGTTCTCTCCCCTGGCGTCCGGGTGAACTCCTGGTCGCAGGTGACCGACGCCGTCCTGATGGACGGGGTGTCGGTGCACCGGCACGCGACAGTTCGCCGTGCCATCCTCGACAAAGGTGTGATCGTCGAGGCCGGTGCAACCGTCGGCGTGGACCACGAGCAGGATGCCGCACGTGGCTTCACGGTCACCGACGGCGGGATCACTGTCGTCCCGAAGAACGGGCGGGTCGCCACGGACTGAGCCTGCCCTGGCAGGATCTCCCGCATGGGTCACAGCATGGGTGAGGGACGTCGTCGGCTCATCGTGATGGACGTGGATTCCACGTTCATCACCGCAGAACAGATCGACCTGCTCGCCACTCGGGCCGGCACCGGCGAGCAGGTGGCGGCCATCACCGAACGGGCCATGGCCGGCGAGCTGGACTTCGCCGCTTCGTTGACCGAGCGGGTAGCGACTCTGGCCGGCCTCCCGGTGCAGGTGCTCGCCGAAGTCCGTGCCGAGATCTCCCTGAGCCCGGGGGCGGCCGAGCTGGTGACGGCGGCCCAGGCCCGGGACTGGCCGCTCGCACTGGTCTCGGGCGGCTTTCACGAGATCGTCGATCCGATCGCTGATGACGTGGGGATCACCCGGGTGCGCGCGAACCGGCTCCAGGCACGCGAGGGGGTGCTGACCGGCCGCGTCGCGGGACCGATCGTGGACCGTGCCGCGAAGGCGACCTGGTTGCGCGCCTTCGCCGCCGAGGAGGGGATCGACCTGATCGATACGGTCGCGATCGGCGATGGCGCGAACGATCTGGACATGCTGGCGGCCGCTGGTCTGGGGATCGCCTTCCATGCCAAGCCGGTGGTGGCCGCACAGGCGGATCGCGCCATCACCGACGGTGGTCTGGACCAGGTGCTCACCTGGCTGTGACACAGCGCAGGCTCAGCCGCTCTGACGTCCGCTGATCAGCTCTGTCAACACGCACGTGCGGCGGCCGATATCAGGCCACGCAACATTCGGGGTGAGCACGGCGGCCATCGACGTCGAGATACCGGTGCGTACGCGGTGGAGGGCGGCCTCCTGCGAGCCGGGTGCCGCGAGCAGGTGCGCGACGGCGGAGGTCACCGGTTCGTGCCCCACCACCAGGACCGTCGGCGTGTGTTCCGGAACGCCTCGTATCGCGTCCAGGACGTCGCTCAGATCCGCCTCGTAGAGGTCGTCGAGGTAACGCACCTCCACGCCCTCAGTCCGCTCGGCCATACCCCCGGCCACCAGCTGCCATGTCTGCCGGGTGCGCACGGCGACCGAGCACAGCACCAGATCCGGCACGAGGTCGGCGGCCGCCAGGCGCTCGCCCACGAGACGAGCGTGGGCGCGACCGTCCAGGCTCAGGGCACGGTCGACGTCCCGCAGGGCGCCGTGCTCGGCTTGCGCGTGCCGCAGCAGCACCAGGCGCTGGGAGGCGGAGTTCATGCCTTCAGCCTAAGGGCGCAATCGAATCCGTTGGCGCCTTCGAGTCTGGCGCAGCTACGCGGAGCGGGGTTTCCTCCGCAGGAGCGGGGCTCGAATGAGGAAGACTGGGACAGGTGAAGGTTGACCTGAAGAAGCAGATTCCCTCGTACACCGCCCGGCGGGGCACCTTCTCGATCGTCGAGGTCCCGTCGTTGCAGTACCTCATGGTCGACGGCCAGGGCGACCCGAACACCTCACAGGCCTACGCCGACGCTGTGGGATCGCTGTATCCATTCGCGTACACCCTGAAGTTCTTCAGCAAGCGTGAGCTCGACCGGGACTACGTGGTGCCGCCGCTGGAGGCGCTCTGGTGGGCCGAGGACATGGCGGCGTTCACCACCGCCCGGGACAAGTCACGGTGGTCCTGGACGGTGATGATCGTCGTCCCGGACTGGCTCGCAACCGAGCAGGTCGAGGCAGCGCGGGACACGGTACGTCGCAAAGGTGGCGCCCACGCACTGGACCACGTCCGCTTCGAGGCCCTGGACGAGGGGCTCAGTGTGCAGACCTTGCACGTCGGGTCCTACGACGATGAGGCGCCCGTGCTCGCCGCCATGCACACCGAGTTCATCCCCAACCAGGGGCTACGGATGACCGGTCGCCACCATGAGATCTACCTCAACGACCCCCGGCGGGTGCCGGCCGAGCGGTTGCGGACGATCCTGCGCCAGCCGGTGGAGCGGGACTCAGCCTGAACCGGCAGCCGATCCATCCATTCCGTTCGGACGTGCGCGAATTGAAAACGAGGCCCTACAGCCCCATCGCGTGCACGCCACCGTCCACGTGCACGATTTCCGCCGTGGTCGCTGGGAACCAGTCCGAGAGTAGCGCGACGATCGTCCGGGCTGTCGGCTCGGCGTCCGACACGTCCCATCCCAGCGGCGCCCGGTCGGGCCAGCCGCCCTCCATCGCCTCGAAACCGGGAATGGACTTGGCCGCGGTGGTACGCAGGGGCCCGGCGGAGACGAGGTTGACCCGGATGCCCTCCGGGCCGAGGTCACGGGCGAGGTACCGGGCGGTCGCCTCGAAGGCCGCCTTGGCCACGCCCATCCAGTCGTAGACCGGCCAGGCATACTGGGCGTCGAAGGTCAGGCCCACCACGGAGGACCCGCGCGTCAACAAGGGCTGCGCGGCGACGGCGAGCGACTTGAGGGAGAACGCGGAGATCTCCACCGCGGTGGAGACGTCCTTCCATTCCCCGGCGAGGAAGTTGCCACCCATCACCGATTGCGGAGCAAATCCGATCGAGTGGACGACGCCGTCGAGGTGATCGACGTGCTCGCGCACACGATCAGCCAGCGCCGCCAGATCCTCATCGTTGGTGACGTCGAGTTCGACCACGGGTGCAGGCTGCGGGAGCCTGCGCGAGATCGCCTGGGTCAGCTTGAGCTGCCGACCGAACGAGGAGAGCACCACAGTCGCACCCTGCTCCTGCGCCAGGCGCGCCACGGAGAAGGCGATCGAGCTCTCCATGAGCACACCCGTCACCAGCAGCGTCTTCCCGTCCAGCAGTCCCATCGTGTCCCTCTCGTCGTGGCGTGTTCCGGCACCGAGCCTAGCGGCCGCCGGCACCGTCGAGGAATCGCTTGCTCAGTGCCCCATCCCGAGACCGCCGTCCACCGGGATCACTGCCCCACTGACGTATCCAGCATCGGCGAGGAAGGCGACGGCGTCGGCGATCTCGTCCGTCGCACCGAAGCGCCCGGCCGGGATGGAGGCCAGGTACTTCTCCTGGGTGGCCTCGGGCAACTCGGCGGTCATGGCGGTGTCGATGAACCCAGGAGCCACGACGTTGGCGGTGATACCCCGCGCGCCGAGCTCACGGGTGATGGATCGCGCCATCCCCACCAGCCCCGACTTGGTGGCCGCGTAGTTGACCTGCCCCGGTGAGCCGTACAGCCCCACCACCGAGGAGATCATGATGATCCGCCCGGTCCGCTTGCGGATCATTCCCTTGGTCGCCCGGCGCACGCAGCGGAACACCCCGGTGAGGTTGACGTCCACCACGTCGGTGAACTCCTCGTCGGTCATCCGCATCAGCAATGTGTCCTTGGTGATACCTGCGTTAGCCACGAGCACCTCCGTCGGACCCTGGTGCTCCTCGATCGCGGTGAATGCGGCGTCCACGGAGGTGGTGTCCGTCATATCGGCGTGGGCGAAGAACACTCCCTCGGGAAGGTCATCGGAGCGGGCGATCCCCGCCACCCGAAAGCCGTCGGCCACGAACCGCTCGGCGATGGCCCGTCCGATCCCCCGGTTGGCACCCGTGACCACCACGGTCCGGCCCTGCTTCTGCTCTTCGCTCACCGCTTGTTCCTCTCGATCTCGCTGCGTCGCCGGGCCCACGCTAGCGCGTCTGGACAGGTGGAGGCAGATCGGCGACCGGTCACCGTCGCCCGTCTGCCTCGGCGGGAGGCGGGGCGTACCCTGGAGTGGTGTCCGAGGTTCATGCAATTACCGCCGCCGGACGCCCGCAGAGCGAGCAGTCCCACGATCGGATCGTGCGCTACCTGATCACCATGGGCATCCGGACGGGGTGCTTCGTCGCGGCGTTGTTCACCGATGGCTGGGTGCGGTGGGCCTGCATCGCAGCGGCCGGTCTGCTGCCGTTGATCGCCGTGGTACTCGCCAACGCGGGTGTGGAGCGGCGCCATCGACCGGACACCCTGATCGCAACCGTCCCGGCCGAACCGGATCGTCAACTGGCCAACCCCACCCGTGGCGAGGAGCGTCCATGACCGAGCTGATCTGCAGCGCGAAAGGCTGCCGGAGCGCGGCGGACTGGGCACTGCGGTGGAACAATCCCCGCTTGCACACCCCGGACCGGCGCAAGACCTGGCTCGCCTGCGACTCCCACCGCCAGCACCTGGAGCACTTCCTCGGTGCGCGCTCCTTCCTCCGCGAGACGATTCCGGTGGCCGATCTCACCGCCGATGACTGACGCCAGCACCCGCTACGCCTTCCTCCGGTCCCGCCGGTGGGCCGGCATCATGGCGGTCGCGGTCATCGTCAGCCTCACCTGCGCCATGCTGGGCTACTGGCAGCTCACCCGCTACCAGGGCAAGGCGGAGGCAGCCGCGCTCGTGGAGGCAAACTACGACAGCCGACCGGTTGCCCTGACCGAACTGCTCCCGACGGCGCACGCCACCTGGCCTGAGAACCTCACCTGGCGTCAGGTCACCGTGACCGGGGAGTACCTGGTCCCCGCTGTGGTCCTCCCTCAGCGGCCGATCGGTGGCTCGCCCGCAGACCACGTGCTGGCGGCCCTCGCCGTGCAGGTCGAGGATGAGGAGGAACCGTGGTGGCTGCTGGTCGACCGCGGCTGGTACCGCTCCGACGCGTTCGGCGACCACACGGCCGAACAGGAGCTCCCCGAGGGTGAAGTGACGGTGACGATCCACCTGCGGGCTGCCGAACCCCCGAGCGAACGGGACCTCAGCGGCCGCCAGGTCTACGCGATCAACCCCTCGCAGGTCCTGGATGTGGCCGCTCCGGGCGCCGACCTCGCAGGCACGGTGGTCACCGGCGCCTACGGAGTGCTGGTCGAGGAATCCCCGACCACAGCCACACCGCCTGCACCGCTGCCGCGACCGAGCGCCGACCTCGGCAACCACCTCTCCTATGCGTTCCAGTGGTGGGTATTCGCCCTCGGTGCGCTCGTCGGGATCGTGGTCCTGGCCCGCCGCGAGGCGATCGCCTTGGCGGGGCCCGAAGTGGCCGCCGTCGCGCCATCACAGGCCGGGGCAACCGCCAGCTACCCCGGCACGCGACGGCCGCGGCGCCGCACCGAGGCCGACGAGGAGGACGCGATCATCGACGCTCAGCTCGAGGCCGCGCGACGCGCACGTGTCGAGGTCGAGCCGGGTCGCACCGGCGACGATCAGGCGAGTGAGACCAGCTCAAGGTAGTTGGAGTTCCAGAGGTCCTCGTCACCATCGGGAAGCAGTAGCACGCGCTCCGGCTCGAGAGCCTGGACGGCTCCCTCGTCGTGCGTGACCAGCACCACGGCTCCGGTGAAGCTGCGCAACGCGGCGAGAATCTCCTCGCGGCTGGCCGGGTCGAGGTTGTTGGTCGGCTCATCCAGCAACAGCACATTCGCCTGAGACACGACCAGCACAGCGAGGGCCAACCGGGTCTTCTCGCCGCCGGAGAGTACCTTCGCCGGCTTCTCCGCGTCGTCCCCGGAGAACAGGAATGACCCGAGCACGCTGCGCACCTGGGTGTCGGTGAGATCCGGTGCGGCTGTACGCAGGTTCTCCACCACGGTGCGTTCGGTGTCGAGGGTCTCATGCTCCTGGGCGTAGTAGCCCACCTTCAGGCCGTGCCCGGGGAGCACCTCACCGGTGTCGGAGGGTTCGGTCCCGGCGAGCAGCCGCAGCAGGGTGGTCTTCCCGGCACCGTTGAGGCCCAGAACGACGACCTTCGAGCCGCGGTCGATCGCCAGATCGACGTCGGTGAACACCTCGAGGGATCCGTAGGACTTCGACAGTCCCTGGGCTCGCAATGGCGTCTTCCCGCATGGTGCCGGGTCGGGGAACCTGAGCTTGGCGACCTTGTCAGCAGCGCGCACCTCGTCCAGGCCGGCGAGCATCCGTTCCGCGCGGCGTGCCATGTTCTGAGCGGCGACCGCCTTGGTTGCCTTGGCGCGCATCTTGTCGGCCTGCGCCATCAGCGCCGATGCCTTCTTCTCGGCATTGGCTCGTTCGCGCTTGCGCCGACGTTCATCGGTCTCACGCTGTTCGAGATAGGCGTGCCAGCGCAGGTTGTAGATGTCGAGCTCGGACCGGTTGGCGTCCAGGTGGAAGACCTTGTTGACCGTGGCCTCGAGCAGCCCGGTGTCGTGGCTGATGACGACGAAACCGCCGGGGTAGGTGGCCAGGTACTCCCGCAGCCAGACGATCGAGTCGGCGTCGAGGTGGTTGGTCGGTTCGTCGAGCAGCAGCGTCTCGGAGTCGGAGAAGAGGATACGGGCGAGCTCGACGCGGCGGCGCTGCCCCCCGGAGAGGGTGCGCAACGGCTGGGCGAGCACCTTCGGTGGCAGGCCGAGGTTGGAGGTGATGCGGGCAGCCTCGCTTTCGGCCGCCCATCCTCCCTGCGCCTCGAACTCGGCATCGAGCCGGGTGTACCGGGTCATGGCCCGTTCGCGGACGGCGTCGTTCTCGCTGGCCATCTCGTCTTCGGCCTTGCGCACCCGCCGGAGCAGCTCGTGCAGGTTCCGGGCGGAGAGCACGCGGTCCATGGCCAGCTGGTCAAGGTCGCCGGTCCGTGGGTCCTGCGGCAGATAGCCGACCGTCCCGGTGCGGGTGATGGTGCCTTCGGTCGGCTCGCCTTCACCAGCGAGCGTCTTGGTGAGAGTGGTCTTGCCGGCACCGTTGCGTCCGACGAGACCGATCCGGTCACCGGAGTCGATCCGAAAGCTGGAGGCACTGAGCAATTGCCGAGCCCCGATTCTGAGCCCGACACCCTGCGCGATAATCACTGGCCCGACTGTACCGCCCGTCGCGACTCAAGAAGAATCAATACTCCGACCGCGGCACACCCCAGCAGCGCCAAACCGACCGGCCCGGCGACGGGTGCATGCGGAGCGATCAGCTGGCCCACACCTGATTCAGCACCGCCCGCACCCTCCTGCCACGGCCAGAGCGCACGCAGGGAGCCGATCATCAGGCCGATCATGGCGAGCAGGGTGAGACGGCGGTGGGTGTGGAGCAGCCATCGCAGGACCTGCACAAACGTCGCCAGCCCGACCGCGGCACCGGCCGCGAACACGCCGATGTAGCCGAGGTCACGGTCGTGAACAGCGCCCAAGGTCGTCGAGTACAGACCGATCGCCAACAGGAAGAAGGACCCGGAGACCCCCGGTACCACGAGCGCGCAGATCGCCACCGCCGCAGCAAGGAACACCACGATCATCGACGGGTTCGACTGCGTCTGCCCGCCCGCGAACCCGATCATCACGAACGCGACGACGGCGGCCACCACCACCACGAGCACATCCCGCACGCGGCGCGCCCCAGCGGGCGGCAGCATCCGCATCGGCACCAGGATGCTCGTGGCCACCAGGCCGAAGAACAGTCCCCGGGCGTGCTCCGGGTGGGACGTAACGAACGCTTCCATCGTTCCTGCGGCCATCAGCACCGCGGCAGCCATACCGAGGAGTACCGGTAACACCAGCCACCAGTCAGTGCGCCGCAACTCTAGGGTGAAGGCACGACGATCGGGGCCGACGACCACACGCCGGCCTGCGGCGAGCACGTGAGCGGCTGCATCGATCAGCCGGTCATACACACCAGTGACAAGCGCCACCGTGCCACCGGAGACACCCGGCACGAGTTCGGCGGACCCGATCAGGAATCCTCTAGCAAGATTCAGCAGTGTTGCCCAGGGACGACGGCGGGCGGGAACCGCGGGGGTCTCGGAGGTCACCGCACAGACGCTACCGTGAGACCGTGGCCGCAAGCCCCCACCATCACACCCTGGAGGAACGCAACCGTGAGCGTCACCTTCCGACCCTGGCGCGAAGGCGACGAAGTCGCCGCCGCGACAGCATTCGGCGCACCGGACACTCCGCAGGCGAATCTGGACCGTCCCCTGCTCGGACCGGATGCAGAGGACCCCTGGCGTCGTTGCCTGGTAGCCGAGATCGATGGTCAGGTCATCGGCGCCGCGGCGGTCAGTGAGGCGCGCCTGCATCCGGACCGGCTGTGGGTCTACGTGGAGGTCGCCTCCGACCACCGGCGCCGCGGGATCGGCTCGGAACTGGTGCAGCGCCTACGCGAAGTCGCGTCGCCGTCGGGAGTGGGCGCCATCCGGGCGCGGTACACGGCTGGGAATACGGCTGCTGAGGGGTTCGCGGCCGCGCTGGGGCTCACGCAGGTCCACCGCAGCCGGCAGGTGATGGTGCAGCCGGGAGCTCTTGACGTCCCGGTCTTCGGTCCCACCGGCCCCGCGCTGGAGGATCTTGCGACCGGGTCGGTGGAGTTGACGAAGCTGGTCGTGGCGTTCTATGACGCCACGCACGCTTCCTGGGACCGCTCGGAGATGACGCTCGGGCGTGCCCAGGATCTGTTGCTCGCACCGCAGACCGGGGCGAGGGGTGCCATCGTTCTGCGGGATCGAGCGAAGTCGAGCGGCGGCACGATCCTCGCGTTCGCGGTTTCCTACGACCCGCCGGTGCTGGACCCTGACGATCCCGGCACTGTTCCGGCCGTTCCCACCTCGGACGAGGCACCCACGCAGGTTCTGCTCGGCTATGACACCGGGCTCGCGGAGGAGCGCTCCCGGGCAGCGGTGCGCCAGGTGCTGGCGATGCTCGCCGCCCGGTACCCGGTGCAGGTCGAGGTGGACGACGCGATGACCCCACTGGCCGCCGTGATCGACGATCTACTCGTCATCGGCTCGGCCACGATCGTCACCGAGACCCGGTTCGTCGCCTCCGACTGAACGCTCGGGGACTGAACGCTCGGCTGGGTCGCTTCAGACGTTGAAGCCCAATGCCCGCAACTGCTCACGGCCGTCGTCGGTGATCTTCTCCGGGCCCCACGGCGGCATCCACACCCAGTTGATGCGCTGCCCGGCCACGAGACCTTCCAGGGACTGGGCGGCCTGGTCCTCGATCACATCGGTCAGCGGGCAGGCCGCGGACGTCAGGGTCATGTCAATCACGGCGTGGTTGTTCTGATCCACCGTCACCCCGTAGACGAGACCGAGGTCGACGACGTTGATCCCCAGCTCAGGGTCGATCACGTCGCGCAAGGCCTCCTCCACGTCTGCGGCGGTGGGTGCCGCGGCGGAGGTCGCGGGAGTCGGTGTCTGGGGGGTCTCCGCGCTTTCGGACGGCGTCTCTGTCTGGGTGTCGGTCATCGGGTCTTCCTCACCTCTCCCCCGCCTGTGGCGGGGCGGTCACAGCCTGTGCGAGCGCATCTCGCAGGGCCATCCAGCCCAGCAGCGCACACTTGATTCGCGCCGGGTAGCGCGCTACCCCGACAAACGCCGCGGCGTCGCCGAGTATTTCCTCACGGTCGTCCTCCAGTGGCTGACCACGGTTGTTCATCAGCGCCCGGAAGGTCTCGGTCACCCGGTCCACCGTGGCCACATCGGCGCCGGCCACCAGATCGGTCAGCACCGAGACCGAGGCCTGGGAGATCGAGCACCCGGTCCCGTCCCAGGTCACGCGATCAATGATCGGCGCTGCGGCGCCTTCCCGGAGGTGCACCCGGAGCCGTACCTCATCCCCACAGGTTGGATTCACCTGGAAGGACTCTGCCGACGGCGGTGGGGCGTCCGGGCCGCCACTGCCTGCGCCGTGCCGCTCCCGGGAGTGGTCCAGGATCACCTGCTGGTAGAGCTGCTCCATCGAGCCGGTCATCACCACTCACCTCCCCACGAAGAAGTCTCGCACCCGGCCGAGCGCATCGCAGAACGTGTCGAGGTCGCCGGTCGTGGTGTGCACCCCCACCGAGGCACGTGCTGACGATGGCGCCCCGAGCCGGCGATGCAACGGCTGCGCACAGTGGTGCCCCACCCGCACCGCCACACCGGCGTCATCGAGCAGCTGGCCCACATCGTGTGGGTGCACCCCCTCCACGGTGAATGCCACCACGCCCACGCGCTCGACCGGATCGGTCGGACCCAGCACCTGCACGCCGTCGACCTGCGCGATCCCGGAGAGCAGGTGGGCGGTCAACTCGGCCTCGTGGGCAGCCACCGCATCCATCCCCAGCTCGGAGAGGTAGTCGGCCGCGGCGTGCAGCCCGACGGTCTGGGCCACCATCTGGGTGCCGGCCTCGAACCGCTGCGGTGGTGCCGCGAAGGTGGTCTCGGTCATGGTCACCACCTCCACCATCGAGCCGCCGGTCCCGAACGGCGGGAGGGCTTCCAGCAGCTCGCGGCGACCGTAGAGTGCCCCGATCCCGGTCGGTCCGAGCATCTTGTGCCCGGAGAACACCGCGAAGTCCACGCCCAACCCATGGAGGTCCACCGGCAGGTGCGGAACACTCTGGCAGGCATCGAGCACCACCAGGGCACCGTACGCGCGGGCGGCTGCCACGATGTCCCGGACCGGGCTGATCGCTCCCGTCACATTCGAGACGTGAGTGAACGCGACCACGCGGGTGCGCTCAGTGATCACGTCGAGCGTGTCGAGGTCGATCCGGCCCTCATCGGTCACCCCGAGCCAGCGCAAGGTGGCACCGGTGCGGGCGCACAGCTCCTGCCACGGCACCAGATTGGCGTGGTGCTCGGCCTCTGTCACCACGATCTCGTCACCAGGACCGAGCCGGTACCGCTCTGCCGCGGCCTGACCACGCCCCAGGGAGGCGTTGGAGAACGCGTACGCGAGCAGGTTGATGCCCTCGGTGGCGTTCTTGGTCCAGACGATCTCGTCGGTGTCGGCGCCTACCAGGGTCGCGACGGCGGCACGCGCCTGCTCATAGGCCTCAGTGGCCTCCTCGGCGAGGGCGTGCGCACCGCGGTGCACAGCGGCGTTGCGTCGCAGGTAGAAGTCCTGCTCGGCGTCAATCACGCACTCAGGCTTCTGGCTGGTGGCCGCCGAGTCGAGGTAGATCAGCGGTTTGCCGTCGCGCACGGTGCGGGTGAGCAGCGGGAAGTCGGCCCTGACGGCGGCCAGCTCGGTCGCCGTCAGGGCACGATGAGTCTGGCCAGCCAGACCGGCCGGACTCTCCCGCTGCTCGAGACTCATATCGCTCAGGCCGGGGCGAGGAAGCGGTCGTAGCCCTCGGCTTCGAGCCGCTCGGCGAGCTCGGGGCCACCCTGCTCCGCCACCTGCCCGTTGACGAAGACGTGCACGTAGTCGGGGGTGATGTAGCGCAGGATCCGGGTGTAGTGGGTGATGAGGAGCACACCGACGTCGGTGTTGTCCTTGACGCGGTTGACGCCCTCGGAGACGACGCGCAGTGCGTCGACGTCCAGGCCGGAGTCGGTCTCGTCCAGCACCGCGAACTTGGGCTGCAGCAGCTCCATCTGGAGGATCTCGTGGCGCTTCTTCTCACCACCGGAGAAGCCTTCGTTGACGTTGCGCTCGGCGAACGTGGGATCCATCCGCAGGTTCTCCATCGTGCCGCGCACGTCGGAGACCCACTGGCGCAGGGCCGGCGCCTTACCGTCGATCGCGGTCTTGGCGGTGCGGAGGAAGTTCGACACGGTCACGCCGGGCACCTCGACGGGGTACTGCATGGCGAGGAACATCCCGGCGCGGGCGCGCTCGTCCACGCTCATCTCGAGCAGGTTATCGCCGTCGAGCAGCACCTCACCGCTGGTCACCGCGTACTTCGGGTGGCCGGCGATGGCGTACGCCAGAGTGGACTTGCCGGAACCGTTCGGGCCCATCAGCGCGTGGGTCTCACCGCTCTTGACGGTCAGGTCCACACCACGCAGGATCTTCTTCGGGCCGTCGGGGGTCTCGACGTCGACGTGCAGGTCACGGATCTCAAGGGTCGACATTTCGTCTTCTTCTCTCGTGGTCTTCAGGTGGTGGATTCGGTGGTGGCGGCGACGTCGATGTCGACGAGGACACGGTCGCCGTCATAACTCACCGGGTAGGTCGGGACCGGCCGGGTGGCCGGCAGCGACAGGGGGCGGCCGGTGCTGAGGTCGAAGGTGGACCCGTGCAGCCAGCACTCGATCGTGGCGCCCTCGACCTCTCCCTCGGAGAGGGACACCTGCCCGTGGGAGCAGATGTCCGACAGCGCGTAGTAGTCGCCATCCTCGGACCGGGCCAAGGCGATCTCGACGGGCGAGCCGTCCACGCCGTCGAGCTCGAGACGCATCGCCTCGCCGGGCTCGAGGTCCTCCTTCGAGGCGACGACCTGAGCCGTCATCCCTGTGCCTCGCCGGACTCGATCGCTTCGATCACCCGGCGTTCCTGCGAGACGTCCTCAGTGCCGGCCAGGTCTCCGAGTACGGCGTCCAGCTCGGCGTCGATCGCGGCCAGCAGCCGTTCCTCGACCGCCGGCACGCCGATCTTGGTGATCATCTCGGCGAAGAAGCCGCGCACCACGAGCCGACGGGCAGCCGCCTCGGGGATACCGCGTGAACGCAGGTAGAACAGCTGGTCGTCGTCGAAGCGCCCGGTGGCCGAGGCGTGCCCCGCACCTTCGATCTCTCCGGTCTCGATCTCCAGGTTCGGTACCGAGTCGGCACGGGCACCATCAGTGAGCACCAGGTTGCGGTTCAGCTCATAGGTGTCGGTACCTTCGGCGGCCTTGCGAATCAGCACGTCCCCGACCCAGACGCTGCGCGCGTCGTCCCCCTGCAGGGCACCCTTGTAGGTGACCCGGGAGGTGCAGTTGGGTACGGCATGGTCGACGAAGAGACGGTGCTCCTGGTGCTGGCCGGCATCGGCGAAGTAGAGGCCGTTCATCTCGACCTCACCGCCGGTCGCAGCGAACGCGGCCTCGGGGGTCAATCGAACGACATCGCCGCCGAGAGTGACCACGACGTGCTTGAGCGTGGCATCACGGCCGATCACGGCGCGGTGGGAGGCAGCGTGAACGGCCCCGGAGTCCCAGTCCTGCACGGAGACCACCCGCAGCGAGGCGCCGTCCGCGACATGGATCTCCACGGTCTGCGCGAGCTCAGCGCTGCCGCGGTGGTCCAGCACGACCACGGCCTCGCTGTGGTGCTCGGCGACGATGGTGATGTGCTGGGCGGCCGGCTCCTCGCCGCTGCCGCGCACGGTCAGCGTCGTCTCGCGCCCGGCCACGTGCTCGGCCGGGATCGTCACCAGCAGGCCTTCGGCGAAGGACTCCCACGCGACGGCGGAGATCCGGTCTCCCGGAGCGCCCGCCTTGCCGAGCCGGTCGTCGCTACGGTCGACATGCTCGACCCGCACGCCCTCGTCGGCCGTGACCTCGACCTGGGGGGGTGTACCGGTGAGCACGCCTGCCATCAGGCCCTGGAGCCGGTTCATGGGCGAGAACCGCCACACCTCTTCCCGGCCGTTCGGCACGTCGAAGTCGGCCAAGGCGAACGAGGTGGCGCGATCGGCGCGCGAGCCTTCCGGCGCGAGGCCGTGGCTGTGCGCGTCCTCGGCAGTGGCCCGAGTGTGGTCGGTCGTCAGACCGGTGTCTTGCGTCGTGGTGGTCGACATCAGCCGACGGCCCCTTCCATCTGCAGTTCGATGAGCCGGTTGAGCTCGAGGGCGTACTCCATGGGCAGCTCGCGGGCGATCGGCTCGACGAAGCCGCGCACGATCATCGCCATCGCCTCGGTCTCCTCCATCCCGCGGGACATGAGGTAGAACAGCTGGTCCTCGCTCACCTTGGAGACGGTGGCCTCGTGCCCCATCTCCACATCGTCCTCACGGACGTCGACGTACGGATAGGTGTCGGAGCGGGAGACCGTGTCCACCAGCAGCGCGTCGCACAGCACGTTGGACTTCGATGCGGCGGCACCGTCCATCACCTGCACGAGACCCCGGTAGGAGGCGCGGCCTCCCCCGCGGGCGACCGACTTGGAGACGATCGAGGAGGACGTGTGCGGGGCCATGTGCACCATCTTGGATCCGGTGTCCTGGTGCTGTCCTTCGCCGGCGAAGGCGATCGAGAGGGTCTCACCTCGGGCGTGCTCGCCCATCAGGTACACGGCCGGGTACTTCATGGTGACCTTGGAGCCGATATTGCCGTCGATCCACTCCATGGTGCCGCCGGCCTCGACCGTGGCGCGCTTGGTGACCAGGTTGTAGACGTTGTTCGACCAGTTCTGGATCGTCGTGTACCGCACGCGGGCGTCCTTCTTCACGATGATCTCCACGACCGCGGAGTGCAACGAGTCCGACGAGTAGATCGGAGCCGTGCAGCCCTCGACGTAGTGCACGTAGGAGCCTTCGTCGGCGATGATCAGGGTCCGCTCGAACTGGCCCATGTTCTCGGTGTTGATCCGGAAGTAGGCCTGCAGCGGGATCTCCACGTGCACGCCCGGCGGAACGTAGACGAAGGATCCGCCGGACCACACGGCGGTGTTCAGCGCGGCGAACTTGTTGTCGCCGGCGGGAATGACCGTGCCGAAGTACTCCTCGAAGATCTCCGGGTGCTCGCGCAGTGCGGTGTCGGTGTCGAGGAACTGCACACCCTGGCGCTCGAGTTCTTCGTTGATCTGGTGGTAGACCACCTCGGACTCGTACTGCGCGGCGACGCCCGCCACGAGACGCTGCTTCTCCGCCTCGGGGATGCCGAGCTTGTCGTAGGTCTCCTTGATCTCCTCAGGCAGGTCCTCCCAGGACTGCGCCTGCTTCTCGGTGGAGCGCACGAAGTACTTGATGTTGTCGAAGTCGATCCCGGTGAGGTCGGCACCCCAGTTCGGCATCGGCTTCTTCTCGAACAGCCGCAGGCCCTTGAGCCTGTTCTTGCGCATCCACTCCGACTCGTCCTTCATGTCGGAGATGTTGCGCACCACGGCCTCGGAGAGCCCGCGCTCGGCGTTGGCGCCGGCGTCGTCGGAGTCGTGCCAGCCGTAGTTGTAGGTACCGATCGAGGCGATCGTCTCGTCCTGCGTCAGCTGGCCCGTTGCCGGGGGCTGAGCCGGTGTGGTCTCGGTGGTCATCTCAGGCGCTCTCATTCCTTCGCGCGGGTGGGGATCGTCACGGGTATGTGAGTGGTGCAGACGTGCTCGCCGCCGGCGAGCGTGGCCAGTCGTTGTACGTGCACGCCGAGCAGGTCGGCGAACGCCTCCGTCTCGGCCTCGCACAGTTGCGGGAACTTCGCCGCGATCTGCTGCACGGGGCAGTGCCCCTGGCAGAGCTGGACGGCGATCGTGTCGGTGGCCCCGATCGGCCTGGAGGTCGCCGCGTACCCGTCCTGGCTCAGGGCGTGTGCGAGCGCCGCGGCCCGGGCGTGCAGATCCTCCCCGGCGGCCTCGACGGCGTCGCGGTAACGCGTCGTCAGATCGGCCGATCGGTGCCGGGCGAAGGCCTCCACCGCTTCGGGGCCGATCTCGTCACCGAGCTGTTGCAGGGCTTGAACGGCCAACTCGGCATAGGCCTCACCTGCGGGGCTGTGAGCTGCGGGGGTGGCAATGTAGCGCTTGGCGGGCCGACCCCGTCCACGTGGCGTGGACGTGGTGTCTTCCCGCACGGTGATCTGGCCTGCCCGCTCGAGGGCCCCGAGGTGGCGGCGGATCGCGGCGGATGTCAGATCCAACCGGTCGGCCATGTCTGCAGCGGTGATCGGGCCGAGTTCGATGATGAGATCACGCACGCGGTCACGCGTGGTGGCCTCACTCTCTTCCAGATGCTCCACACTCATCCGCTCACCTCCTCACCGCTCACAGCGGCTGTCAATTAGTGAACATTCTCCTTTCTCAAATGGGTGGACGCAAGCAAGGCGATCCTTAGTGAGAGACCGCACACACCCGCTGCGGCCTCGCGTCAGGCAGACGCACGTGCCGTCGTCGGGGATCGGCAGGGCAGCGCGTACGCTTGGACGCCGTGACCTGCCCAGTCGAGCTGACGGACGTCCATCGTTCGTTCGGCACCACCCGCGCCCTGGCCGGCCTGTCCCTTCGGGCCGGCGCGGGCGAGATCACCGCCGTCCTCGGCCCCAATGGTGCAGGCAAGACCACCGCGATGGAGATATGCGAAGGCCTGCAGCGACCGGACTCCGGAACGGTGCGGGTCCTGGGTCACGACCCCCGCACGGCCCCTCAGGTGCTGCGTCCCCGCGTCGGCGTGATGGTGCAGGACGGCGGGTTGCCCGTGATGGCCCGCGCGGAGGAGCTGCTGCGGCATGTGGCACGGCTCTATGCGCACCCACGTGAGGTGAACGACCTCGTGGACGCACTCGGCCTCGCACCCTTCGCCCGCACCTCGGTCCGGCGACTCTCAGGCGGGCAACGTCAGCGCCTGGCTTTGGCGATCGCCCTGGTGGGTCGACCGGAGCTGGTCTTCCTGGACGAGCCGAGCGCGGGCCTGGATCCGCAGGCCCGGTTGGCCGTCTGGGAGCTGGTGCGGTCCCTGCGTGCGGACGGCGTGAGCGTCGTCCTGAGCACCCACCTGATGGACGAGGCCGCCCAGCTGGCCGACCGCGTGGTCATCATCGACCACGGAGCCGTGATCGCCGAGGGTACGGTCACCGAGTTGACCACGCCCGTCACCCCGCCCCGCGTCGCCACGGCAGCTGTCCCCCCAGCCCACGACGGCGCCCCTCGCCCCACCGATCAGCCCGACCCAGCCGTGGGGTCCCTTCAGCTGACGGGCCGCTTCACACCCGAGGCGAGGGCCGCCGTCGAGGAGCTTGCGCAGCGATACGAGCTTCAGGTGCACGGCTCGGAGGCCGTGGGCGGCCTGGGTGCACACCGCACACTCGAAGATGTCTTCCTCGACTTGACCGGACGGAGTCTTCGATGAGGGTGCCCGCAGACCAGGTGGCACTCACCGGCCCCCGCCCCGGTGGCGCGAGCCCATGGCTGGTGCGGGTGGTCTCGCACGCCGGGTTCGAGGTCCGGAATCTGCTGCGCAACGGCGAGCAGCTGCTGCTGACCCTGATCCTGCCGGCTCTGGTGCTCGTCGTGCTCTCGCGCACGTCCCTGGTGCGCCTGGAGACGAACGGGATGCCGGCGATCGACGTGGCTGCACCGGGCGTGCTGGCGCTGGCCGTGATGTCGACGGCCTTCACCTCGCAAGCGATCGCGACAGGTTTCGACCGGCGCGCCGGGGCACTGCGCCTGCTCGCCACCACTCCCCTGGGCCGCACCGGTCTCCTCGGTGGCAAGGCGCTGGGCGTGCTGGTCATGGAGGTGCTGCAGGTTCTCGTGCTGGGGTCCCTGGCCCTGGCGCTGGGGTGGGCACCAGAGCCGAGCGGGATCGGACTCGCCGTGGCGGCAGTGCTCCTGGGGACGGCATGCTTCACCGCATTGGCCCTGCTGCTGGCTGGGACCTTGCGTGCCGAGGCAGTGCTGGCCGGTGCGAACCTGCTGTGGCTGTTGCTGGTGGTTGGTGGCGGCGTCCTGCTGCCGGCCACGGGGCTGACCCGGTTCCTGCCCTCGGGCGCGCTCGGCGAGGCGCTGCGGACCTCTCTCACCGGCGGGCCGGTGGCCGAGACCGCGCTGTCACTCGGGGTGCTGTCAGGGTGGACGGTGATCTTCACCGCGGCGACTGCGCGCTGGTTCCGCTGGCAGTGACGTGATGAACCTGGGCGCACCCGTTGATCGGGTGTTCCCCGTCACACGGTGAAGTCCGGTAGGGCAGTCGGCGCGGATTACCGTAGGGACGTGCAGCCTCAGACCATCGCCAGGTTGACCACGATCGCCGTGGTGAGCAACGTCGTCGTGCAGATCCTCATCATCGGCACCGGCGGGGCCGTGCGCTTGACCGGTTCCGGGCTCGGGTGCTCCACGTGGCCGAACTGCGAGCCCGGTCAGTTCACGCCGTCATTCCATGACGCCACCTCGATTCATCCCTATGTCGAGTTCGGCAATCGGGTGCTGGGCGCCGTGGTCGTGCTGGTGGCCCTGCTTGTGGTGGCCCTGGTGCAGGCGTCGCGGGTATCCGGGGTGCGCCCGGCTCCGACGATTGCCTACCAGCGGCTGGCTGTCCTCCCGCTGGTGCTGTCCGTGCTGCAGGCTGTCCTCGGCGGGCTGACGGTTCGCTTCGAACTGCATCCGGCGCTGGTGGGCTCGCACTTCCTCATCTCGGCGGTGCTGGTGTGGATCTCCGCGTGGCTGGTGACCGGGTGGTTCCGGCCGATGCGCAGCCGGCCCGTGCTGGGGGCCGGCGCCCGCCGGCTGGGCTGGGCGATGGCCACGGTGGCTGGTGTGGTGGTGATCCTGGGGATGATCGTCACCGGCTCGGGTCCGCATTCCGGGGACGCCGACGTCGGCTACCGGTTCGCTGTGGACCCGGTGGCCGTAGCACGCCTGCACAGTGCCTCGGTGTGGGTGTTCTCCGCCCTGCTGGTGGCCTTCACCGTCGTGACGCATCGCGCCGACGGCGGCGCACCGGCATCGAGGATGCGACGCCACACATGGGTGCTGGTGGTGGTCACGCTCGTTCAGGGAGCGATCGGGTACGTGCAGTACTTCACCGGGCTACCCGAGCTCTTGGTCGGAATGCACATGGTCGGTGCAGCCCTCCTGGTGGCCGCGACCGCGTTCACGCTCGCGAGCATGTATGAACGCAGCCCGCGGGCAGCTCTGACGAACTGAGGCACGAGCCAGCAGTTCCCTGACCCCCGCAGGTGAACGGCCGGCCGAACGTCCACCAGCGGCGCTAACGACGGTGCCCTCGCGGGAGGGTGAGCCTCAGTCGCGGTGCCAGGCCGGCTGCCACGGAGTGTCGGCGGGGCGCAGGGCCGACCATCCGCCGTCGCGGGCCGCTTGCGCTGCCAGCACACCGGTGACCGTGCTCGGGTTGTGGATCCGGCCGGCGAGCGCGGCGGCGACGGCGTCGGCGAGCGGCACCCAGGCCAGTTCCATCCCGATCTCCTCCGCCTCCCGCTGATACCGGTCGGCCTCGGGAACGACAGACAGGTCGCGGGCGAGGAAGATCCGGATACGTTCGTCGCTGCCGCCGGGGGTCGTGAAGAAGTCGACGAGCGTATGCCAGGTGGCCGCTCGCAGGTCCGCCTCCTCGGTCAGCTCGCGGGCGGCCGCGTGCTGCAACGGCTCCCCCGGCACGTCGAGCAGACCCGCGGGTACCTCCCACAGGTGGGCACGCACAGGGTGGCGGTACTGACGGAGCAGGGCCACACGCTCCGCATCGTCCAGTGCCACCACGGCAACTGCCCCGGGATGACGGACAAACTCGCGCCGCACAGTGCCACCAGCGCCGAGGGACACGGACTCCGCCACCAGGTCCATCACATAGCCGGTGTGCAGTTCCTCGGTGGACGAGGTCGGCAGGTCGACGCGCTCGTCGTGTACCTGGCGGGCCGGGCGCCGATCGTCAGGCATGCTCGGCCGACTGTGCCGGCTCCACCTCGAGCAGTCGGGTCTCCCGCTGGCGCTCGAGGCCGGCGCGGACCAAACCGATGAAGAGCGGGTGCGCCCGCGTGGGGCGGGACTTGAACTCCGGGTGGGCCTGAGTGGCCACGTAGTACGGATGCTTGTCCCGGTCGAGCTCGACAAACTCCACGAGCGAGGAGTCCGGAGACCTGCCGCTGATCTGCAGGCCCGCCTCAGCGAGCGCATCACGATAGGAGTTGTTGACCTCGTATCGATGCCGGTGCCGTTCACTCACCCGCTCGCTGCCATAGGTCTCGGCCACGACCGAGCCCGGTGTGAGCACGGCGTCATAGGCACCCAGCCGCATCGTGCCGCCCAGGTCTCCCTCGCCGTCGATGATCGCCAGTTGCTCGGCCATGGTGGCCACCACCGGGTCCGGTGTGCTCGGATCAAACTCGGAGGAGGACGCATCGGCCAGTCCCAGCACGTTGCGGGCGTACTCGATCACCATGCACTGAAGACCCAGGCAGATGCCCAGGGTCGGCACCTGGTGCTCGCGGGCCCATCGCAGCGCACCGAGCTTGCCCTCGATGCCGCGCACGCCGAAACCACCGGGCACCAGGACGCCATCGACCCCGCTGAGCGCCTTCTGCGCGGCCTCCGGTGTACGGCAGTCGTCCGAGGGGACCCAGCGGATACGGACCCGGGTGTTGGTGTGGAAACCGCCCGCCCGCAATGCCTCGGTGACAGAGAGGTAGGCATCGGGAAGATCCACGTACTTGCCGACCAGTGCGATCTCCACCTCGTCAGCTGGGTGGTGCACACGCTGCAGGAGCACGTTCCACGTGTCCCAGTCGACGTCCCGGAAGGGAATGTTCAGCCGGCGGATCACGTAGGCGTCGAGGCCCTCGGAGTGGATGACCTTCGGGATGTCGTAGATGCTGGGGGCGTCCACGCACGTGATGACGGCCTCACGGTCGACGTCGCACATCGAGGCGATCTTCGCCTTGACACCCTCGGGAATGTCGCGGTCCGCCCGGCACACGATCGCATCCGGCTGGATGCCGATACTGCGCAGGGCGGCCACCGAGTGCTGAGTGGGTTTGGTCTTCAGCTCACCGCTGGGGCCGAGATAGGGCACGAGTGAGACGTGCACGAAGAAGACGTTGTCGCGGCCGATGTCCTGGCGTACCTGCCGGGCTGCCTCGAGGAACGGCTGGGATTCGATGTCCCCGACCGTGCCGCCGACCTCGGTGATGATCACGTCCGGCGCCTGACCGGTCGCTGGACTGGCCTGGGCCCGCATGCGGCGCTTGATCTCATCGGTGATGTGCGGGATGACCTGGACCGTGTCGCCCAGGTACTCCCCGCGCCGCTCCTTGGCGATGACATGCGAATAGACCACGCCGGTGGTCACATTCGCCCCGGCGTCGAGGTTGACATCGAGGAACCGCTCGTAGTGCCCGATGTCCAGGTCGGTCTCAGCGCCATCCTCGGTGACGAACACCTCACCATGCTGGAAGGGGTTCATCGTGCCAGGATCGACATTGAGGTACGGGTCGAGCTTCTGCATCGTGACCCGAAGGCCACGGCCACGCAGCAAGTGCCCGAGGCTGGACGCCGTCAGGCCCTTCCCGAGGGAGGAAGCCACCCCTCCTGTGACGAAGATGTGCCGCGGGACGCCGCCCGCCTGCCCGGAGTTCGAAGTGATCACCACGGGCTTCTACGCTATCACCGGATCGGTCACCTCGGCGTAGATCCGCTCAAGCTGGGCATGCGCGTCGTCCACCGTCGGCAGCTCGGCGGCCCTCGCGAGAGCACGGGCACGCAGGTCCGCAGCGAGGTCATGGTCAGTGAGCACACGGGTGATCGCCGAGGTCAGGGCGTCCGGATCGCCGTAGGGCACCAGCAACGCGGCGTCACCGGTGACCTCCCGCGTGCCGCCGACGTCGGTCGCCACCACCGGGACCCCGGCGGCTAGAGCCTCCTGCACGTTCAACGGCTGCCCTTCCCAGGCACTCGTGCTCACCAGCACATCAGCCGACGCGAGCATCGCAGGTACATCGCGCCGGCGTCCGAGGAGTGTCACCGGGAGAGCCTCGCCCAGCACCTGGTCGGCGAGCTCATCCATGAGCGGGCCACTGCCCGCCACCAACCAGCGAGCGGTAGGCATCCGGTCGGCGAGCAGGGCAGCCGAGTCGGCCAGCAGGCCCAGGCCCTTCTGCGGGGCGAGCCGGGCGAGCGTGAGCACGATCTGGTCGTCTGGTCCCACGCCCGCGGCCCGGCGCGCCGTCTCGTGCCAGCTGTCAGCACCCGGAGCATGTGTCGGCGCGGGAACGAGCCCGCGCTCGGCCCGACGGGCGCCGTGCGCCAGGGCATCGGCCACCAGATCACCACTGACACCGAGGACCACATCGGCCCTGGCGGTGATCATGCGCAGCAGACCGGCCCCCACCGAACGCACCCCGTGCCCACCGACGGCGGCGTTGTGCAAGGTCACCACGAGAGCCGTCCGTTCGGGGGTGGGCGTGCTCAGAGCGAGTGCGGCCAGGGCACCGGCGCGCAGTCCGTGGGCATGCAGCACATCGGCTCCGCGGGCGATACGGCGGATGCGTGCAACGGCAGCGGCGTCCCCGGCCCGCGGGCGGTCGCGCACGTCGATCACGCTCGTGTGCACCGGGGACGCGATATCGGTGAGCGCTTCGCGCGGCCCGGCCAGGATCACCCGGTTGTCTCGGGCGAGCGCCGAGGCCATCTCGCGCACGTGCCGGCCGATCCCACCATCGGTGGAACCGGTCAGCTGGACGATTCTGCGATCAGGCACGGCGTCTCCTCACGATGCTCAGGATCCCACGATCCCCGATGAGCACACAGCCGGCGACGACGGCGAGAGCCAGGGCTGTACCGCTGCCGCCGGCGATCACGGCGGCCACCGCACCCTCACCCAGGCGGTCCAGCCCTTGCGCGGTGGCCCACCGCCCCCCGGCGGCCCCCAAGAGCGCTCCGACGCCCACCACGAGGGTCGTGCGCACCACCGGTCCCGGGATCCGTTCACGGAGAGCGAGCGCCAGCAGCACCACCAGGGCAAGGCCGGCAACGGTCATCCCGGCCGCATGCGCTCCACCCAGCACCAGCAGCGTCCTCGGCCCATCGCCACCCTCGGGAGCGAGCGTGAGCACCCCGAGGACGGCCGTGACGGTGACCGTGAGCCAGCCCAACGCCGTGGCCGAGACCGCCGCGCGGTTGCGATCCATCGTGTAGAGAACACGTGCGACGAGGAAGATCGTCGACAGGCCGATCACGCCCGGTGCCATCACCGACAGCGCCGTCGCCATCCCGGTGGTGTCGTTGGCACACTCGCCCGAGGGATCACATCCAGCGAACAGCTGCTCCACTGCTGGCGCCACGGCCACGAGCGCTCCCGCCCCGAGTACTGCCACGGCGAGCACCGCTCGTAGAGCAGTCCAGACGGTCTGGTGCAGGCTGTCGTCCTCGACGGCCGCCAGCTCCGCCAGCCGTGGGAAGGCGGCCGTGGCCAGGGGTACCGCCAGGACGGCGTAGGGCAGCAGATAGACCGCCTGCGTCCACTGGAACACCAAGATCGTGCCCGCGTCACCACCGGTACGGGCGACCCACAGCACGGCCAGCACCGACAGCTGCTGGGCGAGGAGCGAGCCCAGGCCGGCCAGCGCGAGTGACCTTGCCCGCCCGGCGACACCGGGCGGGAAGCGGAAGGTGGGGCGCAGCCGCACACCGCACCGGCGCACAGGGATCAGCAGCGGGAGCGAGAGCGCGGCGACCCCGGCCGTCGTTCCCCAGGCGAGCCACGCGAAGGCCGCGTCCGGGAGCGCTCCGGGAGAATCTTGCAGCCCGTCGGCGAGCAGGCCGAACACCAGATAACTCACGATCACCACGCCGGTGGAGGCGATGGGGGCCAGAACCGGAGCCAGGAACCGCCGGTGTGCCTGTAGGACGCCGGTGAGCACCACGCCGATGCCGTAGAGCACAACCTGCGGTGCGAACACCTGGAGGAAACGAGTCGTCGCCTCCACCTGGACCGCTGGATCCGTTCCGGCCGCATCGGGCAGCAGGCCGGCGATGGGGCGCGCCAGCACAGTGAGCGCCACCGCGACCGGCAGCAGTGCTGCCACCGCCCACGTCAGGAGCGCTGAGGAGGTCCGGTCGACATCCTGGCGCACCTGGCGGGCGATGGGGCCGGCCAGCAACGGGATCACGGCACCGGCCAGGGCCCCACCGGCGACCACCTCGTAGAGGACGTTCGGCACCATGTTCGCGGCGGCGTATGCGTCACCAACGGCGCCCGAGCGCACGGTCTCTGCCTGGACCAGCCAACGTCCGAAGCCGAGCAGCCGGGAGGCGATGGTCAGCGCAGCGATCATGGTCGCCGCCCCGGCCACCGAGCCGAGCAGGCGGCGCGTCGTCACGGCTGGCGACCCCAGCCGTCGATAGCGCGCAGCACCGGTGTCTTCGCGATCGCGGCCGAGAAGCTGACCTTCTCGCTCGCCAGGATGAGCATGACGACGGCCCCCAGGGCCGCGAACCGGACCTCCGGTCGTGGATGGGCCGCGGCCGCGCTTCCGAGCAGTGCACCGAGAGCGTTCGCACCGGTGTCGCCAAGCATCGTCCGCTCACCGAGATCGCTGGGCAGAGACGCTGCCGCGACGCCACCGGCTGCGGCAGCCAGGTCTCCGGTGGTGCCCGGCTGAGTGAGCATCGAAGCTGTCAGGAGCGTCGCTACCTTCAGTGCTCGCCCAGGCCGCAGGTCGAACAGGTTGATCAGGTTGGCGGTACCGGCGATCAGCGCGCCCGAGGCGAGCACGTCAGCCATCCGGACAGGCAGGGGAACGGACCGCGTCGCTCCCCGCCGTCCGCCGTCAGTGAGCAGGGCGGCAGCCCCGACGGCGCAGCTGGAGATCCCGAGCAGCTTGGCCGCCCCTGTGGTCACCCGGCCTCCTGCGAGCGCCCGGAGATGGCCACGCAGGCCACGAGTCGCGGCAGGGGTCGGGTCGAGATCGTCCAGCAAGCCGAAGACGCCTCCGGCTGTCGTGGCCAGCACAGCTCCGGCAGTCTCGCCGGGCCGGCCCGGGACGGTGGCGACAGCGGCGGCCACGACGCTCCCGAGCCCGGCGGCCAGACCACCACGTAGATGGACCCGACGACCGCGGAAGTTCGTCCGCTCCCAGCGGCCGCCCAGCTCAGTGGTGCGTTGCATCAGCACAGCTGCCGCCGCAACCGTCGCCGCACCCGCGGTCGTCGCGACCCCGCGCCTGGTCAGCTTCATCCGTCGGCCTGGTCCGCATCCGCCGACTGCTCAGCATCCGCGCTCTGGTCGTCATCGGTGTCGTCGGTCTGGTCGTCATCAGCGTCGTCGGTGCTCTGGTCATCGGCCCCCACGGGACCGGGCGCGAAGGCTGCCGGATCGGGCAGGTCAAGCGTCACGGGCTCGGGCAGGACCAGATCAGCCGATTCCTCGAGGCCGAACTGAGCACCCTCCCCGGCGATCGTGGCGGCCAGCGCCAGCGGGACGGTGACCTGCCCGGTGATGGTACCGACGGAGTCGACGCTGGTGATGGCGACATCGTCGGTGTCCGAACCGGAGCGCAAGGCGGCCAGCAGCGTCCCCGCGCCACCGTCGACGCCGGCCAGTACCGAACCCTCACCGGTCTCAGCGATCCCTGCGGCGAGGACGAGGTAAGCCTCGTTGGTCGTCTCTGCCTCGGTGAGCTCGGCGTCGGTGAGCGGTTCGTCGTGGTGGTCGTTGGGGCCGACCACCACGGTGGCATAGGCAGGACCCTCGACGGTGCTGGACTCTGTGACCAACTCGGAGGTGCGCAGGATCTCCAGGATGTCGTCCGCCTCGGCTGAACGCCGCTGGGGGGCGCCGGGGTCTCGCAACGTCAACGACTGCCCGAGCGCTTGCGCGAGCACGTGATCAGCAGGGGTGGAAGCGTCGGGGGCCGGATTGAGCTGAGCGACCAGATTCTCTGCGATCCCGGCTCGGAACGCCGTCTCGGCGGGATCGGTCCATCCGGGTGCCACCGCTACCCTGCCGGAGATGGCGGCGCCGGCCTGCACCAGGCGGGCCTCAACGGCCTCGGCGACGGCCGAATCGGTCTCCGGCAGTGTCACGATCGCAACCGTACGTCCCTCCAGGACGCCGTCGTAGAGTTGCGGTGCAGCCTCGGTGAGGAAGGTGCTCCGGCCCTGAAGTGCCGCCTCGGCGACGTCGAGATCCTCCCGCAGCGCGTCCTTCTCGGCGCGCAACTGCTCGACCTGCCCGGAGAGCTCGTCAGCGATGTAGTCGCGGAGCGGTCCAGCGCCCAGCACGATGCCCACGGCGAGCGCGAGGAACACCGAGATGAGTGACACGATGTGGTAGCGGAAGTCGATCACTGGGTTGTCTTTCTCGTTGCGGGCCCTAGCGGTGCGTGTCGGAAGCCACGCACCGCTAGAAGAGCCCCGTGAACAGGTCCCGTATCCAGGACCAGAAGTCGTCGAAGCGGGCAAGCAGGATCCCGAAGAACGCCTGGCCCGCCGGTGTCGCGGCCGCAGCCGCCGTGAGGGCCGCGAGGCCGGCAAGGATCAGCGCGGTGACCTGCCAGTTGGAGATCCGGTGCCGGTACAGGCGGGAAACACCCTTGGCGTCGATGAGCTTGCCCCCCACCCGCAGCCGGGTCAGAAAGGTACTCGCCATGCCGGCGCGGCCCTTATCGAGGAACTCCACCAACGTCTCGTGCGTGCCGACTGCGACGATCAGAGAGGCCCCCTTCTCGTCCGCGAGCAACATGGCGACGTCCTCGCTCGTACCGGTGGCCGGGAAGGTCACGTGCCGCACTCCGAGGTCCTTCACACGTTCCAGCCCGGGGGCGCGTCCGTCCCGGTACGCGTGAACTACGATCTCGGCTCCGCTGCGCAGCGCTTTGTCGGATACGGAGTCCATGTCCCCGACGATCATGTCTGGACGCAGTCCCTCCTCCAGGATCGCGTCCGCTCCACCGTCGACGCCGACCAGGAGCGGACGGTACTCACGGACGTAGGAACGCAGCATCGCGAGGTCCTCCCGGTAGGAGTAGCCACGCACGACGATCAACACATGCCGGCCATCGAAGTCGGTTCGTACCGTCGGCACACCGACGCCGTCGAGCAGCAGCTCGCGTTCGCGCCGCATGTAGTCCATCGTGTTGGCGGCGAAGGCTTCGAGCTGCACTGACAGGCCGGCCTTGGCCTCTTCCATGGCCGTCTCGACGGACTCGCCAGTCTGGACAGTGCCTTCGGCGATGATCGTGCCGTCGGCGGCGACGACCGCGCCCTCGACGATCCGCACCCGTGCCCCCTCGCGCAGGGTCATGATGTCGGGCCCGAGATCGTCGATGAGCGGGATACCGGCGTCGATGACGATCTGCGGCCCCAGGTTGGGGTAGCGGCCGGAGATGGAGGGTGCGGCATTCAGCACCGCAGCGGGTCGGCACGCCACGAGGGCCTCAGCCGAGACACGGTCCAGGTCGAGGTGGTCGATGACGGCGACCTCCTCTGGCCGGAGACGCTTGGTCAGCGACTTCGTCCGAGGGTCGACTCGAACGGGGGCGAGGGTCTCATCGGCGTCATCCTCGTCCCTGGCTCGGCGACGTAGCAGGGAGATCATCACCGCTATGGTCCCATGACGGGGCGTTCGAGAAGCTCAGCGGCATGCTGGAGCGCCGCGGCAGAGGTGGCGTCTCCGGAGAGCATGCGGGCCAGTTCGGCCTCCCGGTCGGTGCCCTCGACCACTCGGATGTCACTGTTGGTCACGGCATCTTGGCCCGTGCCCGAGGTCTTCATGACGACGAGGTGCCGGTCGGCGAACGCGGCGACCTGCGCCAGGTGCGTGACGACGATCACCTGCGTGTGCCGGGCGAGCTCGGCGAGGCGACGTCCGACTTCGACGGCGGCCTGGCCCCCGACCCCGGCGTCGACCTCATCGAAGACGAAAGTCGGCAGGGTCCTCTCGCCTGCCTCGGCCTGTGCTCGCGCCATCGCTACTTCGATGGCAAGCATGACACGAGAGAGCTCACCACCGGAGGCTCCCTTGCCGAGCGGGCGTGCCGGGGCACCGGGGTGCGCCGTCAGCAGGAGCTCGACGTCTTCGGCACCCCACGGACCCAAGTCGTCCCGTGGGGTGAGCTCGACCGTCATCTGCGCGCCGGACATGGCGAGGCCGGCCAGTTCGGCGTCGACTGCGGCTGCCATCATCTCCGCCGCACGGATCCGGCTGGCGGTGAGGGCAGCGGCCGCTTCTCGCTCGGCCGCGGTGTGCCGGTCGAGCTCGGCCGCGAGGGCTTCCCGGCCGGCCCCTGGCGCCGTGAGCGCACCCACCCGCTCGCGCGCAGCAGCCGCGAAGTCGAGGAGTTCGGCGAGCGTGCCACCGTCGGTGTATGCGCGTGCAAGGTCACTGAGATCGGCACGGCGCTGGTGCACCTGGTCCAGTCGCTGCGGATCGGCCTCCAGACCGGTGACATAGCTTCCGATCTCGGTGAGCGTGTCGGACAGCTGATAACTGACGGCGTCGAGCCGGCTGCTCCACTCCTGCAGTGTGGCATCGTAGGCGGCCGCACCCGCCAGAGACCGGCGCGCTTGGTCGACGAGAGCGACCGCTCCTTCGGGTGCGTCCAGATCCTCTGCTCCCCCGATCGCATCGTGGGCATGCTGGGCGGCCGTGCGAAGATCCTCGACGTTGCCCAGGCGCTCAGCTTCCGCACGCAGTTCCACGTCCTCGCCCGCTCGGGGTTCGAGGGCGTCGATACGTTCGAGCGCGCGCTGCAGCCGCTCCAGCTCTGCCTCCCGGGCCTGCGTGTCCTCGTCCCACCGGGCCAGCGCACGCGCAGCGTCTTGCCGCGCCGCGTGCGCTGCACCGTACTCGGCAACCGCGGCGAGATGGGCGGCGCCGGCGAAGGAATCGAGAGCTTGCCGCTGTTGAGCCGGCGCACGGAGCCGGAGCTGTTCACTCTGGCCGTGCACGGTCACGAGCTCGGCACCGATCTCACCGAGCAAGCCCTGGGGGACGGACCGGCCACCGACGTGCGCACGTGACCGGCTCGTCGAGACCGTCCGGGCCACCAGCAGCGCGTCGTCGTCGAGCAGCGCGCCGGCGTCGACGGCCACATCAAGGGCCCGGTGGCCCGGTGGTGGCACGAGCCGGCCCTCGACGACGGCACTGTCCGCTCCGGGGCGGACGGCCCCGAGGTCCGCCTTCCCGCCGAGCAGGAGCCCGAGACCGGTGAGCACCATGGTCTTGCCAGCTCCGGTCTCGCCGGTGATGACCGTCAGTCCTCGGTCGAGTTCGATGCGGGCGGACTCGATGACACCGAGGTCACGGATCTGGATCTCCTCGATCACGGGTTGTCGTGCTCCCCTCGCCAGCCGGCCACCGGAAGGTTGAACTTGCCCACGAGGCGGTCGGTGAACGGTGCCAGGTTGAATCGGGCGAGGCGGACTCGTTCCTCACCTCGCACCACGTCGATCCGTGCCCCGGGCGGTGCCTCGATCCGTCGCCGGCCGTCGCACCAGACGACGGCCGAGGTGTAGCTGCGGCTGAGGATCTCCACACTCATTCGCGAGTCCGGGCCGACCACGAGCGGACGGGCGAACAAGGTGTGGGCACTGATAGGCACGAGCAGCATCGCTTCGACGTCCGGCCAGACGACCGGCCCGCCGGCAGAGAAGGCGTAGGCCGTCGACCCGGTCGGCGTGGACATCACGACCCCATCGCATCCGAAGGTTGACAGTCCGCGGTCGTCGATGCCGATCGCTACCTCGACCATGCGTTCGCGTTCGGCCTTCTCAACGCTGACGTCGTTGATCGCCCAGCTGCGCACGGGCGGGGCGTCGGGCCGGGTGACGGTGACGTCAAGGGTCATGCGTTCCTCGACCGCGTAGTCGCGCGCGGCTGCCCGGGAGACGACGTGCGAGATCCGGTCAACCTCGGACTCAGCCAAGAATCCGACGTGCCCCAGGTTCACACCGATCAGCGGCGCGTCCCGGCCGCGGATCAGTTCGGCGGCGCGCAGGATCGTGCCGTCGCCTCCGAGAACGATCACGAGCTCGATCTCGGTAGCGGCGATCTCGTCTTCGGTGACCGGTGTCATTCCGTGCCGGCGCAGCTCGGTCGCGACCTGCTCTGCGGACCGTTGTGCCGCCGGTCGGGTGGGGTGGGTCAGGACGAGCACGTGACGGCTCATGAGGTTTCTCCTGTCGCAGCGGCCGCACCCGCAGGCCCGGTGGCGATGGCATGAGCGATCATGCTCTCGGGGTCAGTGCCGGGTCCGGCGTGCAGGTGCACGAAGTACTCCACATTGCCGCTCGGTCCGGGCAGCGGGCTGGCGACCGCGGCACGCAGGCCGAGGCCCAGCTCGGCCGCGGCGGCCACGACGGTGTGGACAGCATCCGCGTGCAGTGCTGTGTCCCGCACGACTCCCCCGGAGCCGAGTCGTTCCTTGCCCACTTCGAACTGCGGCTTGACCATGAGCAGCAGGTCAGCCTCGGGTGTGGCCACACTCCACAAGGCCGGCAACACCAGCGTGAGGGAAATGAAGGACAGGTCCCCGACCACCAGGTCGACCGGCGGCTGGACGTCCTCGGGCCGGAGCGAGCGGACGTTGGTTCGGTCCATGACCAAGACTCGGTCGTCATTGCGCAACGCCCACACCAGTTGGCCATAGCCAACATCGACAGCGACCACCGAACGAGCACCGCGACGCAGCAGCACATCGGTGAACCCGCCGGTCGAGGCACCAGCGTCGAGCGCATGACGACCAGCTACCCGTGGGGCCTTGCTGCCGAGAGCGTCGAGTGCTCCGGCGAGCTTGTGCCCGCCCCGCGAGGCGTACTCCTTCGCCCCGTCGGCCGGCTCCAGAACCCGCACCGCTCGGGCTGGATCCAGTTGAGTGGCGGCCTTGTTCGCCCGAGTGCCGTCGAGCAGCACTCGGCCCTCGGCGATCAGCTCGGCGGCGTGCTGGCGCGACCGGGCCAGTCCGCGGCGAACCAGTTCGGCGTCGAGGCGCGCACGGCGGGCCATCAGGCGTCGGCTCGCGCGAGCCGGTCCTGGAGGATCGTGTGCACGCGTTCGAATGCCTCCACGTGTGCCGGCAGCGGCTCGTCCTTCAGTCCCTCAGCGAACGCCAGGGCAGCCTCGAGGTCGTCGCCGGCGGGCTCGATGATCGTCACTGCTGCTCCCTTCTGACTCCCACGCTACCCGGCGCGACGTCAGTCTGCGGTGAGCGTGAGGGCGGGCACGTCGCTGAGCACGGTCGCGACTCCGGCGGCGTCACTGGCGGCCCAGGCTGCCGCGGCGGCGGCACGGAACTCGTCGATGGAGATCGGTGTCACGCCCAGTGACACCGGACCGTCTGGACGGTCGAAGACGACAGTGCCGTCCCGGACGCTGGCACGTGCCTGCCCGCACACCCAGACATCATCCTCGGCGCGGGGTTCGGGATGTGCCTGAGCGAGACCACGCAGATCAGCAGCGAGGTAGCTGGGACGATACTCGGGACGGGCTTTGAGAACCTCAGCCATCCCGTCGACCCCGGTCAGTACATGCAATCCGGGGTAGCACGCGGCACGGGCTCCGGCGAGATCGGTGTTCAAACGGTCCCCCACCACGATGGGGTGCCGTCCGCCTGCACGCGAGGCTGCCTGCTGAAAGATCTCCGGCTGCGGCTTCCCGGTAGACCGTGGCTGCACTCCCGTCGCATGCACCACGGCCGCAACCAGGGATCCGTTGCCGGGCGCCATGCCCCGTTCGGTGGGGAGTGTGGCGTCGACGTTCGACGCGATATGGGTGGCACCCGCGCCGATGGCGTAGACAGCCTCCGCCAGGTCGGGCCAGCCGAGGGTGGGTGCGAAACCCTGGACGACGACCGTCGGGGCATCGGCAGCTGTATCGACGACCGTCAGTCCTAGGTCTAGCAGAGCCTCCCGCAGTCCGTCGCCGCCGATAGCGAGCACGCGCGTGTCCTCATCGGCCTCGCTCGCCACCAGAGCAGCCGCCGCCTGTGCTGCTGTGGTCACCTCCTCCGGACCGGTCGGGATTCCCAGGTCGGTCAGATGCCGGGCGACCGTCTGCGGGGAGCGGGCGGCGTTGTTGGTCACGAACATCGAGCGCAAGCCCGCTGCACGCGCCTGGTCGATAGCGCTCGCGGCGTGCGGCACGCCGTCAGCTCCGCGATACACCACGCCGTCGAGGTCGAGCAGCGCGACGTCGTACTCCTCTTGGAGGGGACGGTCGCATCCGATCAGGGTGGCAGCGCTCATGAGTTGGCGTCCTTCTCGCTCGCCGTGCTCTCATCCTCGTCGCGAGAAGCTGAACTGCTGGCTGCCAGTGCCTCGATCTCCGCAGCAGACAGTTCAACCTCGCCGAAAGCCACATCCCCGTCGGACTCCTCCCGTACGGGAAGCAAACCCTCGAGCTCATCGGCCTCGGCAACGCGACCCAGCGCACGCAGCACAACGACGCGCGCTTCGGATACTCGTTCTCCCAGTGGGCCGGTGGCGGACGCCGCCTCCGCCTGCTCAAGCAGGAGGAGCGCAGCCTCAGGTTGGCCGAGATCGAGCCTCGCTCCGCTGGCCACGATCGCCAGTTCCACCCGGTCTTCTGCGCTCATCGCGGGACTGGGAGGCGCCGATGCCAGGTTCAGCGCCCGCTCAGGACGGCCGAGACCCCGTTCACAGTCGGCTTCAATGGCACGCAAACCGTCAACCCCGCTCAGTCGCCGGACAGTGCGCACCTCGCGCAGCGCTTCGGCGTAGCGGCCAGTCGCGTACGCCGCCAGCGCCACGGCCTCGCGGACAACATCGACCCGGCCCGCACGCCGCAAGGCCGCATGCGCATGCTGATACGCCCTCTCCGGGTCCTCATCGAGCAACAGCCCGGCCGTGACCAGGTGACGTGCGACGCGGTCGGCGTTGTCCTTCGACAGCGTACGCAGTCGCGAACGCGCGGAACGGTCGAGCTGATCCGGCGTGACCGATTCCGCCAGCGGCGGATCCTGGGGACGGTCCTCCTGCCGGGGACGCTCCTCCTCACGGCCTACAGGCGGACGCCGACGGCGCAGGTCGCTTCCCGCGGAAGAGCCCCGTGCGCCATCCCGATCACGGCTGCGGTGTTGCCCCGAACTACGGCCCGGCCGCTCACCGGAACCTCGCCGATCGTCCCGTGCACGCCACCCGTCGCCGCTACGACCCTCGCCCATCGTGCTCCTCACTGTTCAGATTCCGCCGACACACTACCGGGGTTAACGCAACAAGGGCCACCCCGTGGTGGGGTGGCCCTTGTTGGAATGGGTGTCCGGCGGTGTCCTACTCTCCCACGACCTCGCGGTCGCAGTACCATCGGCGCTGAGGGGCTTAGCTTCCGGGTTCGGAATGGGACCGGGCGTTTCCCGCCTCGCTATGGCCGCCGTAACTCTATGGAGATGACTACTGCACACTCTGCCCTGTTCCTACCCGGGCTTGTTGAACAAACCCTGGGCGGGGTGGGTGGTGGTGGCGGTCTCTCGGGAACCGCACAGTGGACGCGTACACGCAATGATTGTGTGTTGTGGTAAGTCATCGGCATATTAGTACCGGTCAGCTTCACACCTTTCGGTGCTTCCACATCCGGCCTATCAACCCAGTGGTCTAGCTGGGAGCCTCTCACACCTCGAGGGTGTATGGAAATCTCATCTTGAAGCAGGCTTCCCACTTAGATGCTTTCAGCGGTTATCCCTTCCCAACGTAGCTAACCAGCCGTGCTCCTGGCGGAACAACTGGCACACCAGAGGTTAGTCCGTCCCGGTCCTCTCGTACTAGGGACAGCCCTTCTCAAATTTCCAACGCGCGCAGCGGATAGGGACCGAACTGTCTCACGACGTTCTGAACCCAGCTCGCGTACCGCTTTAATGGGCGAACAGCCCAACCCTTGGGACCTACTCCAGCCCCAGGATGCGACGAGCCGACATCGAGGTGCCAAACCATGCCGTCGATATGGACTCTTGGGCAGGATCAGCCTGTTATCCCCGGGGTACCTTTTATCCGTTGAGCGACGGCGCTTCCACGAGCCACCGTCGGGTCACTAGTTCCGACTTTCGTCCCTGCTCGACATGTACGTCTCACAGTCAAGCTCCCTTGTGTACTTACACTCGCCACCTGATTGCCAACCAGGCTGAGGGAACCTTTGAGCGCCTCCGTTACTTTTTAGGAGGCAACCGCCCCAGTTAAACTACCCACCAGGCACTGTCCCTGATCCGGATCACGGACCGAGGTTAGATGTCCAGAACGACCAGAGTGGTATTTCAACGTTGACTCCACACCCGCTGGCGCGGGCGCTTCACAGTCTCCCACCTATCCTACACAAGCCGTACCGAACACCAATACCAAGCTATAGTAAAGGTCCCGGGGTCTTTCCGTCCTGCTGCGCGTAACGAGCATCTTTACTCGTAGTGCAATTTCGCCGAGTTCGCGGTTGAGACAGCGGAGAAGTCGTTACGCCATTCGTGCAGGTCGGAACTTACCCGACAAGGAATTTCGCTACCTTAGGATGGTTATAGTTACCACCGCCGTTTACTGGGGCTTAAATTCTGAGCTTCGCCACCAAAGGTGACTAACCCGTCCTCTTAACCTTCCAGCACTGGGCAGGCGTCAGTCCGTATACATCGTCTTGCGACTTCGCACGGACCTGTGTTTTTGATAAACAGTCGCTTCTCCCTGGTCTCTGCGGCCTTCAACGCTCACCACCGCAATGGGCAGGTCACGCGTCCGGCCCCCTTCTCCCGAAGTTACGGGGGCATTTTGCCGAGTTCCTTAACCACGATTCACTCGATCGCCTTAGTATTCTCTACCTGACCACCTGAGTCGGTTTAGGGTACGGGCGGCTAGAACCTCGCGCCGAGGTTTTTCTAGGCAGCATAGGATCACCCAATCATCCAGCATACGCTGTCACCATCAGCTCTCAGGCACATGAGGCACGGATTTACCTATACCTCGCCCTACAGCCTTGGACGTGCCAAGCCATAAGACACGCTGGGCTACCTTCCTGCGTCACCCCTGTTACTACGCTTACCTACTACCGGTTCGGGTCACGCGCTCGGACTGCACGTCCCCCGAAGGGGATCTAGCAGACGTTGGGCGTTTAGCATCACCGGATTCGGTATGGGCGGTTCTTCGCCGGTAGCAGAATATCAACTGCTTGTCCATCGACTACGCCTGTCGGCCTCGCCTTAGGTCCCGACTTACCCAGGGCGGATTAACCTGGCCCTGGAACCCTTGGTCATTCGGCGGACGGGTTTCTCACCCGTCTTTCGCTACTCATGCCTGCATTCTCACTCGTGTGGCGTCCACGGCTGGATCACTCCGCCGCTTCACTCCCCACACGACGCTCCCCTACCCATCCACACACCTGGACCCACCCCCGAAGAGGTAAGCCAAGTAAATGCGTGAATGCCACAGCTTCGGCGGTATGCTTGAGCCCCGCTACATTGTCGGCGCAGAATCACTTGACCAGTGAGCTATTACGCACTCTTTCAAGGGTGGCTGCTTCTAAGCCAACCTCCTGGTTGTCTGTGCAACTCCACATCCTTTCCCACTTAGCATACGCTTAGGGGCCTTAGCTGGTGGTCTGGGCTGTTTCCCTCTCGACTACGAAGCTTATCCCCCGCAGTCTCACTGCCACGCTCTCACTTACCGGCATTCGGAGTTTGGTTGACGTCAGTAACCTGGTGAGGCCCATCAGCCATCCAGTAGCTCTACCTCCGGTAAGAAACACGTGACGCTGCACCTAAATGCATTTCGGGGAGAACCAGCTATCACGAAGTTTGATTGGCCTTTCACCCTATCCACAGCTCATCCCCCCAGTTTTCAACCTAGGTGGGTTCGGTCCTCCACGCGGTCTTACCCGCGCTTCAACCTGGCCATGGATAGATCACTTCGCTTCGGGTCTAGAGCACGCGACTACGGTCGCCCTATTCGGACTCGCTTTCGCTACGGCTTCCCCACACGGGTTAACCTCGCCACGTACCACTAACTCGCAGGCTCATTCTTCAAAAGGCACGCTGTCACCCTGCTAAGGAGGCTCCAACGGATTGTAAGCATTCGGTTTCAGGTACTATTTCACTCCCCTCCCGGGGTACTTTTCACCTTTCCCTCACGGTACTTGTCCGCTATCGGTCACCAGGTAGTATTTAGGCTTACCAAGTGGTCTTGGCAGATTCACACGGGATTTCTCGGGCCCCGTGCTACTTGGGATACTCATCAAGAGGCCACGCAATTTCGTCTACGGGAGTAACACCCTCTATGCTGGGCCTTTCAATGCCCTTCGACTATCACGCGACTTGATCACTCTTCGCCAACCGGAGGATCAGCCAACGAGTCCCACAACCCCACAAGTGCAACGCCTGCCGGCTATCACACACCATGGTTTGGCCTCATCGATTTCGCTCGCCACTACTCTCGGAATATCTTTTCCTGTGGGTACTGAGATGTTTCACTTCCCCACGTTCCCCACACACCCTATGTGTTCAGGTGCAGGTAACCGGGCATGACCCCGGCTGGGTTTCCCCATTCGGAAATCCTCGGATCAAAGTTCGTTTGCCAACTCCCGAGGCTTATCGCAAGCTACTACGTCCTTCTTCGGCTCTGGTGCCAAAGGCATCCACCGAATGCTCTTAAAAACTTGCCACAAAATCAAAGATGCTCGCGTCCACTGTGCAGTTCTCAAGCTACCGACACTCACCCAACCCGCATACCAGCAACAGCCAGCACCAGACCAGACGGTGTACAACCAACCAACAACCCCACCAAAGCGGGCTCATTGCCTGGGACACCCAACAGTGTGTCCGCCCCAACACCCACCCCCACACAGGAAGGCAAGCACCAGAGACCGTGATTAATGTTCCACCCAATAGAAGCACCACCCCCAGAACACTCGCCCAGGGCATGGCACACCACCACCACATGACACCCACAACAGGCACCACAACAGCAGCAGCGAGCTTCACAACGTGAAACTCCTTAGAAAGGAGGTGATCCAGCCGCACCTTCCGGTACGGCTACCTTGTTACGACTTCGTCCCAATCGCCAATCCCACCTTCGACAGCTCCCCCCACAAGGGTTGGGCCACCGGCTTCGGGTGTTACCGACTTTCATGACGTGACGGGCGGTGTGTACAAGGCCCGAGAACGTATTCACCGCAGCGTTGCTGATCTGCGATTACTAGCGACTCCGACTTCATGGGGTCGAGTTGCAGACCCCAATCCGAACTGAGACCGGCTTTCTGGGATTCGCTCCACCTCGCGGTATCGCAGCCCTTTGTACCGGCCATTGTAGCATGCGTGAAGCCCAAGACATAAGGGGCATGATGATTTGACGTCATCCCCACCTTCCTCCGAGTTGACCCCGGCAGTCTCCTATGAGTCCCCACCATTACGTGCTGGCAACATAGGACGAGGGTTGCGCTCGTTGCGGGACTTAACCCAACATCTCACGACACGAGCTGACGACAACCATGCACCACCTGTACACCAGTGTCCAAAGAGACCCACATCTCTGCAGGCTTCCGGTGTATGTCAAGCCTTGGTAAGGTTCTTCGCGTTGCATCGAATTAATCCGCATGCTCCGCCGCTTGTGCGGGCCCCCGTCAATTCCTTTGAGTTTTAGCCTTGCGGCCGTACTCCCCAGGCGGGGCACTTAATGCGTTAGCTGCGGCACAGAATCCGTGGAATGGATCCCACACCTAGTGCCCAACGTTTACGGCATGGACTACCAGGGTATCTAATCCTGTTCGCTCCCCATGCTTTCGCTCCTCAGCGTCAGTAGTGGCCCAGAGACCTGCCTTCGCCATCGGTGTTCCTCCTGATATCTGCGCATTCCACCGCTACACCAGGAATTCCAGTCTCCCCTACCACACTCTAGTCTGCCCGTACCCACTGCAGGCGCGGAGTTGAGCCCCGCGTTTTCACAGCAGACGCGACAAACCGCCTACGAGCTCTTTACGCCCAATAATTCCGGACAACGCTTGCGCCCTACGTATTACCGCGGCTGCTGGCACGTAGTTAGCCGGCGCTTCTTCTGCAGGTACCGTCAGCCGAAGCCTTCTTCCCTACTGAAAGAGGTTTACAACCCGAAGGCCGTCATCCCTCACGCGGCGTCGCTGCATCAGGCTTTCGCCCATTGTGCAATATTCCCCACTGCTGCCTCCCGTAGGAGTCTGGGCCGTGTCTCAGTCCCAGTGTGGCCGGTCACCCTCTCAGGCCGGCTACCCGTCACCGCCTTGGTAGGCCATCACCCCACCAACAAGCTGATAGGCCGCGAGCCCATCCCTCACCAAAAAATCTTTCCAAACACACCCATGCGAGCATGCCTGAATATCCAGTATTAGACGCCGTTTCCAGCGCTTATCCCAGAGAAAGGGGCAGGTTACTCACGTGTTACTCACCCGTTCGCCACTAATCCACGGTGCAAGCACCGCTTCATCGTTCGACTTGCATGTGTTAAGCACGCCGCCAGCGTTCGTCCTGAGCCAGGATCAAACTCTCCGTAAAAGAATCTATCAACACCCCACACCCCAAAAGAGCACAAGGCGCCAACAAACCATACGAAACAAACAATCCCAGCAGATGCGCACCCAAAAAGAGCGCACACCAACCATAAAAAACTGGCATCAATCACTACAAACACACTGTTGAGTTCTCAAACAACGAACGCGCACCTTCAGGAGTCCCAGATCTGGGATCCGCTCGGGGCAACCGCTCTACCCTACCGCTCGCTGCTCTTCGAGTCAACGTGGCTGGTTGGGCCGGATCGTGATCCTACCCCACCAAACCTGACTCGCGCTACCGCGACTCGGTCGGATGATCAGCTCGGTTCTGCTTGGCTGATCTGCTCCGTGTGTGGACCGGCCACCTGATCGGTGTCCGTTGCTCCTTCACGGGGCGACGGGATGAAACATTACGGGCCGGTGAACCCTGGGTCAAATCGCGGGGTCCTGCTCACTCGATCGTGCCTGACGTGCCGCTCGATGCCCTCTGACCTGCACAGATACGTTTCCAGCGACGTCCTGAGCGGGCTGCCCGCCTCACAGCCCAGGGACAACGTGATGCGGGTCACCCGCGCGCTCCCGCCTTCCCGTGACGGCACGTGCATTGCGGTGCCGGTACCCGGCCACCACCCGACCACCGTTCGGTCGCGGGCCAGCCTTCCCGCTCAGCACCCGTGAGCGCGATGCACAGCGACATCGCGATGTACAAAGACGCCCCGCTGCATCACGACACTGGGGCCGCACCGTGTCAGTGCGGCCCCAGTCACGAGGACGAGCGATCCTTGATGGTCATCCAGAAACGACGGCCAGGGAACGCCGACCGCGGCGCACGAGCGCCACGTCACCGGCCAGCAGATCATCACCGGTGATGATGCGGTCCGCATCCGTGACCTTCTCGTTGTTGAGGTAGGCACCACCGTCGGCGACCACACGTCGGGCGGCGTTGCGCCCCTTCTCGAGCCCGGCAGCCACCAAGGCGTCCACGATGGTCGTCTCACCAATGATGATCTGACCCCGCGGTACCTCGGAAACGGCGTCGGCCAGAGTGCCCGCATCCAGTCGGCGCAGCGCGTCGGCATCCCCACCCCCGAACAACGCGGCGGAGGCCGCCTCGACCCGTTCGGTGGCCCCCGAACCGTGCACGATCGTCGTCACTTCCCGCGCGAGCGTGCGCTGCGCCGTCCTCGCCTTCGGGTTCGCCTCCACCATGTCAGCGAGTTCGGTGATCCGGTCGCGATCGAGGAAGGTGAACACCTTGAGGTAGTCCACCACGTCGGCATCGGCAGTGTTCAGCCAGAACTGGAAGAACGCGTACGGGCTCATCATGTCCGGCGCCAGCCACACCGCGCCGCCCTCAGTCTTGCCGAACTTGGTGCCGTCAGCCTTCGTGATCAGCGGCGTGGTCAGCGCGTGCACCGAGGCACCATCGGCCTTGTGCACCAGGTCGACTCCCGAGAGCAGGTTGCCCCACTGGTCGTTGCCCCCAGTCTGCAGCGTGCACCCGTACCGCCGGTGCAGCTCGAGGAAGTCCATCCCCTGCAGGATCTGGTAGCTGAACTCGGTGAAGCTGATGCCCTCGTCGCTGTTCAACCGGCGCGCCACGGTGTCCTTGGCGAGCATCGTGCCGAGCCGGTAGTGCTTGCCGACGTCACGCAAGAAGTCGATCGCCGACAGCGGCGCCGTCCAGTCCAGGTTGTTCACCATCTGCGCCGGGTTATCACCCTCGAAGTCAAGGAACCGTGAGATCTGCGCGTGCAGCCGCTCCGTCCATGCGGCCACCACCTCCTTGGTGTTCAGGGTGCGTTCCCCCGACATCCGCGGGTCGCCGATCATCCCGGTGGCACCACCGACGAGCGCGATGGCGCGGTGCCCGGCATTCTGCAGGTGGCGCAGCAGCATCAGCTGGACAAGGTGCCCGTGGTGCAGGCTCGGACCCGTGGGGTCGAAGCCCGCGTAGTAGGTGACCGGTCCCGTCGAGAGCGCCTCGGCCAGGGCCGAGAGGTCGGTGGACTGGGCGATCAGACCGCGCCAGCGCAACTCGTCGAGGATGTCGTTCACTGTGACCTACCTTGTCTACGCTCCGTCTGCGTGACGGGACTGGGGCCTGTTCCCCTGTCCGCGCCCCAGCCTAGAGGCCGTCGCTGCATCGTCACGACCGCTGCATTGTCACGACGTTCCTGGGCCGGCCCGGAACGCCGAGACGTGCGGGTCGCCGTCGATCCAGTACCGCCACGGGTAGGCATCGGTACCTGCACGACCGGAGACGCCCACCCGTGGGCCCGTCCGCATGGTGACCGGTTGGTCCGCCGGTACCAGTTCCAGTGGCCTCGCTCCGGCTTCCGGTGCGCGCATACGCGACGCTTCCGGCGCCGGTCGGTCCCGCGGCGAGTGCTGGATCGTCATAGGAGCGCCGTCGTGCGCCAACGTGAGGCCGAGCACCACCGCGAGCCGCGCCGGTCCACGGGCGAGATCGCGCTCGGCACGGCACACGCCCGCGGCCCGTCGACGCTGCCACGCCACCTCCTGGCCCGCTACCACCTCGCCTGCCCGCAGCAGCACCGCCGTCGCCGTCCCCGCGGGAGAACAGACCACGTTGACACAGTGGTGCAGACCGAGGTGCCGGTAGACGTAGACGCGTCCTGGTGGCCCGAACATGGTGGCGTTTCGCGCGGTCCGGCCTCGGTAGGCGTGCGACCCTGGATCTTCGGCGCCGCGGTATGCCTCGACCTCGACGAGGCGGACCGCGACGCCATCGGTGCCGACCAGCACGCTGCCCAGCAGCAGGGGTGCGACGTCGGTCGCGACGGCGGACAGGTCGATCTGTCTCACGTCCCGCTCCGGCGCTGTGTGCGCAACCGCCCGAACGCGTCCACGTGCAGATCTGCCACCTCGCGCGCGCCGGATTCGGCGAACAGCTCGGCCTCCTCGGCCATCCACTGCCGCCAGTACGGCTCAGCCCCGGCCCCGTCGCGCACCAGCCCGCGCGCGAGACGCACATCGTCAGCAGCCTCCACCCAGACGATCACGCTCAGGAACGCGCGGGTGACCGCACGCACACAACCCACTCCTTCCACGACGAGGTAACCGCCGGTGGGAACCTCCTGCTCCTCTGCGAGCTCCTCGAGGTGCCAGTCGTAGCGGCGGTACCGGCCCACCCGTCCCAGCCACAGCCGCGCGAGGATCTCTTTGCGAAGCCGGTTCGCGGAGTCCCGCAGACCGGACCATCCCAGATAGAGGTCGTCCATGTGGACCGTTGTCACTGCGGCGCCCCCGGCCTGCAGGTCTGCGACCACAGCCGAGGCCAGGGTGGTCTTGCCAGAACCAGCGGGGCCGTCGATCGCCACGACGGTCGTCTCACCGCAGCGAGGACCGGCCGTGCGGGCCGCCTCGGTGATGGCCCGCACGGTCTGTGCCGGTGGCGACGCCTCGGTCATGGCGATCCGGCTGCGCAGTGTCCGCTCACGCGCGCAGTGCCTCGCGCAACGACCTCGCCCGTCCCCGCGCTGCCTCCAGCTGTTCGGCAACCCGCACCGGGGCGGTGCCGCCAACGGCGTCTCGTGAGGCGAGTGCACCCTCCACGGAAAGAACCTCGCGCACCGCTGGGGTCAGGGCCGGGTCGATCTGCGCCAACTGTTCGTCGGTGAGGTCCCACAGCTCGATGTCGCGCTCCTCGCACACCCGCACGCATGCGCCAGCCAGCTCGTGGGCGTCCCGGAACGGCACCCCTTGGCGCACCAGCCATTCGGCGATATCGGTGGCCAAGGCGAACCCCTGCGGAGCAAGCTCGGCGAGCCGATCGGTGTGGAACGTCAACGTGGCCACCATGCCGGCCACTGCCGGCAGGAGCAGTCCGAGGGTGTCGACGGCGTCGAACACCGGCTCCTTGTCCTCCTGCAGATCCCGGTTGTAGGCCAATGGCAGGCCCTTGAGCGTCGCGAGCAGCCCGGTAAGGTCGCCGATCAACCGGCCGGACTTCCCACGGGCGAGCTCAGCCACATCGGGGTTCTTCTTCTGGGGCATGATCGAGGAGCCCGTAGAGAAGGAGTCGTGCAGCGTCACGAAGGCGAACTCCTTCGTGGCCCATACGATCACCTCCTCCGAAATCCGGGAGAGGTTGACCCCGATCATGGCTGAGACGAACGCGAACTCGGCCACCAGGTCGCGGGAGGCGGTGCCATCGATGGAGTTCTCGACCGGTCCGTCGAACCCGAGCTCGGCGGCCACGGCCGCCGGGTCGAGGCCGAGCGAGGACCCCGCCAAGGCACCCGACCCGTACGGGGAGTACGCCGCACGGCGATCGAAGTCCTGCAGACGCTCGACATCGCGCAACAGCGGCCACGCGTGGGCAAGCAGGTGATGGGCCAGGAGCACCGGCTGCGCGTGCTGCAGATGCGTGCGGCCCGGCATCGCGGCACCTGGATGCGCAGCGGCTTGCTCGCACAGGGAGTCGACCACGTCCAGCACACCGGCCCCGATCATCGTGGCCTGCTCCCGCAGGTACATCCGCACCTGCGTGGCGATCTGGTCGTTGCGCGAACGCCCCGCCCGCAACTTGCCACCGAGCACTGGGCCGGCACGCTCGATCAGCCCCCGCTCGAGCGCCGAGTGCACATCCTCGTCCTCGACCGCCGGGGTGAACACCCCGGCCGTGACGTCGGCATCCAACTGGTCCAACGCCGTCAGCATGCCCTCCAGCTCGGCCTCGTCCAGCAGCCCGGCTCGGTGCAGCACGCGTGCGTGGGCCCGTGAGCCGGCGATGTCGAGGCGTGCGAGACGCCAGTCGAAGTGCGTCGACTTGCTCAGGGCAGCCAGGGCGTCAGCGGGTCCGCCGGAGAACCGGCCACCCCATAGCGCTCCTGACGCAGTGCCTGCAGATGGCTCACGCTCCGACGGCGCGGACTGGCCACCCATCAGTCGGCTCCTTCTTCCATGGCCACGTGGTCCAACGCGCTCTGGTCTCCGGACCCGGCCTGCGGGTTCGCGGAGATGACGTGCGCACCGCCGGTGGGCAGTTCACCGAACAGCGTGCCGTTCTCGACCAGCACCTGCCCCTGGTCGACCGGCTGCTGGGCGTACATCTCCAGCTTCGCGCGGGAGTCGGCGATGTCGAGGTTGCGCATCGTGAGCTGGCCGATGCGGTCGGTCGGGCCGAACGCGGCGTCCTCGGTGCGCTCCATGGAGAGCTTCTCTGCGGCGTAGGAGAACGCCGGGCCGTCGGTGCGCACGATCGTGTAGTCCTCACCGCGCCGCAGCCGCAGCGTCACCTCACCGGTGACGACGGACGCGATCCACCGCTGGATCGATTCGCGGATCATGAGCGCCTGCGGGTCGAGCCAGCGCCCCTCATACAACAGGCGACCCAACCGCCGACCCTCAGCGTGGTAATTGGCGATCGTGTCCTCGTTGTGGATCGCTGCTACCAGGCGCTCGTACACGATGTGCAACAGTGCGATCCCGGGAGCCTCGTAGATGCCGCGGGACTTGGCCTCGATGATGCGGTTCTCGATCTGGTCCGACATCCCCAGCCCGTGCCGGCCGCCGATGGTGTTGGCCTCTTGCACCAGCGCGACCGGGTCCTCATACCGGCGGCCGTTGATGGAGACCGGACGGCCCTGCTCGAAGGCAATGGTGATGTCCTCGGTCTCGATCGCAACATTCGGGTCCCAGAACTTCACGCCCATGATCGGCGTGACCGTCTCGAGCGAGACGTCCAGGTGCTCGAGCGTCTTCGCCTCGTGGGTGGCGCCCCAGATGTTGGCGTCGGTGGAGTAGGCCTTCTCGGCGCTGTCGCGGTAGGGCAGATTGCGCTCGGTGAGCCACTCGCTCATCTCCGACCGACCGCCCAGTTGACTCACGAACTCCGGATCCAGCCACGGCTTGTAGATGCGCAGGTTCGGATTGGCGAGTAGGCCGTAGCGGTAGAACCGCTCGATGTCGTTGCCCTTGAACGTGGACCCGTCGCCCCAGATCTCCACATCATCGGCCTGCATGGCCCGCACGAGCAGGGTGCCGGTGACGGCTCGCCCGAGCGGAGTGGTGTTGTAGTAAGCACGCCCGGCGCTGCGCAGGTGGAAGGCGCCGCACGCGATGGCGGCAAGGCCCTCCTCCACGAGTGCGGACTTGCAGTCCACGGACCGGGAGATCTCGGCTCCGTACTTCAGCGCTCGGCCGGGAACCTTGTCGATCTCCGGCTCGTCGTACTGGCCGAGGTCGGCGGTGTAGGTGCACGGGACAGCACCGCGCTCACGCATCCATGCCACGGCGACAGAGGTGTCCAACCCGCCCGAGAAGGCGATGCCTACCCGCTCGCCGGCCGGCAGCTGTGTCAGTACCTTGCTCACTCGTTCTCCTTCTCGTCGCGCTCTGGTTCGCGGCCGTCGGCCAGGTCCAGGAACAGCTGGGCGACGGCGGTTCCGCCGTCTGGGTCTGCTGCGATCACCAGCACAGTGTCGTCACCGGCGATCGATCCGATCACCGGCGGCAGCACCGACTGGTCGATCGCCGATGCCAAGAATTGTGCCGCGCCCGGCGGCGTGCGCAGAACCACGAGGTTGCCCGAGGCTTGCGCGGAGACGAGCAGCTCGGTGCACAGGCGCGCCAGGCGCGCGGCGAGCTGTTCGCCGTCGGAGGTGTTCGGGTACCCGAGGGGCCCCTCGGGTGGCACGGTGTACTGCTGGCCGCCTTCAGCGCCACGCACCTTCTGGGCGCGCAACTCCTCCAGGTCCCGGGAGAGGGTGGCCTGCGTGGCCGAGAGTCCACGGTCGGCGAGCAGCTGCTGGAGCTCGGCCTGCGAGCGCACGCTACCGGTAGCGATGACCTGGCGGATCAGTGCGTGCCGGGCGGTCTTGGTGGCAGGAACGCTCATCGGCTGCTCGCCGTCATCGGTCCACCAGCCAGGTCAGGATCGCTTTCTGGGCGTGTAGCCGGTTCTCGGCCTCGTCCCACACCCGGGAGGCAGGCCCTTCGATCACCTCGTCGGTGATCTCCTTGCCGCGGTAGGCGGGCAGGCAGTGCAGCACCACGGCCCCCTCCTCAGCCGAGTCGAGCAGTTCGGCGTTGACCTGGAACGGCCGGAATGGCGCTTCGCGTTCGTCCTTCTCGTCCTCCTGCCCCATGGATACCCAGGTATCCGTGGCCACCACATCAGCCCCGGTGACGGCGGCCGTCGCCTCCTCCAGCACGGTCACCGAGCCTCCGGTGCCGGCCGCGAGGGCAGCCGCCCGCTTCACCACCGCCGGATCTGGCTGATAATCCTCCGGCGCCCCGATGCGCACGTGCAGACCAGCCAGAGCCCCGCCGAGCAGGTAGGAGTGCGCCATGTTGTTGGCGCCGTCACCGACGTAGGCGAGGGTGCGGCCCGAGAGTGCGGGGCCGTCCGCAGTGAAACCGCCGGTGTGCTCTGCGATGGTGAGCAGGTCGGCGAGGATCTGGCACGGGTGGTAGGCGTCGGTGAGGGCGTTCACCACCGGCACGCCGGCGTGAGCAGCCATTTCCTCCAGCGCCGACTGCGCGTAGGTGCGCCAGACGATCGCCGTGGTCATCCGGCCGAGCACACGGGCGGTGTCCGGCACCGACTCGCGCACCCCGACCTGGGCGAGCCGGCCGTCCACCAGCATCGGGTAGCCGCCGAGGGCCGCGACGCCGGCGGTGAAGGAGGCCTGGGTGCGCAAGGTCGGCTTGTCGAAGATGATCGCCACCGACTGTGGGCCGGCGAGTGGCTGGCGGCTGTACGGATCGGCTTTGAGCACGGCGGCCAGCTCGAGCACCTCCCGCTGCTCGGACCAGGTGAGGTCGTCATCAGCGAGAAAGTGCCGCAGCCGAGAATGTGTCGGGTCGTGGGCGCTGTCAGTGGTCATGAGTTGGCTGCCTTCTGCAGAATCTGGGGCAGGGCGTCGGTGAACGTCTGCGCCTGCTCGCTGGTCAGGATGAGCGGTGGTGCCAGCCGGATCGCGTCCGGGGCCACCGGATTGACGATGAATCCAGCCTCCAGGGCTTGCCGTGCCACGGCCGGAGCGATCTCCTCGGTGAGCGTGATGGCAAGCAGGAGGCCCTCGCCACGCACGCCGGCCACGAGGGGGTGGCCGATGGCGGAGATCTGCTCGCGCAGCGCGGCTCCGGTGGTACGGACCCGCTCGAGCAGGTCGTCCCGCTCGATGACATGCAGCGTCGCCAGAGCGGCAGCCGCGGCCACCGGGTTGCCGCCGAAGGTGGTGCCGTGCTGCCCCGGGCTGAAGAGGCCGGCCGCCTGCTCGGTGAGCGTGAGGACCGCGCCGATCGGGAAGCCGCCGCCGAGGCCCTTGGCGAGTGTGACGACATCCGGCGTGAGACCACCACCGATGTGATCGTGGTGGAACGCCATCCACTCCCCTGTTCGCCCGACTCCGGTCTGCACCTCGTCCAGGATCAACAGGGAGCCGTGCTCGGACGTCAGGCGCCGTGCGGCGGTCAGGTATCCGGTGGGCAGATGCCGGACGCCCGCCTCGCCTTGCAATGGTTCGACCACCAGGGCGGCCACGCGGTCGCCGTCGGTGGCGAAGGCCTGCTCAAGCGCCTCAACGTCTCCGAACGGTAGGTGCTCAACGCCCCCCGGCAACGGTTCGAAGGGTTCCCGGTAGGCCGGTTTGGCCGTCAGTGCGAGGGCCCCCATCGTGCGGCCGTGGAAGGCGCCCTCCAGCGCCAGGATGCGCGGCCGGTCCTGCCCACCGTGCCGGCGGGCGAGTTTGAATGCCCCCTCGAGCGCTTCGGTGCCGGAGTTGGTGAAGAACGTGCGCGCCGCCGTCGGCCGCGAACCACCGGCAGTGAGCGTCGCGAGCCGCTCGGCCAGGGTGATCTGCAGCGGGGACGCGAAGAAGTTCGAGATGTGGCCCAGCGTGCCCAGCTGCGCAGAGATGGCGCCGGTGAGCGTGGGATGGGCGTGCCCCAGGCTATTGACGGCGATACCCGCCAGCAGATCCAGGTAGCGCTGGCCGTCGGCGTCCCAGACGTAGCAACCCTCACCGCGCACCAGTACCCGCTGCGGAGCGCCGAAGGTGTTCATGAGCGCGCCGGTGTAGCGACCCGTCCACTCGGCCTGGGTAGCTGCGGGCGTGGTGCCGGTGAGCTCGTGCAGCGCGGTGGTCTCAGTCATGACTGCTCCTTCGGGCTGGGCAGGACCATGGTGCCCACACCCTCGTCGGTGAAGATCTCCAGCAGCAGCGAGTGCGGCTGCCGTCCGTCGATCACGTGTGCCTGCGGGACGCCGCCGGTGACGGCGCGCAGGCACGCCTCCATCTTCGGCACCATCCCGGAGGCGAGGGTGGGGAGCATCTCAGCGAGGGCATCGGCCTCGATCTGCCGGATCAGCGAGTCCTTATCCGGCCAGTTCGCATACAGGCCCTCGACATCGGTGAGCACGATGAGCTTCGTGGCACCCAGCGCCGTGGCCAGAGCGGCAGCTGCCGTGTCGGCGTTGACGTTGAGCACGTCACCGGGGCTGTCCACGTCCGGTGCGATCGTCGAGATCACGGGAATGCGTCCGGCATCCAGGAGGTCCATGACGGCGTGGGGATCGACGTCGATCACGTCGCCGACCAGACCGACGTCCACGAGCTCACCGTCCACCGTGGCCTGCCGCTTGCGACCGGTGAACAAACCGCCGTCCTCGCCGGAGATCCCGACGGCGAGGGGCTGGCGTTCGTTCAGACGGCTCACCAGATCGCGCTGCACCTTTCCGGTCAGCACCATCCGGACCACGTCCATGGTCTCGGGGGTCGTGACCCGCAGACCGCCGCGGAACTCCGAGGTGATCTCGAGACGCTCCAGCATGGCCGAGATCTGCGGTCCTCCCCCGTGTACGACGACAGGCTTGAGCCCGGCGTAGCGGAAGAAGCGCACGTCCTCGGCGAAAGCGCGCTCCAGGTCGGCGTCGACCATCGCGTTGCCGCCGAACTTGATGACGACGACGGCCCCAGCGAACCGTTCGAGCCACGGCAGCGCCTGGATGAGGACCTCGGCCTTCTGGTCCGGGCGAAGGTCGGTCTTGGTGTTGAACACGAATGACTCGTCGGAATGGTTGCTCATGTGGAGTAGGCGCTGTTCTCGTGAACGTAGTCGTGGGTGAGGTCATTGGTCCACACGGTGGCGGATGCCTCGCCCGCGTGCAGGTCGATGAGGATCCGGACCTCGCGGTCGGCAGCAAGGTCCACCAGGGTGCGGTCCTCATGTGCAGCACCCGAGCGGCAGATCATGACGCCGTTGACGCTCACGTCCACCTGGTCGGCCTCGAACGGAGCCACCTCCACCGGGACAGTTCCCACTTGGGCCAGGATGCGGCCCCAGTTCGGGTCGTTGCCGAAGACCGCGGCCTTGACGAGATTGGAGCGAGTGACGGCACGGGCCACCGCGAGCGCCGCGTCGGTGCTGGTCGCGCCGGTCACGTGGACTGCGATGTCGTGGGAGGCTCCCTCGGCGTCGGAGACCAGCTGGCGGGACAGGTCGGCCGCCGCTCCGGTCAGTGCCTCGGTCAGTTCCGCCTCGCTCGGTTGGATGCCGGAGGCCCCCGAGGCCATCAATACGACGGTGTCGGAGGTGGACATGCAGCCATCGGAGTCGACCCGGTCGAAGGTGACCGAGGTGGCGGTGTGCAGTACACGCCGGGCGAGCGCCGGATCGACAACCGCATCCGTGGTGAGGACGCTCAGCATCGTGGCCATGGCGGGGGCGAGCATGCCGGCACCCTTGGCCATCCCGCCCACGCTCCACCCGTCGCGCACCACGTGGGTGGTCTTCGGGACAGTGTCGGTGGTCATGATCGCCCGCGCGGCGTCCGTGCCACCGTCGGTGGCCAGAGCCTCAGCCGCGGCACCGATCCCGGGCAGAAGCTTGTCCATCGGAAGCCGCTCCCCGATGAGCCCAGTGGAACAGACGACCACGTCGGCGGCCGAGACGCCGAGAGCGTCGGCGGCCCGTTCGGCACTGTGGTGAGTGTCGGCGAAGCCCTCCGGCCCGGTGCACACGTTCGCGCCGCCGGAGTTGAGCAGGACCGCCTCGACCACGCCGTCGGAGACGACCTGGCGGGACCACATCACGGGGGCACCGACCACGCGGTTGGTGGTGAACACGGCAGCGCCGACCTTGTGGGGGCCGTCGTTGACGACGAGTGCGACGTCCGGGGAGCCGGAGGCCTTGAGGCCGGCGGTGATGCCGGACGCCCGGAAGCCGGCGGGGCTTGTCGTTGTCACGGGGCGACTCCTTCGGTGGTCAGGCCGAGCCCCTCGGGCAGGCCGAGGGCGAGGTTCATGGACTGCACCGCGGCACCGGCGGTGCCTTTGACCAGATTGTCGATCGCGCAGATGGTGACCACTCTGCCGGCTCTCTGGTCGATGGCGACCTGCACCAGGGCGGTGTTCGCACCCACGGTGGCGGCCGTCGTCGGCCACTGCCCCTCCGGGAGGAGGCGAACGAACTGCTCACCGGCGTAGGCCTCTTCCCAGGCGAGGCGCACCTGAGCGGGCGTGACACCGGGGGTGAGCGGCGCCGTCGTGGTGGCGAGGATGCCGCGAGACATGGGCACCAGCACTGGGGTAAAAGAGACGTGAAGGTCCGCTACCCCCGCCGCGACACGGAGGTTCTGCTCGATCTCGGGAACGTGCCGGTGCGTCCCGCCGACGGCGTAGGGTGCGGCCGAGCCGATCCCTTCCGCGGCCGTGAGGTGGGGTTTCATGGCCTTGCCGGCACCGGAGTAGCCAACCGAGAGGACGGCGACCACGTCGCTGGGATCGACCACGCCGGCGGCGACGCCGGGCTGGATACCCAGCGTGACCGCGGTGACGTTGCAGCCGGGCACCGCGATGCGGCGAGCGTCGTTGAGCACGCCACGCTGCGCCGAGGCCACGGACTCACCGCTGTGCAGCAGTTCGGGCATGCCGTAGGGCCAACTGCCCGCGTGCTCGCTGCCATAGAAGGCTGCCCAGTCGGTGGCGTCGGTGAGCCGGTGGTCGGCCCCGAGGTCCAGGATCAGCGGGGTAGCACCGCCGGTGCCGACCAGGTCCAACTCCGCGGCGATGGTGCCGGAGGCTCCGTGCGGCAGGCCGAGGACGACGACGTCGTGCCCGAGCAGATTCTCGGCTGTGGTGGCAGCGAAGGTGCGATCAGCCACGCTGCGCAGATGCGGGTGATGGCGGCCAACAAGTTCGCCGGCGTTGGAGTGCGCAGTGAGTGCACCGACCTCCACCTCTGGGTGTGCAAGGAGCAGGCGCAGGGTCTCTCCACCGGCATAGCCACTGGCACCCGCGATCGCGACCGATACAGTCATATGAATAACTATACATGGCGTGGTGCGGGAGAGCGCAACCATGCAGTGAGATACGGAAGAATGGCCGGCATGAACGTGAGCAGCCCCGCCACAGGGACGCCGAGGAGCGAGGTGTGCCGGAGCAAGGCACCGCAGCGAGCGTGCAAGAAGGGCACAGTATGAGCACCACCATCGTCCAGGGCGCCGAGGTCGAGGACTACCCCGAGATCCCACCAGAGGCTCGGCGCGGCCGGGCAATGCGGGTCACCGAGATCGGTGAGGCCGTCCTGCACGAGCGCTGCGCCGACGTCACAGCGTTCGGCACCGACGAACTGCGCACGCTCGTGGACGACATGTTCGCCACCATGCTGGTGGCCGAGGGAGTGGGCCTGGCCGCGAACCAGGTGGATGTCAACCTGCGGCTGTTCGTCTATGACCTCACCGACACCGACGGCACCCGGTATGTGGGCCACGTGGCCAACCCCGAGGTGGAGGTGACGAGCAGCGAGACAGAAGAGACCGAGGAAGGCTGCCTCTCGGTCCCCGGCCCGGGCGCCGACCTCTTCCGTCCGCTCGATGTGCGACTGCGCGGGGTGGACATCACCGGGGCGCCGGTGGAGATGACAGCCCACGGGTACCTCGCACGCTGCTTCCAGCACGAAACCGACCACACCAACGGCCGGCTCTACGTGGACCTGCTGAGCAAGCGGATCCGCAAGCGGGTGCTGCGTGACATGGAGCATCTGCGCGAGGAGGTGCTCGAGCGTCGGGAGTCGGTCAGCCGCATGCACGAGAAGGAGCCGGTGACCTATCCGGAGCGCTGAACGATCCGGAACGCTGAGCGGACGGGTTGATGGCGATGCCACCCGTGCCGGCTACGCGCCGCCCTGTCCGCGCGAGGACTGAGTGCGGGCCCGTTCGGCCGCCCAGATGGCGAGCTCCACCCGGTTCCGGACGTCGAGCTTGGTCATCAGGCTCGCGATGTGGGTCTTGACCGTACTGAGGGAGATGTGGAGGTCCCGGGCGATCTCGGTGTTCGCCTGCCCTCGAGCCACCGCTTCGAGCACGTCCTCCTCACGCGCCGTCAACGGCACCCTCGGGGACTTCAGGTCCGAGACCGCCGCCGAGCGCCCGGCGAGCGGAGACGAGCCGGCGAAGGCCTCGATCAAGCGCACGGTGACGCTCGGGTCGATCATCGCATCGCCACGAGCGGCTGCATGAACGGCTTCGGCCAGCAGGACGGGCCCGGCGTTCTTGAGCAGGAACCCGCGCGCACCATGTCGCAGCGCGGTGTAGACATACTCGTCGAGATCGAAGGTGGTGATCACCACCACCGGGATCGGGTCAGGCACCCCCGGGCCGGCGAGCCGCTGGGTGACCTCCAGCCCGTCCGTCGCAGGCATCCGGATGTCGACCAGGCACACGTCCGGACGTTCCTGACGGGCAAGCCGGATCGCCTCCTCCCCGTCGGCCGCCTCGGCGATCACCTCGATTCCGGGCTGGGCGTCCAGGATCATCCGCAGCCCCGTGCGGACGATCTCCTGATCGTCGGCCACCAGCACGCGGATGCTCACCAGTGGGATCCTGCCAGGGGAAGGGTGGCCGCGACGACCCAGCCGCCGTCGGGGCCAGGGCCGGCGCTGCAGTACCCGCCGAGCATGTCCGCCCGCTCGGTCATACCGGCGATCCCGTAGCCTCCCGACGGCGGGGCGTGCGTCGGACTACCGTCGTCACGGATCTCCAGGGTCACCTGATCTGTATCGATGTGGACCAGGAGAATTGCACGCGTGGCACCGCGTGCGTGCCGGCGCACATTGGTCAGTGCCTCCTGGGCGATGCGGTAGACAGCCGCACCGACCGGCGCGGGAACAGCCGAGGGATCCCCGGTGACCTCGACGTGCATCGGCACCGCAGGGTCGGAGCCCGCGAGAGTCTTCAGGTCGGCAATTCCGCGGGCCGGGGCGAGCTCGGGTTCGTCACGGCGCAGGATGCGCACGATCGAGCGCATGTCCTCCAGCGCACGGGTCGCTTCATCTTCGATCACCCGGAGGGCGTCACTAGCGGCAGCAGTGGGGGTGAGACCGCCGGCGGGGCTCTGCGATGCTGCGACGGCACGCGCGGCCTGGGCCCGGACCGCGATCGCGGAGACGTGGTGGGCGACGGTGTCGTGCAGGTCGCGGGCCAGCCGCTCCGCCTCGAGCAACCGCACCTGTTCCATCTCGCGCGCGCGTGCGGCCGCGCGCCAGCGGAACGCGAGACCGAGGGCACCGGTGGCGAGGACTACTGCCGCTGATCCCCCGGCGTCGGCCCAGGGTGCCGAGCCCACGAGACTCGGGACCATCACGGCGAGGAGCATCAGTACCCCACCGGCGAGCATCGACCGGCGGCTCCCCCACCGTGGTACCGCGTACACCAGGGTGAGCACGTAGATCGAGGAGATCAGGGCGAGATCGGTCGCGATCACCTGCCCCGCGACCGCGGCGACACCGAGTGCGATGGCGAGCATCGCCGTCGGGAATCGGCGCCGCCACAGCGTGGTGACGGCGACGGCCACCAGCACCACAGCCCACGGCCACTGCGGTGGAACATCGGTGCGCAGGACTGTTTCGGCGGCGACCACGATGGCAACACCGAGGAGCAGAACCCAGTCACGCCACCCGCGGGCCGGCGGGTCGACGGGCGGCGTCAGCCAGGTACGCGCAGCAAGCCCCATAGCGTCAGGATACGGTCGCCTCATCGTGGGCCGCGGCGGATGGCGAGCTCGGCGACGACCATGTTGATGCCCCAGCCTGCAGCCATGAGGATGGTGTACTTCGCAGTCTCGGGGATGCCGAGATCAAGCATCATGGGCATCAGGGTGAACACCTGAGTCCCGGCGCCGAGGCCGATCGCGTAGGAGCGGATCATCCACGCACGGTGTACGCGGACGTTCCGGCGCCCGATCGCGACCACGGCGATCACGAGACCGGCCGCCATCAGGGCCCCAAGGCCCACCCGGATCACGGTGAGCGCGGGTCCGTTGACGGCGGGCAAGTCGTAGGCCACCGCCATCCAGATCCCGGAGAACGCCGACACCAGCCCGGCGGGGACGAGCACCCGCCCGGCGAAGCGGTGCCAGCGCCGCCGACGCAGCGACGGGATGAATTGCAACGCACCCAGCACCAGGTACAGAGCGGAGCAGACGATGTGCGCAACAACAGGCACCGGGGAATCGAAGAAGCGGGCGTTCTCAGCGGTGATCGCGGCGCCCGAGGCGATCTCGGCAACGCGCATCGAGCCGGCGATCACGGGAACGAACGCGAGAAGGATCAGACCGACGGGCACCGGCCACGAGCGGCGAAGCGAACGGGACCGAGCGGGGGCGTCAAGCGTAGGAGTGGTCATACCTCGACCCTGTCGGAGCGGCCGGGTCGCCCACATCGGCCACCAGGCTGGAAGGACTCGGCCGTATGGCCGAGTCCGTAGCTCGGGCGGATCCAGGTCCGACGTCAGAACACGCATGTCTTCGGCGGACACGAGCGCCTCGCCGCCGCCCTTCTCCACCGGCGGCAGAGCCCCGCCGGTCACGATCGTGCCACCCGCCGAGAACTAGCTGTGGCTGGAAGCTCCACGACGAACCGCTCACATTCGCCCCCGGGCGGTACTGGGTGGGCGACGGCTGGGGAACCGGCCCGCTCAGCAGGTGGAGGTGGTGCTCAAGCCCTCTCAGCGGCGGCACCGAGCGACCATGCCGGACGGGGCGTCCTGGAGTGAGCTCCAGGACGCCCCGCTCATAGCGCTACAGGCGGGTCGTCGCCGACCGGCGCCGGAGCACCAAGCCGACCGTCAGGAGCACCGCCGCGATCAGGGCCGCACCGGCGACCCCCGCTCCGGTAATCGGCAGGCCGGGACGGTCTGCATCCACCCCGCCGGAGCCCTGGTCCGGGTTGCCGGGGTCGGAGCCATCACCGGGGTCACCCGTCGGGTCCGCCGGGTCCGCCGGGTCCGATGGGTCCGATGGGTCCGATGGGTCAGTCGGGTCAGTCGGGTCAGTGATGTCCGCTGCGAGCAGCTGCGGCGCCGAGGAGACGCTCTGGCCGTACCCGTCCACGACGCGGCCGTACCACAGCATGTCCTTGGAACTGCTCTCGAACGAGACTTCGACCGCCTCACTCGGAGCCACGTCGGCTGTGGTGATCTGAGTTGACGGCTCGGTGACGGCCCATCCGGCGGAGGCTAGCGTGGTGCTGCGGATCAGGTCGACCGCCACGACGAACTCCTCGTCCGTGGCGTCGTAGCGAGCATCGCTGCCGCGGAACGCGGGCTCGTCGTAGGCCCAGGCCTCGAACGTGTCCAGTGTCGGCGAGTAGGCGTTGACCGCCATCAGCCCCGCGTCCAGATCGAGCTGGAGGAGCCGCTGGAAGCCCGTGTCCCGGTCCAGAAGGTCGTCGCGGGTGACGGTCGGATCGTCCACCCTGGTGGAGCGGTAGCCCTGGTAGTCGGCCAGCATCTCGATCACCGTGCGCCCTGACTCACCGACGTTGCTCACCGCCACGGTGTCCTGGCCCACGACCGTCGCATCTGTCTGCTCACCCGTCGCCGGGTCGGCGTACATGGTGGAAACCCCGTGGTAATGCCCCCCGAGCACCAGGAAGATGTTCTCGTTCGGCGCCAGGACCTGCTCCCACACGTCCGCACCGGTCGCGGTGTAGCGGCGGTCGATATCGTCGCGCTCGCCGGAGGTGTGCAGGTAGGAGTGCACGGCGAGGACCACGTTGTGCGCCGGGTGAGCCTGCGCCTGTTCGGACGCCCAGGCGAGCTGCTCGTCGGAGGGGCGGTAGGGCAGGCTGATGGCGAGGAAGTCGACGCCGTCGGCGGAGAAGTAATCGGTGTGCGCGGAGTTGTCCCCGGGTGCCCACGCCTGCCCATACCACGGCTGGTCTTGGTACATCTCGACCGGGAAGTACTCGTTGTACCGGTCGTTGTTGTGACCCCACATGTTGTCGTGGTTGCCGGGCAGCACGCCGTTGGGGACCTGCGCGTCGTTCAGCAGGCTCATGATGTCCTGCGCAGCCTGGAACTCCCGGTCGGCGCGTTCGGGGGAATGGTTGCCATTCATCCAGTTCTCGATGATGTCACCGGTGAGGGTGTTGTAACCGATCTTGCGGCCGTCGGCGTTGGCCACCACCCAGCTGGTCATCTGGCGGAAGACGTCCTGGAAACCCTCGGCGAGAAACTGGGTATCGGTCATGTGGTTGATGGCCAGGTCATAGTTGCCGGGATCGACGAACGCCTGGTCGTGCACACCCACCTCCTCGTGCAGCCCGCCGGACGTTCGTGGCCCGTCGATGACCATCACGTCGGCGACGGCCTCACCCTCACGGGCGGAGACCTGCGCCATCAGGGCGATATCGCCATCCGCCGACGGCACGGCGGCATCGATCTGCTCCCAGGCGCTACCGGTCCAGTGCAGCAACTGCAGCTCGTTGCGCGGCGAGGCGGTACCGGTCCAGACGAACTCCACGGGCTCGTCGGTGGTGATCTCGAAGCGCTGGAACGGGTAGCCCTCGACCGATCCGGCCACCTGGCCGGCCGCCTCGACGACGTTCTCCCCTGGCAGTGCGAGCGAACCGGGGACTGCCTCGGCGCTCACACCCTCGCGAACCACGACGTCCGAGTCGAGTACCACCGCCGAGCGTGCCTCGAACTCGAGACCGGTGGCGTTCTGGTGCTCGGTGGTCAGGCTGAAGGTGCGCTCGTCCACGGCGGCGACCTGCGGAGTGCCGGGCATCCGGGTGGTCTCGACCGTCACCGGGTCAAGCTCGCCGGGCAGTGGGACCGTCGGGTCGACGTACTCGGCGTCAGCGAGCACGCCAGGGGTACGCTCGGCAGTCACCACGAAGTCCCGCTCGTTGTCGCCGGTGAACTGGGCTCGGGTGTAGCTCTCACCCTCGTCGAACTTCGTCCAGTTGCGAGCCTCCTCGCCGAGCGGACAGGGAGTGTAGGCATTCACGTTGACGTCGTAGCTGGCGAAGGCATCGACGAGTTGTCCGTCGGCATCGGTGATGTAGATCCCGTAACCGTCGCCCCCGTTCAGGCCGGTGGCGTAGGTCCCGTCCGCGAGCGCCAGCAAGGTGTCCGGCGCCGCGGCGGGCACACCAAGGTAGGTCTGCCCGGGAGCGACGGTGACGTCGCCCAGGTCGGCGATCTGGACAGAACTGCCGGTTCCAGGCTGGCCCGTCCCGTAGCACCGGTAGGCCGACCATCCCGCCAGGTTCACCGGCTCATCGCCGTAGTTGCCGAGCTCGAAGAACTCGTCGTCGCCACCGGCCGGCCCTGCCCCGACGACCTCGCTGATCCGCATGGACTGGAAGCCGGTGAACTCCGGAGCCGGGGCGTAGTCAGCGGCCGGGTCGTGCGAACCGGGCGTGCGGGTAGGGGTGACGACGAAGTCGTCGACGTTGTTGCCGGTGTCTTGCACCCGCTGATACGACGTCGAGTCGAAGTGGTTGAGCTTCTCGCGAATCGGCTCACCGCTGGTGCACGGGCTGTTGCGGTTGTCATAGACGCCCACGCTGTCGACGATCTCGTCGCCACCCGTGAGGAGCATGACGCCGAAGTCGAGCCAGTGCATCGACGTGCCGTAGGTGACGTCGGCCTCGGCCGCGTACGCCCCGCCGGAGCGTGCCGCGAGGTAGCTCTCCCCCGGGTCCAGTACTGAACCGGTCGGCAGCGCACCGACTTGCAGGTATTGCGTCCCGTTCCCGCCACAACGGAAGAGCTGGTAGCCGCTCATGTCGACCGCGGCCTGCCCATAGTTCGTGATCTCGATGTACTGGTCCGCGCTGCCGCCGACCGAGCCGTTGGTGAACTCCGAGAACCGCAGGCCGTTGTCCACCCGTGCGACGTCGTGGGCGGGGACGTTCGCAGCCCCCACCGTCCGGGGAGCGATCACCCAATCAGCCTCGATGTCGCCCGTGTTGGCGACCCGCTGGTGAGACTCGTCCAAACGGTGCTGGAGACCGCGCTGGAGCCACTGGCCCTGGTTGTCGCAGTCGGTGGCGACATCCTCGTGGTAGAACCCGATCGCGTCACGCCGCTGTCCGTCGGCGTCCTCGATGAAGGCACCGAACCCGAAGGAGTGCAGGCTGGTGCCGTAGTACGCGTCCGCAGGGTATCCCGAGCCCTGACGCGCTGCGGTGTACTGCTCGCCCGGCTGCAGCACCGTGTCGGCGTCGACCACCGCCTGGGGTCCGTACCCGCCTCCGGTCTGTCCGCACCTGAAGATCCGCCACCCGGAGATGTCCACCGGAGCAGCTCCGTAGTTGGTGATCTCGATGAAGTTCTTCGCGGAGTCGCGGTTCGACTGCGACGACGCTCCAGCACCACCGTTGGCCACTTCGCTGATCAGCACGTCGGAGCCCGGTTCGATGTCGAACCGCGTGGGTACAGGACCGGCCGCGGCGGCGAGCGCCGGGGCCATCACAAGCGCCGTGAGCGCTGATGTGGCGAGCGCTGCTCGGAGGAATCTCCCAGGTGGGCGGAGCATGGTATCCCTTCGTCACTCAGTCCGACGCGGTGTCGGCATCCGAGCATCCTCACGGGCACAGGCAAACGCCAGGGAGCGAGTAGGGAGCGAGCGGGTGACGTCCTGGTGAGCACGAGGTCAACACATCGATCCCGATCGCGCTCGGCTGCGCGACCCTCTGACACCTCCCGGGTCAGTGGGGCGCGTCAAGCGCGGAGGTCGGTGGCGCCGCGAGCGCAGCCACAGCCTCGATCGCCGCCTCGGCCACACGTTCGGCGCACCCGGGCGCGAACGGAGCCGGCATGCCGTAGTAGCGGTGGGCATCGAGGACCTCGTAGCCGCCGTAGGCGTACTCGTGTGACGGCGGCAGGTAGCCTGGGACGTCGTCGGCGTACCCGACCACGAGCACTGGCCGCCCCACGGCCTCTGTGACGGTTTGCTCGATCTCCTCAGCCGTCTGCAGGAACGGCTCACCCGGGAGGAACACCACGGTCACCCCCAGGTCGACGGCGGTGACATGCCCCTCCCAGGGTGCCGGATCGTCGGGGATACTGGTTCCGGCCCAGTCGATCCACGCCTGCAGCACCCGGACCAGACCGGCGTCGGCCGTGCGCTGGCGGGAGCGCCAGTTGCGCACCTGTCCCTCCCGCTCACCGTGGTCAGGGCGGGCGAACGGAACTCGCACCGATCTGCGCACGCACCGGACGCCGTCGGTGGTCAGCGGTTGCTCCACGGCCGCCAACGCCAGGGAGGCCAGGTGGCGGCCGATCCGGTCGGCCTCAGCGGGCGTGCGGACCCCCGGACCGGATTCGGCGTAGGAGGCCTCGGCCGGGTCCCCGGTGTTGACGTCGCCGGCCGCGCCGGTGAGGAAGAGGCACACGCTGCCCGGATGCGCCTGCTCGACCGCGTCCCGCAGCGCTCCGGGGTAGTCGGCAGCGATGAGCCGGTTCGAGGCATCCAGCACCACGGGATGGCACGGGTAGCTCACCACATCGGCGACCACCCGGTCGTGAGCCCGGAAGGTCAGGCGGGTCACGGGTGGGTCGATCGCGCGGTCGGCGTGGCGCCGGTTGCGTGCCACCCCGGCCCCGTGAGCACGGGCCACGACCACCTCACACGGCGTCCGCGAGGAGACGGCCTCCCGGACCGTCTCGGCCGCCGCGGTCACGAGCGCCTCGTGCACAGCGGCATCATGACTGCCGACCCGGTCGAACGCGACGCACGGGCCGGCATGGGTGTGGGTGGCGGTCACGACGCAAGCGCGCATGCCTGCCACCCTCGTTCGTACCGCTGCCTCGATCGCCGCGGTGGTGCGCGGGTGCACAGCACACACGTCCAGCGAGAGCACGGCCACGTCACCCGCGACCAGGGCGCGCACGGACGTCGGCTGCAGCACCCCGGTGCTCGGTCCGGCCCGCCCTGCATAGCCTGACATCGCCGTCCCGGCGGGGACGTCCACGTGGCTCCGGGCTGCACCCACGGCCATCGTCATCAATGTGCCACCAGCTCCCAGTGTCTCCCACCTGTCGGAACCCGCGGCGGGCGCGGGTGAGGTGAGGATACGCTGCCGCGCATGCCGACGACGTCACGAGCACCACTGTTGCTCGCACCCGACACCCCCCGCCTGCTCAAGGCCGGAGCACGAGGCTTCGTGCTGATGCTCGCCGGCGGCGGCTACGCGCACCGTTCCGACCACGAGGGCCCAGGGACCGCGACGTGGCTGACCGAGCAGGGCATCGCCGCCGGCCACCTTGACTACCCGGTGGCCCCGGCCCGCTACCCGGAGGCTCTGGAGCAGACCCTCCTCGCCCTGGCCGACCTGCGCGCAGGAGTGCACGGAGAGGTTGCCGGACCCCTCGTGCTCGCGGGGTCCTCTGCCGGCGGGCATCTGGCCGGCACGGCCGCCACCGCGACGGTGAACGAGCTCGCGACCTTGGCCGCGCAGGAGAGCATACCGGCCACTGGGCTGGCTCGCCCCGACCTCGTGACGCTGTCCTACCCGGTTTTCTCGCTGGTCAACCGAGCCCACGTGGGATCGCGACGCAACCTGCTGGGCGAGGATCACGCGGAAGAGCTGGCGTTCGCACTCAGCATCGAGAACCGGGTGGATGCCAGCACTCCCCCAGCCTTCGTGTGGCACACCGCCGACGATGCATCCGTCCCGGTGGAGAACACACTGGCGGCCATCTCCGCCTGGCGTGCGGCGCGGGTCGAGGTCGAAGGACATGTCTATCCCAGCGGCAAGCACGGGGTCGGCCTCGCGCTGGGCGAGTCCGGGGCCGTGGCCGACTGGCCCGGGCACTGGTTGGCGTGGCTGCTGCGACATGGGGTGCGTCCAGCGACCTGAGGCCCTCCTGGTTCGTCTGGCAGCTGAACCCAGTCCTCGGCACCCTGACACCTCGACACCCTGACGCCTCGGCCCTCGAGGTTCCGGGTCGGATCGGGGTGGTCCCCGATGTACCGGTACCCCGGCGACGGGTTGGCTGGAGACATGGACGCCTTTCTCGCCGGACTCGCCGATCAGTTCGGCCCGCTGCTGCTGCTGATGGGCGGGGTGTTCGCATTCGTCGAGTCCGCCCTCGGCGTCGGGCTCGCCTTCCCCGGGGAGACGGCAGTGCTCACCCTGGGCGCGGCGACGACCACACCGGCCGACGTGGCCTGGGCGCTGGGCGTGGTGGCCGTCGGGGCAAGTCTGGGCGACCATGTCGGCTACCTGATCGGCCGTCGGCTCGGCCCGGGGCTACGGGAGAGCTCCCTGGTGCGCCGAGTGGGCGTGCACCGCTGGGACGCTGGGGCGCGGATGATCGGTCGCCACGGCCTGTGGGCGGTGGCGGGGTCCCGGTTGTTGCCGGGGGTGCGCACCGTGGTCCCTGCGGTCGCGGGCGCAGCAGGCCTGGGCTACCGCGGCTTCGTCACCGGCTCGGCACTCGGAGCAGCGAGTTGGTCCACGCTCTGGGTGGGAGCCGGCGCATCCGCCCGCACCGCGTTGCCGGAGATGGCACGCACCTTGGGCACCGCTGGATGGATCGCAGTGACTGTGGTGGCACTGGCGGCCGTGGTGGTCACGATCGTGTTCCGGCGCAGGCGCAGGAGCGCTACCGTCACGCGCCTGTGACCGACGAATGATCCGGGCTCGGATCCCGCAGCCAGGCCAGCACCGCCAGCACCCGGCGGTGGTCGTCCGTGGAGGGTGGGAGGGCGAGCTTGTCAAAGATCGAGGAGACGTGCTTTTCCACGGCTTTCGCAGTGACCACCAGCGCGCGCGCAATGGCCGTGTTGGTCCGCCCTTCGGCCATCAGCGCGAGGACGTCCCGCTCTCGTGGTGAGAGCCGATGCACTCCGATCGCTCGGCGAGAGGCGAAGAGTTGTGCGACCACCGTCGGATCGAGCACCGTGCCACCGGCGGCCACCCGCTGGAGCGCATCGGTCAGCTCCGCGAGATCGGCGACGCGGTCCTTGAGCAGGTACCCCACACCGCCACCGGTCGCCAGCAGATCGTCGGCGTAGGACTCCTCCACGTATTGGGACAGGACCAGCACCGCGCTCCCCGGATTCTCAGCGCGGACGACAAGGGCGGCGCGCAGGCCCTCATCGGTGAACGAAGGAGGCATGCGGACGTCGAGGATCGCCACATCCGGCTGGAGCTCGCGGACGGCCTGCACGAGTTGATCACCGTCTCCGACCGCGGCGACGACTTCGCAGCCGGCCTCTCGCAGCAACCGGACCAGCCCTTCCCGCAGCAGCACCGAATCCTCGGCCAGGGCGACACGCATCCTGTGATCGTAGTCCGCGCCCGGTCCATGGAGGCATGGAGGCATGGAGGCATGGAGGCATGGAGGACGGGCACAGGCCCCGGGTGGCCGAGTGCCTGCAATCACCCGGTCATAGGGTGGCTACCACCTGGGTGCCGCCATCCTCAGGACTGATCACCTGCAAGGTCCCATCGATCCCAGCGAGCCGGTCAGTGAGCCCAGCCAGCCCGTGCCCCTTGCCCACGTGAGCACCGCCCACACCGTCGTCGCTGACGCGCACGACGAGCGTGTCGTCGTCGGTGAGGGAAACGGACACGCGGACGAGCCCGGCACCGGAATGTTTGGCGGCGTTCGCGAGCGCCTCGGTCACGACGAAGTAGGCGGCTGACTCCCGGGCGGCCGCGAGCCGCTGGTCCGCGGTGAGAGACACATCCAACTCCACGGGAATAGGTGAGCGGCCCGCAACGGCCGCGATCGCAGCTCGTAGCCCACGGTCGGCGAGCACCGGCGGTGCGATCCCGCGGGAAAGGGCTCGCAACTCCTCCAGACTGGACTGAACCTGTTCGATCGCCTCACCGATCAGGGTGCCCGCGGCGTCGGCGTCATCCTGTGCGAGGCGCCGTTGGGCCGCCCGCAGGTCCATACTCATCCGTACCAACCGCTGCTGCGGTCCGTCATGGATGTCTCGCTCGATCCGTCGCAGGGTGTCCGCCTCGGCATCCACGGCGGCTGCACGAGACTGGGTGAGGGACTCGACCTGCTCACGCAGCGCCGTCGTGGAGGTTCCACCGAGGGTGATCCGGGCCAGGCCCCGGTGTACGGCCACCAGGCCGCGGACCACCCAGGGCGCGCTGACGAGCAGCAGCGCACCCAGCACCGTGGTCAGCGCGATGTCGGCCGCACGGCCGGGGTATCCGAGCAGGTCGGCCAGGCCGCCGTCGTTCTCGGGCAGGAAGCGCTCCCAGACGATGTAGAGCACCGCCCCAGCACCGGCAACCCACCAGACCACCGCGATCACGAAAGTCGCGATCGAGACCGGGAAGCGCAGCAGACCGTACAGCAGGTCCAACCAGCTTTGACCATGGGCGAGCCGCGCCAGGATGCGGCGCACCCCCCGTTCGGATGTGCGGTACGGGCGCGTGCGGGGTACTGGGTAGCCGATCGCGGCGAGCCGGCGCCGGTCGAGGTTCCCCAGACCATGACTCGCCGCCAGCGTCACGGCCAGGACGGGCAGTCCGAGGAGTGTCACCAACAGCCCGGAGCCGACAGAGACTCCGGCCACGAAGACCACGAACCCGGCGATCGCGAGCGGCAGACTCAGCAGCAGGTAACCGGTCTCACGGGATGCGCGCCCCAGCAACGTGACCCACGCGCCGCCGCCGGGTCCGGTTCTCCGGGCCCCACCCTCGGCGGGCTCCTCGACGGCGGTCATGCGCTCAGCCTGCCCGTCTCGGCCTGTGAAGGCCAAGTCACCCGGGAGCCAAGCAGGATCACGCCGACCACCACGGCCATCGTTGCCACGACCGGCCAGGCGGAGTCGGGCCGGAACCCGTACACGGTCAGTCCGAGCAGACCGAGCGACACCAGCAGTGAGGCACCGGCGACCTGCGCGGGAGCGATTGGGGCGGCGGGCAACCGGGTTCGCTCTACCCGTCCCGCCAGCCGCACCAGGAGGGTCAACGCCACGGTCAGCGCGGCCAGCCACATCGGAAGCTGGCCAAACCACGGCAGGCTACCGGGCTGCGGCGTGCCCTGCCCGAGACCGAGCACCGCTGCCCCGGCCACGATCACCAACGCGGGGGTGTGCCAGAGGTAGATCGTCATCGACGCACCACAGACCCGGTCCAGCGCCCGGGACACAGCGGGCTGGGACGCCCAGCGCATGATCGGCGCCCGCGCCCACAGGACGAGCCCCAGCTGCCCAGCTGCCAGGGCGAGCAGGACCGCCGTTGGAGGGTTCATTGCGGAGATCGCCTCACCAGGCATCCCGATCATGGACGCCGGGTACGGACCCCATGCCACGGCGAGAGCGACGCCGGCGAAGCCTGCGACTGCCATCGCGAGGGCCCACCGCCCGCTCACCCGAGCGAGCCGCCCGGCCGTGTAGTGCACCCCGACCTGGTACACCGCCGCCCAGACGAGGATCACGTTGAGATAGCCGAGAGCCGTGATGTCGGTGCCGAACCGGAGCATGTCCACCAGCACCGCGCCCAGCGCCAGCGCGGCAACCTCGCGGCCGCGCCAGCGGCCGGCGAGACGGACCATCACCGGGCTGATGACGGTGAGGAGTACGTAGATCACCAGGAACCACAACAGTGCGCCCACCAACCGGGCGCCGGTGATCACCGGCTCGGCCGGCACACCAAGGGTGAGCAGCACCTGCGGGACAGGTAGCCACACCGCGGCGAGGGCGAGCACCGGGACCGCGAGCCGGCGAACCCGGCCGGCCACCCAGTCGGTGTCACGCCCGACGCCCCGGGCGTGGCGTCTCCGCAGACTGATCGCAGTCGCGGCTCCGCCGGTGAAGAAGATCAGTGGCATCACCTGACTGATCCAGGTGATCGTCCAGCCATGCTCGGTGGCGAGGGCATTGCCTGTGGACAGATGTCCGTCCTGGTAAGCGATCACGGGCATCAGCCAGTGCTGGAGCACGACGAGCGAGATCGCGAAGACTCGGAGTATGTCGACGAAGCCGTCGCGTGGGGTGGAGCGTTCCGAGGGCCCGGGCGGCCTCGCCGCAGTCAAGGGTGTGGTCATGCCCTCCAGCCTGCTGGCCCCGGATCCGCAGCACACGGGTGCCTCCCGGTCTCTTGCAGGTAGGGGTAGCCCCACTGTGGATGGGCGTAGGTTGGACCACATGCAGGCAGTCGTCGCGAATCAGCCGGGTGGACCCGAGGCCCTCGCCGTGCAGGAGGTCGCGGCGCCGCGACCCGGCCCCGGTCAGGTCCTCGTACGCACCGAGGCCGTCGGGGTGAACTTCATCGACACGTACCACCGGTCGGGGGTGTACCCGGTGGACTTCCCGCTCACTCCCGGTGGCGAGGGCGCCGGGGTGGTGAGTGCAGTGGGCGACGGTGTCGACTTCCCGATCGTCGGAGACCGGGTGGCATGGGCCGCGAGCGCCACCGGGAGCTATGCCCAGCAGGTGCTCCTCGACGCAGCTCAGGCGCTGCCCGTCCCGGAGGGCGTCAGTGCGCAGCTCGCTGCCGCAACACCCCTGCAGGGCATGACCGCGCACATGCTCGTCGACGGTGTCTCTCACCTCGAGTCCGGCCAGACCATTCTGGTGCACGCCGGCGCCGGCGGTGTGGGACTGCTGCTGACCCAGTTGGCCGTGGCGCGGGGCGCCCGGGTGATCACCACCGTCTCCACCGACGAGAAGGACACCCTCTCCCGGTCGGCAGGGGCCTCGGACGTCATTCGCTATGACCAGCTGGACGACCTCACAGCCGAACTGCCGGCCCTGGTCCGCGACCTCACCCAGGGTGAGGGCGTGCACGTCGCCTACGACGGCGTGGGCAAGGACACGTTCGACGCCTCCCTGGCGAGCGTGCGCCGTCGGGGACTGCTCGTGCTGTTCGGAGGTGCCAGCGGACAGGTGCCACCGTTCGATCTGCAGCGCCTCAACCGGGCCGGCTCGCTGTTCGTGACCAGGCCGACGCTGTTCCACTACATCGCAGATGCGGACGAGCGGGCCTGGCGTGCGCGGGAGATCTTCGCAGCCGTCGCCGACGGCTCACTGGACGTCCGGATCGGAGCGCGGTTCCCACTCGCCGACGCGGCTCGCGCCCATGCTGCCCTGGAGGGGCGCCAGACCACGGGGAAGGTGCTACTGCTCCCGTGATGCGTGCGTGAATGACAGGCTCGGCACCGGGCTGACGTGGTCGCTCGGCCTCCTCGTGCTGTGCGCCTTCGGCACCTGGTACTACGGCTACGGCGTGCTCATCGAGCCGATCGCCCAGGAGACCGGCTGGAGCCAGACCACGCTCACGAGTGCCTACGGGGTGGCCCTCCTGCTCGTGGGCATCGGCTCGGTGCTGGCTGGCCGCGCCATGGACAGGGCCGGCCCCCGGCCGGTCTTCGTGGTGGCGATTCTCGGCACCTGCGCTGGAACGGCAGGAGCGGCGACGGCGCAGCATCCGCTGGTCTTCATCGTCGCGGCCGTGGTGGCTCAGGCGTGCGTCGGGGCGGTGGGGTACTACGCGATCGCGCACGCGATCATCTCGCGGGTAGCCCCGGGGAGCCGGACGCGAGCGATCACGCGCAATACTCTCTTCGGGGCGATGGCGAGCCCGATCTTCCTGCCGGTGATGGCGTGGGCGGTCACGGCGTGGGGCTGGCGGGCAAGCATGGCCGGGGCTGGTGCGCTCGTCGCGCTGGTGATGGCCTGGGTGGCGGTACTGACGGGTCGGGTGGCGCCGACGGACGGGGCGTCGGGCACGTTGCTGGGCAGCCTGGCGTTCGCCATCCGCGACCGGAGCCTCCGTCGTCTTCTCACATTGGGTGTCGTCGGCGGGGCGATGATGTCGGTCCTGCTGCTGTTCCAGGTGCCCGCGATGGTCGACGCCGGGCTCACCCTGGCGCTGGCGTCGGCCTTGGCCGGTGCCCGCGGCGCCTTCCAGCTGGTCGGGCGACTGCCGCTGCCGTGGGTGCTGGACCGGGTACGCCACCGCACTGTGGTGCGAGTGTGCCTGCTGCTGTTCGGGCTCCCGGCACTGCTGCTCCCGGTCGCAGGCTGGGTGCCGGCCGCTGTGGCATTCGTGGTGCTGGCCGGCATCGGTGTGGGCGCCTACTCGACGATGGAGAGCGTCTACACGGTGGAGTTCACCGATGCCCGCTCGGTGGGCCTGATCCTCGGAGCCTTCGCCCTGGCACGCGGAGTCGGCTCCGCCATCGGGCCGACACTCGCAGGCTGGACCGTCGATATCACCGGCACCCGCACCCCGGTGCTCGTGGCATTGGCGGCACTGGCGATCGTGGCGATCGTACTGGTCCCCCAGCCCGCCCACTCCGACGACCGGTCCCCGCCCTCTTGACACATACCCATATGGGAATATGATCGGGGCTATGGCACGTGCAGCGACGACCTCGGACGTCTTCAACGCGATCGCCGAACCGCAGCGCCGGGAGATCTTGACCCTGCTGCGCAGCGGTGAACGGCCGGTGACCGCACTGGCCGAGGAGCTGGGGATGACTCAGCCCGGGGCGTCCAAGCACCTACGGGTGCTTCGGGAGGTTGGGCTCGTGCAGGACCGCAAAGCCGGTAAACAACGGCTCTATGGTCTCGATGCCCGCGGATTGCGACCGGTCCACGAGTGGACCGGCGGGTTCGAGCAGTTCTGGAACGAGAGCTTCGATCGCCTGGACGCGTACGTACAAGACCTGAAACAGCAGAGGCAGGAGTAGCAGATGAGCAGGACAGAACGAACAGCGCCGACTCCGCCGGCAGCCGACCGCGAGATCGTGATCGACCGGGTGATCGACGCCCCGCCAGAGCTAGTGTTCGAGGCGTTCACCGCGGTGCGGCACCTCTCCCGGTGGTGGGGCCCCGAAGGGTTCACCACCACCACACGGGCGTTCGAGTTCCGCGTCGGCGGCGAGTGGGACTTCGTGATGCACGGACCGGACGGAACCGATTACGCCGAGTGGATCACCTGGATCGAGATCACCCCACCGGAGCGCATCGCGCTGCGCCACGGTGAGTCCAGCGACGACCCGAACAGCTTCGAGACCATCCTGACGTTCACACCGAACGCCACGGCGACCCGGATCGAGATGCGCACCGTGTTCCCCAGCAAGGAACAGCGCGACGAGGCGGCGGAGAAGTATCACGCGATCGAAGCAGGAGGCCAGACGCTGAGCAACCTGGCCGGCTACGTCGCCGAGATGGTTCTGAACGAGCAGGCGAACTGATGGCCCAGAAGGTGTTCTTCAGCGTGTCGATGTCGCTCGACGGCTATATCGCACCCGAATCCCCCGAAGACCTCATGGGCAGGCAGTGGATGGAACTGCAGCGATGGGTCTTCCGGCAGCGGCACTTCCGCGAGAACCTCAAGCTCGGCAGCGGTGGCGAGGAGGGGCGTGAGAACGACATTCTGCGAGAGACGTCCGAACGGACCGGCGCGAGCGTGATGGGCAAGCGAATGTTCGATGCCGGCGAGCACGCGTGGCCCGAGGAGGCACCGTTCCACGTGCCGGTCTTCGTGGTGACGCACGAGAGGCGCGACCCGTGGGAACGGCCAGGTGGGACGACCTTTCACTTCGTCAACGACGGCATCGAGACCGCGCTCGACCAGGCCCGTGCTGCCGCCGGCGAGCGCGACGTCCGCATCGCGGGTGGTGGCGCCACGATCCTGCAGCATCTCAACGCCGGCCTGATCGACGAGTTCTCGATCGCACTCGCACCGGTACTGTTCGGTGCCGGAATCCGCCTCTTCGAGGGCATTGACGCGGGCCGCATTGCCCTGGAGCAGGTACGCACGGACCCCGCTCCGACGGTGACACACCTGACCTACGCCGTCCGGGAGCGCTAACGGCTCGACCACCGCAGTTGGAGTTCACCGACCATCGGATCATGGACACGTCGTCGGTGTGCCACCGGCTGCGTGTCCATCGTGCCGCACCATCCGTCCTCAGATGGCCGCCCTGCCCGCCTGCCGCATGGCAAGCGGGCAGGTGCGTTCAGGAGCGCAGCTCGGCACCGTACCGCTGGCCCGCAAGCGCCACGACGGCGTCCCTCACCTTCACCGAGTCCTCCGCCGTGAGCGTGCGGTCGGCTGCGCGCAACCGGAGTGAGAACGCCAGGGAGACCCGTCCCTCACCGAGAGACTCGCCACGGTAGGAGTCGAACAGCCGCACCTCCTCGGCCAGCTCACCGGCGCCTTCGCGGACAGTTGCGAGCAGATCGGCAGCGGCGACGTCGTCGGAGACCACCAGGGCGATGTCCTCCTTGGCGGCCGGGAACGTGGAGATGGCCCGGAACTGGGTCGGCTCGGTCGGTGCCGCATCAAGGAGGAGACCGAGATCGACTTCCATCGCCACGGTGCGGGCCGGCAGGTCGAGCACCTGGGTCACCTTCGGGGCGAGTTCACCGGCCCAGCCGGCGACAGTACCGTCGGTGAGGGCGAACCGGGCGCAGCGGCCAGGGTGCCAGGGGGCGCGCTCGGCATCCGCGGTCACCGTGAGCGGCACGCGCAGCATCTCGGCCACCCGGTGCACCAGATCGATGGCATCGGCGTGGTCGGCTGCCCGGGCGCTGGTGTGCACCGATGCCGGGACGAGGTTCCCGGTCAGCACCGCGGCCAGGTGCAACGGCTGATCCGGGACGGCGCCGCGCACCGCATCCAGGTCGCTGTCACTGGGCCGCTCCCCGAGCGCAGGCAGCGGGGAACGGGGCAAGTGACCGTCACCGCCACCGGCGGGGTGGGTGACGGACCCGATCTCGTAGACCGCCAGGTCGGTCAGGCCACGCCCGATGTTGCGCACGGCAGCATCCACCAGCGTCTCCAGCACGGAGGTACGCAACAGGGGCTGTGCCTCGCTGAGCGGGTTGGCCAGGCGCACCGACCGCCGTCGGGGATCCCCGGCGGGCAGGCCGAGCTCGTCCCGGCGGCCGGGTGCCACGAACGGGTAGGTGAGCACCTGCACCAGGCCGACATCGGCAAGCAGGTCGGCCACGCGGCGCCTCGAGCGCTGGCGCAGCGTGAGGCCCCGGCCAGCAGGTGCCGACGGCAGGACGGAGGGCACCTGGTCATAGCCCTGGAGACGGATGACCTCCTCGGTCAGGTCCGCGGGAACGCGCAGGTCGGAGCGCCAGCTCGGTGGGGTGACCTTCAGCCTGGGGGCACGGCGCGCCCGGCGGCCCGAGGCCTCCGCCTCACTGGTCTGCTCACCGATCTGTTCACTGTCCTCCGTCACGACCTCGGCACCGAGGCTACGCAACGTCTCGGCCACAGCCTCGGACGTGTAGTCCACCCCCGCAGTGCGTCCGGGGAGGGAGGCGTCCAGGGCAATCGGCCCCGGGGCTGTGGTGCGGTCGAGGTCGGTCACGGCCGCATCCGCCGTGCCACCGGCGAGCTCGATCAAGAGGTCCACGACCCGCTGCGCGGCCACAGCGGGCAGGGCCGGGTCGACGCCGCGCTCGAACCGCTTGGCGGCCTCACTGGGTAGCTTGTGGCGCCGGGCAGTACGGGCGACGGTGATCGGGTCGAAGTGCGCGGCCTCGATCAGCACGTCGGTGGTGGAGGCCGACACCTCTGTGTCCGCACCGCCCATCACGCCGGCCAGACCGAGGATCCGCGAGCCGTTGCCCTCGGGCGAGTCGGTGATCAGCAGGTCGCCGGCGTCCAGGGTGCGGGTGGCATCGTCGAGGGTGGTGAGCTTCTCCCCTGCCTGGGCGCGGCGCACCACGATCGGTGCGGCCAACGTGGCCAGATCATAGGCGTGCAGCGGCTGCCCGAGGTCGAGCATCACGTAGTTGGTGACGTCGACCGTCAGCGAGATCGGTCGCATCCCTGCCTGGCGCAGCCGGGTGGCCATCCAGTCCGGGGTCGGGGCTGCAGGGTCGATCCCGCGCACGATCCGCGCGACGAACCGGTCGCAGCCGGGCGTCCCGTGGATGGGTGCCTCGTCAGAGACCTCGACGGCGAAACCGTCCACGGTGGCCTCCGGCGGCCGGGACGCGGAGCCGGCAGGCGCCACCAGGCCGGGATCGGTGAACGACGCACCCGTGGAGTGGGCGTACTCGCGTGCCACCCCGCGCATGGAGAAGCAGTAGCCCCGGTCCGGGGTGACGTTGATCTCCAGCACCTCCTCGGCGAGGCCGAGCAGGGTAAGGGCGTCAGCGCCGGGGGCGGGCGGATCGTCCAGGACGATGATGCCGTCATGGTCCTCCCCCAGGCCGAGTTCCTTGGCCGAGCAGATCATGCCGTCGGAGATGTGCCCGTAGGTCTTGCGAGAGGCGATGGCGAAGTCGCCGGGAAGCACGGCACCGGAGAGTGCCACGACCACGCTGTCCCCGGCGCCGAAGTTGTGGGCGCCGCAGACGATGCCGCGGGGATGGTAGGCCAGACCGGTCGCAGCCTCGTCGGCGCCCTCGGGCGCGGTATCCGGGGCGTGTTCGGCGCCCACGTCGACCAGGCACCAATTGATGGTCTTGCCGTTCTTCTGCTCCTCGGGTACGACCGCGAGCACGCGGCCGACCACGAGCGGTCCGGTCACGCCGGAGGTGTGGATCGTCTCCTCCTCCAAGCCCACCCGGACCAGGTCGGCGGCGAGCTGCTCGGCGGTGGTGCCGGCGGGGACGTCGACGTGCTCGCGCAGCCACGGCAGCGGGATGAGCGGCATCAGCGGGCCCCCTCTCGGGAGAAGCGGATATCGCCTTCGATGATGTCGTGCATGTCCTCGATCCCGTGCCGGAGCATCAGTGTGCGTTCGATCCCCATCCCGAAGGCGAAGCCGGAGTAGACCTCGGGATCCACCCCGCAGGCGCGCAGCACGTTCGGGTTGACCATGCCGCAGCCACCCCACTCGATCCATCCCGGGCCGCCCTTCTTCGCCGGGAACCACAGGTCCATCTCGGCGCTGGGCTCGGTGAACGGGAAGAACGACGGGCGCAGCCGGGTCTTCGCCTCAGGGCCGAACATGGCGCGAGCGAAGTGGTCCAGCACACCGGTCAAGTTCGCCATCGTCAGGCCCTTGTCCACGGCCAGGCCCTCCACCTGGTGGAAGACGGGGGTGTGTGTGGCGTCCAGCTCGTCGGTGCGGAACACCTTGCCCGGGCAGGCGATGTAGACGGGCAGGTCCCGCTCGAGCAACGTGCGCGCCTGCACCGGGGAGGTGTGCGTGCGCAGCACGAGGTGCTCCGCCGAGCCCGGGTCGAGCACGCCGTCGAGCGTGGACCCGTCTGAGGGGGCGACGAAGAACGTGTCCTGCATCTGCCGTGCCGGGTGATCGGGGCCGAAGTTGAGCGCATCGAAGTTGAACCATTCGTGCTCGAGCTCGGGGCCCTCGGCGATCTCCCATCCCATCCCGACGAAGAAGTCCGCGACCTCGTCCATGACCACATCGAGTGGGTGCCGGGCGCCGCGCGAGATCCGCTGCGGAGGCACGGTCACATCGACCGCCTCGGTGCGCAGCACCTGGGCGTCGCGCTCGGCCTCGAGCTCCACCTGGCGCGCGGCAATGGCCTTGTTCAGACGCCCGCGGCTCTGGCCGACGAGCTTGCCTGCCGTTGCCTTGTCCGCCGGAGCGAGGCTGCCGATCTCACGGTTGGCCAGGGCGAGCGGGCTCTTGTCGCCGGTGTGGGCGATACGAGCAGCCTTGAGCTCGTCCAGATCGCTCGCGGCGGCGAGGGCGGCGAGGGCGGCTTCGAGTGCTGCGCCGACGCCGTCGGGATCGAGCGGGGAGGGAACTTCAGGGGTGGACATGCCAACCTTTCACCGACGTGTGGGACCACAGTGGAGTCTAGAGGGCACACAGGGAAGCCTGAGTGCCCGTGCTGCCCGTCCCGGGGCGCATCGGCGCGGTCGAAAGGACCGGTAGCGCGCGTCAGCCCGAGACGGGCTGGATAAATCGGCGCGAAGGCATGGGAGGAGTCTGCCACACCGTCGCCCGCCCGAGGTGAACCACGGACCCGACCTGAACCACGGACCCGCGACGATCGTGAGACGCTGGGCCCCTCATCGCCCTCGGGAGGAGATCATGGTGTTGTGCGGCAAGAACGACGCTCCCGCCACGACCCAGTGATGACGAGCCGATGACGACACGCACGGTGGTCTGCTGTGGGTTGACCACCCTCGACATCACCCAGGTGGTGACGAGCCCGCCCACCGCGAACGAGAAGATCGTCGCCAGCGACGTCCGCGTGGCCGTGGGCGGCCCGGCAGCGAATGCTGCGCTCACCGCTGCCGCCCTGGGATCGCATACCGTCCTCGTCACCGCGCTCGGGACCGGCCCGCTGGCCGACCTCGCCCGATCCGAGCTCACCGGGTGCGGTGTCCAGGTACTCGACATCGGCACCATCGACGCCCTGCCGGTCTCCACCGTGCTCGTGACCGCCTCGACCGGCGAACGGGCCGTGGTGTCCACAAATTACTCAGTGGCACGGCCGTTGCCGGCCTCGGCCGAGCTGGAACAGATTCCCGACGGCGCCGGGTGCGTCCTCGTTGACGGTCACCTCCCGGAAGCGTCCCTCGCCCTGTGCGCAGCCGCCCGAGCACGCCTCGTACCCACCGTGATGGACGGTGGCTCCTACAAGCCGGCCGCGGTGGACCTGCTCGCCGAGCTTGATGCGGTCCTGCTCTCGGAGCACTTCACGTGGCCGGGAGCCAGTGATGCGATCGCTGCCGTCGCCGCCCACGGTCCAGAGCTCGTCGGGCAGAGCTCGGGCGCCGGACCCATCCGGGTGCTCGGACCGCGTGGATGTGGCGAGGTTCTGGTGCCCGCGGTGCCCACCGTGGAGGTGGTCGACACGCTCGGCGCCGGTGATGTGCTGCACGGGGCTTGGGCCCACGCGATCGCGACCGGCGGTGACGTCACCGGGACCGACGTGTTGCGCAGCGCTGCCGAGGTGGCCAGCCTCTCGGTGCGCTATCCAGGTGCCCTGGGGTGGGCGCGCGAGAAGCAGAGCCTGCCTCGGGTGACTGGACGGCTTGGGTGAGCGACGCCGTCAGGACATGCGGTAGTCGTACCGGCTCGGGACGGGTTCACCGGGGAACGCAGCCGACCACAGGTCGCTGAGTTCACGTTCGCCCTCGCGCAGATCGGCGACCTCGATCCCCGCCAGCAGCAGCTCCCGCGCCAACGAGACTCCGGCTGCGGTTCCGGTGGACCAGGCCGCCCGGGCGCGCAGCAACCGCACCCGGCCCAGCCGCTGCACCGGCTCACTCGCCCGCGCGGCGATCGTCAGCGCCTCCTGCGGCAATCTGGCACGTAGAGCCTCGGTCATCGCCTCCATCACGAGGGTGCGTTCTGCCTCCGAACCGGCCACCCCGGGTGCGGTGAGGGCGCGCTGAAGCTCTGCGAGGGCCTCGGCAGGCTCTCCGCGTTCGGCGGCCAGCTGTGCCAGTCCGCGTCGGGCCCACGCGCTCTCGTGCTGAGCCAGGGAGTTGCGGTAGTGGCGCTCGGCGTCGTCGAGATCGCCCGCGGCGTGGGTCAGAACGCCGAGGTGGTAGTCGCGAGCCCACCCCGGTTCGTGGCCGGCCAGGAGCGCGAGCCATCGTTCTCCCGCGGCGTAGGAGGCGGGTGGGACTGCCGGGTCGGCCGCGGCCAGCATGCTGCCGGCCTGATCGGGATCGGCCACCAGGGCCCACCACAGGTCGGTGGCGACATCGCCGGCTGGGTGTGCTCCCTCGCTCGCGGCGGGTGCGCCGCCCCTGCCCGCGGGTGCTCTGTTCGCCAGGTCCGGGAAGGGCGTCCCGGCCGAGACCGCCGCTCGGTCCTCTCCGGCGAGCAGCGCCTCGATCGCTCCCCACGGCGAACCGGTGGCGAGGATCTCCACCGGTGACTCGTCGGCGAGGGCACGGGCTCGGCTGAGCGTGCCGTCAGGGTCGAGCAGCAGCCCGCGTGCCGCCCGGCCGCCGATCTCGAGAGCAGTCGGCCAATCACCGCCGTGCGCGATCTGTGGGTCGAGCGCGGCGTCACCGTAGACCTCGAGCCAGTCCCACGCCTGCCCGGCCGGCAGCATCGTGTGCTCGAACTGGGTGGGCAGGAGGCCCGCTTGGATCTCCAGGTACTGCCCGCGGGCGGGGCTGAGCCAGTCCTGCCAGTGCGCCCCACCGGTGGAGGTGCCCCAGCAGAACATCTTCCGGCCACGAAGCCGGCCGGTGGATGCCTGCATCAAGCCGTGGCCATCGCCGGCGACCGCCGCGATCCAGGGATCAGTCTCGTCAGGGATGTCGTAGAAGTAGTCAGCGGCGTGGCTCGAACGCGTGGGGTAGGAGACGTCGAGGTCACCACGGACCGGAACCGGGACCCGGCGGACCGGGCCGTCCGTCGCCGTGGAGAACGCGGTGGTGGCGGGGGCCAGCACCCGGACGTCATCGGCCTCTGGCACGGCGGCGTTCGACCACCAGTACATCGGAGCGGCTATCGCGGTGGGGTTCTGGATCCGGACATACACGTGCAGGGCGCGAGCTCCGACAGGGATCCAGGCATCCACCTGGAAGATGGTGCCGCGCAGGCGGTCCAGCTCCCACATCCGCAGCAGCGGGGCACCGTCACCGGTTCTCAGACGAGCAGCATGCAGCGGCGCCATCGTGTGCGCTGCGTGCCCCTTGGTGCCGATATTCCATTCGACCCCTCCGGCAAACCAGGCATTGCGCAGCGCCAGATTCGCCGGCTGCAGCACGCGGTTGGCATAGAGCAGGTCCCGCTCGTCCGGGAGGGAGACCAACGACCAGAGCCGGCCGCCGAGCGCGGGTATGAAGGTGGCACGCAGATGCTCGTTCTCCAGCACGACCGTCGCGAGGGAGAGGTCGGTCCGGTCGCGCCCATAACTGTCCTGCTGCAGGTAGGGGTGCATGGAACGTGGCCACCCCTGACGGGACCGTTCGTGAAGGTCCGGCGGGAGGTCGTCGGCGAGTGTGAAGCCGGACTCGATCACCGTGCCGGGCTGCGGCAGTGGCGCCTCGCCCGGGAGCACGCCGGGAAGACTGATTCGATCCTGGGACAGCCGGGAGGGTTCGCTCACACCAGCAGGGTAGGTCAGGCCGACGCCGGTCGGGTAGGCGGTGCCGGCTGGTGGGTGGTGCCGGTCGGGCAGGCCGAGTGACGAGACGCTCGCGCGGCGAGGTCGACGGTCCAACTACGCTGGGCACATGGCAACCGAACCTGCCCCGATTTCCTTTGCCCGTGGCGCTCCCTCGCTCGACATCATCGACGTCGAGGGTCTACGCGCTGCCGCCGATCGTGCCTTCACGAACGACCCGGCCGGCTCCTTCGCGTACGGCACGTCGGTCGGCTACAAGCCGCTGCGCGCCTGGATCGCGGAGCGGCATGGCGTCGCCGAGGATCAGGTCCTCGTCACGAACGGTTCCATGCAGGCCGACGCGTTCCTGTTCGAGACGCTCGTCTCTACCGGTGACACCGTGGTGGTGGAGCGCCCCTCCTACGACCGCACGCTGCTCTCCCTCAAGGGCCGCGGAGCCGACCTGCGCGCCGTCCCGCTCGAAGAGGACGGCGTGGACGTGACCGCGCTGACCGAACTCGTGCGTGCCAACCCGGTCGCGCTGGCGCACCTGATCCCGAACTTCCAGAACCCGGCCGGCTACTCCCTCAGCGGTGACAAGCGGCGCGCACTGGTGGAGCTCGCCCGCGAGCAGGGCTTCACGATCTTCGAAGACGACCCGTACGTCGAGCTCCGGTTCTCCGGTGAGCCGCAGCCGACCATGCTCTCGCTCGCCACCGGTGGCGAGGTCGTGTACGCCTCCTCGTTCTCCAAGACGGTGTGCCCGGGGATCCGGGTGGGTTACCTCGTGGGCCAGGCCGACATCATTGCCCAGATCGCCAAGCTCGCCACCGGCACCTACATCTCGCCGAACATGGTGGCCCAGTCCATCGTGAACGAGTTCGCGCGCGGTGGATCCTTCGACACCTCGATCGAGACGGTGAAGACCGCGTTGGCCGAGCGCTCCCAGCGCCTGTGCGCGGGCCTGCGCGAGCACGTCCCGGACGCTCAGTTCGTCGAGCCGGAGGGCGGCTACTTCCTCTGGGTGAACCTCCCCGAGGGCGTGGACGGGGATGCACTCTTCGACGCTGCTGCCGCCCGTGGCGTGCAGATCGTCAAGGGCAGCGACTTCCTCCTCGACGACTCCAAGAACGCGATCCGGCTCGCCTACTCCGGCGTGACCCCGGACGAGATCGACGAGGGCGTCAAGCGCCTCGGTGAGGCCTACCGCTCGCTCTGACCCAGTCGTTTACGACGGCGGCCGCTCACCTCGCCTCGGTGGGCGGCCGCCGTCGTTGCGTGGCACCTATGTCACGGCACGGGCACTGGCTAGGGTCGAACCATGGCAAGCAGTGCGCAGATGCTGACCGTCCCCTCCCCCGACGGCGACCGCGACGTTCGCATCTCCAGTCCCGATCGCGAGATCTGGCCCGGGATCACCAAGTGGGACCTCGCCTCGTACGTGGCCGCGGTGGGCGAACCGATGCTGCGCGCCCTCGGCGATCGCCCGGTCACCCTGCAGCGGTTCCCGCAGGGGGTGGGCGGTGAGGAGTTCTTCTCCAAGAACCCGCCGCGTGGTGTGCCGGACTACACCCGCACCGTGATGTGCACCTATCCGTCGGGCCGCAAGCACCCCCAACTGGTGGTGGACGAGATCGCCACGGCCGTGTGGGCGGTGCAGATGAACACCATCACGTTCCACCCGTGGCCGGTGCGCACGGCCAACACGGACAACCCGGACGAGCTACGTATCGACCTTGACCCCCAGCCTGGACGGACCTTCGCTGACATCGTCACGGCAGCGCAGGCGCTCGGCGACCTGTTGCGCGAGATCGGCATCACCCCGTGGGTGAAGACCTCCGGCAGTCGCGGATTGCACGTGTACGCCCGGATCGCCCCCGAACACGAGTTCCTCGACGTGCGCCACGGCGTGATCGCCATCGCGCGCGAGCTGGAGCGCCGGCTCCCGGAACTGGTGACCACCGCCTGGTGGAAGGAAGAGCGCGGCGAGAAGATCTTCGTCGACTTCAACCAAGCGAACCGCGACCGCACGATCGCTTCCGCCTACTCCCCCCGCCCACTGGAGGGCGCGCCGGTCTCGATGCCGGTGCGCTGGGAGGACCTGGAGAGCATCGCCATCGAGGACTTCACGGTGCGCACGGTACCCGGGCTGCTGGACGACCAGGGCGACGCCTGGGCGGGACTGGACGACGCCGTCGGGGATCTTGGCCCGGCCCTGCGGATGTGGGAGCAGGACGTCGCCAGCGGGTTGGGCGAGATGCCGTTCCCTCCGGAGTATCCGAAGATGCCGGGCGAGCCGCCACGAGTGCAGCCGAGCAAGAAGGTCGCCGAGCACTGGGACGAGCGCGGGAACAGGGTCGAGGAGTAGCCGCCCCTACCGGGTGAGCACGTCTCCCAGGTCGTAGGCCACAGCCCGGTCCACTTGATCCAGCGTGCAGGACGTGGATTCCCGGTCCGGGCGCCACCGTAGGAAGGTCACGGCGTGCCGGAACCGGTGGCCTTCGAGCTGGTCGAATTTGACCTCCACCACCCGCTCCGGTCGCAGACGTACGAAACTGACGTCCTTGCTCGCGCTGAATCGGGAACGGTCCGTCTCTGCCCGCACGGCGTCACCGGCGTCGTCTCGCTCGACGAAGGGTTCGAGTTCGTCCACCAGCTCCAGCCGGCGTGCGTTGGTGAACGCCGCGATGCCACCGACATTGATCAGCTGACCGTCCTCGGTGTAGAGCCCGAGGAGCAGCGAACCCACACCCCGACCGGACTTGTGCACCCGGTATCCGACGACAACAGCCTCAGCGGTGCGGGAGTGCTTGACCTTGATCATGGTCCGCTTGCCGGGTTCGTAGACGGACCGGTTCGGCTTGGCGATCACCCCGTCCAGGCCAGCACCCTCGAACCGTTCGAACCAGTCCTGGGCCACGGCGTCGTCGTCGGTGACGCGGGTCAGGTGGATCGGGGCGTCCTCGGCAAGATCGGCCAGCACGTCTTCCAGCCGGGCACGCCGCTGCGCGAACGTCGTTCCCATCAGGTCCTCGTCGTCGACCGCGAGCAGGTCGAAGGCGACGAACTCCGCCGGGGTCTCGGCCGCGAGCCGCTTCACCCGGGACTCGGCCGGATGAATGCGCTGTGACAGCGCCTCCCAGTCCAGGCGTTGTGAGCCCGGCTCCCCGGAACGCACCACGATCTCCCCGTCGATAGCGCACCGAGGCGGCAGATGCTCACGGATCGCCTCGACCAGTTCCGGAAAGTACCTGGTCAGTGGCTTCGACCCCCGCGAGGCGATCTCGATGTCGCCGCCGTCGCGCAGGAGGATCCCGCGGAACCCGTCCCACTTGGGTTCGTAGGTGTAGCCCCCCTCCACGGCATCGGCGGCGGGTACGGCCTGAGCCGCTTTGGCGAGCATCGGCGTGATGGGCAACTGGATGGGCAACGAGATCGGCACCTGAGTCAGTCTGCCGTGTTCGAGCGCATCGCGCTCGGGTCGTGGCGCTGTCGTCCGTCCAGCCACCGTCTGGCCAGAGAGCCGGGCGGTCAGCTCGTCATCGCCGGCCCTCCGGTGGGCCGAACGAGAGCCGATCGAACAGCAGCACGCTCTCGGCGATCTTCCCTGCGCGGATGGTGAAGCACTCCGCCGCCGGGGCAGTCGTGGTTGTCGCAGTCTGAGGGTAGTAGAACAGCGCGACCCGGTCGCCGTCGGCGAACGTTGCGATGTCGGCGATTCCCACGAGCGAGGGCGCGAATCCGGCGATGAAATCACCGTACGCTTCCTTGCCCGTGAGGTCGGCGCCCGGCGCACGGCAGACGATGTCGTCTGCCACGTACGTCATCGCGCGCTCGACATCGCCACTGGTCCAGGCGCGGTGGTACTCATCCACGATGAGCTCAGCATCGGTGCGGGTCATGAGATCCTCCCTCGTTCGACGTTCGGTTGGTGATGCACAGGTGGCACGGGTGGCTCTTCGGTCACCCATGTGAGGTTCGCTCGGGCAGCGGACGCCACAAGTCCGGACCGGGATCACCGCCAGGGACGACGATCGCCAGCCGCGTCAGGAAGTGCTGCCACCCATCAGCGTGTCCGGGCAGTTGCGCATCGGGAAGATCGGAATGTGTCAGATCCACTCTGGTTCCGCCATCGATCCGGGTGAGCCGGAAGTCGACTGTGGACGCCCCGGAGGGAAGATCCTCACTACCGGCGACGCCCCAGGAGACCATCACCCGGGTGGGTCGTTCGACGTGCAGGTAGCGACCACGGATCGGATAGCCGGCGATGTCGACCGCGAACATTCCATCGGGGCGCGGATCGAGTTCGGCATGCTCCCCCATCCACGCCGTCACCCCATCGGCCGTGGTCAGGTAGTCGTACACGACATCGGGCGGAGCCGCGATATCGATGGACGTCTGGTACTCAGCCACGCGGAGCCTCCCCACGCCCCTCGACGGCTGCCTTGAGCGCAGACAGCTGCTGCGGCCAGAAGTCGTCCAGGTACGACTTCACCGCGGCCAATCCGTCGGTGCTCACCACGTACAGATGCCTGGTGCCCTCCCTCTGAACCGACGCCAGGCCGGCCTCACGGAGCACGCCGAGATGATGCGATGTCGTCTGCTGCGAGAGTCCGACGGCATCGGCGATAGCGCCGACCGCTCGGGGATGAGCGCGGATCGAGTCCAGAATGGTGCGGCGATTGGCGTCGGCCAGGGCACGAAGCGCGCCGTCGAGCCGAGGATCTGGTGCTGCACCCATCGCGACCTCCTGTGTGTACCGTCACGATAATACAAATCATCGCTTGTACTCAAGATCATGAGTATCTCGGTGTGATCGCACGCGTCATACCCACTACCGCAATGGCACCATCGCCGCGCGCTACCGACCCAGCTCGAGCGAGTCGAGCACCTCGTACCGGGGTGCGCCTCCCGGACCCCCTCCGAGGTACGAGGCGACGAGCGCGATCTCCTCGGCCACCCAGTCCGGTCCGCGGTACACCGCGAGCGCCCGGGCAGCGGTTGCCATCGCCGAGGGCCCCAGGGCCTCCCGGTCGCCTCGGCGCCGAGATCGCCCCGCAGGTCCTCCAGGAGCAGCCCGCCTGGAAGACCGTGCGACGGTCAGGTGCGGCCGCGGGCGCCGGGAGCCTCCCTCCTCGGTCAGGTAGGGAGCCCGGGCACATGCGCCCATGAGCTCGGTCAGTGCGGGCACCTCCCCCGCCAGCCCGATCCACAACGACCGCTCGCTGAACGAACCGGAACCGGACAGCCGCAGGTGCAGGGGCGCCGTCGTGGTGGCCTCCTCGGCGAGGGCCTCGCGGACGTCGGAGGCTGCGCCGTCGGGAATCTCGCCGTAGAACGCAAGAGTGATGTGCAGGTTCTCTCGCGGGACGCGTCGCAGGGCGGGCGGGCCCGAGTGTGCGGGCCCCATCACACCGGAGAGCGCCGCCTCGAGATGGTCGAGGACGTGCTCAGGTGGCCACAGCGCCGCGAAGAGCCTCATCGTTCCTCCTCCTCCCGCCGCCGAATCCGCACGCTCTCCCTGATCGCCCACACGACCAGGCCCACCAGGACGAGTGTGGCCGCGGCGCCGACCACGATCTGCCAGACGGGGACGCCGGGCAGTGCCTCCGGGCGTTCCACCCGGACCTGAGCGAAGGTGGCGTCCAGCACGGTGGCGGCGGCGGTCACGGTCACGCTCCCGGTGCAGCCGCCGGAACCGTCCGGCAGGCACAGGGTCAGGCTCGCATTCGTGCTCACCGCCAGATGCAGGCCGACCGCACTCGCACCGTCGGCGCTCTGGTCGTCACGACCGGTGGCCACCACCTCGATCGCTCCGCCGCCGCTCACGGCGGCTCCCACCAGGTCCGCGGCAGCGGCCAGCCCGGGAAACTGCGCGGTGAGTGCGTCCAGGACGTCGGAGCTGGTCAGTTCTCGCGTCGTGTCGACCTGCGGATCGGCTCCCACCCGCTCCCCGAACACCTCCAGGCCGCTCACCTGCCGATCGATATGCGCCTCGCCCTCAGGTGCGAGCGCCACGGCGGCCGAGATTGTGCCGATGTCCAGTACCCGCGTCCCGAGTACGTCCACGCTTCCGCCCTCGACGGCGGAGCGTGCGCTGAGCTCGGCATCCTCCACTCGCGCCGTGTGGGAGTTGACCTGCCTGAACGTGAGGACACTGCCGATCGCGTAGGGTCCGACCGCCTCACCGTCGGTACCCTCGGGGCTCGTCGGGGTCTGCGCCTCCACCCCGCGCACCTCGACCCCGTCGACAGCGGCCTCACCGGTGAGTATGTCGACGAGCCCGGACAGGGCGCCAGCCGCCCCGTCGACCCTGACGTCCCACTCGAGGTCTGCCACGACGGCGTCCACAGCAAGGGCGTGCGCCAAGCCGCCGGTGCTCGCGTGCGCCGGCGGAGCCCCGCTGGCAAGCATGCCTCCGACCGTGAGGATCGCCGTCGCGACCCACGCCCGGGATCGCGCACGAGACCGGGATCGTTTCATCCATCCGAGCCTACCCGGCGGCCGTAGGCTGATCGGGTGCGTTCCCTCGACGACCGCCGCGCCACCTACCTGCGCCTGGGCACGGGTGAGCTGGCCGCGTCGGCGGCGTTCGCCGTCGCCTACCTGCTCCTACGGGACCGGTTCACCGGGGACGAGCAACTCGCTCTCGGTGCGGCGTTGACCCCGCTGCTGCTGATCCTGGTGCAGGCAGGGTTCTATTGGTTGCTCGCACGCCACTGGATGGGGGTCAGGGTGATGCCGCCGGCGCTGGCCGGTGCCTACTCCGCGTTGCGGTGGATCAATCCAATCGTGCTGGCTGTCAGTCTCGGGGTGCTGGTCTGGCACGCATCGACAATCGGCACCGCGGTGCTGGGTGCCGGCCTGTGGCTGTTCGCGGTGATCGAGCACCTGAACTACTACGTCATCCGGTTGGCCTACCCGGCGTCGCAGTGGCTGTCTGGTGTGGGTCAGCGCCGCACCCCACAGTTGATGAACGACGTCCGTGAAGGCCGTGAACCGGATCGTTCGGAGGGGCAGCGATGAGCGAGCCACGGCCTAGCCCCGACGGGCTGCAGCGCCGGCGGCGCAGGCTCGCGGGGTGGGGATAGCGCAGGCCGGGTGGGTAGCCGGATCGACCCGGCGATCGTCTCGGCCCCGTTCATCTCCACCTTCGTCGACACCGGGTAGGTGCCGTACTTCTCGATCGCGAAGCTGATCCTGGGGATCTGACGAGAAGTCTTCCCCGCAGCGCGCTCGCCGCTACGAGATCATTCCTCCTGCCAGGCCACCTGCACGTCCGCGCGCGCGGCGGTGGACTCGATGAGCTCGGCGTTGCGGGCGTCGGAACCGTCGGTGAAGGCGAGCGCTCGCTCCATGGTCTTGCCGTTGGCCAGGTGGCGTGCGAGCAACCGTACACGCCGGCTCGCTGGATCGGCGGCCAGGAACCATGTCTCGTCCACGATCCGGCTCACCTCGTCCCAAGGCACGGTGTCTGCGAGCAGGTAGTTGCCCTCGGTGAGCACCACCCGCACATCCGGCGCCACGGGGACGGCGCTGCCGATCGGCTCCTCGATCGAGCCCCGTACGTAGCGCGGGGCGTAGATCACCCCATCACCGGGCCCCTGGTCCCGCAGCCGGCGCAGCAGCGCTACGTAGCCGTGGGCGTCAAAGGTGTCGATGGCGCCTTTGCGGTCGGCCCGTCCGAGGCGTTCGAGCTCAGCCTGGGCGAGGTGGAAGCCGTCCATGCCAACGACGGCGGAGCTCATCCCATGCACATCAAGCTCACGTTGGAGGGCATCGGTGAGGGTGGACTTCCCGGAACCGGGGGCGCCGACGATCCCAACGATGATTCGCGTATCCCGGGCGAGCGCCCGTTCCAGGAGCCGTTCGGTGAGGCTGGACACTCGGCTCGGGGCCGCGGCGAGCTGAAGGGACACACGAGTTCCTGTGGGGTGGATTCAACGGTGGGCGTGCCGCTGAGCGCGAGCGGAGGCATACAGGCACAGGGTGGCTGCCATGGCGAGGTTGAGGGACTCGGCGTGCCCGTGGATCGGGATACGGACGACGGCATCGGCCAGGTCGCGCTCATGGCCTGCCAGACCGTGCGCCTCGTTGCCGAAGATCCACAGTGTCGGCCGGGCGAGATGGGGACCTTCAGTGGAGTCGGCAGCACCAGTGGCATCGCCGGCCTGGGCAGCGCCGCCGGCCACGGTGACCTCCGCAGCATCAGCGAGCTGGTCCAGGTCGTGGTCACCGGAACCGTCAGCGGCGAGAACCTGCAGACCTGCCTCCCGAGCGAGAGCGATCGTCTCTGCGAGGTCGGCGCCCGTGGCTGTGGGCAGGTGGAAGAGTGATCCCACGGTGGATCGCACGACCTTCGGGTTGTGCACATCGACACTGCCGTGAGTGAGTACGCAGGCGTCGGCACCGGCGGCGTCGGCGGCCCGGATCACGGTGCCCGCGTTGCCTGGGTCGCGCACGTGGTGCAGCAGTGCCACGAGCTGCGGGCGCGCTGCGATGACCTCGTCGGTGCCGACGGCGCGGTGGCGGAGGACGGCCACGACGCCTTGGGCGTCGTCGCTCATAGCGGCGAGCACCTCGGGCGCGGCGAGATGAGTGTGCAAACTCACCGACTCAGCGGCATCGGTGATCTCCGGGTACCGCTGAGCAGCATCGACGGTCAAGTAGAGGTCACGCACCTGCTCGGGCGCGAAGCGCACAGCCTCACGTACCCCTTGCGGCCCCTCGACCAGGAACTGTCCGCGCCGCGCGCGAACGGACGCCTGCGCCAGCGCCCGTACGGCACGCACCCGGTCAGACTTGGGGTTGGTCACGTCGGCGGTCACACGCGCCAGTATCCCGTGGGGATGGAAGCCGTGGCCAATCCGCACAGCGCCAGCCACGTCACGCAGCGATCGGGCGCACTGTGACTTCGGCCCCGCTCGGCCGGTAGAAGCGCCATCGACCCTCACGACGCTCGATCGTGATGCTCATCTGATGGACCCAGTCATGATGATGCCAGCACAACAACACACCATGCTTGGTGTCGGTCGGCCCGTTCTGCTCGTACCACCAGATCGAATGGTGGATCTCTCCCCGCCCTGGCGGTGCATGACACCCGGGATACTGACACTTCCGATCTCGTGCGATCACCGCCCGCGTCTGACCTCGCGAGAACAGCCGCCTCGCCCGGCCCGCATCGAGCACTTCCGACTCCGGACCGAAGATCACCCGGTGGAACTCACTCTCACAGACCAGCCTCGCCAGCAACGCCGGCGGGATCGGAGTCTGATCGGCCAGCGAAGCCGGCTCAGCACCACGCATCACCTCCGGATCGAGGATCGTGCGGATCACGACACCCTCCAACGGGTCGCCGCTGTCCCCTCGCGTTCCCCCGTGGACCGCTCCGACTCGTACTCCGACGCCATCGGTGCCGGCGTCTGCGTTGCCTGTCCCCACTGAGCCCACGTGGGAGGTGTCCGACCCGCGCCACGTGCTGATGCCCGAGCCGCTGCTCACCGCACCGCCGACCGAGGCACGGGGTCCTGGGTCCAGGCCCGGCACGGGCGACGTAGCGGCCCGTGCAGGATTGGTTGCTTCGATCAGCCGTTCCAGCGTGTCGATCGGCACGGTCACTGCGATCTGCGGACGCACCCGAGCCCCTGGTGCCAGCTGCCCTGAGTCCAGCATCTCCCGCGCTACGTCGACCAGCGCGGCCGCTCGTCGTTGCGACGGCCTGCGCTCATCCCCGGCCGCCGGTACACCCATCCGAGCAGTGAGCATCTCATCAAGCACCGCGCCGCTGACGTCTCCCAGCCAGCCTCGGTACGCCCAACCACCCATGGTGCGCGAGAGAAACATGTGCTCGGTCGCTGAGTCCTCCACCCATTCCCGGTCCGCCGCCTCGGGATCAGCAGCCACGGCCCAGGCCTTGACGACCTTCACGAACGCCGTCGCATCCATCTTCCGGGCGTGGGTGAGCAAGAACTCCTCTCCCAGCTCGGCATCCCGCAATTGGTCGCGCAGCTGCTGCGTCCGCGTGGCGTGACGTGACAACGCCTGCAGGTGATCACCACTGATCTCTCCCGCCGCCAACGCCCGGCCCGATGCGGGCAGGTCATCACGCACGTCCCGTGCGACCTTCACCTCCTGGCGGGCGCTGACCTGGTGGCGTCCCGTCCGCATCGCCCACCACGAGGAGAAGGTGCGCGCGCCACTGAGCGCCCATCCGCCGTCGGCCTCCATCGTCCGCGCAGCGTTCACCGACAGCGCCTCCTGCACCCGGCCGAGTTCCTCCACCAGGTTCACCATCCGCGGCAGGTCGAACGAATCCACCTCATCCAGCAGGTCCGCCTGAGCAAGTTCTCGCGCCTCACTGACGAGAGCCTCCAGGCGCGACAGGGCCGACAGGGCCGTTCGCTGCGGCTCCATCGTCTGCGTCATGAGGCTCCCTCCGTGGAGACCAGTATGGAACGTCTGTTCGACTTGGTCAAGCCGTACCTGGGTCGCCTGGCCCCCGCGGTGCGTGACCTCGGGCCCTCCAGGCGGCGAAAGGCACACCCGCGGATCCACACGAGAACGGCGCCCCACCCGCCGTGCGGATGGGACGCCGTCGTGGAGCGCCGTGAGGACCCGCGAAGGTCAGACGTCGTAGCGGTCCAGGTCCATGACCTTGGACCATGCTGCGACGAAGTCACGGACGAACTTCTCCTGCGCATCGTCAGCCGCATAGACCTCGGCCAGGGCGCGCAGCTCCGAGTTGGAACCAAACACGAGATCCACGCGGCTGCCAGTCCACAACGACGCGCCCGAGACGTCGTCGTAGCACTGGAACGTGGTGGCGGTGTGCCCCTCCCCGTCGACCGGCCTCCAGCTGCGGTCCAGATCGAGCAGATTCACGAAGAAGTCGTTGGTGAGCTGACCGGGGCGATCGGTGAGCACGCCGGTGGACGTACCACCGGTGGTGGCGCCGAGCACCCGCAGTCCGCCCACCAGTACTGTCATCTCCGGTGCAGTGAGTGAGAGCAGATTCGCGCGGTCGATGAGGTGATACTCCGCCGGCAGCTCCGCGTCGGGCCCGACCCAGTTACGGAAGCCGTCCGTGACCGGCTCGAGGTAGCCGAACTGCTCGAGGTCGGTCTGCTCCTGAGTGGCATCCACCCGGCCCGGGGTGAAGGGCACCGCCACGGGAGTACCGGCGTCTGCAGCCGCCTTCTCGATCGCTGCCACGCCACCGAGCACCACCAGGTCCGCCAGCGACACGTGCGAGCCGAAGCCCGCCTGCACCCCGCGCAGGGCGTCGAGCACGCCAGCAAGCTCGGCCGGATCGTTGACGGCCCAGCCGTTCTGCGGCTCCAGCGCGATACGCGCGCCGTTCGCCCCGCCGCGCTTGTCGCTGACGCGGTGCGTGGATGCCGAGGCCCACGCGGCCTTGATCAGAGCCGACGCCGGCTGACCGGTGGCCAGGATCTGCTCCTTCAGCGTGGCGACGTCGGCCTCACTGAGGGTGTAGTCACCGCGCTCGGGCAGCGGGTCCTGCCAGGAGAAGACCTCCTCCGGTACCTCAGGGCCGAGATAGCGCTGGATCGGTCCCATGTCGCGGTGGGTGAGCTTGTACCAGGCGCGGGCGAAAGCGTCGGCGAGCTCCTCCGGGTGGTCCAGCCACCGGCGGGTGATCTGCTCGAAGCCCGGGTCCATACGCATGGTCAGGTCCGTCGTCAGCATCGTGGGCCGGTGCGTGACACCCTCACGGTGAGCGTCAGGGATCGTCTCCGGAGCGTCCTTGGCCACCCATTGGTAAGCGCCCGCGGGGCTCTGCGTCAGTTCCCACTCGAAGCCGTAGAGGTTCTGCAGGAACTCATGGCCCCACCGGGTCGGGGTGGAGGTCCAGGTCACCTCGATACCGGAGGTCAGGCTGTCCGCACCCTTCCCGGTACCGTGCCCGTTGGCCCAGCCCAGGCCCTGCGCCTCCAGCGGCGCACCCTCCGGCTCTGGACCCTGCTTGTCGTCGGGGTGCGCACCGTGGGTCTTGCCGAAGGTGTGGCCGCCGACGATCAATGCGGCCGTCTCCTCGTCCGTCATCGCCATCCGCCGGAAGGTCAGGCGAATGTCGTGCGCGGCCGCCACCGGGTCCGGCTTCCCTTCCGGCCCCTCCGGGTTCACGTAGATCAGGCCCATGTGCGTGGCACCGAGCGAACGGTCCAGCACCCGCTCACCGGTGTCGGTGGTGATGCGCGTGTCGCTGCCCAGCCACTCGACCTCGGTGCCCCAGTAGGCCTCATCCTCGGGCTCCCAGACGTCCTCACGACCGCCCGCGAACCCGAGCGTCTTGAACCCCATGGACTCCAGCGCCACGTTCCCCGCGAGGATCATCAGATCCGCCCAGGAGAGCTTCTTGCCGTACTTCTTCTTCACCGGCCACAGCACCCGGCGCGCCTTGTCCAGGTTGCCGTTGTCAGGCCACGAATTCAGCGGCGCGAACCGCTGCTGCCCCTGGCTCGCGCCACCGCGGCCATCGCTCACCCGGTAGGTACCCGCCGAGTGCCAGGCCATCCGGATCATCAGCGGGCCGTAGTGGCCGAAGTCCGCCGGCCAGAAACTCTTGGAGTCGGTGAGAACCTCGGCGATGTCCGCCTTGACCGACGCCAGGTCGAGGCTGGAGAACTCGGTCGCGTAGTCGAAGCCCTCGTCCATCGGGTCGATGACATCGGCGTGCTTGGCGAGCAGCTTGACGTTGAGCCGATTCGGCCACCAGTGCCGGTTCTGGTCACCCCCGGTCGGGTGCGGCAGACCGTCATGTGCGACGGGGCAGGCGGTGATCGTGTCGTTCTCGGGCATGGATACCTCTCGTGGCAGGGACACAGGCTGGCGGGCTGGAGCCGCCGGACAGATCAACCCTATGCGCTTCCCCCGACAGCCCGTCATGTCCATTCGGCTCGCTCAACGCCCCCTGGGCAAACTGGCCACCCAGCCGTCATCTGCCGTTCGTTGACGGCGCGCTATGGCGATGTCACCGTAGTCCGCGAGCGACGGAAGGAGCACCTCAATGGTCGCCAGCTCGGTCCTATGGATCGCCCTGCTCGCCCTGGGTGCTGTCGTCCTCGTCAGCGTGACAGTGGTGACGGTGATCCTGCTCGCGCGCAATCGGAGCACCCCGGAACCGCAGCGACACGAACCGCCGCGAGGGCAGCGCCCCTAGCCGCCCGGAGGCATTCACCCGCCACCTCGCGGCGTGCGTCAGCGTCCCGACGGGAGGCTAACCACGGTCCACTACGTAGACATGCAGTCTCGTATTGTGGGTCGCCTGTCATTCGATGTGCGGTGCCGGACATGTATATGTGTCAGCGCACCATCGAACACAGGAGAAATGATGAGGTTCCATCGTGCCGTCGGCGCCCTGGCAGCGGGCGATCCTGGCCCCTTTCACCAAGCGAGCGGAGCATTCAGATGCATAGACGATCAGTGAGTCGTAGCCGGCTGCTCACACCCGTCGTGCTGCTCACGCTCGTCGCGTGCACGGGGACCGGATCTGGTCACGACGCACCGCTGCCGAACTCGGACGAGTCCAGTACTACCGGGGCCGACCCGCAGACCCTCTCGCTCCATGTCTTGGACGCGCCTCCCGGGTACGAGCGCGACGGCGTAGTGCAGGATCTGTCCAGCGACTGGAGCAACGTTCTGATCGCCGACGACGGGTGCACCCTCGCCGCACGCGGTGTGACCGCCGACGGCGTCACACCCGACCTGCGTGCCGCCTCCATCGAGCAGGTCCAGGCGGTGGCCAGCACCGACGGCGCCGGCACCCCGGAAGCGACCGACCTGGAGATGGTCACCAGCGGTGCCGGTGAGGGCAACGACCCGGCGCACACCCTGATGTTCGTCAGCTCCGACTGGACCACAGATGACCAGGCCGTCCGCGGCCTGGCCCGGGTGACGAACGTCCAGCACTACGACGGCTCGCAGTCCAGCCAGACGCTCGCCCTGCGCTTCTCCTGCCCAGGCGAGGAGATCGACGAGGCGGAATGGGAGACGGTCGCCTCTGTCATCCGGCCCGTGATGCACGGTCAGGTCGACCCGGACGATCCGTGGGCAGGAACCGCCGGCTGACGATCGGGTCCACCGAACCACAGCACGACGGCGCCCCTTCCGCAGAACGGAAGGGGCGCCGTCGTGAGTGTGATCAGCGGAGCTGATCAGCTGCTTCAGGCAGCCGGGGTCTTCGGCGCGTTGACGTCCTCCGGCAGCGCGGCCTTGGCCTGCGCGACCAGGGCGTTGAACGCCACGGAGTCGTTCACGGCGAGGTCGGCGAGCACGCGACGGTCAACCTCGACACCCGCGGCCTTGAGGCCCTGGATGAGGCGGTTGTACGTCAGGCCCTCAGCCCTCGCTGCAGCGTTGATCCGCTGGATCCACAGGCGACGGAAGTCGCCCTTCTTGGCCCGGCGGTCCCGGTAGGAATAGGTCAGCGAGTGAGTGACCTGCTCCTTGGCCTTGCGGTAGAGCCGGGAGCGCTGCCCGCGGTAGCCGCTCGCGCGCTCCAGGGTTGTCCGGCGCTTCTTCTGGGCGTTGACCGCCCGCTTGACGCGTGCCACGTCGTACTCCTTGTGTCGGGGGTCGGCGTTACTTGCCGAGCAGCTTCTTGATGTTCTTCGCGTCGGCCGGGGCGACCACGACGTCGTTCACGAGCCGCCGCGACTGACGCTTCGGACGCTCCTGGAACTTGTGGACGTGGCGGGCCCGCTGGCGCATGACCTTCCCGGATCCGGTGAGCCGGAAGCGCTTCTTGGCACCGGAGTTCGTCTTGTTCTTCGGCATCGTTCCCTCTTCTTCTCTGTGGACGGCTGCGTCAGCCTGCGCTGGCAGCGTCCTCGGCGTCCTGATCCTTACGGCGACGCTGTTCGTTACGGGCCTCGGACTTCTTCTTGTTCGGACCAAGCACCATCGTCATGTTGCGCCCGTCCTGGCGGGGCACACTCTCCACGTGACCGAGCTCGGCCACGTCGTCGGCCAGGCGCTGCAGCAGCCGCATGCCCATCTCCGGGCGAGACTGCTCACGGCCGCGGAACATAATCATCACCTTGACCTTGTCCCCGCCCTTGAGGAACCGCTCGACGTGGCCCTTCTTGGTGCCGTAGTCGTGCGGGTCGATCTTGAGCCGGAACCGGATCTCCTTGAGGACCGTGTTGGCCTGGTTCCGTCGCGCGTCGCGCGCCTTCATGTCGGCCTCGTACTTGTACTTGCCGAAATCCATGAGCTTGCACACGGGCGGACGAGCGTTCGGGGCGACCTCGACCAGGTCGAGATCAGCCTCTTGCGCAAGTCGGAGGGCGTCCTCGACCCGCACGACGCCGACCTGCTCGCCGCCCGGTCCGACCAGACGCACCTCGGATACGCGGATCCGATCGTTGATACGGGGCTCGCTGATGTGGTGCTCCTCACCTGAGATGGACGTCAGTTCACCGTCGCCATGAAAAAGCCTCCGGGCGACGTGCGCACGGAGGCTACAGGTGACGCCGTACCCGGGGGTACGACGGAGGAACGATGTTCCTCGACCTGAACCCGGGCTCTGTCGTCCCGGCCTGAGCCGGTCCAGTCGAGCAAGGGTGGGAGTGTCTCCGCTTGCACATCGATCTGCTCTGTCACACCTACACATTCAGGCGGAACACACCAGACCGATCGGTCAGCGTCCAGGATAGCACGCACTCCGGCACCAGCCGGAAGTGCCAGGGACTGCGATCTCGCTCACGGATACGCCCGGACCTGCAGTTCGAAGGAGTCCACCCGGTCGGTGGCGGTCTCGTCCGCGGCGAGCACCTGCCCGGCAGCCGCGACGATCTGGTCCACCTGCCCCCGGTCAAGCCCGGCGGGCAGGCCGAGCACCACCCGGATCTCGGCCTGACGCCCGGGCTCGACCCGTACCGCGGCCACCTCAGGGAGGGCCTCCACGACCCTCTCGACGGCGGCCCTCACCTCGGGGTCCTCGCTCGCCGGGGTCCATGGTCGCTGTTGCGCCAGCGCCCACACCGCCGGCCGCGGGATCAGCACCGTGTCCGGTCCGCCCGGGTCCAGCACCAGCAAACCGTCGGCGTCGGAGGCCGCCGCGAGCGCCGCCCGTGGCGCTTCCACCGGGATGGGCCGGGCGTCCTGACGCCACCGCGCCAGCGCGGCCATGCTGGAGAACACCGGGATGGCCGAACGACCGTCGGGAGCGGCCACGGTCACCATCGCGGCCGAGGCCGACTTCTCCCCCGCGATCCCGTCGGCACCGGGTTCGGCCATCTCCTCCACCTGGGCGACCACGGGCACCAGCACCCGGACCTGAGCCAGCGCCGCGACCACGGCCGGCAGCCGGTGCGCCGCGTCGGCCCCGAGTGCTGCTGCCAGTGGTCCGGGCACGCTGCCATCGTCACCGGCGTACGGCGAGGTGGGTGGCAACGCACGCCCGGGCGGCTGAGGCGCCGGTGCGCCGTCGCAATCGTGGGAGTCGATCACGGCCTCCCGGCCACGTCCAGTGCCTGCGGGAGGGTGAAAGCTCCGGCGTAGAGCGCCTTGCCCACGATCGCACCTTCGACTCCGGCGTCGGTAAGCGTGCGCAGTGCCTCCAGATCCGCGAGGCTCGACACGCCTCCGGAGGCGACCACGGGCGCGTCAGTGGTCTCGCAGACCTGCCGCAGCAGGTCGAGGTTCGGGCCCTTGAGGGTGCCGTCCTTGGTCACGTCGGTGACCACATAACGCGAACAGCCATCGGCATCCAGGCGCGCGAGTACCTCCCACAGGTCACCGCCCTCGCGGGTCCAGCCACGTGCGGCCAATGTCGAACCGCGCACGTCCAGACCCACGGCGATCCGGTCGCCGTGCCTGGCGATCGCGCCCGCTGTCCACTCCGGGTTCTCCAGCGCCGCGGTCCCGAGGTTCACGCGGCGGCATCCCGTCGCCAGTGCGCGTTCGAGGGAGTCGTCATCGCGGATGCCGCCGGAGAGCTCGACGTCCACATCCAGCGCTCCCACCACCTCGGCCAGCAACTCGGCATTGGACCCGCGCCCGAATGCCGCATCCAGGTCGACCAGGTGGATCCACTCCGCACCATCGGACTGCCACGCCATCGCGGCGTCCATCGGGGCGCCGTAGTGGGTCTCGGACCCGGCCTCGCCCTGGACCAGGCGCACGGCCTGGCCGTCGGCGACGTCAACGGCGGGAAGCAGCTGCAAACGGGTGGTCACGAGTGGTGGCCTTTCTCAGCGAGTTCGGTCTCGAGTGCGGAGGGTGACGTGGGATCGGCGAGGTTCAGAGGGTGCCGAGCCAGTTGCGCAGCAGTTCGGCGCCAGCGTCCCCGGACTTCTCCGGGTGGAACTGGGTGGCCCGCAGTGGGCCGTTCTCGGCAGCAGCGACGAATCGCGTCGGTCCGTGCTGGGACCAGGTGACGTCGACGAAGTCGGGCGCGCTGCGGGCGGCGTAGGAGTGGACGAAATAGAAGCGTTCGCGCTCGATCCCCGCGAAGAGCGCGCTGTTCTCGGGGGGCTCGACGGTGGACCAGCCCATGTGTGGCACGACGGGGGCGTCCAGCCGTTCGACGACGCCCGCCCACTGGTCGAGTCCGTCGGCCGGGTCACCGTGCTCCTGCCCGCGGGTGAACATCACCTGCAGCCCGACGCAGATGCCGAGCACCGGCCGGCCTCCGGCGAGCCGGAGGTCGATCAGTCGCGGGGCACCGACGTTCCGCAATCCCTCCATCACGGAGGCGAACGCCCCCACACCGGGGACGAGGAGCCCATCGGCGGCCAGGACGCTGGCGGGATCGGCGGTGAGCTCGACCGCTGCGCCCACACGTTCGAGAGCGCGGACGGCGGAGCGGACGTTGCCCGACCCGTAGTCGAGGACGACGACGCGCGAGGTGGTCATGGGCGCTTCCTCTTGGTCGCCTTCGAGAGGAGCCGGGCAGCCTGCCACCGGCTCAGCTCCTTCGGTGCCAGCCGACCGGGTGCCTGCGCCGGCGGAAGGAGGCCGAGCAGCATCTGTTCGACGACGTCGTCCGCGTGCGCGAGCATCAACCCGGCGGCGACCTCCTCGCCTGCCTCTCCTGCGTCGTACTGGCGGCCCGTGATGGTGCCGGTCAGGCCCTCGTCGCCGGTTCCGAGGCGCGCCGTGAGCAGCACCACCCCGGCCTTGGAGGTGCGCGAGAGCGTGGCTGCGAGCTCATCAGCCTCGGCCGGCGGACCGCCGAGCAGCTCGCTCGGATCGTCCCCGGTCGTTTCGATCACCCGCACCGCGACGGCGCCCCGTCGGGTGGGCACGATATCGGCGTCGATCTTCGCCATCGCGCACAGTCCCGCGAGCGCCGGCGCGGATGCGATCGGGGTGAGCACCACGGCAACCACCCGGCGGGGCGCAGACCCACCCGGACCCTCTGCCGAGGGCTGAGAATCCTCCGCCGAGGGCTGAGACTGCGCACCGGCGGCCACGCCCGGGCGATCCTGCCCGTGGCCGTCGCCGCCGGGATCTGCCGGACCGATCGTCCGGTCCGGCTCGACGGCGTCACCGAACTCCTGCGCGAAGGCTGCCTCGAAGGCGTCAGCGTCGAACTCCGGCTCTTCGGGAGGCGGAGTGTCCTCTCTCCCGGTCACAGCAGCCCCTTCGTCGACGGCACCCCCGAGACGCGGACGTCGGGTGCCACCGCGGCCCGCAACGCCCGCGCCAGTGCCTTGAACTGCGCCTCGACGATGTGGTGCGGATCGCGACCGGCCAGCACCCGCACGTGCAGGCAGATGCCGGCGTGGAAGGCGATCGCCTCGAGCACGTGCCTGGTGAGCGAGCCGGTGAAGTGACCGCCGATGAGGTGGTACTCCTGCCCGGCCGGTTCACCGGAGTGCACCAGGAACGGGCGCCCGGAGACGTCGACGACAGCCTGCGCGAGTGCCTCATCCAGCGGAACGAGCGCGTCACCGAAACGTGCGATCTGGGACTTGTCACCCAGGGCCTGTCGCAGCGCCTGCCCCAGGCAGATCGCCGTGTCCTCCACGGTGTGGTGGACATCGATGTCGGTGTCACCGCTGGCGCGCACGGTCAGGTCGATGAGGGAGTGCTTGCCGAGCGCGGTCAGCATGTGGTCGTAGAAGGGAACGGTCGTGGCCACATCCACCGCACCGGTGCCGTCCAGGTCCAGCTCCACCATCACGCTCGACTCGGAGGTGGTGCGCTCGATCCGCGCCACCCGCCTCGTCTGCTCCTCGGACTGGCTCATCGGCCGGTCACCTCCTTCAGTGCGCCCCGGAAGGCGGCCATCTGGTCAACGGTCCCGATCGAGACACGCAGGTACTGCTTCGGTCCAGTCTCCCGGATGAGTACGCCCCGGTCGAGGAGCCCCTGCCACACGGCGTGACGGTCCTCGAACGGGCCGAACAGCACGAAGTTCGCATCGGTGTCGGCCACCGTGAAGCCCTGGTCGCGCAGCCAGGTCACGCACGCGTCGCGCTCGGCCCGCAACTGCGTCACCTGCGCCTGCAGCGCATCGGTGTGCCGCAGCGCCGCTCGGGCCACCGCCTGCGTCACGGCCGAGAGGTGATAGGGCAGGCGCACGATGCGCAGGCAGTCCACCAGCCGCGGCGCCGCCGCGAGGTAGCCCACACGTGCCCCAGCGAGTGCGAAGGCCTTGGACATCGTCCGGGCCACTGCCATGTGCGGGTAGTCGGCCAGGACCGACAGGGCTGAGGGGGTTCCCTTACGACGGAACTCCGCATACGCCTCATCGACCACGAGAATCGTCGCGGCGCCGTCAGGTCCGGTGGTGGCGCACGCATCCGCGATGGCGCGCACATCCGCCAGGGGCAGGGCCGTTCCGGTCGGGTTGTTGGGGCTGGCCAGCAGCACGACGGCGGGGCGCACCTGTGCGATGTGGGCGATGGTTGCGTCGGGGTCCAGCGAGTAGTCCGGACGGCGGCTGCCCTCCACCCAGTGAGTGTGGCTGTCGCGCGCGTACTCGGGGTACATCGAATACGTCGGGCCGAACGACATGACGGCACGGCCGGGGCCACCGAAGGCCTGCAGCAGGTGGAGCATCACCTCGTTGGACCCGTTCGCTGCCCAGAGGTGGTCAGCGGTCAGGCCAGAGGCGCCGGACTCCCGCTCCAAGTACGCGGCCAGCTCGGCCCGCAGGTCACGGAAATCACGATCGGGGTACCGGTTCAGCCCAGCCGCGGCCGCCGCGACGGAGGTTGCGATGTCCTCGATCACCTCCGCCGGCGGGGCGTAGGGGTTCTCATTGACATTGAGCAGATGCGGGACGTCAAGCTGAGGTGCGCCGTAGGGCTGCTCACCGACGAGGTCGGGACGCAGGGGAAGCTCGGGGGCGAGAGAATCGGGCACGCACGCCAGTCTAGGCGTGCCCGCGCCCTGTTCCGCCCGATGACCGGGTGGCGGACGGGAACGTGCTCCGACTGTGCTGCCGGCCCTGGTGGTGCGGTCCTCAGGACTGCGGCGTCACCAGTGCGGCGGCCATCGGACCGGGGCGTCACCGGCCGGTGCGAGCGCCGGGCCACCGGTTCCCGTACGCAGCTCAGACGGAGTCGCGCCCGCTGAGCCGGTCCAGGAACCGCTCCAGCGGGATACTCCCGCTCTGCCAGGGAGTGAGGATCCAGGCGATCAGGTAGGCGATCAGCCCCACGCCGGGCAGCAGGAACGCGATCACCATCAGCACACGCACCAGGACCACGCTGACATTGGCCTGGGCGGCGAGACCACCGCAGAGCCCACCGACCAGGCGGTCGGGTCCCCGTCGGTAGCCAAAGTTGCGGATCGCATCGAAGAAACGAGTCATGCCACCTACGCTAGGTCCGGCGCGGCCGATCCCACATCAGGGATCGCCCTGAAACCGGCCCTGAAACCGGCCCTGAATCCGGCCCCGAGACCAGCACCGAGAGCGGGCCCTGACACAGGTCTGAGTCCAGATCCGGGACGTGCCCGCTGGAGCCCTGGTTCAGCGCTCGCGCCGGAGCGTGGCGGCCCGTCCGTGTGCCGGCAGGTCTTCCGACTCGGCGAGAGTCACCAGGTGATCGGTGACGTCGTCGAGTCCTTGAGCGTCGTAGCAGATCACCTGCACCGACTTCAGGTAAGCCTGCACACCCAGTCCACTCGCGTACCGGGCGGTCCCGCCGGTGGGGAGTACGTGGTTGGAGCCGGCGATGTAGTCCCCCAACGGCACCGGGGAGTGCGGGCCGACGAAGATGGCACCGGCGTTGTGGATCCGCTCCGCAACGGCCGCAGCATCGGCGGTGTGGATCTCCAGGTGCTCGGCTGCGTAGGCATCCACCACCTCGATGGCGTGGTCGAGGTCATCCGCCAGCACGATGCCGGACTGGGCACCGGTCAATGCGGTCCGGATCCGCTGTGCGTGCTTCGCCCCGTCGGCCTGAGCACCGATCTGGGCGGCCACAGCCTCGGCAAGCGCCGGTGAGTCGGTCACCAGCACCGATCCCGCGGCTGGGTCGTGCTCGGCCTGGGAGATCAGATCGGCGGCGACATAGGCCGGGTCGGCACTCTCATCGGCCAGCACCGCGATCTCCGTGGTCCCTGCCTCGGAGTCGATCCCCACCACACCGAGCACCGCACGCTTGGCCGCGGCGACGTAGATGTTCCCCGGCCCGGTGACCACGTCCACCGGTGGGCAGCTGTTCGCCGGATCCACCGCACGGGGTGTTCCGGCAGCACCTGCGGTGCCGTTCGAGCCGTTGCTGCCGTTCGAGCCGTTCATCTCGGTGGTCACGCCGTAGGCGAACATGCCGATCGCCTGCGCTCCCCCGGCGGCGTATACCTCGTCCACTCCGAGCAGGGCGCATGCGGCGAGGATCGTGGCGTCGGGCAATCCGTCGTTGTCCTTCTGCGGCGGGCTGGCCACGGCGAGCGAGCCCACGCCGGCCACCTGTGCGGGCACGACGTTCATGACCACCGACGAGACGAGGGCTGCCAAGCCACCCGGGACGTACAGGCCGACCCGCTGCACCGGAACCCAGCGCTGACGTACCTGCGCGCCGGGGCCGAGTGACGTCGTCGCCTCCTTCGGCACCTGTGCCTCGTGGCCCAGCCGGGCCCGCCGGATCGCCTCCTCGAGCGCAGAACGGACGGTGGGGTCCAGTGCCTGCAACGCCTGCGTGAGCGCCTCGACGGGGACGCGCAGACTGGGCGGCCGGACGCCGTCGAAGTTCTCGGCAAGGTCGGCCAGGGCTCGGGCGCCCTCGTGGCGCACCCGGTGCAGGATCGGACGCACCCGCTCGGTGGCGACGTCGATATTGACCTCGGCTCGAGGCAGTGCCTCCCGGAGCTCGACCGGGGTGAGGGTCCGTCCTCGCAGATCGATGGTGCGCAGCATGGGCTCGAGTCTACGGCGGGGCGATAATGGTGCGATGACTCGCCCAGCCGCTGAACCCGTGCCCATCACTGACGAGATGATCCGCCTCGGCCAGCTGCTCAAGCTCGCCGGGCTCGTGGAGGACGGGGCCTCGGCCCGGCTGCTGCTTGCCGACGACGCGGTCCAGGTCAACGGGCAGGTGGAGACCCGCCGGGGCCGTCAGCTCGTGTCCGGTGACGAGATCGAGATCGACCTTCCCACCGGCGTCCGGAGGCTGCGGGTCACTGCCTGAAGCTCACACCAGGCAGTTCGGCCCCAGAAGCGCCTTCAGATCTCCGAACAGCGCTGGGGTGCGTTCCACGCGGAGCGCGTCCTCGAGCCGCATCACCGTCGCCCGGCCAGGCGATGTGAGCCGCACGTGCACCTCGGTGACCCCGGGGTGGGTGGAGAGCACGTCCCGCAACTGCAGGAGCACGGGTTCGCTGCATCGAGCCTCGGGGATCCGCACCGTCACCGGGGCCGACTCCCCCGCAGTCACGTCCGGCAGGGTCACCTCCATCGCCTGGAGCGAGAGCGTCTCGTCCCTGCGCCGGATCCGGCCCTTGACCACCACCACCTGATCCTGAGCGAGCGCCGTGGAGTAGGCCAGGTAGGTCTCACCGAAGAACATCACCTCGACCGAGCCCTCCATGTCCTCGATCGTGACGGCGGCCCAGGGGTTGCCCTGTTTGGACATCTTCCGCTGGAGGGAGGTGATGAGACCGGCGATCGTGACCGTCGACCCGTCCGCCCTGGTCTCATCGGTGGTGAGGGTGGCGAGGGAGACGTCGGCCGCCTGAGTGAGCACGTGTTCGATACCCGAGAGGGGGTGATCGGAGACGTACAGGCCGAGCATCTCCCGCTCGAAGGCAAGCTTCTGCTTCTTGTCCCACTCCGGCAGGTCCGGTACCTCCACGGCGAAACCTGAGGAACCCGCCCCGTCGCCGTCGTCGTCACCACCGAGCCCGGCGAACAGATCGAACTGCCCCTCGGCCTCCTTGCGCTTGACCCCGATGACGGCGTCGACCGCCTGCTCGTGGATCATCAGCAGTGAACGGCGGGTGTGCCCGAGCGAGTCGAACGCTCCTGCCTTGATGAGGGACTCGATGGTGCGCTTGTTGCACACCACCGCTGGAACTTTGTCGAGGAAATCGGTGAAGGAGGTGAACGCTCCCTTCTCCTCCCGCGCCTTGGCGATCGCTGCCACCACGTTCTGACCCACGTTGCGCACGGCAGCGAGCCCGAAGCGGATGTCCGCCCCGACCGGGGTGAACTGCGCGGCCGAATCGTTCACGTCCGGCGGCAGCACCGTGATCCGCATCCGCCGGCACTCACCCAGGTAGAGAGCGGACTTGTCCTTGTCATCGCGCGTGGATGTCAGCAGGGCGGCCATGTACTCGGCCGGGTAGTGCGCCTTGAGGAAGGCGGTCCAGTAGGAGACGACACCATAGGCAGCCGAGTGGGCCTTGTTGAAGGCATAGTCGGAGAACGGCAGCAGGATCTCCCACAACGTCTTCACCGCCTTGGCGGAGTAGCCGTTCGCCTTCATCCCGGCCTCGAAGTTGGTGTACTCGGCATCGAGCACCGACTTCTTCTTCTTGCCCATCGCGCGCCGGAGCAGGTCGGCTTGGCCGAGCGAGTAGCCAGCCAGCTTCTGCGCGATCTCCATCACCTGCTCCTGATAGACGATCAGGCCGTAGGTGGTGCCAAGGATCGACTCCAGAGGTTCGGCAAGCTCAGGGTGAATCGGGGTGATCGGCTGCTGGCCGTTCTTGCGCAACGCGTAGTTGGTGTGGGAGTTCGCACCCATCGGACCTGGCCGGTACAGGGCACCGACGGCGGAGATGTCCTCGAAGTTGTCCGGCTTCATCATCCGCAGCAGCGAGCGCATGCCTCCGCCGTCGAGCTGGAAGAGACCGAGCGTCTCCCCCCGTCCGAGCAGCTCATAGGTGGCCCGGTCGTCCAGGGTGAGCTCCTCCACCCGCACCGGTTCCTTGCCGTTGACCACGATGTTGTCGAGGGCGTCATCGAGGATGGTGAGGTTGCGCAGCCCGAGGAAGTCCATCTTCACCAGGCCGAGATCCTCGCCGGCGGGGAAGTCCACCTGGGTGATCACGGCGCCGTCCTGTTCGCGGCGCATGATCGGGATGATGTCCAGGAGCGGTTCGCTCGCGATCACCACACCCGCCGCGTGGACGCCCCACTGGCGCTTGAGGTTCTCCAGGCCGCGCGCCGTCTCCAGCACCCGCTGTGCCTCAGGGTCGGAGTTGACCACCGATCGGAACTCATCCGCCTCGGCATATCGCTTGTCCTCCGGATCGAACATGCCTGCCAGGGAGACGTCCTTGCCCATCACCGCAGCCGGCATCGCCTTGGTGAGCTTCTCTCCCATCGCGAACGGGTACCCCAGCACACGGGAGGCATCCTTGAGGGCCTGCTTGGCCTTGATCGTGCCGTAGGTGACGATGTAGGTGACCTTGTCCTCGCCGTACTTGTCGCTGACGTACTTGATCACCTCACCGCGCCGGCGCTCGTCGAAGTCGATATCGAAGTCCGGCATCGACTCGCGTTCGGGGTTGAGGAAGCGCTCGAAGATCAGGCCGTGCTCGAGCGGGTCCAGCTCGGTGATGCTCATCGCGTAGGCGGCGATCGACCCGGCCCCGGACCCACGGCCCGGACCCACCCGGATACCGTTCTCCTTGGCCCAGTTGATGAAGTCGGCGACCACGAGGTAGTACCCGGCGTATCCCTTACCGGTGATCACCTCGATCTCGTACTCGGCCTGCTTGCGCGAGGCCTCCGGCACGACGCCGCCGTACCGCTCCTGCAGCCCCACCTCGACTGCCTTGACGAAGGTGGAGACCTCATCCTCCCCCTCCGGCACCGGGTAGTGGGGCATGTACCGGCCCACCTCCTCCGTGAAGGCCACCTCACACTGCTCGGCCACCCGCAGGGTGTTGTCGCAGGCCTCGGGGAACTCGGCGAACAGCTCGCGCATCTCCTCGGCGGACTTCAGGTAGTAGCCGCTGCCGCCGAAAGCGAACCGCTTCCCGCCCTGATCGTAGGTCGGCTCCTCCAGCGTCGACCCTGACTGCACGCACAGCAGGGCCTCGTGGGCGTGGGCGTCCTCGTGCTTGGTGTAGTGCAGGTCGTTCGTGGCCAGCAGTGGGGCGTTGATCTCTTTGGCCAGCCGCAGCAAATCCTGAGTGACCCGGCGCTCGATGTCGAGCCCGTGATCCATCAGCTCGACGTAGTAGTTCTCCTTGCCGAAGATGTCCTGCAGCTCGCCCGCCGCCCGGACCGCTTCCTCGTACTGGCCCAGGCGCAGGCGGACCTGCACCTCACCCGAGGGACATCCTGTGGTGGCAATCAGCCCCTTGCTGTAGGTCTCCAGCAGCTCGCGGTCCATCCGCGGCCACTTGCCCAGCTGCCCCTCCAGCGAAGCCAGAGAGCTCATCCGGAACAGGTTGTGCATCCCCGGGGTGTCCTTGGCGAGGATCGTCATGTGCGTGTACGCACCCCGGGCGGACACGTCGTCGCCGGCCTGATCGGCCTCACCCCATCGCACGCGGGTCTTGTCGAACCGGCTCGTCCCCGGGGTCACGTAGGCCTCGACGCCGATGATCGGCTTGATTCCGTACTTGCGTGCCTTGGACCAGAAGTCGTAGGCCCCGAACAGGTAGCCGTGGTCGGTGATCGCCACCGCGCTCTGCCCCAGGCGCTGGGCTTCGGAGAACAGATCGTCCAGGCGGGCCGCTCCGTCCAGCATCGAATACTCGGTGTGCACGTGCAGGTGGACGAAATCGGCTGCCATGCGTGCCAGTCTACGAGGTGCCACCCACGATCAGCCGGTGCCCGCACGGGTCGGTCCAGACCTGAGGTGGACCTACCATCGCAGGAACTGTCCCGCCCCCAGAGAGGCCCCATGAGCTTCCCCTCCCGCCCGTGGCAGCAGGTGGCCGCAGCCGCCGGCCTGCTCACCTCAGACGGCGCCACCCGGCCGACGATCTTCGCCGAGATGACGGCGCTGGCCACCCGTTCCGGGGCCGTGAACCTCGGTCAGGGCTTCCCGGATGAACCCGGTCCCCCAGCTGTGACCGCCGAGGCAAGCAAGGCCATCCTCGACGGCGTCAACCAGTATCCGCCCGGCCCCGGAACTCCCCGGCTCCGGCAGGCGATCGCCGACCACCAGCTGCGACACTACGGACTGCGACCGGACCCTGACCGCGAGGTGCTGGTCACCACCGGGGCAACCGAGGCGATCGCCGCCGCCGTGCTCGCCCTGGCCGGCCCCGGGGACGAGGTCCTCACGCTGGAGCCCTACTACGACTCCTATGCGGCCACGATCGCCCTCGCCGGTGCGCGCCACACGCGGGCAGCGCTTCGACCCGGCCCCGACGGATGGCGGCTCGACCTCGAGAGCCTGCGCTCCGCCGTCGGCGATCGCACCCGCGTGATCCTGCTGAACAGCCCCCACAACCCGACCGGAGCGGTGCTCACTGCGGCCGAGCTGTCGGAGGTGGCCCGGCTGGCGCGGGCCCACGATGCGATCGTGGTGACCGACGAGGTGTACGAGCATCTGACCTACGACGGCGTCACTCACATCCCGATCGCCACACGAGCCGGGATGGCCGATCGCACCCTGACGATTTCCTCGGCCGGGAAGTCGTTCTCGGTGACCGGATGGAAGATCGGCTGGGTCAGCGGGCCGGCACCGCTGGTGGATGCGGTGCGCGCCGTCAAGCAGTTCCTCACGTACACCAGCGGTGCCCCGTTCCAGCCCGCGGTGGCTCTCGCTCTCGACCTGGAGACCACCGACGGCCCGGACGCCCACTGGCTGCGCGGGCTGCGCGCCTCTCTGGCACGCCGCCGCGACCAGTTGAGCGAGGGGTTGCGCGCGGCCGGCCTGCCTCCCGTTCCCGCGGCGGGGACCTACTTCGTGATGGCCGACGCCACCGCACTCCTCACCGGACCCCTTGCCGGCACCGGCATCAGCACCGGTGCCGAGCTGTGTCGCCGGCTGCCGGAACTGTGCGGGGTAGTGGCCGTCCCGGCGACCGCCTTCACGACCGCCGGCTCCCCGGTGACAGAGTCTCTGCGCCGATGGGTGCGATTCACCTTCGTCAAGTCCGAGGCAACGATCGCTGAGGCGATGCAGCGGCTGACGAGACTCAAGAACGCAGCACCCTGATCACAGACCGAAGAGCGCGTCCGGGAGCAGGTGCGGGATGCTCACGACTGCCCAGAATCGACCGAACCGACCCACGATCGAGATCGCAGCGAAGGACCACCACCTCATCCTCACCGACCCGGCAAGCACTGCCACCAGTGCGTAGGGCGGAACACCGGCGAAGGCACTGACACCGGTGACGGCCAGCGGTCCCCAGGCATGGGTGGTGCACCACTCCTCGATCCTGCGCATCCGCTCCCGCCAGCGTTCATTCGGGCGGGAGCGCCACCGTGCCACATCCAGGACGCCGCGGCCGACCAGGTAGGAGAGCATCTTCCCGGCAACCTGACCGATCGCACCCGCGAGGGCCAACCAGAGCGGCGGGACGTCGGTGACCAGGACCGCCCCCACGAGATAGGCCTCGGCCGGTAGCACCATGAGGACCGCCGACAAGAAGCAGTAGCCGAAGGCAGCGGCCAGCGACCACCAGTCGGCGCCCACTCCTCAGGACCCACCGGGCCGAAGCATCTTCACAGCGTCGCGGTGCCAGATCCCGGCCTCCTGGTAGCGCTTGGTACTGACCGCGTAGCCGAGTGCGGCGTAGAAGCCCAGGGCGGACTCCTGCGCGGAGAGCACCATCCGGATCTCGTCAGCAGGATCGCAGCGATCAGCATGTGCGGCGAGCGCCTCCCGCTCCAGCGCGGTCATCAGCACCCGTCCGACGCCGAGCCCGCGTGCGAGCGAGCGCACGGCGACGCGGGAGGCGTGTGCCATACCCGGGCCGTCATCGAGCAGCCTGGCCGTGCCGAGATCCTGCACACCATTGCTCGATCCCGTCTCCCGGACCGCCAGCAGGTGCCTGGTGCCAGGCTCATAGTCTCGATCATCGAGCTCGTCCGAGGGTGCCACGCCCTGCTCATCGACGAACACCTCGAACCGGATGGCGTGGACGCGTGCCACTGCCTGCGGGTCGGCGGCATCGACGGTCACGACGTGCACGTCAGGCATCGCGCAGACCGTCGAGGGCGTGCTGCAGGTCCTCGGGATAGGTGCTGCTCACCTCGACCCAGCTGCCGGATCCGGGATGGGTGAAACCCAGCCGCATCGCGTGCAACCACTGCCGCTGCAGCCCCAGGCGCCGGGCGAGCACCGGGTCGGCGCCATACGTCAGGTCTCCAGCGCAGGGGTGGCCGATCGCGGACATGTGCACCCGGATCTGGTGGGTGCGCCCGGTCTCGAGATGGATCTCGAGCAACGTCGCTCGTGCCATCGCCTCGAGGGTGTCGTAGTGGGTGATGCTGGGGCGTCCGTCGGCGACCACGGCCCACTTGTAGTCATGCTTGGGATGGCGTCCGATCGGTGCATCGACAGTGCCGGCCGTCGGGTCCGGGTGTCCCTGCACGAGGGCGTGGTAGACCTTCTCGACGGTGCGTTCCTTGAAGGCGCGCTTCAGCGTGCTGTAGGCGCGCTCGCTCTTGGCCACGACCATGAGCCCGGACGTACCGACGTCGAGCCGGTGCACGACTCCCTGCCGCTCGGCTGCCCCTGAGGTCGCGATGCGGTATCCAGCGGCCGCCAGTCCCCCGACGACCGTGGGTCCGTTCCATCCCGGGCTGGGGTGGGCCGCCACGCCGACCGGCTTGTCGACGACCACGATGTCGTCGTCATCGAGACGGATGGCCATTCCGGGCACCGGCTCGGGTGGCGTGGCCGGCTCGGGTGAGAGGTCCGGGATCGTTATTTCCAGCCACCCACCGGCGATCAGGCGGTCGGACTTGCCGAGCTCGCGCCCGTCGAGCACCACTGCACCGGTAGCGGCCAGCTCGGCGGCTTTGGTCCGGCTCAGTCCGAGGAGGCGGGCCAGCGCCGCGTCGACGCGCTCACCGGCCAGGCCATCCGGGACCGGCATCGACCGCACGTCAGTCATCGCGGTCCCCATCGCGATGCGTCGATGCGTCCTGCGAATCGTCCTCGGACGGTGCCGGCGATGCATCCTCGGAGGCATCATGGGTCGCAACGTCCGCCTCGTCACGGCCCACGTCCTGACCGGGTTGCTCCGGCGCGTTGGCCGGACGTCCGCTGACCGGAACCCCCCGGAAGCTCAGCAGCGCGATGCCGATGGCACAGACCACGATCGCGATATCGGCAATGTTGCCGACGAAGAAGCCCGCGTAGTTGATGAAGTCGACGACGTGCCCCACTCCGAAGCCGGGCTCGCGGAACAGGCGGTCGACCAGGTTGCCGAGGTTGCCGCCGAGCAGTCCACCCAGCACCAGCGCCCAGGATCGGGAGCCGAGCCGTCGGGCGAGAACGAGAATCACCACGGTCACCACAACGGCCGCGATGGTGAAGATCCATGTGGAGCCCTCGGCGAAAGAGAATGCCGCGCCAGGATTGAAAACCAGGCTGAGGCCCAGGAGATCACCGAGAAGCGGTTGGTAGCCGCCCTCCTCCAACCGACCCAGGACCAACTGCTTGGACACCTGGTCCACAACGAGGATCACCAGAGCGAGCGCCATCAGAAGGCCGCGGGCGCGATGGCGCACGGGGGAGGTATCGGCAGCCAGGTCCGCAGCGCGGTCGTCGGGCCCGTCGTCGTGCGTGCGTGATGCGCCAGCCATGGCGGTCGGTCTCCTCGGTCATGACGACGGCGGGCCCCCGGCTGCGGGGACCCGCCGTCTCAACAATGCTCTGGCTTCGCCTACGGGCGACGCGACTCGCTCTCGTCGCCGCTGTACTGGGCGGCGATACTGCCACGACCCTCGACGTCGCTCAGCAGGCCTTCCAGGTAACTCTTGAGACGAGTCCGGTAGTCGCGCTCGAAGACGCGCAACTCGTCGATCTTGCGCTCCAGGAGCGAACGCTCGCTCTCGAGCTGGCTGAGCGTGCGGTTGCGCTGCTCGTCGGCCTCCCGGGTGAGTCGCTCACCCTCCAGGCGGGCTTCGGACAGCAGACGCTCCGCCTCGGCCTTGCCGTTGTTGACGTACTCATCGTGCAGGCGCTGGGCGAGTTGCAGCATGCCCGTCGCCGACTCCGGTTCCGTACCACTGGCAGCCATCTCGGCAGCGGCTGCCTCGGCATCGGGCGCTGCCGGCTCCGCCGGTGCGTCATGCGCGGGCTGTTCAGCCGGTGCGGCCTGCTCGGCGGGCTCCTCGGCGGCCACCGGAGAGAACTGCGTGGTCTGCTCGGCAGCGGCCTCGGCCGGAGCCGGAGCGCCGCTCGACAACTCGGCGATACGCCGCTCGGCAGCCTCGAGCTTGGCCTTCAACTCCTCGTTCTCGCCACCCACGACCCGGAGGGTGTTGACGACCTCGTCGAGGAAGTCGTCCACCTCGTCCTGGTCGTACCCCTCACGGAACTTGGTGGGTTGGAACTTCTTGTTGAGGACGTCGTCTGCCGTGAGCAGAGCCATTCTCGTCACCTCGGTCTGTGTCGGTCGGTTCAGCGATGGTGCTGACACGAAGTTTTGGGGGGTTCGGCGAGATCACCGTAGCGGATGATGACATCGTACGCGTCACATTGACGCCAGGCCTGCCAGGAGCGCAAGCAGGATCCAGCATGCGAAGAGCAGGATCAGAAAGCCGACGTCGAGCGCGATGCCACCGATCCGCAGCGGCGGGATCAAGCGACGCAGGGCGCGCAACGGCGGGTCGGTCGGAGTGTAGACGATCTCTGCGACGATGAGGGCAAGGCCCCGCGGCTTCCAGTCCCTGGCGAAGTGGCTCACCCAGTCGAAGCCCATCCGGACCAGCATGGCAACCAGGAAGAGCAGGACCAGGAGATAAAGGATCCCGAAGAGCCAGCCCACGTCAGCTCTGGTTGAAGAATCGGGTCGTGGTCTCGGGCTCGTGACGCTCGCTGGCGACCTCGACCGTGGCCGGTGAGAGCAGGAACACCTTGTTGGTGACCCGCTCGATGCTTCCATGCAGGCCGAAGATCAGGCCGGCGGAGAAGTCGACGAGACGTTTGGCCTCGGCGTCGGTCATGTCCGTCAAGTTCATGATCACGGGAGTCCCCGCGCGGAACGCCTCACCGATGGACTTCGCATCCGTGTAGGTGCGCGGATGCACCGTGGTGATCCGACGCAGGTTGCGGCCGCTGTGGGAGGCGGCCTGACTGATCGGGGTCACCTGAGCCTCCTGTACCGCGCCGACGTAGTCGTCGTCCTCGTGGTCGTGGTCGACCTGCTCGTACCCGTCGACGTAGGACTCCTCGGCGTATCGTTCCTCACGCTCGGCCTCAGCCTCGGAGAGGCCGAGGTACAGCATCGTCTTGCGCAGCGCTCCCATGCCTGCTCCTCTTCTGATCGGGCCAACCGGACGATCGGCGTCTGTCTAGACGCTAGACCAGGGTCACGGCCCACCAGCGCCAAGAGCCTCGGCGTGTCGTTCGAGACGCACGACGCCGGCGAACCTCCCGGTCTGGCCATCGCGCCGGTAGGAGTAGAACCGCGGGTCCTCGCGTGTGCACACGGCATGGTCGTCCACCTCGGTCACTCCTGCCGCGCGCAACTGAGTCTGGACTCCGGCACGCAGGTCCAGCGCCGGGCTCCCCTGCCAGGTGCGCGCGGCCAGTGACGGGAGCAGATCGAGGCACTCGCGCTGCATCTGCTCGGGAACCTCGTAGCAGCGCCCGCAGATGGCCGGCCCGACTGCCGCACGCCGCACCTCGAACCCGGCGCCGCGCATCCGCGCGACTGCCTGCCCAACGATCCCGGCAAGGACCCCGCGGCGCCCAGCATGCACCGCAGCCACCGCCCCCGGCACTCCTCGGTCGTTCACACCGGCCAGCAGCACCGGGAGGCAGTCGGCCACGAGAACTGCGGCCGCAGCGCAGGGATCGGTCAGCACGACGGCGTCGGCCACAGACTCCTCGCCCACGGGCTGCCCGGGCCGCGGATCGAGCACGACGTCGCAGGCGTGGACCTGGGTCAGGAAGACGACAGGAGCCCCAGCACGATCGCTCAGCAGCTGGCGGTTCGCTTCGACGGCTACTGGATCGTCTCCCACCGCCGCACCCAGGTTGAACGTGTCGTAGGGGGCGCTGCTGCGACCGCCGGCCCGGGTGGTGAACGCAGCCCACACGCCGGGGCCCAGATCGGCGGTCAGCACCTCACTTGAGGAAGTCAGGCACGTCGAGGTCGTCATCTCGTCGGCGGGAGTCCTCGTCGAAGACGCGCGGCACCTCGAGCGGGTTCGCCACAGGCTGCGGTTCGGCGGCTCGCTCGGGGGCGGGGGCCGGGACGACAGGAGTCGTCTCCGCCTCGTCCTCGGGCTCCTCCGCCCGGGCGGGGACAGCCGGCGCCTCACGCACCTCGTTGGCCGGCGCGGCCGCAGGTGCGGCAGCGGCACGTGCGGCGGGTGCCACACCGGCCCGGCCGGGAGCACCGCTGTCGAATCCGGCAGCGATCACCGTCACCCGCACCTCGTCTCCGAGCGCGTCGTCGATGACCGCCCCGAAGATGATGTTGGCTTCCGGGTGAGCGGCCTCCTGCACCAGGCGGGCCGCCTCATGGATCTCGAACAGACCCAGGTCGCTGCCACCCTGGATCGAGAGGAGCACCCCATGGGCGCCGTCAATGCTCGCCTCCAGCAGCGGCGACGAGATCGCCAGTTCCGAAGCTTGGACGGCACGGTCCTCACCGCGGGCCGAGCCGATGCCCATCAACGCGGTCCCGGCACCCTGCATCACGGATTTGACGTCGGCGAAGTCGAGGTTGATCAGACCCGGGGTGGTGATCAGGTCGGTGATGCCCTGCACACCGGAGAGCAGCACCTGGTCGGCCGACTTGAACGCATCCAGCACGGAGACGTTCCGGTCACTGATCGAGAGCAGACGATCGTTCGGGATGACGATGAGGGTGTCGACCTCCGAGCGGAGGGATTCGATCCCGGAATCGGCCTGAACCCCCCGACGGCGCCCCTCGAAGGTGAACGGGCGTGTGACCACCCCGATCGTCAGAGCGCCGAGCGACCGGGCGATCTTGGCAACGACCGGCGCACCACCGGTGCCGGTCCCGCCCCCCTCGCCGGCGGTGACGAACACCATGTCGGCGCCGCGCAGGACCTCTTCGATCTCCTCGGTGTGGTCTTCGGCCGCCTTCTTGCCGACCTCAGGATCGGCGCCAGCGCCCAATCCGCGGGTCAGTTCTCGTCCGACGTCGAGCTTGACGTCGGCGTCGCTCATCAGCAAGGCCTGGGCGTCCGTGTTGACGGCGATGAACTCCACGCCCTTCAACCCGACCTCGATCATGCGGTTGACGGCGTTGACGCCGCCGCCACCGATCCCGACCACCTTGATGACCGCCAAATAGTTCTGCGGTGCCGCCACGTCGATCCCTCTCGTCCGGTGCTCGTGCTCGGGTTCTGCTGACCCACGTTTCAAACCCTAACCCTCAACTTGAGAGTAAGAGTTATGTCATTCTCTGGCACCTATGACGCTAGGTCTCCCGCCCCTGCAGGGCAACGACATCGGCGGGTGTGTCGCACAAGCATGTGCCTTGTGCCCAGGGCTCATCCGGAGGTGATCGGTGAACGGGGCGCGGAAACGTCGTACCGGCCGGCCTCCACCTGAAGCAACGTGCGTAGCACCTCGACCTTGAGGTCGTTCTCCGCCGCACTGCCCCACATCACCTCCGCACCGCCGGCCAGCGTGAGCACCACCTGGTACGGCGTCTGGGCACCGGCGCTGATCACATCCGTACGCAACTCGCCCGGAAGTGCCGCCAGGACCGTCAAGACAGCGTCGAGGGAGTCGGCCGCCGCCTCCTCCCCCAGTGGGACGGTGACCGCGGCGAGGCCTTCGACCGGTTCGTCGCGGCGCGCCACCACGACGGCGTCGGCGTCCAGCACGGCGTATCGGTCACCGTCAGCGACCACGGCGACGGGTACGCGCGGCTCGATCGCGATGGTCAGGCCGTTGGGCCACGCGCGCCGCACCTGAACATCCCGGACGGCAGTCAGAGCGGTGATCTGCTCCGCGAGCGCCCCGGTATCCACGCGGGCGAGGGGCTCACCATGCGCGACCTGTGCCAGCTCGAGTACCTCTTCCTCCGACACGAACGACGAGGTCCCGCTCACCTGCACGTCCTCCGGGTGAACGGTCAGCACCGGTGAGGCGAGCACGACCCAGCCGAGCACCCCCACAGTCAGCACCGAACCCACCACCGCGAGCACCATCCGCCACCGCAGCCGGCGCACCACCGCCCGGCGCTCGCGAAGCCGCTCCGCCAGCTGGCCCACTCCAGCAGCGCCTGGGTCAGCGGCACGCTGCAACTCGCCCCGGGATCGACCAGTGGTCGCCGGCCGGTCGGCTCCGGACCGGGACCGTCGCTGCGCGGGGCTCTGTTTCGACCGATCGGCTTTCCGGTCTGTTGTCGTCTGGTCGGTCGCTTTCCGGTCTGACTTCGTGGCAACTCTACGGTCCGCACTCTGCGCGGCCGGGCGGGAGCGCTCGGCACGCGTGGACACCGGTCCGCGGTCCTCGCCCGGGCCCGTCGCGCGCGGACGCGGTTGTGCCGGGGCCCTCATCCGCGCTCCCGGAGCCGGTCGAGGACCACCTCGCCGAGGACGGTCACGTCGCCGGCACCGATGGTCATCACGAGGTCACCCTCCTGGGCGAGGTCGGCGACCGTGTGCGCGGCCTGGCGATGGTCGGGCACGTACCGGGCCCCAGGCAACCGGTCGGTGATGAGCGCCGAGGTCACTCCGGGCCGCGGTTCCTCCCGCGCGGGATAGATCGCCGTGAGGATGACCTCGTCTGCGCCCGCCAGAGCATCGGCGAACTCCGCTGCGAAGGTCTGGGTGCGTGAGAACAGATGGGGCTGGAAGAGGACGAGCAGGCGACCTGCACCGACCGCCCCTCGTCCGGTCCGAACGGCCGCTGCCACCTTCGTCGGGTTGTGGGCGTAGTCGTCGACCACCCGCACACCCGCGACCGTGCCCCGGTCTTCGAACCGCCGGGCAGTGCCGGTGAACGTGCCGAGTCCCACCGCCATCGTCTCGGCGTCCACGCCCAACTCGACCCCGGCGCTCCACGCCGCCGCGGCGTTGCGCAGGTTGTGCTCACCCGGGACCGCGAGTCTGAGCCCGACCTCACCCTCCGGCGCCAGCAGCCGCGCGCTCGCCGACGACGGTTCGAGAGCAATGCGGTCCAGCCGCACGTCGGCCGCAGGGTGCGAGCCGTAGGTGCGCACACGCGTTCCACTGGCCCGCACCCGGTCGGCTAACCGTGCGGCGCCCTGGTCGTCGGCACAGGTGATCACCAGTCCGCCGGGCACCACGCGCCGGGCGAAGTCGTCGAAAGCGGCCTCGAACGCTGCGGGAGTGCCATAGTGGTCGAGATGGTCGGGTTCGATGTTCGTCACGATCGCGACCCGTGGGGTGTAGTTGAGGAAGGACCCGTCGGACTCGTCCGCCTCGGCCACGAAGACCTGGCCCTGCCCGGCACGGGCTCCGGAGCCCAGCGCAAGCACCGCTCCGCCGATCGCGAACGAGGGATCGCCTCCCGCGTCCCGCAACGCGACCGCCAGCATCGCCGAGGTCGTGGTCTTGCCGTGGGCCCCGGCGACGGCCACGAAGTCCTTCCCGGCGGAGGCCTGCGCGAGGGCGACCGACCGGTGCACGATCTCGATCCCGGCCTCTCGTGCGGCGCGTAGCTCGACGTTGTCGGAGCCGATCGCCGACGAGACGACCACCAGATCGGCACCCAGCACGTGCTCGGCGGCGTGGCCCACATGGACCGTCGCACCGAGTTCCGCCAGGCGTCGCAGCACGGCCGAGTCCTGCCGGTCCGATCCCGAGACCTGGGCCCCGCCTGCGAGCAGGAGCTCGGCGATCACCGACATACCGGCACCACCGATCGCGATGAGATGGACCTTCATCGCGTCCTCCTTCCCTCCGCCGCCTCACGGACCAGGTCGGCCAAGCGCGCAGCGCCGTCACGGACACCGGCGGACGAGGCCGCCTGACCCATCGCTCGCAATCGCTCACTGTCGGCGATCAACGGCAGGACGCGCTCCCGCAGCCAGTCGGTGGTGAGTTCCTGGTCCTCGACCAGCAGTCCCCCGCCGGCCTCGACGACGCCGGTGGCGTTGCGGCGTTGCTCGCCGTTTCCGACCGGCAACGGCACGTACACAGCAGCGATCCCGAGCGCGGCGAGCTCACTGACCGTCCCGGCCCCGGCACGGCCGATCATCAGATCGGCACACGCCAATGCCTCGTGCATCTCGGTGAGGTACTCCACGGCGTGGTAGTGAGCTGCGACGTCCGGGGGCATCGCCGAGCGTGCAGCGAGCACCGGCTCGAGCTTGCCACGGCCGGTCGCGTGCAGCACTTGCGCACCGGCGGCCACGAGCTCAGCTGCGATCGTCGGGATCTGCTCGTTCAACCGCAGGGCCCCGAGTGAGCCGCCTGTCACTAGGACGGTCCTACGATCAGGGTCGAGTCCACATGCGCGTGCACCGTCCCTGGCCCGTCCCCACGCGTCGGTCGCACGCGCGGCCACCAGATCCGCGATCGGGCGCCGCAGCGGCAGACCCACCCAGCGCGCCTTCGGCAGTGGGGTACCGGCGAAGGTCACCCCCACGGCCTCAGCCCACCTCGCTCCGAGACGGTTCGCGAGGCCTGGGAGCGCATTCTGCTCATGGATCACGATCGGTACGCCCAGCCGACGAGCCGCCAGGTAGGCCGGGGTGGCCACGTAGCCGCCGAAGCCCACCACCGCACGGGCCCCGCCGACGGCGTCCCTCGCCGTCCGTATCGCCCGTCGCCATCGTCTGGGGAACCGGAGCGCGTCGAGGTTGGGCCGCCGGGGCATCGGCACTTTCTCGATCACTGTCAGCTCGAGACCGGCGGCCGGAACCAGGTCCGCCTCCAGCCCTTCGGCCGTACCGAGCACAGTCAGAGCCACGCCGGGTTCACGAGCCTGCAGTTCGGCGGCGGTAGCCAGCAGCGGGTTGACATGGCCGGCCGATCCGCCGCCGGCCAGCACGATGTGATCAGCCACGCCCGCTGCCCCCGGCTGCGATCACGGCCAGGGAACGTCGCATCGAGCCGCGGCGGGCGGCCATCGCCTCCTTCGCGCCGGGCTCGTCGCGCGCGAAGGCCAGCACCACGGCCAGCGCCGCGATCGTCGTCACCAGCGCCGACCCTCCCTTGGACAGCAGCGGCAGCGGTACACCGATCACCGGGAGCAGACCAATGACCACAGCGATGTTCACCATCGCCTGCCCGAGGATCCAGCACCCGATAGCGGCCGTGGTGATCTTCACGAACGGGTCCCGATGGCGCCGGATCACGCGAGAGAAACCCACGGCGAGGGCCGCGAAGAGCGCGAGCACCAGCAGGCACCCCAGCAGGCCGAGCTCCTCACCGATGATGGCGAAGATGTAATCGTCCTCGGCTGCCGGCAGCCAGAGCCACTTCTCGCGTGATGCCCCCAGGCCCACGCCGGAGATTCCACCGGTGCCCAGGCCCTCGAGGGCGCGTAGGGGCTGCATGCTCGCGCCCAGCGGGTCGTCGTCACCGCCCATGCCGAGGAACTGCATCACACGCCTCGTGCGGTTGCCGGAGGAGATGACGAGGAACGCCAAGCCCGCCACCACGGCCGATCCCGCTACCACGAACTTCGAGATGGGTACACCTGCGACCCAGAGGGCGCCGGCGACGAGCATGATCAGGATCAGGCCCGTACCCACATCATGGCTGTAGATCACGGTACCGAGGAACATGCCGGCGACCAGCACCGCTGGGAAGAGCACGTGCCCCCAGTGCTGCAAGAGCCGCCCTTTGGTCGCCAGGACCGCACCCAACCAGATCGCGAGGCCGAACTTGCCGAACTCCGAGGGTTGGAGCCCCACGCCAGGAGCGAAGTACACCCACGCAGCGTTGCCTCCGGCGGCCACAGCGAACGGTGTGAAGAGTAGGGCCTGCAGCGCCAGGGTGCCGAGCATCGCCGGCCACGCGAGCAGGCGGATCCACCGCACTGGGAGCCGGGTGATGATCACGGCACCGACCACCGCGACTGCGGCGTAGATCGCCTGATTACGGAAGCCACCGGTGATGGAGTCACCATCGTGCAGGGAGGGGATCGAGGACGCCGAGAGCACCATGATGAGGCCGAGAGCCAGCAGCAGGAGCGTCGCGCCACCGATCAGGTAGTAGCTGGTCACCGGGGACTGCCAGGCCGCGCTCTGAGCCCATGGCGCCCGGCGTGTGCGTGAGGGCTGTGCGGACCGCGGCTGACGCGCCTGTGGAGGTTTCCGAGCAGGCGAACGCTGAGGCTGTGTCGTCTTGGCTGTCTTCTTCGCTGTCGTGCGCGTCGAAGGCGACTTCTTCGCCGATGCGGTCCGCGTGGCGGATCGCCGGCGGGCCGGCGTGGTGGTCGTCATGAGCGCTCCATGAGCGAACGGACCGATGCCGTGAACGCCTCACCGCGGGCTGCGTAGGATTCGAACTGATCCATCGAGGCGCACGCCGGAGCGAGCAGCACCGCATCACCCGGGCGCGCCTGCGCGCGGGCTGCAGCCACGGCCTGTCTCATGACCTCAGTGTCGCCAGCGGGTACCACCAGGCGTGGGATGTCGGGCGCGTGTCGCTGTAGCGCGCTGACGATCGGCTCCGGATCGACGCCGATCACCACCACGGCGCGCAGCTTCCCCGCATGCCGCTCCACCAGATCGTCAAACCGGGCGCCCTTGGCCAATCCGCCGGCGATCCACACCGTCGCCCCAGGCTCCATCGCCGCCAATGCAGCCGATGCTGCATGGGCGTTCGTGGCTTTCGAATCGTCGATGAAGCGCACACCGTCCACGTCGGCGACGACCTGCATGCGGTGCGCCCCCGGGCGATAGGAACGCAGGCCCGACGCGATGTCGCCGGGTTCCACCCCAGCGGCGCGTGCGAGCGCCGCAGCCGCGAGGGCGTTCGCCACCACATGCGGCGCAATGGACAGCCCGTCCGCATCATCGGGCGACGCATCATCGGAGGACGACGTCGCGGAAGCTGCGCTACCGCCGAGATGGCGCAAGTCAGCGAGGGTTCCCAGCTCGGCCGCGTGCGTGTGCCGGTTGGGTATGAACGCCCGGTCTGCGAGGACGTCTTCGACCACACCGACCTGGCCCAGTCCTGGCATTCCCAGAGTGAAACCGACGGCGCGAGCACCATCGATCACGTCGGCCTCCTCCACCATGCGCCGCGTTCGCGGATCGGCCACGTTGTAGACGCAAGCCGCCTGCGTGCGTTCATAGACCCGGGCCTTCGCAGCCGCGTAGGCGTCCATGGACCCATGCCAGTCGAGGTGGTCGGCATCGACGTTCAGGCAGGCGGAGGCCACCGGGGAGACCGAATGGGTGTAGTGCAGCTGGAATGAGGACAGCTCCACCGCGAGAGCGTCGAGTCTCTCCCCGCCGGCCCGAGCCTGCAGCACCGTGGTCACGATCGGGGTGCCGACGTTGCCCACGGCCGGTGCCCGCCACCCGTGCGCGGTGAGCATCTTCTCGAGCATGCCGACGGTGGTCGTCTTCCCGTTCGTGCCGGTGAGGGTCAGCCAACGCACCTGCGGTGAGCAGACCTGCCAGGCCAGCTCGACCTCGCTCCAGACCGGTACGCCACGTTCTGCCGCACGCTGCAGCACCGGAGACGCTGGTCGCCACCCCGGCGAGGCGACCACCAGGCTCGGCGGACGCTCCCACGCATGCCGAGCCAGCGCCGTCGGCTCCTCCCCCGTGAACACACGCACACTGGAAGGCAGCCCCTCGGCTTGTTCCGGCCGCGAATCCACAGCGCAGACCCGCGCACCCACCTCGACAAGTGCCTCTACGCACGCGCGTCCCGAGATCCCAAGTCCGGCGACGAGCACCTCGCGGCCGCGGAGGGCGTCGATCATCCTGTGCCCTTGGTTTGATCCCTGCGGTGCCTGGCTCCACCGCCCCTCCTCCGTCGGGCCACCTCCGCCGGGGCTCCTCGGGATCATCCAGTTCTGTTGGTCTGATCCCTGCGGTGCCTGGCTCCACCGCCCCTCCTCCGTCGGGCCACCTCCGCCGGGGCTCCTCGGGATCATCCAGCGATCCACTCGGCGTAGAAGATGCCCAACCCGAGGCTCGCGCACAGTGCCGCGATGATCCAGAACCGGATGACGATCGTCACCTCGCCCCAGCCCATCAGCTCGAAATGATGATGCAACGGGGCCATCTTGAACACCCGACGGCCGGTCGCCTTGAAGAAGCCGATCTGGATGACGTCCGAGAGGATGATCAGCACGAACAGACCCCCGATGATCGCCCCCAGGATCTCGGTGCGGGTCAGGATCGTCATCCCGGCGAGCGCACCGCCAAGCGCGAGCGCCCCCGTGTCACCCATGAAGATCTTCGCTGGGGAGGCATTCCACCACAGGAACCCGAAGCAGGCTCCGACGATCGCGGCGGCCACGATCGACAGGTCGCGTGGGTCCCGGACCTCATAGCAGCTCGGGCCCACGCTGGAGAGCAACTGACAGTTCTGGTTCATCTGCCAGATCGTCACCAAGGTGTAGGCACCGAAGACGAACATCGACGCCCCGGTCGCGAGGCCGTCGAGCCCGTCGGTCAGGTTGACCGCATTCGACCAGGCGGTGATCAGGAAGTTCGCCCAGATGACGAACAGCAGCAGCCCCACAGTCGCGCCGGCGAACGCCAGATCGATCCCGAGATCTCGGGAGAAGGAGATCTCCGTGCTCGCCGGTGTGCGGAACCGTTCATTCGGGAACTGCAGCACCAAGACAGAGAAGACCACGCCGATCACACCCTGGCCGACGATCTTCCAGGCGGGGCTCAGCCCCAGGGAGCGCTGTCGGCTGATCTTGATGAAATCGTCCAGGAAACCGACGATGCCGAGCCCGACCATGAGGAACAGCAGCAGCAGACCGGAAGCGCTGGGCAGGTTGCCGGTCACCACATTCGAGAAGGCGTAGGCCACCAGCGTGGCCACGATGATGACCACGCCGCCCATGGTGGGGGTCCCACGCTTGGTGAAGTGAGCGGTCGGGCCGTCCTGGCGGATGAACTGCCCATAGTTGCGGTGCACCAGGAACCGGATGAAGAGGGGGGTGCCGAGCAAGGAGACGACGAGCGCCACCGCTCCGGCGACGAGAATGGCGATCATGCGGACTCCCCCGCCCCGGTCGGTCCTGCCGCGGCCGCCAGCCGGTCGGCGAGCACTGCCAGACCGGCCGAGTTCGAGGACTTGACCAGCACCACGTCGTCGTCGCCGAGCTCACTCACCAGCAGTTCCTCCGCCTCGTCCACGTCGGCCACCGACCTCACCACCGGCACCCCGGCGACTCTCGCACCGCCAGCGATCGGCTCGGCGCCATCGCCCACGGTCACGACCAGGTCGGCGCCCCGGTCAGCGGCATACCGGCCGATCTCCTCGTGCGCCTGAACAGCGATCTCACCGAGCTCACGCATCTCGCCCAGCACCGCGACCCGGCGCCGGGTGCCGGCGATGGACCCGAGAGCATCCAGCGCCGCCCTCATCGAGTCCGGGTTCGCGTTGTAGGCATCGTCGATGAGCGTACGCCGACCCCAGGACCGGACATGCATCCGGTGCGGGCTCAGCGCTGTGGCCGTTCCGAGCCCGTCCGCCACCTGCTCAAGGGTCAGCCCGAGCGCGAGGGCAACGGTGGCGGCGGCCAATGCGTTTGTGACGTGGTGGCGGCCCACCAGAGCGAGCCGGGCGGGGACGTGAACCGGCCCGGCACTCAACGTGAATGTGGCGTGCCCGTCAGCGTCCACCGAGACGTCAGTGGCGCGCACGTGCGCATCGGCGATCTGGGCGAAACTGCGCACCTCAGAGCCGGCCGATACCTCGGCCATCGTGACCACCCGCGGGTCATCGGCGTTCAGCACCGCGATCCCGTCCGGGCGCAGGCCCTGCACCAGCTCCGACTTTGCCAGCGCGATGGCCTCGACGCTGCCGAAGCCGCCGAGGTGGGCCGTTCCGACCGCGAGCACCACGGCGATGTCCGGCGGGGCGATCGCTGTCAGGTAGGTGAGGTTGCCGACCCGGTCCGCTCCCATCTCGAGCACCAGCACCCGGGTTCTCTCGTTGGCCCGCAGCACGGTCAACGGCAGGCCGAACTCATTGTTGAACGATCCCGCCGGGGCGATCAGGTCACCCACCGGCGCCAGCACCTGTGCGAGGAGGTCCTTGGTGCTGGTCTTGCCCACCGATCCGGTGATCGCCACGACCGTGATCTGGCCGGCGGCGCGGAGGCGTACCAGCGCTTCCCGGGCCAGGGCGCCGAGTGCGAGCGGGACGTCGGGCACGAGGACGTACGGGATGGGACTGTCCGGCACCGGTCGAGAGACCAGGGCTGCAACGGCTCCTCGCTCGGCCGCCGTAGTCAGGTAGTCATGACCATCCACCCGCTCACCCGCGACGGCCACGAACAGACCACCGGGGGCCGCGAGCCGGGAGTCGATCACCACCTCGGCGGTGACCTGCACGAGCTCCGACGGTTCAGCAGGCCGGCCAGTGGACGGCCCCGGGTCATGGACACGGCCAGAGGTGGCGGCCGCGATCTCGGCCAGGGTGAGGGTGATCATGAGGCTCCGGGATGAAGCGGACGATCGGCGAGTGCGGCACGCACTTCGTCGCGATCATCCAGCTGGTGCTCGACCCCGGCGATCTCCTGGATCGTCTCGTGGCCCCTGCCCGCAATCAGCACCGTGTCCGCAGGGCCGGCGAAGTTTACGGCGCGGCGGATCGCCGTGGCACGGGGCGCGACCTCGAACAGATCGACCGTGCGGCCGCCACGCTGGTGCGCCGCAACCGCGCGCAGTGCCCCGGCCATGACGTCCGAGCGGATCGTCGCCGGGTCCTCGTCGTGCGGGTCGTCGTCGGTGACGACCACCACATCGGCCCCGCGCACTGCCACCTCACCCATCCGGGGACGTTTGGCAGTGTCCCGCTCACCGGTGGCGCCGAACACCACGAACAGACGACCCTTCGTCGTCGGACGCAAGGCGCGCAGGACCAGTTCGAGCGCATCGGCGTTGTGTGCGAAGTCAACGATGCAGCGCGGGTGGTCCGCCACACGCTCCATTCGGCCCGGCACGGCCGGTCGCAGCCCAGTACGCAGGTGGTCGTGCAACTCCGAGATGGATACGCCGGCCTCGATCACCATCACCAGGGCCACGGCAGCGTTGAGCACGTTGAACCGACCGGGCATCCAGACGGCGGTGGACAGGCTGCGCCCGTCCCGGTGGGTGAGGGTGAACTCGGTGTGGTCAGGCCGGCCGTGCGTGAGCGTGATCAGCCAGTCGGTGTCCGGATCCGGTTGCGTGGGCGGGGTCTGCGATCCCACCGTCACTACCGGGATCGTCGCCTCAGCTGCCAGCCGGGCGCCCCACTCATCGTCGGCGAGCACCACACCGCGACGCGCCCGCGCGGGTGTGAACAACTCGGCCTTGGTGCGGAAGTAGGACTCCATATCGCCGTGGAAGTCGAGGTGGTCGGCAGTCAGGTTCGTGAACGAGACCATGTCGTAGACGACGGCGTCGACGCGGTGCAGCGCGAGGGCGTGGGAGGAGACCTCCATCACCAGATCCTCCACCCCGGCGTCGACCATCCGGGCGAGCAGAGCCTGGACCTGCGGCGACTCCGGCGTGGTCAGCCTGGCAGGTGTACGTTCCTCGCCGACCTTGATCTCCACGGTCCCGATCAGTCCGGTGCTGCGCCCCAGACCATGGAGGATCTCCTCGAGCAGATAGGTCGTCGTGGTCTTACCGTTCGTCCCGGTGACCCCGAAGGTTCGCATCTGCTCGGCCGGGCGGTGGTACACCTCCGCGCTGACGGCCCCGAGCACCCCGCGCACGTCCCCGGCCACCAGAACCGGCACGCCAGCCACGCCGGCACGCTCGAGGCGAGCTGCGCCGTCGGGATCGGTGAGGATCGCGACCGCACCGGCATCGACGGCGGCGCGTGCATGCTCGGCCCCGTGGGTGTGCGCACCGGGAAGCGCTGCGAACAGGTCGCCGTGTGCCGTCTGGCGGTTGTCCAGGCTGACACCGGTGACGACGACGCTCTCGGCAGCAGCGGCACCGGGGGCGCCGGCAGCACCGCCACCGGCTCGCAGATCGAGCCCAAAAGCGGCGGCGAGGTCCGCCGTCGTCCGGGCCGCGGGAATGGTGTTCATGGGTGAGAAATCTACCGCCCGTCGTCTCTGATCGGTCACTGACCGTCGGGCCGGAGCGGATACGGGTCGGCGGGCTCGCTGCTCGGCGGGACGCCGAGGGACTGCAGCGCGAAGGAGGCGACGTCATGGAAGACGGGTGCCGCGATCCTGCCACCGAAGAAGCCACTGTCCGGGCGGTAGACGACCACACCGACGGCGATCTGCGGATCCTCCGCCGGGGCGATCCCCACGAAGGAGGCCGCGACGTCACTGATGCCACCGTTGCCGTCAGGGATCTGCGCCGTCCCGGTCTTGCCGGCGATGCGGTAGCCATCGATCGCGGCCCGCTCACCGGTGCCGGCGTCACTGATGACGCTCTCCAGCATCCGGATCATCTGCTCACTCGACTCGGCCGAGACAACCTGGACCGGCTCGCCGGGATCGACCTCCTCGTACCCGTCGGCGCAGTCGTATCCGTCGACGATGCTCAGCGGCATCCGCACCCCGTCATTGGCGATGGTGGAGAAGACGCCGGTGTTCTGCAGCAGGTTGACCGAAACACCCTGTCCGAACATCGTGGTGTAGCGCATCGCGCCGTCCCAGTCCTCGTAGTGGTGCAGCAAGCCGGCGGTCTCGCCAGGAAGTCCGACTCCGGTCTGGGTCCCCCACCCGAGGCGCTGCATGTACTCGTACCGGGTCTCATCGCTCATCCGGGAGCCGATGTTGACGGTGCCCGTGTTCGCCGACTCGGCCAGCACTCCGGTCACGGTGAGCATCTGGTCCGGGTGCTCGGTGTGGTCGTGGAAGGTCTGGCCGTTCGCGGTGGTGAGGCGGTACGGGTCCTCGATCGGCGTTGTCGGGGTGACCACACCCTCCTCCAAGGCGGAGAGAACAGTGAGCACCTTGCCGGTCGACCCGGGGTCATACACATCCTGCACGGCGTGGGAGCCGGCGTAGCGCGAGGCCCCCGGGTCGTTGGGGTCGACCGCGTCGGAGTCCGCCAACGCGAGGATCTGTCCGGTCCGGGTGTCGATCACCACGACGGCGCCCCAGTCGGCTCCGTAGGTGTCGACGGTCTCGTCGATGGTGCGCTGGGCGTACCAGTTCAGATCGGCGTCGATCGTCAGGTGCACATCACAGCCAGGCACGGCGGGCGTGGAGACGTTCTGTCCGGTGGGGATGACCTGACCCGTGGCGCCGATCTCGACGGTGAACTCGCCGTCCGTGCCGAGCAGCCGCGAGTTCAGGCTGGACTCCAGACCCGCCGCACCGTCACCCTCATCGTTGACCCAGCCGACGATCTGCCCCGCCGTGCTGCCGTTCGGATAGGCCCGTTCGGCGGTCTCCTCGGCGGAGATTCCCGGGACGTTGAGCGCGGCAACCTCCTGCCAGACCTCCGGAGTTACCTCGCGCGCGAGGATGTGGTAGCGATCTTCCCCCACGAGTTCGGCACCCAAGCGGTTGCGGTCGAGGCCAAGGATCGGGGCCAGGTCACGAGCCGCGGCTGCCGCACCGTAGCCCGTGACCTCACCCTCGGAGTCCTGGGGCGCATAGGCGGGGATCGACATCAGGTCGGCGACCACCCGGTAGGTCTGTACCGAGGTGGCGAGCACCGTGCCGTTGCTGTCCACGATCGAACCGCGAGCCGCGTGATCGGTGTAGGTGTAGCTGCGCGCGTCGAGGGCGTCGTCCGCCAACGCAGGACCCGCGATGATCTGCACCCACACCAAGCGGGCAGCGAACGCGAGCAGAACGACCAGCAGCATCGCCAGCAGCACCGCCTGGCGGCGTTCCGGCGTACCGACGGCCGTGACCGGGTTCACCCGTCTTGACTGTGCCATCGCGCGTCCTTTCGTTCTCCTGCGATCTTTCCGTCAGCCCTCGCCGACCAGAGCCTCGTCCTCACCGAGGATCGTCCCCTCGGAGAGCACCAGGTACCGGATCTGGCCCGCCGGCTCCATTCCGATCGCCAGTGCCGCCCGCTCCAGCTCGGCCGGAGAGGCGAGGCGGTCCGCCTCCTGTGACAACGCCTGCTGCTGCTCCGACAATCGGGCCAGCGCGATCCGCTGCTCGTGGATTTCATACGACGTGGCCGCCATGGAGGTGTTGAGGAGCAGCACGCTCAGCAGCGCAGTTCCGAGGATGCTCAGGCAGAGCAGGATGAACGGCACACGGCTGCGGCCGGGCTGGGGAGCCCGCACGATGCGCAGCCGTGGCCGCCAGCCGGCGCCTGTGGCCGGTGCCGGGCGCCCGCGAAGCGGCCGGATGGGCACTGCACTCATCGTGGACTCCCTTCCCGGATCCGTTCAGCGGCCCGGACCCGCACCGACGCCGAGCGCGGGTTGCGCTCTCGCTCGTCCTCATCGGCCTGCTCCGCACCGCGCGTGAGCAACCGCAGAGACGGTGCGTGCTCGGGCAGCGGTACCGGAAGATCGTCGGGGGCACTCGATCGGGCGCCAGCGGCAAGTGCACGCTTGACGATCCGGTCCTCGAGCGACTGATACGACTCGACGACGATCCGCCCGCGGACGGCGAGCGCATCGATCGCCGCCGGTAGCGCTCGTTCCAATACCTCGAGCTCCGCATTGACAGCGATCCGCAGCGCCTGGAACGTGCGCTTGGCCGGATTGCCGCCGGTGCGGCGCGCCGCATGCGGGATGTTGGCCCGCACCAGCTCCACCAGTTCACCGGACCGGGACAGCGGCTGCTCAGCGCGCGCCCGCACCAGCGCACGGGCGATCCTCGGGGCGAATTTCTCTTCTCCGTAGGTGAAGAGGATCCGTCGCAGCTCCGCCTCGGGCGCCTCAGCCAGGAGATCTGCGGCTGTCCGTCCGGTGCTCTGATCCATCCGCATGTCCAGCGGCGCGTCCTTGGCATAGGAGAAGCCGCGCTCGGCCTCGTCCAGCTGCATCGAGGAGACACCGAGGTCGAACAGGATGCCCCGCACCCGGCCGCCCGGTCCATGCTCAGCGGCGATCGCACCGATCTCGTCGTAGACCGCATGCACCGCGATGAACCGGTCGGCGAAGTCTGCGAGCCGTTCGCTCGCCGAGGTGATCGCCTCCGGGTCCCGATCGATCCCGACCACCCGCAGGTGCGGGAAGCGACGCAACGCGGCCTCGGCGTGTCCGCCGAGGCCGAGGGTCGCATCGATGAGTACCGCACCAGGGTCGCCCACCGCGGGCTCAAGCAGGTCGAGGCACCGCTGCGCCAGCACGGGGATGTGCCGGTCGGGCGATGTCGTCACGATCTGACCTCTCGTTGGTGGTGGATAGGAGCGGATGGATACACGGAGTGGGTTGCGCTCCGCCGTCTGGGGTGGAGGGAAATGGAGGGACGTGTGGTGCGGGGATCTGACAGAGGTGGCCGGGTGGCCCTCCGCTCACCCGGCCAGGACTCCCCCCGCCTGCTCTGGCGCCGGGGAAGTGCGTCAGAGTCGCGGTGAGAGACCAAGCGGGATGAACGCCGGGGCCGTTGCGTGCAGCACGTCACAGTCCCGGGAGCACCTCCTCACTGATGTCGGCGAATGCCTGTTCGTTCTCTTCGAGATAGGTGGTCCAGGCCTGCAGGTCCCAGATCTCGACCTTGGTGCCGGCGCCGATCACGGCCAGGTCGCGGCCCAGTCCGGCGTAGTTGCGCAGATTCGACGTGATCGTCACGCGGCCCTGCTTGTCGGGGATCTCGTCCGACGCCCCGGAGAGGAAGACCCGCATGTAGTCGCGATTGCGCTTGGACGTGGTGGACGCGTCCTGCATCCGGGCCAGGATCCGCTCGAACTCCACACGCGGATAGGCGTACAGACACCGGTCCTGCCCGCGGGTGATCACGATCCCCGCCGACATCGGCTCCCGGAACTTCGAGGGCAGGATCAGGCGGCCCTTGTCGTCCAGTCGCGGTTCGTACGTCCCCAGGAACAAGGTCCACCTCCTTCCCACTCCTCTCCGGTGACCCCCACATTACTCCACTTCCCTCCACAAGCAAGGATCTTTGCCACCCAATTAGCGTGTCGACAGCGTGAAACCGCAGGCCAGCGCAGGTGGAGGAAAGTGGAGGTATATCCCGCTGCGATAGTCGACCCGGTGGGTGATCCCGCGTCGACGGTCTTGACGCGAGAGAGGTTGTGCATCGCATCCGCCACCATCGACGTAGGCTCGGGACATGACCGAGCAGGGAACGATGACGCCAACTGCCCTCTCGATCGCCCGCCTCCAGGACAATCTGGAGACCGTGGTGCGGGGGCGACCAGAGGCTGTCCGCACAGCGATCGCGACCTTCCTGGCCGAAGGGCACCTGCTGCTCGAGGACGTGCCCGGGGTCGGCAAGACGACACTCGCCAAGGCACTGGCCGCATCGGTGGCCGGGACCGTGGGCCGGATCCAGTTCACTCCCGACCTGCTCCCTGGCGACCTGACGGGCGTGACGGTGTACCGCCAGGAGACGGCCTCCTTCGACTTCCATCCCGGGCCTGTCTTCGCCACCGTGGTAATCGGTGACGAGATCAACCGGGCCTCCCCGAAGACGCAATCGGCCCTGCTGGAGTGCATGGCCGAGCGACAGGTCACCATCGACGGTGCCACGCACGATCTGCCCCGCCCCTTCATGGTGATCGCCACCCAGAACCCGGTGGAAATGGAGGGCACGTACGCGTTGCCGGAGGCACAGCGAGACCGGTTCATGGCCCAGATCTCGATCGGCTACCCGCCTGCCGCCGATGAGCTCGGACTGCTCAGTGCCGGTGGGGAGCACGATCCGCTGGCAACGCTCCGGCCCGTGATCTCTCTCGACGACGTCCGGGACATGGCGCTCGCCGTCCGGCAGGTGCATGCGTCGGAGAACGTGCTGCGCTACGTCCTGGACCTCGTCCACGCCACCCGCGAGCACGCCGACCTGTCACTGGGGGCATCTCCGCGGGCCGGACTCCACCTGGTTGCGCTTGCTCGCGCGGTGGCCCTCATGGCCGGGCGCGACTATGTGATCCCCGACGATGTCCAGGCGCTCATCCACCCCGTCCTGGGACACCGGGTGATGCTCACCCGGTCGGCACGGCTTGCGCACACGGGAGTCGACGCAGTCCTGGCTGAGATCACCGCATCCGTCCCGGTCCACCGGTAAGGCTCCATGCGACCGACGGCACGGGGCGCGGGCCTGCTGCTCGCAGGCGCCGGTCTGGCGTTCCTCGCCTCCGCCATGAGATCACCGGAGATCGCCACGCTCGCCGCGCTGGCCCTCGCGGCCCCCGTGGTGAGCCTGCTGTGGCTGATGGTGCTCAGAATCATCGGACATGTCCCCGGCCTCACCCGCACGTTCGAGCCACGCCGTCCGCACGCCGGTGAGCCAGTACAAGTGCGGCTGAGCACTGGCGGTGCCGGTACGGATGCGTGGACCTCGCTGCGCGAGCGCATCCCGACGGGGCTGAACCGCGAGCAGACCGACTCCACCGGGTACATGGTGCGCCCGACACTGCGTGGGATATATCGAGTCGGGCCAGCAGTCGTGGTGCAGACCGATCCCCTGCGCCTGGCACGGAGCCGTTACTCAGCTCATGGGCAGGACGATCTGATCGTCTGGCCCCCGCTGACCGACCTCGGACCGCTCGTGCGGGCGTGGGCCGACCGTGTGTCCACGCACGCGCGAGCTGGACGCCCCGACCGCACGCCGGACGACCTCACCCTGCGCGAGTACCGGCCTGGTGATGACCTTCGCCGCGTCCACTGGCGTGCCTCGGCTCGCCACGGTGAGCTTCTCACGCGGCAGGACGAGCCCACTCAGGACCACCTGGCCCACCTGCTGCTGGACCTCGGTCCGCCCGAACCCGCCCATCCGGGAACCAGCACCGAGTGGCTCGTCGCGGCCACGGCCTCGATCACGGTGGCGTTGATCGACTACGGCTTCCGGGTACACATCAGCGCGACCTGGTCCCGCACGGAGCGCTCTCATGGCATGGGATCGACCACTCTCGCGGACACCGCGACGGCATTGGACCTGTACGCGCGCGCCCGTCACTCGACCTCCCCTGTCGTGCCTGCCGAGCCCGGCGCGGCCTTCTGCTTGGTCGCACTCCGCGCCCCTACGGCGCAGACCGCCTCCGCCCTCTCCGCGTGGCCGGGCCGGCGCGTGGCGCTGCTGACCGACGACCGGCACGGCACAGCTGGGACGCTCGCCGACGCAGGGTGGGCCGTGCGGGTCGGTGGACCCGACACTCCGGTCGACGATGTCTGGGCCGAGCTGCTGGGGAGCCAGGGGTGATCGCCGCCGCGCGCACCGCCGCCGTGGCTGCCCTCGTCCTGGCGAGTACCGGAGCGATGGCCGGCCTCGTGGCGGCTTCGCTATGGCTTCCCGAACTGACGCTCACGCTGGCTCTGTGCGGCGCGCTGCTCGTGCTCCTGCGCCGCAAGATCCGGCCGGTGCTGGTGCCCACGCTCATCACGACCGCGATCGGCGCACTGATCGTCCACGGCTGGTACACCCGGGGGGTCGCGGCAATCCCTGGCCTTCCGGACCGGGAGAGCATCCTTTACCTCGAGCACCTGATCACCTCGGCGGTGGCACACACGCAAGTCGTCCTTCCCCCGATCACGGACCAGGCCGGTGTAGGCCTGCTCGTCGTTGCGGGTGCCCTCCTGTCGTTCCTGCTCGCCGAGCTCGTCGCGGTCGGGTGCCGGGCACCGGTCTGGTCGATGGTGCCGGTGCTGGCACTGTGGTGCGTACCCGTGCTGCTGGACGCACCGGTGACACCCGCTGTCCTGGTGTGGTGCGGGGTGGCTTTCCTGGCCGTGCTCGCCACGGCTGCGGCGCCGGAGCCGCGTGCCGCACCTGAGTCGAGGTCACAGCGATCTCGTCGCGAACCGGCCCTCGCCCTCGCAGCGAGCGTCGCAGTCAGCCTGGTGCTCGCCATGGTGGTGGCCCCGTCGGTGGTGGCCCTGCCCAACCCGGTGCGGATCCACACACCGGCCGAGATCGGTCAGGCTCGGTTCACCCGTCTCGAGCTCGGCCTCGACCTCCGCGACGATCTGGTACGGCGCTCTGAGGAGGAGGTCGTCAGCTACACGGGCGCACCCCCTCAGGATCTGGGACCGCTGCACGCCTACACGATGACCGAGTTCGACGGGTCCACCTGGGATCGCCGCCGCGAAGGCACGAGCGATGCGGTAGCAGTCACTTCCGAGGACCAGCTGCTTTGGCCGGAGGCCGCCAGCCGGACCACACGCAGCACCGTCACGATCACTGTGCACGACCTGCGCCAGGACCGGCTTCTCCTTCCTGGTGAGCCACGTAGCGTCGCGGTACCGGACGGTACAAGCTATGACCCGGTCTCCGATGAGCTGCAGGTAGATCGGGCCCGACCAGGCAACGCCCTCACGTACGAGGTGACAGTCTTTCGCCGTGACCTCGATCCGCAGACGTTGCGCGAGTCCGACCCCCGGGAAGCTGAGACGGATCCCGTACTCCTCGAGCTACCGAACACCGGCTACGCCGACGACATCGAGGGCGTGGCACGGCAGATCGTCGAGGATGCCGGAGCCGAGACCGCCTACGACGAGGCGCTGGCGTTGCAGAACTACCTCCGCGACCCGGGTGAGTTCACCTATACCGAGTCTGTGACCGGAGTCCGGACCACCGATGCCGTCTGGGACTTCCTCAACGACCGGCGAGGATACTGCGTACAGTTCGCCACCACGATGGTGATGCTGGCGCGCAGTCTTGGACTGCCGAGCAGGCTGGCCATCGGCTACCTGCCCGGAGCCGAGACCGGTGACGGTGGCACGATCGGATCACACTCCGCCCACGCCTGGCCCCAGGTCTACTTCCCTGGCGAAGGTTGGGTACGGTTTGAACCGACACCGTCGCAGCAGACCGGGTCCGCACCCGTGTGGGCACCGGAGCCGGATGATGCCGCAGCGACACCGGCACCGACCGAGAGCGAGTCCCAGGCCGACGAACCGTCCCCGGAGGTGGCGTCGGAGGAGCCGACCGAGGACGCCGAGGCCGCGACCGGCGCCGACACTCCCGACAGTGCCGCGAGGTCGGCGGGCGAGAGGCAATGGTGGGCGCTGGTGCTTGCGCTCGTACTCGGTGCCGGAGCCGGTCTGGCCAGCCTCTGGCTACGGCGACGTGCGGCGCTCGGACGCACGGGGATCGAACCAGCATGGAACCGAACGGTGGATCGACTGGAACGCGCGGGTGTCGAGGTGACAGCGCACAGTACCCCGCGCACCATCGCTGAGACTGGTCGCGAAGTACTGGACGAGGACGGGGCGCGGGCGCTCGAGGAGTTCGCTGCGGCGGTGCAGGACGAACGCTACGGCCCGCGCCCAACTGCCGCCGACACGGGTGCCATCAGCAGGTGGGTACGGACGATCAACACGAGCCTCGCCGAAAGGAGGTGATCCGATACCAGCGGATCGGACACGCGTGGTGTCGATACCAACCGACGGCACGGTCTGATCGGGACGGGTGTGATCGGGACGGCACGGTGTGATCGGCACGGCACGGTGCGTTCGGAAGGACTACACCTCCAAGCCACCCGATCGTTCGGTGGTCAGATGCGCGCAGATGGCGCCAGTCGGCGCCATCGGCCATGAACCCCTACCGGTTCTCGTCGCGACGCCGATCCCAGCGCTCCTCGAGCCGCGACATGAACGAGCCGTTCGACTTCTGCTTCAACGGGCGTACGTTGCTCTCGTGAGCCTCGTTCGCCACTGCCGCTCGTGGCCGCGAGATGGCGAGCATCACACCGGCGAACATCGCCAAGAATCCGACGATGCCCAACACGACATAGGACGTGGCCACGCCCGCGACCAGCAGTCCGACGCCCGCTAGACCGAGAAGGGTGCCGAGCACGACGTTGCGAGGACGTCGCACGGCCCCACCAGAGATCGCGTTCGCCAATTTGGGGTCGTCGGAGCGCAACTGCTGCTCCATCTGCTCCAGCACGCGCTGCTCGTACTCGGAGAGAGGCATCGCACCTCCCGATCGGTTCCAGGTACCCCCACCTGCGGGGGCTTCTTCCTAACAGGATAAGTCGCCGCGGGCGTTCTCGGTAGTTGGGACCGGTAGAAGAGATCCGGCCGTCAACGATGACCTACCATACCGCCTGCGAATCTGGTCCATCGCGAGCTCCGCATCACGTCGTTCGGGGCCAGAGTCGTCGAGCCTCACCTGCACCGCAGTGCTCGCTGCCTCGCTCAAGGACTCGCACCGCAGGCCGAGAAGGCGCACCCCGCCGGGCGGGACCGCAACAGCGGCGAGCAGCTCACGCGCCACCTGGTACAGGTCGTGCGCGACATCCGTCGGCGCCTCTAGCGCCCGCGACCGCGTGAGCGTCGTGAAGTCCGCACCGCGCACCTTGATCGCAACGCCGGCAGCGAACAACCCGCCTGAGCGCAGCCGGGCGGCGCATCGATGAGCCTGGTCGAGCAGGACTGCCGCGAGATCGGCCCGATCCCGGAGATTCTCGGCAAACGTCTGCTCGTGACCGATCGACTTCTCGCGTCGCACTGGTTCAACGGCGCGAGGATCTCGCCCCCACGCCAGGTCGAGCAGACGGCGCCCACCGGACTCTCCAAGCGCAGCCCGCAGCGTGTCGGGCGGAGTGTGCGCAAGGTCGGCCACCGTGCGGATCGCCAGCCGGGCGAGTGTCGCTTCCGTGCGCTCGCCCACGCCCCACAGGGCACCGACGGGCAGCGAGTGCAGGAACGCCACCGTGGCGTCTCGCGGGACGAGCAGCATCCCGTCCGGTTTGGCATGGCTCGAGGCGAGCTTCGCCACGAACTTCGTCGAGGCGATACCCACGGAGGCAGGAAGGCCGAGTTCCTCGGCGATGCGAGTTCGCAGTCGCCCCGCAATCATCGCGGGCGGCCCGAGACGACGCCGCGCACCGGAGACATCCAAGAAGGCCTCGTCAATGCTCAGCGGTTCGATCACCGGGGTGATGTCACCGAGGATGCGCATCACACCCCGTGACATCTCCCGGTATCTGCTGTGATCCGGGGCGATGACGATCGCTTGCGGGCAAAGCACCCGCGCCCTGGTCATCGGCATCGCCGAATGCACACCGCTGGCTCGTGCCTCGTACGTAGCTGCGAGCACCACCCCGCGATGCCTGCCTCCGACAATCACCGGACGTCCGCGTAGTTCAGGCCGGCTCAACAATTCTACCGACGCGAAGAAGGCATCCATGTCGACATGCAGGATCGGCGTCTGGGAGTCGTCACTACCCCAGTCGCGTCGCGCCCCAGCGCTACGCGGTGCTCGACTCACGGTCGCTCGCCTGTCACGACGCCAGCGCCGGCATCACGGGCATCGCGGGCTGGCTCTCACGGACAGCCTCACTCACCCGCGCCAGGAAATCCGTCGCCGTGGCCACCACCTCATCGGCCTGCTGCCGGGTGAGTTCCACCTGACGGCCGGTCTCGATCGCTGCCCGCACCGCGGCCCCTTGCGCGAAGTACGCAGCCCACGGCATCCATTCCGGTCCGCATTCGCCGAGTTGCTCCCACACGCTGCGCACCTGACGCCGCCGGGACCTGGGCGCACTCCCCGCAGGATGGAGCGCGAGCACCGCCGCGCCCGCGCGAAGGGCCGCCATGTGGGCGTGCAGGAACGTGGTGTGCAGATCGCCATCGGACTGGATCTGCCCGAGCTCGCGCTGCGCCCGGCGCAGTAGTTGCGCTGCTGTCGTTCCGACCATCACGTGTGACCTCCTGCCGCTCGCCTGCGGGCGTCGACCGATTCCGTCCATCCCAGTATCGAACATCAGTTCTATGTCGTCAAGAGTGCCGCTCGTCCTGATGATGCGGGCGGTACCGTCGTGCTCATGCCGAGCCGCTCCTCTCGCCGCCGGGGCCCTGCGACCTCGGGACGTTCGCCGGCCGGACGGATACTGCCGACCGGGCCTCTCTCAACCACATACGCCACAGTAGAACTGACCACCGACACTGCCGATCCCCACGGTGTGATGGTGCTCCTCGATGGTGCGGAGAGTTCGCACCTGGACCTCGTCGATCCGCGTCGGCTGCTGTTCGAGTACATGCAGCAGATGCTGGCCGTCCTGGAGGAGGTGCTCGACGACGAGGCTCGGCCGCGCGCCGTACATCTGGGTGCGGCGGGCTGCGCGCTCCCGAGGGCCGTCGATGCCACGTGGCCCGGTTCCCGGCAGATCGCGGTCGAGATCGATGCACGTCTTGCCGAGTACGTCCGGCAATGGTTTGATCTGCCCCGTTCACCGGCACTGCGCATCCGTGTGGCCGATGCGCGCGAGGCTGTCGAGGGCCTGCACCCGGGCAGCAAAGACGTGGTGGTACGGGACGTGTTCGCCGATCGCCGTCCGCCGCCTCACGTCTGCACGGTGGAGTTCACCCAGGCCGTCGCTGCCGCCCTGGACCCAGGAGGCATCTACCTGCTCAATACGGCCGACCGCCCACCGCTGGACCGGGCCCGTCGCGAGGTAGCCACGGTGCGCGAGGTGTTCGAGCACGTCGGCGTCATCGCCGAGCCGGCGGTGCTCAAAGGCAGACGGTACGGGAATGTCGTCGCACTCGGCTCCGCGCGGCCACTTCCCGTCTCCGCACTCGATCGCCGGATGCGCACTCTCCCGGTCCCCGCCTCATTTCTCAGCGGCAGGCAGGTCGCCGAGTTCGTGGGGACGTTCCCGGCGCTGCGGGACTGACCACTGCGAGCAGCCGCCTCCGTCTCCAGGAGGTCCTGAACACATCAGGCCCTGAAACACACCGGTGGCCCGCACCCACAGGAGATACGGGCCACCAGCGTCGATCCACTCAGACCGCGCGGACGCTCTCCGCCTGCGGGCCCTTGGGACCCTGCGTGATCTCGAACTCCACCCGCTGCGCCTCGTCGAGGGTGCGGTAGCCGTCCGACTGGATGGCGGAGTAGTGAACGAAGACGTCGTCGCCGCCGCCGTCCTGGGCGATGAAGCCGTAGCCCTTCTCCGCGTTGAACCACTTGACGGTTCCTTGTGCCATGTCGTGCATGTCCTTCCGGGGACTTGGGTCGACGAGCCCTGTGCCCGTCGCTGGTGGTGCCGCAATGCTTCGCCCCACGTCAGTGCGGTCGGCCGACGGAAGCCGCCAGCCGTCCGTGAGACCTGCACCACGAGGTGCGTGCCCCGGGTCGTACGTCAGTGAAACGCCTGCAACGGCGACAATTCTGGCATGCGACCTCGCTCGGCCGCCACCATCTGCGCACGATCGTCTTGAGCAGCGGACACCGGCGGACGCCGGTGTCCGCCTCCCTCGGTGACCTCACGGACCGCCGTCGGGTTCCTCACGTCCGGCAAGGAACGCCTCGAACTGGGCTGCCAGCTCATCGGCACTCGGCAGTTCCTCCATCGCCGGCCCCAACGCCTGCCGTGTCTCATCGTCGGAGGCCTCGACGAAGGAGTCGTACTGGCCTTCCAGCGCATGGACGACGGCCGTCACCTCCTCGGATTCGGCCACCTGGCGGTCGACCTCGGAGCGCACCTGCGCCCCGCTCGCCTCCAGGTCACCGACGGGAAGACTCCTACCGGAAACTCGGGTGATGTGGCGGACGAGTTCGGCGGCAGCCTGCGGATACTCCGACTGAGCGAGGTAGTGCGGCACGTTCACCGCGAACCCCATCGCGTCGCGCCCCTCCTGACCGAGCCGCAACTCGAGCAGCGCTGCAGCGCTCCCCGGCACCTGGACCCGGGAGAAGTAGTTCGGGTACGCCTCGATCAGCTCACCCCGCGTCGCATGTGCCGTCACCGTCAGCGGCCGCGTGTGGGGCACTCCCATGGGGATCCCGTGAACGCCGATCGTCAGGCCCACCCGATAGTCCTCCACCACTGTCCGGACTGCGCGTACGAACCTCTCCCACTGCACGTCGGGCTCCAGTCCGTGGAGCAGGAGCAGCGGCGCACCGTCATCGTCGCGGACCAGATCCACCACGAGCGCGGGCTGGTCGTACTCGGTCCACGTTCCCTCGTCGAAGGTCATGGCCGGGCGACGCGCCCGGTAGTCGATCAGCGCATCGACGTCGAACTCGAGGAGTCGACGCGAGGGCAACTTGTCGACCAGATGCCTGGCGACCAGGCTGCCGGCGTGCCCGGCGTCGATCGAGCCCTGCATCGCATGCAGCAGGACCGGTGCTTCGTCCTCGTACAACTCCGGCGGGTCGTCGACCACGCGGTACAGCTCCCGGGGATCGTTCATCCTCATCCTTCGCGTCGGACCACGTTACTTCCTACCGCCTGCGCCAACATGGGCAGTGGAGCCACCATTCCAGCGTTCACCAGCAGCGAAAGCCGGCGTCGGCGGCGAGGAGCAGGGTGCGCCTTGGATCATAGATGGTCGTGGATAATGGATGTTCGTCTCACGACGCCGAGCACGAAAAGGAGCGCCGATACGTGGCCTCTCACGATGCGATGCCCGACCAGTCCTCGTCGGGCTCGTCGGTGGCCCACCGGGTCGAACAGGATCACCTGGATCGCGTCTACGAGCGGCTCGACGACCTACGCGAGCACACCCGTAGCCGGTTGACGGCCGTGCGCAGGAGCGGGGCCACGGGCAGCCATCAGAATCGCTCGGAGCGAGACGCCTTCGCCACGTTGTACGAGGACCGGCTCGCCCAGCTGGATGCCGTCGAGGAGCGCCTCGTCTTCGGACGCCTCGACTTGACCGATGGCGAACGTCGCTATGTGGGCCGGATCGGGCTCTCGGATGCCGAGCAGGTCCCGATGCTGACCGACTGGCGCGCTCCAGCGGCGCGCGCGTTCTATCAGGCGACTGCCGCCCAGCCGGGTGATGTGGTCCTGCGGCGGCACCTGCAGACCAGGCACCGCAGCGTCGTCGGCATCGAGGACGATGTGCTCGATCTGGACGCGGTGCAGGAGGCCGACGTCAACCTCTCCGGTGAGGGTGCGCTACTGGCTGCGCTCAACGCCCAGCGTACGGGTCGGATGGGAGACATCGTCGCCACGATCCAGGCTGAGCAGGATGCGGTGATTCGGTCCGAACTGGACGGCGTGCTGATCGTCGAGGGAGGGCCCGGTACGGGCAAGACCGCAGTGGCACTGCACCGCGCCGCATTTCTGCTGTATGCGCACCGGGAGCGGATTGAACGCTCCGGTGTGCTCCTGGTGGGGCCGAGCCGGGTGTTCCTGCGCTACATCGAGAAGGTGCTTCCCGCCCTGGGTGAGACCGGCGTGGTGGCCACCACCATCGCTGATCTACTCCCGGGCGTCGAGGCCACCGGTACTGAGAACGACGAGGTCGCCGAGATCAAGGGCCGTCGGCAATGGACGACGATCCTCGCCGCCGCGGTCCGCGCACGCCAGCGTGTCCTTCCCGAACAGGACCTCGTGGTCGGGTCGGTCCGGTTGCGCCTGCTCGAGCGAGACGTACGGCAGGCCCAGGAGCGTGCACGGCGCAGCCGCGCCCCGCACAACGTGGCACGGGTGACATTCGTACGCCACATGCTCAATTCGCTCGCGGAGCAGTACGCCGAGAAGGTACCCGGCGTGGGTGAGGACGACCGTGCGGACATCATCGATGAGTTGCGCAGCTCCCGAGACGTGCGGGTCGCACTGAACCTCTGCTGGATGCCGCTCTCGGCCACCGGACTGCTGGAGGATCTGTACGCCAAGCCGCACCGGCTCGCCGAGGCCGCTCCCCGGCTCTCGGCCCGTGAACGGCGTGCGCTCTACCGTGACCGTGGCACACCGTGGACCCCTGCCGACGTACCGCTGCTGGACGAGGCCGCCGAACGGATCGGCGAGGACGACGAGGCCGACCAGGCCCGTACGCGCGCAGACCAGACCCAGCGTGAGGCCGAGATTGCCTACGCCCGCGAGATGCTGCAGCAGTCGGGGGCTGGCGACGGCCTCGTCGACGCCGAGACGGTCGCCGGCCGGTTCGCCGCCACCGGTCCTCGGATGACCACGGCAGAACGTGCCATGGCCGACCGCTCCTGGACGTACGGGCACGTCGTCGTCGATGAGGCGCAAGAGCTCTCGCCGATGGCGTGGCACGCCCTGCTGCGGCGGAACCCGACCCGGTCGATGACCGTCGTCGGCGATGTCTCGCAGACGTCGAGCCGGTCGGGTGCTCGGAGCTGGTCGCAGATGCTCGAGCGTCCACTCCGCGGCCGGTACCGGACGTCGACGCTCACAGTGAACTACCGCACTCCGGCACGCGTGATGGACGCTGCACGCGCCATGATGATCGCGGCGGACCCTGAGCACCCCCCGACCCCGGTGACCTCGGCCCGGGACGTACCGGACGCCGTCGTGACGTCGGCCGTGCCCGAACTGCTGCAAGGTGTCGCCGGTGTGGTGGACCGCGAACGCGCACATCTCGACGGTGGCCGGATGGCCGTCCTGGTCCCGCCGAGCCTGCGAGCGCAGATCGCCCAGGCCCTCGGCAGCGAGGGCCGTGTGGACCTCACCCGGGAGGTGGTGGTGCTGGACCCGACGGGCAGCAAGGGGCTCGAGTTCGACGTGGTCGTGCTGGTCGAGCCCGCGCGCATGCTCGCCGAGGCCGGCCGCCCCGGTGACCTGTATGTTGCGATGACGCGGCCGACCCGCCGACTGCACCTGGTACACACCGAACCGCTGCCTGCGGGCCTGGAGGACGTCCAGCACCTGAGAACGATTGGGACTTCGGCAGCGTCAGGAGCACGATAGGCCCGTGGTCAAGGCACTTCTCCTCGAGAACATCCATCATCTCGGCAGCGAGCTGCTGCACGGGGCCGGCATCGACGTGAGCACCCGCACCGGGGCTCTCGACGAGGACGAGCTCATCGAGGCTCTGCAGGGAGTGCAGGTGCTCGGGCTGCGTTCCAAGACGAACCTCACTCAGCGGGTGATCGACAATGCTCCTGACCTGCTGGCCGTCGGGGCGTTCTGCATCGGAACCAACCAGATCGATCTGCGCGCTGCAGCGCATTCCGGTGTCGCCGCCTTCAACGCCCCGTTCTCCAACACTCGCTCTGTGGTCGAGCTCGCGCTGGCGGAGATCATCGCCCTCACGCGGCGACTGACCGAGAAGGACAAGTCCCTGCACTCCGGCGTGTGGGACAAGTCGGCGAGCGGAGCGCACGAGGTCCGCGGGCGCACGCTCGGAATCGTCGGCTACGGCAATATCGGAACCCAGCTCTCGGTCGTTGCCGAGGCCCTGGGAATGCGGGTCATCTTTTACGACACTGCGGAAAAGCTCGCCCTCGGCAACGCGCGCCGGATGCCCAGTCTGGACGCGCTCCTGGACGAGGCCGACATCGTGACGCTGCACGTGGACGGCCGATCCGGCAACGCCGGGATGTTCGGAGCACGTCAGTTCGCGCGCATGAAGGACGGCGCGATCTTCCTGAACCTCTCCCGGGGGTTCCTGGTCGACTACGCGAGGCTCCGGCAGGAAGTGCTCGACGGACGGATCGCCGGAGCAGCTGTCGATGTGTTCCCCCACGAGCCGAAGCGGCAGGGGGACCCGTTCGACTCCGAACTACGCGACTTGCCGAACGTGATCCTCACCCCGCACGTCGGCGGCTCCACCGAAGAGGCACAGCAGGACATCGGGGTGTTCGTGGCAGCCAAGTTGCGTGACTACCTGGAGAACGGGGCGACCGCCCTGAGTGTCAACCTCCCCTCCCTGATCCTGGACCGCCCTGCGCAGGAGACTCATCGGATCGCGCATCTTCATCACAACGTGCCCGGGGTGCTCGCCGCCGTGAACCAGACTCTCTCGAACGCCGGCGCCAACATCGAGAGCCAGGTTCTGAGTACCTCCGGCTCGGTGGGCTATGTGGTGACTGACGTCGGTGGTGACCTTCCGGAGGACACGATCGCGCAGATCGAGGCCATGGAGGCCACTATTCGCGTACGCGCCCTGCGGCCCGGCACCGACGACTAGCACCCGGCGCCGGTCCACATCCGACGCTCAGCCCGACTTGCGGCGGAAGACGCGTCGGCCTCCCGCACCTTCGACCTCCGGTCCGTGCACGGCTCCCGTGTTCCGGGCACCACGCGCACTCGGATGATCGCGCTCGGCCTTGCGTTCCAGCGCTTCGCGCATCCTTGCCTTCGCCGACGCCATGGGGTCCGGTTGCTCAGACGGTGATGCTGCGACGTCCACCGCTGGACTCGGTACTTCCGACTGCTGTGCCACAGTGCCTCCTCAGGTGCCGTCCTGGATGACCTGGCGGTCCGGGCCCGGGCGGCACTACTCGGCCCACCCCCAAGAGTGCCCCGGATGCCGCACGAGCACCAGAGAAATAGCATCGAGGCATGAGCACGCCGTTTCACGCCGCCCCGACCCGTTACGACTCGATGCCCATGCGCCGGTGCGGACGCTCCGGACTCGACCTGCCAGCCATCTCCCTCGGCCTCTGGCAGAACTTCGGGACCGATCGCTCGCCGGAGACGCAACGGGAGATCGTGCTGCACGCCTTCGACCGCGGCATCACCCAGTTCGACCTCGCGAACAACTATGGTCCGCCCCGCGGCGCTGCCGAGGAGATGTTCGGGCGGATCCTCGCCACCGATCTCGCGCCCTACCGACACGAGCTGGTGATCGCGACCAAGGCCGGGTACCGGATGTGGCCGGGCCCCTATGGGGAGGGCGGCTCACGCAAGTACCTGCTCGCCTCGCTGGAGGCGTCGCTGCGACGTCTCGGTGTCGACTACGTCGACATCTTCTACAGCCACCGGTTCGATCCGACCACTCCACTGCACGAGACGCTCGGAGCGCTGAAGACCGCAGTCGATTCCGGTAAGGCTCTCTACGCGGGGATCTCCTCATACTCAGCCACGCGAACGCGAGAGGCGATGGCTGTCGCCGACCGGATCGGCCTGGATCTCCTCGTGCATCAGCCCTCGTACTCGATGATCAACCGCTGGATCGAGCGACCGGACTCATCCGGCGAGAGCGTACTTGACGTCCTGGGCGAGACAGGCCTGGGAGCCGCTGTCTTCTCACCGCTTGCACAGGGGATGCTCACGCGCAAGTACCTGCACGGAGTGCCTGAAGGTTCCCGAGCCGCGGCAGGGGGACCGCTCCACACGTCCTTCCTCAGCCAGGAGAACCTCTCGCGTATCCAAGCCCTGAACGCGATCGCGGGCCGTCGCCACCAGACGCTGGCACAACTGGCGATTGCCTGGGTACTCCGCGACCCCCGGATCACCACCGCCCTCGTCGGCGCCTCCAGCGTGGCTCAGCTCGACGACACCCTCGGAGCGCTGGAGAACCTGCACTTCACTCGCGATGAGTTGCGTGCCATCGACCGGCACGCCCAGGACGGCGATATCAACATCTGGGCACACCGGTCGAGCAACCTCTGACAGGCCCACATGCGTCGGTCCTCGCCGGTGATGGCCCAGGCTTCCCCTCCCAGGCCACCACCGACTGTCTAGGGGAGCTACCGCGCGGCGTCGCGATCCACTCGGAGGGCGGTGATCGCCGCCTCGAAATCCTCCAACGAGCAGAAGGACTGATAGACGCTAGCGAAGCGAAGGTAGGCGACCTCGTCCAGGGCCCGCAGAGGTCCCAGGATCGTCAGACCGACCTCATGTGCATCGACCTCCGCCACACCCGTGGAGCGGACGGCCTCTTCGACCTGCTGAGCCAGCAGCGCCAGGTCATCATCGGAGACAGGACGACCCTGACAGGCCTTACGTACGCCCGCGATGATCTTGTCGCGGCTGAACGGTTCCACAGCGCCTGACCGCTTGGCCACGCTCAAGCTGGTGCTCTCGACGGTCGTGAAACGCCGCCCGCACTCGGGACACTGCCTACGTCGACGGATGGAGGCTCCGTCGTCAGCCGTGCGTGAATCCACCACACGGGAGTCGCTGTGACGACAGAACGGACAATGCACCGGTCGGGATCCCTCTCCTCGAACGAGTGGCCGCACCTACCATATCTGCGGCAATCACATCAGTGTAACTACTAGATGTAGGGAAACCGTAGACATCAAGCAGGCCCCAACGCAAGTAGTCGTCACGAGGGCGATGCCAAGACTGCCGAGGCACGGGCGATCGCGGCCGCTCAGCCCTCCACTGGAATGCTCAACTGCTGCCCGGCATGCACCGTGGAGTCCGCCAGACTGTTCAACGTCATGATCTGATCGATCACCACACGCACGTCCTCGCCCGGACCCGCCGCCTGCTGGGCGATTCCCCACAGGCTCTCCCCCGGGCCGACCGTGACCGTGGCCACCTCGGACGGCAGAGCCTCATCCGCGGGCAGCGCGAGACCGAGCAGAGAGCCGATCCCGGCAGCGACCACGAGCGCCAGGACGCTGAGAACGATCTGCCCACGAACCGTGAGCCGCAGGCGCCCCTCGGCCGACCGGGCCGGATGCGAACTCACCTGGCGATCACTGTCCGGTGACACAGCCGGCACCGAGCGCGGTCGCTCCGCTGGCAGTACAGAGGGTATGGACGGCGCTCCGGGAGCGAAAGCGGGCACGGCCACGAGATGACGACGTCGGGCCGATACGGGGGCGATCTCCGGGACGGGAAGGGCCAGGGCGCTCATCTGCGCTCTCCTCTCACTAGTGCTCTCGGCGAGTGTTCACATCTAGCGACTCGAACACTCGTTCGTCGAACATCTGTTGCGACAGTAGCACGCATGTGCGAGAGTTGTCGACACGCCAATCGAACAGATGTTTCCGAAGTGTCGGTGCTCGCCGTAGGGTGAATACCGACACATGCAGAGCACACCACCGACCACTGACATCGACGCCACCGTCGACGCCCGAGGCACCTTGGAGGAAGCCGTGAGCCCCGCGAAGCCAGCCGACCCGAAGGACCGTCCCGGACCGGACGGGCTCAGCCCGCGTCAGCGGAAGATCATGGACTCGATCCGCATCAGCCTGGAGAAGAAGGGGTACCCACCCACGATGCGCGAGATCGGCCAGGCCGTCGGCCTGGCGAGCCCGTCGTCGGTGAAGTACCAGCTCCATCTGCTGGAGAAGAAGGGGTATCTACGACGCGACCCCGTCTCCACGCGGGCCATCGAGATCATTCACCCTGACGATGCTCAGGAGGTCAGTGCGGATCCAGCCACCTTCGCCATGCACGACGGCGAGGAGTCCGGCGTGCGCGCCACCTACGTCCCGGTCGTCGGGCGGATCGCCGCGGGTGGCCCGATCCTGGCCGAGCAGGCCGTCGAGGACGTCTTCCCGCTTCCTCGGCAACTCGTGGGCGAGGGAGAACTATTCCTGCTGAAGGTGGTCGGCGACTCGATGATCGATGCCGCCATCTGCGACGGCGACTGGGTGGTCGTCCGACAACAGAAGGTAGCCGAGAACGGTGAGATCGTCGCAGCAATGATCGATGGGGAGGCCACCGTGAAGACGCTGAAGCGTACTCCGGACGCTCTGTGGCTGCTACCCGCGAACGAGGCCTACCACCCGATCGACGGCACCGACGCCGAGATCCTCGGTCGTGTGGTGAGCGTGCTCCGTTCTCTCTGAGCCGACACAGCTCTCTGAGCCGACAGATGTCACTCTGATCTGCCCCAGGCCGCTCCGACCGGACATGACCTGGGCAGATCAGGACCCATCAGAATCCGCATCGCCGGGCAGTGGCACGCACAGAGGCAGCGCTTGCTTGCAACGCCGCCACCTCGGCCGCGTCCAGCGGGATCTCCAGCTGGCGGGCGACGCCCGTACGATCGACGACCGACGGTACGGACAGGCACACGTCAGAGATTCCGCGGTAGTCCCGGAGCCTGCTCGAGACCGGGAGCACGGCACCCTCACCTCGGAGAATGGCTTGGCTGATCCTCGTCGCCGCCAGCCCGATGGCATAGTTCGTCGCGCCCTTGCCCTCGATGATCCGGTATGCCGACTCGACGACCTCACGCGCAATCCCATCGCGCACCGTTGCGCCGAGTTCGCTGAACTCCCGCACCGGCACTCCCCCGATCGTCGCCGAGCTCCAGATCGGCACCTCTGAGTCCCCGTGCTCGCCGAGCACATAGGCATGGACGTTGCGCACGGCGACACCACACGCACCGGCAACCAGATAGCGCAGCCTAGACGAGTCCAGCACGGTCCCGGAGCCGAGCACCCGCCGAGCCGGCAGTCCGGAGATCTGCTGGGCGGCATAGGTCACGACGTCCACGGGGTTGGTGACCATGAGATAGATGGCATCCGGGGCGACCTCGACCAGATCCGGCAGCAACGTCCGCATCAGCCCCACGGTCCGTTCGGCAAGCTCCATCCGGCTCTGCCCCGGTCGTTGCTTCGCCCCAGCGGTCACCACGACCAGATCCGCTCCTGCGCAGATGCCGACCTCGTCAGAGCCATCGACACTGCCCATGGGCATGTACTCGATCCCATGGGCCAGATCAAGCGCCTCCGCACGGACCTTGGCGCCGTTGACGTCGTAGAGCACCACCCGGCGCGCCACACCATTGATCAGGGCCGCGTAAGCGTATGTGGCGCCGACCGACCCGGCCCCGACGACGGCGATCGTGCTCAACCCGGTGCCTGCCGACGCGGTTGCGTTGTTCATCTGCGCACCTCCACACCGTGAGAATAGCGAGTGACGCCGTTGCAGCGGCAGCCGCGGATCACTACCGTCACGACATCTCGACCGTTACGACGCCGCGAGCCGGCGAAGCGCGGCTCGCACCACCGCAGGATCGGTGGTCGGCCACAGGGGCGGCAGGCTCGCCGCCAGGAAGCTGCCGTATCGCGCGGTCCGAAGTCGAGGGTCGAGCACGGCCACGACACCCCTGTCGCTCGTTGACCGGATCAATCGTCCTGCCCCCTGCGCGAGGAGCAGTGCGGCGTGCGTGGCCGAGACCGCCATGAACCCGTTACCACCACCTGCTGCCACAACCTCAGTGCGCGCGGCCTTGACCGGATCGTCCGGGCGAGGGAAGGGAATGCGATCGATGAGGACGAGACGGTTGGACGAACCCGGGACGTCCACGCCCTGCCACAGCGACAGGGTGCCGAACAACGAGGCTGCCGGATCGGCAGCGAACTCCCGCACCAGGGTCGGCAGCACGTCATCGCCCTGCAGCAGTACGGGAGTGTCGAGCCGCTCGCGCATGGCCTCGGCGGCGAGCTGGGCGCCGCGGCGGGACGAGAACAGCCCGAGCGTGCCGCCTCCTGCGGCCGTGATCAGCTCCGCGATCTCGTCCAGCACCTTCTCGTCCGTGCCGTCGCGGCCCGGCGGCGGCAGGTGCTTGGCAATATAGAGAATGCCCTGCTTGCCGTAGTCGAAGGGAGACTCGACCACTTCACCGCGATAGGTGCCGGGCGCCAGTCCGAGTGCACCGCCGGTGGCATCGAAGCTTCCGCCGAGGCTCAGCGTGGCTGAGGTGAGGACGGCGGACCGGCCCGACAGGAGTTCCCCGGCGATAGGACCGGCCACATTCAGCGGGGCGACCATGAGTCGCGATCCTTCACCTGGGCGCCGCCCACGCTCGCACCAGAGCACGTCGACCTTGTCGGCCACCCGGTCCGAGAGCAATCGGTCAGCAACCTCGAAGAGCACCAGCAGTGCGCTCTTGGCCATGCTCATCCCGCCGGCCGCGTCGCCCTTGCCCTCCCCCTTCATGGTCGCCATGCCCTCACGTGCGGCGTCGGCGATGGAACGAACGACGGCGGTCAGCTCGGTGGGCAGGCCCGTCTGCAGTCTGCCTTCGGGTACCTGCATCAGCAGTGTGCGCAGCTCGGCCGCGGCAGCGTCCATCTCCGGCAGAGCCACCCCGCCATGACGCCGGGCAGTCCGGGCGGTGCGTTCGACGACCGCGGCCGAGAGCTCAACCGTGGCCTGAGCGGTCACCCGGTCGGAGAGTTCGTGTGCCTCATCCACGAGGAGGATCTCGTGCTCGGGCAGCACCTTGGGGGATCCGGAGGCGGCGATTCCGAGCATGGCGTGATTGGTCACGACCAGATCGGCTTCCCGCGCGGCTGCACGAGCCCGCTCAGGGAAGCACTCCTCCAGCAATGGGCACTTCTGTCCCAGGCACTCCATCGAGGTGATCGAGACCTGACGCCAGGCTCGCTCACTCACTCCGGGGACGAGGTCGTCCCGGTCGCCGGTCTCGGTCTCGGTCGCCCACTCACGCAGCCGCACCACCTGGCCGCCCAGGCTGTCCTCTGCGGCCTCCTCTCCCGGGTGCTCCTCGGCCGCCGACGGCGCAGCCTCGCTCGCGGAGAAGAGCGCACCTTCGTCGTCGTCCGGGTAGCCGCCGGCAAGCTTGTGCTTGCACACGTAGTTGTGCCATCCCTTGAGCAGGGCGACCTCGGGTTGCCGCGGCAGACGGTCGGCGAGCGCGTCGGCCACCAGGGGGAGGTCGTGCCCGATGACCTGGCGCTGCAGCGCCAGGGTGGCGGTGGAGACGATCGCGCGCTGACCAGACGTGACGGCGTGCATGAGGGTGGGGACCAGGTACGCGAGCGACTTCCCCGTCCCGGTTCCGGCCTGCACGAGCAGGTGGCTGCCGTCGTCGAGCGTGTCCGCCACGGCCCGGGCCATGGCGTGCTGGCCCTCCCGGCGGGCGCCGCCCATCGCCGCCACGACCGCATCGAGCACCGGATCGATCGGGTGCTCGTCGGCGGTGCCGGTCGGCCTATCGGCCGTGGTGGTGGGACGAGCGTCAGCGGGCACCAGACGACGGTAGCGTGGACCGCCGCGGTCCGCCGACAACGACGGGCCGAGGTATGGAAACGCCTCAGGAGGCGGCGCGGGCGGCCGCATCGAGCTCGACCGCCAGCGCCTGGTCCACACGGGCAACGAGGCGTGTTCCCTCGGCGAGGTGCTCGGTGGAGATCACTTCGCCCGCGGTGTGGGCGCGGTGGAGCAAGTCACCTCGGGAGTAGGGCACCACGAGGTCGACCTCCGCGGCCGGGCGAGGAAGCAGTTCGGCGATCTTCGCCTGCAGCTCGGCCACTCCCGCGCCGGTCTTGGCTGAGACAGCGATGGCACCGGGCTCGCGGGTGCGCAAGCGCGCGAGGGTCTCCGGTTCGGCGAGATCGGCCTTGTTCAGGGCGATGATCTCGGGGATGTCCTTGACGCCCTCGATGTCGCGGAGCACGTCCCGGACTGCGGTGAGCTGCCCCTCCGGACCGGGGTGAGAGGCGTCCACGACGTGCAGGATGACGTCGGACTCCCCCACCTCCTCCAGGGTGGAACGGAATGCCTCGACCAGCTGCGTCGGCAGATTGCGGACGAATCCGACCGTATCGGCCAGCGTGTAGAGGCGTCCGTCGGCAGTCTCGGCGCGACGGACCGTGGGGTCCAGGGTCGCGAAGAGCGCGTTCTGCACCAGCACTCCGGCCCCTGTGAGCCGGTTCAGCAGCGACGACTTCCCGGCGTTGGTGTACCCGGCGATCGCCACCGACGGCACCGCGCCGGTGCGGCGCGAACTGCGGCGTGCGGCTCGCCCTGGTGCCATCCCCGCGATCTGCCGTCGCAGCTTCGCCATCCGGGTCCGGATGCGACGCCGGTCCAGCTCGATCTTGGTCTCACCGGGTCCGCGCGAGCCGATGCCCTCACCACCGGCAGCCCGGCCACCGGCTTGCCGTGACATCGACTCACCCCAGCCACGCAGGCGGGGCAGCAGGTACTCGAGCTGGGCGAGCTCCACCTGCGCTTTACCTTCGCGGGACTTGGCGTGCTGGGCGAAGATGTCGAGGATCAGAGCCGTCCGGTCGATCACCTTGACCTTGATCACGTCCTCGAGTGCGCGGCGCTGCGAAGGCGCGAGCTCGGAGTCGACGATCACGGTATCGGCACCCGTACTCTTGACCACGTCGGCCAGTTCGGCTGCCTTACCGGAGCCGATGTAGGTCCCGGGATCGGGCGCGGAGCGGCGCTGCAGCAGACCGTCGAGGACCTCCGAACCGGCGGTCTCGGCCAGTGCTGCCAACTCCCGGAGCGAGACTTCCGCATTCTCGGCGCTCCCGCGCGTCCACAGGCCCACGAGCACGACCCGCTCCAGACGCAGTTGCCGGTACTCGACCTCGGTGACGTCCTCGAGTTCGGTGGAGAGCCCGGCAACACGTCGCAGCGCAGCACGCTCGTCGAGGTCGAGCTGGTCACCGTCGTGGGCGCTGTGCTGATCGCCGGAGGCCTGGATGGCCGTTCCCGCCCTCGCCAGGATCCGGGCGACGACATCCTGCGCGCGGTCCTCGGTGGAGGCGTCCGGGTGCGGCGTCGTACGGGCGGAAGGTGCGGTCATGGTGTCCTCTCGAGCGGCAATGTGATGCTCTACGATCCCACCTGCTGCCGCCTGATCCAAGGGATTTCACCCAGAGCACACGCACGCCACCCAGCCGCGGGCCGATGGGTAGGGTGGACGCTCGTGAACAGCCACTACTTCACCTCACCCGAGGGCCCGGGCCGACGGCGCACACTCACCATCACGCTCCGAGGCACCCAGGTGCAGGTACAGGTGGACTCCGGCGTGTTCTCGGCCGACCGGCTCGACCCCGGTACCACGGTGCTGCTGGAGACGGTCGGCGACCCTCCGCCGTCGGGGACACTGCTGGACCTGGGATGCGGCTGGGGACCGATCGCGCTCGCGCTGGCCCGGGCCAGCCCGGCCGCCCGCGTGCTCGCCGTCGACGTCAACGACCGGGCCCTGGAGCTCACCCGACTCAACGGGGCCGGCCACCACATCGAGGCCTGGCGGCCGGAGGAGCTGCTGGCGGTCGAGCCCGACCTTCGGCTGGATGCGTTGTGGTCGAATCCACCGATCCGGATCGGAAAGCCGGCCCTCCACCAGCTGCTACGCACCTGGCTGCCCCGGTTGCGGCCGGGAGCGCTGGCGCACCTGGTGGTGGCCAAGAACCTCGGCTCGGACTCGCTGCAGCGGTGGATCGGTGCCGAGCTGGGGCTGCCGGTCGAACGGGTCGCCAGCTCCAAGGGATTCCGGGTGCTGCAGGTGCAGGGCGCCTGAGCCCGCGCACGTCTGTGTACCTGCGCGCCAGACTGCTCCCGGGATCGACTACAGCGGCGTGACGCGGCCCACCAGCTGCGCCGGCCCGGCGAGCTCGACATGCTGCTCTGCCAAGGCTCGCACTCGCAGCGTGCCACCAGGAACCTGTACCTGCCACTCATCAGGTGCGCCGTCCCCGAACCAGGTGCGCACCGCGAGCGCCGCAGCGCAGGCGCCGGTGCCACACGAAAGCGTCTCCCCTACGCCACGTTCGTGCACCCGCATCCGGACCACGCCCATGGTGACCGTGCCGGTCACCTGACCGTCACGATCCACCTCGTCGACCTCCTGCTCCCCCAGCGGGAGGACGAACTCCACATTCGTGCCGTGCTCGGGCGAGGGGTCCACGCCCGGCGCCCGGTGCAGGTCCAGTTCGTCGAGCTCGTCCGCCGATTCCACCGCCACGACCGTGTGAGGGTTGGGCAGGTCGAGCCGAAGGCCAGGGCGTTGCTCGGTCAGGCCCGGGACCACCACACTGACGTCGAAACCCTCGGCGAGTGCATCCGGTCCGCCGGGGGCCGACCAGACCCCCATGTCGACGGCGTATTCCTCACCTTCTCGCCGAACCTGCAGCACGCCCGCACGGGTCGCGATCGCGGTGGATCCGCCGTCGGGCAGGTCGAGCAGGTTCTCGTGGCGCAGGAAGGCGGTGAACACGCGGATGCCGTTGCCGCACATCTCCGCGACGGAGCCGTCGGCGTTGCGGTAGTCCATGAACCACTCACTGTCAACACTGTCGGCGCCCACCACTCCCGCCGGGACGCCGGGGGCGCTGGTGCGCACGGCGCGGATGACACCATCGGCGCCGAAGCCGGTGTGCCGGTCGGCCACGGCGGCGATGGTCTCGGCGGTCAGCTCCGCCACGCCGTCGGGATCGGCGTAGAGGAGGAAGTCGTTGCCCGTACCGTGGCCCTTGACGAAAGTGGGCAGATCCGCTGCGTTCACCCGATCAGCGTACGTGCCCGGTCCAGCAGATCGTCCCCTGGGGTGAGCCAGGTCACCCGTGGGTCACGGCGGAACCACTTGCGCTGCCGGCGGGCGAGCTGCCGGGTGGTCAGCGCCGTGCTTTCGATCGCCTCGGCCTCGTCGCACTCCCCCCGGATCCACGCGATCGCCTGGGCATAGCCGACGGCACGGGAGGCGGTGCGGCCGTCCTCGAGCCCCTCGGCGAGCAGCAGCTCGGTCTCGGCCGCGAGCCCCTCGGCGAACATCCGCCGGGCGCGGGTATCGATGCGCCGGTCGAGCTCGCCGGTGGGCAGGTCGATGCCGATCTGGACGGCGGGGATCTCGTAGGTGTGATCGGGCAGGTTCGCCGAGAATGGGCGGCCGGTGATCTCGATGACCTCCAGGGCGCGCACGATGCGGCGGGTGTTGGCGCGGTCGATCCTGCGTCCGGCCTCCGGGTCCTGCCGGGTGAGCTCGCCGTGCAGCACCCCAGGGCCCTCCTCAGCTGCGCGACGCTCCCAGGCGGCGCGGACGGCCGGATCGGTGCCGGGGAACTCGATCCGATCCAGCAGCGCTCGCACGTAGAGCCCGGATCCGCCCACCACGATCGCTGCCCGGCCGCGTCCATGGATGGCTGCCACATCGGCCCGTGCCTGCTGTTGGTAGCGGGCGACACTGGCCTCCTCGGTCACCTCCAGCACGTCGAGCTGGTGGTGAGTGATACCGCGGCGCTCGTGCGGACCCAGTTTGGCGGTACCGATATCCATCCCGCGGTAGAGCTGCATCGCGTCGGCGTTCACGATCTCTGCCCCGGATGTGCCGCCAAGCCACTCGGCGAGATCGAGCGCGAGATCCGACTTGCCGGTGGCGGTGGGCCCGATCACGGCGATCACCGGGGGATATACGCGTTCGACCATGGGGCACGAGCCTACCGATACCGGGCACGGGGACCCGAGTGCTCCTCACCCCTGCGTTGCCATCCATTCGGCCACCCGGCGCTGTGCTTCCTCGTCGGAGACGTCCTCGACGCGCGTCATGATCGCCCACCGCTGGCCGAATGGGTCCAGCACCGAGCCATACCGGTCCCCGGTCACGAACGTGCTCACCGGCTCGCGCAGGGTGGCACCCGCAGCCACGGCCCTGTCCACGATGTCGTCCACGTTGGGGCAGTACAGGCAGATCGAGTGGGTCACAGTGTCGGCCGTGTCGGCTGTGTCGGCTGTGTCGGCTGTCCCCGGCGCCACCAGCCCGAACGCGGGATTGGCATCGCCGAGCTGCAGGCGCCCGTGACCAAAGTCAAGCTCGGCGTGCGCGACGCTCCCGTCGGGAGCGTCCGTGCGCGAGACCAGCTCGGCACCGAAGACGGAGGTGTAGAAGGAGATCGCTCCGGCACCGTCGGAAACGACGATGAACGGAGTGAGGGAGGTGTAGCCGGCGGGGATGGGATTCACATGCGTCATAGTTGCCACGATCCCTGGCAACGGCGTGTCAGGTCTTGTCGGAATCCGCCACGTCCGCGCGGAACCGTCCGGGTGGTCGACCGACCACGCGCGTGAAGTCCCGGGTGAAGTGCGCCTGATCGCCGTAGCCGAGCTCGATGGCCAAGGCGGCCAGCTCGACGTGCTCCTCCTGCCCGCCGGAGAGCTGATCCGCCGCCTCCTGCAGGCGGCGGCGCTGCAGCAGCCACTTCGGGGTCAGGCCGATGCGGATGCGGCAAACGCGCTGCAGGTGCCGTTCGGAGATCCCGACGGCGTCCGCCAGCTCCCGGACGGTGTGCACCTCGAACCTGTGACCACCGGGCACGGGGTCATCTGGTGGGTCCACGGTGTCGACAATCGCGTTCGCCAGAATCCCCTCGTCATCGACCGGCCCGCACACCTGCCGCACCCACTCCTGCAGATGCCGGGCTGCGGAGGTCTCCTCCGGCGTCGGGCGGCTCATGTGCGCACGCACCCGGGCGCAGAGGGTGGCGAACTCGCCCGGGAGGTCGGTGACGGTCGCGTCGGCGATCTCGTTCAGCGGCCGGCGCAGGATCAGGAAGGCTGCGGCTGGGCGCAACAGCACCCCGACCGCCCAGCCGGTGCCGGTGAGTTCGCGGGTGCCAAGGCCTGCGTCCACGCCGTAGAAGGCTGCCTCGTCGGCCAGGACGGCCACGTTTCCCCCGGGGTACTGCAGGATCTCCTGCCGCACCCGCTCCCCCGGTGGCAGCGCCCACCGCGGCACCCAGACGTGCCGGACCAGGTCCGTGACGTCGTCGGCGGCGGCATAGCGCGTGACGTGCACGCCAGGGCGACGGGCCGAGTCCGGCAGGACCCCGCGGGTCAGCGGTGGGGAAAGATCAGCCATGGCGAGCCCAGGAGGTTCGGTTCGACGGCGCTACTGGGTGGGCCGCAGCGAGGGCATACCCAGGGTGACGGGCCCGCCGGCCGGCGCTCCGCCGTCGGGGGTTCCGGGCGCGGCGTGGGAGTGCCCGCCTTCCTTCCGCGCCTGCCACGCATCCCCGGCGCGGGTGCGGCGAACCTCGAAGGTGCCCCCGGCCAGCCCGGAGTCGGCGATCAGGTGGTGAGGCGCGGAGCGGGTGATGGTGGCGGTGACCATGTCGCCGGGGCGCGGCCGCTCCATCTCGGGGAGGTTGGCCATGTGCTCGGGGAGACCGACATGCACAAGCCGGTTGTCTTCGGCTCGGCCGCTCAGGCGCTGTGTGGCGGAGTCCTTACGGCCCTCGCTCTCGGCGATGAGCACGTCGAGCGTGCGGCCGATCTGGGCCGCGTTCTCCTCCTCGGAGATGCGTTCCTGCAGGGCTGCCAGGCGGGCGTACCGCTCGGCCACGACATCCGGGGGAACCTGATCGGGCAGGTCGGCGGCGGGGGTACCCGGGCGCGGGGAGTACTGGAAGGTGAAAGCGCTGGAGAAACGGGATGCCTCGACGACGTCGAGCGTGGCCTGGAAGTCCTCCTCAGTCTCCCCGGGGAAGCCGACGATGATGTCAGTGGTGATCGCGGCGTGCGGGATCTGCTCGCGGACCCGGTCGAGGATGCCGAGGAATTTCGCACTGCGGTAAGAGCGGCGCATCGCACGCAGCACCCGGTCCGAGCCGGACTGCAGCGGCATGTGCAACTGCGGCATGACCGAGGGCGTCTCGGCCATGGCATCGATCACATCCTCGGTGAACGCAGCAGGGTGCGGAGACGTGAACCGCACCCGCTCCAGCCCCTCGATCCGGCCGGTGGCTCGCAGCAACTTGGCGAACGCCCCCCGATCGCCGAAACCCACCCCGTAGGAATTGACGTTCTGGCCCAGCAGGGTGACCTCGATGGCACCCTGTGCCACGACCGCCTCGACTTCGGCGAGCACCTCCCCGGGCCGGCGGTCGCGTTCCTTACCCCGCAGGTGCGGCACGATGCAGAAGGTGCAGGTGTTGTTGCAGCCGACGGAGATCGACACCCAGGCGGCGTACGAACTCTCCCGTTTGGTGGGCAAGGTGGAGGGAAACGTCTTCAGCGACTCCTCCAGCTCGACCTGCGCCGTCTGATTGTGCCGGGCACGTTCGAGCATGGCGGGCAGCACGTCGATGTTGTGGGTCCCGAAGACGACGTCCACCCACGGAGCGCGATCGACGATGCCCCCTTGGTCCTGCTGAGCGAGGCATCCACCGACGGCGATCTGCAGGTCGGGGTTGGTCTTCTTCAGGCTCGCCAGCTGGCCCAGGTTGCCGTACAGGCGGTCGGAGGCGTTCTCACGGACGGCGCAGGTGTTGATGACGACGACGTCGGCGCCTTCCGCCTCCGCCATCAGCGAACCGGCGCCGCGCGTGGTCGCCGGGGTGTAACCCGAATCCTCAAGCAGCCCGGCCATGCGCTCGGAGTCGTGCACATTCATCTGGCAGCCGAGCGTGCGCACCAGGTAGGTGCGGGGGCGGTCGAGGGTACTCACGCGTACTGATTCTACGGGTTCGCCCTCAGGAGTTCGCGGCTACCCGCAGCAGCGAGACGAAGCGGACCGGAACCCAGCCGAGGCTGACCGCCGCCGCGCGGATCGTTTCCGTTCTGTGACCGATGTGCCTCGCCCGCGTCACACTTACGGGTTAGGTTGCGTCTATGACTGACAGTTTCGTGAACTCCGTCACACCCGACGGCGAACGCGTGCCGAGCCACTCCGGCGAACCGCTCGTGGTGCTCTCCGACGTCAACAAACACTTCGGGGAACTGCACGTGCTGCAGGACATCAACCTGACCGTGCATCGCGGCGAGGTGGTGGTGGTGATCGGGCCGTCCGGCTCCGGAAAGTCGACCCTGTGCCGGGCGATCAACCGGCTGGAACCGATCGACTCGGGCACGATCACCCTCGACGGACAGCCGCTGCCCGCTGAGGGGAAGGCACTGGCGCGCCTGCGGGCGGACGTGGGAATGGTGTTCCAGGCATTCAACCTGTTCGCGCACAAGACGATCCTGGAGAACGTGACGCTCGGGCCGATCAAGGTCAAGCGGATGAAGACGGCTGCGGCGAAACAGCGGGCGATGGAGTTGCTGGAGCGCGTGGGGGTGGCCAACCAGGCCGACAAGCTCCCGGCGCAGCTCTCCGGCGGTCAGCAGCAGCGGGTGGCGATCGCCCGGGCACTGGCGATGCAGCCGAAGGTGCTCCTGTTCGACGAGCCGACTTCGGCGCTCGACCCGGAGATGGTGAACGAGGTGCTCGACACCATGGTCGCCCTCGCCAAGGAAGGCATGACGATGGTGGTCGTCACGCATGAGATGGGCTTCGCCCGCAAGGCTGCCGACCGCGTGGTGTTCATGGCGGACGGCCAGATCGTCGAGGAGGCCGAACCCGAGAAGTTCTTCACCGATCCACAGAGCCATCGTGCCCAGGACTTCCTCGGGAAGATCCTCTCCCACTAAACAGACCCGCCGGACTATTCGACCGAGCAGAACTCGCACAACCAGAAGGAGACATGATGAAGAGCACGCGCGTAGCGCTGGCGGCATTCGCCGCCGTAGGGGCATTGACGCTCGCCGCCTGTAGCACAGCCGAGCCCGGCGCAGAGGAGACCGACACCGAGGCCGGTGAGGAGATGACCGACGACGGCGAGGACTCAGGCGACGAGGGTGGCGACTCCGGTGACATGGAGACCCTGAGGATCGGCATCAAGTTCGACCAGCCGGGCCTGGGCTTTCAAGACGGTGGCGACTACACGGGCTTCGACGTCGATGTCGCCCTCTACGTCACCGAGCAGCTCGGCTACAGTGCCGATCAGATCGAATTCGTCGAGGCGCCGTCAGCCCAACGCGAGACGATGCTGCAGAACGGCCAGGTGGACATGATCTTCGCCACGTACTCGATCACCGATGAGCGGGACGAAGCCGTCGACTTCGCCGGCCCCTACTTCGTCGCGGGGCAGGATCTGCTGATCCGGTCCGAAGACGCTGGGACCATCACCGGCCCGGAAGCGTTGGACGACCTGAACCTGTGCTCTGTCTCGGGCTCCACCTCGGCCCAGCGCGTCAAGGACGAGTACGCGGCCGGCGCGAACCTCATCGAGCAGCCGGGGTACTCCGAGTGCATCCAGTTCCTCACCGGAGGCCAGGTCGATGCCGTGACAACCGACGACATCATCCTGGCGGGACTGGCGGCTGCTGAGGGCAGCGGAAGCCTTCAGGTCGTCGGCGCGCCATTCTCGGAGGAGAACTACGGCGTCGGGCTCCCCGAGGGCTCGGACCTCTGTGAGGACATCAACACCGCCATTCAGGCCATGATCGACGATGGTGCCTGGGAGGCAGCGGTGACGGCGAACACCGATGGCACCGGCTACACGCCGAACGCCGACCTGAACCCACCGGAGATGCGCGGCTGCGCATCCTGACGTGAGTGAGCCGGGGGTGGGACCTACGACAGGCCCCACCCCCGGTCCTGTTCTGCCGCGCACAGCACGCGGCCCGGTCAAGAGGAGAGGTGGTGCTCGTGAGTGAGTTTCTCGACACGTTGAGCGGCTATGACATCGCCGGTGCGTACTGGGTGAATCTGAAGCTCACCGCGTTCGCGGCGGTCCTTGCCCTGGTGCTTGGGACGACACTGGCGATGATGCGCATCTCACCGGTGACGTCGCTGCGCTGGGCCGGCACGACCTATGTCAATGTCGTCCGGAACATGCCGTTGACCATCATCATGGCATCGATGATCCTGGTGCTCTGGCCGCAACTGGGCCTCACTTTGGCAGACGACTTCGCCACAAACTTCTTTCGGCTGGCCGTGATCGCGCTGGCCGTGTATCACGCGTCGTTCGTGTGTGAGTCGATTCGCTCCGGAGTGAACACCGTGCCGGTCGGACAGGCGGAAGCAGCCCGGGCGATAGGCCTGGCATTTCTTCCCGCCGCACGCCTGGTGATCCTTCCACAAGCCTTCCGCGGGGCGATCGCACCGCTCGGGAACACGTTGATTGCGTTGATCAAGAACAGCACGGTCGCAGCGGCAGCCTCGGTTCCGGAGATCTCGGTGCTCATGCGCGAGATGGTCGAGAACGACGCCAACTTCGTGGTTCCCATCTTCCTGACCATCGCAGTCGGGTTCGTGATCATCGTCGTGCCGGTCGGCGTGCTGACGACCTATCTCTCTCGACGATTGGCGGTCTCCCGATGAGCGCCCAGGCAGTTCTCTTCGACACCCCAGGGCCGAAAGGCCGCCGGAACATTGCCATCGGCAACGTCGTGGGCACGGTCATCGTGCTCGGTGTGCTCGCCTGGGCCCTGGTTCAGATGGGCTCGAAGGGGCAATTCGACCCCGCCAAGTGGGCAGTGATGGTCGACCCGGAGACGTGGCAGTTCTACTTCCTCCCTGGGCTGCAGAACACCCTGACAGCCGCAGCGTACGCGATCGTGCTGGCTATGGTGTTCGGGCTCCTCTTCGGTGTGGGCCGACTGGCGTCCAACTCCGTAATCCGGGGATTCTGCGGACTCGTCGTGGAGTTCTTCCGTGCCGTGCCGGTGCTCATCATGATGATCGCAGGCTGGTTCTCCGCGGCTCTCCTATTGAACATCCCGCCAGAGGACGCACCCCTGTTCGGGGTTGTTGCGGGTTTGACTCTCTACAACGGCTCAGTCATCGCCGAACTCGTGCGTTCGGGCGTCCATGGACTGCCGAAGGGGCAGCGAGAGGCGTCGCTCGCCATCGGGATGACGCGAGGCCAATCATTGCGATCGGTCGAGCTCCCCCAGGCGCTCATCGCCATGTTGCCCTCGCTGATCAGCCAGTTCGTGGTGATTCTCAAGGACACAGCGCTCGGCTACATCATTACCTATCCCGAACTGCTGCGATCTGCGCGCCTGGTCGGTTCGGACGCACCGTTCCCCATCCTGCAGGCCATGGCCGTGGCGGCGGTGCTGTTCATCGTGATCAATTTCCTGCTCTCGTGGGCGGCGGGCCGGCTGGCTCGACGGTTCGGAGGCCGCTCTAGTGACTCCGGGAAGCCAGCACCTCGGGTCGGGATCACGACCGGCTTGGCCGGTACCGCGGACACGCGGGACGAGACCGGAGGAAACTAACACCAACGAGGCGCGCCACGTACACACATGGCTACGCACGGCTACATCGGCTCGCAACAGCAGCAGTCAGGACGGACGTGCACCGTCGACGCGGCAGCGGATCGTCGTTCAGGGCGTCTCCGGGAACGGGTGTGCGCCGAATTGCTCATCGTCACGGCATAGCACCTCGTCCACAACCCCGAGTGCAACGCCAGGCCCATACCCCTTCCGAGCCAGCATGCTGACCAGCCGGCGCCGACGCTTCTGCGGGTCGAGTCCGGCGGTGCTGCGAGCCTTCCGCCGCACCAGTTCGCGAGCGCGATCGCGCTCGTCCTCGGGCTGGATCGCTTCCAGCGCCGTCTGGGCAGTCTCACGGTCGATGCCCTTGCGCTCGAGCTCCTGGGCGAGAGCCCGCCGGGCGAGTCCGCGGTCCCCGTGGCGGCTGCGAACCAGCATCTCGGCGTAGGCTGCGTCATCGATCAGGCCCACCTCGGTGAAGCGGTCGAGCACTTTCTCGGCGACGGCGTCGGGGACGTCCTTGGCTGCCATCGCCTCAGCCAGCTGCGCACGCGACTGAGGTGCGGCGTTCAACTTGCGCAGCGCGATCGTGCGCGCCACACCCTCGGGATCCGGTTCTGCATCCTGGGCGGCGGCGCCTTGGTCGGGCGGTTCCTGCCCGCGCACCGGACGCCGTCGGGCGGCTCTCACTTCGGGACCACTCCCCTGGTTCAACTCGCAGACCACGCTGCTACGACGGACCTACGTACTGCCACACCCCACGCGACCGGGACAACCGGGAAGGGCGCCGGCCGCCGTCGGGGTTCACGACCAGAATCCCGACGGCGACCTGATGCGGTCAGCATGTGCCTCGATCAGAAGTCGACGGCCTCAGCTGCGTCTGCGTCTTCCGTGACGGCCTCCAGCTTGACCCCGATCCCGAGCTTGGTCTTGATCTTCTGCTCGATCTCGACTGCGAGCTCGGGGTTGTCCTTGAGGAAGCGGCGAGAGTTCTCCTTGCCCTGCCCGAGCTGATCGCCCTCGTAGGTGTACCAGGCGCCGGACTTGCGAACGATGCCGTGCTCCACACCGAGGTCGATGAGGCTGCCCTCGCGGGAGATCCCCACGCCATAGATGATGTCGAACTCAGCCTGCTTGAACGGCGGCGCCATCTTGTTCTTCACGACCTTGGCGCGGGTACGGTTGCCGACCGAGTCGGTGCCCTCCTTGAGGGTCTCGATCCGGCGCACGTCGATGCGCACCGAGGAGTAGAACTTGAGCGCCTTACCGCCGGTGGTGGTTTCCGGCGATCCGAAGAAGACGCCGATCTTCTCTCGGAGCTGATTGATGAAGATCGCCGTGGTGCCGGAGGCGCTCAACGCACCGGTGATCTTGCGCAGGGCCTGCGACATCAGCCGGGCCTGCAGGCCGACGTGACTGTCGCCCATCTCGCCCTCGATCTCCGCCTTCGGCACGAGCGCCGCGACGGAGTCGATCACGACGATGTCCAGCGCACCGGAGCGGATCAGCATGTCCATGATCTCCAGCGCCTGCTCTCCCGTATCCGGCTGGGAGACGAGCAGCGCGTCAGTGTCCACGCCGAGCTTCTTGGCGTACTCGGGGTCAAGTGCGTGCTCAGCATCGATGAAGGCAGCGATCCCGCCGTTCTTCTGCGCGTTCGCCACCGCGTGCAGGGCCACGGTCGTCTTACCGGAGGACTCCGGGCCATAGATCTCGATGATCCGCCCGCGCGGCAGCCCGCCGACACCGAGGGCGACGTCGAGCGCGATCGAGCCGGTGGGGATCACCTCGACCGGCGGACGTGAGTCATCGCCGAGGCGCATCACCGAGCCCTTACCGAAGGCACGGTCGATCTGTCCGAGGGCGGCTTCAAGAGCCTTAGTGCGGTCTGCGACTGGTGCAGCCATCTCTTCACCTTCTTGTGTCTCTGGTGGCGGGGCAACCCGCCTCGTCTACGGCTAGGACTGGTCTCGTCAGGGCCCGCCCTCTCCGGACGGCTACCTGGACGCAGGCTATGTCCGACCACTGACATCCGATACCGGCCGGCCACTGGTTGTGGACGGCGCACCATCGTCCATGCGTCTGTGAACAAGAGTATACGAACGGCTGTTCGATCATGGGACGGCGCATCCGACACGCCGGAGATCCCCCTCGCCCGGATGGTCGACACGCCATCTGCGCTACGTGCGGTACTACGTGAACCGCGGTAGTGTGCGTGGTACGTACCGGCCCACCCGGGCGTCATGGGTACCACCGCGAAAGGGGAAGGGATGGACACGACTCAACTACTCCGGGGGGTGCTCGATGTCGCAGTCCTTGCCGTCGTCTCTCGCGAAGACGGCTACGGCTACGACGTCCTGCGACGCCTGCGGGCCAGCGGACTCACTGACGTCGGCGACGCCTCCGTCTACGGCACGCTCCGCCGGCTCTACGCCGCTGGTGCCCTCACCAGCTACGTGGTCCCCTCGGAGGAGGGGCCGCACCGCAAGTACTACGGGATCACGGCCCAAGGGCGGGCCTCGCTCGAGCTCCAAGCCAAGCAGTGGCGAGAGTTCGAACGCACCATGACCGAACTGCTCGACCTGGCGGAGGCGTCCTGATGTCCACCACCACCGACACAACCACCGGCGCCGCGCACGCCGTCGCCGCCTACGCCGGCGCCGTCCGGCACCATCTGAACGATCTCCAGCCTGAGACGCTCGACGAACTCACCGGTGGCCTCGAGGCGGATCTGAACGATTCCCTCGCAGACCGGCTGCCGCAGGACGAGCTCGACCGGCTCACGCTCACCGACCTCGCGCGGCGCTTCGGCGACCCCGGGGACTACGCCGCCGAGATGCGCGACGCCGCGGGGATCGCACCTGCGGTCGGCGGCACATCAGGTCGTCGCACACTCCGGCACGTACTTTCCGAGACCGGGCGCGGCATCGCCGAGCGGTGGTCCGCTTTCGTTGCTCGGCACAGGGTGCTGACGGCGGTTGCACCCGTCGTGCGCGACCTTCGGCCGATCTGGTGGATCTTTCGAGCCTGGGTCCTCTATCAAGTTTTCGGCATCTTCGTAGGGGAGAACTTCCGCCCGCTTCCAGATCGCCCCCTTGTCCTTCTCGTGCTGGTCGTTCTCGTCATCCTGAGCGTTCAGTGGGGCCGGGGCGCCATCGACGACACGCGCCGCAGGCGAGCACTGGGGGTCGCAGCAAGCGCGCTCGCTGTCACCCTCGCGCTGCCCATCCTGGTCCTTGCAAACAATGCGGCCTCTCGCGCCGTAGATAACGCCTATCGGCAAGGCCATGCGGACGGAAGCCCCACGACCATCGTGGACGGAACTCCAACAGATGGAGTCTTCGTTGACGGCGCGCGCGCCGGCAACCTCTTCGTCTACGGCCCCGATGGCCAGCCCATCGAAGGGGCGCAGATTGTCGACCAGGACGGCAACCCACTCATCCTGCAGCCTGAGGGCGGTGACTGGATGATGTGGGAGAGCGATGGCGTCGGCATTCCGGGATCGGGTGTGCCGCTCGCGGCGCTGGAGGGTGCCGCTCCGCTCAACGCATTCCCCTACCCCACTATCTCTCCCGCAGACCTGATCCCCGAGCCGGACGGCGGCTGGACCTGGGACCCTGAGGCGGTACGAGAACCTCGGTGGCCGGCGCCGTCACTGTTCCCACTGCCCGAGACCGTTGCCGATCCTGATGGGTCGGCCGATCCCGAAGAGTCGGCCGATGCCGACACGGCTGAGCCGGAGGCATCCGGGGAGTCGCGCTCAGATGAGACCTCGTCCGAGGATCCGTCCTCGGACGACTCTTCACCCGAGGATTCCTCGCCTGCGGAGAGCGAGTAGCCACACGTGCCGTGCGAGCCATCTCTCGCGTCGGCTCCATATCGCCGGCGGCGATGGCAGGAGGGGCCATCGCCGCCGGTCTTCACGCACGTCCGGCGTCCGCATCGAATCACTCATGCCGGAGCGAGCGGCTCGACGCTCCCCCGATAGTCCGCAGGCAGTCGGTGACGTCACCCAGGTAGTACGGCTGGTTCAGCGCAGGCCCACGCTGTCGTACTGCCAGAACGTGTCCGGGTAGATGAGCGTGCCTATCATCCATGGTTCATGGCCAGGTAGCCGCGCCACCTGAAATTCCGAATCCGGTATCCGTAGTGACGGCGAGAGGAAGCCCAGAGCCGATGCACGCCCGAACCCGAAGCGCGGGTAGAAGTCCGGGTGCCCCTCCAAGAACACCAGCGGTCGGGTCGTGTCGGCGGCAAGGTCGAGAACTGCACGCACCAACGCGGAACCGATCCCGTTCCCTTGGTGCTCAGGCAGCACGGAGAGCGGGCTGAGCACCCAGGCCGGCACCAGCGCAGTCGCGGCGTCGACCCAGGCCTCGGTCAGTCGCACTTGTCCGATGAGTGCCCCCTCGGTCTCTGCCGCGAGCGCATGGCCGATCCTGGCGGCCAGTGCGGCCTCAAGCCGCGTTCACGGGCTCACCGCCGCAGCCCGTGAACGCCGCTCGCACCACTTCGAAGACCTCGTCGGTGTCTTTCTCGCACTCGCCTCGGATAGTCACCTGATCGGACATCACCGGCCGATCGTGGCACGCAGGCACCCGTGAGCCCAGCACTTATCCAGGGCCGGAACAGGCCTCAGCGGGTGTGTTCAGCCCGACGATGGTGCCACCGCACGGACTCCGGCAGCTCGTTGACCTCGCAGATGGCCGCCCACACCGCCCGGGGCTGGACCCCCTCGGCCAGTGCCTGGTTGGCCGTTCGGCTCCCCAGGGGCGCAAGGACCAGATCCTCAGCGAGCGATGAGGCATAGGCACCGAAGGTGTCCCGCATCGCGACCTGAAACTCGGAGTGCTTCACCTCTCCAGCCTACGTCGCGACCCGACGACACATGTCCACGCGAACCCACGCCGCCCCACACCTCCACAGCTCGACGCCGTGAGCACGAGCGATGTCAGACCCCGGTGGGAGGGTGCGGGTATGGCTGAGATCGGGTGTGCGGGTGGGCACGGGTGGCGTGCTGAGGGCGGTGGGGACCGTTGGCGTCGTGCTGTCGTTGGTGCGCTGTGAGTGGTCTTGCATGGTGTGGGCACATCACCTAGAGTGAAACACATGTTCGACGCATGGTGGGAGGAAGTTCCCGGGTCGCAGGAGACCCGGGAACGCCTGCTGCGCGAGCTGGGACGGTCCGAGGCTGAGCTCTCGGGTATCGAGGCGGGCATGCTGGCGACCCTGGTTGCTCACGAGACCCCGTGGCAGGACCGGTTACATGCCCAGGCTGGTAGCGCGGGGTTGCTGGCCGATCTGGAGGGCCTGGACCTGGAACAGCTGGACGAAGCAGGCCTGGTGGAGGTCGCCGCTGCCGCGCAACGGGTGGCATCCCGTGCCCAGCAGATCCAGCTGCGGGCTGCAGCGACACTCACCAGCCGTGAGCCGATGAATCCACAGGTGCTGGCCGAGCACACCACGGGCCCGGCTGGGGTGGCCGGTGACTGCCTGGCACTGCGGTTGCGGTGCAGCAAGCGTCAGGGGCATGACCTGGTCCGGCGTGGGCACCAGTTGTCGACCTACCTGACCCGGACCGAGGAGGCGCTCGCGGCCGGGGTGATCGATCAGGCCCGGGCAGTCGTGATCGCCGACGGGGTGGAGCACGTGCCCTGGCAGGTCGCTATCGCGGTCGAGGACGAGGTGATCGAGCGTGCCCCGGGCCGCACCCCGGCGCAGCTACGTGCCGACGTCGCAGCCGCGTTGATCGCGGTCGACCCGGACGAGGCTCACGCGCGTGCCCAGCGGCGCCGCCACGAGCGGCGCGTCACTCGCCCCCGTGCCCACCCCGACGGCGTCGCCTCGCTGCGGGTGGAAGGCCCCGTTGGGGACGTGCTCGCCCTCGACCTTGCCCTGGACGGCGCCGCCCGAGCTGCGAAGGCCAGCGGGGATACCCGCACCCTGGACCAACTACGCTTCGACGCCCTGACCAGCCTCGGCCACCACGCCCTCGCCACCAGCACCCTCGCCACCAGCACCCTCGCCATCAGCACCCTCGACACCGGTGTCCTCGATACACCCACCGCACCCACACCACCCACCGAGCAGAGCGGGCAGAGCGGGTCGAATGCAGGGTGGCCGGTCGCGACCCGTAACGGGCACCGGCCCAGTGTTCACGTCACGATGAGCCTGGAACAGCTCCTGCCCGAACCTCTCGAGGGTGCTACCGGCCACCAGGGCCGTAGCAGCGCCAGCCACCGGCCCGAGCACACCACCGGACGCCCACCCGAGGACGCCACCGGACGCACGCTCGAGGGTGCCACCGATCCCGGGGCGCCGATCCCGATCGGTCAGGTACCCGTGATCGAGGGGTACGGTCCGATCAACCCGGCTACCGCCCGCGCCCTGGCGGCCGGTGGGATCTGGCGACGCCTGGTCACCGACCCCTTGACCGGTTCCCCGGTCGATATCGGCACCACCCGCTACACACCACCCGCGGCCATGGCTGACCGGATCCGCGCCCGTGACCGTACCTGCGTGCGCCCCGGCTGCACCCACCCTGCCAGCGAGGCCCAACTCGACCACACCACCGCTTACAACGACGGCGGCCACACCAGCGACGCCAACCTCGGCGCGTTGTGCACCCGCGACCACCTGATCAAAACCCACGGCGACTTCACCCTCACCCAACCCGAACCCGGCATCTTCGAATGGACCACCCCCACCGGCCACCGCTACCGACGAGAACGCGACGGCACCACCACCGACCTCACACCCGGCGGGCCACGCACCCCAGGACCCACACCAGCCCAACCCGGGGATGACGAGGACCCACCCTTCTAAGCGGAACCTCGCACTAGCACGCCGCACCACGAGCACGCCGCACCGCACCGTGCCGTGCCGCCGGCCGCCCACCGTCGACCGCCAGGAGTGCACCGCCAGGAGTGCCCTGGCCGGCTGGACCACGATGTCCTGACACCAACCAGGACTGAATGGTTCCGGCGAGGAGATGAACGACCGAGGACGCGAAACCACACAGGAGGGCGAATCACAGGAGCCGGCCGACACAGAACCGACGACAGATCACCCAGGGAGTCGCTGCCCGTGAACGTAGCCCCGGAGGGCTCCACCGATCGGTGTCGGTGCGGGGCGGCACAATGAGGACCGTGCCCCACAGCTCCGACGCCACTGAGGCGGGCAGTCCGCTCGCCGAGTTCAGCGAGCCGACCCGCACGTGGTTCGCGGGTGCGTTCGAGCGGCCGACGCAGGCTCAGGCCGGAGCCTGGGACGCCATCGCCTCCGGAGAGCACGCCCTCGTGATCGCACCGACCGGTTCAGGCAAGACGTTGGCTGCATTCCTGTGGGCGCTGGACCAGCTCCTGACCGGCACTCAGCCGCCGGATCGGGCACGACGATGCCGCGTCCTCTATGTCTCCCCGCTGAAGGCTCTGGCCACAGACGTCGAACGGAACCTGCGCTCTCCGTTGGTCGGGATCACACAGGCAGCGACGGCGCAAGGGGTACCGGTCAACGATGTGCAGGTAGGGCTGCGCACCGGGGACACACCTGCCGCCGAGCGCCGAGCCTTCGCGAGCCGCCCGCCGGACATCTGCATCACGACCCCCGAGTCGCTGTTCCTGATGCTGACCTCCTCCGCCCGTGAGGGACTGCGCGGAGTTGAAGCCGTCATCATCGATGAGGTGCACGCACTCGCGGGGAACAAGCGCGGCGCGCACCTGGCACTGTCGTTGGAGCGGCTCGACGCTCTCCTGGACAGACCAGCCCAGCGGATCGGTCTCTCGGCGACCGTGCGTCCAGCCGAGACCGTGGCGTCCTACCTGGCCGGCACGCGCCAGACCGACGACGGCGGCCGCTCCGTTCGTATCGTCCAGCCGCATGTCGACAAGGAGCTGCGGATCGACGTCGTCGTCCCGGTGCCGGACCTCGCCGACCTCAGCACGACAGGACCAACGGCCAACCAAGCGACCGGGCAAGCGCCCCGCCAAGCGAACGAGCAGGCGCACGAGCAGGCGAATGGCCCGGACCTCAGCGGCGACGCCGCGGGCATGGTGCCAGAAGGCAAAACCGCCAGGGGCAGCTCGATCTGGCCGCACGTGACCGAGCGGGTCCTCGACCTCATCACCTCACACTCGTCGACCATCGTGTTCACCAACTCCCGGCGAGGGGCCGAGCGGCTCGCAGCACGCATCAACGAGCACTACGCCGAGCGTCTCGGTCTGGGCTCGGACCTCGACGAAGGATCAGCATGGGCGGCCGAGGTGCCGGCCCAGTCGGGCACGGCTCTCCCCCGGCCCGAGAACCTTCCCGCAGAGGCCATCATCGCCCGCCCGCACCACGGTTCGATGAGCCGCGACGAACGCACGGCTACCGAGACAGCCCTCAAGAACGGCACCCTGCCTGCGGTCATCGCCACCAGCTCGCTCGAACTGGGTATCGACATGGGAGCCGTCGACCTTGTCGTCCAGGTCGGTGCTCCGCCATCGGTCGCCAGCGCACTGCAGCGGATCGGACGTGCAGGTCACCAGGTCGGTGCTCTCTCACACGGCGTGGTGCTACCCACCCACCGCGGCGATCTGCTCGCGGCGGCCACGACCGCCGTCAGGGCAACCGCTGGGGCCATCGAGGCGGTGCACCCACCAGCCAACCCGTTGGACGTCCTCGCCCAGCAGATCGTCGCAATGTGCGCCCAGGAGACCTGGACCGTCGACGAGCTCGCTGCCGTCGTCCGCCGCTCGGCGCCGTTCTCCCATCTCACCGATCGCGTCCTCACAGCGGTGCTCGACATGCTCGCCGGCCGCTACCCGAGTGAGGAGTTCGCTGATCTACGCCCACGCCTGACGTGGGACCGGGTGGCCGGCACCCTCACCGGACGTCCCGGAACACTGCTGCTGGCCGCCACGAGCGGTGGCACGATCCCGGACCGCGGGCTCTACGGCGTGTACGTCGTGGGCGAGGAGGCCACCGCGCGAGGCGGCAAGCGGGTCGGTGAGCTCGACGAGGAGATGGTCTACGAGTCACGTGTGGGTGACACGTTCACCCTCGGCTCCAGCACGTGGCGAATCGAGGACATCACACCGGACCGCGTGCTGGTCTCCCCTGCGCCCGGCCTGCCCGGACGTCTCCCCTTCTGGAAGGGAGACCGGCCCGGCAGGCCCGCCGAACTCGGTCGTGCCATCGGTGCCATGATGCGCGAGGTGGCTGAGAGCGGGATGGCAGCGACCGCCGTCGAGGGTTGGGGCCTGGACGACTGGGCACAGGAGAACCTCCTCGCCTACCTACGCGACCAGGAGCAGGCCACCGGGCGGTTGAGCAGTGACCGGTCGATCGTCGTGGAGAAGTTCCGGGATGAACTCGGTGATTGGCGCGTGGTCATCCACTCCCCCTACGGCGCCGAAGTACACGCTCCCTGGGCGTTGATCCTGACCGCCCGCCTGCGGGAGCGGTTCGGAATGGATGTGGCTGCCATGCACGCCGACGACGGGATCGTGTTGCGCCTGCCCGACACCGATGCGACATGGTCGCTGAGTGGCGAAGCCCCCAGCACGACCAGCGATCCGTTCGGCCCGGTCACGGGCACCGCAGGCACGCGCATCGCCGACGGCCTTCACCCACCCGGGGGTAACTCTCCCGCCGATGTCAGCCTCGACGACCTACTGCTGGACCCCGACCAGATTGCCTCCGATGCACTGGCTGCACTCTCGGGGAGCGCCCACTTCGCGGCCCGGTTCCGGGAAGCAGCCGCCCGATCGCTACTGTTGCCCGCACGACGCCCCGATCGGCGCCAGCCGCTGTGGCAGCAGCGCCAGCGCAGTGCCCAGCTGCTGTCCGTGGCCGTTGACCACCCGGACTTCCCGGTCGTGCTGGAAGCCGTACGCGAATGCCTCCAGGACGACTACGACGTGGCGGCTCTGACGGACCTGATGCGCAGTATCCGTGGCCGCGACGTTCAGGTGGTGGAGGTCAGCACCCCCACACCGTCACCGTTCGCGCAGTCGCTGCTGTTCGGCTATGTCGCACAGTTCCTCTACGGCGAGGACACGCCGCTGGCCGAACGACGGGCCGCGGCCCTCACTCTCGATGCGTCGTTGCTGTCAGATCTGCTCGGTGACGGCGCTGAGATCGCCGATCTCCTCGATCCGGCCGCATTGCGGTCAGTGGAGGAGGAGGTCGGCTGGCGGACCGAGAGCACTCGTGCGCGTGACGCCGAGGCGCTGCTCGATCTGATCCGCCGGCTCGGCCCGGTGACCGAGACCGATCTGCGCGCGCGATCTGCACAGCCACACGAGCTGACGAGCTGGCTGGCAACACTGCAGGGCGATCGCCGGGTCCTGCCGGTCCGGGTGGCGAGTGAGACCCGATGGATCGTGGTCGAAGATGCCGGCCGGGTGCGCGACGCCCTCGGTGTCGCCCTCCCGGCCGGGCTACCCGAGGCGCTGACCGCCCCCGTCCCGCAAGCACTGGAGGATCTGGTGCGCCGGTTCGCGCGGTACCACGGGCCGTTCCGGACCGGCGAGCTCGCGGCATGGCTCGGACTCGGGCCGGGGGCACTGATCGCCACCCTCGCTGCCCTGGTGCGCGACGGTGCGCTCACCAGCGGCACGCTCCGACCCCCGGAGTCCCACACGTCAGCGACCCGGGCCATGCCCGGACCGGACTACTGCGATGCCGACGTCCTCCGGCGGATCCGGCGCCGGTCGCTGGCGGCCCTGCGTGCCGAGGTGGAGGCCGTGCCTCCTGCACGTCTGGGCCTGTTCCTGCCCCGGTGGCACCAGGTGCGCTCGCTACGCGGCGTCGATGGTGTGCTCACCGCCATCGATCAGCTCGCAGGCACCCCGGTCGCTGCCTCCGCATGGGAGTCACTCGTGCTGCCCGCACGCGTACGCGACTATGCACCGGAGATGCTCGACGAGCTGACGACATCCGGTGAGGTGGTGTGGGTGGGCTCAGGCTCCGGTCCCGGCAACGACGGGCAGGTGGCGCTGGTGCCGGCTGACTCCGCCCCCGATCTGGCGCCGACGGCGGAACTCGCCCTGGCAACTCCTGTACACGACGCAGTGCTGCACGTTCTCGGACGCGGAGGCGGGCTGTTCTTCCGCGACCTGGTGGTGGCCGTACGCGACTCGTGGTCACAGGACCCGCCGTCCAGCGACGAGATCCTGTCCGCCCTGTGGGACTGCGTCTGGGCCGGCACGGTCACCAACGACAGCCTCGCCCCCTTGCGGGCGCGGCTGGGTGCACGCCCTCGCCCAGGATCGGCGACGGCTCGCCGGGCCAGACCACGTGGCCGGCCGCTACGCGGAATGCGCTCGGGGCCACCGGTTCCCGAGACGGCCGTGGGCCGCTGGTCGTCGCTCACCGACCGTGCCGACACTTCACGCCGCGCGACGATCGCCGCCGTGGCACTGCTGGACCGGGACGGAATCGTTACCCGGGGCAGTGCGTCACTAGCGGTTCCCGGTGGATTCGGTACGGCCTACCGTGCGCTGGCAGCGCTCGAGGAGAACGGTCAGGTACGGCGTGGCTACTTCGTCGAAGGGTTGGGAGCCGCCCAGTTCGCGCTACCGGAAGCGGTGGAACGACTCCGCGGCACCAGCGAAAGCTCCGGCGAAGCCTTGCTGTTGGCAGCCACCGATCCGGCGAACCCCTACGGTTCGGCGCTGGCGTGGCCGGATCCAGTAGCGCTCTCGAGCGACGGCACGGCCCACCGGCCGGGCCGGAAGGTCGGGGCCAGCATCATTCTGTGCCATGGAGAGGCGGTCCTCTACCTTGAACGCGGGGCACGGTCGGTGCTGAGTTTCACCACCGATCCGGCACGGCTGGAGGCTGCGGCAGCAGAACTGGTGCGCATGGCAGAGTCGGGAGCGCTCGGCAGGTTCACCGTCACGAAGATCGACGGCGCGTCTGCCCTCGGCTCATCCACGCCCACCGCGGCAGCATTGCTCGACGCCGGCTTCCTCGCCACCCCAGGCGGGCTCAGGATCCGGCGGAGGTAGGCGGTGCCCGAGGGAGATGTCCTGCTGCGGGTGGCGCGGCGCTTGACCGCCGCGCTGGCCGATCTGCCGCTGGTGCGGGTCGAGTTGCGCTGGCCGGGAGTGTCCGACGCTGAACTGACTGGTCGCACCAGCCTCGGCACCGCCTGCTACGGCAAGCACCTGCTGACGCGTCTGGACGACGGACACACACTGCACACGCATCTGCGCATGGAAGGACGCTGGCGTATCCGGCACACCACGACGCCGCCGGAACGGCTCGGGCGGCCGCTCGTGCGGGCCGTGCTGGCTACCCAGCGGTGGACGTGCGTCGGCGAGGAGCTCGGCATGATGGACGTGCTGCGCACCCGCGACGAGCCGACCCTCCTGGGCCACCTGGGTCCGAACCTGATGGCCGAGGAACCTGACGTCTCACGCGCCGCGGCGAATCTGCGCACCCAAGGAGGGCGCAGCATCGGCGCCGTCCTGCTGGACCAGCGCGTGGCAGCCGGAATCGGGACGATCTACCTGGCGGAGACGCTCTGGCGCCACCGCATCAGCCCGTGGCGCCCGTCGAACGAGGTGGAAGACCCAGAGTCCGTCTTCACCACGGCTGCGGCCCTGATGCGGCGCTCCGCGGACGCACCGACGCTCACGGCCACCGGTCTGCGCGAGCGGCCGACGTTCGTCCACGACCGCGCCGGACTGGCGTGCCCTCGGTGCGGGGGCGTGATCGCGGTCGCCTCGGTCGGGGAGCCGCCGTTCGACCGGCCCGCGTACCACTGCCCGGCGTGCCAGGCGTCCTAACGGACCGGCGAGACGACCTGACAGAGCGCTCGGCGAAGAGTCGCGCGGGTGACATGACCGCTCAGACCGGAGCCGCTCAGACTGAAACCGCTCAGACGACGGCGAGGTCCTCGTCGCGGTCGCGGCCGACCTGGTAGACGAAGTCCGGCGGGATGGTGTCTGGGATCGCGACGCCCTCGGCGATCGCCACGCGGTCGGAGACCTCACGCAGCACCACCGCGAGCGGAATGTTCAGTGCTGAGCAGATCGAGGACAGCAACTCGGAGGACGCTTCCTTCTGACCACGCTCCACCTCGGAGAGGTAGCCGAGCGATACTCGCGCGGCGGAGGAAACCTCACGTAGCGTCCTGCCCTGACCCTGCCGGGCGCCCCGAAGGACATCACCGATCTCTCGTCGTAGAACCACCATGGTGTGTCCCTCCTCTCGCTCAGCGCTGCTTGTTGGTGTCTTACCGTACCCCGCTGGGGTCACAGATGCGTTACGTGCGCCACGACGTGGACGCGTACTGTGCACCGGCGGGTGCGTCCCACCGCGCCGGGTGGGCCGGACGGTCGGATTCGGCTTCCTGGTCTGCATCATCACCCTGTCCAACGCAAGGTCGTCTCGTTCTGTTCCCCGCCGGCGCGCACATACGCGTCTGAGAGCACCGTCACAGCAACCGCGAGCGCGAGATCAACCGCAGCGGTCCGCACCGCTGGACGTGTCCCCGCCAGGCGGTGCCCGCGAACCTGCACGATCCGCGTCTCACCTTCCGTCCCGCCCCGTCTCACGCCGAGAACAGCGGCCACGTAGAGCGTGCCAGCAGGGTGCCCATCGGCGGGCCCAGGTCCGGCGACACCCGTCGTGGCCAGGCCGAGCCGCGCCCCGAGAACGCGACGGACGCCGTCGGCCATCTGCACCGCAACGCGTGGGTCAACGGGACCGGAGCGATCCAGCAGCTCCGCATCCACCTGCAACAGTGACGCCTTGAGATCGGTCGCGTATGCGACCACGCCACCGCGCATCACAGCCGACGCTCCCGGCACATCCGCGAGCCGGGAGGTCAGTGCACCGGCGGTCAAGGACTCTGCGACCGCGATACTGACACCGGCCTCACGTGCGTGGTCGATCACGCGCCACTGTGCCGAGGGGGCCGATGGAACGTTCACGGGCGTTGGTCTGCCGCGATCCGCCACGCCCGCCAGCAGTAGTCCAGCCCGGTCACCACCGTGACAGCAGCAGCCGCGTACAGCACGACCAGACCACTGACGACAACGATTGTGCCGAACGGATCACCCAGCAGCGCCTGGGCCGGGATAATCAGCAGGCAGATCGCCACCACCTGGAGCACCGTCTTGAGCTTGCCCCCGTTGGAGGCTGCCATCACCGACCGGCGCACCATGACGAACCGCAAAACGGTGATACCGATCTCCCGCACCAGTATCACGACGGTCACCCACCACGGGATGTCACCGAGGAACGACAGCACCACGAATGCCGACCCGGTGAGAAGCTTGTCCGCGAACGGGTCGGCGATCTTACCGAAGTTCGTGACGATGCCGCGGGCGCGCGCAATCGATCCGTCGAGCTTGTCGGTGATGGCGGCAACGATGAAGACTGCCAGCGCACCCAGCCGCATCCCGGGCGTGTCCTGCCACAGCAGCGCCACGAACAGCGGAACCAACACGATCCGCAGCATCGTCAGGACGTTCGGCAGGTTCCACACCGGTGAGATCGGGTGGGCGGCGGATTCTGGCGTGCTCGTCACCCACCCAGCGTAGGGGACGGACCAGCCGGCGGCAGGTGCACGGGCGTTCAGATCCCGTCGTACCCTGTGTCAGTGCCTACGAACCCGCGCCGCGGCTGGCTCATCCCGGCGATTCTCACCCTCATTGTGATCGTAGGAGGTGCCATCGCACTGGCGCTGTCCGTCCCGCTCAGTGAAGACGATCCGGTCCCCACCGCGACGACCGTTCCCACCTCTGCGCCATCCGAGCCCTCGTCCTCCCCTCCACCCGAGGAGGATCCGGTCGAGGACGTGGTCTTCACGATCGGTGCCACCGGCGATGTCCTCCCGCACGACACCCCCATCCGGGAGGCGCGGACCACGGACGGGTACGACTTCACCCCGATGCTTGAGGCCACCCGCACCTGGAGCTCGGGGGTCGACCTGGCGCTGTGCAACATGGAGGTGCCGCTCTCGCTGCCGGACGAGGAACCCACGGGATACCCACTGTTCGGAGCCCCCGACCAGCTGCCGGGAAATCTCGCCGACCTCGGCTGGGACGGCTGCTCCACCGGAACCAATCACTCTCTCGATCGCGGCTACGACAACCTCGCCTACACCCTCGACGTCTTCGACGACGTCGGCTTGGGGCACGCCGGTACCGCCCGGAGCCAGGACGAGGCCGCCGCACCGCAGCTGTACCGGCTCGAGCGCGGTGGGCGCACCATCACCGTCGCCCAGCTGGGCGGCACCTACGGCACCAACGGACTACCCATACCGGACGACGCCCCGTGGTCGGTGAGTCTGCTGGATGCCGAGACACTGACCCAGCAGGCACGGTCGGCTCGGGCGGCGGGTGCCGATCTCGTGGTGGCGACACTGCACTGGGGGCTGGAGTACCAGTCCGCCCCGAACGAGGAACAGCGAGCCCTCGCCGAGGCGCTCGCCGCCTCCGGCGAGATCGACCTGATCATCGGAAACCACCCGCACGTCCCGCAGCCGTTCGAGCTCCTCGACGGCGGCCCTGACGGTTCGGGCCTCTGGGTCGCCTGGTCGTTGGGGAACTTCATCTCCAACCAGGACGACGCCTGCTGCGTCCCTCAGACCGCGACCGGCCTGTTCATGACGGCCACCGTCGAGGCACCAGCCGCCGGCCCCGTGCGGGTGACCGGGATGGAATGGTCGGCGATGACGGTCGATCGTGAGGGTGGCCAGCACGTCTACCCTCTCGAGGATCTGCTGGCCGGCGAACGACCGGCGGAACTCACACTCTCCGAATCGGTCCTGGCCTCGCGTGAGGCGGGCGTTCGGGAGGTCATGGAGCAGTCCACCGGTGCCGACTTCACCGAGCGATCCGAGCCCCCTGACCCGACCGGTCCCGAGCCGGAGATCGTGCCCCGCTCCTGACTCTCACGCCCGATCGGTGAGGGACCACGCATCCTCGGACTCGTCTTCGCCCGTGTCGTCAGCACCGTCGGCATAGTCGGTGACGGCTTCGGCGGCACTGTTGTCGTAGATCTCCTCACCGGAGGCCGACGGTGGGGTTTCCCCGCGCAGCGTGGCCAGCGTGGCTGGCAGGTCGTCAGGCTGGACGAGCACATCGCGCGCCTTCGATCCTTCCGACGGGCCGACGATCTCGCGCGACTCCAGCAGGTCCATGAGACGTCCGGCCTTGGCGAACCCGACGCGGAGCTTGCGCTGCAGCATCGAGGTGGAACCGAACTGCGTGGTCACCACCAGCTCCGCGGCTTGCAGCAGCAGGTCGAGGTCGTCTCCGATGTCCTCGTCGACCTGCTTCTTCGCCTGCGGGACGACGACGTCCTCACGGTAGTTCGGCTTCAGCTGGCTCTTGACGTGCTCGACAACCTCATGGATCTCCGACTCGGTGACCCACGCACCCTGCACACGCATCGGCTTGGCCGCACCCATCGGCAGGAACAGGGCGTCACCCTGCCCGATGAGCTTCTCGGCACCCGGCTGATCGAGCACCACGCGGGAATCGGCGAGGGAGGAGGTCGCGAATGCCAGCCGCGAGGGCACGTTCGCCTTGATGAGCCCGGTGACCACATCCACGCTCGGCCGCTGGGTGGCAAGCACCAGGTGGATACCGGCGGCACGGGCGAGCTGGGTGATGCGCTGGATGGAGGCTTCGACATCCCGCGGAGCGACCATCATCAGGTCGGCGAGCTCGTCGACGATGACCAGCAGATACGGGTACGGCGTGATCTTGCGTTCGCTGCCAGGCAGCGGCTGGACCTTTCCGCTGCGCACGCCGGCGTTGAAGTCATCGAGGTGCTTGTAGCCGAATGTGGCGAGATCGTCGTAGCGGGTGTCCATCTCGCGCACCACCCACTCCAGTGCCTCGGCAGCTTTCTTGGGACTGGTGATGATCGGGGTGATCAAGTGCGGAATGCCCTCGTAGATGGTCAGCTCCACCCGCTTGGGGTCCACCAGCACCATCCGGACCTCTTCGGGGGTGGCCCGCATCATGATCGAGGTGATCATGGAGTTCACGAACGAGGACTTACCTGCGCCGGTGGCACCGGCCACCAGCATGTGCGGCATCTTCGCGAGGTTGGCCACCACGTAGCCGCCCTCGACGTCCTTGCCCACGCCCATCACCATCGGATGCTCAGTGCGGCGGGCGGGGCCGGAGCGGAGCACGTCACCGAGTGCCACCGTCTCGCGGTCGGCATTCGGAATCTCGATACCGATCGCCTTCTTGCCCGGGATCGGGGAGAGAATCCGTACATCGGCGGACGCTACGGCGTAGGCGATGTTCTTGCTCAGCGCCGTGACACGCTCCACCTTGACGCCGGATCCGAGCTCCACCTCATAGCGCGTGACGGTCGGGCCGCGGGTGAATCCGGTGACCTCGGCGTTGACGCCGAAGTCCGTCAGGACGGTGGTCAGCGCCTCAACCACGCGATCGTTGGCCGCAGAACGAGTCTTGTGCGGAGGCCCCTGGAGCAACACGTCGTCACCGGGGAGTGTGTAGGTCAGGCCAGGGTCGAGGACCAGTTGCTCGGCCCGGGCAGGGAGCGCTTCAGTCGGCGGTGGCGTGAGGTCCTCGTCCGCCTCCGGCTGAGCCGTCGTCTGAGGGCCCTGCGGGGCCGCAGATGCCGCCGCGGCTTCGTTGTCCGCCGCGATCTGTGCGGCCTGCTCGAACGCCTCGTCCCCCTGGTAGGCGCCAGGCTCGACGGCGGAGCTCGCCTTCTCCTTCGCCTCCGCCTTCCTGCGTCGTCTGACCGCTGCGCGGGCGGCAGCGTCGTTCTTCTCATCCCCGGACTCGAGAGCCCCGATGGCACCATCGTCACGGGCGAGGTCATCGTCGGCGTCATCATCAGCGTCGATATCACGTCCGGAGATCCAGTCGAATCCCTGCCGGAAGCGGCGCGGGATCGAAGCCACCGGTGTGGCGGTCACCACGAGCAGGCCGAAAAGGCCCAGCAGTGACAGCAGCGGGATAGCGACCCAGATCGTCAGAGCTGTCGAGATGGGGTTCGCCGCGACCCATCCGATGAGGCCGCCCGCAGCGAACACGTCGAACCAGTCAGGGGGGGCCGGGCGCCCGGAGGCCACGTGCACGAGGCCGCACACGGCAACCACGATCGCGCTCAGCCCGATCGTGATCCGGCCGTTGACCTCGGGTCGGTCCGGGTGACGCATCAACCGGACGGCGAGGAAGACCAGGATCACCGGGATCGCCACGGCAAGGACGCCCACACCCCCGGCGGCGGCCGCATGGACCCACTCCCCCGCGGTCCCGGAGAGGCCGAACCACTCACGGACGGCGACGATCACGGCGAGCGCCAGGAGCAGGAACGCCAGGCCGTCACGGCGGTGGGCCGGGTCGAGGCCCTTCGCGCCAGAGCCGATCGAACGTGCCGTACCGCCGATCACGTGTGCCGTGCCCATCCACAGGCCCCGCACGATCCGGATCGGCAGGGCAGGCTTCGACGGCTGCTGGCCGCGACCGCGGGAGGTCGATGAACTCGACCGGGACTTACTGCTGCCCGCGGTCGCGCTCTTCTTCCGTCCTGGTGCGGCTGACCGTCCGGGGGAAGTCGTCCGGGTCGCCATGATATGTCTCGTCCCTCCTCAATCAGGCATGCCGAGACAGGCCTGTCGCAACCCACTCAACCAGGCGAGGCCTGCAGGCGCACCGTCTGACACGCCCAAGCACCCAGATCGCACCCCGATCGGACCGTACCCCAGAGGCCCGCACTGCGGCCTCTCGCTACATGAGGAGCCCGACGGCGAGGGTCACCAGCCCTGCTGCCAGCAGCACACCACCGGCAACCAGGAGCACGATCCAGCGATTGGGGCGGGTGCGCCCTTGCCCCATGGCAGCGAAGAAGAACCCCGCCGGCATCACGATGGCGGATATCAGCACCCCGGTCCGGGCCAGCCAGAGCGCCGCCCCGGTCAGCGTGGTGGCTTCGGCGAGCATCAGGCAGACGAGGCCGAACACAATCAGCACTCCCGCGTGGCCGTGACCGGCGCGGTAGAACGAGCGCTGAAAATCGGTGGCGGGGACGCCGCCGGAGGCCATGCGCGCCAGGAACGCACCACCAGAGCTCACCGTGACGGCGGCGAGGAGAACGATCCCGGCTGTTACCTGGGCGTCGGGCGAGAGGATCATCGGGGCTCCAGAGTCGACGACTGTTATCTAACACTGTTAGCAAACAGTGTGTGGAAACATCTGTCAAGGCCGTATCGTGGCCCTATGGCCCGACCACGCCAGTATGACGACGCGCTTCGCCGTCGCCTGCTGAACCACGCCTCGGAGCAGTTGTCCGCCGCTGGCCCCCCTGGACTCTCACTGCGCACTCTCGCCGCGGCATGTGAGACCACGACCGCGGCGATCTACACCTTGTTCGGCAGTCGTGACCAGCTGCTCGATGCCGTCGTCGCCGAGGGATTCGCTCGCTTCCAGGGCCATCTCGACGTCGTTGCCCGCACGGCCGATGCACGGGCCGATCTGCTCGCCCTCGGGCTTGCCTACCGGGCCAGCGCACTGGCGGATCCGCACTTCTACCGGGTGATGTTCAGTTCGGACCTGCGCGCGGGCAGCGACAACATCAGTGAACCCACCTTCGGCATCCTTCTCGACGCCGTCGCCCGAGCCCACCCGGGCCTCGCACCGGCTCCCCTCAGGGCCGAGGCACTGCGCCTGTGGGCGCTCGTCCACGGTCTGGTGAGCCTGGAGCTCTACGGCCTCCTGCCCGAGGGCGACACCAGTGAGAACGGCGCTCAGGTCTTCCGTGAGACCCTGCTGGCCGATGCCGCCCGGTCCGGCCGTTAACACCACGTCGGGCCGACGGCTACTCCTGCTGGTCGATCGCCGTCTCCGCGCCGATGTAGGTCTCGCACACCTGCTCATCGTAGGGATCGTTACCGAAGAGCTGGTCGAGCGTGGGCTGATCGATCTGCTCGCAGTAGCCACCGGACACCGGCGTCGAAGGTGCACGATCGGCCGGCCAGGTGACGATCTCGCCACCGTCCTGCGTGCGACAGGTGGAAGCGCGACCCGGCTCCTGGCTGGACGATGAGTTGCACTCCCAGTCCCCGATGGCGAGATAGGCGCCACTACCCTCCGGGATCGATGGAGGATCGTTGTAGTAGGTGTCGAGCAGTTCCTCGGCGAAGACGCAGTCCACGTCCCCGGCGATGATCTCCACCGTCACTGTCTCCCCGACTGTCGAGATCACCTGACCACACTCCTGGGGCCCGGCAGGTACGGCGGTCTCCGCCTGCTCGACCGGCTCCGACTCCTGCGGCGCGGGCTCGGTGGACTCGGCCGACGCTGTCGGAGTCGGGCTCGCCTCGGCAGCCGCGCTGGTCTCGGCACCGGATCCGAGCCCGGTGTCCGCGGTGCACCCGGCCAGGACAGGCACGACCAGGACGGCACAGGCGACCAGCAGGGCAGGGCGTCGCATCGGCATCTCCCAGGGGTCGTGACCAGATAGGCACGATCCTGTCATGACAGATGCGCCCGTGGTTGACCAGGCACCCAACGGTCACCGAACTGTGACCGACAAGGTCAGGACTCCACGACCACCGGAATGATCATCGGGCGCCGCTTCAGCTTGCTCGAGGCGAAGCGGCCGACGACGCGGCGCACCACCTGCTGCAACTGGTGCGTATCGGCATTCCCACCCGCGGCAGCCTCGGTGAGCGCCTTGGTGATCTCAGGCACGATCGCAGCCAGCTTGTCCTCACCCTCGGCGACACCACGAACGTGCAGCTCCGGGCCGGCGACGACCTCTCCGGACGAGGAGTCGACGACGACGAAGATGGAGATGAAACCTTCTTCGCCGAGGATCCGGCGATCTTTCAACTCGGCTTCGGTCACACCTCCGACCGACGAACCGTCGACGTAGATGTACCCGCACGGGACGGCGCCGGCGATCTTCGCCTTACCGTCCACCAGGTCGACGACAACGCCGTCCTCGGCGAGCACGACCCGCTCAGGCGGCACTCCGGTCTTGACGGCGAGCGCGCCGTTCGCCACGAGATGACGCACCTCACCGTGCACCGGCATCACGTTCTTGGGGCGCACGATGTTGTAGCAGTAGAGCAGCTCGCCTGCTGAGGCGTGTCCGGAGACGTGGACACGGGCGTTGGCCTGGTGCACGACCTTGGCACCGAGGCGGATCAACCCGTTGATGATCCGGAAGACGGCGTTCTCGTTCCCGGGGATGAGGGAGGAGGCCAGGATCACGGTATCCCCCGGGCCGACCGAGACTCGGTGGTCCCGGTTCGCGATCCGTGACAGCGCCGCCATCGGCTCACCCTGAGACCCGGTGCACATGAGCACCATTCGGTCCTCGGGCAGGTCGTCGATCTTCTTGACGTCGATCAGCACTCCGTCAGGCACGTTCAGATATCCGAGCTCGGAGGCGATCGTCATGTTCCGTACCATCGACCGGCCGACCAGGGCCACACGCCTGCCGTGAGCGTCTGCCGCGTCCAGCACCTGCTGAACGCGATGGACGTGCGAGGAGAAGGAAGCAACCACGATCCGGCCCTCCGCCTGTGCGAACACGGAGTCCAGCACCGGGCCGATGTCGCGCTCGGAGGTCGTGAAACCCGGCACCTCGGCATTCGTCGAGTCGGTCATGAACAGATCGACACCCTCTTCGCCGAGGCGGGCGAAGGCCCTCAGGTCCGTGATCCGTGAGTCCAGCGGGAGCTGGTCCATCTTGAAGTCACCGGTGTGGAGCACCATACCCGCCGGCGTGCGCACCGCGACGGCCAGCGCATCGGGGATCGAGTGGTTCACGGCCACGAACTCGAGATCGAACACCCCGAAAGTCCGGCGCTGCCCCTCCGAAACCTCACGAAGTACCGGCTTGATCCGGTGCTCCTTGAGCTTGGCGGCCACGAACGCCAGCGACAACTTCGAGCCGATGAGCGGGATGTCCTTGCGCAGTCGCAGCAGATACGGCACGGCACCGATGTGGTCCTCGTGCCCGTGAGTGAGCACGATCGCCTCGACCTGGTCCATCCGATCCTCGAGGTACCCGAAGTCGGGCAGGATGAGATCGACGCCCGGCTGGTGATCCTCGGGGAACAGCACGCCACAGTCGATGACGAGCAGACGGCCCTCGAACTCCAGCACGGCCATATTGCGCCCGACCTCGCCGAGACCGCCGAGCGGGACGATCCGAAGCGCGCCCGGTGCCAGCGGACCCGGGGGCTTGAGGTCAGGGTGGGGGTGGCTCATCGATCGGAGTCCTCAAGTAGTCCGTGCAAGGTCAGTGCGGTGCGCAAGTCTGCCATCTCAGCAGCGTTCGCCTCGACGAGCGGTGAGCGGACCGATCGGTGCGGGAGGTGCCCCTGCAGCTGCAACGCTGCCTTCGCCATGACGGCTCCTTGACCCCCGCCCATGATCGCCTCGACCACCGGCGCCAGCTGCGCTGACAGATCCCGGGCGCTGTACAGGTCTCCGGAGTCGACCGCACCCACCATCTCGGCATAGCGACCAGCCTCCACGTGGCCAACCACCGAGACGAGCCCGGAGGCGCCGTGCACCAGCCAGGCGAGATTGAGATTGTCGTCCCCGGAGTAGTACTCCAGCCCAGTACGCCGCATCCGGTCGAACCCTTGGGCAACGTTGCCCGTGGCATCTTTGACCGCCCTGATCTGCGGGTGCTCGGCCAGGCGGTCGAGGATCTCGTCGCCGATCGCCACCCCGGTGCGCCCGGGGATGTCGTAGAGCATCGCCGGAAGGCTGGTGGACTCCACGATGGCCCGTAGATGCCGGTAGACGCCTTCCTGAGAGGGCCGGTTGTAGTAGGGCGAGACCACGAGCAGTCCGTGCACACCGGTGCGTTCGGCGGCCTCGGCGATCCGGACGGCGTGAGCGGTGTCGTTCGAGCCGGCGCCGGCGATGATCATCGCCTCTGCACCGACCTCGTCCACGACGGCCGCCACGAACTCGTCCTTCTCCGGCTGGTGCGTGGTCGGCGACTCACCGGTGGTGCCATTGAGCACCAGACCGTCGGCACCGGAATCAATCAGATGGCGCGCCAGTCGTCGCGAGGTGGCGATATCGATCGTGCCGTCCGGTTTCATCGGCGTCACCATGGCGACACTGACGGAACCGAAGGAGCGCGACGGGCGCGACGAGCTGGACATGGGGACGACGTTACCGCGTCCACCGGTGCCGCTGCTGCCCTCACACGCTCCGAAACGGGCGGGAGCGTGTGAGTATCGCCACCGCCTCAGAGGTTCCTGCGGAGCCTCTAGGGTGGACGGATGGACCTGCCTCCCCCGTCATCCGGACCCGCCGATCATCACGGGGACCTGCACGCCGATGTCTCCGTCCGGCCATCCGTCGCCGGAGACGCCCCTGCGCTCGGTCTCATCCAGGCCAGAGCATGGCGTGCGGCCCACGCCACCACGCTGCCGGGGACAGCCCTCGATGCACTCGATGCCGACGGGTTCGCACAGGCCTGGCGGTCCGCGATCACGTCCCCACCCTCGGCAAAGCACCGGATGCTGACCGCGTGCGATGGTCCACAGGTTGTCGGATTCGCGGCGCTCGCGCCGGCACCCCGGACTGAGGAGACGGGGGAGATCGTGGCGCTGGAGGTCGACCCCGACCATGCACGTGCTGGGCACGGGTCACGTCTCCTCGCCGCCTGCACCGACATCCTGCGCAAGACGGGCGCTACCCACGTGCGGGCGTGGGTCGTCGAGGGAGACGACGCGCGTTCGGCCTTCCTCGCCACAGCCGGGTTGGAGCCCATCGGCGTACGCCGGGTGCTGGACGTGGCCGGGGCCCAGGTGCGCGAAGAGGCCTGGTCGGCGCTGCTGTGACTGCCTTCACGCGCGAGCGGCAGTGCACCCGGTGCGGGTGCGCGCTCAGCTGCGGCGGCTCATCTCAGCGACCCAGCTCCAGGTAGGCATCTAGTCCCACGGCCAGTCCGGGTCGAGAACCCACGGTCCGTGCGGCGAGCAGCACCCCGGGCATGAACGAGGAGCGTTCGAAGCTGTCGGTGCGTATCGTCAGCTGCTCCCCCGGGTTGCCGAACAAGATCTCCTCGTGCGCGACCAGCCCCTGCAACCTGACCGCGTGCACCGGGATGCCCTGGACGCGCGCGCCACGGGCTCCGTCGAGGCAGGTCTGCGTGGCGTCCGGAGCCACAGGCATGCCCTCCCGAGCTCGGGCCACCGCCTGTGCCGTGTGCACCGCCGTACCAGAGGGGGCATCGACCTTGTTCGGGTGATGAAGTTCAATGATCTCGACCGACTCGAAGTAGCGGGCGGCCTGGGCAGCGAACTGCATGGCGAGAACAGCCGAGAGAGCGAAGTTCGGGGCGATCAGGGCACCCAGCCCCCGACCATCGCGTTCGAGATGCTCGCGCACCCGATCCAGGGCCGGCTCGTCCCATCCGGTGGTTCCCACCACCGGATGAACACCGGCATCGATGAGTGCATGGACGTTGGCCTCCGTGGCCGACGGCACCGTGAAATCCACGGCGACATCCGCGACACCTGCGAGAGCCGCGATGTCGTCGCCCACATCGAGCCGCGCTATCACGCTCATATCCGGGGCGGATTCGACGGCCTCGCATACGGTGCTGCCCATCCGTCCGGCAGCTCCCAGCACGGCGACCCTCAGAGGGCTACCCCCGGCCGGCACTGCATCCCGAGCGGATTCCGCACGCGTGTCCTGCCTGCTCTCCCCGGTCATGCCTCACGTCCCTTCTCAAGCCGGCCCTGACCTCGGTAGGCAGTGTCGAACGGGCCGACGACAGTCAGGTGCCGAGGCTGAGCCAGCAGATCCGCCGCCAACGCCCTGACGTCATCTGCCCGCACCGCGCGTACGCGATCGAGCGTCTCGGTCACGGTCAGGAGCTCACCAGTGCTGATCTCCGTGCGCCCCAGTCGTGACATCCGGGAACCGTTGTCCTCCAGCCCCAGCACCATCTGCCCGCACACCTGACCGATTCCCCGTTCCAGCTCCTGCACGGGTACAAGGTCACTGGCCAGGAGCTGCCACTGCTCCTCGAGCAGATCGACGACCTGCTCGACCTTGCCAGGAGCGCATCCTGCGTAGAGACCGAACATGCCAGCATCGGCGAACCCACCCGAGAACGAATAGACCGCATAGGCCAGGCCACGCTTCTCACGCACTTCCTGGAACAGTCGCGAACTCATGGACCCGCCGAGCACGGCGTTGAGCACGGATAGCTCAAACCGGCGCTCGTCCCCGGCGGGCAGACCGAGCCCGCCGAGCAGAACATTCGCCTGCTCAGTGGCACGGTGCACGGTCAAGACGCTCGGATCGGTCGGGAAATCCCCCGAAGCCCCGACATGCAGATCGACGCCGGCACGGCGCCGTGCTGCCGGGCGTACCCCCTCGGGCAGATCCCAACCACCGGACCGCACCGCCGAGAGGACCTGCGAGCACAGTTCGTCATGGTCGACGCCGCCGGCCGCCGTCACCACCAGCTCCGAGGGGACATAGGTGCGGCGATAGTGCTCGAAGACCGCGTTCCTGGGCACGTCACGGATCGTCTCCGGCGTGCCGCCGATCGGCCGCCCGAGCGGATGTGTACCGAACACCTGGGCGGAGAATCGCTCATGTGCGACATCACCGGGATCGTCCTCGTTCATGGCGAGTTCTTCGAGGATCACCTCGCGCTCGCTGGTGAACTCGGACGGGTCCAGGACGGCGGAGGTCACCATGTCGAGGATGACGTCCACGGCCATCGGTTGGTCGGCGTCCAGCACACGTGCGAAGTAGCACGTGTGCTCCTTGCCGGTGGCTGCGTTGGCCTCACCGCCGACGGCATCGAACGCCGAAGCGATCGCCATCGCGTCCCTGCGCGGTGTGCCCTTGAACAGCAGGTGCTCCAGGAAGTGGGTGGAACCGTGGTGACCGTCGGTCTCGTCACGCGAACCGACGGCCACCCAGGCGCCCACGGCCACCGAGCGCTGACCGGGCATCGCCTCGGTCAGCACCCGGATACCGCCCGGGAGCACCGATCGGCGCACGAGGGCGCCCGCTTCGGTCTCCACGGTGAGCTCGGTGCCCGGCGTACCCGCCGGACCCAGGATCAGCTCTGCCATACCGGACCAGGCACGATCAGTTCGTCGCCTCGGCGGCCTCATCCGACTCAGCCGACTCGGCTTCCTCGGCTGCCTTGTCATCCTCGATGACCGCGTGCAGGGAGAGCTTGCCGCGGTCGTCGATCTCGGCCAGCTCCACATCGATCTTCTGACCGACCGAGAGCACGTCCTCAACCGACTCCACCCGCTTACCGCCGACCAGGCGTCGGATCTGGGTGATGTGCAGCAGGCCGTCCTTGCCCGGAGCGAGCGAGACGAACGCGCCGAAGGACATGATCTTGACGACTGTACCGATGAACCGCTCACCGACCTCGGGCATCTGCGGGTTCGCGATCGCGTTGATCGCCTGCCGTGCCGCCTCAGCCGAGGGCCCATCGGTGGCCCCGATGAACACCGTGCCGTCATCCTCGATCGAGATGTCGGCGCCGGTGTCCTCCTGGATCTGGTTGATCATCTTGCCCTTCGGGCCGATGACCTCGCCGATCTTGGAAACCGGAACCTGCACGGTGATCACACGCGGGGCCGTAGCAGCCATCTCGTCCGGTGTATCGATCGCCTCAGCCATGACGTCCAGGATGTGCAGACGCGCTTCCTTGGCCTGCGTCAGGGCACCAGTCAGGACGTGCGCCGGGATCCCGTCGAGCTTGGTGTCGAGCTGGATCGCGGTGATGAACTCCCGCGTTCCGGCAACCTTGAAGTCCATGTCACCGAAGGCGTCCTCGGCCCCGAGGATGTCGGTGAGCGCCGCGTAGCGGGTCTCACCCTCGATCGTGTCCGAGACCAAGCCCATGGCGATTCCTGCCACCGGCGCGCGCAGCGGCACACCGGCATTCAGCAGCGCGAGTGTGGAGGCGCAGACCGAACCCATCGAGGTGGACCCGTTGGAACCGAGTGCCTCGGAAACCTGCCGGATTGCGTACGGGAACTCCTCGCGCGTGGGCAGCACCGGCACGATCGCCCGCTCGGCGAGCGCGCCGTGGCCGATCTCCCGACGCTTCGGGCTTCCCACCCGCCCGGTCTCACCGGTGGAGTAGGGCGGGAAGTTGTAGTTGTGCATGTACCGCTTGCGGGTCTGCGGCGACAGCGTGTCAAGCTGCTGCTCCATCTTGAGCATGTTCAGCGTGGTGACGCCCATGATCTGGGTCTCGCCACGCTCGAAGATGGCCGAGCCGTGCACCCGGGGCAACACCTCCACCTCGGCCGAGAGGGGCCGGATGTCGCGCAGCCCGCGACCGTCGATGCGGAAACCGTCGGTGATGATCCGCTTGCGGATCAGCGTCTTGGTCACCTGGCGGAAGGCGGCCGACAGTTCCTTCTCCCGACCGTCGAAACCGTCCTGCAGGGCGCCGAGCATGGCGTCCTTGATCTCGTCGATGCGAGCCTCGCGCTCGGCCTTGCCTGCGATGGCCAGAGCCTCGGAGAGCTTGGCACCCACCTGGGCCTCGACGGCCTCGAATGCATCGTCGGCGTAGTCCGGGAACAGCGGGAACTCCTGGACCTCCTTGGCCGCCTGGCCCGCAAGGGCGATCTGCGCCTCGGCGAGCGCGCGGATGGAGGCCTTGGACGCCTCCAGCCCCTCGGCCACGACGTCCTCGGTCGGGGCGCCCACGCCCTGCTCGGTGATGAGCGTCCAGGCGTTGTCGGTCGCCTCAGCCTCGATCATGGCGATGGCAACATCCTGCGAACCGTCCTCAGCGGTCACGATGCGACCGGCGACGACCATCGAGAACACGGCGCGCTCGAGCTCGCTGTAGCGCGGGAACGCGACCCACTGACCGTCCACGAGAGCGATCCGGGTGGCACCGACCGGGCCGGAGAACGGCAGGCCGGACAACTGCGTGGACATCGAGGCACCGTTGATCGCCAGGACGTCGTACGCGTCGTCAGGGTGGATGGCCAGCACGGTCTCGACAACCTGGACCTCGTTGCGCAGTCCCTTGACGAACAGCGGACGCAGAGGCCGGTCGATGAGGCGGCAGGCGAGGATGGCCTCGGTCGAGGGACGTCCCTCGCGGCGGAAGAACGAGCCGGGAATCTTCCCTGCGGCGTACTGGCGCTCCTCCACGTCCACCGTGAGCGGGAAGAAGTCGAAATGGTCCTTCGGGTGCTTGCCGGCCGTCGTGGTCGACAGGACCATCGTGTCCTCGTCGAGATAGGCAACGGCGGAGCCGGAGGCCTGCTTGGCGATGCGTCCGGTCTCGAACCGGACCGTGCGGGTGCCGAACGAGCCGTTGTCGATCACGGCTTCGGCGAACTGGATCTCGGGACCCTCCATGGGTGCCCTCCTTCTGTGGTGAAGGGCCCGGCGGTCATCGATCGAGGCTCACGGACTGTCAGTCCGGAAGCCACTACCGAGGACCAGCGAACCCGGGTGTGTACTTCGGTGATGCAGTTGTGGGTCCGGACCACCGGCCCGGACGTGCGACCGGCCCGGACCCTAGGGGCCCGAGCCGGTCCAGGAATCAGCGGCGGATGCCGAGACGTTCGATCAGCGAGCGATACCGCTCGATGTCGACGCTGCGCAGGTACCCGAGGAGCCGGCGGCGCTGACCGACCAGTAGCAACAGACCACGACGGGAGTGGTGGTCGTGCTTGTGCTCCTTGAAGTGTTCAGTGAGGTCGCTGATGCGCCGCGTCAGCAGCGCAATCTGGACCTCGGGGGAACCTGTGTCGCCCTCGTGCGTGGCGTACTCGGTGATGATCTGCTTCTTGACGTCCGGCTCCAGGGCCACAGGATCTCCTTCATATTCACTCGTTGCGCGGAGCACCGGGGCATATCCACCCGGGCATGACACATCCGCGGCCGATCTGACGGCTAGGTCAGGGTATCACCCCGGCAGTGCCGGAAGGAGTTCCGGGCGTGGGACGTCGAGCACATCAGCCGCCTCGACCACATCCCGGCGCATCTGCTCCACTAGCGCTTCGAATCCATCGAACCGGACCGTGGGACGCAGACGTCGCACGAACTCGACGACGACCTCCTCGTCGTAGAGATCCAGGTCGCGCCGGCCCAGGACGTGCGCCTCCACCTGGCGCACTGTGCCGTCAAACGTCGGGTTGGTCCCGATGGAGATCGCGGCGGGAAGCCGATGGGGCTGAGCCGCTTGCACATGCCCGGGATCACGCAGCAGCCAGCCCGCATAGACGCCGTCGGCGGGGACGGTACCGGTCGCATCGGCAGCGAGGTTCGCCGTCGGGAACCCGAGCTGGCGCCCGCGCGCCTCTCCGTGGACGACACTGCCACGCATGCGGTGAGGGCGGCCGAGGACCGCCGACGCTCCGGCGCAGTCGCCGGCCGCCAGCAGTTCACGAACCCAGGTGGAGGACCAGCGACGATCGCCCGCAGCAGAGACGTCCTTGACGAGCTGGACCGAGAAGCCGAGCCGCTCCCCCAGCCGAACCATCGTCGTCCGGTCACCGCTGTTGTCGCGTCCGAAGCGGACGTCCTCGCCCACCACCACTCGGCGGACCCGGAGCGTGTCGACGAGGGTACGCCGCGCGAACTCCTCCGGAGTCTGCGCGGCGAAGCCGGCGGTGTAGGCGATCACCAGGGTGGCATCCAACCCGGTCTCAGCAAGCAGATCCAGCCGGTCCGCGAGACCGGTGAGCAACTCAGGCGCCTCGTGCGGCCGGTGCACGGCCGCCGGGTGCGGATCGAAGGTGACCGCTACCGACTGGCACCCGAGGGCGTGAGCGGTGTCGACGACGTCGGCGAGCACGGCCCGGTGGCCGAGATGAACTCCGTCGAAGTTCCCGATCGTGACCACACTCGCAGTCAGATCAGCGGGGACCTGGTCGATCCCGTACCACCGCTCCACTCGAGTCCCATCTCTTCGATGCCGTGCGCGACGCCGTCGACGTCATGAATGTGCTGGAAGGCTCTCCCGCAGCGCCTCCCAGCGTGCCACCTGCCCGCGAGTTGAGCGAGCTCCACCCCGCGGCGCGGAGGGTCAGTCCTCGACCACCGACGGCGGAACACCCAGGTCGTCGATGGCATCCCAGAACTCGTCCGGGACCTGGACAGCCCGCCGTTGCTCCAGGTCTGCGATCCGCTCCGGCCGTGAGATGCCCACGACGGTCGAGTCCACCAGCGGTGAGCGCAGCGAGAACTGCAGTGCCGCCGTCGCCAGGTCGATCCCGTGGGACGCACAGATCCGCTCCAGCTGCCGCACCCGCTCGACAAGCTCGGGCGGGGCGGGGCGGTAGGCGTACGTCCCGCCGCTGGCCGAACCTCGAGCCAGCAACGAGCCGCCGAAGGGCGCCGCATTGAAGACGCCCATCTCCCGCTGCCGGGCGGCCTCGAGCAGGACCGTGGCACGCCGTTCGACGAGAGTGAAGCGGTTATGGGTCAGGAGCACGTCGAAGCAGTCGCTCTCGACGTAACGTCCCACCACCGAGACCTTCCCGGCAGCGATACCGATCGCATCCACGGCACCGGACGCCCGCAGCTCCAGCAGACCGGCAACGGCACCCTGAGGGCCCATCGCCTCGGCGAAGTCGATCCGGTAGGGGTCGTGCAGGTGCAGCAGGCTCACCCGGTCCACACCCAGTCGTGCCAGGCTCTCGTCATAGGACCGCAGCACGCGGTCACGGTCGAATACCCCGGTCTCGGGGTCGGCATCGACCTTGGTCACGATCTGCCGGCCCGGCGCGATCCCGGACTCGCGGAGCGCGAGCCCGAGGATGCGCTCACTGTTGCCGCCACCGTAGACATTCGAGGTGTCGACCACGGCCGCAGGACCATGCAGCATCGCTGTCGCGAGTTCGACCGCGTCCCGTTCAGCCTGGCTACCCGGTTCGACCCCCGAACCCATGCCTGAGGTACCGAGCGTGAGCGGGCTGACGGAGATCCCGGTCCGCCCGAGGGGACGCAGATCGCTGACGAGGTCGGAAGGTATGGGCATGGAACCAGCGTACTGGCCCGCGCCGACCAGAACCGGTCACGCCGGGTCGAGAACGAGCACCGGCCGCGCCCGCCCTGCCTCGTCCTGCAGCAGAGCGAGCCCTCGGCCGTCCGGCCCGAGCGCCGCCGTCACCTCATCCGTCCCGGTCGGTGGGATGCGGCGCCCGAACCGGATCTCACGGGCCTCCTCCACGTCGAGGCGCCGGACCGGGAACGCAACCCGGAGCACCGTGCTCACGTCGAGGACGCTCAAGGTCGTGGTCGTCGCCTCGAGGCGTTCGGCCGAGGCCACATCGAAGGGGCCGACCCTCGTCCGTCGCAGTGCGGTCAAGTGCCCACCGGTACCGAGCGCATACCCGAGATCGCGCGCGAGGGCGCGAACGTAGGTCCCCGACGAGCAGGACACCCGCGCGTCGACGTCGAGCACCGGGGTGCCGTCATCGGCACGGGCCGGGTGGACCGCGGTCACATCGAAGGTGTGCACGGTCACCGCTCGCGGTGCCAGCTTCACGTCCTCCCCGCTGCGTACCCGGGCGTAGGACCGCTGACCGTTCACCTTGATGGCGCTGACAGAGCTCGGGACCTGCTCGATCGCACCGGTGAGTGCCGCCACCGCCTCGTCCAGGCCACCTCTGACGGCGGAGCCTGCGTCAGCGCCGATGCCCGAAGCGCCGATGACCTCGCCCTCGGCGTCATCGGTGACCGTTTCCTGGCCGAGACGGATGGTCGTGAGGTACTCCTTCTCGGCGCCCACCAGATAGGTGAGTAGCCGTGTTGCCCGGTTCACGCCGAGCACGAGCAGACCGGTGGCCATCGGGTCCAGCGTTCCCGCGTGACCGATCTTGCGGGTGTGCAGCAGTCGCCGCGCACGTGCCACGACATCGTGGCTGGTCCAGCCGGCCGGCTTGTCGACCAGGACGAGACCGTCGCTCATCGGCTGCTTCCGGGCTCCTCGCCGGCTGTGCCGCCGGGGTCTGTGGCTGCGCTGATCTCGTCCGCCCCGTCAGGGTCGTCATGGGTGCGGTACGGATCCGCCTCCCCGGCGTACTGTGCGTTCTCGCGCAGCTGCGCCAGCTCGGCATCCCTGGCGGCGGCGCTGCGCAACGCCTCCTCCAGGTGTGCGGCCGTCTCAGGCACGGCGTCCGGGACGAACTCCAGGGTGGGGGTCAAGCGAACTCCGGTGCGGCGCCCGACCTCGGAACGGATCACGCCCTTGGCGGACGCGAGCGCCGCGGCGCTGCCAGCCCGTTCCTCGTCGCTGCCGAGCACCGTGTAGAAGATCGTCGCGTGCTGCAGATCACCGGTCACGCGCACATCGGTGACGGTCACGAACCCCAGGCGAGGATCCTTGATACGGGTGTCGAGCATGGTCGCGACGATCTGCTGGATCGCATCGGCCAACTTCCGGGCCCGTGCTCTGTCCGCCATGATGTGTCCTCGTCTTCTCGTCTGTTCCCCCAGCATGCCACGTCGCGGCACAGTGCGAGGGCCGGGCGCAGCCGTTGTCCGGCCGCCCCCGGCCCTCGCCGGTACCCGTCAGGAGCGGGGCTTCTCCTGCATCTCGAAGGTCTCGATGATGTCACCCTCGCGGATGTCCTTGGCCCCGAGCCCGATACCGCACTCGTAGCCTTCCCGGACCTCGGTGACGTCGTCCTTCTCACGCCGCAGGGACTGGATGGACAGGTCGTCGGAGATGACCACACCGTCACGCAGCAACCGGGCCTTCGCGTTGCGTCGGATCAGGCCCGAGCGCACGATCGAACCGGCAATGTTGCCCGCCTTGGAGGAGCGGAACACCTGACGGACCTCCGCGGTGCCCAGCTGGACCTCCTCGTACTCGGGCTTGAGCATGCCCTTGAGGGCGGCCTCGACGTCGTCGATCGCCTGGTAGATGACCGAGTAGTACTTGATCTCGACACCTTCACGATCGGCCATCTGTGCGACCCGTTCAGCGGGCCGCACGTTGAAGCCGATGATGACGGCGTTGTCCACCGTGGCGAGGTTGACGTCGTTCTGCGTGATCGCACCCACCCCGCGGTGGATGATCCGCAGCGCGACCTCGTCGCCCACGTCAACCTTGAGAAGTGCGTCCTCGAGTGCCTCAACGGCACCGGAGACGTCACCCTTGATGACGAGGTTGAGGTGGTCGACCTTGCCCTGCTCGAGCGCCTGGGTGAACTCTTCGAGTGAGATCCGCTTGCGGCGCTTGGCCAGGGTGGCGGCGCGCTCCGCGGCCTCCCGCTTGTCCGCGATCTGCCGGGCAGTGCGGTCGTCGGGCGCTACGAGGAAGGTGTCGCCGGCGCGTGGCACGGACGTAAGACCCAGAACCTGCACCGGGTTGGCCGGACCTGCCTCCTTCACCGTGTTGCCGTGCTCGTCGAACATCGCTCGCACGCGCCCATGGGCGGTGCCTGCAACGATCGCATCCCCGACACGCAGGGTGCCGGACTGGACCAGCACCGTGGCGACGGCGCCTCGTCCCTTGTCGAGGTTGGCCTCGATCGCCACACCGCGCGCGTCCTTATCAGGGTTCGCTGTGAGCTCCAGCGCAGCGTCCGCGGTCAGCAGGACCGCCTCGAGCAGGCTGTCGATCCCGTTGCCCTGGGTAGCCGAGACATCGACGAACATGGTCTCGCCGCCGTACTCCTCGGCGATCAGCTCGTACTCGGTCAACTGCTGGCGGATCTTCGCGGGATTGGCATCCGGCTTGTCCACCTTGTTGACCGCCACCACGATCGGCACGTTCGCCGCCTGAGCGTGGTTGAGCGCCTCGATCGTCTGGGGCATCACACCGTCGTCGGCCGCCACCACCAAGATGGCGATGTCGGTGACATCGGCACCACGGGCACGCATGGCGGTGAACGCCTCGTGACCGGGTGTGTCGATGAAGGTGATGGCACGCTCGTCGCCCTCGTGCTCGGCGTGGACCTGGTAGGCACCGATGTGCTGGGTGATGCCACCTGCCTCACCGGCCACGACATCCGTACGACGGATCGCGTCCAGCAGGCGGGTCTTACCGTGGTCGACGTGACCCATGACGGTGACGACCGGGGGTCGTGCCTGCAGGTCCTCGTCGGACTCCGCCGCCTCTTCGGCCGCGAGGTCGATGTCGAAGGACTCGAGCAGCTCGCGGTCCTCGTCCTCGGGCGAGACGATCTCGATGACGTACCCGAGCTCGGCTCCCAGTGACTTGAACGTGTCCTCGTCGAGGGACTGGGTGGCGGTCGCCATCTCACCGAGGTGGAAGAGCACCGTCACCAGGCTCGCCGGGTTGGCGTCGATTCGATCGGCGAAGTCGGACAACGAGGCACCGGCGCGGATCCGGATGACCGTCCGGCCATCACCGCGAGGAACCTGCACACCGCCAATGGACGGTGCCGACTGCTGCTCGAACTCTTGACGCTTCGCCCGCTTGGACTTGCGCCCCCGGACCGGGCGCCCGCCTGCGCGACCGAACGCGCCCTGCGTGCCGCCACGACCTCCGCGGCCACCGCCACCGGGACGTCCGCCGAATCCGGGGCCGCCACCGGGACGACCACCGAAACCGCCGCCACCACCGGGACCCCCGGGTCCGCCTCGGCCACCGCGGCCACCGCCGCCGCCGCCACCGCGTGCGGGCGCACCGGGACGGCCGACTGAACTGCGGCCGGGCATCATCCCGGGCGTCGGACGTGCCCCACCCGGTCCTGCTGGAGCAGCGGAGCGGCCACCCGACCCACCCGGACGGGGGGCTGGGCGCTCACCACGTGGGCCGGCGCTACCACCAGGACGGTCACCGCGAGGGCCACCGCTCCCGCCGGGTCGGGGCATGCCCTGCGACGGCGCGAACGGGTTGTTCCCGGGGCGAGGCGCACCGGGGCCACCGGAGCGCTGACCACCTGGGCGTGGGCCGGGACGATCGCTGCGTTCACCACGATCGCTGCGATCGCCTCGCTGGCCACCCGGGCGGGGCATACCCTGCGAGGACGCAAACGGGTTGTTCCCGGGGCGTGTGCCACCGGGCTTGGGAGCCGGACGCGCCCCGGGCTTCGGTGCGGCCGGCTTCTTGGCCGCCGCTTCGGCCGGTGTCGGCGCCGCGGTCTTCGGACTCTGCGGAGCCTCGGGCGGCGGTCCCGATTCGGAGGCTGGCTCCGGCGCGGGCTCGGGCTTCGGTGCCGGCTCATCCTGCGGTGCAGACTCAGCCTGCGGTGCAGATTCGGCCTTCGGTGCGGGCTTGGCCGGAGGCTTCGGAGCGGCCGACTTGGGCTGAGCCGCAGCATCCTTCTTGGCGGGTGCTGCGGAGTCGGTGTCCGGGAACGCCTCGCGCAGCCGACGCTGAACGGGCGGTTCGATAGTGGACGATGCTGACTTCACGAACTCACCGAGCTCGTTCAGCTTCGCCAGGACGGTCTTACTGTCGACGCCGAGCTCTTTCGCGAGCTCGTGAACGCGGACTTTTGCCACAACTCTCCTGTCTCGGTCCGTCCCGAGGCAGGGGTCGGACCGTCGTTAGCGGTGCGTGCTCATCGCAGGGTGCTCATCGGGTGCCCATCGGCTTCTGACCCGCTCTCTTGTTCGATGATCAACGGTTCACGGCGGACAAATCGGTCGAACCACTCCACCACTTTCCCATGCTCAGCCAGGACCGGGATCCGGAGGGCACGGACGATCGCTCGTCGGGTGATGGCGCGGTCCAGGCAGTCGGGGTGCGGATGCACCCAGGCTCCCCGCCCTGGAGAACTGGCTTTCGGATCCACCACAACGGACGGATCCGAGGTGGAGGAGTCTGCGACCAGGCGAACCAAGGTAGACCGGGAGTCACGTCCTCGGCATCCGACACACGTGCGGACAGGACCTCGGGAGTGATTCATACGTTCGCAAACCCTTACCGGTGCCTGGACCGCACCTCGCCGCTGGCAAGCGGACGAATGGACGGGGCCGTGACCCACCAGCCAACTATACTACTGCGTTTCCGGTACGGCGGTCGCGGCGGGCCCGGCATCGGCACCGTCGGGGAGCGTGTCGGGCCGGATGTCGATCTTCCATCCGGTCAATCGGGCGGCCAGGCGCGCGTTCTGGCCCTCCTTACCGATCGCCAGCGAGAGCTGATAATCCGGTACCACCACGCGCGCCGAACGTGCCGCCGCGTCGACGACCTCGACGCTGCTGACCCGTGCCGGCGAAAGCGCATGAGCCACGAACGTCGCCGGGTCCTCGCTATGGTCGACGATGTCGATCTTCTCTCCGCGCAGCTCAGCCATCACGGCCCGCACACGCTGACCCATCGGGCCGATGCATGCGCCCTTCGCGCCAAGGCCCGCCACGGTGGAGCGGACCGCCATCTTGGTGCGGTGCCCGCTCTCGCGCGCGAGAGCCGTGATCTCCACGCTACCGTCGGCCACCTCTGGGACTTCGAGAGCAAAGAGTCGGCGGACCAGGTTCGGATGGGTGCGCGAGACTGTGATCGACGGCCCCTTGAAGCCGCGCGTGACTTCCAGCACGTACGCCCGGATCCGCTCTCCGTGACGGTACGTCTCGGTCGGGACCTGCTCATGCGCCGGGAGCACAGCCTCCACGCCGCCCAGATCGATCAGCACGGTCCGTGGGTCCCGGCCCTGCTGGATGGTCCCCGCGACGACGTCGCCTTCCTTGCCGCGGAACTGGCCCAGGACCTGGTCGTCCTCGGCATCACGAAGCCGCTGCATGATCACCTGCCTGGCGGTCGAGGTCGCGATCCGCCCGAAGTTCTCCGGCGTGTCGTCGAACTCGGGGCCCAGCCGCGGTCCCGGGGTCGCGGTCACATGGTCCGCCTCCCCCTCGACCTGCACCTCCTCCGCAGGAGCCTCCTCGAGAACTTCGCGCGCGTAGACGGTGACGTGACCGGACCGGCGGTCCAGTTCTACGCGAGCGTTCGTCCATGCGCCGTCGGTGCGGTGATAGGCGGAAAGCAGTGCTTGCTCGATCGCCGCCACCAGCGTGTCCAGCGAGATGTCGCGCTCACGCTCGATCATCCGTAGCGTCGCCATGTCGATATCCATGCCCCGGTCCTCTCAGTCCTGGCCGTCGCCGGCGCGGTTCAACTCGACGTCGATGCGTCCACGGACGACATCCGACAGCGGCAGGCTGACGGTACCCGATGCAGTCGCCAGCGTGAGCTCGTGCTCATCAGCCCCGAGCACCCGCCCGCTCACTTCGCGTCCTTCGGTGGCGACCGTCACGAGCCGGCCCTCGGCCCGGCGGAAGTGCCTCGCCTCCGTCAATGGCCGCGTCACACCGGGGGTCGTGACCTCCAGCAGATACGACCCGGCAAGCAGGTCCTCAGCCTCGTCCAGCCGTTGCGAGACAGCCCGGGAGACGTCCGCGAGCGAGTCCGACGTCACACCGCCAGGTCCGTCCGGCAGGTCCACCGTGACGCGCACCACACGGCGCCGGGCAGCACCGGAGACGCTGACGCCCTCAAGGTAGAGGCCAGCGCCGGAGACGACCGGGGCTAGCACCTCGTGCACCTGTGCGCCGAGTGCGTGCGGTCCGGGTGAGGGGCTCATCAGCTGTTCTCCTTGTGCAGTTGTTCTTCTGGTCATGTGATTCGACCAGGGTAGGCGCCTGGCATGGCACGATCAACGCGTGGACCGACACATCCCTGGCCCGGCGAGCGGGCGACGACGACGGACGAGCCGGCTGACGCTCTGGCTGACGGCGGTCCTGGTCCTCCTGAGTGGCTGTGCGATCCGGCTCGACGGTCCTCCGGATCCAGTACCAAGCCCCGACGCAGCTGAGCAGGTACGCCAGCACGCCGCGATCGCCAGTGCGCAGCTGGCGGAGCTGGCCGACGCCACCTCAGCTCCCGGCGAGGAGATCGCTGCGCTCCTGGCCGGAATCGGCACCACGGCTCAGGCTCAGCTCGATGCCCTCGGCGGGGTCTGGCGCGCTCCTGCACGCCCTGACGATCCCAGCCCGTCCGTCCCTGGTCTCGATGTCCCCGGCGATACCCGGCCGGCCGACGTGCTCAGCGCGCTCGTCGACTCGGCAGCGGCCGCCCGCGACGCTGTCGCCCTACCGGCCGTGGACGAGGATCTCGCCGCGCTGCTGAGCGGGATCGTCCTCCAGCGGGAGGCCGCGGCGTCGGCACTCGCCGAGATGCTCGATGTCGACCCCGGGCTGGCTGACCCTGAACCGCGACTTCCTACCACCCTCACCGAGGCTGCGGCCGGACTGTGCCGCACGTTGGACGCGCTGGCATACGCCGGTGAGACGATCGCGGCACGCAGCACGGGGGACGCGCGGGCACGAGCCGCCGCTCAGGCGATCTCCGACAGGGACCTGGCCGAGCAGATAGCGGTTGCTGCCGGACTCGACGGCACCTCGGACGATCCACGGGAGGTGAGCTACGCCGTCGGAGATCTGCAGGCCGACATGACGTCCTGGCGTGCGGACCTGGTGCCCGGATGGCTGGCGCAGATCCCCGCCGCTGATCCGGCGGACCGGATGGGCCTGCTGGACCACGCCCGAGCCGCAGCACGTGTGGCTCCCCCGGATCCCTCTCAGGCCTTCCCAGGGCAGGGATAGGGCCAGCCCAGGTCAGCGCAGCGAGAGACCGGCCTCGGTCAGCAGCTCACGCAACCTCGCCACCGCCTGCTCGGGCGGGAGTTCCTCGCGATCCCCGCTGGCCCGATGGCGCACCTCGACCACACCGTCGGCCAGTCCGCGCCCCACCACGAGCGCATAGGGCAGGCCGAGCAGCTCGGAGTCGGCGAACTTCACCCCGGCGGATACCTTGGGGCGGTCGTCGTAGAGAACCTCCACCCCGATGGAGTCGAGCCCGTCCGCGAGTCTCTCGGCGGTGTCGAAGACGGCTGGGTCCTTCCCGGTCGCGAGCACGTGCACGTGTGCCGGGGCCACCGCGACCGGCCAGGACAGGCCCATCTGGTCGCTGGTCGATTCCGCGATCGCTGCGAGCACCCGGGTGACCCCGAGTCCGTAGGAGCCCATCGTCACCGTGACCGCTTTGCCGTTCTGATCGAGCACCGACAGCTCGAGCGCCTTGGCATACTTCTGCCCGAGAGCGAAGATGTGCCCGATCTCGATCCCGCGAGCCAGTTCCAGCGGGCCGGAGCCGTCGGGCGCCTCGTCACCGGCACGGACTTCTGCGACGTCGATCACTCCGTCAGCCGTGAAGTCCCGGCCAGCCACCAGGTCGAAGACATGCTTACCCGGCTCATTGGCCCCCGTGATCCATGCCGTACCGGGCACCACCCGGGGGTCGAGCAGGTATCGCACGGCACCCGCGCCGTCCTCGTCGCGGGGTGCGCCGTTCGGACCGAGCACCTGTGGGCCGATGTAGCCAGGTACCAGCTCCGGGTGCCCGGCGAAGTCCGCCTCGGTGGTCTGGTCCACCTCAGCCGGGAAAACGGCCGCCTCAAGCCGCTTGGCGTCCACCTGCCGGTCTCCGGGCAGACCCACCACAAGCAGCTCCCGCTGACCCGTCGGGGAGACCAGGGCGACCACGACGTTCTTCAGCGTGTCAGCCGCCGTCCACGGGCGCTCCGGCCGGGGCGCGATCTGATTGGCCGCCGCGACCAGGGTCTCGATGGTGGGGGTACCGGGCGTGTCCTCCACGTGCGCGGGGCGGACACCCGAGGCGTCCTGCTCGGGTGGCACAGGGGTGGCCACGGCTTCGACGTTCGCGGCGTAGCCGCCGGGCGAACGCACGAAGGTGTCCTCGCCGATCTCGCACGGATGCAGGAACTCCTCCGAGCGGGATCCGCCCATGGGCCCTGCCTGCGCGGCGACGATCACGTAGTCGAGGCCGAGCCGATCGAAGATGCGCTGATAGGCCCGGCGGTGCTTGCCATACGAGGCATCGAGACCGGCCTCGTCGATGTCGAAGCTGTAGGAGTCCTTCATGATGAACTCCCGGCCGCGGATCAGACCCGCGCGCGGCCTGGCCTCATCCCGGTACTTAGTCTGCACCTGGTACAGCACCGCCGGAAGATCCTTGTACGAGGAGTACAGATCCCGCACCAGCAGGGTGAACATCTCTTCGTGCGTGGGGGCCAGCAGGTAGTCGGCGTCCTTGCGGTCCTTCACGCGGAACAGATTGGGTCCATACTCTGTCCACCGGCCCGTCGCCTCATACGGTTCCTTCGGCAGCAGGGCCGGGAAATGCACCTCCTGGGCACCGATGGCGTCCATCTCCTCGCGGACCACGGCCTCGATCTTCGCCAGCACCTTCAACCCCAGCGGCAGCCAGGAGTAGATCCCCGGCGCCGCGCGCCGGATGTAGCCGGCGCGCACGAGCAGCTTGTGGCTCGCGACCTCGGCATCGGCCGGGTCCTCTCGCAGGGTCCGCAGGAACAGGGTCGACATCCGCATCAGCACGCCGTGAGTCTAGTGTCCCGCGCCAGGGGTTCGGTACCGGACGCCCGTAGGCCTGGCTCGGCTGGGCGCTGCGAGCCACACTGGGATCATGCCTGAGATGCCTGAGGTGGCCGGCCTGGCCGCCTTCCTCACCGAACGGTTGACCGGCCGCACGATCGCGGCCGTCCACGTCCCGGGGATCCAAGCCCTCAAAACCTTCGATCCGCCGCCGCAGGCCCTGGTAGGGCGCACCGTGGACCGAGTGGACCGACACGGCAAGTGGCTGGACGTCGTCACCCGTGCCGGGCCTGATCCCGACAGTGACGAGAGCCCGCTGTCCCTCGTCGTCCATCTCGCCCGCGCAGGATGGTTGCGCTGGCAGGACACGGCGCCCGCCACGGTGCCCCGCTCCCCCAAGTCGCCGATCGCGGTACGCGTCGTTCTCGATGACGGGTCCGCATTCGACCTGACCGAAGCAGGGACCCGCAAGCGCCTCGCTGTGCATGTGGTCCGCCGGGCCCGTGAGGTACCACTGGTGGCCAGCCTGGGCCCTGATCCGCTCAGCGACGAGTTCACGCCGGCGGTCCTCGGCGAGCTGCTGGGCCGGCGGCGCGCGCAGCTCAAAGGAGTCATACGCGACCAGAGCATCATCGCCGGGATCGGAAACGCCTACTCAGACGAGATCTTGCATGCCGCTGGGATGAGCCCGTTCGCGCCGACGACCTCATTGACACCAGAGGAGGTGACGCAGCTGCACGCGACGATCCGGTCCGTGCTCGCCGAAGCCCTCGGTGCGGCTGCAGGCAAACCCGCCGCCGAGCTCAAGGACGCCAAGCGGGCCGGTATGCGCGTGCACGGCAGGACCGGACACCAGTGCCCGGTCTGCGGCGACGTGGTGCGCGAAGTCTCGTTCGCCGACTCCTCGCTGCAGTACTGCGCGACCTGTCAGACCGGGGGGAAAGTACTCGCCGACCGGCGGATGTCGCGCCTGCTGCGCTGACGAGGCGGCCGCATCGCCGGCGGCCCCGTCAGCGCCCGCTGCCATGACGACCAGACTCAGAAGAGCACGGTCGCGTAGGTGCCCACCCGCCGGAATCCCACGGCGTCGTACGCCGCCAGCGCCCTGGTGTTGTAGGAGTTGACGTACAGGGAGACCACCGGCGCCATCCGCTCGCGTGTGTGCGCAACCACGGCGGCCATGCCCGTGGCGGCGAATCCGCGCCCCCGGTAGTCGGGGTGCACCCACACCCCCTGTACCTGAGCTACACCGAACGCGACGGTACCGATTTCGGCCTTGAAGATCACCTGGGGCCCGGACGCGGTCGTCTCGATCCATGCCAGTGCCCGGCCACCGTCGACGAGGGACCGGATCCTGCGCTCATAGCTGCCCCCGGACTGCAGCGGCGAATACCCCACCTCCTCGGTGAACATTGCCACACATGCAGGCAGGAGCACATCCAGGTCGGCACTCGTGCACACCCGGACTTTCGGTTCGGGCGGGAGCAGCGGGTCATGATCGATCATCATCGACGGCTGATCCTCGCGGACCTCCCGAGGAACGGGCCCGTCCTGGCGCAACTGCTCCCACAAGGCGAGCACGTCCTCAGCCGGGCCGACGATGGAGGAGTACCGGCGCCGTCCTGACCGGACGGCCTCGGCCAGAGCGGGCGCAGCACGAGGCGCGACCCGGAACGGGACCACATTCCCGCCAGTCCAGCACAGGCCGTCCAGACCTTCGCTCGTGCGCACGCACAACAACTGGTCACGAGTAAACGCATACCGCGGCAGCGCCTCCACATGCTCACCCAGCAGTGCAGCATCGACCGGGGCCGCCTGGCAGAACCGGAGCAACTCACCGGCATCGGCACTACGCGCGCTGGTGACCAGCGGTTCCGGGACGGGCTCGGGCCGCAGGGCACGCGCGCGGACGCCCCGGGCTGCACGGGGCCGGGGCCAGGTGGGCACGACGATCAGGAGACGGTGACGACCGGGCTACCGTCTGAGTCGGCACTGTCCATCGACTCGGCAATCCGGGTGGCCTCGGCGATGAGGGTCTCCACGATCTGGTCCTCGGGCACGGTCTTGATGACCTCACCCTTGACGAAGATCTGGCCCTTACCGTTTCCGGAGGCCACGCCGAGGTCGGCTTCGCGTGCCTCTCCAGGCCCGTTCACCACGCAACCCATGACGGCGACGCGGAGCGGGACCGTCATACCCTCCAGGCCTGCGGTCACCTCGTCTGCGAGGGTGTACACGTCTACCTGTGCCCGCCCGCAGGAGGGGCAGGAGACGATCTCGAGCTTGCGCTCGCGCAGGTTGAGCGACTGCAAGATCTGCAGGCCGACCTTGACCTCCTCGACGGGCGGGGCGGACAGGGAGACCCGGATCGTGTCCCCGATGCCCTGGCTGAGCAGCGCGCCGAAGGCAGTCGCCGACTTGATCGTGCCCTGGAACGCTGGACCCGCCTCGGTGACCCCGAGGTGCAGGGGCCAGTCGCCACGCTCGGCGAGCAGCTCGTACGCACGCACCATCACGACGGGATCGTTGTGCTTGACGGAGATCTTGAAGTCGTGGAAGTCGTGCTCCTCAAACAGCGACGCTTCCCAGACAGCGGACTCGACCAGCGCCTCGGGCGTCGGCTTGCCGTACTTGGCGAGTAGGCGCTTGTCGAGCGAGCCGGCGTTGACGCCAATTCGCAACGAGACTCCCGCATCCGAGGCGGCCTTCGCGATCTCCGCGACCTGGTCATCGAACTTGCGGATGTTGCCCGGGTTGACCCGGACCGCGGCGCAGCCGGCGTCGATCGCGGCGAAGACGTACTTCGGCTGGAAGTGGATATCGGCGATCACCGGGATCTGCGACTTCTTGGCGATGATCGGCAATGCCGCAGCGTCGTCGGCGGTGGGCACGGCGACCCGGACGATGTCGCATCCAGAGGCCGTCAGCTCTGCGATCTGCTGCAGGGTGGCATTGATGTCGGTGGTCGGGGTGGTGGTCATCGACTGCACCGAGATCGGTGCGTCACCGCCGACCTCCACCGCGCCGACATTGATCTTGCGGGTCTTGCGTCGCGGTGCCAGCACCGGAGGGGTTTCCTTGACGGCGGGCATGCCCAGGCTGATCGGAACACTCACTCCCCCAGTATCACACTGACGGACTGTGGTTCGCTCCCCCGGAGCTGCCAGGCGAGGACGACAGGGCGTACGACACGCGGTCTGTCGAGCTCGTGCAGAACTCTGTGCCGGTGGGTGAACTCAGAAGAACTGGATGGGGTTCACGATGTCGGCGATCGCCAGCATGACGCTCATACCCGCCAGGAGAACCACGACGACGTAGGTGAGCGGCATGAGTTTCGCTGTATCCGCCGGGCCAGGGTCGGCTCGGCCGGTGAGCTGGGCGAGACGGCGCCGCGCCGACTCGAACAGCGCCCCCGCGATGTGCCCGCCGTCGAGCGGGAGCAGCGGCACGAGGTTGAACACGAACAGCGCCATATTGAGTGAGGCGAGGATCTCCAGCAGCACGGCACCGCGTTCCGCCGTCGTCAGGAGGTCGGTGGAGGTGACCTCGCCGCCGAGACGCCCCACTCCGACGATGCCGACCACACCGGGGTCACGCTCGGCCCCACCGAGCGTGGACTGGGCGATGGAGACGAGTCGCTGAGGCAACGTGAGAACAATCTCCACGGTGCCGGTGAAGACCTGCCACACGTGCCCAGGCACGGCCGTGACCGGCTGCGGCACCAGTTCCCGCCCGGCTCCGACGCCGACGAACGGCTGCTCGGTGAACAGCTGCTCACCATCGGCATCGGTGACATACGCCCCGTCCTCGATCACCGGGCGTTCGGCCAGGGTGGGCGTCAGCGTGAGCGGCACCTGTGTCCCCTCGCGTTCGATCACGACCTCGACCGTGCGGGTACCCGTGGCGTCGATCGCGGCCGTCAGGTCCTCCCAATCGGCGATCGGCGTGCCTGCCCAGGAGATCACCCGGTCCCCCGGGCGAAGGCCTGCCTGCGCGGCGGGCGCCACCGGGTCGGCGTCAGTGCACTCGCGATTCTCGCCTGCGGGCAGCACGCATGAGGAGACCGAGGCAAGCTGGTTGCTCGCAGTCGGGACGCCGAAACCACTGAGGACCACGGCGAAGAGCACCACGGCGATGAGCAGGTTCATCAGCGGTCCGCCAGCCATGACGACAAGCTTGCGCGGCATCGTGAGCTGGTAGAACGCGAGCCGGCCGTCTCCGGGGCGGATCTCCGCGGCGATCTCGTCGGTGCTCGCGGCCCGAGTCTCCTCCACGATGCCCGTGATCGCCCCCCGCAGCCCGGTCCGGCGCTGTCGCGCCTCGTAGCGGGCGTCCTCGCTGATCTGCTCGCGCGCCGGCGCGAACATCCCCACCATACGCACGTAGCCGCCGAGCGGGAGCATCTTGACGCCGTACTCGGTTCCGCCGCGACGGGTCGACCACAGCGTCCGGCCGAAACCGACGAAATACTGGGTCACGCGGACCTTGAACAGCTTCGCCGGCACCAGGTGCCCGATCTCGTGCAGGGCGATCGAGACGATCAACCCGACCGCGATGATGAGCACGCCCCACCAGAAGTCCATGCCCTCAGGGTACGTTGCGGACCTGGTGTCCCCGCACGGATCAGGCGCTCAGGGCGACCCGTGCCCGCTCACGCGCCCAAGCATCGGCGGCAAGGACGTCCTCGACGTGCCGGGCAGGACCACCGCGGTGCTCCTCCACGACTCGCGCCACCAGCTCGACGATGCCGGTAAACCTGAGGGCGCCACCATGGAAGGCGGCGACCGCCTCCTCGTTCGCCGCGTTGTACACCGCCGGATACGTCCCCCCAGCACGTCCCACGTGCTGTGCCAGCCGCACCGCCGGGAAGGCCTCCTCGTCCAACGGACCGAACTCCCAGGTGCTCGCCGTCATCCAGTCACAGGGGGTGTCCACATCCACGAGTCGATCCGGCCAGGACAGGCCCAGGGCGATCGGCACCAGCATGCGCGGCGGCCCCAGCTGAGCGATGGTCGACCCGTCGTGGAACTCGACCATCGAGTGAATCTGCTGCTGGGGGTGGACCACGACGTCGATCGCATCGAAGGACACCCCGAACAGCAGGTGCGCCTCGATGACCTCGAGGCCCTTGTTCACGAGCGTGGCCGAGTTGGTGGTGATCACCGTCCCCATCGCGAAGTTGGGGTGACGCAGTGCCTCCTGCGGCGTCACGTGCTCCAACTCGGACCGGCTGCGGCCGCGGAACGGTCCGCCGCTGGCGGTCAGGACCAGCCGTCGCACCTCCGCGGCACGCCCACCGCGCAGACATTGCGCGATGGCGCTGTGCTCGGAATCGACAGGGACGATCTGGCCAGGTCGCGCCTCCGCCTGCACAAGTGGTCCGCCCACGATCAGCGACTCTTTGTTGGCCAACGCGAGCGTCGACCCGGCGCGAAGCGCGGCCAGCGTGGGGCGCAGGCCGATACTGCCGGTGATCCCGTTGAGCACGACATCCACACGAACGCCTGCCAGCTCGGTGACAGCCTGCGCACCGGCGGCGATCTGCGGGAGACGTCCGGTCCGTCCTGCCGCGGTGGCTGCGGCTGCGAGTTCGTCCCGGAGCTCCTTGGACCGGCTCTCGTCGGCGACGACGACGTGCTCCACGTCCAGCTCGACGGCCTGACGTGCGAGCAGCGGCAGATCCCGACCGCCGGCCGCGATGCCACGGACGCGGAAGAGTTCAGGGCGGGCGCGGATCACCTCGACGGCCTGGGTCCCGATGGAGCCGGTCGAGCCGAGGATGGTGACGGTCCGCATGCTCATTCGACAGCCAGGAGGACGTCGACGGCGCGGTCGAGGAAGGCATCCACCGGGCCTTCGGCATAGGCGCGTGAGCGACCGGCCCGTGGAAAGCTCGCATGACGCAACTCGGCCGCGCTGAGCGCGTGCTCGGCGTCGAAGTACCGGACGAGCCGGTCCATCAACTCATCCACAGCGGCCGCTGCGTATCCTCGGCCCCGCTCTGGCGGTGCGAATCGTTCACCCGCGGGCCGGACGAGACGTGGGTAGAGCGTCGTCGCACGTTCGGCTACCTGTTCCATCCAGGCTTCCTGACCGTGGACGGCGATGAAGTCGGCGCGTGCCCGCTGCACGAACGCCCCCTCGAGCCGGTCCAGGGCTGCATCGACTGCGGCTGGTTCGTATCCTCCACGCACGAGGTCGAAGGCCACCCGGCGCACGTCCTCGGCCGACATCGCTGCACTCTCCGCGCCCTCGTAGGCGGCCCGGGCATCGGCGAAGAACTCCTCGACCTCGTCCTGGTCGTAGCCGTTGGCCCACCCCTTGACGCTCGGGAACAGCCCCTCCATCGCGTGTCCTCTCTGCCGAACGCGGTCAGTCCTGGGCGGCGAGCTGACCGCATGCGCCGTCGATGTCGCTGCCGCGAGTGTCCCGAACAGTTGTCGGGATCCCCGCCGAGCGCAAGCGTGCCACGAACTCGTCCTCGACGTGCTTTTCGCTCGCCGTCCAGATCGAACCCGGGGTGGGATTGAGCGGGATCGGGTTGACGTGCACCCATCCGCGACCGCGACGCAACAGCTCGGTGGCGAGCAGATCCGCACGCCAAGCGTGGTCGTTCATGTCCTTGATCAGGGCATATTCGATACTCACCCGCCGGCCGGTGGCGTCGAAGTACGCCTTCGCAGCGTCGAGTGCTTCACCGACGGACCAGCGAGTGTTGATCGGGACGAGCTGGGAGCGCAACTCGTCGTCGGGTGCGTGTAGGGACAGAGCGAGCGTGACCGGGATGCCGACGTCCGTGAGCTTTCGGATCGCCGGGACCAGACCGACCGTGGAGACAGTGATGTGCCGCGCGGAGAGCCCCATCCCTTCAGGCGCAGGCTCGACCATCCGCTGCACCGCGGCGATCACCGTCTTGTAGTTGGCCAGCGGCTCCCCCATCCCCATGAAGACGACGTTGGTGAGGCGCTCGACCCCGGGAACTTCGCCGTCACGACAGCTGACGGCGGCCGCGCGCACCTGCTCGATGATCTCGGCAGTGGACAGATTGCGCGTCAGGCCCTGCTGCCCGGTGGCGCAGAACGGGCAGGCCATCCCGCACCCGGCCTGGCTGGACACGCACAGGGTGGCACGGGGGGCACGGCCGGTGTACCCCATGAGAACAGACTCGACCTTGACCCCGTCGAAGAGGCTCCAGAGCATCTTCACGGTCGATCCGCCGTCAGCCTCCAGCCGGCGGTGCTCGGTGAGCAGCTCCGGGAGAAGCAGGTCGGCCAGCTCATGGCGCTGGCCGGCGGGGATATCGGTCATCGCCTCCGGGTCGCGGGTGAGGCGGGAGAAGTAGTGCGTGGACAACTGCTTGGCGCGGTAGGCAGGCTGCCCCGCTTCACGCAGGACCTCGGCGCGTTCGGCGAGACCGAGGTCGGCCAGGTGACGGGGTGGCTTACCCCGCCGCGGGACAGCGAAAGACAGTTGCGGGCGGTCACCGGCACCACGATCGTGGTGCGGGAGGACCTGGGTCTGAGACGGGGGTTGCGACGTCATGATGTTCCATCCTCCCAGAGTGCGAACAGGTGGCAGCCACGCCGCCGCTCAGGTGGGCGCGAGCACGAGCAGGATTGCGAACACGACCGGACTGGCGAGCAAGATCGAGTCCACCCGATCCAGGACACCTCCGTGACCAGGCAGGAGGGTACCCATGTCCTTGACGCCGAGATCACGCTTGAGCAGCGACTCCGCCAGGTCACCCATCGTGGCGCCCGCCACGGCGCCGATCGCGAGGATCATTCCGGCCCACCAGGCAAGATCCAGTGCGAGCACGCTCATCGTCACGCCGACGGCGACCGCCAGCACGAGCGAGCCCGCGGCACCTTCCCAGGACTTCTTCGGGCTCACCGTGGGCGCCATCGGGTGGCGTCCGAACAGTACGCCCGCGGTGTAGCCGCCGACATCGTTGGACACGACCAGAGCGATCACCAGCAGGACCCGCCACGGTCCGTCCTCGGCCGAGAGCATGATCGTGAGGAAACCAGCCAGGAACGGGATATAGGCGGCGGCGAAGATACCGGTGGTCGCCTCCCGCAGCGCCACCACTCCGCCACCGTCGAGCACGCGCCAGACGAAGACGCCGCCGGAGGTGAGTAGGAATGCCACCAGCAACGCCTCGATGCCCGCGGTATAGGCCGTGACGAGCATGCCGACGGTACCGACGAACAACGGCAGCAGTGGCAGCCGTACGTCCCGGATCCGCAGCGCCCGGTCGAGCTCCCACAGGGCCATCCCGCAGGCAACCACAGCCAGGCCGAGGAAGACCTCCTTACGCAGGAAGAGCGAGAGCACGAGGACGGCTCCCAGGCCGATCCCCACCCCGATCGCGACAGGCAGGTTACGCCCGGCCCGCGAGGTCCGCTGGCCCTCCGGTTCCGGCTCGGAGAGCAAGACCCGCGGTTCGGGATCAATGGCCCTCTCGGCGGGCAGCTCGACAGTGCCCAGCGGTACCTGTCCGGTCTGCGCCGTGCGGCGCGCGCGCCGCACCGACGTCGCCGCCGCGAGCTCGACCTCGAGCTGGGCAGCACGTTCGGCACGCCGCACAGCACGCCGCGTCTGCACCGGCGGGTGATCCCCCGGCACCTGGGGCGTGGAAGAGTGGGGCACGCGTCAGACCTCGAGCAGTTCCTTCTCCTTGCCGGCAAGGAGCGAATCGATCAGCTCAGTGTGCTTCTTCGTGAGGGCATCGAGTTCACCCTGAGCACGGTTCACCTCGTCCTCGCCGGCCTCACCGTCCTTGGCGATGCGGTCGAGCTCTTCCTTGGCGCGGCGCCGGATGTTGCGCACCGAGACGCGCGCCTCCTCCCCCTTCGTCTTCGCCAGCTTGACGTAGTCGCGACGTCGCTCCTCGGTCAGCTGTGGCAGCACCACGCGGATGACGTTGCCGTCGTTGCTGGGGTTGACGCCCAGGTCCGACTCGCGCAGTGCCTTCTCGACAGCACTCATCGCGCTCTTGTCATAGGGGCCGATCAGAACGGTACGCGCCTCGGGGATCGTGACGGAGGCGAGCTGCTGCAGCGGCGTGGGCGCCCCGTAGTAGTCGACCTCGATCTTGGCGAACATCCCGGCGTTCGCCCGCCCGGTGCGGATGCCTGCGAGATCCTCGCGGGCGACATCCACGGCCTTCTCCATCTTCTCCTCGGCCTCGAGGAGGGTCTCGTCGATCACTCTTGCTCCTTGGTGTGCTGGGACTGGGCTGGCTCAGTGGGCCGCGGGTGCGACGTCACGATCGTTCCGATCTTCTCACCCTTGAGCGCGCCTGCGACGTTGCCGGGTTCGTTCATCCCGAACACGCGCATGGTGAGCTGGTTGTCACGGCACAGAGCCAGAGCCGTGGAGTCGACCACCCGCAGGTCCTGCTGGATGGCCTGGTCGAATGTCAACTCCTCGATCCGGACGGCACCGGAGTCGAGCCGCGGATCCGCGGTGTAGACCCCGTCGACCCCGTTCTTGCCGACGAGGACCTCCTCGCAGTGGGTCTCCAGGGCCCGCTGAATCGCGACAGTGTCGGTGGAGAAGTAAGGCATTCCGGCACCGGCACCGAAGATCACGACCCGCCCCTTCTCCAGATGCCGGATGGCTCGCAGCGGAATGTAGGGCTCAGCAACCTGACCCATCGTGATCGCGGTCTGCACACGGGTGGTGACACCGGCCTTCTCCAGGAAGTCCTGCAAGGCGAGGCAGTTCATGACAGTCCCGAGCATGCCCATGTAGTCAGCGCGGGCACGGTCCATGCCACTCTGGGAAAGCTCGGCTCCCCGGAAGAAGTTGCCTCCGCCTACCACGATTGCCACCTGGACTCCGGCACGGGCGGCATCGGCGATCTCAGTCGCGACCGTACTCACGACCGCTGGGTCGAGTCCGACCGACCCCCCGCCGAATACCTCGCCGGAGAGTTTGAGCAGGACGCGCCGGGGGTGGCTGGTGGTACTCATCGAATTGTCTCCTCCGAAGGTCCGGGTCGGGAGCCGGGTGAGACCGGCCTCAGGGGTGATGGTACGACGAGCCTGCCCGCGGGCAGACATGGGTGTGGCCCCGACCCGTGCCGGGGCGGGGCCACAACTCATGGTCGGCTGCGATCAGGAACCGACGCGGAAGCGTGCGAATCCGGTGATGGTGCCGCCGGCCTCCGAGACGATCTGCCCCACAGTCTTCTTCGGGTCCTTCGCAAACGGCTGGTCGAGCAGCGCGACCTCCTTGAAGAAGCCATTCAGACGGCCCTCGATGATCTTCGGCAGCGCCTGCTCCGGCTTACCTTCGTTGCGAGCAGTCTCCTCCGCGATGCGCCGCTCGTCCGCGACCTTGTCGGCCGGAACGTCGTCGCGACTGAGGAAGGTGGGAGAGAACGCGGCGATGTGCATCGCAACGTCGCGCGCCACCTCGGCACCGGCCTCGTCAGAGGCGACCAGCACACCGACCTGCGGGGGAAGGTCCTTGTTGGTGCGGTGCAGGTACTCGGTCACCTTCGCTCCGCTGAGGCGAGCGACCCGGCGCACGACGACCTTCTCGCCGAGGGTCGCCGCCGTGTCGTCCACCGCGGCGGACAGCGGACGACCATCGGTCTCGGCGGCGAGCGCCTGCTCGGCGTCGGTTGCACCGGACTCGAGCGCCGTGGAGACCACTCGCTCGGCGAGGTTGACGAAGACGTCGTTCTTGGCGACGAAGTCGGTCTCGGAGTTCACCTCGACCAGCACGCCGACCTGTCCCTGGGCGTCGTCGACGATCTTGACGGCGACGAGGCCGTCCGAGGCCGATCGGCCCTCACGCTTACTGACGCCCTTGAGGCCCTTGACGCGAATGATCTCCTGCGCCTTGTCGAGGTCGCCGTCCGCCTCGTCCAGGGCCTTCTTGACGTCGAGCATTCCGGCGCCGGTGCGCTCACGGAGGGTCTTGATGTCAGCGGCGGTGTAGTTCGCCATGAATGATCCTCTCTGAGATCTTCTCGGTCGTCTCAGGCCTGGGCGTTGTCGCCGGCAGGCTCGTCGGTGTCAGGCACGTCCGCGGTGTCGGCGGCGGGAACCTCAGCGGCCTCAGCAGCCGGAACCTCAGCAGTCTCAGCAGCCGGAACCTCAGCAGCCTCGGCTACGGGGGATGCCGCCTCGGCGTCAGCCACGTCGGCCTCGGTGGTCGGTGCCTCGGTGGTCGGCGCTTCCGCGCCAGCAGCCGAGGAATCGGCCGTTGCTGTCCCTGACTCACCACCGGTGCTGGCGGACTCGTCAGCGGCGAGCAGCTCTCGCTCCCACTCGGCGAGCGGCTCTGCATCGGCCGGGGCGTTCGCACTGCCCCCACCATGGCGGGCCACGAGGCCTTCGGCGGCACCGTCGGCGATCACCCGGGTGAGCAAGGTGACCGCGCGGATCGCGTCGTCGTTGCCCGGGATCGGGTAGTCGACCTCGTCCGGATCACAGTTGGTGTCCAGGATGGCGACGATCGGGATGTTGAGCTTGCGCGCCTCGGCGACGGCGAGGTGCTCCTTCTTGGTGTCGACGATCCACACGGCAGAGGGCAACTTGGCCATGTCGCGGATACCACCGAGGGTGCGGGCGAGCTTGTCACGCTCGCGGCGCTGCATCAGCAGTTCCTTCTTGGTGAAGGCGCTCGAGGCGACATCGTCGAAGTCGACCTCCTCCAGCTCCTTCAGCCGGGACAGCCGCTTGCTGACGGTTCCGAAGTTGGTCAGCATGCCGCCCAGCCAACGCTGGTTGACATAGGGCATTCCCACGCGGGTGGCCTGCTCGGCAACCGCCTCTTGGGCCTGCTTCTTCGTCCCGACGAACAGGATCGTGCCGCCGTGCGCGACCGTTTCCTTCACGAACTCGTACGCCCGGTCGATGTCCTGCAATGACTGCTGCAGGTCGATGATGTAGATGCCGTTGCGCTCAGTGAAGATGAAGCGCTTCATCTTGGGGTTCCACCGGCGGGTCTGGTGCCCGAAGTGGACGCCGCTCTCGAGGAGCTGGCGCATGGTGACGACGGCCATGGCTCGTCCTTCCTGACGCAGGGCATGCCTACGCGTCGGGTGCCCGGAGAACCGGGCACGATCTCGGTTGTCTTCTCCAGCAGCCGCCACGTATGGAGGGAGCTGGTATTCCTGGTGCTCACGGCCGCGGGCACCGGATCGCTCCGGACCTCGCACCGCGGACCCCGGCCGGGCCGGTGAGTGAGCGCGCGATGTCAGGTGATTTGCCCGAGGGCGCACCACCTGCGGGTCTGATGATACCCGATCGCCCGCGAACACAGATCATCGCCGCTGTCCGGATGATCGATGATCCACAGCCCTCCCCCGGGAACCTGAGCGACACCTCGCCAGGGCGATGTGCTGGGCATCATGCTCACCAGCTCCGTCCCCCCGGCGCCTGACGTTCAGACGACTCCCGGCCTCCCGGCCCGAGCGGCAGCCACCGCCTCGTCCGCATCCACTACGCCGAGGGCGCTGCCGCAGCGCGCCGGGCGGCACCGGCCGGTCCTGCGGCTGATGCTGGCGTGCGTACTGACACTCATCTGTGTGGTGACAGTGAACGCAGACTCGGGTTACGCCGTCCCGGCCACTGATCGGGTCACCAGCGAGCTGTCACCACCAGGAACCTGGACATGGCCGCTCGTGCCACCACCACCGGACCGTGCCGACACCATTGTCAACGGATTCGAACCTCCCCCGGCCCCGTGGGCGGCCGGTCACCGGGGTGTCGATATCGCCGCCGCAACCGGCACCAGAGTGCATGCGGCCGGTTCCGGGGAGGTCACCTTCGCCGGTGTCGTGGTCGACCGGCCGTTGGTGGTGATCGAGCATCCGGGCGGCCTGCGGACCACCTACGAGCCGGTCCGTCCGGAAGTCCAGGCTGGGGACCTCGTCGGGGTGGGCGAGCCGATCGGATCACTCGCCACCGGCGGGCATTGCTCCGGTTGCCTGCACTGGGGTTTACGCAACGCCGCTGGCGTCTACCTCGATCCGATGCAGCTGCTCACGCCCGTCCAGATCCGGCTGTACCCGGTCCGATGACCGGGATCAGGCACGCGGGTGCGCCTGGCTGAAGGCCGACCGGAGCCGCTCAGCGGAGATGTGTGTGTACCGCTGCGTGGTCGACAAGGAGGCGTGGCCAAGTACTTCCTGTACCGAACGCAGGTCGGAACCCCCAGCCAGCAGATGGGTCGCCGCGGAGTGTCGGAGGCCGTGGGGAGCAAGGTCTCGTACGCCCGCCGCAGCAGTGGTTCGGTGCACGAGGTCGCGGACCTGACGCGACCCCAGGCGTGCCCCGCGCAGCCCCAGGAACAGGGCGGCGCCGGCGTCAGGCCCCTGGACGGGCCACTCCTGGCGCACCTGGGACCAGGCGTCGAGCGCACGGCCAGCAGGAACGCCGAACGGGACCATCCGCTCCTTCCCACCCTTGCCCAGCACCCGGACGAGACGGTCATGGTGGTTGACATCGCCGATATCGAGACCGACCAGCTCCGCGACTCGCACCCCGGTGGCATACAGCAGCTCAAGCACGCACCAGTCACGTACCGCCACCGGGTCGGTCTGCCCGTCCTCGGTGCAGGTGCGGGACCGGGCGAGATCGAGCACGGCCGCAGCTTCGCCGATCTCGAGCACTTCGGGGATCGTCGAGTCGGGCCGTGGCGCCTGCAGGCGAAGACCAGGGTCGACATCCAGATGGCCGGCCCGGCGAGCCCATGCGGTGAAGGCGCGAGCCGCGGCCGCGCGACGGGCCAGCGTCGCCCGTGCCAGGCCCCGAGAGGACTGCCCGGCGAGCCATCCGCGCAAAGCACTCAGGTCCAGATCGGACAGGTCGGTGGTCTCCGGCTCGACATCCGTGCGCGGTGGCAGGACCGTCAGCAGGGACCGCAGGTCCGCGAGGTAGGCACGCACCGTGTGCTCGGAGTGTCCGCGCTGAGCCACCAACGCTGCCTCGAACGCGTCGAGCAGGCGTGCGTCACCCGGGCGCTGCGGGATCCGGTCACGCTCGTGAACTGCCATGGTCCCACTCTTGCACTGAGGCCACCCCGGCAGCGGCAGCGGCTCGCGACCGCTCCCGGTGAAGCACCACTCATGAGCCGGCTCGCCGCCATCGCGGGCCGTCGCGCCGCACACGGCCGGCCAGTTCCAGGTAGCCGAGTGCCGACCGAACCTGCGCCTGCGACAGGCCGCTAGCACGCACCAGCGCGCTCTCATCGACCGCAGCCCGAACGGGCAGGGCGTCGAGTACCTGAGCCTGGCCCTGGTCGAGATCGTCGAGCAGCCCGGCGGGTACATCCCGTACCTGCTCCGCCACGCTACCCAGTGGAGCGAGTAGCTGGAGCACCTCCGAGGCCGCGGTGACGCACTCGGCCCCTTCCCGAAGCAGCCGGTGACACCCGGCCGATGCAGCCGAGGTGATCGGACCCGGGACGGCCGCAAGCGGCCGGCCGATGGTCAGGGCGTGATGCGCGGTGCTCAGAGCACCGGATCGCCACGAGGCCTCAACCACGACTGTCGCGCCGGCGAGAGCCGCGATCAGGCGATTGCGCGAGAGGAATCGCTGGCGCATCGGAGCGGTCCCGGGAGGAGCCTCGCTGACCACCACGCCCTCCTGTGCCACCTGAGTGAGCATCGCGGCGTTGGCGGCAGGGTAGAACCGGTCGAGTCCACCAGCCATCACCGCGACAGGAGTGCCGTGCACAGCCAAGGTGGCGCGGTGCGCCGTCGCGTCGATGCCGAAGGCACCGCCGGAGACGACTGCCCGGCCCCCGTCGACGAGGCCGGCGACCAGCTCGGCGGACACGTGGTTTCCGTAGGCCGTGCTCGCACGCGAGCCGACGACGGCGACCGCGGGCATCGCCAGCAGCGCCGGATCTCCCCGGGTCCAGAGGCAGTGTGGTGCTTCTGGACCAAGATCGTCCAGACCCGGCGGCCACGCTGGATCGCCGGGAATCAGCACTGATCCGCCGAGGCGGGTGATGACCTGAAGCTCCCGCCGCGGGTCGAGGTCGCGCAGGCGGGGAGCCCAGCGGGCGACCGCTCGACTCCAAGCCTTCGCATCGACCTCGGGGTCGATCCCGGACACCTCAGCCAGCGCCCCGGCCCGGTCGATGGGCTGGCGGGCACGATCGAGCCAGTGCAGCGCCTCGACGGCTCCGAGAGTGGCCAGGAGAAGGCCCGCCGCCCTGTCCCGCGGCTCGGTGAGACGGCTCCACGCGATCCGCGCGAGAACCTCCTCATTGGACGCCGTGCTCCTTTGCTCACCCATGACTACCCCGCATCCGCAACGCCAGGGCTGCTCCGATCTCGTCCTGCCCAGGGTGTTCACTCCCGGCCAGGTCGGCCAGCGTCCACGCGACCCTGACGATCCGGTCCAACCCCCGCAGCGTCAGGGCGCCCCGTTCGAGTGCCTGCTCCAACGGTGCCAGTGCACGCGGGTCGGCTGCCCGGGTACGTTCCCGCAACTCCTTTCCCGGGACCTCGGCGTTGATGCGCCAGCCCTGCCGCCGCCACCGCTGGGCCTGCCGACGCCGGGCGCGGCGCACCCGCTCGGCGACCACCCGGCTGGGTTCCCCCGGCTCGGCAGCCAGCAGGTCGGCACGCGTCACAGCACCGACCCCGAGCTGGATGTCGATCCGATCCAGCAGCGGTCCGGACAGCCGCGCGGCGTAACGGCGCTGCGCCATGGGGCTGCACGTGCACTCCTGCCCGCGTCCGCTGGCCCGGCCGCACGGGCAGGGATTCGCCGCCAGCACCAGCTGGAACCTGGCCGGAAACCGTGCGGTGCCTCGAGCCCGGGCGACCACCAGGTGACCGCTCTCCAGCGGCTGCCGCAGGCTCTCCAGGGCCTGGCTGCGAAACTCGGGAGCCTCGTCCAGGAAGAGCACGCCCCGGTGGGCACGAGAGATCGCACCGGGCCGAGGAAGCCCGCTGCCTCCGCCGACCAGTGCGACCTGGGTGGCCGTGTGGTGCGGATCCTCGAACGGCGGACGACGCATCAGCCCGGTCGCCGGGTCGTAGGTACCCGCCACCGAATGCACCGAGGTCACCTCGACGGCTTCCGGCTCGGTCAGGTCTGGCAGCAGGCCAGGGAGCCGGGAGGCGAGCATCGTCTTACCAGCTCCCGGCGGGCCGACCATCAGCAGGTGATGCCCACCGGCGGCCGCGACCTCGAGCGCTTGGCGCGCCTCCGGCTGACCGATGACGTCGGCGAGATCGGGCTCCGGAGCCGGAGCTGGCGCCGGAGGACGTGGTGCACGCGGCAACTGAGCGGGGGCGGCGACGGCGCCGACGCCGTACTGCTCGGCCAATTGACCCAGATGCGCCACCGACGTCACGCGCGCCCCAGGGACCAACCGCGCCTCGGCGGCGTTGCCCTCAGGCACCACCACCTCATGACGACCGTGCTCGACGGCAGTCGCCACGGCCGGCAGTATCCCAGTGACCGGGTGCACCCGTCCGTCGAGGCCGAGCTCACCCAGGTGTACACGGCCCCGGACGACTCCTGCAGGCACCTGACCGGCCGAGACCAGCGCGGCGACAGCGATCGCAAGATCGTGCACGGACCCGGTCTTCGGCAGCGACGCGGGGCGCAAGCTGATCACCAGTCGGCTCATCGGCCAGGTCAGCCCGCAGGCCACGACGGCGGCTCGCACCCGCTCGCGCGACTCCCCCACCGAGGCATCCGGCAGTCCGATCACCTGGACATGCGGCAGGCCGGGAGTGAGCATCGACTCCACCTCCACCGGGTGACCGGTGAGCCCGACAAGAGCAACGGAGAACGTAGTCCCGACCGTCATCAGCCCACCCCGCGCAGGTGCTGCACTCGCGCCCGTGCCCCGTCGGGACACCAGATCGCGAGGACATCGATGCGCAGTCCGCTGGCGCGGATCTCGTGGTCGGCGGCCCAATGGGCGGCGAGGCGCCGCAACCGCTGCAGCTTCGCCGTCGTGACCGCCTCGGCTGGATGGCCGAAGGCCAGCGTGCGCCGGGCCTTGACCTCGACGATCACGAGATCGTCACCGTCCCGGGCCACCAGATCGATCTCACCCAGCCGGCACCGCCAGTTCCGGTCCAGCACCTCCAGGCCCGCACGTGCGAGCCATGCCGCTGCCAGCTCTTCGCCGGCTCGTCCGACGTCATCCTTCGCCGCCATGGCAACCACCTCCTGCCGGACACAGTGGTGGTCGGCGTTCCCCGGTGCCGGGGACACAGGAGGGGGTTGTGGACGACGTGACGCCGGGACGTCAGCCCGGCAACTCCAGATCCGGCTTCGCGAGCTCCTCGACGTTGACGTCCTTGAAGGTGACGACCCGTACCGACTTCACGAACCGCGCCGAGCGATAGACATCCCAGACCCAGGCATCGCCCAGGGTCAGTTCGAAGAAGACCTCACCACCGGCCGATCGCACCTGCAGATCAACGTGGTTGGCCAGGTAGAAGCGCCGCTCGGTCTCCACCACATAGGAGAAGAGCCCGACGACGTCCCGGTACTCGCGATAGAGCGCGAGCTCCATGTCGGTCTCGTAGTTCTCCAGGTCCTCACTGCTCACGAGACCATCATGCACTCTCCGCCGGTCCGGACGCTTCCGGCGGCACGTCTGAGAGCCCGCCCGGACGTGCAGACGGCGTCGCCAGGGCATCCAACGGCAGCGTCTGGGCTACCGGGCGCTGCCCCGTGGGAAGGGACCAGCTGCGCCGGTGCCACGCACACGCTCCGTGGGTGGCCAGCGCCTCCAGGTGCTCCGGGGCCGAGTACCCCTTGTTGCCCGCCCACCCGTAGGCGGGGTAACGCTCGTGCGCCTCCACAAGCAAGGCGTCGCGCTCCACTTTCGCGAGCACGCTCGCTGCCGCGACGACCGCACAACGAAGGTCGGCCTTGACCTGGGTGCGCACCGGCGGTGCGGGACGCTCCGGCAGAGGTAGATGAGCCGGGGTCGTCAGCCAGTCGTGCGAGCCGTCGAGGATCACCACTCCGGGCTCGATCCCGCGCTCGGCCAGCGTGGCCAGTGCCCGCGACCCGGCCAGCCGCAACGCGGCGATGATGCCGATCCGGTCGATCTCCTCGGGCTCGGCGTGGCCGATGGCACTGGCCACAGCCCACCGCTGGATCGGGGCCACCAACTTCTCCCGTACGTGCGGGCGCAGAAGCTTGGAGTCGCGTAGCCCGGCGGGAATTCGTCCGGTCGTCGCGTCCACGACGGCCACGCCCACCGAGACCGGGCCCGCGAGGGCTCCACGGCCGACCTCGTCCATCCCGGCCACCAGAGCCGTGGTGGCGAGAAGTTCACGCTCCAACTGTCTCCCGGGTGGCTGGGAAGTCACGACGGGTCGGGAACGTCGGCGAAGGTCTCGTCGGGGTCGGTCAGCCATGTGATGCGGTCCAGGGGCCAGGTGATCACGAACGCGGTTCCCACCACATTACGCACGGGTACGAACCCGCCGCCCACCGACCCTCCGTTGTAGCGCGAGTCCTTCGAGTGCGGCCGGTTGTCGCCGAGCACGTACAGGTGACCCTCCGGGACGACCACGTCGAACTCGACGTCGCTCGGCGCGGCCCCGTCGGCGACGTACGGCTCGGCGATGGGCTGACCGTTGACCGTGATCTGCCCCTGATCGGTGCAGCACACCACGTGATCTCCCGGCAAGCCGATGACCCGCTTGATGACGTGCTCGTCGGCGTGCTCGGGCAACACCCCGATCCACGTCAGTACCTGCTCGACCGCGTTCGGATCGTCCGGCGGAACCGAACTCAGCCACCCACCTGGATCGAGGAACACGACGATATCGCCGTGCTCCAGGTCGAACGGGCCGGGCGTGAGCTTGTTGACGACCAGCCGGTCACCCACCTCGAGCGTGTGCTCCATCGACTCGCTCGGGATGTAGAACGCCTGCGCGAGAAAGGTCTTGATGACCACGGACAGCACGAGTGCCGAGACGAGCACGACCACGGTCTCGCGCAAGAACGCCACCACCGGGTGACGACGCCGCTTCCGCGGCCGCCCCCGCAGCTCCGGGGGCGGTATGTCGTCGCCGTCGGCTGCCTCGGTCGCCCGCACCTCCCGGGCGTCCTCAGCGTCGTGCTCGCTGCCCATGTTCCGCCGTTCTCCTCGAGGGGGCGAACCCCGCGATCAAGGGCACCGGTCCAGGCGCCCGATCACCGAAGGGTCAGGCGGACGGAGTCTCGCGACGCTCGCGGATCTTGGCGGCCTTGCCGTGGCGGTCGCGCAGGTAGTAGAGCTTGGCACGACGCACCACACCGCGGCTGGCGACCTCGATGTGGTCGATCGTCGGGGAGTGCAGCGGGAAGGTGCGCTCCACGCCGACACCGAAGGAGACCTTGCGGATGATGAAGGTCTCACGGACGCCGGCTCCGGAACGAGCGATCACGACGCCCTGGAAGACCTGAATACGGGACCGGTTGCCTTCCACGACCTTGACGTGCACCTTGAGGGTGTCACCGGCGCGGAACTCGGGGATGTCGCTGCGCAGCGAGGTGGCGTCGACGGCGTCCAGGGTGTTCATGATCATTGCCTTTCCGCGACTGCCACAGGTCACCCGCGCATGTCCGGGCGGCACGGAGCCGCCGAGTATCGACTGGGGCGCGCTTGATGGGCCGAGGATCAGCACCTCCCCTGTGGCAGAGGCGCCGCGAAACCCACGCGCGACCGCCTTAGTCTGCCACAGCGAGTGGTGCAGGAGAAATTCACGGCCCACTTCACGGCTCGAGGGTGCGCTCCATCACATAGTCGGACTCGACGCTATTGCCGACTGTGAACTGCCGGGTGCCCACGCGGGTGAAGCCATGCTTACGGTAGAAGCGCTGAGCCCGCTCGTTGCTCTGGTTCACGCCCAGCCAGACGGCGCGTACGCCCCGTTGCCTCGCCTGCTCCAGCGTGCCTGCCATCAGCTCCGCAGCGACCTGGGTGCGGTGATGCTCGGGCAGGACATAGCACTTACTCAGCTCGGCCGTGGTCTCGGCCGAGACTGCAGACAACACGTCCGGTGCAGTGGGGCGAGCGCGCACGAGCATCGCATAGCCGACCACGGCCCCGGCGACCTCGGCGACGAGCACGTCTCGATCCCGGGAGCGAAGGTACCGGCGGAAGGCGGCCGCATCGAGCTGCTCGGCAACGAAGGCCCCGGCATCCGCGTCATTCAGGTGCGGCGGGCACGCCAGAGGGAAAGTGCGGGCGGCCACATCGGCGATTGCCTCGGCGTCGATGGCCTTCGCCTCGCGCACCCGGGGCGGGGCGTGCCGGGCGAGCAGGTCGGGACGCCGTCGGGCGGTCCGTTCGACGGCTCGCGCACGACGCCAGGTGCCGATCCGGCCATGGTCGCCCGAACGCAGGACCTCCGGGACGTCGAGGTCGCGCCACGTGGGCGGCTTCGTGTAGACGGGGTATTCCAGGAGGCCCGCCGACCCGTGGGACTCCTCCACCAGCGACTGGGGGTTGCCGATGACTCCAGGCAGCAGCCGCGCCACAGCCTCGGTGATCACGAGAGCAGCCACTTCCCCGCCGTTGAGTACGTAGTCGCCGATCGAGACCTCACGGACGGTGACGTCGTCCCGGTTGGCGTAGTGCTCGGCCACCCGCGCATCGATACCCTCGTATCGTCCGCAGGCGAATGCGATCTGCCCACCCGCGCACACCAGCAGTGCGAGTTCCTCGGCCATCGCCTGAGTGAACCTCTCCCCCGCCGGGGTGGGCAGGACGAGCGTGCGGGAGTCGGCCTCGGTCAGCAGGACGTCGTCCAGCGCTGTTCCCCACACGTCCGGACGCATCACCATCCCGGCGCCGCCACCGAACGGGGTGTCATCGACCGTGCGGTGACGGTCGGCCGTCCAGTCCCGCAGGTCGTGCACACCGACATCGAGCACACCTTCGGACCGGGCCTTGCCGACGAGCGAGAGATCGAGCGGTGCGAGATAGCCCGGGAAGATGGTGACGATGTCGATCCGGCCGTTCATCGCTCGTCCTCGTCAGCGAGCATCCCCGATGGCGGATCCAGGACGATCCGCCCCCCGGGCACATCAACCTCCGGCACGATCTCGCTGACGAACGGCACGAGCGTACGGGCGCCGCTGGTCTCGACCAGGACGATCAGATCGTGAGCAGGCAGGTGCTGGACCCCGGCGACGACACCCAGCGCGGTGCCATCGGGCAGCTCTGCCCGCAGGCCCTCCAGCTGGAAGGGGTACCAGGCCTCGTCCTCGCTCACGTCGGCCGCGGCGTACAGCTCGAGGCCCCGGAGCGCTTCGGCCGCGGTCCGGTCGTTCACTCCGTCGAACCGGAGGAACCAGTGTTGCTGCTGATGACGCATCGCCGCCACCGTCAACGGTCCCCGGTCCTCGGGTTCAGTCATCAGGCAGGATCCGACCCTGAACCGGCCCTCCGGATCGTCGGTGTGCACGGTGACCCGGACGTCTCCACGCAGGCCGTGGGCGGTTCCCACTGTGGCGACTCGCACCAGCCGGGGGGCGTCGTCGATACCTGAACTCACGGGTTCAGTCACCTTCCAATCTGGTGCGCCTCGGATCCGGGCGGGAATCGTGGCCCGGGACATACCTCGGGCCCGCCCACGCACTGGTGCGTGAGCGGGCCCGAGATCGCAGTCACCGGCGATCGACGTCCACGACGTCCACCCGGACCGGCCCGTCGGTCGACAGTGCCCCGACGACCGTCCGCAGGGCACCAGCGGTGCGCCCGGACCGGCCGATCACGCGGCCGAGGTCGCTCGGGTTGACGCGAACCTCGAGCAGCTCACCCCGCCGGAGCGACTTGGAGGTGACCCGCACGTCGTCCGGGTTGTCCACGATGCCGCGGACCAGGTGTTCGAGTGCGTCAGCGAGCATGATCAGGCGTCAGCCTGCTCGGCGTCACTTTCGGCGGCAGGCTCCTGCGCTGGGACCTCCTCGGCCGCTGCCGACTTCTCGGCCTCGGCACTCTTGGCCTCGGCAGCCTTGGCCTCGGCAGCCTTGGCCTTGCGCAGCTCGGCGTCGGCCTCAGCGGCCTTGACCGCCTCGGCGGCGGCCGCTGCGGAGACGTCCTTGGTCTGCAGGGTGCCCTCGGCGCCCGGCAGGCCCTTGAAGGTCTGCCAGTCGCCGGTGACCTTGAGCAGGGCAAGCACCTGCTCGGACGGCTGGGCACCGACCCCGAGCCAGTAGCGGGCCCGCTCACCGTCGATGTCGATGAGGGAAGGGTGCTCGGTCGGGTGGTACTTCCCGATCTCTTCGATGACTCGCCCGTCGCGCTTCTTACGAGAGTCAGCGACGACGACGCGGTAGTACGGCGCCCGGACCTTGCCGAGGCGCTTGAGTCGGATCTTGACTGCCACTGTGGTGGTCACTCCTGGTTCGTGGTGAGGATGAGCACGCCGACCAAACCCGTGGGGGCAGGCGGTCTGCGAGACTCGGGACGCGCGGGCTGTCCGGTGAGAGGGCCGGGCACCTACGAGTACAGCGGGTCATTCTGCCAGATACGAGGACCCGAGCACTACTCGGAGGCAGTGTGCCCTGCGCCACGGCAATGGTGCCGTCATGCTGGGAGCAGTTCTCGAGCCACTCACCGCCAGTGGAACAGCCGACGGGCGAGCAGCAGTCCGACGATCGCGTAGAGCACGAGGACCGCGAGCTGCTGCCACGGCACCTCCGTCGTGAACCAGCCCTCCTCGATCGCCTGGCTCGCCGCACCCAAGGGGGTCCACGCTGCCACAGCCGCCACGCCGTCGGGCATGATCGGCCGTGGCGTCCACAAGCCGGCGAAGAACAGCATCGGGAAGTACAGCAACATCCCAAGCGCCTGGGCAGTGCTCCCTTTGCCCGCGCGGGAGGCAACAACCAGGCCGACGGCGAAGATCGCCACGGCGCCCAGCACCAGGCCGAGCACGGTCACCAGGAGCGAGGCAGGTGCGGGCACACCGAAGACGACAGCCGCCAGAGCCACAGCCACCGCCGCTGCCACCACGAACGCGACCACACCGATCAGCAGGTGCACCGCGAGCACGCCGGCGGGAGGCATCGGTGTGGTCGAGAGCCGGGTCAGGATCCCCTGTTCCCGGTACGTCGCGAGCGTCACCGGGAGGGTCGTCAGGGCAGGCGTGGCCATCGCGGTGGCAAGCACGGCGGGCAGCATCACCACGATGGTCTGGTACCCCTGCAGCGGGCCAGGCTCAGTGATCACGGTGTCCATGCCGGGGATGACGAGCCCGACCCCGATCAGCACCAGGGCCGGGAAGGCCAGGGCGAAGAAGACCGACCCGCGGTCTCGGGCGAACAGGCGTGTTTCGGTGGCGAGCAGGCGCCCGAACCCACGCGGCACGCGGCGAACCCGCGTTGCGGTGGTGGTCATGCAACCTCTCCTTCGGGCATGGTGCGGGTCAGTTCAACGAACACGTCCTCCAGGCTGCGCGTCATAGTGCGGATCTCATCCGGCACCACATCCTGCTCGGCAAGATGGAGCACGACTGCCGGTAGGGCGCGACGGGTGCCCGTGATCTCGATCTCGTCAGCGATCAAGGCCACGGAGTGCACGTGCGGAAGTCGAGCGAGATCATCCATGGCCCGCTCCACCGGCACCTCCCGCGGCAGACGCATCCGGAACTGCCGCTCCTGCTCGCCCTCCGCGACGAGCTCGGCCGGAGTTCCCGACACGGCCACGCGCCCCTTGTCGATGATCGCGAGGCGGTCGGCAAGCCGCTCGGCCTCATCCATGAAATGGGTGACGAGCACGATCGTCACGCCCCGGTCCCGTACCTGCTCGATCAGCGCCCATGTATCGCGCCGGGCTTGCGGATCCAGGCCGGTGGTGAGTTCGTCCAGGACGGCAACCTCCGGGTTCCCGACCAGGGCCAGTGCGATGGACAGACGCTGCTGCTGCCCCCCGGACAGGGCAGCGAAGGCTGTGTGGGCCTTGTCGCTCAGACCGAGCTGGGTGAGGAGTTCAGCCGGGTCTGCTGGATCAGCGTAGAAGGAGGCGTAGAGCTCGAGCGCCTCAACCACGCGGATCTTCGCAGGGAGCCTCGACGCCTGGAGCTGGATGCCGAGCCGCTCCCGGAGTGCAGCCGGATCACGCTGTGGGTCGACCCCCAGCACCCGGATTGATCCGCCGTCAGCCTGGCGCAAGCCCGCGAGCAGTTCAACAGTGGTTGTCTTCCCGGCCCCATTGGGGCCGAGGATGCCGAAGATCTCCCCTCGCCGAACCTCGAGGCTGACGTCGGCGACGGCCTGGGTGGCGCCGTAGCGCTTGTGCAGGTTCTCGATCTCGATGATCGTCTGGCTCATGTCAGCCTCGCACTGTCGTCGTGAGGGGGACTGCCCGGGTGAGGGCGGCGACGGCAAGCGCACCCAACAGCGGGACCACCAGGCTGATCGCGGCCAGGGCCACAGGATGCAGTCCCGTTCCCTGCCCGATGAGATCGGCGAGGAAGTCCTGCCCAAGCAGTGCCGGCAGGGCTGTCAGCGGGAGGAGTGCGGTGCCCTTCCATGCGCCGAAGCGGTAGTAGGCGATGCCGACGAGCAACCCGGCCACGGCGCCGGAGAAGGTGCGCACGGCGTACATGAACCACGCGGGCAGGAAGCCGTGTGTCCATGGCTCGAGGACCCCGGTTCCCGGGCTCGCCACGTTGGCCACGTGGACATGTGGCCATCCCATCGCCTCGTACAGGACTCCCTCGCCCACCATGCCGGCGCTCAGCAACAGCCCGTAGCCGAGGGCGAGAACAGCGGCAGTGCCGAGGGCGGCGCGGCTGAAGGACCGGCGCGTCATACCCGCCGCCACGTGGGTGGTGATCTGCGCACCCGCGATCCCGATCATGATCGCGAACGGAAACCAGAGCGCGCCGTGCACCGCGAACTGCAGGAAGGACAACGACACCTCACCGACCGCGGAGACGGCGAACAGAACGAGCACCTCAAGTGCGAGGATTATTCCCCAGAACCACGCGGCAAGGTAGGCCTGCATTCCCAGCATCCAGCGCATGGTTCGCCACCACTGCGGCAGGGATGGGTCGGGGCGACCGACCAGTCGCATGGCGCCGGCTGTCAGCCCGGTCAGGTCGGCTCCTGGAGAGGTACTCATGGACGCTCCTGCGATCGATCGGTCATGTGCACGAACAGGTCCTGCAGGCTGATGGACCCGACCTCGATACCGGTCCCGGCCACGCGCGCCTCGAGGTCGCTCAGGTCCGCCCCGGGCTCCCGGACCACGGTCACCTCGGTCGTCGGGCCCAGCCGTCGCTCGCCGAGCACCTGCAGCCCGGCTTCGGCCAAGAACGTGGCGACCTCGGTGGCCCGGCCGACCAGGGTCATTCCCCGAGTGCGCAGTTCCTCTGCCGAGGTGGAGGCCAGCAGCCGCCCACGATCGAGGACGACGGCGTGCTCGAGCATGCTGTCGAGCTCACCGATCAGGTGGCTGGAGAGGATGAACGTCCGGGGGTGCTCGGCGTAGTCAGTCAGAAGTGCCTCATAGAAGGCATACCGGCTCGGAGCGTCCATCCCCAGGTGAACCTCGTCCAACATGGTCAGCGGCGCACGGGAGGCAAGGCCGAGCACGATGCCCAGCGCCGAGCGCTTGCCGCGCGAGAGCGACTTGACCTGGTCCTTGGGTCGCAGTTCGAAGACCTCCAGCAATGACTGCGCGAGCTCCTCGCTCCAGGTGGGCCGCGCGGAGGCGGCGTAGCGAAGGTTGACACCGATGCGCTCCTCGGCCAGCACGTCGCCGGACTCGCGCACCAGACACACCTGCTCCATCACGCGTTCGTTCTCAAACGGATCCGCGCCGCCGATCAGGACCGAACCGGCGGTCGGGCGCCGGTAGGAGCCGAGCAGGGAGAGCACACTCGTCTTGCCCGAGCCATTCCGCCCGAGCAGACCGGTGATCGAGCCGGCCGGGATCTGCAGCGAGAGATCGTCCAGAGCGGTCGTGGCGCCGTAGCGCAGGTGCACCGCATCGAGCGTGACGGGCAGACCAGACTGGTCCAGGCCGCTCATCGTGCCACCTTCCGGATGTGGTTGAGGAGCTCATCGGTGGACATACCCAGCTCGCGGGCCTCCTGCACCACCGGGGTGAGCCGGTCGGCGAGGAAACTCTCGCGCCTTGCACTGCGGAGCCGCTCCCGGGCGCCCTCGGCAACGAACATGCCGATCCCCCGTTGCTTGTGGAGCACACCGTCACCGGCCAGCTCGGTGAACGCTTTCGCGGCTGTGGCCGGGTTGATGCGGTAGGTCTGGGCGTACTGGGTGGTGGACATCACCTGGTCTCCGTCCTGGAGTCGTCCGGCAACGATGTCGCTGCGGATCTGGTCGGCGATCTGCACGTAGATCGGATCCCGTCCGTCGAACACGCCGGCCTCCGTTCTCTGGTTCATTACTCGACTAATGAACCAGAGAACTCGAGATGCGTCAAGCCGTGCCCGCTGTTGCCGAGGTGCGCCTCAGACGATGCGGTGCCCGGCGCGGAACACCGCGCGCGGGTGCGCGAGCACCGAGATGTCGCCACGGGGATCGGCCGGATAGACGATCATGTCGGCCGGAGCTCCCTCCACCAGCCCGGGCGCCCCCAGAAACTCCCGCGCGGACCAGGTGGCCGCGGCCACCACATCGGCAGCCGGAATGCCTGCCTCGACGAGCGCTGCGGCTTCGTCGGCGATCCGGCCATGCCCGATCGTGCCGCCGGCGTCGGTGCCCAGCAGCAGTCGTACTCCGGCGTCGTGGAAGTCCCGCACCTGCTGGTTCCGCCGTCCATACATCGCGCGCATGCGCGCCGCGAAACGCGGGAACTTCGCCTCACCCTGAGCAGCGATCGCCTCGAAGTTCGCGACCTGCAGCATCGTCGGCACCACCGGGATGCCGGCGGCGGCCGCTCGCCCGATCTGGTCGGCCCTCATCCCGGTTCCGTGCTCGATGCAGTCGACGCCGGCGGCGAGCAGATCGTCGACCGTCTCCGTGGCGAAGGTGTGCACCGTCACGCGCGCCCCGGCTGCGTGTGCGGCCGCCACCCCGGCGATCAACTCGCTCCGTGGCCACAGCGGGGTCAGATCGGCCTCGGGGCCCGCGGAACGATCGATCCAGTCCCCCACAAGTTTGACCCAGCCATCCCCGCGGGCAGCCTCCTGCGCCATGGCAACCGGCAAATCCTCGACGGCGTCCAGCTCCCGCGCGTAGTGACGCAAGTACCGCTTCGGGCGAGCGAGATGACGCCCGGCCCGGATGATCCGCGGAGCCAGAGGGTCGCCGTCCAGCCAGCGGGTGTCGGCCGGCGAGCCGGCATCACGAACCAGCAACGTCCCGGCGCGCAGGTCGGCCACGGCCTGGGCGCGGGAGGTCTCGGAGTCCACGGGCCCGTCCGGCCCGAGCCCGATATGGCAGTGCACATCCACCAGTCCCGGCAGAACCCATCCCTCGACCGTCGTGGCCGTGCCAGGACCGCAGTGGCTGGGCTCGGTGAAAGTCACCCTGCCCTGGTGCGCCCAGATCGGCCCGGGCACCGCGCCGGATGTTCCCCCTGGACCCGTGCCCGAGGGTCCTGGGCCGGCGAGCACGGGCCCGGTGAGGCGCCAGGTGGGCTCAGGCTGCGCCGTCATGGTTCAGCGACGTAGGAACTTGTCGAATCCGGGCGGCAGGTCGAGCGAGGACGGGTCCACCTGGTCCGACGAGTCGGCGGATCCGGCCCCGAAGGCCGAGCCGCTCGGCCCGGACGGCTTCTGGGCCGCCCGCTGGGCCATCTCGCGCTCCTGCTGGGCGCGCTTGGCCGGGTTGCCGGACTTGCCCTTCTTCCGCTTGGGTGGGGGCGCCATCTTGCCCTTGGACTTCTTGCCGCTGCCGGGCAGACCACCCATACCGGGCATCCCGCCCATTCCGGGCATCCCCTTCCCACCGCTGGCGGCCATGGAGCGCATCATCGTCTTCGCCTGCTCGAATCGCTCCAGCAGACCGTTGATCTCGCTCACCGTGGTTCCCGAACCCTTCGCGATCCGCGAGCGACGAGAGCCGTTGATGATCTTGGGGTTGGCCCGCTCGGCCGGGGTCATCGACTGCACCATGGCCTCGATGCGGGTGACCTCGGACTCGTCGAAGTTCTCCAGCTGCTCGCGCATCTGCCCCATGCCGGGGAGCATCTCGAGCATCTTCTTCATCGGGCCGAGCTTCTTCAGCTGCTGCATCTGCTGCAGGAAGTCCTGCAGCGTGAAGTCGCCGTCACCGGAGATCTTGTTCGCGAGGTCTTCGGCCTGCTCGGCGTCGAAGGCCTTCTCAGCCTGCTCGATGAGGGTGAGCACATCACCCATGTCGAGAATGCGGGAAGCCATCCGGTCGGGGTGGAAGCGCTCGAAGTCACCGAGCTTCTCACCCGTGGAGGCGAAGAGCACCGGTGCGCCGGTCACGGTCCGGACCGACAGCGCCGCACCACCGCGGGCGTCGCCGTCAAGCTTGGAGAGCACCACACCGGTGAATCCGACCCCGTCGGCGAATGCCTGGGCCGTGGTGACCGCGTCCTGACCGATCATCGCGTCGAGCACGAACAGGGTCTCGTCCGGGCTCACAGCGTCGCGAATGTCGGCGGCCTGTTGCATCATCTCGGCGTCGACACCGAGGCGGCCGGCCGTGTCCACGACGACCACGTCGTAGAACTTCTCCCGGGCATGCTCCACACCGGAACGGGCGACCTGGATCGGGTCACCGACGCCGTTGCCACGCTCGGGTGCCCAGACGTGCACGCCGGCGCGCTCTCCGACCACCTCAAGCTGGTTGACGGCGTTCGGCCGCTGCAGGTCCGAGGCGACCAGCAGGGGGGTGTGCCCCTGCTCTTTCAACCAGGCGCCGAGCTTTCCGGCGAGGGTCGTCTTACCGGCACCTTGCAGACCGGCGAGCATGATGACCGTCGGGGGCCGCTTGGCGAAGGTGAGCTCGCGCGAGTCGCCCCCCAGGATCTCGACGAGCTGCTCGTGGACGATCTTGACGATCTGCTGGGACGGGTTCAGCGCCTGGGAGACCTCGGCGGAGCCTGCCCGTTCACGCACGGCGGCCGTGAACGCGCGGACGGCCGGTACGGCGACATCGGCATCCAGCAGCGCGCGGCGGATCTCGGAGACGGTGGTCGAGATGTCCGCCTCGGTGAGCCGTCCCTTGCCGCGAAGCGACTTGAACGTGGCGGAAAGCCGGTCGGAGAGGCTGGCGAACACGTGGGATTCCTTCTGGCGGTGGCAGTACTGGCTATCGAGGATATCCCGCATGAGGCGGGCTTCAGTCGCCGTGGCCCTCCTCGCAGGCTCGGAGCACGTTCGCCGTCAGAGTATCGACCAGTTGCGCCCGCCATGCCGTCCACGCCTTCGGCCCGGCGGCGCGCGCGTCGGCCTCGGTGAGAGCCCGCAGGATCCGGACCAGATCGACGCGTCGTTCCAACGTCCTGGCGACCCGGCCGACCACGTCCGGATCCTCGACGTCTTCACTGGTGGCCGTCTCGGCCAGCAGCAAGTGGTGGCGCACCAGCGTGACCACGTCCCGCCGGTCCGGATCTCGCACGCCGATCCGGATGAGCAGGCCATCGACGAGCTCCGCGCCGGTCACGCTGTGGTCGCGCGATCCTGCCACCTTGCCGATGTCGTGGAAGATCGCCGCCCACAGCAGCACGTCACGACCGGGGGTGGTGGCGCCGGCGCGGACGTTCGCGGCGGTCTGCACCAGATGCCGGTCCACCGTGTACACGTGCACCGGACTGCGCTGGGGGCGGTTGCGTACCGCCGCCCACTCCGGGAACCACCGCGTCACCACCCCGGCGAGGTCGAGCGCCTCCCACAGCGGGATCTGCGCCTCACCGGTGGCCAGCAGGGCCAGCATGTGATCGCGAGCGGACTCCGTCCAGGGCGTCTCGAGCGATGGCGCCTTCTGCAGGGACGCGATCGTGACCGGTGAGAGCGGCAGCTTGCTGCGCGCTGCGGTCGCCGCCGCGCGCAACGGCAGCTCCGGGTCATGCTCGGGATGTGCGTCGATGCCCAGCACGAGCTCGCCGTCGTGCTCGACGAGATTGTGCGCCACGGGTCGCAAACGCGGTGGACGGCGCCGGCCACGCACTAGCGTCGGCCGCAGACTCAGTGAGGGCTTGCGCAGCGCCTGCCGCGCATGCCGCACCGTGATGTCCAGGGCGTAGGAGATCACCCGCCCGGACTGTGCGAGCGCCGCGAGCAAGTCGTCCGGGTGGTCGTGGCCCAACTGTGCGGCCACCTCCTCGGCGTAGACCCGCAGCAGCCGGTTGACCGGCCTGCCGGTCACCCGCGCGAGGGCGTCGCGCACGTCCAGCAGGTGCTCGTAGGCGAGGTCCACCCCGCCGTGCGGACGGTCGGTCAGCCAGGTAGCCGCCAGCGCCTTGAGCACGACGGCGTCACGCAGTCCACCACGGGCTTCTTTCAGATCGGGTTCGATCAGGTAGGCGAGTTCGCCGTGGCGGTCGGCTCGTTCGGTGGTGGAGCCGGTCAGCTCCGGCAGTCGCCTGCGCGCGGAGGCGCGCCAGTCTGCCAGGACGGCGGAGCGTGCGTGGTGCAGGACGGTCATGTCCCCCGCCACGCACCTCACGTCCAGCAGCCCGACGGCGGCCGGCAGGTCGGCGGAGGCCACGTGACGGCACTCGGCGAGGGTTCGCACGGAGTGGTCGAGGTCGAGCCCACTGTCCCAGATCGGGTACCACAGGCTCTCGGCCAACGCCGCGACGTCCTGGGCCGGGTGGGTGCGCCCGTCATGGACGAGCATCAGGTCCAGGTCGCTGGCAGGACCGGCATCCCGGCGTCCGTGTGAGCCGACGGCCGTGAGCGCGATCCCGGTCGATGGGTCGATCCCGGCGGAGGCTGTCGCATCGTGCCAGAGCTCAGTCAGTGCCGCGTCGGTGAGGACAGCGAGGCGTTCGCGGTACGCGTGGCCGTGGCCGCGAACATCGAGGCGAGCGGAGCGGAGGCCCCGCAGCAGCGGCTGCGGGGCCTCCGCACGCCCGGTCTGGGGCGTGAGGGACATCGGGTCAGAGCGCGTCGGGACCGTTGGCACCGGTACGGACGCGGATGACGTCGTCGACCGGTGAGATCCAGACCTTCCCGTCGCCGATCTTGCCCGACTGGGCAGCACCGACGACCACTTCGGCCAGGTTGGCGGCGTCTGCGTCGTCGACGAGCACCTCCACGCGAACCTTGGGCACCAGGTCGACCGTGTACTCGGCGCCACGGTAGACCTCGGTGTGGCCCTTCTGGCGGCCGTAGCCGGACGCCTCGCTGACGGTGAGGCCGCGAACTCCGGCGGCGGACAGCGCCGCCTTGACCTCGTCCAGCTTGTGTGGCTGGATCACTGCGGTGATGAGCTTCATGAGTTGATCTCCTCGTAGGCACCCTCGGCGTGCTCGGCCAGGTCGATTCCGCGTACCTCGTCCTCCTCGGCGACACGCCATCCCATGGCCGCCTTGAGAATCAGGCCGATCACCACGGTGACGATGCCAGAGAACACCACGGCGACCAACGCGATCAGGATCTGGACGATCAACAGGTTGACACCATCGCCGAAGAACAGGCCGCCATCGGTGGCCAGGAAGCCGATCAGGACGGTGCCGACCAGGCCACCGACGAGGTGGACGCCGACCACATCGAGTGAGTCGTCGTAGCCGAGCTTGTGCTTGAGACTGACGGCCAGGGCGCACAGCACACCGGCCACGGCCCCGAGGATGATCGAGGTGACGGGGGTCAAAGCGCCTGCGGCCGGGGTGATGGCCACAAGGCCGGCGACAATACCGGAAGCTGCGCCAAGCGAGGTGGCCTTGCCGTACTTGATCTTCTCGACCAGCAACCAGCCGAGCACAGCGGCCGCAGCTGCCGTGGTGGTGTTCACCCACGCCAGACCGGCGACCTCGTCCGCGCCGTACGCCGAGCCGGCGTTGAATCCGAACCAGCCGAACCACAGCAGTGCGGCACCGAGCATGACCAGCGGCATGTTGTGAGGCTTCATCGGCTCGGTGCCGAAGCCCTTGCGCTTGCCCACGATCAGAGCAAGCACCAGGCCCGCCACACCGGCGTTGATGTGCACCACGGTGCCACCGGCGAAGTCGACAGGGGAAGCGATGCCGGCAAACGGACCGTCGTCGGAGAGCAGACCGCCGCTCCAGACCATGTGTGCCATCGGGAAGAAGGCCAGCGTGGTCCACAGGCCGGCGAACACCATCCAGGTGGAGAACTTCACCCGGTCAGCGATCGCACCGGCGATCAGGGCCACGGTGATGATGGCGAAGGTCGCCTGGAAGCCGACGTCGACCATCGTGGGCATCGACGCGCCGGTCTCCTCGTTCAGGACGGCGATCGGGTCGAAGGACCCGCCGAGGCCGAACTGGTCGAACGGATTACCGAAGATGCCACCGATCGAGGCGCCGTAGGACATCGACCAGCCCCACAGGGGGTAGATGACGCCGATCAGGGCGATCGCCCCGAAGCACATCATCATCATGTTCAGAACGGACTTCGCTCGTGTCATCCCGCCGTAGAACAAGGCGAGACCGGGTGTCATCAACAGCACGAGGGATGCCGATACCAGCATCCACGCGGTGATACCCGTGTCGATAAAGGGTTCCATGCAGATCTCTCCCAGCACCGGCTCGGGCGGCCGGTCTCGGGAGATGACTCTCCTTGGTCCGTGTTTCCCTCATGACCCGCATGTGTTACGGCACGGTGACCGATCGCGAGTTCATGTGAACACCGTGTTTCACCCCGGGTACTGTCTCAGTGACCGGACGCCATGGCGCGACGCGATCGCGAAGCCCGCTGGTCAGTCGAGCAGCGCGTCCACGAAGCCTGCGGCGTCGAACGGGGCCAGATCGTCCGGCCCCTCTCCCAGGCCCACGAACTTCACCGGCACTCCCAGCTCGCGCTGGACCGCGACGACGATCCCACCCTTGGCGGTGCCGTCCAGCTTGGTCAGCACGATGCCGGTGACATCCACGGCCTCGGAGAACACTTGCGCCTGCCGCATCCCGTTCTGCCCCGTGGTGGCGTCCAGCACCAGGAGTACCTCGCTCACGGGGGCGTGGCGGGAGATCACTCGGCGGATCTTCCCCAACTCGTCCATGAGCCCGGCCTTGTTCTGCAGCCGGCCCGCGGTATCCACCAGGACGGTGTCCACCCCGTTCTCCCGGCCCGCCTTGACCGCGTCGAAAGCGACGGATGCAGGATCAGCCCCCTCCCGGTCGGCACGCACGACGCTGACGCCGACGCGCTCCCCCCACGTGCTCAGCTGGTCGGCCGCGGCGGCGCGGAAGGTATCGGCCGCGCCGAGCAGCACGTCCTTGTCCTCGGCCACCAATACCCGGGCGAGCTTGCCGACGGTCGTGGTCTTCCCGGTGCCATTGACTCCGACCACGAGAACGGTCGCCGGGTGCGGCTCACCGTCGTCCCCGGTGACCGGGCTGACCGCCAGGCGACGGTCCATCCCGGAGTCCACCAGCGTGAGCAGCTCCTCCCGCAGGAGTGCGCGCACCTGCTCCGGATCGGTGGTGCCGAGCACCTTCACCCGGGTGCGCAGCGCCGTCATGAGCTCATCGGTCGGCCCCGATCCGATGTCGGCGAGCAGGAGAGTCTCCTCGATCTCCTCCCAGTCGGACTCGTCCAGGTCACCGCGCGAGAGGAGCGAAAGCAACGTGCTTCCCAGTCCACCGGCGCGAGCCAGGCGCGCCCGCAGCCGGACCATGCGACCTGCCACCGACTCGGGGCGTTCCACGTCGACCGTGGTCGCCGCAGCGGTAGCCGGGCCACCCGAGTCAGTACCACCCGGCTCCGGTTCGGCACCCGGCTCGAGGCCGGCCTCGGACGGTGCCGCTGCGGTATCGGGGTCGGCGTCACCACTGGTCCCAACCGTCGTGGGTGTCTCACCGGTCTCAACGGACTCATCAGTCTCGCCATGCCGTTCATGCCGGCTGTGCCGGCCGCGCACCAGGGCGAGGCCCGCGCCGACGACAACGAGAACACCGAGGACCAGATACAGCCAGATGTCAGCGAAGATCTCCACGTGCCCCAGTCTCGCTCACTGAGCGCGCGCAGAGCGAATCTCGCGAGCGTGAGTCCTGCGACTTCCTCAGGTGCGCGAGCGCAGCTTCGCCACCGATCCCAGGTCGACCGGGCGGTGGTAGGCCGGACCATCCTCGGCCAGCCCCATCAGCTCCGAGACTCCGACGTCCTGTTGCGCACCCGGACCGTCCTCACCCGGCGCTCGCGACTCGTGGCGAACAGCGAACGACTCGCGCACCCACGGCAGCAGACCCTCCTCGGGAATTTGCCGGCGCAGCAGCACGAACAGCACGGCGCACGCCGCGGCGACGGCGGCGAAGAAGGCGAGCAGGACTGCGGTCACACGTCGATTATGCGTCGCTGGTCGGGTGTCCGTCAGCGACTCGCCGACAACGCCCCGCCCACCATCTGGTGACGCCGCACACAGCCTCAGCCGACCTCGTCGCGGTCGGCGATCCGTTGACTGATGACGGTGGTGACGCCGTCTCCGCGCATCGTCACCCCGTAGAGCGCGTCGGCGATCTCCATGGTCCGCTTCTGGTGCGTGACCACGATGAGCTGGGAGTCGCTGCGCAGCTCACGGAAGATCTCCAGCAGCCTGCCGAGGTTGACGTCGTCCAGCGCCGCCTCCACCTCGTCCATCACGTAGAACGGGCTCGGCCGGGCCTTGAAGATCGCTACCAGCAACGCCACGGCCGTCAGGGACCGTTCACCGCCTGAAAGCAGCGAGAGACGCTTGACCTTCTTACCGGGCGGACGTGCCTCGACCTCGAGACCGGTCGTCAGCATGTCGTCGGGTTCGGTCAGGACGAGCCTGCCCTCCCCTCCCGGGAAGAGCCGCGCGAAGACCTGCTCGAACTGGGCTGCCGTGTCCTCGAATGCGGAGGTGAAGACCTGCTCGACCCGTTGGTCGATCTCGGCGACGATGTCGAGCAGGTCGGCCCGGGACTTCTTCAGGTCAGCGAGCTGATCAGTGAGGAACTTGTGCCGCTCCTCCAGCGCTGCATGCTCTTCCAGCGCGAGGGGATTCACCTTGCCGAGCAGGTTCAGGGCCCGTTCAGCGGCCCGCAGGCGCTTCTCTTGCTCGGTTCGCACGTACGGGCGAGCCGGCTCGGGTTCATCCTCGGAGCCAGGCGCCGGCACCGGCGGGACCAACTGGTCTGGTCCGTACTCGGCCACCAGCACCTCGGGGTCGAGTCCGAGCTCGTCGATCGCACGCTGCTCCAGCTGTTCGATCCGTAGCTTCTGCTGCGCGCGCGCCACCTCGTCGCGGTGGACGACGTCGGTCAGCTGAGAGTGGCGGGCAGAGAGCTCGTCCAGACGCCCGCGCACCGCCGTCAGCGCCTCGTCCCGCTGGGCACGCTCGTCCTCGGCGATCTCACGGCGCGTCGCGGCCAGCTGCAAGGAATGCTCGATCGCCGCGAGCGCTCGCGCGGCACCTGCCCGGACCAGGTTGGCGACTTCGGCCTGCTCGGCGCGGCGACGGGCCCGCCGGGCGGCTGCCTCGCGCGCCTCTCGCTCGGCCTTGGCGGCCCGCTCCAGCGATTCGGCCCGCCCGCTGAGCGCACGCACCCGTTCCTCGACGGTGCGCAGCACCAGCCGCGCATCGGTCTCCCGCCCGCGCGCCTGCGTTGCCGCCTCGGCGAGGCGATCACGGTCTGCGGTCGCCGCCTCCAGATCCGTATCGCTCTCCACTGGTTCCTGCCCGGCCACCTCGAGCCGTTCGGCGATCTCGGCGAGCGCCTCAGCGTGCTGGGTACGTGCGTGCTCGGCCTTCTCGATCGCCGGTTGGATCCGCTCGGCCTCCGCGTTCGCGGCCCGCATGGCTGCCCCATGCTGACCGAGACGCTCGGCGACGGCGGCCAGCTGGGCATCGGAGTCGTGCAGCGCGGCCAGGGTGCGGTCGGCCTCCGCCTGCGCAGCCTCGACCGCCTCGCGCGCCGGACCCAGTGCGAACCGCGCCTGCTCGGCACGCGCCGCTGCGTCCGCGATCTGCTGTGCCGCTTCCTCGCGCGCGGCGTGCAACTCCAGCACACTCGGTCCGGCGACACTGCCTCCGCGAGCATGTGCCGGCCCCAGCACATCGCCGTGACGGGTCACGGCCACCAGGGCACGACCGCGAGGACCATCACTCCGGTCTCGGCCGCTCCCAGCATCCGCGAGCCGCACCTGCCGGGCGGTGGCAAGGTCCTCCACCACGACGACACCGTCGAGCAGCCAGTCGACGGCTCCGCGCACGGACTCCGCCGCCTCGACCACGTCCCGGGCCCAACGTCCGCCACCGGGTGCTGGTCCGGCGGGAGGTGGAGCGCCCTGCTCGTGGGCGAGCAATAGCCGGGCTTGTCCGGCGTCCTTCTCGCGAACGTAGCGCAGCGCGTCGACGGCGACGTCGACCGATTCCAGCGCGGCCGCATCGGCCAGTGGTCCGAGGGCGGCCGTGACAGCTGTCTCGTATCCGGGCTCGACTGTCAGAAGGTCAGCGACCGGACCCAGCACGCCTGGGAGGTCCTCGGCCTCGAGCACCGTCCCGGTGGCGTCCTTGCGGGTGAGGGAGAGTTCGAGCGCGTCCCGCCGCGCGGTCCAGGTGGCCCGGGCACCGTCTGCCTCCCGCTCGGCCTCGGCAAGTTCGCGCACCCGCTCCTGTGCGCGTTCGAGCTGCTCGCGCGCCTGCTCATGAGCATCGTCGAGATCTTCTTCGCCCTCGGCCTGCCCAACAGCCTGCTGCTCAAGGGCGGTGAACTCCCGGCTCGCCCGCTGCGCGCGGTCGGTTGCTGCGGCAAGGTCGCGACGCAACCGTTCCAGTTCGGCTTCCGCCGCCTCGACCTTGCCACGTGTCGCGGCCACCTGCCCGGTGAGGCGAGCAAGACCTTCGCGCCGGTCGGCTACGCCTCGGTGAACAGCGGCGAGCACCTTCTCGGCTTCGGCGCTCTTCTGCTCGGCGTGCGCACGTTCGGTGACAGCGCCTTCGAGATCGTCGCGCGCCTTCTGCGCCTCGGTCCCGAGTTCGGCCTCTGCATCCCGCGCTCGGGCCGCCTGGGCGTCCAGATCGTCAGGGTCGCGGCGATTCTCCTCGACGGTTGCTGGGGTGCCGAGCAGGCGGCACCGCTCGGCGGCGAGGGTCTCGGTGCCACGGAGCCGTTCCCGCAGCGAGGACAGCCGGTACCACATCTCGGTGGCTTCGCTCAGGACCGGTGCAGCGGCCGCTGCTTCGCCCTCCAGGCGCGTCAGTTCCGCTCTCGCCTGCTGCTGCGCGTTCTCGACGGCGTCCCGTTCCTGCCGCAGCGCGGTCTCGTCGGCGATCTCCTGGGCGAGGGAGGAGGTGAACTGCACCAAGTCGTCCGCAAGTAACCGGGCCTTGGCGTCGCGCAGGTCGATCTGGACGACCTGCGCCCGGCGTGCCACGTCCGCCTGTTTGGCCAGGGGGCCGAGTTGACGGCGTATCTCACCGGTGAGGTCGCTGACCCGCGCGAGATTGGCAGCCATCGCCTCCAGCTTGCGCAGCGCCTTCTCCTTGCGCTTGCGGTGCTTGAGCACGCCGGCGGCCTCTTCGATGAATCCTCGTCGCTCCTCCGGCGTGGCCTGTAGCACGGCGTCAAGCCGGCCTTGGCCGACGATCACGTGCATCTCCCGGCCAAGCCCGGAGTCGGAGAGCAGATCCTGGATGTCGAGCAGCCGGCACGAGCTGCCATTGATCGCGTACTCCGAACCGCCGTTGCGGAAGAGCGTGCGGGAGATCGTCACCTCGCTGTACTCGATCGGCAGGGCGCCGTCAGCATTGTCGATCGTCAACGAGACTTCGGCCCGGCCGAGCGGTGGGCGGGAGGAGGTGCCAGCGAAGATCACATCTGCCATCGCTCCACCGCGCAGCGATTTGGCACCCTGCTCCCCCATCACCCACGAGAGAGCGTCCACCACGTTGGACTTTCCGGAACCGTTCGGCCCCACGACGCACGTGATACCCGGCTCCAACGAGAGCGTGGTCGCAGACGCGAAGGACTTGAATCCCCGCAGCGTCAGCGTCTTCAGGTGCACGCCTGACAGCCTAGAGGGTGCGGCTCGGCAGGGCGGTCAGTACTCGCCCTCGTCCGGATCCTCCGCCGGCACCACCACGGCCTGGTCGGCCACGTCAGCCTCGTCGGCGAGCCCGTCTCGGTCGGGTCGTGGGGTGTGCGGGTGGTAGTCCTCACCGGAACCCGCTGCGGCCCCGGCCGCATCCTCGTCGGCCTCTTGGACGAGGTTGACCGGCTCGTCGGTGCTCCGCTCGCCCGTATCCGGGTCGATCAGTCCGGCGTCACGCCAGGCGTGGTCTCCTGGTGCAGTGCTCATCGGTTCCTCCTGCTCTGACGCTGAGGCGTCTCGCTCGAGTTTCCGGTCCTGCCTATCGTGACCCCGATCTGTGCCCTGGCGCCACCTGAACCGTGCACCCACCGGCCCGGGCCTCAGGTCGTGCCACTGACCTGCTGCCGATAGGGGTCGGCCGGGTACACCCCGAGGATCGTGACTTCGCGGGTGAAGAAGGACAACTCCTCCAGAGCGCGACGTACGGGCAGGTCGTCCGGGTGGCCGTCGATCTCGGCGAGGAACTGGGTGGCGACGAACTCCCCGCCCACCATGTAACTCTCCAGCTTGGTCATGTTCACGCCGTTGGTCGCGAAGCCACCGAGGGCCTTGTACAGGGCGGCGGGCAGGTTGCGCACCCGGAACACGAAGGTGGTGACCGTGGGCCCGTTCTCTGGCGCGACCTGCGCGGGATCGGGCGCCAACGCGATGAACCGGGTGGTGTTGTGCTCGGCGTCCTCGACGTCGGAGGCGAGGATCTCCAGCCCGTAGATCTCGGCGGCGAGCGGCGGCGCGATCGCCGCCCGCGTCAGGTCGGCGGCCTCGGCGACCTCACGCGCCGCACCGGCGGTGTCCCCGGAGACAATCGGCTCGAGGCTGTGGGTACGGATGATGTCGCGGCACTGGCCGAGCGCGTGCACGTGCGAGTGCACCGTCCGGATGGTCTCCAGGGTCGCACCTGGCACAGCCATCAGCATGAACCGGATCCGCAGGAAGTGCTCGGCGACGATGTGCAGCCCCGAGGTCGGCAGGAAGTGGTGAATGTCGGCTACCCGTCCTGCCAGGGAGTTGTCGATCGGGATGAGTGCCAGATCAGCGTCCCGCGTCTCGACCGCGGCGAAGACGTCCTCGAAAGAGGCGCACGGCACGGGCTGAGCGTCCGGATAGTACTGACGGCACAGGATGTCGGAGTTGGCTCCGGGTTCTCCCTGGTAGGCGATACGTCGCTGAGTCACGGCCGACATCCTCCCACGATCGCGCCATGTGCCGGGTGTGGGCCAGGCGTCCGCACCACACCGCAGCGAGGCTCAGGCCGCTCGGATGGTTCTCACAGTGGCAGTGCACGGACTGAGCGAAGATCGTCACATCGCCGTCACCGCCGCGGACACGGCGCGAAACACCCGCTCTCTAGCGTGTCAGGCAGCCTCGAGGAAGGGACTGCCATGTACGTCAAGCCGAACGATCTGGTCACCACGATGATCGACGCCGGGGAGTCGAAGATCTTCATGTCCACCAGGGACACGCTCGTACGTGCCTCGATGGGGGGTGCCCTGCTTGCCCTGGCCGCCGCTTTCGCCGTCACCGTCAGCGTCACCACCGGGATCGCCCTCCTCGGTGCGGTGCTGTTCCCGGTCGGGTTCATCATGCTGTACCTGCTGGGCTACGACCTACTGACCGGTGTGTTCGTCCTCGCTCCCCTGGCGTGGCTGGACAAGCGGCCCGGCGTGACCGTGCGCGGTGTGCTGCGCAACTGGGGATTGGTGTTCGTGGGCAACTTCATCGGCGCCTTCACCGTGGCGGCGATGATGGCCGTGGTGGTGACCTTCGGTTTCGACACTGCACCGAATGAAGTGGGCGAGGCGATCGGGCACATCGGTGAGGGCCGCACCCTCGGGTATGCCGAGCACGGCGCGGCCGGGATGCTCACGCTGTTCGTGCGAGGGATGCTGTGCAACTGGATGGTCTCCACCGGTGTGGCCGGTGCGATGATCGCCAAGGATGTGCCCGGCAAGGCCATCGCGATGTGGATGCCGATCATGCTGTTCTTCTTCATGGGTTTCGAGCACTCGATCGTCAACATGTTCCTGTTCCCCTCGGGCATCATGCTCGGGGGTGAGTTCACGGTCATGGACTACCTGGTCTGGAACGAGATCCCGACCGTGCTGGGCAACCTGGTGGGAGGGCTGGTGTTCACCGCCCTGCCGCTGTACGCCACCCACGCCCGGACGGCGGCGCGCCGCTCCCTGCCCATCCGGCCAACCGCGACACGCGACGAGGTCGACCAGCCGGCCTGACGAGGCACACGCCATCGGGGTGCCAGTCCTGGCCCGTCCGCGAGTGCGGAGAATGGGCCACGACTGGCACCCCGATGGCATGCCCTGACACCTGCGTTCAGTGGGCGGCTGACTCCCCGCCCGGGGTGAATCCGTGCCGCTGACCGAGCCGCGCGAGGATCCGCTGGGCCACCACGAGGTCGGCCCGGCCCTGTACCGGCCCGGAGAACGGCTGTTCACCGCTCGTGACCAGCGCATGGAACGCCGTCAGTTCGTTCTCGAACGCCTCCTGCTGGGAGGAGCGGTGCTCGCTGCGGATCTCCGCACCGTCCTCACCCCGGCTGACAACAGTCAGTACGGTCGGCGCGTTGAGCAGGTACGGAACCGAGAAGACCAGGCTCACGCTGCCGCCCTCGTGATGAAAGGTGACGGTCTCGCGGTAGTCGGGATAGTCCGGCAGGAAGTGCCAGCCCAGGTGCAGCCGGGCACCGGAGGCCAGCTCACCGAGCACCTCCACGGACCCCGGACCGGCGTCCGAGGCGCCCCAGGTCGCTGCCGACTCCACGCCGGTGATCGGGTGACCGAGGTGCCGCAGCAGCGAGATGTCGTGCACGATCGAACCGATGATCACGCCCTCGTAGAGGCCGCGCCACCTCGGATCCAGGTCGGCGCCGAGGGCCTGGTCCAGAGCCGTGGTGGTGGGGGCGACGGCGGTGGCCAGGGCAACAGGATCGACGTCCCCGGCGGGGGGCAGGAGCCGGGCGAACTGCAACTGCGCGCCGGAGGTGGGGTGCAAAATCTCCACGGTCACCGCCCGCACCTGACGTCCGGCCAACGCCCGCGCGGCTCCCGCAGTGGCGGGGTCGTACTCCTTCATGTAGCCGAGCTGCACGCGCCCGCCGCCTGCCACAGCGGCATCGATGGCATCGATCTCGGTCTCGGCAAGAGCGAGCGGCTTCTCCGCCAGCACGGCAAGCCCGGCGTCGGTGAGAGCGATCACGTCGGCACCATGGGTGCCGGTCGTGGCCACCAGGACGGCGTCCAGCGGGCAGGTGCCCTCAGTGTGCGCGGCCACCAGGTCGGCACGGGAGGTGAACCGGCCCGCCACCCCGTACCGATCGGCGACGGTCGTGGTGCGTTCGGCCGAGAGGTCGGCTACCGCGGCGATCTCGAACAGGTCCCAGCGCCGGGCGAGCAACGGCAGATGCACGCTCTGGGTGACGGCCCCGAGGCCGAGAACGCCGATCCGGACACGAGTCATGCGAGGTCTCCCTTCGGGAACCAGGGGGTGAGAGCGTCGCGGTTGCGCCGCTGGTGCGACTGCGGCTGGCCGGGATCGTCGCCAGGCTGGGGGATCACGTCCTGCTCGATCACGAGCCAGCCGGAGTAGCCGCTGCCGAAGATCTGCTCCATGGTGGCGTCCAGGTCCAGGTCGCCGTCCCCGAGCGGCACGAAGGCGCGCTCGGTCCAGACCTGGCGCATCCCCGCCTTCCGGGCGACGACGTCCCGCAGCACGGCCGTCTGCACGTCCTTGAGGTGCAGGTGGTCGATCCGCTTCTCCCAGCGGCGCAAGCCTTCCAGCGGGTCACCGCCGCCGATGATGAGGTGCCCGGTGTCGAACGTCAGGCCGACGTCGGTACGGGCGAGCAGCTCGTCGATCTCCTCCGGGGTCTCCACGTGCGTGCACGCGTGGTGGTGGAAGGTCGGCCGCAGGCCGTACTCGCCCGCGATCCGGACGGCGGAGCTCACGTTGCGGGCGAGGGTGTCCCAACCGCTGGCGTCCAGGCTCAGATCCGGTCCGCCGCCCGGGTTGGCGCGGCGGGCATCGGAGCCGCTGTCGGCGAGGGTGGGGCGCGGCGGGGTATCCGGGTGCAGCTCGGCACCCTCGGCGAAGAACGCCATCGCGTCGCGGTAGCCGGGCAACGCGGCGGCGAAGGCGTCGTCGTCGGTGAACGGCATGTCCACCCAGCCGCCGGCAAGAGCGAGGCCGTGGCGGGCGAGCCGGTCCCGGAGCTCGGCACCGCGACCGAGCATTCCGATCGGACCGGAGTCGATCCCGGCGTAGCCCGCGGCCGAGATCATGGCGGCGATCTGCTCGGGTCCGGGCAGATCGACACCCTCCTCGGCAGCGAGTTCGAAGACTCCATAGGAGACGGGGGCGTTGGCGAGGGTGATCATGCGTGAGACTCCGACGGGAAGGCGAAGCTGGCGGCGTGGCGCACCCCGCTCTGGGGCCAGCGGCTGGTGATGGCCTTGGCGCGGGTGTAGAAGTTCAGGCCCTCCCGGCCATAGATGTGCGTGTCGCCGAAGAGGGAGTCCTTACGCCCGCCGAAGGAGAACGAGCCGGCGGGCACCGGGATCGGGACGTTGATCCCGACCATCCCGGCCTGCACACCACGCTGGAACGTCCGGGCGGCCGCACCCGAGGACGTGAAGATGGCCGCACCGTTGCCGTAGGGGTTGGCGTTGACGATGGCGAGGGCCTCGTCGAGGTCGGCGGCGTGGACCACCACCAGCACAGGGCCGAAGATCTCCTCGGTGTAGGCACTGGAGGTGACCGGCACCTCGTCGAGCAGGGTGGGGCCGACGAAGTAGCCGCCTTCGTGGCCGGGGACCGTCAGCTCGCGGCCGTCGAGCACCACCCGGGCACCCTCTGTCTCGGCCTTACCGACCAGCGAGCGGATGCGCTCGCGGGACTGCGGGGTGATGACCGGTCCCATCTCGGACTTCTCGTCAGAGGAGGGCCCCACGATGACAGAGCGGCCGCGTTCGGCGACGGCGTCGACGAGGGCAGAGGTTTCGTCCTTGGTACCGACCGCGACGACGACGGAGATCGCCATGCAGCGCTGGCCGGCCGATCCGAACCCGGCAGCCACGAGGTGGTCGGCGGTCTCCGCGATGTCGGCGTCGGGCATGACGACCGCATGGTTCTTGGCTCCGCCGAGCGCCTGCACGCGCTTACCAGCGGCACTGGCCCGCTGGTAGACGTGCTGGGCGATCGGGGTGGATCCGACGAAGGACACGGCCTCGATGCCATCGTGGTCGAGGATGCCGTTGACGAGGTCCGGGCCGCCGTGCAGCACGTTGAACACCCCGGCCGGCAGCCCGGCCTCGTGCCACAGGTCGGCGATGAGCAGTGCCGCGGAGGGGTCGCGCTCGGAGGGCTTGAGGATGAAGGCGTTGCCGGCAGCGATCGCGATCGGCGCCATCCACAGCGGGACCATCACGGGGAAGTTGAACGGCGTGATACCGGCCACCACACCGAGTGCCTCCCGGTAGGAGTAGACGTCGACCCCGGTCGAGAGCTGATCGGTGTAGGAGCCCTGCGCCAGCTGCGGCAGACCACACGCGAAGTCGATGTTCTCCAGCCCGCGCGTGATCTCACCCTGAGCGTCCTCGACGGTCTTACCGTGCTCAAGAGCCACGATCCGTGCGAGCTCGTCGCGGCGGGTGGCCACCAGATGACGGAACGCGAACAGCACGGCAGACCGCTTCGAGACCGACATCTGAGACCAGGTCTCGTAGGCAGCGGTGGCGGCCGCGACGGTCTCGTCAAGCTCACCCTGACCCGCAGTGCTCGCGATCGCGATCACCTCACCGGTCGCGGGATCGGTGATCTCGATAGCAGGTCCGTCGCTGCTGCGACGCTCCCCGTTGATGACGTGTTCCACGCTGCGCGTGCCCATGGTGCCTCCCGTACCGACCTCGACGACGGCAACCGGCCGGACGACCGGTGACCCTCGCCTATCGTCCCACTGCATGACGGGTTCTTGTCAAACTTTGTTAGGACAAACGCCCTCAATCTGACATCATTGGTTAGGACACATCTCGCGGAAGTGGGAACTAAGGCGGCCCTGTGACGCCCGTCGCGGCTAGGACGTCACGACCCTGGGAACCAGAGCCCGATCTCCCGTACCGCGCTCTCCGGGGAGTCGGAGCCGTGCACCAGGTTCTGCTGGACCTTGAGCCCCCAGTCGCGGCCCAGGTCGCCGCGGATGGTCCCCGGAAGCGCGCCGGTCGGATCGGTCGCGCCGGCCAGCGACCGGAAGCCTTCGATCACCCGGTGACCCTCCACGACGGCCGCCACGACCGGTCCGGACTTCATGAACTCGACCAGTGGCGCGTAGAAGGGCTTGCCCTCGTGCTCGGCGTAGTGGGCGGCCAGCAGCTCGTCGTCGGCCGAGCGCAGGGTCAGCGCCGCCAGTGCGTATCCCTTGGCCTCGATCCGCCGCAAGATTTCACCGGTCAGACCACGACGGACGCCGTCGGGCTTGATGAGGACCAGGGTGCGTTCGATGTTCTCGCTCATACCAGCGAGCGTATCGGCCTCAGGTGGCCGGTGAGGACGTCTGCGCACTCCCGGTCGACCGGCGCTCAGCACGCTCACGATCGATCTTCGCACCGAGCCAGATCGCCGTGATCCACACCAGCACGAACACCCCGCCCATGAACCACAGCGCCGGTATCACCAACCCGCCGAGGAGGATCAGTACCTGCACGATCGAGCCGAGCACCAGTCCGAGCCATCGCGTGCGCTGCACTCGCGCGGCCACGGCGCACCAGACGATGAGCACCCCACCGACGAGACCGATCGCCCACGGCTCGGCCACCCGCAGCCCATACGCCGCGAGTACCGCGAAGAAGACCAGCAGCACCTCCAGCCAGAGGACGCTGGTGCAGAACAAGGGACGCGCCGGGCGCGGCGGCTTAGCAGCCGCCGCACCCGCAGTCGCCGAGGTCGAAGTCACCGCTCCAGGGTAGTCCCCGCCTGAACGGGCTCCACCTCCGTGGCGGTCCCGGCCTCCGGGGCCGCCGACTGGGAAGCCGCGTCGGCGGCCTGTTCTCCACGCGGGCCGGCGGCGCCCTCGTGCGCGACCGAAGCGACGCCGTCGGGACTCTCAACCACGGCCTCGCCACGGGCGACCATCCCGGCAGTGTCGGAGAGGCGGACCTCCCGCAGCAGCAGCGTGAGCAGGAATCCCACCGCCAGCAGCGGCACCAGATACCAGAAGGAGGGGGCGAGGGCATCGGCGTAGGAGTCGACGACGATCTGCTTCATCCCGGCGGGCATCGCATCCACGGCCTGGGGCGTCAGCGAATCCACGCCCGCCCCCTCGGCCGCCGGGTCGATTCCAGCGCCGGCGAAACCTTCGGTCAGGTTGTCCACCAACCGGGAGGTAAAGATCGTGCTGAACAGTGCGGTACCGACAGCGGCGCCGATCTCCCGGATGAAATTGTTCGCACTCGTGGCGGTGCCGATCTCGCGCGGGTCCACCGAGTTCTGCACGGCGAGCACGATCGTCTGCATCACCAGGCCGAGACCGGCGCCAAGCACGAAGATCATCAGCGAGAACAAGGCGATGGAGATGTCCCCGGTGAGGCGTGTCAGCCACATCACGCCGAGTGTGACCACCGCCATCCCGACGATCGGGAAGATGCGGTACTTACCGAGCCGAACGATCGCCAGACCGGACGCGATGGAAGTCAGCATCACACCCACCATCATCGGAAGCATCTGCATACCGGACTGCGTCACCCCGGAGCCGGTGGCCATCTGGAGGAACGTCGGCAGGAAGCCGAGGGCGGCGAACATGCTCATCCCAATGACCAGGCCGACGCCACTGGCGATCGCGAAGGTGCGGTTCTTGAACAGGTGCAACGGGAGTAGCGGGTCCTGCGCGCGCTGCTCGGCGACAATGAACAGGCCAATGGCCAGCAACGTGCCGAGCACGAGGGCGAGCAGGCCCGGGTCGGACCAGTCGTAACCATCACTGCCGCTCCAGGAGTCCCAGCTGGTGGCCAGCACGATGCCGGATGTTCCCAGGCTGAGCAGCACGATCCCGGCAACGTCGATGCGCTTGGTGGCGCGGTGGCTGGGCAGGCGCATGGTGAACCAGCCGATGATCAAGGCAGCGATGCCGATCGGGATGTTGAGCCAGAAGCACCAGCGCCAGTCGGCGTGGTCGGTGAACAGGCCACCCAGGAGCGGTCCGAGAACAGCGGAGATACCGAACAACGCACCCATCGGGCCCATGTACTTGCCGCGCTCCCGGGCCGGGACGATGTCGGCGATGATCGCCTGGGACAAGATCATCAGCCCGCCCCCGCCAAGGCCCTGGACGCCGCGCCAGAACACGAGCCAACCGAAGCTCGGAGAGAAGCCGGCACCGATTGAAGCCACGGTGAACAGCCCGATCGAGATCAGGAAGGGCCATCGGCGACCCCACACGTCACCGAACTTGCCGTACAACGGCATCGCGATCGCGACGGCGAGGATGTAGGAGGTGATGAGCCAGCCTTGGTGCTCGACGCCATTGAGCTCGCCGACGATCGTCGGCATCGCCGTGCCGAGGATGGACTGGTCGAGCGATGCCATGAACATCCCGGCCATGAGTGCGGCGAAGATCAGCCAGACTGTTCGCTTGTTGAGCACGACCTTGGGCTGGTCGGCCACGGGTGCGGTCGCTGCCATGAGTGGATTCCTTTGCGTGAGTCGGTCGAGTACACGGGTTCGCGACCCGCGAGGCGGTGGAGTGGTGTCGATGGTCGGCCCAGCCATGGCCAGGTCGGCAGGGCTCAGGTGATGAGCTCGCGGAGTTCGCCGTAGGCTGCGTCCACGTGGTCGCGCGGGTGCCCCGATCCCCCGGCCTCGTGCCACCGCGACGTGGCCCACCGGGCGAGGTGGAACAGTGTCATCGCGTACAGTTCCGGCCGCGAGTCGGCCTCGTCGGCGCCGAGCCGTTGCCGGATGAGGTCCTGCACCTGATGCAACGCAGACTCGAAGATCGACATGTGCCGCGTCAGGAGCGTCGGCTCAGCCTTCACGATCTCGATCACGGCTGCCATCCGATCCTTCGAGAGCGCGGGAAGCTCGAGGATCTGCTCCAGCAGTGTGCGAGTATCGGCGGCAAAGTCGCCGTTGGGGCCGCCCTGTGCATAGGTCGCGGCGACGTCATCGTCCAGTGCGAGCGGTGTGGCGCCGACGGCCGCATGGAGCTTGGACTCGAAGTAGTTGAAGAACGTGCGCACGGAGACGCCCACCCGCTCGCAGATCGCCTCAACAGTGACGTTCTCGAGTCCCTCTTCACGGACGAGCTCATGGGTGGCGTCGATCAGCGCGTCGCGGCGCGCGATCTTCTTGCGTTCACGGAGGCCGAGCTCGTTCTGCATGTCATGCATTTTTGCATGATGTGCAATCTTTGATCCAGGGGAAAGCGATCTCATGATCGGTGATCTGCGTCACGGAGACACGAGGGTGGCCTCAAGTGTCGCGATCTGCCTCGACGACGACACTGAGTCACCGTCGTGGTGGCGACGAGCTACTCCTCGCCGAAGCCCGCCTCGACGTCTGCCTCGATGGCATCGAGTGCTTCGGCCGCCTGCGGGCCGGTCGCCTCCATCTGAAGCTCGGCCCCAGCGGTGAGCCCGAGACCCATGATGGACAGGATGCTCGCGGCATCGATGCCGTTGAGTCGAACATCGGCATCGAACTCGGTCACCTTGCGGGCGAGCATCGCAGCAGGGCGGGCATGCAGACCGAGCCGGTTGCGCAGCACGAGCGTGCGGGTGAGCGTCTCGGTCGTCGGTTCAGCCGTACCTGGCGCAGCTGCACCAGCCGACGACTCGGCGTCGTCACGATCCACTGGACCGAATGAGGATGCGGCTTCTTCCGCCGCCGCGCGGACCGCGGGCCCCGCCGCACCTCCCTGTGCGGCCACAGCGGCGGCCACGGCACCCTCGACGAACGGAGCATCGGCCAGGAGCACTCGCTCGTCGTCGAGCATCTCGAGAACGGACTCGGCTGTGAGAGCCGCAGACCCGAGGTCGGTCACCATCACCACGGCACCGGCGTCATCCTCCAAGCACGCCGTCACGGCCTGTTCCACCAGGTCGTAACTGGTCCCGATGCGCCCGTCCTCGGTGCCACCGGCGGGACGGATCGCCACATCGGGCGCCATCTGGGCCGCAACCTCGGCAGCACCGGCCGCAAGCGCTGCGGAGTGGGAGATGAGGACGAGAGCGGTCGTGGGCTCACTCATCCCCGCTCCCCCTCGCGCGCGGCGGCCGCTGCGGCGTCGAGGAGCAGCGCGGTGGACTGCGCACCTGGATCTCGGTGCCCCACCGATCGTGCGCCGAGATAACTCGCTCGCCCCTTGCGGGCGGTCAGCGGTTCGGTGGCCACCGCACCGGCCTGGGCGGCCTCGGCCGCCGCCTGCACAGCCTCGACACCACTCCCGCCGGCCCGGGCGACATCCCGGGCGGCCTCGGACGCGGGCCCCCAGGCGTCGACCATCGTCTTGTCCTCGCGATCGGCTTTCCCACGGGCGACGATCCCACCCAGGGCGGCCTCCAGCACATCCGCCACCCCGGCGGCGTCGAGCGTCGTTCCCGCAGCCTTCGAGGCGCGCAGGTAGGCAGTGCCGTACAGCGGTCCCGCCGCCCCGCCGACTGTTGACATGAGCGTCTTGGCGACGAGTGCGAGCACATCGCCGATCGTCTCGGTCTCGGTACTCTGGAGTTTACCGAGCACGGCGGTGAATCCACGGTCCATGTTCTCGCCGTGATCGCCGTCGCCGATCGCGCGATCGAGGTCGATCAGTGCCATGCGGTTCTGCCGCATGACATCGGCACTGGCCTCCACCCAGGCGCGTGCCCACGCGACGCCGAGTGAGCCGGGAGTGCTCACGCCGTCCTCCACCGTCACGCCCCCCATCGCAGTGCGGCCGTGTGCACCGGAGCGTCATAGAGGCTGAGCAGCTCATCGTCGAGGCGGAGCACGGTGACCGAGGCGCCCTGCATCTCCAGCGACGTCACGTAGTTGCCGACCAGTGACCGCTCCACGCTCGCGCCTCGCTGCTCGAGCAGCGCACGCGCCTGCCGGTAGACGATGTACAACTCGGAGGCGGGTGTGCCACCCATCCCGTTTACCAGCAGCACCAGCCGGTCACCGGAGGCCACCTGCAGGTCGTCGGCGACCGCCGTCAGGAGCCGTTCGGTGATCTCGTCCGCGGAAGCGGCGGGGATCCGCTCCCGGCCGGGTTCACCGTGGATCCCGATCCCGATCTCGATCTCATCCTCGGCCAGGTCGAAGGACGGCTTGCCGGCATGGGGCACCGTGCACGCGGTCAGGGCCACTCCCATCGACCGTACGTTCTCGTTCACCCGGGTGGCGATGGCGGCGACGGCCTCGAGATCGTCCCCTCGCTCAGCGGCAGCACCGGCGATCTTCTCCACCAGCACGGTGCCGGCCACGCCGCGGCGCCCTGCGGTGTAGAGCGAGTCCTGGACCGCCACATCATCGTCGACGATCACCGACGTCACGGTCACGTCCTCCAGCTCGGCGAGCTCGGCGGCGGTCTCGAAGTTCAGCACGTCACCGGTGTAGTTCTTCACGATGTGCAGGACGCCGGCACCGCCATCGGCCGCCACCGTCGCAGCGACGATCGGGTCGGGCGTCGGAGACGTGAACACCGCACCCGGTACGGCCGCATCGAGCATGCCGAGACCGACGAACCCGGCATGGAGCGGTTCGTGCCCGCTACCCCCGCCACTGACGAGACCGACCTTGCCGGACACCGCTCCGCCGGCGCGGGAGACGAACAGCTTCTCCTCGTCACCGCTGGAGACGACCAGGTCGGCGTGGGCCGCGACGAATCCTTCGACCGATTCGGCCACGACCGCCTGAGGATCGTTGATCAGCTTTTTCATGTCTGCTCCTTCGCATGGACGCCGGGGCGGCGAGTGACCAGTGCGGGCGGGTTCGGATCCCACGAGTCCACTGTGGACCGTGCCGGGTCCGGTTGCCTAGCCCTGGGTCCATCTTGCTCCTTCGACGGCCCCGTGCACAGGGTGATCGTGACAAGCAGTTCGTGAACGCACAGGATCCGGCCACAGTCAGCCCACATGGGAGGATCGGGGCATGACGTTGTTGGCACACCAGAGACTGGTCGTCGACCAGGTCACGAACTTCATGAGCAACGACTTCGCGATCGCCGATGCCCAGGGACAGCAGATCGGCCACATCGAGACCGGGGGCAGTGCACTCAGCCGCTTCTTCATGGGCAGCCGCGAACTCACCGTCTTCGACGGCCCGGGCAAGCCGCTGCTACACCTTAAGGATACGGTCACCTTCGGCCGGGACCGGATGGAGATCCTCGACGGGCACGGCCAGCCGCTGGCACACATGGTCAAGCGGATCGCGTTCTTCCGGACCCGGGTGACGATCGAACTCGACGGTGCACCGTTGGAACTGACTGGCAATCTGTGGGGCTTCGACTTCACCCTCTCCGGCCCCAGGGGCCTCATGGCCACCGTGGCCCGCAATTGGGCCGGGATGGGCCGGGCGCTGCTGGGGCATAGTCGCTACATCGTCGACCTCTCCCCGGACCTGGCACCCCGCGAACGTCAGGCGGTACTCGGTGCCGTGATCGCGCTCGACCTCATCCGCAAGAAGCAGGACAACGGCTGAGACCGGCGTCGTCTCCGCATCCGCACGGCGGGCCTACCCCTCGCGACCAAAGGTCTCCAGCAGCCGCAGCCACACCTCGCTGATGGTCGGATACGCCGGCACGGCGTGCCAGAGACGTTCGATCGGGACCTCCCCGACCACGGCCACGGTGGCCGCGTGCAGCAACTCGGCCACGTCGGGCCCTACGAAGGTGACCCCGAGCAGCACCTGGCGATCGGTGTCGACCACCATCCGGGCCCTACCGCCGTACCCGTCGGCGTGTAACGCGGCACCAGCCACGGCGCCGAGGTCGTAGTCGACCACCCGCACCGCATGCCCCGCCTCCCTGGCCACAGCGGCCGTCAGCCCGACACTGGCGACCTCAGGGTCGGTGAACACGACTTGCGGCACGCTGCGGTGATCCGCGGTGGCCGCGTGCCGCTGCCACTGACCGGCGAGGACCTCGGTCCCACGCGCGCGCGCCACAATCACGTCACCCGCAGCCCGCGCCTGGTACTTGCCCTGATGGGTCAGCAGCGCCCGGTGGTTGACGTCTCCGACGGCATAGAGCCACTGTGCGCCCTGCACTCGCAGCGTGTCGTCGACGTCCAGCCACTGACCGTCGGTCAGTCCCACGATACTCAAGCCCAGATCGTCGGTCCGGGGGCGGCGGCCGGTGGCCACGAGCACCTCGTCGGCCTCCACCACCTGACCGTCATCACAGGTGAGGCGCACGGGCGTGGAAGGGCCGCCGTCACGGGTGGCTGAGACCACGGTGACGCCGGCGCGCACGTCCACCCCTCGCTCGGTGAGGCTCGCGGTGACCAGTTCGCCGGCGAACGGCTCCTGCCCGGCCAGCACCTGACCGCGCACGAGCATGGTGACGTCGGCTCCCAGGTCCCGGTACGCCGTCGCCATCTCCGTGCCCACCACTCCTCCCCCGACGATGGCGAGGCGCCCGGGCACCTCCTCGACACTGGTGGCCTCGCGGGAGGTCCACGGGCTGACCGCAGCGAGGGCGTCCGGAACGTGAGCATCACTCCCCGTGCAGACCACGACGGCGCACCTCGCCTGCAACCGGTCGGTGCCGTTCGCTGTGCTCACCTCGACCACCCGATCTCCGGCGAGCCGGCCGTGCCCGCGTATCAAATCGACACCGACGCCCTGCAACCACTCCACCTGCCCGGAGTCGTCCCATCCGCTGGTGAATGACGTCCGCCGGGCGAGGACCTCGGCGACGTCGGGGCCGGCTCCGGGTCCGGTCGGCTCATGGACTCCGGTACCGCGGACATGCGCAGCTGCCCGGCGGGCGTGCCCGGAACGCAGCAGGGCCTTCGACGGCATACACGCCCAGTAGGAGCACTCGCCACCAACGAGCTCGGCCTCGATGATCACGGCACTCAGGCCGCTGGCGACGACCCGCTCAGCGACGTTCTCGCCTACGGGGCCCGCTCCGATCACAATCACGTCCCAGGTCTGCATCTGTGCCTCCTCGTGGGCGGTACCGCCCGGTCTCGTCAGGCCGATGTCACAGGTGCAGATTACGCTCGCACCCATGGCTGTACTCAGTGGAACACGGACAATCGGAATGCACCTGCCGTCGGACCGTCCCACGTCGGCATGATCGAGTTCGAGGGGGTCACCAAGCGGTTCGACGACGGCACGCTGGCGGTGCGAGGTGTCGATCTGGTCATCCCGTCCCACCAGGTGACGGTGTTCGTCGGCTCCTCGGGTTCGGGTAAGACGACGCTGCTGCGGATGATCAACCGGATGGTCGAGCCGACCTCGGGGGTCGTGAGCATCGATGGCGAGGACGTCGCCGCACTCGACCCGGTCGCGCTGCGGCGGCGGATCGGCTATGTGATGCAGAGCGCCGGTCTGCTGCCGCACCGCAGGGTGCTGGAGAACATCGTGACCGTGCCGCGGCTAAACGGGATGGGGCGATCCGAGGCGACCGAGCTGGGGCTCACACTCATGGACACCGTCGGCCTGGACCGGGATCTGGCCGGGCGCTATCCGAACCAGCTCTCAGGTGGTCAGCAGCAGCGGGTGGGCGTGGCCCGCGGGTTGGCGGTCGACCCCAACATCTTGCTGATGGACGAGCCGTTCGGTGCGGTGGACCCGATCGTACGGGCGGACCTGCAGGCCGAACTGCTGCGACTGCAGGGAGAACTCGGCAAGACGGTCGTCTTCGTCACCCATGACATCGAAGAAGCATTTCTGCTCGGCGACCAGGTGGTGATCCTGGCGGACGGCGGCGTGATCGCCCAGCGTGGTGCTCCCGCCGACATCCTGGCCGCTCCTGCGAGCGAGTTCGTCGCCGACTTCATCGGCGCAGACCGCGGACGACGGGCACTGCGGGTGGAGCATCGGGACGGCGTCGCCGTGGTCGTCGACAGCAACGGCCGACCCGCCGGTGTCCTGACCGAGGACGCCGCTCCGTCATGACCTGGCTAGCGAGGAATCTCGATCTGGTGCTGGAACTGACGCTCGAGCATCTGTGGTTGAGCCTGCTGCCGATCGTGGCGGGCCTGATCATCGCCGTACCGCTCGGCCAGCTCGCGTGGCGCCAGCAGTGGCTACGCGGTCCGATGCTCTCGCTCGTCGGCCTGCTCTACACGATCCCGTCGCTGGCGCTGTTCGTGCTCTTGCCCCCGATCCTCGGTATCGGCTATCTCAGCCGCGCGAACCTCATCGTGGCGCTGACGATCTACGCAGTGGCCCTGATGACGCGATTCGCCTCGGACGCCTTCGCCTCCGTGGATTCACACGTGCGGCAGGCCGCCGTGGCGATGGGCTACGACGGCTGGCGCCGGTTCTGGGCAGTCGATCTGCCGCTGGCAGGGCCCGTACTACTGGCGGGTCTGCGCGTGGTAGCGGTGAGCACGGTCAGCCTTGTGACCGTCGGAGTCCTGGTGGGGATCCGTTCGCTGGGCTTCCTGTTCACGGACGGCCTGCAGCGCAACATCCCGGTGGAGATCCTGACAGGGATCGTGATGACTGTGGTGACGGCCCTGGCACTCGACGCACTGCTGGTGCTGCTCGGCCGGTGGCTGATGCCCTGGTCGAGGAGCGGCCGCGGTCGCGCGCCGGCGCGTCGGCGCCGGCCCGGCAGAACGGAGGTGGCGCGATGAATCTGTTCGCCGACGCCTTCGCCTGGCTCGCCTCACCGGAGCACCACACCGGCAGCGACGCCATCGCGGTGCGGCTAGGAGAGCATCTGCTGTACTCGGCCATCGCGGTACTGATCTCCGCCGCGATCGCCGTGCCGATCGGGTATTTCATCGGCCACACGAGACGTGGCAAGCAGATCGCCGTCGCGTTCTCCGGGGCGGCTCGGGCACTCCCCTCGCTCGGACTATTGACGCTGCTGACTCTGTTCGTCGGTATCGGCCAGGCCCCGATGGCTGCCACGATCGTGTTCGTCGTACTCGGCGTTCCCTCCGTGCTGGCAGGCGCCTACGCCGGAATCGAGGCTGTCGACGAGCACGTGGTGGATGCTGCCCGGGCGATGGGGATGACCGAGTGGCAGATCCTGTGGCGCGTCGAGGCCCCGATCGGGCTGCCGTTGCTCATCGGCGGCCTCCGCAGCGCGACCCTGCAGATCGTGTCCACCGCTGTGCTCGCCGCCTACGTCGGCCTGGGCGGGCTCGGCACCTACATCCTGCGCGGGATCAATCTCAACGACTACACCCAGATGCTCGGAGGTGCGCTCGTCATCGTCGCGCTCGCGCTCGTGCTGGACGCAGCGTTCTCGCTCACGGTGTGGCTGGCGGAGAGCACCACACGGCACAGACCGGGGAATGCGGCCAAGCCGGCCAGTGTTTCTCAGACCCACCCTCAGGAAGGAACCTCATGACCTTGCCTCCTCAGCACCGTCGGGCGCTCGACCGTGGCAGCGTGCGCACGCTCGGCGTCGCTACGACTGCCACCGCGCTGATGCTGCTCACCGCATGCGGCGGTTCGTCCGACCCGCTCGATACGGGCGGGGGCGAGGAGCCCGCGGATGCCTCCACCGTCGTCGTCGGTTCGCAGGCCTACTACTCGAACGAGATCATCGCCGAGATCTACGCTCAGGCGCTCGAGGTCGAGGGCTTCGAGGTGGAGCGTCAGTTCCAGATCGGGCAACGGGACAGCTACCTCGCCGCCATGGAAGGCGGCGAGGTCGACCTGATCCCAGAGTACTCCGGCAACCTGCTCCAGTTCTATGACGCCGAGACTGAAGCGCGCAGCCCCGAGGATGTCGCCGCCGCGCTGCCCGAAGCCCTCCCGGAGGGGTTGACAGTACTCAACCGCGCCGAGGCGCAGGACGCCGACTCCTACAACGTGACCTCGGCGTTCTCGCAGGAGAACGGCATCACCAGCCTCGCGGATCTGGCCTCCTACGACGGTCAGATCACTGTCGGCGGCAACATCGAGCTGGAGTCACGCCCCTACGGACCCGATGGACTCTCCGAGTTCTACGGCGTGGACGTGGAGTTCGTCGCCATCGGTGACAGCGGTGGCCCGCTCACCAAGGATGCGATCCGCAGCGGCGACATCACGATGGGTGACATCTACACCGCGGACCCAGATCTCGCGTCCGGTGACTTCGTGACCCTGGAGGACCCGGAGAGCATGATCTTGGCGCAGAATGTCGTCCCGCTCGCAGATGCCGAGATCGCCGAGGACGTCGCCGCGGTGCTGGACCCCATCAGTGCGGTGCTGACCACCGAGGACCTCATCGCGATGAATGCCCGCAGCGTCTCCGAACAGCTCGACTCGGCCACCATCGCCTCGGAGTGGCTGGCCGAGAACGGGCTGAACTGATCGACGGCTTCGGGCCGTCAGCGAGTTCCAGCGCGCCTGGACGGGATGGAGCCGACGTGCAGGGTCGCCAGTGCGGGTAGCGGACCGGGCACGTCGGTGTTCATCCACACGACTCCAGGTGCCGTCGCAGCCAGTCGTTGCGGGAGTCGATCAGGTGGCGGACGTAGCGTGCCAGCACGAGGTGCTCGGCCAGCCTTCCGAGCGGGCCGAGCGGAGCGACGAAGGTGACCTCGTCGCTCATCTGGGTGCCGCCGTCGGGCCGAGGCTGAAACCGGTGCACGTGACGAAACTGGGCGAACGGACCACGCACCTGCTCGTCGGTGAAGCTGTGAGGTGCCTCGTAGGCAGTGATGCGGCTCGTCATGGTCCACCACAGGCCGAAGTGACGGGCCCGCCACGTCACCGTCTCACCGAGCCCGATCGTTCCCGTCCTCACTCCGTCGACGGCCTGCTCGTGTGAGGAAGCCATCGAGGCCAGGTGCGCGCCGATGTCGAGGGAGGCGTCGCAGACGACCGAAGGTGGGGCGCCGATGTCGGTTTCGGTGACGAAGCGGATCACCGGCGAGCATCCGGGGCGCCGCCGAGCAGTTCCATACGACGCTGCGCCCAGGCGAGAGCCGAGGCGATCGCCTCGTCCAGGCTGAGCTCAGCCTGCCAGCCGAGCAGCGCCCGGGCCCGGTCGACGTTGGCGTAGGCGCCGATGGCGTCCCCGGGTCTGGCCGGAGCCTCACGCACCGGCACTCGGCGTCCGGTGACGCGTTCGACGGCGGCATGCAGCTCGCGCACCGTGACGCCGGTCCCGGTGCCGATGTTGACCACGGCGCCCTCGTTCCCGACGGAGGCGAGCAGCGCATCGAAACGTTCGACCGCCCGTACGTGCGCACGGGCCAGATCCCACGCGTGCACGTAGTCGCGTAGGCCGGTGCCGTCGCGCGTGGGCAGATCCGTGCCCGTCAGCACGAACTCGTCCTGCTCCCCTCGTGCGGTCCGGATGAGCTGCCCGAGCACATGCAGAGGCTCCGCGGCGTGGATGCCGCTGCGCAACTGCGGATCAGAGCCGATCGGGTTGAAGTAGCGCAGGATCACCCCGCGCAGCAACCCGGCACCTGCCAGGTCTGTCAGGATCTGCTCCACCATGAGCTTGGTGCGCGCATAGGGCGAACCTGGTGCCACCGGCGAACCCTCGTCAACCTCGAAGCTGGGCGAGTGAGCGTAGACGGCCGCCGAGGAGGAGAACAGCACCCGCGGGTGCCCGGCGTCGCTGAGCTCCTCGAACAGATCGAGCGACTTGGCCACGTTGTCGCGGTAGTACGCCGCCGGGTGTGCCACCGATTCGGGCACGCTCGCCCTGGCCGCCATGTGCACAGTGACGGCGATCTCTGGATGCTCGGCCAGAATCTGCCGCACCAGGCGGCGGTCGGCGATGTCGCCCTCGTAGAAGATCCGGTTGGTGGTGAACGCCCGTGGGCCAGTCAGCAGCGAGTCGAGGATGACGGGCTCATGCCCGGCCTGTTCCAGGGCGGTCGCCGTCACCGACCCGAGGTACCCGGCGCCGCCGGTGACGAGAACCTTCACAGCGCCACCCTACTGGTGCGTAGAAACCCTGTGACCGCTGCGCGGCCCTCGCGCGAGAGGATCCGGTGACCATGGGTGTCGGCGATCAGGGAGCGTCGGCTGGTCGCCTCGGCTGCCGAGGCGGCTTGTCCTTGCCGAACACAGCGCGCGCCTCGGCTGCCAGAATCACCGAACCGGCGACGAGCACGCCCGTGCCGGAGGCGATCTGGTCCTGCTGACCCTGTTCGGCCAAGTCGGCCGCGAGGGAGATGGCGTTCGGAAGACTCGCCTGCACGTGCACCTGGTCAGGGTCGAAGACATCGCGGGCGATCTCTGCCAGATCGTCCACGTCCATCGAACGCATCGACCTGGACTGGGTGATGACCACCTCGTCCAGGACGGGTTCGAGCACTGAGAGGATCCCCTCGGCGTCCTTGTCGGCCATCACCCCGATCACGCCGACCAGCCGGGTGAAGGAGAACGCCTCCTCCAGTGCCTGCACCAGGACTCCCGCACCAGCCGGGTTGTGGGCCGCGTCCACCACCACGGCCGGACTGGAGCGCACGAGCTCCATCCGTCCGGGTGAGGTGGCGTCGCCGAAGGCGGCCTCGACGATCTCCGCACCCAGGGCACCTCCCCCCAGGAACTGTTCGACCGCCGTCAGGGCAAGCAGGGCGTTCTGCGCCTGGTGGGCGCCGTGCAGCGGAAGGAAGATGTCGGTGTAGAGCCCGCCGGTACCACGCAGGTTCACCAGCTGTCCTCCAACGGCCACCATCCGCTCAGCGACCTCGATGTCATACCCCTGGGCCACCACCCGCGCACCGCGTTCGACGGCGCGCCGGGCAATGACGGCAGCCACCTCGTCGTCCTGCTCGGCGGTCACCACGACCGCCGGCGGGTCAAGCTGCTTGATGATGCCCGACTTGACCTGCGCAATCTCCTCCAGGGAGTGCCCGAGCCACTTCTCGTGATCGCGGGCGATCGGCGTCATCACCGCCACCTCGCCGTCGATGACGTTGGTCGAGTCCCACTCGCCACCGAGCCCAACCTCGATGATCGCCACGTCCACCGGCGCATCCGCAAAGGCCGCGAAAGCAAACGCAGCAAGCACCTCGAAGAAATTCAGCTGCGGGTGCCCACGCCCTTCGAGGCTCGCGTCCACCATCTGCACGTACGGCTCGATATCGCGCCAGACCTCCACGAAGGCCGCGGCTGAGATCGGTTCGCCGTCGATCGCGATCCGTTCGCGCACCGTGTGCAGGTGCGGGGAGGTGAAGCGCCCGGTCCGCAGCCCCATCTCCCGCAGCAACCGCTCCACCATGCGTGCGGTCGAGGTCTTGCCGTTGGTGCCGGTCAGGTGGATGGCCCGGTAGGCACGCTGCGGGTGGCCGAGCAGGTCCACCAACTCGGCCACCCGGTCGATCGTCGGGGAGATCTTGTGCTCGGGGGCGCGGGAGAGGATCTCGGCGTAGATCTCCTTCGCCTGCTGCTCGGCCTCGACGTCAGCCGCCCCGTTCATGAGGAGACCTTCGCCAGGTCGATACCGACGGGTGGCTCATCGTCACCGACAACGGGAGCGACATCGACGTGCACGCTCACCGCGAGGGTTTCCCCGGCGATGAAGTCCTTCCGGTCAGTCACCGCCTGGGCCCATTGCCGGGGTACGGCCAGGGAGAGCCGGATGCGGTCCGAGACGTGCAGGTCGGCAGCCTTGCGCGCGTCCTGCACCTGGCGCACGACGTCGCGAGCATATCCGTCGCCGATCAGCTCATCGTCCAGCTCCAGGTCGAGCACGACGAACCCACCACCGGGCAGCACTCCTGCGGCCACGGTGTCGCCGAAGCGGTCCTCGATCTCGGTAGTGAGTGTGAACTCGCCCTCCTCGAGGAGGATCCCGTCCACGCTCACGCGCTCACCCTGGGCTTGCCAGGCACCGCTGCGCGCATCGGCGATCGCACGCTGCACGTCCTTGCCGAGCCGCGGCCCGGCGGCGCGGGCGTTCACGGTGAGCTTGGTGTAGACGCCGTACTCGCTGGCGGCACCGTCGGCGAGGTCACGGATCTCGACATCCTTGACGTTCACCTCGTCGGCCACGAGGCCGGTGAACGGCGCGAGCGCATCCGGCCGATCCACGACGACCTTGACGCTGCGCAGCGGCTGGCGCACACGCAGCTGGTTCGCCTTGCGCAACCCATGCGTGACGGAGACGACGTCCCGGACGGCATCCATCGCCGTCACCAGGTCCTCGTCCGCCACGAGGGCAGCCGCCGTCGGGTCGTCCAGGTTGCCGGGCACCGGCCAGTCGGTCAGGTGCACACTGCGCCCACCCGTCAGCCCGCGCCACACCTCCTCGGTGACCATCGGCGCCAGCGGGGCCATCACCCGCAGCAGCACCTCCAGTGCCGTGTACAGCGTCTGGTAGGCACCGGCATCCTCATCCCAGAACCGCTGCCGCGAGGTGCGCACGTACCAGTTGGTCAGCAGATCCAGGTGCTCACGTACCCTGGCCACCGCCTCGGCGATCTCGTAGCGCTCCATCTCCGTTCGCACGGTCTCGACCAGCGATCGGGTGCGGGCGAGGACATAGCGGTCCATGTCTTCCAGCTCGGCCAATTCCTCCGGCCGCGGGGCTCGTACGTCGATCCCGGCGCCGTCGTTGCAGGTGTTGGCGTAGAGGCCGAAGAAGTACCAGGTGTTCCACAGCGGCAGCAGCACCTGGCGCACCTGGTCGCGGATCGACTCCTCCGCGACCACCAGGTTGCCGCCGCGCAACACCGGCGAGCCCATGAGTGACAGGCGCACCGCGTCCGAGCCGTAGGAGTGGAACATCTCCATCGGGTCGGGGAAGTTGCGCAGCGACTTGCTGGCCTTGCGGCCGTCGTCGCCCAGGATGATGCCGTGCGAGACGCAGGTGCGGAACGCAGGCCGGTCGAACAGTGCCGTCGCGAGCACGTGCAGGGTGTAGAACCAGCCGCGGGTCTGCCCGATGTACTCCACGATGAAGTCACCCGGATAGTGGTTCTCGAACCAGTCCGCGTTCGCGAACGGGTAGTGCACCTGCGCGAACGGCATCGAGCCGGAGTCGAACCACACGTCGAAGACGTCCGGGATACGGCGCATGGTCGCCTTCCCGGTGGGGTCGTCAGGGTTCGCACGGGTGAGCTCGTCGATGAATGGGCGGTGCAAGTCCGTGACCTGCACGCCGAAGTCGGCCTCGAGGTCGGCTAGGGAGCCGTACACGTCGATCCTGGGGTAGGCGGGATCGTCGCTCACCCACACCGGGATGGGCGTGCCCCAGTACCGGTTACGGGAGATCGACCAGTCGCGCGCGTTCGCGAGCCATTTGCCGAACTGGCCGTCCTTGATGTGCTCGGGCACCCACGTGATCTGGTCGTTCAGTTCGACCATCCGGTCCCGGAACTCGGTGACCTTGACGAACCAGGAGGAGACCGCCCGGTAGATGAGCGGGTTCTTGCAGCGCCAGCAATGCGGGTAGGAGTGGTCATAGGTCTCGTGGCGCAGCAGTACGGCACTCTGCCCCTGCGCCCCGCCGGATCCGGCCTTCAGGTCCTTGATGATGGCGGCGTTGGCGTCGAAGACGTTCATCCCGGCGTAGTCGGGCACGGTGGCATCGAACTTGCCGGCGGCATCCACCGGGGTCGCCGGCTCGATGCCGGCGGCGTCGGTGACGACCTTGTCCTCCTCACCGTAGGCGGGAGCGATGTGCACGATGCCCGTGCCGTCGTCGGTGGTGACGTAGTCGGCGAGGAGCACCTGGTGGGCGTTCTCCCGGCCGGCGAAGTACCCGAAGGGCGGGGTGTAGCGGCTGCCTGCCAGCTGGGCACCGGTGAGCGTGGCCAGTACCTCGGGCTCGGTCCCCAGCTCACGTTCGTAGGCAGCCAGGCGGGCCTCAGCGAGCACGTACCGCCCGCCGTCACTGCCGGCCACGACGGCGTAGGTCACCTCGGGGTGGACGGCGGTGGCCAGGTTGGAGGGCACTGTCCAGGGAGTGGTGGTCCAGATGAGCAGGTGGGCGCCGGTGAGTGCCTCGGCAGCCTCGGAGGGGACCTCCGGACCGATCGCCTCCAGCCGGAACCCGACCGTGATGGCCGGGTCCTGCCGCATCCGGTAGGTGTCGTCGTCCATCCGCAGCTCGTGGTTGGACAGCGGGGTCTCGTCCCGCCAGCAGTACGGCAGCACGCGGTAGCCCTCGTAGGCGAGGCCCTTGTCGTAGAGCTGCTTGAATGCCCAGATCACCGATTCCATGTAGGTCAGGTCGAGCGTCTTGTAGTCGTTCTCGAAATCGACCCACCGGGCCTGCCGGGTGACGTACTCCTCCCACTCCTTCGTGTAGCGCAGCACCGAGTCCCGGCATTCTTTGTTGAACGCCTCGAGCCCCATCTCCTCGATCTGGGTCTTGTCGGTGATCCCGAGGATCCGCTCAGCCTCCAGCTCGGCGGGCAGACCGTGGGTGTCCCAGCCGAACCGGCGCTCCACCCGCTTGCCGAGCATGGTCTGGAACCGCGGCACGACGTCCTTGACGTACCCGGTGAGCAGGTGCCCGTAGTGCGGCAGGCCGTTGGCGAACGGGGGGCCGTCGTAGAAGACGAACTCGTTCTCACCCTTCTCCCCTGCCGACCGGTTCTCGATCGAGGCGCGGAAGGTGTCGTCACTCTTCCAGAACGCCAGCACGTCGGTCTCGACGTCCGGGAACCTCGGGGAGGGCTGCACGCCGTCGGCCTGGGTGTGGCGCGGGAAGTGCAGGTCGCTGCCGGTGCTGGTGGGCTCGCTGGTCATCTGCGCTGTCCTTCGACTGATTCGATCCGTGTCGAGGACGATCCGCTCCCGTCCGGGCGCGACCCGCGGTACCACCTCGGTTGCCCCGCCGCGGACGACGGAACCCCTTCATCTGCGGCTGTGACGGGCCTACCCGTCCGGTTCTACTGAGCTCCACCGCGGTGGGGCTGTTCTTCCGGAGGCTCACCGGTGATGGCCGGGTCGAAGCCTGTGGCGCCAGTCTAGCCTGACGTGCCCGGTACCGAACCAGTCGATTCCCACCTGCCTACGTGAGCAACTCGGCCAGCCGCGTGCGCGCCTCGTCGAGGTCTGCGATGCGCAGTACCTCGTGGTCCGCGTTCGTGCGCTCACGGCGATGGGAGATCACGTACTCGTCGCCGTCCCGGGCGAGCACGTAGTCCACGTCCCGGTCCGTGAACCTGACGCCGTCCGGACCATCGGTCGGAAGGAGGATCCAGCGCGGCCCGCGCCCCAGGACAAGCAGCGTCTCATCCAGCAGGTCGATAGCGGCGGGTGGGCCAATCTCGTCCAGCACCTCCTCCGGGCGCTCGCCGCAGTAGGCGGCGATGACCCGTTCCACCGGGTGGGCGGCCAGGCGCTCCATCCGTTCCACATCGGAGAGCCCCCGTGGCAAGCCCCACCTGGACTCCCCGGGCTCCCACGGCAGCAGGCGGGCCGCGAGGTCGGCCACCAGCAGCCGGCACACATCGTCCAGCCCGGCGCCCCGCAGGCGTACCCGGCCGGCCGCGGGTGGTCGCACCGACGGATAGTCCAGTCCGTAGCCGGCGCCGGTGAGCACGATCCGGTGGGCCATATCTGACTCGACGGCCACATGGACGTCCCCGAGGCGGACCTCGCGTGGGGTGGCACCGAGCTGGGCGATGAACGCCCGCACCGGTTCCGGCAGAGCATCCGGCCCGACGGCCGTCACGGGCGCCTCCCCCGCCGCGACGACGCGCTCGTACATGGCCTGGCAAGCCGCTGCCTCGGAGTCGTAGAACTCGCGCTGGCGAGCGGGCGCGCCCCCGTAGGCCACCACCCAGGATCCGCCGACGGCGTTCAGGTGCCATGCGTCGTTGCAGCTCGCCTCGGGATCGACCTGGGGAAAGGTGGCCTCAAGTCGCTGCCGATACGGGTCGTGGCGCCCGTCATAGACCTGCCAGCTCGGGCGCTTCTCGCGTACCAGCCGGTCCACCAGGTCGGGAAACGCCATCCTCACCGCACCCTCCGCCCTTGCGGCAGGCTCGGGCAGCACATGCGGACGGGACCACGTGCGCCCGGGTTCGGCTCGACATCCTCCTGCACCATGCCCCGGACCCTAGCGTCCTCAGTCGCCGACGGTGTCGATCCCTCGATTCACGATCGCCGGGTCCGGCTGTCCGACGACCTCGTGATCCTTCCCGTCGTACTCGAACTGGGAGAGGAAGTGCCGCATCGCGTTGATCCGGGCCCGCTTCTTGTCGTTGCTCTTGATCGTGGTCCACGGCGCCCAGTCGGTGTCGGTGCGGCGGAACATCTCTTCTTTGGCCGCGGTGTAGGCGCCCCATTTGTCCAGGGACTCCAGGTCCATCGGCGAGAGCTTCCACTGCCGCACCGGATCCACCTGACGGATGATGAAGCGGGTCCGCTGCTCGGCCCGAGTGACCGAGAACCAGTACTTGGTCACCGATATCCCGGACTCCACGAGCATCTTCTCCAGCAGCGGGGCCTCACCCATGAACTGCTGGTACTGGTCGTCATCACAAAAGCCCATCACCCGTTCCACTCCGGCGCGGTTGTACCAGGAGCGGTCGAACAGGACCACCTCACCGGAGGTGGGCAGGTGCTGCACGTAGCGCTGGAAGTACCACTGGCCGAGCTCACGGTCACTGGGCTTGGACAGCGCCACCGTGCGGGCGTATCGCGGGTTCATGTGCTCCATGAACCGTTTGATCGTGCCCCCTTTGCCGGCGGCATCGCGCCCTTCGAACAGGATCACGTGCCTGCCGCCGGTAGCAGAGGTCCAGCGCTGGAACTTCAGCAGCTCCACCTGCAGCAGGTACTTCGTCTGGTCGTACTCGCTGCGGTCCATCCGCTCGTCGTAGGGATAGTTCTCGCGCCAGGTGTCGACCGCGCGGCCCGCGGGGTCGATCAGCACCGGGTCGTCGTCGTGGTCCTCGCCGAGGCTGTGACCATCGGTCTGGAGCCGGTCGATGTACTCCCGCACGTCCTGGATCATGGCGGCGACCGTACCGGGGCCCGGCGAACACGCCGTGACTGTCACATGTCTAGAAGACGACGGTCACCACAGTGGGTTGAGTACAACTCCTCGAGGCCAGTCAGGCTCCTGCGCTGAGCAGATAGTCCTCGGACTCCTCGTCCCAGCGCAGGTCCACCGCGCCTTCGGCGGCGTCCTTGCAGAACTGCAGAAAGTTGCGGTAACCGAGGGCCTTCTCGGAGAAGTCGGGCCGCCGCTTGCGCAAACGGTTCTTCAGGCTGGACAGGGCCACCGGTCCGTCGGACTCGGTCACGACGGTACGCAGTAGCGCGAACGCGTCTTCCCGTTCGCCGTGCGCGGGAACGGAAACTTCGGGATCACCGGCGGAGGGGCCGCTGGCCAGCTCGACCAGACCACGTTCGGCAAGGTGGCGCAGCACGTCTGAGAACGTGCGGAACCCGTGATCGGACTCGCTGAAGGTCGGGTCCTTACGCAGCAATGTGCGTTTCAGTACGGAGGCCGTCACGCTGCCCCCGGTCGAGGACTCCAACCCGGCGAGGGTTTGCGCCACGAGTACCTCGAGCGAACTGGCGTCCTCCGCCGGGGCGGGCTCATCGTCGCCAGTCGTCTCGGCGGGCGCGGGCGGTGCGGGCTGCTCCGGGGCAGTGGCTGCCGGCGGGGCGGCAGCGGTCCGGTCGGGCCCGACAGACCCCTTGGTGGCCCCTTGGGCCGCGCGGCGCCCCCGACCACGCCGTTCGGTGGGCTCGCTCTCCTCCGGTACCTCGACCCCCTCGAGGCGGTCATAGAAGAGGAACTCATCACACGCAGGCGGGAGCAGCCGCGAGGTGGACTGTTCCACGCCCACGCCGATCACGCGCTTGTTCAACTCACGCAGCTTGTGCACGAGCGGGGAGAAGTCGCTGTCGCCGGTGCACATGACGAAGGTGGAGATGTAGTCGCGCTCGAAGGCCATCTCGATCGCGTCGACGACCATCTTGATGTCGGCGGCGTTCTTGCGGGAGGCGCCCATCCGTTGCGGCATCTCGATCAGCTCCACCTGGTGGCGGGTGAGTGAGCGCCGGTCCTCGTCGAAGTAGGACCAGTCCGCATAGGCGCGGCGCACGACCACGCGACCCCGGATCGCGAGCGCGTCGGCGATCGGCCCGAAGTCGAACGCCATCCCGCCCAGGTGCTCGCGGGCGCCGAGCGCGAGGTTCTCGTAGTCGAGGAAGACGGCGAGGCGTTCTTCGGATTCCATGACCCCACTCTCTCAGGTCCACAGGCCGAACGGGTGTCCGTGCAGATCAAGGCACACGCACACCTCCGCCCGTGGGTGCCGGCCGGGCGGCGGAGAGGAGATGGTGACGGCGGTCAGGGATGGGCTGGTCACGTGAGTTGCTCTCCGGCGCGGCGCAGCACTGCGCGCGCCTGGGCGAGCAGGGGTTCGTCCACCATCTGACTGCCATGGCGTTGCACGCCCCCACGCTCCCCGACGGCAGCCATCACCTCCCGTGCCCACCTCACCCGTGCGGCATCGGGACGGTACGCCTCGCGGACGATGGGCACCTGCTGCGGGTGCAGGCAAGCGGTGGCGGCGAATCCGGAGGCGGCGGCGTCCTCCGCCTCGCCGCGCAGTCCCACGAGATCGTCGAGGTCGAGATGGACGGCGTCGATGGCAGCCTTGCCGTAGGCGCCCGCGGCGAGCAGCACCCGGGACCGGGCGTGACGCGCGACCGGCCGATAGGGGGCCGCCACACCGGAGGTGGAGACGGAGAATCGGCTGGAGGTGCCCCCAAGGGAGGCCATCAGGTCCTCGGCGCCCCACATCAGGCCGACCACCGAGTCCTCGGCGGCGATCTCGGGGGCCGCGAGCACGCCGCGCGCCGTCTCGCACAGTGCGATCACCTGCAGGCCCTCGAGCCCGGTGAGGTCGGCAGGGCTGCAGGCCTTGGCGAGCATCACCCGCTGGTATCCGGCACTGCGGACCGCGTCCACGTCGGCCACATGCTCCGGTGAGTCCGCCGCGTTCACCCGGACGATGGTGCGGTCGGGATCGAGTGGGTGCGCCTCGAGCGCACGCCGCGCAGCCGCCCGAGCGTCGGCAGCCACAGCATCCTCTAAGTCGAGGATCACCCCGTCCGCGCGCTCGGCCGCCTTGGTGAACCGGTCGGGTCGGTCGGCGGGGCAGAACAGCAGGGCAGGTCCGGGCAGATCCGCTGCGGACCTCGCGGGCCCTGGCGCCGTCATGAGCGCTCACCCCCGGTATTCCCGCCGCCTGATCGTGCCTCATGCGCCTGGCGGTACCACATGAGCGCCGACCGCACCGCGACGACAGTGATGACGCCGTCCTGATTGCGACCGGTGTGCTCGAGCCGGGCGATGCCCTGCCCCGGCCTACTCGCCGAAGCACGGGTCTCGAGCACCACCGTCTGCGCATAGAGGGTGTCACCGTGGAACATCGGGGCCGGGAACCGTACGTTCTCGAAGCCGAGATTGGCGACGGTCGTGCCCTGGGTGAGATGCCCGACCGAGAGGCCCACCACTGTGGCAAGGGTGAACATCGAGTTCACCACCGGGCGGCCGAACGGCTGCGTCGCGCACCAGGCGGCGTCCAGGTGCAGGGCCTGTGGGTTCATCGTGGCGGTGGTGAACAGCACGTCGTCGGCCTCGGTGATGGTCCGGCCCGGGGCGTGCCGGTAGCGCACCCCGAGCTCGAGCTCGTCGAGGTATTTGCCACGCTGGACCTCCTCGCGCAGCGGCTCCGCAGGCTGGGTGTCCATCGTTCTCCCTCTCTCCCTGTCGCCCAGCGGGCCGGTGCTATCGGCGGGTCAGGCCCGCGCCGGTCAGGCCCAGCTCACGGGCGATCACTCCAAGCTGGACCTCGGTGGTGCCTTCACCGACCTCCAGCACCTTCGCGTCCCGGTAGTGCCGGGCCACGAGGTTCTCGTTGAGGAAACCGTAGCCGCCGAAGATCTGCGAGGCATCGTGAGCATTGGCCACGGCAGCCTCGGCACCGACGAGCTTGGCGAGCGAGGCGGCCATCTTGAACCGCTCCCCCGCGTCCATCAGCCGGGCCGCCTCCACCCACGCGAGCCGGGCGGTGTGCACGCGTGCCTGCATCCTGGCGATCATGAAAGCCACGTGCTGGTTGTCCTCCAGCGCTCGTCCGAACACCTGCCGTTCGTGGCTGTGCCGGATCGCCTCTTCCAGGCATCCTTGGGCAGCGCCGGTACAGAGTGCGGCGAAAGCGATGCGGCCCTCGTCGAGGCAGGTGACGGCATAGGCGTACCCGCGGCCGCGTTCGCCGAGCAGACTCTCCTCAGGAATGTGGACATCGGTGAGCGTGAGGGGATGAGTGTCGGAGGTGTGCCAGCCGACCTTGTCGTAGGCGGGACCGACGACCAGTCCCTCACTGGGGACTGGCACGAGGAAGGCTGAGAGTTCCGGTACCCGGGTGCCGTCGTCGCGAGTGCGCTCACCGGTGACAGCCGTGATGGTGACGAGCGTGGTGATCGGCGTGCCGGAGTTGGTGATGAACTGCTTGGAGCCATTGAGCACCCACTCACCACTGGCGAGATCAGCCGTGGTGCGCGTGCCGCTCGCGTCCGAACCGGAGCCGGCTTCGGTGAGTCCGAAAGCGGCGAGCGCCTGCCCGGTGGCGAGACTGGGCAACCACTGCCGTTTCTGCTCCTCGGTGCCGAACCGCAGCACCGGCATGGCACCGAGTCCGATCCCGGCCTCGAGGGTGACGGCGAGCGACTGGTCGACACGGGCGATCTGCTCCACGGCGAGGCAGAACGCGGTGTAGTCGGCGCCGGTGCCCCCGTACTCCGGCGGCAGGGGAAGTCCGAAGAGGCCCATCCGGCCCATCTCGGCAATGACATCCAGCGGCAGTTCCCGCCGGGTGTCCCAGTCGTAGGCGGCGGGGCGCACCACGGTGTCGGCGAACGTGCGGACCTTCTCGGCGAGCGCGAGGTGCTCGGGGGTGAAGCCGTACGGCATGAGCGTGACTCCTTCGTCAGATCTTGTGGATCGTTGCGCTCGGCCCTCGCGGGTCTTGTGAACCCTCAGGGCCGGTGACGGCGGCGAGCACCTGGCCGGATGTGACCTGGTCACCGACGACGACGTCGATGGTGATCGTACCGGCGCGGCCGGCGCGCAGCGGGAATTCCATCTTCATCGCCTCGACCGTGACGATGCGGTCTCCTGCCTCGACCCAGTCGCCAGCAGCGGCGTGCACGGCAACCACGGTCCCCGGCATCGGGGTGCGCAGCTGGGGGTCGCTCACCCCTGCCGACATCGCGGTGCTCGCGTCCGGATCGTGGTGATCGAGACCCCACGTCCGGCCATCCCACCGCACCCAGGTGGCGGCCGGCGCGAGCAACACGTCCACACCAGTGCTCATGCCGTCGAGGACCAGCGCACACGAACTGACGGCCTGCAGCGACACCGTGCCAGATATGGCACAGAGTCGCTGCAGGCCGTCGGTTGTGTCCCCGACCGCGACCAGCGCGCGCTCCGGAGGGCCGGATATTGAGACGGTGCCCGCAGCGAAGGCATAGATGACGGGCTGGTCGGCACCGAGCCGCCATCCTGACGGCCGGCGCCAGAGCTCGTCCGTCCAGGCGTGTGCATGCCGCGCCAGGGCTGCAGCGATCAGTGCCTCGTCCGGCGTGTGCTGCTGGGTGATGGTGAGCCCGTCCAGCAACGTCGTGTCGGCGGTGCCGGCGCGTACGTCCCGGTGGGCCAGCAGCCGCCGCAGGTAGTCCACGTTCGTCTCGACCCCGAAGATCACGGTGTCCGCGAGCGCCCGGTCCAGCCGCGCCAGGGCGTCGGCACGCGTGTCAGCGTGGGCGATCACCTTCGCCAGCATCGGGTCGTACTCGGTTGCGACCACCGTGCCCTCCGTCAGTGCGTGATCGACGCGCACCTCGTCCGGCCAGCGCACCACTGCGGCGGTTCCGGTCGCCGGGAGGAAGCCGGAGTCCGGACGTTCGGCGTAGATCCGCGCCTCGATCGCATGTCCCTCCACCGCCCGGTCCAGGTCCGGCTCGAACGGTTCGCCGGCGGCGATGCGCACCTGCCACTCCACCAGGTCCAGACCCGTGACCGCTTCGGTGACGGGGTGCTCCACCTGGAGGCGGGTGTTCATCTCCATGAAGGCGAAGGCGTCCGGGTTCGCGGCGGGCACGAGGAACTCCACCGTTCCGGCGCCTTGGTACCCCACGCTCTCGGCCACGGCGACCGCGGCATCGCTCATCCGCTGCCGGGTGGTCTCGGTCAGCAACGGTGAGGGAGCCTCCTCGATGACCTTCTGATGGCGGCGTTGCAGCGAGCACTCCCGCTCGCCCAGGCTCAGGACGTGGCCGTGGGCGTCGGCCAGCACCTGGATCTCGATGTGGCGGGGGGCGTCGACGAACCGTTCCACCAGCAGCGCCTCATCCCCGAAGGCCGCGCGGGCGATGCGACGGGCAGTCGCGAGCGCCTCCGGTAGATCGGTGAGGTCGCGGACAACCTGCATCCCTTTCCCACCGCCGCCAGCGGAGGGTTTGACGAGCAAGGGCGGGCCCAGGTGCGCCGCTGCGGTGAGGAGGTCCTCGTCCAGTTCGCTGACCCCCTCGATCACCGGCACACCCGCCTCGGCGACGTGCGCCTTCGCCCGAATCTTGCTGCCCATCAGTTCCAGTGCCGCCGGGCCCGGCCCGATGAACACCAGCCCGGCGTCGGCGCAGGCGCGCGCAAGCTCCGGGCTCTCGCTGAGGAAGCCGTACCCAGGGTGCACGGCCTGGGCTCCGGTCCGGCGCGCAGCCTCGATGATCGCGGCCACATCCAGGTACGACTGTGCCGCCGGAGCGGGTCCGATCCGGACGGCGAGGTCGGCGGCCCGGACGTGCGCTGCGCCGTCGTCGGGGTCGGAGTACACGGCGACGGAACGGATTCCCATCCGCCGGAGCGTGCGGGCGATGCGGATGGCGATCTCGCCGCGGTTGGCGATGAGGACGGACGTGAACACGGAGGCTCCCTTCACATCCGGAACATGCCGAAGCGAGATTCGGACAGATCGGGCAGCGGCACGCGAGAGCACACGTCCAGCGCGAGCCCGAGCACGGTGCGAGTCTGGGCGGGGTCGATGATGCCGTCGTCCCACAGCCGCGCGGTGGCGTAGTACGGGTTGCCCTGGCGCTCGTACTGCTCACGGATCGGTGCCTCGAACGCCTCCCGCTCGTGGGCGGGCCAGTCCTCGCCGCGGGAAGCGGCCTGGTCGGCGCGGACGGTGCCGAGCACGGCGGCGGCCTGACGTCCGCCCATCACCGAGATCCGCGCTCCGGGCCACATCCACAGGAACCGGGGCCCGTAGGCACGTCCGCACATAGAGTAGTTGCCGGCACCGAAGGATCCGCCGGTGATCACGGTCAGTTTCGGGACCCGGGTGGTGGCCACGGCGGTGACCATCTTCGCGCCGTGTTTGGCGATACCGCCCGCTTCGGCCTCGCGGCCCACGAGGAAGCCGGAGATGTTCTGCAGGAACAGCAGCGGGATGCCGCGCTGGTCGCACAGCTCGATGAAGTGGGTGCCCTTGAGTGCCGACTCGCTCAGCAGCACGCCGTCATTGGCCACGATGCCCACCCGATGACCGTGGATGCGGGCGAATCCGGTCACGAGGGTGGTGCCGTAGGCGGCCTTGAACTCCTGCAGTTCGGAACTGTCCACGAGACGGGCGATGACCTCGCGCGGGTCGCTGGCCGCCTGCAGGTCGGTGGGCGCCACCCCGTAGATCTCGTCGGCCCGCACTGCGGGTTCTCGCGGTGGAGCGACGTCCCACACCCGCGGCGGCGGTGGCGGCAGGGTGGCGACGATGTCGCGCAGGATCCGCAGGGCGTGGGCGTCGTCGTCAGCCAGGTGGTCCACCACCCCGGACGTACGGGCATGCAGTTCCCCGCCGCCGAGATCCTCGGCGCTGACCTCTTCTCCGATGGCTGCCTTCACCAGCGGCGGACCGCCCAGGAAGATCGTGCCCTGGCCGCCCACGATCACGGTCTCGTCGCTCATGGCGGGCACATAGGCGCCGCCTGCAGTACAGGACCCGAGCACGGCGGCCAGCTGCGGGATCCCGGCGGCGGACATGCGGGCCTGGTTGGCGAAGATGCGCCCGAAGTGCTGCTCATCGGGAAAGACCTCGTCCTGCATCGGCAGGTAGGCGCCGCCTGAGTCGACGAGGTACAGGCACGGGAGCTGGTTCTCCAGGGCGATCTGCTGGGCGCGCAGGTGCTTCTTGACCGTGAGTGGGTAGTACGTGCCGCCCTTGACGGTGGCGTCGTTGGCGATCACGAGCACCTGCCTGCCGTGGACCATGCCGATGCCGGCGACCACTCCGGCAGCCGGGCATTCACCGTCGTAGAGATCCCAGGCCGCCAGTGGCGCGATCTCCAGGAACGGGCTGCCGGGGTCGAGCAGGGTGGTGATCCGATCCCGCGGCAGCAGCTTGCCCCGGTCGGTGTGCCGCTGCCGAGACCGCTCCGGCCCCCCGCGGGCTACCCTGGCGAGCCGTTCGGTCAGCTCGGCTGCCAGGGCGCGCTGGGTCGCGTCGTTGGTGGTGAACTCCGAGCTCGCCGGGTCTGCGGCGCTGGTCAGAATCGTCATCGACTCTCCTTTGTGCGGCGGGGGTCACCCGCAGCCTCAGGATGCCACGGCCGCCTTGGGTTCACCGCGTGAGAACGGCAGCTCAGGTGAGGTGCAGGAAGTCCCGGACGGCGTCCAGTCCCTCGTACGTCACCTCACCCGGGTGGAGTTCGGGGTGGGCGACCCGGTGCGCTTCCCAGTCCGCCCGGTCGAGGCGGTAGGCACGGTGCTCGACGGCGGCTCCTTCCCGAACCTCGCGGCTGCACCCGTTCTCGCGGTACCCGAGCCGCCGGGAGACGCCGTTCGAGGCGGCGTTGTCCACCCACGCCTCGGTGCGCGCGACGTCCGCCCCGAACCCGTCGAAGGCCAGGTGCAGCACCAGCGCGCGCATCCGGGTGCCGATCCCCTGCCCGTGAAGTTCTCGGCCCAGCCAGGAGCCGGTGCCGAGCACACGGGTCGTCGGCACATCCTTCCCCCCGACCGCCTGGATCCCGACCGGGGTGCCTCGATGCAGGACCGCCAGCTCCAGACCCCAGGCATCCGGACTCATCTGCGCCCGTGCCTGCCACTGGTAACGCAGCACACTGCGCGCGACCTCCTCCGGCGTGCCCCGGGTCCAGGGCACCATGAACGGCATCGCCTCGGGTGCATGGACGCCGCGCGACGCCAGCGCAGCCAACTGGTGCAGCAGCTCGTCGTCGAGGTAGCGCAGCTCCAGGTCGGCGGCACGCACCCGCAGACCGGCGGGTGGCCAGAGCACACTCTGCGCAGGGCGTGGAGGGACGGCGTCCATCCGCAGACCGTATCGGCCTCACCACGTCCGGTCACCGGATTTCCGGTTCGGGCCTGGTCACTTCGGTCCGCGAGTGTTCGCGCCACGTTCACCCGGTCGGCACCCGGCCGATCTACCCTGTCGAGGTGGGCCGCGCTCTCGCGGTCGCCGACGAGGAGGGTATCCAGCGTGAAGATCTACGCCCACCGGGGTGCCAGTGCAGAACTGCCGGAGAACACCCTCGCCGCGTTCTCCCGGGCGCTGGAGCTCGGGGTGGAGGGCGTCGAGCTGGACGTGCACCTGAGCGCGGACGGGGTGCCGGTGGTGATTCACGACGACACGCTGGACCGGACCACCTCAGCCACCGGACCCGTGGGGGCTCGCAGTGAGGCAGAGCTGGCACGGGTGGACGCCGGTGGCGGGGAGCATGTGCCGACCTTGGACGAGGTACTGGACCTCGTCGGGTCGGCGGCCGTGGTCAATGTCGAGATCAAGGATCCGACCGCGATCGATGCAGTAGCCACCGTGACGGCGCACCACCCGCACGTGCACTGGTTCGCCTCCGGAGGGCACTGGCAGGCGCTCGCCCGCCTGACCGACCTGGTGCCCGGTCTGGCGGCGTACCCGCTGAGCCTTGGGCATGAGGGGAACGAGTCCGAACTGCTCGCTCAGGTCCGTGCTCACCGACCGGAGGCGGAGGCCACCGTGGCCGAGATGCTGGAACGGGTCGGGACGTTGGAGGACGCCGTCGCCTTTGCGCTGCGTGCAGGCTCAGGTGGGGTGTCGGTGTGGGAGCGCAACCTGACGGCGAGCGATGTGCAGGCGATCCGGTCCCGCGGGCTCGAGGCGTGGGTATGGACCGTGAACGACCCGGACCGGATGGGCGAGATCGCTGACCTGGGGGCGGATTCGCTGTGCACCGACGACCCGGCGACCGCACTGCGGGTGCTGGCCAGGGATCACTGAGGTGGCCGAGCACTGACACCGCAGAGCAGGCGTGTTCAGAGCAGGCGTGTTCAGAGCGGGCGTTCTCAGAGCCCGGTGTGCCGGGCGACCTGCGTGCTGGAGGCCTGTGCCACCGGGCGGATCGTCATGGAGTCGATGTTCACGTGCCGCGGCCGGGTGAGGGTCCAGGCGATGGCATCGGCGATGTCGTCGGCGGTGAGCGGGTTCTCCACACCCTCGTAGACGGCGTCGGCTGCACCGGCGTCACCGAGGCGGTTGAGGGAGAACTCCTCGGTCCTGACCATGCCGGGCGCGATCTCGATCACCCGGATCGGTTCGCCGTTAAGCTCGAGCCGGAGGGTGTTGGCGATGATCCGTTCGGCGTGCTTGGCGGCCACGTACCCGCCACCACCCGGGTAGGTGTCGTGCGCAGCGGTCGAGGTCAGGACGAGCACGTCTCCCCCGCCGTCGGCCCGCAACGCAGGCAGCAGCGCTTGCGTCACCCGCAACGTGGCGAGCACGTTGATCCGGTACATCTCCTCCCAGTCGGCCACGTCGCCGCGTTCGACCGGGTCGGCGCCCCTCGCTCCGCCGGCGTTGTTCACCAAAGCTGTCAGCGGACCACCTGCGGCCACCGTCGCGACCAGGCGGGCAACGTCGTCAGCCTCGGTGAGATCGGCAGCCACATACTCGCAGCCGGTCTCCGCGGCCAGCGCCCGCAGGCGATCCTCACGCCGGGCAGTCGCCACGACGGCGTAGCCCCGACTGCGTAACTCGGCCACCGTGGCGGCCCCGATCCCGGTGGAGGCGCCGGTCACCACGGCGCGTGGCTGTGTGCTCATGCTCCGATCTTCACACGTTGCCCGACATTCGCGTAGCGGCCGAGCACCGCCCTGAGACGAGTCCCCCGATACCGCGCCGCCTCACTACCGAGCATGCGACCGGAAGGAGGCGGACAGGCCGGAGATGCTGGAGCCCATTCTCGGGCACGACCTCTTACGTGTGCGGACTTTCGAGGATCACGTCCATCGCTGTGCCCTCGCTCGTGACGACCGAGGCCGAGTCTCCGATCGATACCTCGCCCGGGATCCAGACGATCCACCATCCATCCATCACCGTCGCCTCGACGAAGCTCCCCTCGGAGGTGTGCAGCGTCAGGGCTTCCACATCAGATCCAGCAGTGCCCACAGCCAGGGTGACCGGATCACTGTTGATCGGCGGCGTGTACGTGCCCGCATCGAGCAGCAGCGCGCCATCGTCCTCTGCCGGCCACGTCACGTTTCCTGGGCCGGGAACGGATCCCATGGCCACCGGGTAGTACCCCTGGCTCGAGTCCTCATCCGGCAAGGTCAGGCAGACCTGGTAGGAATCGCCGTCACCGAGCGAGAGCATCATCCGGTACGGCCCTCGCTCCTCAGCAAGCAATGGACTGACCGGGATCATCTCCGCATCCGGACCCGGCCCAGGAATCTCCGGCGGGCAGATCTGAGCCATGACATCGACATCCGACGAGGCGATCTCAGTTGGCGTGGAAGTCCAGCCGGCATAGGCGGGGGCGGTGTCGTAGTTGCTGACAGTGATCGCCCCCACGGCGACGAGAGCCGTGGCCGCCGCACCGGCAAGGAGACGGCGAGTCGCGACCGGCGGCTGGTACGGCGTCAGTCGGCGCGCCTCCTCAGCAGAGGTCGCCCCCTCGGAGATGCGGAGATTCACCTGTTCCAGCAGAGCGCGGGACTCGGACTCGCTCACGTCCCGTTCTGACGGCTTCAGGGCGCCGACTGCGCGCAGTAGCGTCGACTTCTCGCTCATGTCGATCCCCCTTCGACGGTGGTGCGGTTGAGCAGGTGCAGCAGCCGACGCCTGGCGCGGAACAGCCGCACCGCGAACGTCGACTTCGCGCATCCGAGCACGGTCGCGGCTTCGTCGTTGCTGAACTCGTCCCACGCGACGAGCGAGATGACTTCCTGCTCGGCACTGGTGAGCCTGTTCCAGGCCGCAGCCAGGTCGTGTCGCGCGGCGATGGCTGTAGCCAGGTCGGTCTGCGGGTCCTCCGGTTGTCGATCGATCCGTACTTTCAGCAGCGTCTGGCGGTTCTGCGCTCGTAGGTGATTACGCAGCACGTTGCGGGCCACGCCGAACAACCATGGCCGTGCGTTCTCCGGCACGTCGTCGATACGGCGCCATGCCACCACAAACGTCTCGGCCACGATGTCCTCGGCCTCCGCCTCTGTGCGGCGGCGGATGAAGGCCAGCAACTCACGGTGATTCTCCCAGTAGAGAGCCTCGAACCGCCCCTCCGGGCCGGCCTTCATCCGCCTCCTCCCCGTCCCTTACACCTATACATGTCCGGCACCCAGGGGGTGATTACACATGAGTTTTGTGTCACGATCAGATCACGCTGGGAGGCGGCCGCACTGGTGACCTGATCGCCTCCGCCCGACCCATCACCCGGAGGCATCCCCGTGCAGTCATCGACCACCCACCGAACGCGTGCGCTCACCGTCATGGCCGCCGGCGTCGCGCTGATCGCCAGTTCGGTCATCATCAGCAGTTCCTCGGCCGGTGCCGAGGAACTCGCACCCGACACGGAAGTGCACGAGGCTCCGGATGCAGAGTCCACGGATGCCGAGTGGAACGAATGGGCAGACGCACTCGAGGAGGAGGTTCGCACCACGGACTGGGCGGCCGACTCGGCCGCACGCGGGTGTGAGCTCGTTTCGATGGACATCAGGCACACCACTGTGCCAGAGGAGCGGGGGGGTCCTGCCGGATTGACCGTTCCGGTGGTCGAACGCACCGAGGACTGTACGGAGACGACAAGCATTTCTCAGTCCCCGTCGACACAGAACCGCACGACCGCCACCTACTCGGCGATGGCCTCGGCCTGTGCAGGCACCTCCGGGCCGGGAACGATCTGCCTGAGCCGATCCGGAAGCTACGTGAACTACTCGTTCACTTACCACGGCTCCTCCAGCCCGACCGGATTCCTGCGGCTGTACGAGCGTTCGTCGTCGAGCGGTTGTGGCACGGGCACCACCGTCGACACGTCGGTGTCGTGGACATTCGGATCCGGGCAGACCAGGTCCTGGTCGACCCCCACCGGCTATGACCACTATGCCGCCTCGTTCTGGCGCAAGACCACCTTCGGTCACACGAACTGGGGCACGGTCTGCGACACGCTGTAGCAAGGCACCCCACGTGAGAGGGTGCGCCCGCGACGGCGCCACCTCCCGCGGAAGATCAGTAGCGCTAGACTGTCCGGTACGGACACCCCGGGACTGACTTGTCCCGGGTCGACCGGCCCGATCTGGCCGGAGGGTCCCGCGCACCATCTGACCTCTGCCTGCCCAGGAGTCCCTGCCGTGCCGTCGACCCGATCCGCACTCGCGTGCGTCCCCCTCATCCTTGCCCTTGCCGCCTGCTCACCGGACGCCTCCGCCGACGGCCCTGAGCCTGACGAGTCCACCGGTTCCAGCGCCACCACCGCTGACGTAAGCACCTACCCCGTCACGGTCGACAACTGCGGCACCGAAGTCACCGTGACTGAGGCGCCGGAGCGGATCGTGACGATCAAGTCGACCTCCACGGAGATGGTCATCGCCCTCGGTCTGGGAGACCGCCTCGTCGGCACCGCATTCTCCGACGGCCCCCTCCCCGAGAACCTGTCTGAAGCGGGCGCCGACGTTCCGGTCCTGGCCGAACGGGCGCCGTCCGAAGAGGTGGTGCTGGAGACCGAGCCGGACTTCGTGTTCGCCGGCTGGGAGTCAAACTTCTCCGCCGACGGCGCCGGTGAGCGAGCCGACCTGCAGCAGCTCGGCATCGCCACCTATGTCTCCCCCGCCGCCTGCCAGGAGCCCGAGTATCAGCCCAACCCGCTCACCTTCGAGGACGTCTTCGCCTCGATCACGGAGGCCGGCGATCTGCTCGGCGCTCCCGAGGCGGCCGCCGATCTGGTGGCCGGCCAGCAAACCCAGCTCGACCAGATCGAGGCCTCCGACGCCGGGCTCACGGCACTGTGGTACTCCTCCGGCTCGGACACTCCCTTCGTCGGCGCCGGGATCGGTGCCCCGCAGCTGCTGATGGAGACCGCCGGGCTCACCAACATCATGGCCGGAACCGAGGAGACCTGGACCTCCGCCTCGTGGGAGGCGATCGCCGATGCGAACCCCGACGTGATCGTGCTCGTGGACTCCGCCTGGAACACCGCCGACCACAAGATCGAGGTGCTCGAGTCCACCCCCACCACTGCCGTGCTGCCAGCAGTCCAGGAGGAGCGCTACCTGATCGTGCCGTTCCCGGCCAGTGAGGCCGGGATGCGCAGCGTCGGTGCCGCGGCAGACCTCGCCGCTCAACTGGCCGAGCTGGAACAGGCGATGGCGGGCGCGTGACCAGCCCCGGCACCACCAGGACGGACCGGCGAACCTCCGAGGATCGCCGGTCCGCCCCGGTGCGCGAGGAGGGGGTGGCTCCGGCCATCGCTGCCCCGGCGCCCACGGATCCCCGACCGCCTACGCCCACCCCGGGACGCGGAAGCCTAGGCCTATGGATCCTGCTCGGGCTCGGCCTGTTGCTGGGGTCGGTGCTGATCGCGCTGACCATCGGCCCGGCGGCGATCACCCCGGCCGACGTGCTCGGCAGCGCCTGGCACCACAGCCTCACCTGGCTCGCCGAGCGCGGTGTCCCGATCACCCCGGCCGAGAACCCGCTCACCACCATCCGCGACGCGATCGTGTGGCAGGGGCGCGCCCCCCGGCTGCTCACCGCGACCTGCGTCGGCGCGGGCCTGGCGCTGTGCGGTGCGGTGATGCAGGCGATCACCCGCAACCCGCTGGCCGATCCGTATCTGCTCGGGGTCTCCTCCGGAGCCGCACTCGGTGCTGTGGCGGTACTGCTGCTGGGCGTCGCCATCGCCCTGCCCATCGCTGCCTTCGCCGGCGCCCTCCTCGCCCTCGGCGCCACACTCGCCCTGGCCGGGATCGGTGGCCGGCTCACACCGGCACGCACCATCCTGGCCGGGATCGCCGTGGCCCAGGCCTGCTCGGCGCTGGTCTCCTTCGTGATCTTCTCCACCGCCCAGGGTGACTCCTACCGGGAGATCATCAACTGGCTGATGGGCTCCCTCGCAGCGGCCACCTGGACGTCCGTGGCCATCTCAGGGGCCGCCGTCGTGATCATCGGGGCGCTGGTGCTCGCGCACGGGCGCAGCCTGGACGCCTTCGCCTTCGGCGACACGGCAGCCACCTCCCTCGGCGTGCACGTACCGCGCACCCGGTGGCTGCTGCTGACTCTGACGGCGTTGCTCACCGGTGCCCTGGTGAGCGTCAGCGGATCGATCGGCTTCGTGGGCCTGGTGCTGCCGCACGTGGTGCGCCTGCTGGTGGGCGCACGGCACGTGCGGTTGCTGCCGCTGGCCGCGCTGGGCGGAGCCGTCTTCCTCGTGTGGGCCGATACCGGGGCGCGAACGATCTTCGAACCGTCTGAAGTCCCCGTGGGCATCCTCACGGCCGCGATCGGGGCGCCGGTGTTCGCCTGGCTGCTGCTACGCAACCGGGGAAACTCATGAGCGCCCCACCACAGATCGAGGTCGCGGACCTGACGGCCGAGGGTCTGGGCTACCGGGTCGAGTCCGCCGAACTGCTGCGGGAGGTCTCGCTGAGCCTGCGCGCCGGCGAGGTGACCGGGATCCTCGGTCCGAACGGGTCCGGGAAGTCCACGCTGCTGCGGGTGCTGATCGGTGCCCTCCCCCCGAGCGCCGGGCTGCTGCGCCTGGACGGCACCGACGCCCGCGAGCTCAACCGCCGCACCCGGGCACAGGCGATGGCATTCGTGGAGCAGGAGGCCCACGCCGAGATCACCCTCAGCGCACGCGAGGTGGTGCTGCTGGGCCGGATCCCCCACCGCGGGCCGTTCGGCGGCGACTCCCCGGCGGACCTCGACCTGGCGCAGGAGTGTCTGACCCGGGCGGGGGCAGCCCAGCTCGCCGATCGGGACTTCGCCACTCTCTCCGGGGGTGAGCGCCAACGCGTCCAGCTCGCCCGGGCGCTCGCCCAGCAGCCGCGACTGCTGCTGCTGGACGAACCGACCAACCACCTCGACGTCGCCGCGCAGCTGGCGATGCTCGCGCTCGTCCGTGAGGTGGCCGACGCCGGCACCGGGGTGCTGATGGCCCTGCACGATCTCGCCCACGCGGCCCACGCCTGCGACCAGGTGCTCGTGCTGCACCAGGGGGAGGTCGCCGCAGCAGGCGCCCCGGCGGACGTGCTCACCCCCGACCTCATCGCCCAGGTGTACGGGGTGCGGGCAGAGTGGGTCACCGGGCGCACCGGCCGAACGTTGCTCTTCACTGCGCTCTGAGCGCGAGCCCGCCTGACACCGGGCGCGCCCAGGCAGGTACGGTGAGGCCATGTCGAGGGTGGGTGAGACGATCCGTCGGGGTCGGCGCATGCTGGCCTGGTGGCTCGCAGCGGCAGCGATTCTGCACGGGACGGCCGTCGCGGTCGTGATGACGGTGGACCGGTTGCGCAAGCGAAGGGACCCCCCGGGCGGGGAGTTCCCGCGCACCCCACCGAAGACCATGCCGGTCTCCAACGATGACGAAGTCACGGTCTACACCTTCGGCCAGCATGTCTATGACGCGATGCTGGAGTCGATCCGCGGTGCTGAGCAGACGGTGTACTTCGAGACCTTCATCTGGAAGGCGGACGAGGTCGGTCAGGAGTTCAAGGACGAACTCATCGCCGCCGCGCGCCGCGGAGTCGACGTGTACGTCGTCGTGGACTCCTGGGGCAACCTCGTGGTCGACCCGCGGTTCAAGAGACTCCCGGACCTGCCCACACTGCACGTGCTCTGGTTCCCGTTCTTCCGCCCAGGGCTGCTGACGATGAACATTCGCAAGACGGGCCGCGATCACCGCAAGCTGCTCATCGTCGACAGCTCCGTCGGGTACGTCGGCGGCTACAACATCGGCTCCCTGTACGCCACGCAGTGGCGCGACACCCATGCACGCCTCGCGGGTCCGTCGGTATGGGAACTCGAGGACTCCTTCGTCGACTTCTGGAACGAGAACCGCAAGAAGCGCCACCCGAAGCTGCCCGATCGCGGCGCCCGCGCCTGGGAGGCTCGCATCCGCGGCGCGGAGAACGCTCCGAGCCGGATGCTGTTCCCCATCCGGGCGCTCTACCTGCAGGCCATGGACCGCGCCCAGCACCACATCTACATCACCCAGGCCTACTTCATCCCGGACCGGGAGATCCTCAACGCCCTCGTCAACGCTGCCCAGCGCGGCGTCACGGTGCGGGTACTCGTTCCGAAGGTCTCCAACCACGTGATCGCCGACTGGGCTGCCCGCACCTACTACGCCACGCTGCTGGAAGCGGGTGTGGAGCTGTGGCTCTTCCGCGGCGCGATGGTCCACGCCAAGACGATGACGGTGGACGGGCGCTGGTCCACGATCGGCACGGCCAACATCGACCGGATGTCGATGACGGGCAACTTCGAGGTCAACCTCGAGATCTTCGACGACGGCACCGCCGAGCACATGGAGGAAGTCTTCGCCACGGATCTGACGAACGCCCAGCGCCTCACGCTCGAGCAGTGGAACCAGCGGCGGACGATCACCCGCGCGCTGGAACAGCTGATCAAACCCTTCGGACCGCTACTGTAGTCAGCGACGGTCCTCGGGATCCTTCGCCTTCTTGCGGACCCGGTTGGTCCAGGCTGCCGCCAACCGGCCTGAGGCGCCCTGCTTTCCACGCCCGAGATAGGTGACCTCGTCCTTCTCCGGTCCGCCGGGGACACGCTTGGGGAGCGAGGCGGAGGCGACGATCCAGGTGGGCAGCTGCAGCGCCCGCGCCACGGCCTTGATCCGCTCGGACTCGTTCGTGGACTCGCCCAGCTCTTCCTCGAGCAGCTCGGCGAGTGCCTCGGACGTGCCCTTGCCAGCGTCAGCGTCAGCGTCAGCGTCAGCGTCAGCGTCAGCGTCAGCGTCAGCGTCAGCGTCAGCGGGACCTTCCACCTGGCACAGCGCCAGCAGCCCTGCTGCAATCTCCTCACCGTCGAGCTCGGCGAAGGCGTCGCCGGACATCACGGGTTCACCGAACTCGTCCAGGGTGATCTCGGCCTCCGGCACCTCCCCCTCGGGCGGGTTGCTGTCGTAGCGCACGCGCTCACCGTCACTGTCGTAGCCGAACAGGCGCAGCCGCCTCTCCCGGTCCACCTCGGCAGCGAGCACTACTGCCTGCAACTGCCCTGCCGCATCTCGCGCCAGGGCATCGATCGTGCGCTTCCTCGAGGCGACGGCGCCGCGTGCGTTGGCGGCGATCACCAGGACCCATCGGTCTTCCTGCGGCCCTACCCAGCCGGTGAACCCGAGCTCACCGAGCGCGGTCAGCACGCGCTCACGATCCGCCGCCACGTACAGGCCCGCATAGCTCAATCTGCTGGGCTCGTCCGGATCGGCCATGCCGCCCACGGCGACGGGAGGAATCATGCTCATGCGCCTATTGTCCCGCGTCCACGGAGCAGCGCACCTGTGACGAGGTGCACACAGTGCATGATTGCACTCTGTGCACTTTCATGTGAGAGTCGAGGAGTGACGACGGCCCCCACCTCTGCGCACTCCTCCCCTGGTCTGCGTGAACGCAAGCGAGTACAGACCCGCGCCCAGCTTGCACGCGACGCCTTCGCTCTGGCCCGCGAGCGCGGTGTCGACGGTTTCACCATCGACGAGGTGGCTGAGGCGACGGGGGTGGCGCGGAGGACGTTCTTCAACCACTTCTCCTCGAAGGAAGAAGCCATCAGCCACGTGGTGGCGATGGCCGTGCACGAGTCACTCGCCGAGCTCGTGCATCCGGGCGCGACCCCGGGTGTCGACGACTGCGCCGTGATCGAGGCGTTCGGTCGTTCGGACCTGCTCGAGACCATCGGCCGGGTCACCCGCGCCCTGCTCAGCCCCGATGTGGTGACCACCTTCCGGCAGTTCGCCGCCCTCGCCGAGTCTCATCCCTCCGTGCTCCCGCACGTCCACCAGGTCGAGGCGCAGGCACGGGAGCGGGCGGCCGAGCTGCTCGGAGATCCGTCCTTCGGGGCCCTCGATCCGTTCGTCGCCCGGCTGGTGCCGGGAGTCGTGATCTCCGCGCTGTCCACCGTGATCCTGCGCGAGAGCCACGTCACCGAGATCGACGGGCCCGCCCCACATGCGGTCAGTACCGACGAGTTCGTCGCCCAGCTGCTGCGCTTCATCACTACCGGGATCGGCCCTGGCGAGCCACGGCACACGGGCCCCGCCGCACCTTCGCGCTGACATCCCTGGCACCACACTCACGGTCCATCCCGCACACCGAAAGGGAACCTGCGTTGTCCACTCTCCTGTACCGTCTCGGCGCCTTCGCCTACCGCGCACGCTGGCGGGTGATCGCCGTCTGGGTCGTGCTGCTCGCGATCGTCGGCGGCGCCCTAGCTCTCAACCCGCCCCAGATGTCGACCGAGTTCCGCATCGACGGGACCCCGGCCCAGGAAGTCCTCGACCAGCTGGACGAGGAGATGCCCAGCGCCGCCGGCGCCCAGGCGACGATCGTGTTCACCGCACCCGAGGGAGAACGCGTCGATGATCCCGGGGCCGTCGCCGCGATCGCCGGCGCCGTGACCGAGATCAACGACAGCGATATCGTCGTCCAGCCGGAGACCGGGTCACAGCAGGCCGACCCGAGCACCATGACCGAAGACGAGGCCGCCGCAGCGCAGGCCGCAGCGGACGCCTTCGCACCCGCCGGTGACCTCGAGCTGCTGCCCCTGATGGACGGCGAGGCACCGGTGGCCGGGGTGATCACCTCCGCGGACGGCTCGATCGCCATGCTGACGGTGCAGCTGACCGACCAGGTGCTCGACCTGCCCGAGGGTGCTGCGGACGAGATCGTCGCGGCCGCCGAGACCGCCGAGTCAGCCGGACTGACCGTGCTGCCTTCGGAGAGTCTGACGCAGACGTTCGAGTCTCCGATCGGGTCCAACGAGATCGTCGGGCTCGTGGTCGCGGCGATCGTGCTGATCCTGACTCTCGGTTCCCTCGTCGTCGCCGGGCTGCCGCTCATCACCGCGATCATCGGCGTCGGGGTGGGAGTTGGGAGCGCCTACGCTCTCTCAACCCTCATCCCGATGACCTCGATCACGCCGGTACTGGCACTCATGATCGGGCTGGCCGTCGGCATCGACTACGCGCTCTTCCTCGTCAACCGCGCCCGGCGCTTCGTTCTCGATCAGGGCCTGAGCGCCCGGGAGGCGACTGCGCGCGCGGTCGGGACGGCCGGGAGTGCTGTGTTCTTCGCCGGCCTCACGGTGATCATCGCCCTGAGCGGCCTGTCCGTGGTGGGTGTGGAGTTCCTGACCATCATGGCCCTCATCGCCGCCGGAACCGTGGCCATCGCGGTGACCGTCGCCCTGACGCTGCTGCCAGCCATCCTCGGACTGGTCGGAGAGCGCCTGGTCACCGCCAAGCAGCGACGTCGGGCCGCCGAGGCGGACACCGACGAGATCGACCGGCCCGGCCCGGCCACCCGCTGGGCCACCGGACTGGTGCGCCACAAGGCATGGGTGACGGTCGCCGTCGTACTCGGCCTGGGCGTGATCGCCGCGCCGTTCGCCAGTATGCAGCTCAACCTCCCCTCGGCCGGAACTGCGAACCAGGACACGGTGGAGCGGCAAAGCTACGACGCCCTCACCGAAGGCTTCGGGGAGGGGTTCAACGCCCCGCTGCTCGTCGTTGCCGAGTCCGGGGAGGCCTACACCCCGGACGATGTCGCGACGCTCAAGGCGGAGTTGCTCGATCTGGCCGGTGCGAGCGCCGTCATGCCCTCCGGGCAGTCCGAGGACGGCACGCTGCTGACGCTGACGGTCGTGCCCGACGCGGGCCCGAACGACGAGACCACCGCGGACCTGGTGACCGAGATCCGCGACCTCGATCTGGACGGCATGAGCAACCTGGGCAGCTCCGAGCTGGGCGTGACCGGCGTGACCGCCATCAACATCGACATGTCACAGGTGCTCTCCGACGCGCTGATCCCCTATCTCGCGGTGATCGTGGCGCTCTCGCTGATCATCCTGCTGCTGGTGTTCCGGTCGATCTTTGTGCCCGTGACGGCGACGCTCGGCTTCGTGCTCAGCATTCTCGCCACCCTGGGGGCCACCACCGCGGTGTTTCAGTGGGGCTGGGCGAAGGAGCTGTTCGGCTTCGACACTCCCGGACCGCTGCTGAGCTTCCTACCGATCATCATCACCGGGATCCTCTACGGGCTGGCGATGGACTACCAGGTGTTCTTGGTGTCATCCATACGCGAGTCGCACGTGCACGGCCACCCGGGAGTGCGTGGGGTGGTGCACGGCTACCAGCTCGCCGCCCGAGTGGTGCTCGCCGCTGCGGTGATCATGGTCTCGGTGTTCGCGGGCTTCATCTTCGCCCACGACGCGATGATCAAGCAGATCGGCTTCGCCCTCGCCATCGGCATCCTCTTCGACGCCTTCGTGGTGCGGATGACGCTCATCCCTGCGGTGATGGCCATCGCCGGGGAGAAGGCGTGGTGGCTGCCACGCTGGCTCGAGAAGATCCTGCCGAACCTGGACGTCGAGGGCGACAAGCTCGTGCAGTCCCTGGCAGCGACTGCCTCGCGCGAGACGTCGGCCGGTGCGGAGAAGGAGATCAGCGCCACGGGCGGCCGGCACCGCGCCTGACGGGTCACGAACTGACGGCCCTCGGCGATACCGTGCCTCATCTGGCACAGGTGCGCTGAGCGCCGTCAGTTCGTGACGCGGCGTTTCAGGTCCCCGTGCGGAACATGTCCTCTTCGGGCGGGCGGATGGCCACGTGGGCGCCCTCGCCGTCCTTGAGGGTGACTAGGTGAGACAGACCGCGCACCACCGCTACCGGTTGCCCGCCGGTCTTGCCGCGCACCAGGTCGGCGGCGGCCGCGATCTCGTCGGCCACCGCTATCACGGTGGCCCGCAGTTCGCGCCCTTGAGCATCCTTCCGCCCGCGCAGATCCTGCAGGACGTCGATACCCGCTGCCCCGATACTGATGTCGGCGATGCCACGCCGCCAGGGCCGGCCCACCGAGTCGGTCACCAACACCCCCGGTCGCACCCCGAGGCGTGCGTTCAGGCCACGACGCAACACCCGTGCGGATTCGTCGGGATCCTCGGGCAGCAGCAGCACCGTCCCGGGAAGCACGTTGGAGGTGTCCACCCCAGCGGCCGCCATCACCAGCCCCTGCCGGTTCTCGACGATCTTGAGCGTGGACCCGTCCGGGTAGTCGCGGGTGGCCACCACGCGCACCGTCTCGTCATCGATCGCGGCCTCCCGGTCTGCGGCCTTGCGCAGCCGTCCTTCCGCCTTCGCGATCACCTTCGAGGCAACCACCACGATGTCGCCTTCGGCCAGCCCCGTGGACCCGTCCGGCCACGTGAGTCCGCCCAGCACCGGGGTCAGTGCAGCGGCGAGATCGGTCGAGGACGTCACCTCGGGGAGGCCGTCGGGGGCTTGGGCGAGCAACATCAATGAACCACCTTGGGGAGTACGTCGGAGCCGAACACACGCAGGAACTCGTCCTGGTTGCGACCCACATTGTGCAGGTAGATCCGGCTGGCACCGAGATCGACGTAACGTTGGATCTCGCGCAGGTGATCGGCCGGGTCCGCCGAGACGACCATGGCCCCGGAGAAGTCCTCGGGCCGGATCAGCTTGGCAATCTGAGCCACCTCGAACGGTGAGCGCAGATCCGCCTTCGAGAACTTCATCGCCCCATTGGGCCATTCGGTCACCGCATTGCGCATCGCCTCGCCCTGGGTGCGTGCCCAGCTCAGGTGCAGCCGAATCACCTTCGGCATCATGGCTGGGTCCTTCCCCGCATCCCTGGCACCGGCAGCGAACCGGTCGAACAGCCTGGCCACCTTCTCGCTCGGTCCACCCATGGTGATCAGCCCGTCGGCGAGGCGTCCGGCGCGTCGTGCGGTCACGGGCCCCGCGGTGGCCACGAGGATCTCCGGCGCCGTCTCGGGCATAGTCCACAGCCGCGTGGACTCCATCCGGAAGAATTCCCCCGAGTGCTTGTAGTCCTTCCCCGCCAGGGAGTTGCTAAGCAACTTGGTGATGATATCGATCGCCTCGAACATCCGGTTGATCCGCTCCGGTGCCTCCGGCCAGTACCGGCCCACCGCGTGCTCGTTGATCGCCTCACCTGAGCCGACACCGAGCCAGTGCCGTCCCGGATACATGGCAGCCAGGGTGGCGCTTGCCTGCGCAAGCACGGCCGGGTGCCAACGGAACGTCGGCACGGCCACGCCCGGTCCGATATCACCCTGCGTTCGCTCCGCGACGGCGGTCAGCACGTTCCACACGAAACTCGCCTGCCCTTGTGCAGGCACCCACGGCTGCATCACGTCGGTGGCCATGACGCCGGTGAGACCGTGGCGTTCCGCCGTCTGCGCGAGGCCGACGGCGTCTCTCGGGTGCAGCTGCTCCAGTGCCGCCGCGTAGCCGATGGTCGCCATGCCAGTCAGCCTAGACGTCCTCGACTCACCCCACGATTGTATCCAGTATCCGGGATTGTCGGGAGATCAGGTCCTCACGGTTCGACGAGAACCGCCGCGATGGTCGGGTGGGCGCGGATGTAGGCATCCACGAGATCACGCGCCACGGCGGCTGAGTCGACCAGCGGGTGCACGGCGAAGGCGTGCCAAGCCCGCTGCCGGGAACCGGACCGCGCAGCGCAAATGATGCCGCGATCGGCTGACTTGACCGCCGTGACCAGTGCCAGCTCGTCGAGTGCGAGCGGCGTGGGAGGAACCTCGGCACGGATCGTCCCCTCACTCACCACGCATGGCACCTCGATCACCGCATCATCGACGAGCGTGGGCACGATCCCGTCATTGGCGACGTCCAGGATCATCCGGTGCCGCTCCCCCGCCAGCAACGCGGCCATCAGATCCACCGCCACCTCGTGGTACCCGCCACCCTGAAGGTCGTCGTCGTCCCTCGACGCGTCGGCATCGCGTGCCTCGGCCATGTAGGTGGCCTCGCGTTCAGCCAGCGTGTGGGCCCACAGCGCTCGCGGATCCTCGGCGCGGGCCGCCTCGAGATAGAACGCGGCCTGCTGGGCGTCGAGAAACTCACCACGGGTCTGATCGGCGCCACGGATCGTGGCAGTCGCCTCCCGCGCGTAGTCGTAGTAGTAGAGGTACTCATTGGGAATCGCACCGCGGGCACGGACCCAGTCCAGACCGAGCGTGCGCGCCTCCTCGATCTGACCCAGCAGGGCGTCGTCGGCGAGGAGCTCGGGCAGCCGGTCCACACCCTCGACGTGCAGCCCGTGCAGGAACCCCAGGTGGTTCAGCCCCAGGTAGTCCACCTGCACGGACTCGGCGGCCGGGTCCACACCGAGCACACGGGCCACGCGCCGCACCAGGCCGATCGGGGTGTCGCAGATGCCGACCACCCGGTCGCCCAGGTGGGTACGCATGGCCTCGGTGATCAGCCCGGCCGGGTTGGTGAAGTTGATCGTCCACGCCCGCGGTGCCAACTCGGCGATCCGGGCCGCAACGTGGTCCATCATGGGCAGCGTCCGCAGGGCGTAGGCCAGGCCACCGGGCCCGATCGTCTCCTGGCCTAGCAGCCCGTGCTTGAGTGCCACCTGCTCATCCAGGACTCGGCCGTGGGTGCCACCCACCCGGATCGCGGCGAAGATCACGTCGGCGCCGGCGACCGCCTCGTCCAGGTCGGTCGTGGCGTGGACACGCAAGCCCGGGCCGGGGGCCTGCCCAGATCCCCGTGCACCATCGGGGCGAGCCCCGCCGTCGGTAGCCGGCCGCTCCGCCTGCGCGGTGAGCACGCGGTGCATCACACTCAACCGGGCGGCATCGGCGTCGTGCAGCACCACCTCGGTGATCGCTACACGGTGGCGTGCAGCCAGCACCGCCGAGAAGACCAACGGCACGCGGAACCCGCCACCACCGAGAATCACCAGCTTCATGGCCTCAACGTATCCCACAGATCGTGGCACCCAGAGGGCATAGCCGTGGCAGACTCAGACCATCATGTCCACCAGCTCCGAGGACGCCCCGGCCTTCGACGTGCTGCTCGCCGGCACCGTCTTCTTCGACATCGTCTTCACCGGCTTCCCGCATCCCCCGGCGCCAGGAACCGAGGTGTGGACCACCGGGATGGGCTCCTCCCCTGGCGGAATCGCCAATCTTGCGGTGGCCACCTCGCGGCTGGGACTGTGCACCGGCCTGGCGGCAGGGTTCGGTGACGACCTGTACGGGGACTGGATGTGGCAGGTGCTGCGGGACCAGGAGCACGTGGATCTGAGCCGGTCGCGCCGCTTCCACGCCTGGCACACGCCGGTGACCGTCTCCTTGGCCATGGACGACGACAGGTCGATGGTCACCCACGGTCACCCGCCGCCGGAGTCGGTGGCCGCCCTGCTCGATCCGCCGCCACCGACCCGGGCGGTGCTCGCCGACCTGGGGGACCCTGAAGTCAGGTCAGCCGACTGGTGGCGCACCGCCGCCGCGCAGGGCGCGCTGGTGTTCGCCGACGCCGGCTGGGATCCCGAACAGGTGTGGGACCGGCGGATCCTGACTGACCTCGCCGACTGCTACGCGTTCACTCCCAACGCACAGGAGGCGATGGGTTACACGCGCACCGACTCCCCCCAGGCTGCGCTACGCGCGCTCGCCGATCATGTGCCGCTGGCCGTGGTGACCCGCGGCCACGAGGGGGTGATCGCGATCGACTCGGCCACCGGCGAGGAGGCCGAGGTGCCGGCCCTGGATGTGGCCGCGATCGACCCGACCGGCGCCGGCGATGTGTTCGCCGCCGCCCTGGTGCTCGGCACCGTGCGCGGGTGGCCGCTGACCAAGCGGCTCCGGTTCGCCACGTTGTGCTCCTCCCTCGCGGTCCAGCAGTTCGGAGGATCGCTGGCCGCTCCCGGGTGGGGTGACATCGCCGACTGGTGGCGGGACGTGCGCACCCGGGCCGACGCCGGCGAGAGCAGCGCCCGCGAGACCGCCGGAGCGTACTCCTTCCTCACCGACTGCCTCGCGGGGATGACCACTCGGCGGGTGCGGCGCGCGGAAGCCACCATTGCCCGCTTCTCCGACGCGGATCTCGCCTCACCGGATGCGGAACCTCCGACGGCGCCCTCCTCAGGGCTATAAGACGGCGCCGCGATTACCACGGCGCCGGGAGGATCTGGGATGATCAGGCACCATGAGCGAGAACATCCCGAACCCTGCCACCGCCGTGACCGAGCCCCTCCGCCCGGTCGCTCAGGTACCGGAGAAGCCTTCGCTCGACGGCCTTGAGGACCGCTGGTCGCAGGCGTGGGGCGAGAACGGCACCTACGCCTTCGACCGCACGCGCCCGCGCGAGCAGGTGTTCTCGATCGACACCCCGCCCCCGACGGCGTCAGGCTCGCTGCACATCGGGCACGTGTTCTCCTACACCCACACCGACTGCATGGCCCGCTACCAGCGGATGCGCGGCCGCGAGGTGTTCTACCCGATGGGCTGGGACGACAACGGCCTGCCCACCGAACGGCGGGTGCAGAACTACTACGGGGTGCAGGTGGACACCTCCCTGCCCTACGACCCGGACTTCACCCCGCCGTACGAAGGCGACGTGCCGAAGAAGCACCGCCCCACTCCCGTCTCGCGGCAGAACTTCGTCGAGCTGTGCCTGACGCTGGCGGCCGAGGACGAGAAGAGCTTCGAGCGGGTCTTCCGCTACCTGGGGCTGAGCGTGGACTGGGCGCAGACGTACCAGACCATCTCACCCGTGGCGCAGCAGACGTCGCAGCGCGCCTTCCTGCGTCAGCTCGCGCGGGGTGAGGCGTACCAGATCGAGGCGCCGACCCTGTGGGATGTCACCTTCCAGACGGCGGTGGCGCAGGCCGAGTTGGAGGACCGAGAGCGCGAGGGCGCGTATCACCGGATCTCCTTCCACAGCGCTGACGGTCCCGTGTTCATCGAGACCACCCGTCCGGAACTTCTCGCCGCGTGTGTGGCGCTAGTGGCCCATCCCGACGACGAGCGCTACCAGCCGTTGTTCGGCTCCACGGCCACCTCCCCGGTGTTTGGGGTGGAGGTGCCGGTGCTCGCCCACCAGCTGGCTGACCCGGAGAAGGGCGCCGGGATCGCGATGATCTGCACCTTCGGTGACACGACCGACGTCACGTGGTGGCGGGAGTTGAACCTGCCTACGCGTACCATCATCGGCCGCGACGGCCGGATCCTGGCCGAGCCGCCCGCCGAGATCACCTCCGCCGGGGGGCTGGCTGCCTACGAGCGCCTGGTGGGGCTGACGGTGTTCTCCGCGCAGAAGACGATGGTGGAGCTGCTCACCGAGTCCGGGGATCTGCACGGCGAGCCGCGGAAGATCTCCCACCCGGTGAAGTTCTTCGAGAAGGGCGACAAGCCGCTAGAGATCGTCTCCTCCCGGCAGTGGTACGTGCGCAACGGGGGCCGCGATGCCGATCTGCGCGAGTCGCTGGTCAAGCGCGGCAAGGAGATCACCTGGTACCCGGGGCACATGGAGTCCCGCTATGAGAACTGGGTGGACGGTCTCACCGGCGACTGGCTGCTCTCCCGGCAGCGGTTCTTCGGCGTGCCGTTCCCGGTCTGGTACCGCTTGAACGATGCGGGCGAGGTGCTCTACAACGATCCGCTGGTGCCCACGGAGGACCAGCTGCCGATCGACCCGGCCACCGATGTGCCCGAGGGCTACACGGCCGAACAGCGCGGGAAGCCGGGCGGCTTCGCGGGCGATCCGGACGTGCTCGACACCTGGGCCACCTCGTCACTGACACCGCAGCTGGCGGGGCGCTGGGAGCGCGACCCGGAGTTCTTCGAGACCGTCTTCCCCTACGACGTGCGCCCGCAGGGGCACGACATCATCCGCACCTGGCTGTTCTCCACCGTGGTGCGCGCCAACGCTGAGCACGACTGCCTGCCCTGGCGTCGCGCCGCCATCTCGGGCTGGATCCTGGACCCGGACCGCAAGAAGATGTCGAAGTCGAAGGGGAACGTGGTCACACCGCTCGGGCTACTCGAGCAGCACGGCTCCGACGCTGTCCGCTACTGGTCGGCCTCGGCGCGCCTGGGCGCGGATACGGCCTTCGACGAGGGCCAGATGAAGATCGGGCGCCGGCTGGCGATCAAGCTGCTGAACGCCAGCAAGTTCGCACTGTCCTTCGCCGGTGATTCGCAGGTGACACTGGACCCGGCGGCGGTGACCGAGCCGATCGACCGCGCTGTGCTGGCCGAGCTGGCGGGCGTGGTGGATAAGGCGAGCGCAGCATTCGAAGCGTTCGACCACGCGCGGGCGCTGGAGCTGTCGGAGTCGTTCTTCTGGACCTTCACCGACGACTACCTGGAGCTGGTCAAGGATCGTGCCTACGGTGGTGAGGCCGCCGCGGTGAGCCCGGAGGCGATCGCGAGTGCCAGGGCGGCGCTGTGGTTGTCCCTCGACACGCTGTTGCGCCTGTTCGCCCCGTTCCTGCCGTTCGCCACCGAAGAGGTCTGGTCCTGGTGGCGGGAGGGGTCGGTGCACCGCGCCGCCTGGCCCACGGCCGACACACTCCGGCAGGCTGCCGCAGACGGGGATCCGGCGTTGCTGCCGGCCGCCGGTGCCGCCCTGGCCGCGATGCGGAAGGTGAAGTCGGAAGCCAAGGTCTCCCAGCGCACCTCGTTCGTGTCGGCCGAACTGACCGTTCCTTCTGGCCAGCAGGCGCTGGTCGCGGCGGTGGCCGGTGACCTGAAGTCAGCCGGGCGTGTGGCCGGGGCGTTGACAGTCACCACGTCGACCGAGGCTGACGCCGGTGCGATCGGCGTGACCGGTGAACTGCTGCCTCCCGAACCGAAGCAGCCCAAGTAGCGAGATCGGAGCTTCTCGTGCGCGCACTTCAGTACGACACTTTCGGTGGACCTGACGTCTTGACCCTGGGTGAGGCGGACGAGCCGCACGCCGGTCCCGGTGAGGTGCGTATCGCCGTCGAGGCGGCGGCAGTGAACCCCATCGACGCCACCCTGCGCTCGGGAGCGATGGCCAAGCCCGGGCGGCTGCTGCGTGCCCCGCGCATCCCGGGCTTCGACGCCGCCGGAGTGGTGGACGAGATCGGTGAGGGCGTGCAGGGGTATGAGATCGGCCAGCGCGTGTTCGGCGCCGGGACCTCCGTCACGGCCGAGCACGCCACCCTGACGGCGTTCTGGCGCACTCCGGAGGGCGTCTCCAGTGAGCAGGGGGCCGCTGTGGTGACCGTGGCCGAGACAGCGGCGCGCATTCTGCAGGCACTGAGCGCGCAGGAGGGCCAGGTGCTGGTGGTCGACGGTGCCTCCGGCGGCGTCGGGACGGCGCTGGTACAGCTGGCCGCTGCCCGTGGCCTGCACGTAGTGGGCACCGCCTCGGAGCGGAAACACGAGCTGGTGCGTCGCCTGGGTGGGCTGCCGACAACCTACGGTCCGGGGCTGGCCGGCCGGGTGCGGGCGGTGCTCGAGGAGGCTGGACTCGACGACGCTCGGCTCGCGGCGGACCAGCTGCTGGGCGCAGACCTGGCAGGGAAGGGCGCGGCTGCGGAGCTGATCGAGCTGACCGGCGATGCGCGCCGGGTGGTGACCATCGCCGACTTCTCCGGCGAGACGGATGCGATCGTCTCCGACGGGTCGGAGGGGCGTGCCTGGTATGCGCTCGAGGAGGTGGCCCGGCTCCTCACCGAGGGCCGGTTCGAGGTGATCATCGACCGGGTGCTGCCGTGGAATCAGGCGGCCGCCGCGCATGAGGCGGTCGAATCCGGATCCACGACCGGAAAGGTCGTGCTGCGGGTCGAGTGAGACTGCTCAGCGACCCCGGTACCGGTCAAGCACGATCTCGACCAGCTCGGTGGCAGGGGGTTCGTCGTCGGTAAGCAGCGGCGGGGTGACCACATCGGCTCCCGAGGCGGCTGCGAGATCGGCGAAGTATCCCGGCGCGAGGAGGTAGGTGGCCACCACCACCCGGGCACTGGGTGAGGTGAGGCGGCTACGGGCCTGGGTTACGGCGTCGGGAAGGCGCGGCTGTGCCGCGGAGAGAAACGCCGTGGTGACCCGGCGGCCCAGCGTGGCGGCCAGTTCCTCCCCCACATGCCGGCAGTCCGCCACAGCGCTGGTGTTGGACGATCCGGCAGCAGCGAGCACCACGGCATCCTCCTCGCGCAGCCCCGCCTCGTGCAGGCGGCGTGCGAGCAGACGCACCAGCCGGGAATCGGGGCCTAACGCACCGGTGACGCGAGCGTGGTCACGGCCCTCCACGGCCTCGGCGAGGTCGACGTGCACGTGATAGCCGGCCGAGAGCAGCAGCGGCACCACCTGCACCTGAGACTCTCCGAGCGCGTCGAGCGTGGAGGGAACGTCCGGATCCTGCACGTCCACGAATGCAGCGGAGACGGGAAGCTCCGGCGCACGGGTGGCGACGACCTCCACCAACGCTTCGATCGCCCGCTGCCCGGCCGGAGAGGACGTCCCGTGCGAGCACGCGAGCAGCACCGGTGGGGTCGCTAGCGGCTGGTCGGTGATCATCGGGTCCTCGGGTGGAGCCACATCGGTGGTCGTCACGAACGTGACGATAGGACCCTCAGGTTTCCACATCCGGGCGAGGCAGTGACGGCCGTGTTACATCCGTCTCGCGGTGTGGCGGCGCGCTCACTCAGCGGCGTGCAACCGCGGCGCCAGGTCGCGCTCGAACAGCTCGAGGAAGCGCCGCTGGTCGTGGCCCGGGGCGTGGAAGACGAGATGGTTGAACCCGATGCGACGGTAGGCGAGCGCCTGCTCCACGGCGTCGTCGGGGTCGGAGGCGACGATCCACCGCTTTGCGATCTGCTCGATCGGCAGGGCATCGGCGGCGCGCTCCATCTCGATCGGGTCGTTGATGGAGTGCTTCTGCTCGGCGCTGAGGGAGAGCGGGGACCAGAACCGGGTGTTCTCCAGCGCGAGCTCGGGGTCGGTGTCATAGGAGATCTTGATCTCGATCATCCTGTCGATCTGCTCGGCGTCGCGCTCGGCCTTTGCGGCACCTTCGGCCACCGCGGGCAGGAGCTTCTCGGTGTAGAGGTCCATCCCCTTGCCGGAGGTGCAGATGAACCCATCCCCGGCTCGCCCGGCGTAGCGGGCGACCATCGGGCCACCGGCGGCGATGTAGACCGGGATGCCGCCATCGGGGGTGTCGTAGATGCTGGCGCCGTGGGTGGAGTAGTACTCGCCGTCGAAGTCCACCCGCTCCCCCGACCAGAGCGCCCGCATCAGCCGGACCGCCTCGCGCAGGCGGGCGAAGCGCTCCTTGAACTCCGGCCACTGCTGGTCCCCTGGGCCCTGGAAGCCGGTGGCAATCTCGTTCAGGGCCTCCCCGGAGCCGACGCCGAGCATGATCCGGCCGGGGTAGAGCATGCCCATCGTGGCGAACGCCTGAGCGAGTACGGCCGGGTTGTACCGGAACGTGGGCGTCATGACGGAGGTGCCGATCGTGATTCGCTCGGTGCGCTCCCCGACCGCCGCCATCCATGCGAGCGAGAACGGGGCGTGACCTCCCTCATGCCGCCACGGCTGGAAGTGGTCACTGATCGCGACAGAATCCATGCCATGCGCCTCGGCAGCAACGCCCAGTTCGACGAGTTCACGGGGGCCGAACTGTTCGGCGGAGGCCTTGTAGCCGAGGGTGAGGGGCAGCATCGGGTGCGTCCTTTCGATGGGGTATGTCGAATCTAACCCCGACGGCGGCCCTCACCTTCCCGAGGACGGCTGGAGGATTGCCTCCCCCGGCATTGCTAGAGGCCACGGTTCGTCGTCGGACCACCTCTGGACTGCGCGGACCAGGCACCCGAAAGCGCCGGGTAGCAGTTCGGCCCACCCGCGGACTCACCACCCACGCTCAATGTCAGTGGTCGATGGTTGAGTCGAACCATGACGACGACACCTCCCTTGGCACCCGCGGTAGACGCGCCGCGGAGCGTGCTGTCGTCGTTGCGGTACGCCCGGACTGCGGCGTCGGCGTGGGAGGTGGAGACGGCACGGCTGGTGGTGGCCTGGGTCGCCGAGCACGCCATCCCCGACGCCGGTCCGGAGTCGACCGAGCGCGTGATCGGGCCGGACGAGCCGATCGAGCGACCAGCGCTGGCCGGGCTGGAGGCACCGATGCAGCTAGCGGGCCCGGGCGCTCCGTTGGTCCCGGATCTGGAGTTCTGCGAGGTCGCGGCCACGTTGTGCATGTCGCCGGATGCGGCACGTGGCTACGTCGGGGAGGTGACCGAGCTCGCATTCCGGTTGCCACACCTGTGGGACCGGGTCTCGTCCGGGCAGGTGCGCCTGTGGCGGGCACGGGAAGTCGCCCGTAGCACGCGGATCCTCCCTCCCGACGGCGCAGCCTGGGTCGACGCCCAGCTCGCCCCGGTCATCGGTTCCTGCTCCGGAGCCCAGGTGCAGCGCGCGGTCGCTGCCGCACTGGACCGATTCGACGCCGAGGCTGCCGAGGCACGGCGGCGCGAGGCGGACGAGCATCGGCACTTCGACATCCACCTTGATGAACCCGGTGGACCGGACCTGATCGGCGCGGCAGGAACCGCGGCCGTCGAGGGCATGATCGACCTGGCCGATGCGCTCGACCTCGATGCCGCGGTGTCCGCGAGCGCCGCCCAGCTGCAGGCGCTCGGGTGCACTGAGAGCCTCGACGCCCGCCGTGCCCGTGCTGTGGGTGAGATCGCGCGCAGGGATCTGATGCTGCCGCTGCCGTCGGCCGAGCGCACCGAGAGCGATCTGGAATCCGCCGGTCCGCCACCGGTCAGCCGCCCCGAGGGTGTGGTTGAGCAGCTCTCCGGCATTGACGGCCAACGACCGGACACGAATGGCGGGAGCCTGGACGTGAGGGCCCCGGTCCCGGGCGACCCAGGGCGCAGGATCGAACTCGTCCTGCATCTGGGCGTCGACGCCCTCAACCCGGCGCTCGACCCCGCCCTCGAATCCGGTCCCGGCTCAGGTGCGGTCGGCAGGTGCGAGAACACGCGCTCGCCGGTCTCGGCCGAGCAGATCAGGGCCTGGTGCGGCTCACCCGGAACGAAGGTGTTGGTACGCCCCGTGGTCGATCTCGCCGGCCACTACCCGGCCGAGTGCTACGAGATTCCGGGCCGGCTGCGCCGCCAGGTGGCCATGCGCGACCCGCACTGTGTCTTTCCTTCATGCACTCGGCGCGCCCGGGCCTGCGACCTCGACCACATCGTCCCGTTCGAGCAGGGTGGGCCTACCTGCGGGTGCAATCTGGCGCCGTTATGTCGTCGCCATCATCGAGCAAAGACGCATGGCTCGTGGTCCTACGTGATGGTCACCCCCGGGACGTACCTATGGACCTCGCCCGGCGGTGAGTTGTGGCTTGTGGACGGGCGCGGAACCTTCGCGGTCCCCACCCGTGTCCCGAGCCATGCGGCACCCGATACCCCATGCGGACACGCCGCCCACCGGGACCGGGCGGAACCACCCGATCGACCGATCTCGGATCCGGCACGCTTGGTACCTGCAGCGAACACACAGCCCTCCGGCACGCAGATCTACGACACGCAGGTCGACCCTGCGCCCAGAGCAAATCGGCCAGCGGTCGATGAGTGGCTCGACCCTCCCCCATTCTGACTGTGCCGCCCCGGACCCTGCCGAGCCACGCTCTGCGGGGCCGCTGGCATGTATGTGAACCTGGGCGCCATGGGAGACCTGATCGCCAACCAGCAGCCGCATCCTGTGGCACGCCTGGTTCGTACCGTGGGAGCCGTGCTGATCATCCTGGGAATCCTCGGTGGCACGCTCACCTACCTGTCCGGGCTGAAGACCGGACCCGAACTGATCTGCGCGAACCGTGCCGACGCCATCCCGGTAGCGATCGAGGGCAAGCCCTCGCTCTCCCTCGCCGATGCCCGCCTCGCAGCGATGCCTACCCGCCTGACGTGCACGTGGTCGGTCGACGGTGATCCGGTGCTCACGGATGCCTACATCGCGCCGCGGGGTGACCTGGTGAACGGGGCACTGCTGGTGTTCGGAGTCGGTGCCATCATCGGGTCAGCCGCATTCACAGCACGGGCGCGCGCGAAAGCCCCAGCGCCCCGCTGACGCGACCATCACCGGGGCCACACGGTCGTGCCACACGGTCACGCGGACGTCAGCTCCAGCCGGTAGCCACGCTTGACCACGGTCTTGATGAGTTCCTTGCCTGCCGCCTCCCGCAGCCGGGCGATCGCGACCTCAGCCGCATGCGGATCTGTCGACTCGCCAGGAAGGGCAGCGAGCACGTCCGCTCGGGAGACCACTCCGCCCGCGGACGCGGCGAGAAGCCGCAGCACCGCGATACCGCTCGGCGAGAGCGGCAGCACCTGCCCGTCCAGCACTGCGACCCGGGAGCGGATCTGCAACGCGCCGACAGGGGTGCACAGGGCCACGGTCTCCGCATGCTCGTAGTGCGCCACCAACGCACGCACCAGGGCACCCAGGCGACCCCGCTCCGGCTGCAGCGGCGTGACACCGCGGTGCTCCAACGGCTTAGCCGTCACCGGCCCGACCGCGGCCGGCAGCATCGACCAGTCCTTGAAGCGTGCCAGCACACCGGCGTCCACGCTTTCGGCCTCGGCAGCGCTCAGCCACGCCTCCGCCCCGGGAGCCGAGGTGAAGACCACCGCATCGATCTCGCCGTCGGCCGCCGCATGCACCGAGTCCCGCAAGGCGACCGGGTCTGGCGGCGGTCCCCAACGGTAGACGACCAGGCTGCATACCTCGGCCCCGGCCTCGGCGAACACCACATCGAGCCCGTCGGCACCGGCACCGTGGTGCTGCACAGCCACCCGTAAACCGGCGACACCCTCCCCCAGCAGCACATCCGCGATCTCTGCCGACGTCTCCGACTCGGCCACCCAGTCCGCGGTCAGGCCCGCCGCCTGAATGGCACCACGCGCCTTCGGCCCGCGAGCGACGATCCGCGACTTCTCCAACACCGCCAGGAAAGGCTCGGCGATGCCGTGCGCATCCGCCGCCTCCACCCACCCGCGAAAGCCGATACCGGTGGTCACCACCACCACATCCGGTGGTTCGTCGATCAACCGCCGCGTGTCCGCGACCAGCAACTCGTCATCGACATGCGAGGTGATGCTCAGCGCCGGCGCGTGCCGCACATTCGCTCCACGGCGTTCCAGGGCCGCCGCCAGCTCGCCTTTGCGCCGGTCGGCGGTGAGCAGCACGGTACACCCGGCCATCACCTGGTGCAGGTTGGGGCGGACGGACTCACCCTCGCTCATGTAGGCCCAAGCCTGTCCTCGTCGGCCACGTCCCCGATCACGATGATCGCCGGCGCCCGTACCCCCACTCGCCCGGCCTCGTCGGCCACGCGCTCCAGAGTGCTACGAGTGATCCGCTCGTGCGGCGTGGACCCACGCTCGACCACTGCGACCGGGCAGTCCGCCCGCGCGCCCGCCTCCACCGCCTGCGCCGCGATCGTCGCCAGCTTCGAGACACCCATCAGCACCACCAGCGTCGCCCCCTCGGCGACAGCGACTGCCGCGGCGCGGTCGAGGCCCGCGTGACCAGTCGTCACGTGGAAGGAGGCCGATGTCCCCCGATGTGTCAGCGGGATCCCCGCCAGCGCGGGCACCGACAGTGCACTGCTGATCCCCGGCACCACGTGCACCGGAACACCCGCCTCACGGCACGCGATGGCCTCTTCGCCACCACGCCCGAAGACGAACGGGTCTCCGCCCTTGAGCCGGACCACCTGGCGCCCGCGCTGGGCTTGCTCCACCAGGATGGTGTTGATCTCGTGCTGCGGCACCGGGTGATGCCCGGGGGTCTTTCCGACGTTGATGACCTCGACACCGGGCGCGAGATCGGCGAGCACGTCCACAGGTCCGAGCCGGTCAGTGACCACCACATCCGCTTGTGCGAGGGCCTGCCGGCCCCGGATGGTCAGCAGGTCGACGGCGCCCGGTCCCCCTCCCACGAGCGTCACCTGCCCCGTGGCAGGACGCTGCCGGCGCTGATCGACGCCCGCCCGCAGCAGGTCCCCGATCTGATCCCGGACCGACGCCACCCGGCGCGGATCCGCGCCAACGCCCACCGGGGTGCGTGAGACGTCGGTGACCACCCCCACCAGCAGGTCTCCCGAGCGCGTCGTCGCCGGGGTCCGGGCGGTGCCCTCGTGCGCGGCCCCGGCGTTGACGCAGAACACCCGGTGCTGCTCGGCCCATACCGCCACATCGGCATTGGCGACCTTCGAATCGGTCGCGGCGAGCGCGAGCCACACCCCATCCAGGTCGGATGCCTGGACATCTCGCTCGAGCCACTCCGCCCGGTCGGGCATCAGACGCAGCAGGTCCGACAAGTCCTCGCACACGTACGGTGCGACGACTCGCAGCAGTGCCCCCTCGTCCGCGAGCGTCTGGGCGCGACGAGCCGCGACCGGACCGCCACCGGCGATCAGCACGGTGCGGTCGGCCAGATCGAGGCCGAACAAGCTCGTCATGACTTCACATCCTCCACCGAACGGTTGTGAGGTGCACGGACATGGACGACACCGTCCAGCACCTGGACGTCCCAGGTCCGCAGATCGGCACTGTCGTCGACCGGTTCGTAGCTCCCCCGCTCCAGGCATGCGCCGGTTCGCAACGAGAACACCTGCTTGTACATCGGGCCGGCGACCGTCGGCTCACCCTGCCGGGTGCCGACGATGCCCCGGGACATCACATTCGCCCCACTGAAGGGATCTCGCTGTTGCACCGCGTGCACCGAGTCGTCCCGGAGGCGGAACAGAGCCATCTGCTGCCCGTCGACGAGGGCGGCGATCCCACGTTCCACACCTAGCTCGGCACGCTGGCACACCGCCACCCACGTCGACGGCGTCGGTCCGGACGTCTGCTCGCTCGTGCTACTCCGGGTCATGCGCGTACCTCCAGCGTGGTCCCGGCGATCAGCACCGGCCGGATCAGGTCCTCGTCTGCGTCCCGCTCCTGCGGCGTGGCCGGCCGGATCTGCCCACGCTCAGAGGCGTAGGCGAGGTCGGGGTCAGGTGTCGTGGGGGCGTTCACGAATGAGGAGAACCGGCTCAGCTTCTCCGGGTCCTCCAGCACGGCGCGCCACTCGTCCCGGTAGGCACCCACGTGCCGGCTCATCGCCTCGTCGAGGTCGGCGGCGATGCCGAGGCTGTCGTCCATGATCACCTCACGTACCCCCTCCAGACCGCCCTCGACGTCCTCGATCCACGCGGCGGTGCGCTGCAAGCGGTCTGCGGTGCGGATGTAGTACATGAGGAATCGGTCGATCGTGCGCAGCAGCTCCTCCGAGGTGAGGTCCTCGGCGAGCAGCTGCGCGTGGCGCGGCGTGAATCCTCCATTGCCGCCGACGTAGACGTTCCAGCCCTTGTCGGTCGCGATGACGCCGACGTCCTTACCGCGTGCCTCGGCGCACTCCCGTGCACAGCCGGAGACGCCGAGCTTGAGTTTGTGCGGTGAACGCAGCCCCCGGTAGCGCAGCTCCAGCTCGACGGCCATCGCCACCGAGTCCTGCACGCCATACCGGCACCAGGTGGACCCGACGCACGACTTCACCGTCCGCAGCGACTTGCCGTAGGCGTGCCCGGACTCGAACCCGTGCTCGACCAGGCGCCGCCAGATCTGCGGCAGCTGTTCGATCCGCGCCCCGAACATATCGATGCGCTGGCCGCCGGTGATCTTGGTGTAGAGGCCGAAGTCCTTGGCCACCTGCCCGATCACCAGCAACCCATCCGGGGTGATCTCCCCGCCTGGGACCCGCGGCACCACCGAGTAGGTGCCGTCCTTCTGCATGTTGGCCATCACGTGGTCGTTGGTGTCCTGCAGGGTCTCCTGCTCACCGTCGAGGATGTGCCCGTTGCCGAGCGAGGCCAGGATCGAGGCGATGACCGGCTTGCAGATGTCGCACCCACGTCCGGCATCGGCGGCGCCCTCAGGCACGTACCCGAAGCGGTCGATGATCTCGGTGAACGTGTGCAGCTCGGCCACTCGGACGGCGTCGAAGAGCTGGGCGCGGGAGAGCTCGAAGTGCTCGCACAGCGCGTTGGAGACCTCAACCCCGGCTTTCTCGAGCTCGGTGGTGGTGATCTTCTTGACCAGCGGCAGGCACGACCCACAGCTGGTGCCCGCCCTCGTGCATGCCTTCACGCCGGCCAGATCGGTGCATCCCTGCTCGGTCACCGCCGATCGGATGGTGCCGGCCGAGACGTTGTTGCACGAGCAGACGCCGGCGTCGTCGGGCAGCTCCAACCCGGCCAGTCCGTCACCGGAGCCGGCAGGCGTGATGTAGGACGACGGATCCCCCGGCAACTCGGACCCCTGCAGCGGGCGCAGACTTGCATAGGCAGCCACATCGCCGACGAACACACCGCCGAGCAGAGTCTTGCCGTCGTCCGACATCACGAGTTTCTTGTAGATCCCCGCCACCGGGTCGGCGTAGACGATCTCCATCGAATCCTCGGTGCGGGCGAAGGCGTCACCGAAACTCGCGACATCCACGCCCTGCAACTTGAGTTTCGTCGCAGTGTCGGCTCCCGGGAAGGTGGCCTGGCCGCCCAAGAGCCGATCGGCGACCACCTCGGCCATCGCGTAGCCGGGGGCGACCAGCCCGATGCAGCGGCCCTCGATACAGGCGACCTCGCCGATGGCCCAGATGTGCGGGTCCTCGGTGTGGCAGCTCAGATCGACCACCGCACCGCCGCGCTCCCCGATTGCCAGACCGGCATCCCGGGCGAGCTCATCCCGTGGACGCACGCCGGTCGCGACCACGACCACGTCCACGTCCAGGCGGCCGCCATCGCCGAAGTCGAGCCGGCCCACGTGGCCGGTGCGCCGGGAGGGCCGCATCTCCTGGGTGACGGTGTCGGTACGAACAGCGATGAACTTGTCGTTGATGAGGCGCTTGAGCGCCTGACCTCCGCCGAGGTCGATCTGAGCGTCCATCAGGTGGGTGCCGAACTGGATCACGGTGGCCTGGGCATCGAGCGCCTTCAGCGCCCCGGCAGCCTCCAGTCCCAGCAGACCACCACCGATGACGGCGCCCCTCACCGGACGGTCGAAACGCGAGCCTCTCCCCTCCTCACGCTTGGCCTCGACCCACCCACGCAGCGCAGCGACGTCGTCGATCGTGCGGTAGACGAACACACCGGGCAGGTCGTTGCCGGGGATCGGCGGCATCGCTGCACTGGAGCCGGTGGCCAGCACCAGCTCGTCGTAACTCCACGTCTCCCCCAGCCGGTCAGTGATCTGCTGCGCCTGACGGTCGATGCTCTCGATCTTGCGGTCGCGGTACAGGCGCACGTGCGGCTGGTCCCACAGTCCCGGATCACCGAGGGTCAGCTCGTCGGCGTCACGCGCGGAGAAGTAGGAGGTCAGTGCTACCCGGTCGTAGGGCTTGAGGGGCTCCTCGGCGAAGACCGAGACCCGCCACTGTCCATCAGTGTCGCTGTCGCGGGCCACGAGTGCCTCGACGAGTCGTTGAGCGGCCATCCCACCGCCGATGACAACGAGGTGCCGGCGCTGCTGGTCGGCTGCGGTCATGGTGTGCTCCTTGCGGCGAGAGGGGACTTCTCGTTCTGATCACCGACGTTAGGAGGCGGCGATTTCGCACGTGTGCTGCCCGCGTTGCGCCTCCGTCACGGTTTCCTCACCGCCAACGCCTCCCGCGTGAGAGGCCGCGGGGCGCTCGGTCTGTGACAGCCACTGCGCCAGGCCGCACACAGCGTCGGTACAGCCCCCGCACCCGGTGGTGGCGCGGGTAGCGCGAGCGATCTCCCCAGTGCTTCGAGCGCCGCGCTCCCAGGAGTCGGTGATGTCGGCTTTGGTGACGCCGTTGCAGGTGCATACCGTGGTGCCGGCCGGCATCCGGGACGGATCGGCCGCGGGAGCCGGCGTCTGCGTGAGTGGGCGAAGCAGCAGGTGCGCCGGATCGCTGGGAACGGGCAGGCGCCGCGTGTAGGCGGCCACCAGGTCGGCACCCACGTCCGGCGCCCCGACACAAGTGGCGGCGACGATCAGTCCGTCGGACACGGTCGCCGTCAGATGCCGGCCCGCCGAGGGATCGGAAAGCGTGACGGTCCGCGCCCACCCGCCTGTGGCAGTGCGACCCATGGTGACCACGTCCAGACCGGCCGCCTTCAGCCGCACCACATCCGTCCCGGCGAGACCTGCAGCTGGATCGGCGAGATCGGCAGCACCGCTGGAACTGTCGGCATCGACCTCGTGCGAGGCGATCGGCCGGGTACCTGCCGCGAGCGCCAGGCGGAGCGCCATACTCGGTCGCCGTGACTCGAGCAGCGGGGAAGCCCGATCAACTCTGGTGGCCCGATTAGCCCTGGCGGCCACCACACCTGCAAGCCGGTCGGCCAGGCGACGCGCCTGGTCCCATCCCTGAGCGATGAGACCTGTGGCGCCCTCCGTGGGCTCGGCACAGTCGCCGATGGCGTGGACGCGGGAGTCCGCCGGGCTGGCCAGGTCCCCTCCCACACGGATCCCCCGCCCGACGGGCAAGCCCGCCTCCTGGGCGAGCCTGGCCTCCGGCTGCGTACCGCATGCCAGGACGAGCAGGTCCGTCGCGAGGACGTGCTCCGTCTCGCCCACCGTGGCGACGACTCCGGTGAGTCGTCCGCCCCGGGTCCGCACCGCCGTCGTGCGGGCCTGGGTGCGCACCTGGGCACCGAGACGTTCCAGCTCGGCGGTCACGACGGCGGAGGCCCCCTGATCGAGCTGGCGGTCCATCGGGCCATGGCCGGTGTGCAGCACGGTGACGTCCAGTCCGCGCCGCACCAAACCACAGGCTGCCTCCAGCCCGAGGACTCCCGCCCCGACGACGGTGGCATGGCGGGCGTTGGTCGTGGCCGCGATGATCTCGCGGGCGTCGTCCAGGGTGCGAAGGGCATGCACCCCGGCCGGGAGGCCGCAATCCAGGCCCTCGACGGCGGGGATGCGGGCCCGAGCTCCGGTCGCCAGCACGAGGTGGTCGTAGTAGTAATGCCCGAGCGGGGTGTGCACACACTGTCCGGCACGGTCGATGGCGGTCGCGACGGCTCCCCGCGTGACGGTGACGTGCTCAGACGCGGTGACCGGCAGCGTGAGCGAGTTCAGATCCGTGCGCCCGGCCACCACGTCACTGAGCAGCACCCGGTTGTAGGGCTCGTACTCCTCCCCGCCGAGCACCTCGATCTCCAGCGTGCCGGGTTCGGCCCGGGCGAGCAGGTCGTCGACGAACCGGGCGCCGACCATCCCGTGGCCGACAACGACGATCCGGGTCGGGGCGGTCATGGCTGGCCTCCATCGGTGACTGGGCTCAAGTCGACAGCGCACACCTTGAACTCCGGCATCCCGGAGATCGGGTCGGTAGCGTCGCTGGTGAGCAGATTGACGCTGCCGGTCCCCGCGAAGTGGAACGGCATGAAGACAGTGTCGGGTCGGATGTCGTCGGACCACCGGGCCCGGGCGACCGCCTCGCCGCGCGCGGAGCGCAACCGCACTTCTGCGCCGTTCTCGATACCGAGCCGACTGGCCAACAGTGGGTGCAGCTCGACCACGGGTTCGGGGACGATCCTGTTCAGGTCTGCGACTCGCCGGGTCTGCGCACCGGACTGATAGTGCTGCAGCACCCGGCCGGTGACGAGGTAGATCGGCGCACCCGGGCGGACGTCGTCGACGGGTGCGTGGTGGTTGACGGCCACCATCCGCGCCCGGCCGTCCGGGGTGGCGAACCGGTCCTGGAACGGGCGAGGAGTGCCCGGGTGGTCAGCGGCGGGGACCGGCCAGTAGAAGCCTGGACCGCTGGCGGCCTCATCGTCGTCCAGGCGAGCGTGACTCAGCCCGGTGTAGTCGGCCACCCCACCGGCTGAGGCGCGGGCCAGCTCATCGAAGACGTCCGCGGGCTCGGTGGCGAAAGCGACCTGGGCGCCCAGGCGGCGGCCGAGCTCAGCAAGGATCCACAGTTCTGAGCGTGCCTGGCCGGGCGCCGGGAGCGCCTGGCGGCGGCGGATCACTCTCCCCTCGAGGGAGGTCATGGTGCCCTCCTCCTCGGCCCACTGCGTGACCGGGAGCACCACATCGGCGCGAGAGGCGGTCTCGGAGGGGACGAAGTCACACACGACGAGCAGATCCAGCCGGTCGAGGGCGCCGGCGACGCGACCGGAGTTGGGAGCGCTGACGAGCACATTCGCACCGTGGACGAACAGGGCACGCGGACCAGCCGGCTGGTCCGCGGTGGCCGGGCGGCCGAGCGAGGAGAGCAGTTCGACCGCGGGACGCCCGGGCCCCGGGATCGTCTCGGGCGCAACGCCCCACACGGCCGCGACATGCGCACGTGCTGCGGGGTCGGTGATCGACCGGTAGCCCGGCAGTTGGTCGGCCTTCTGGCCGTGCTCACGTCCTCCTTGCCCGTTGCCCTGCCCGGTGATGGCGCCGTACCCGCTGCCGATTCGTCCCGGCAGGCCGAGCACGAGGGCGAGGTTGATCGTCGCGGTGACGGTGGCGGTGCCCTGACTGGACTGCTCCACCCCGCGCCCGGTCAGGAGATAGGCACCGCGGCCACCACCGGCCGGAGATGCGGCCGCGAGCTGGCGAGCCACCCGGCGCAACTGGGCGGCGGGCACCCCGCAGACAGTCTCGGCACGCTCGGGCCACCAGGCCGCCACCGACCGGCGAACAGTCTCGAAACCAGACGTGCGCTCGTCCAGGTAGACCGAGTCGATGAGGTTCTCGGCGATGACGATGTGCGTCAGGGCAAGCAGCACCGCCAGGTCGGTGCCCGGCACCGGCTGCAGGTGCATGCCCTGTCTGTCCTCGGTGAGGGCTGCCGTGCGACTGCGGCGGGGGTCCATCACGACCAGCCCGCCACGGGCGCGGACGGGGGCGAGATGCTGCACCGACGGTGGCATCGTCTCGGCCAGGTTGGAGCCGAGCAGCATCACGGCGTCCGCCCCAGCGAGGTCGGTGAGCGGGAACGGCAGGCCCCGGTCCAGGCCGAGGGCGCGGTTCGTGGCTGCCGCAGCACTCGACATGCAGAACCGGCCGTTGTAGTCGATGTTCGGGGTGCGCAGCACGGTCCGGGCGAACTTGCCGAGGGTGTACGCCTTTTCATTCGTCAGGCCACCTCCCCCGAAGACCGCCACCGTCTCCGGGCCGCTCTCGGCCTGTAGACGGGCCAGTCGGACGACGATCGTGTCCAGCGCCTGGTCCCAGCTCGCGGGGTGCAGCTGCCCGTCAGCGCCGCGGAGCAACGGGGTGGTGATGCGGTCCGGGGTGCGCAGGAGCTCACTGCTCGTCCAGCCCTTCTGGCACAGCCCACCAGCATTCGTCGGGAACTGGCGAGGCTGGACCGAGACGGGGCCGGTCGCTGCCGGATCGGCCGGATTCAGCACCATCGCGCACTGCAGGGCGCAGTACGGGCAGTGCGTGGCAGCCGAGGTGACGTCGGCCACCGGGGCGACCTGCGCCGTCGTGGTGGACATCAGATGCCGGCCATACCGCTGCTCCGGCGTGCGTACACCGCCCACGTCACGATGGCCATCACGGCGTAGCACCCGATGAACAGCCAGAGCGCGGGAACCAGTGAGCCTGCCAGGTCGGTGGAGATGGCGAATCCTCGCGGGATGAGGAATCCGCCGAAGGCGCCGGTCGCCCCGGCGATGCCGATGCACCCGGCGGCGGCTCGGCGCGCGGCCGACGCCTGCTCAGGGCTGTGGGCACCGTTGCGGAACACCGCCGGGATCATCCGGTAGAGGGAGCCGTTGCCGACACCACTGGCGATGAACAGAATCATGAAGGAGGCGAAGAAGAGCACGAAGTGGTGCTGGCCGAGCGCCACGATCACACCGACGGCTCCTGCTGCCATCACGGCGTAGGAGACGATCGTCACCCAGGCTCCGCCGATCTTGTCGGCGATGATGCCGCCCAGGGGGCGTGAGACCGACCCGACGAGGGCGCCGAGAAAGGCGATCGAGAGCGTGACCTCACTGAACTCATTGCGCATGAGCGTCGGGAAGGCACCGGAGTAGCCGATGAACGACCCGAAGGTGCCGATGTAGAGGAAGGAGATGATCCAGGTGTGCTTCTGGCGGGTGGCCACGGCGAACGAGCGCGGGTCTGCCTTGGCAGTACCGAGGTTGTCCATGAATCGCCACGCGAGGAAGGCGGCCAGGATCGCGAGCGGGATGAACATCAGTCCCGCACGTTCCAGGGCCAGCCCGGCCCCGGCCACGATCACCAGCGGGACGGCGAGCTGCACGGCAGCGGTGCCCACGTTGCCGCCGGCGGCGTTCATCCCGAGGGCTCGACCCTTTTCCCGCTCCGGGTAGAAGAAGGAGATGTTGGCCATCGAGGAGGCGAAGTTCCCGCCGCCGACGCCAGCGAGGGCGGCCACGGCCAGCAGCACTCCGAAGGAGAGCTCGGGCCGCTGCACCGCGAAGACGAGTGCGGTGGTCGGCAGCAGCAGCAACAGTGCCGAGATGATCGTCCAGTTCCGCCCACCGAACAGGGGCACGGCGAAGGTGTACGGAATCCGCAAGGTGGCGCCGACCAGACTCGGCACTGCGATCAGCCAGAACTGCTGGTCGACGGTGAGGGCGAACCCTGCGGCCGGCAGTTGCGGGACCACGATCGACCACAGCGCCCACACCCCGAAGCCGAGGAACTCCGCAAAGATCGAGATCCAGAGATTCCGGCGTGCGACCAGGCGACCACCGCCCTCCCAGAACGTGGCGTCTTCCGGATCCCAGTGCTCGATCCACCGGCCGGTCCGACGACGAGGGACGAGTTCTAGATCGGACTCAGCGGGCGTGGGTTCAGCAACCTGCGGCGATGACGGTGCAGACATATCTGGCTCCTGGTGTCGTACCGGCGAATGGGTACGACGCTAGGGAGGCCGTGTTTCAGCGCACGTCGCGAGCAGTTTCGCTGCCGTAAGGAAGATCGCACACCGCACCGTGGCGCTGATGTGAGATGAGAGTCAGGACGCGGGCGGGCGCTCAGCCGCGATGTCGGCGTGGTGGCGGATCACCTCGGCGATGATGAACGCGAGGAACTTCTCCGCGAAGACCGGGTCCAGTCCTGCGGCCTCTGCGAGAGAGCGCAGGCGGGCGATCTGCTCCTCTTCCCGTGCAGGATCCGACGGCGGGAGGCCGTGCTCGGCCTTCAGCCGTCCGACGGCCTGCGTGCACTTGAAGCGCTCCGCCAGCAGGTGCACGAGCGCGGCGTCGATGTTGTCGATGCTCCCGCGCAGTCCGCGCAGCCGCTCCGGTACCGCTACTCCGACCACTGGTCCCTGGCTGCGGGGTGCCTCGCTCATGGTCCCCCATCCTAGAGGCTCGGCTCCTCTGCGTGGGCTGAGGCATGCGCACGCTGGCTGTCACCGCTCTGGGTGAACGCGGTCTCTGCGGGAGTCGCGGCATCGGTCCAACGCAGCACGGCGGCGATGCCGTCCGCAACGTCGAGCTGCTCGGCGATCGTGATGCCCGCCGCTTGGTCCATGGCCGCCCGGCCGAGTGCAAGGTCAGCGCGAACCTGCCTCGGCTCCCCGACCCCCAGGTCCGCGAGTTGTTGAGCCGACATACCCAGCTGGAGCGGGGCCTCACCGATCCAGAGCCTGTGCGCAGCGATCCGCTGACGCGGGGAACTGACGGCACCGGCGTCCAACACCAGCTCAGCCACCTGACCGCGTCGCAGTACGTCGACCACGTCCTCCAGTCCGCTCACCGCGGCACCGGCGCGACCGATCTCCTGCTCGACGTGGTCGAGCACCGCCTGCCTCCGGCGCATCCGGAACCCGGTGACAGCCTCGTCCACCGCGGCGACGAAGGCGCGCGAGTTGACGCCCTCGGTCCGGGCGCCGCCGGGGACGTCCACCAGCACCTGACGGGCATGAGTGCCGAGGGCTTCTTCGACATAGGCGGTGGAGCGCACGTCGCCGGTGAGGAGTACCAGATCAGGATCCTCCTGCGCCATCACCCGGTCGACCTCCGCGGCGACGGTCTCAGCGTTGCGCTCCCAGGAGTCCTCGGCACGATTGTTGGCCCGGTCCCGGGGAAGATCGCGGCTGGGCCGGACCTTGGTGAGCACATCATGGTCACCGTCGATCTCCCGGTCGTGCAGCAGTTGACTGCCCATGACAGCCGAGGCCTCATGGAGTGATAGGTGCGCCCCCGCACGATCCGACTCGACCACGAGGTACCGCGCAGCGGCATCGGCCGCATAGGCGAGCGCAAGGGCGTGAGGGTGGTCGGAGAGGACGGCCTCGCCAGCGGTCGGAGGATCCGGGATGACCCGGTCGAGCAGCACCTCACCGTCCGCGGCGATCAGCACCCGGCCGTGCGGACCGTGGACCCAGGTGGGGCGCTCGAGTGCGGCGGCGATCGCGTCGGCATCGACCCGCGGCACAGCCTCGGCACCATCGAGCATGACCGAACGTTGCAGGTCGGCCCACCGGTCGAGAACCACTGCGTTGCGGCCGTCAGCAGAGGGCGTGGCATCGATGACCACGCTCAAGACGGGCGCATGGTCGGGGAGGGTCAGTTGAGGAAGGTTCACCATGAAGACCTCGCTTCCTGATCGGATGCTGGTCCCCTCTAGGGTGCCTCCTCGCGGCGTTGCTCGCGACCTCAGCGGCAAGTACTGCGCCTCAGGCGCTCTTCTCCCGCGGGGTTCGCTTCGACCGAGGGGCTTCACGAGGAACGAGAGTGGGGTTGACGTTCTCCAGCACCACCTCGCGGGTGATGACTACCCGAGCGATGTCCTCACGGCTCGGTACGTCAAACATGACCGGCTGCAGCACTTCCTCCATGATCGCGCGGAGCCCGCGGGCGCCGGTTCCACGCAAGATCGCCTGGTCGGCCACCGCCGCGATCGCGTCGTCGGTGAATTCCAGCTCCACGCCGTCGATCTCGAACATGCGCTCGTACTGCCTGATGAGCGCATTCTTCGGCTCGGTGAGGATGCGAGTCAGGGCAGGGGCGTCCAGCGGCGTGACCGTGGTCAGCACAGGAAGGCGGCCGATGAACTCCGGAATGAGGCCGAACTTCAGAAGGTCTTCTGGCATGACATCACCGATGACATCGGCCTGGTCTGCCTCGCGCAGCGGTGCTCCGAACCCGATCCCGCGCCGACCGGCGCGGCTGGTGATGATCTCGTCCAGCCCAGCGAAGGCCCCCGCCACGATGAAAAGCACGTTCGAGGTGTCGATCGTGATGAATTCCTGGTGCGGGTGCTTGCGACCTCCCTGCGGGGGGACGGAGGCTTGCGTACCTTCCAGGATCTTCAGCAGCGCCTGCTGGACGCCCTCGCCGGAGACGTCCCGGGTGATCGACGGGTTCTCGCTCTTGCGTGCGATCTTGTCGATCTCGTCGATGTAGATGATCCCGGTCTCGGCCTTCTTGACGTCGAAGTCCGCAGCCTGGATGAGTTTGAGGAGGATATTCTCGACGTCCTCTCCGACGTAGCCGGCCTCAGTGAGGGCAGTGGCGTCGGCGATCGCGAACGGGACGTTGAGCATCCGGGCGAGGGTCTGCGCGAGGTAGGTCTTCCCGCAGCCGGTGGGGCCGATGAGGAGGATGTTGGACTTCGCCAGTTCGACGTCGTCCTTCTCGCCAGTGGTCGAGGCGCCCGTGGCGCCGGTCTGTACCCGCTTGTAGTGGTTGTAGACCGCAACGGCCAGGGACTTCTTCGCATCCTCCTGGCCGATGATGTACTCCTCGAGAAAATCGAAGATCTCGCGCGGCTTCGGCAGGTCGACCAGACCCAACTCGTTCGCCTCGGCGAGTTCCTCCTCGATGATCTCGTTGCACAGGTCGATGCACTCGTCGCAGATGTATACGCCGGGACCGGCGATGAGTTTGACGACCTGCTTCTGGCTCTTCCCGCAGAAGGAGCACTTGAGCAGATCGGCGCCTTCACCTACTCGCGCCATGTCTCCTCACTTTCCTGCCGTCGGGGGCCGAGGCACTCGTCGTGATCATTGTGCGCCAAGCACGGCTGGGCGACCAGCCGAAATCCTGTCGTCAGGCGAACCTGCATCCACGATACGTGGCCTGACACATGAAGGTCGGACGGGCCACCGCGTGTCGTGGGTGCGCTGGCCCGTCCGACCCGTGAGCACGAGGCTCAGGAGTCCTTGCCGGCCGTCAGTGCTGGTGCCTTGCGGCTGTCGAGCACCTGGTCGACCAGTCCGTACTCGAGTGACTGCTGGGCCGAGAGGATCTTGTCGCGCTCGATATCGTGGCGCACCTTCTCCAGATCCGTGCCGGTGTGCTGGGCGAGCGTGGTCTCGAGCCACTCGCGCATCCGCATCACCTCGTTGGCGTGGATCTCGATGTCGGAAGCCTGTCCGAAGCCACCCTCGAGGGAGGGCTGGTGGATGAGGACGCGGGCGTTCGGCAGCGCCAGACGCTTGCCCGGGGTCCCCGCGGCCAGCAGCACGGCCGCGGCCGAGGCAGCCTGGCCCAGGCACACGGTCTGGATCTGCGGGCGGATGTACTGCATGGTGTCGTAGATGGCTGTCATGGCCGTGAACGAGCCGCCCGGGGAGTTGATATAGATCGTGATGTCCTGGTCCGGGTCCTGACTCTCGAGCACCAGCAGCTGGGCCATGATGTCGTCCGCCGAGGCGTCGTCCACCTGCACGCCGAGGAAGATGATGCGGTCCTCGAACAGTTTCGTGTACGGATCCTGGCGCTTGAAGCCGTAGGCCGTGCGCTCCTCGAACTGCGGGAGCACGTAACGCGCCGTCGCCGGCTGCGGGGCCCGGCCACCGAATGCCTGGGGGGAAAGGTTCACAGTTCTCGCTCCTTGAATGGGTGGGCCGGCGTCAGGACTGGGCCGCGGTCACGGCATCGGAGTCGGAGACCACGTGGTCGATGAATCCGTACTCCAACGCCTGCTCTGCGGTGAACCAGCGGTCACGGTCGGCGTCGCGGTTGATCTCCTCGGCCGTACGGCCGGTCTGCTCGGCGGTCAGCTCCGCCATCACCTTCTTCATGTGCAAGATCAGCTCGGCATTGATCTTGATGTCGGAGGCCGTACCGCCGATCCCACCGGAGGGCTGATGCATCATCACCCGGGCATGGGGTGTCGCATAGCGCTTACCCTTCGCGCCTGAGGAAAGCAGGAACTGCCCCATGGAGGCTGCCATGCCCATCGCGACGGTGGCCACGTCGGGCTTGACGTACTGCATGGTGTCGTAGATCGCCATCCCGGCGGTGACGGAACCACCCGGGGAGTTGATGTAGAGGGCGATGTCCTTCTCCGGATCCTCCGCTGCCAGCAGCAGCATCTGAGCGCAGATCTGGTTCGCGTTCTCGTCTCGGACTTCGGAGCCGAGCCAGATGATCCGCTCCTTCAGGAGGCGGTTGTAGATGTGGTCGCCCAGTGCCAGACCCTGGGTGTCGCTACCGGCGGCCTGCGGGAAGTCGCTCACGTGCATGCTCCTCGATCGTGGTGATGTCTGCGATGACACTAACGCCGTCGGGAGGTCAGACCTGCCCGCAGCCACGCCTGTTTCGCTGTCGGCGCACGCCTGCTCGGTAGAACGAGAACTGCCCCCGTTCCTGCCAGGGCAATCCTGGAAGCAAACGGGGGCAGTTCAAGCGACGATCAGGCCTTAGCGGTCTCGTCGCTCTCAGACTCGTTCTCCTCGTCGGAGGCGGCCTCGGCGGGTGTGTCCTCGCTCTCCGCCGCGTCCGTCACGTCGACAGTCTCAGTTTCGGGCGCCTCGTCTTGCGCGGCGGCCGCAGCAGCCGCGTCTTCCTCATCCGATCCGATGTAGGCCGACAGGTCGACCTCGTCACCGGCAGAGTCGACGACCTTCACCTGCCGCAGTGCGACGGCGAGGGACTTATTGCGGGTGAGCTCGGCGACGAAGAGCGGAATCTGACCGTTCTCGTCCGCTTGGCGGATGAACTCGCTCGGGTCCTGCTGGTACTGCTGAGCCGTACGGAGCAGGAACTCCAGGAGCTCGTTCTGTCCGACAGAGACCGACACCTTCTCAGCGAGCGTGTCGAGCAGCAGTTGGCGCTTGAGCACCGACGTGGTCTCCTCGGTGACCTCTGCACGGTGCTCATCGTCCTCGAGGCGATTTTCGTTCTCGAGGTGCTGGTGGACCTCGGCCTCGATCACCTTGGCCGGCAGTGGGAAGTCGGTTGCCTCGACGAGCTGCTCGAGCAGCTGGTCCCGGGCGGTGACAGCGCGGTTGTTCTCCTTGGCCTCGGCCACCTGCGTACGCAGGTTCTCGCGCAGCTCCTCCACGGTGTCGAACTCGGAGGCAGTCTGAGCGAACTCGTCATCAACCTCCGGCAGTTCCTGCACCTTGATCGCGGTGGGCGTGACCGTGATCTGCGCATCCTGGCCGGCGCGGTCTCCACCGGCGAGCGGGGCGGTGAAGGTGGTTGTCTCGTCCGCGGAGAGGCCAGTCAACGCCTCATCCATGCCGTCGAGCATGTTGCCCGAGCCGATCTGGTAGGAGACGCCGGAGACCGAGTCGATCTCGTCGTCGCCGATCGTCGCCTTGAGGTCGATGGTGACGAAGTCGCCGTCCTGGGCTGCGCGATCGACACCGGCAAGGGTGGCGTGCTGCTCGCGCAGGGACGTCAGGCGCTCCTCGATGTCCTCATCGGTGACCTCAGTGGACTCGACGGTGATGGTCAGGCTCTCCAGGTCCGGCAGCTCGATCTCGGGCCGCACGTCCAACTCTGCGGTGAAGATCAGATCGTCGGCTTCGTCGGTGAGGCCGGGGACGGCCGTCACCTCGATCTCCGGCTGGCCGAGGGGCTTGAGCTCGGATTCGGTTACCGCCTGACGGTACAGGCCCGGCAATGCCTCGTTGATGGCATGCTCCATGACCGCACCCTTACCGACGCGCTGGTCGATGATTCGCGGCGGGACCTTCCCGCGGCGGAAACCGGGGATGTTCACCTGAGAGGCGATGTGGGAGTACGCGTGGTCCACGCTCGGCTGCAGCTCGGCCAGAGGCACCTCCACGGTCAGCTTCGCCCGTGTGGGCTCGAGGTTCTCGACGGCGCTCTTCACTACGTGCTCTCCACTCGTGGGTCGGCATATGAGGGACACGCCCGCACGAAGAGATCCGCGGGCGACGATCAGTCGCGTCCGCGAATACCCGGAGCGGGCATGCTAAATCGGACGCAGCCACCTATCGTACGGCACCTGCAGCACGGCCGAGGACCAGCCGCCACGGAAATCTGGAGCGGGTGACGGGAATCGAACCCGCACCATCTGCTTGGAAGGCAGAGGCTCTACCATTGAGCTACACCCGCAAGGCGTGTCCTAGCGTACCTGCTCTCCAGTAGTGCGCGGTCCAAGACACTGCCTCAGACGCCGTAGACTCGTCCCGGCGACCTGCGGGTCGCACCGGGATGTGGCGCAGGTTGGTAGCGCGTCCGCTTTGGGAGCGGAAGGTCGCAGGTTCAAATCCTGTCATCCCGACCAATGAGTGTGGCCGGTCGCCCGAGGAACGAGGGCGGCTGGCCACACTCATTATCTAGCTTGCAGGATTTGCCGAGGAGCTCGCCCTGGCGAGCGACGGCTCCTGTCATCCCGACCAATGAGTGTGGCCGGTCGCCCGAGCAACGAGGGCGGCTGGCCACACTCGTACTTGGCTCGCAGGATTCCTGCCAAAGAGCTCACCCTGGCGAGCGACGGTCCGGCGTCGACGTCGAGCACTGGCCGGCCACCCGCAACGGGGGTGGCCGGCCGAGCCGGTGGGCGCCAGAAGCGGGGCTAGACCTGCCTGTGGCGTGCTTGCCGGCTCAGGAAGGCGCCCAGTCCGACCACCGCGATCGCAAGGATCAGGACTCCACCCACGGCGGCGCCGGTGCTGGGCAAGGAGGGCCCGTCGTCGGTGGGTTCCTCCACTGGCTCCAGGACGATCTCGGTGGGTGCGGTGAGGTACTGCACCTCGCCGGCTGCACTGACCCCGGCCGCCACGATCGTGTGGTCACCGAGCTGATCGGGGATCACGAAGGTGGCCGTGAACTCACCAGCCGCATCCGCGGCCGCGCTGCCAAGCACCGTGGGCTCGGAGTACATGCCGAGGCTCACTGGGGCACCGGCAGCGAACCCGGTACCGGTGACGGTGACCTCCTGGCCGACCGTGGTCTGAGCCGGCAGTCCGCTGAGCTGACCGGTTGCGACGGGCTCGTCCTCCGGAAGGGTCACAGCGGCGGCCAGTTCGACCGTGACCGTGCCCACGCGAACGGCATCCGGCGCTGCGCCGTTGCTGGCAGTCACCGTGATCGGGTACTGCCCGACGGCGTCCGGTCCGGCTACCCCCGCTAGCGTCGCCGTACCGTCACCGTGATCGGTGAACGTCACCCCCAATGGGAGATCTCCGGTCAGGGTCAGTGTGGTTTCGGGCGGGAAGCCGGGAACTGACTCGAGCACGAGCGCGCCCTGCACGCCGGCCACCAGCACGAGGGAAGGTTCTGTAAGGAGTTCCGGCGACTGCTGGATCGTGAGGGTGAGTTGCTGCTGCGCCGACAGACCTGCACCATTGCTCGCCACCAACTCCAGCACACTCACCCCACCAGCAACCGGAGTCCCCGACAACGTCGCCGAACCATCACCGTGATCCACCAACGACAAACCCTCCGGCAACACAGACTCAGCCCCCACCGTCACCGGCCCCGGGAACCCGGCCGAGACCTCCACCGTGAAACCGCCCACCTCACCAGCAGTAAACGTCACCGCATCCGCACTCGTGAAAGCCGGCGCCTCGTTCACCGTCACCGACAGCGACTGCTGCGCCGACAAACCCGCACCATTGCTCGCCACCAACTCCAGCACACTCACCCCACCAGCAACCGGAGTCCCCGACAACGTCGCCGAACCATCACCGTGATCCACCAACGACAAACCCTCCGGCAACACAGACTCAGCCCCCACCGTCACCGGCCCCGGGAACCCGGCCGAGACCTCCACCGTGAAACCGCCCACCTCACCAGCAGTAAACGTCACCGCATCCGCACTCGTGAAAGCCGGCGCCTCGTTCACCGTCACCGACAGCTCTTGCACGGCGTTCGGTGTGTAGCCGTTCGATGCCGTCACGGTGACGGGGTACGTTCCGCCGGTGGCGGCCTCCGGTGTTCCGGTGATCGCCACCGTGCCGCTGCCAAGGTCCGAGAGCGTGAGACCGGCCGGAAGCCCGCCCGTGATCGTGACATCCGGTACGGGGTCCCCGGTCGCGACGACCTCGAACGAGCCCGCCTCACCGGCAATGAAGGTCGCAGTGTCTCCACTCGTGATCGCCGGTACGGCACCGAGGTCAAAGGTGACGACCGGTTCATCGCTGCTGGCGATGTTGGGGCGACTCGCGAGTCCGGTCACCACGTCGGCGGGCACTCCCACCGAGACCGTGCCATCAGACGTCAGTGGGCCGACCAGCACCTGATAGACCGATGGCCCACCGCTGACCTGGACGTTGTCCCGTCCGGCCGCGGTGCCGGAGACGGTCAGATCGGACGCTTCGAGTGCGGTCGTCCCCTCGAGGAACCCGTCGGAGGCGAACGAGACAGTGAACTGCACGGAGGTCGGCGCACTCGCGGCGATCGTCGTCGTCGGAGTTGTGACCGTCGGGGTAAGCGGCTCGGTGGGCGTTCCCACGGGTGGAGCCGCCTCCACCCCCTCCATCCTGACAGTGACCGAGTGCCCCTCGTCGTAGGTGCCGGGTGCCCGCAACTCCAGCGTCGCGCTGACAACCCGGGTCACATCGACGTCCTCGTAGCACAATGTGCCTTCGCACAGCAGCGGGAAGCTCGCGTCGAAGTCGTCCGTGGATGCGATACCGGAGGAGATGCTGTCCGTACCGCCCTCTGAATCGACCAGTGTCAGCGAGTAGCTGAGCGCAGTGCCGCCGTCGTCTGGCGTCCGCTGAATCGAGTCGAAGGCGAAACTGATTCGGGTGTTCGTCCACCCCTCAGTGAGGTCGGTCGGGCCGGGAAGCGTGTAGTCGAATCGCACACTGCCCTGGGTGTTTCCCTGCCCGCCGATCGAGAACACGCCCACGCCGCCGGACTCCGTGAACGTCGAGGCCTGAGTACCACCCATCGCAGGCGAGAGTGTCACCGTCCTCATGCCGAGCGAGTTCCCGGCGAAGTCGTCGATGACGACCGTGCCGACCGCCGATGCGCTCGGCGCGGTGACGACGCCGCCGAGGCAGACCAGGATCGCAGCGGCAATCGCTGCAATCAGCCGCCGCACACCGGCGAGGGAACGAGCTCGAGACACCATCGGAACGTCTGCTCTCTGCAGTGAGTGAGTCGACCAGTACTCCACATACCCGTCGACGGCCCGGCTCAGCACGCGGCACCAAGCGGATCGTAGCGCAGGCCTGGCCGCTCGTATAAGACATCGCCGGGTTTCCCCGAACACAAGGAAGCGGCCGCCCCCGGCAGGGAGCGACCGCTTCACGGTTCGCGTGTCGCGAGCGCGAGGCTCAGCTCTCGACGTCGACCAGACCGCGCTCGACGGCGCGGGCCAGGCGCCGCGGCACCCGGACCTCACGACCACCGGAGCGGACCGGGACGAGGTCCGCCGCCTTGGTCTTCCACTGCGAACGGCGCGCGCGGGTGTTGCTGCGCGACATCTTGCGCTTGGGAACTGCCATGGCTCTACCTCCCCTTCCGTCGTCGTTGTCTTCCTGCGGCTGGTCCGCCGCAGTATGTACCGCCAGCGCCTACGGGCGCCGGAGAAATCAGGCCTTGTTGCCAGCCTTGGCGTACCGCTGGCGGAACTTCTCGACACGACCGGCGGTGTCCATGATCTTCTGCTTACCCGTGTAGAAGGGGTGCGAAGCAGAGGAGATGTCGACGTCGACCACCGGGTAGGTGTTGCCGTCCTCCCACTCGACCGTGGTCTCGGAGGAGATCGTCGACTTCGTCAGGATCGCGAAGTTCGCGGAGATGTCACGGAACACGACCGGCCCGTACTCCGGGTGGATGTCCTTCTTCATGTCTACTTCCTACCTACTTCTCACGCGGTTGCTTCAGTGGTCTGTGCTCTGTGGTCTGCGCTGCGAGCAGCACCGTTCACGCGCCTCGTCACGGCACCTCATGACGGCGGGCGGATCGGCCGACCGAGTGGTCACCCGTCGCGGAAGTGCTGGTTCCACGCGAGCATCGGTCACGGCGCGCCCACGGAATGATACCCACATCTGGCGCTGCACGCCTACTTCACCCCTGCGCAGGCACGCCCACGACGACGCAGGTCAGGACCGTAGGTCAGCGACTGTGACGAACAACTCAGCCCTGCGTGCCCGTATCGTGGGACAGTCGGCAACCTCTCTTCCCCTGCGCTGAGGCACTGCGAAGATGAGGACGAGCGACGCCCACAGCTCCCCGCGAGCCTGAGCGGCACGCCGGCTGCGCCGGCCCCGCCGTTCCCGAGGGTCCAGCCGGCGTCCATACCGAACAACCAGCCAACGAAGGACGAGACCCCCATGGCCCGCATCTACGACAACGCTACTGCGCTGATCGGCAACACGCCGCTGGTCCGCATCAACAAGCTCACCGAGGGCGCGGGCGCGAACGTGCTCGCGAAGCTCGAGTTCTACAACCCGGCCAACAGCGTCAAGGACCGGATCGGCGTCGCCATCGTCGACGCCGCAGAGGCCGCGGGCGAGCTGCCCGCCGGCGGCACCATCGTGGAGGCCACCAGCGGCAACACCGGTATCGCGCTGGCGTTCGTCGGCGCGGCCCGCGGGTACAAGGTCGTGCTGACCATGCCGGAGACGATGTCGAACGAGCGCAAGATGCTGCTGCGCGCCTTCGGTGCCGAGCTCGTCCTCACGCCGGGCGCGGAAGGTATGAAGGGTGCGGTCACCCGCGCCGAGCAGATCGCCTCAGAGCGCCCCGGTGCGATCCTGGCACGCCAGTTCGCCAACGAGGCAAACCCTGCCATCCACCGCAAGACCACGGCCGAGGAGATCTGGGCAGACACCGACGGTGAAGTCGATATCGTGGTGGCGGGTATCGGCACCGGCGGCACGATCACCGGTGTGGGCCAGGTACTGAAGGAGCGCAAGCCCGACGTCAAGATCATCGCCGTCGAGCCGGAGGAGTCCCCGATCCTCAACGGCGGGCAGCCCGGTCCGCACAAAATCCAGGGCATCGGCGCGAACTTCGTGCCGGAGATCCTCGACACCTCGATCTACGACGAGGTCATCGACGTCAACGCCGAGACCGCCGTCGAGGTGGCCCGCCGCGCCGCACGCGAGGAAGGACTGCTCGTGGGAATCTCCTCCGGTGCCGCCCTGCACGCCGCCATCCAGGTGGCGCAGCGCCCGGAGAACGCCGGCAAGAACATCGTGGTGATCATCCCCTCCTTCGGTGAGCGCTACCTGTCGACCATCCTGTACGCCGACCTCGCCGAGTGATCGAGACAAGGTCGCTTTCATGAGTCCCACGCGTCACCTGCGACTGCGTGAGCTGGTCGCAGAGGATCTCGAGACCGCCCGGCGCCGCGACCCTGCGGCCCGGAGCGGTCTCGAGGTCGCCCTCCTGTACCCCGGCGTGCACGCGCTGTGGTTGCACCGGCTGGCGAACCGACTGTGGGTGACCAATCCCCTGCTCAAGCTGCCTGCCCGGCTGATCTCGCAGGTGGCGCGCGCCGTCACCGGGGTGGAAATCCACCCCGGTGCGGTACTCGGGCGTCGGTTCTTCATCGATCACGGCATGGGGGTGGTGATCGGCGAGACCGCTGAGGTCGGCGACGACGTCCTGATGTTCCACGGCTCCACACTCGGCGGACGGTCGATGAGTGCCGGCAAGCGTCACCCGACCATCGGTGACCGGGTGGTGATCGGTGCGGGAGCCAAGGTCCTCGGCCCGATCGATGTCGGGGACGACGTCAAGATCGGGGCAAACGCCGTCGTCGTGAAGGACGTCCCGGCCGCATCGGTGGTCGTCGGCGTCCCGGGGCAGACCCGCCAGGCTCCCCCGTCCAGCAAGGACGACACCGCCGACCCGGCCCTCTACCTGGATCCCGCGATCTACATCTGATCAGGTTTGGACTCGCCCGGCTCCCACCCTGCCTCGGCGAGGTCGACTCGGGGTGGGTCGTGCGCCGTCAGTGGAACCCCCTCGTTCCGCAACAGCTCCAATCCGCGCCCGGCCACCCGTTCGGCCACGGCGCCGCTGGCCGTGACGACGCGCCACCAGGGCACGCCGCCACCGTACTGAGCCATGACGGTGCCGACCGTCCGCGCGCTGCCCTTGCCCGTCGCCACCCTCGCCGCTTCAGCGATCACCCCGTAGGTGGTGGCGCGGCCCGGCGGGATCTGCTCGACCAGATCGAGCACCGTCTCCACATAGTCCCCAGGCCCTTGCTCAGCGGCAGTGTTCACCCGCCCTATGATCTCCCATGACATGACGGACAGCGACAGCGCCACCGCGCCGGGCGAGACCTACGTCTGCCCGCACTGCGAGGCCACCCACGAGCACGAGCACGTCGACGAGCGAGCGGTGGTCGACGGCTACCGCCGCACTCTGGCCCGGGTCAGCGCTGCCCGGACGGCGGTGATACTGGTCACCCTCGCCGCCGTGTTGCTCGGCTCTCTCGGCCTGCTGGGACTGGCGGGGCTCGGGCTCCTCAGCTGGGCAGTCGTCACCGGCGCCGGATGGGGCGCGGCCGTCCTCGACCTCGCTCGCCGCCCACACTCTGGAACGCGGATGGGAACGGCGCAGCGCGACGAGCGCAGGTTCGTGCTGGTCTCGGTACTCACCGGCGCCGCACTCACGCCGCTCGCCGCACTCGGCCTCGCGCTCACAGCCGGCGCAATCGTCGACGCGCATCCGCTCGCGGTGGCAGGCGCTGCCGCGGCCGGCTGGTTCGCCGGTTCAGCGACCGCCGAGACGATCAGCAACCTCAGACTGCGCGCTCTGCTAGTCGCGGACACTCGTGCCGCGGAGGTGGCCCGGGAAGCGGCAGTGCGGCTGCGCGAACACACCCATGAGTGGCGCGGCCTGGGTACCGCGGTCGCGACTGCCATCGTCGTCGGGATCGAGCTCCTGGTCTGCCTGTGGCTGCCGATCCTGGTGATCGTGCTAATACCCCTGCACGTGGCAGTGGCGGCGCTGGTCGGCCGGGCGCAGCAGCGCCGCCCGCTCCCACTCCCCTAGAGCCGATCAAGTACGAGAGGCTAGGTGCGTGAGCACCTACCGACGCCCGCCGATCGACGCGCCGGTCTTCCGCGACACCGACGGTCAGGTCATCGACTACGGGAACCGGTGGTTCGATCATCCCCCGGAGGAGACCTACTCCGTGGTCACGCACCCGGATCGATTCGCACCGCTCCACGCGATCGGCGACGCACTGATCGCCCACCTCCAGGAGAACTATGACGTCGAAACCGACGAGGGTGAGCAGACGGCGCTGGATCTGCTGACGTCAGCCCGAGCCGAGGTGGTGCGTGCGGTGCGGATCCGGCCGAACGATCCGGCCTGCGCATCGTTGACGTTCGTGTTCACTGCCTTCCCCGGCATCTTCCTGCACGCCGGCCTTCTGCACGACTTCCATCTCCCGGTCTGCGGATGCGATGCGTGCGATTCCACGTGGTCCGAGGAAGCGGACGCCCTTGAGCATCTCGTGCTGGCAGTCGCCGCCGGGCAGTACCGGGAGGGCCTAGGGCAGGACAGCTCCTGGGTCGATATCGCGGTCACCTACCCTGGCGGCGCGAGTTCAGGGTGGTCGAATGCGCAGGACATCCCCGTAGCGCGTCTCCGAGCCGCTCAACCACTCCTGCGGACTGTCTCCGACGGGTGGGCTGCTTGGCCCCGGCAAACTACCGCCTAGTCCCAACGAAGTGCTCAGCGCGCCTCGTACTCGGCCAACTGGTCAATACGCCGCTGGTGGCGTTCGTCGCCGGAGAACGCCTCAGCAACGAAGGCGTCGACGATCGCCAGGGCATCCGCGGTGCTGTGCTGGCGGGCCCCGACCGCGACGACATTGGCGTTGTTGTGCTGGCGCCCCAGGCGAGCAGTCTCCACGTTCCATGCGAGGGCGGCTCGCACTCCCGCGACCTTGTTGGCGGCAATCTGCTCCCCGTTGCCGCTCCCGCCGATCACCACTCCGAGCGAACCCGGCTCCGCGACCACGGCTTCACCGGCTGCGAAACAGAAGGCAGGGTAGTCGTCCTGGGCGTCGTAGGCATGAGCCCCGTGGTCGGTCACGTCGTGCCCGCTGGTCCGTAAGTGATCGGCGAGCACGGCTTTGAGCTCGAACCCGGCGTGGTCGGCGGCGAGGTGAATGCGCATGCGGTCATTGTGCCGCACAGGAGGTCGCTCCTCACGGGTATGTTCGGAGGATGAGCATCATCTCCGAAGCTGACGCCGCTGCCATGGACCACTCCGCACGGCCGCAGGACGACCTGTTCCGCCACGTCAACGGCGCGTGGCTGGACTCGCACGAGATCCCGGCCGACCGCGGACGGGACGGCACATTCCACCAGTTGCACGATCAGGCCGAGGAACAGGTGCGAACCCTGATCACTGAGGCTGCCGACGTCCCGGCCGATGATCCGGCCGGGGAAGAGGCAGCGAAGATCGCCGCCGTCTACGCCTCGTTCATGGCGACCGAACGGGTGGACGCCCTCGGCACCCTCCCCCTCGCGGCCGACCTGGAACTGGTGACGGCGGCGCACACGAAGGATCAGCTCACCCGCGCACTCGGGACGCTGCAGCGCACGGGCGTCGGCGGCGCGGTTGAACCGTTCATCGACGTCGACTCCGACGACCCCACCCGGTACATCGTCTATCTCGAGCAATCGGGTCTCGGGATGCCCGACGAAGCGTATTACCGGGCGGAGGAGCATGCGGCGGTCCGGGCCGCCTACATCCCACACGTGGCTGCGATGCTCGCCACTGCGGGCGTGGTGACCGAGGCTGAAGCACACGGCGCTGCCGAGCGGGTGATGGCCCTGGAGACCCGGCTGGCCGGCGCGCACTGGGACCGGGTACGGTGCCGCGACGCCCAGGCCACCTACAACCGGATGACGCTGGCCCAGCTGAGCGAACTCGCCCCGGAGTTCGACTGGGCCACCTGGGTGAGTGCCCTAGGAGGCGAGGAGTCCGCACTGGCGGAGGTCGTCGTCCGGCAGCCGGAGTTCCTCGCCGACCTCTCGGCGGCATGGGCGGACGAGCCGACCGACCTGTGGCGGCTGTGGCTGACCTGGCGGGTGGTGCGTTCGCGCGCCCCGTACCTGCACAGCGAGCTCGTGGAGGAGAACTTCGACTTCGTGGGCCGCACCCTCACCGGCGCCCCGGAGATCCGGGAGCGGTGGAAGCGGGGGGTGAGCCTGGTGCAGGGCGTGCTCGGGGAAGCCGTGGGCAAGCTGTACGTGGCGCGGCACTTCCCCCCGGAGCACAAGGAAGCCATGCGGGTGCTGGTGGCCGACCTGGTGGAGGCCTATCGTCGCTCCATCTCAGACTTGGACTGGATGAGCCCGGCCACACGTGAGAAGGCCCTCGACAAGCTTGAGGCGTTCACCCCGAAGGTCGGCTACCCGGATAAGTGGCGCGACTACTCCGGCCTCCAGGTCACCGGCGACGATCTGCTCGGCAATGTCCGTGCCGCGCACGCCTTCGAGACTGACTACGAGCTGAACAAGCTCGGCGGTCCGATCGACACCGACGAGTGGTTCATGTCCCCACAGACGGTGAACGCCTACTACAACCCGTCGATGAACGAGATCGTCTTCCCAGTTGCGATCCTGCAGCCGCCGTTCTTTGATGCCGACGCCGACGACGCCACGAACTACGGCGCAATCGGCGCGGTGATCGGGCATGAGATCGGGCACGGATTCGACGATCAGGGCAGCCGGTACGACGGTTCCGGTCGGCTGCACGACTGGTGGACTGAGGAGGACCGGGCCGAGTTCGACGCCCGCACCCAGGCCCTGATCGCGCAGTACGACGTCCTCTCCCCCAGCGGGCTGGACGATTCCCATACCGTGAATGGCGCCCTGACGGTCGGCGAGAACATCGGCGACCTCGGCGGACTCGGTATCGGCATCAAGGCCTTCCGGATCGCCAAGGAACGTCGCGGTGAGGAGACAACGCAGGAGGAGATGCAGCGCCTGTTCCTCGCGTGGGCCCGATGCTGGCGCACGAAAGCCCGCGAGCAGGAGGCTCTGCGGCTGCTCTCGATCGACCCCCACTCCCCCGATGAGATCCGCTGCAACGCCCCGGTGCGCAACCTCGACGAGTTCGTCGACGCGTTCGACGTGCAGCCGGGCGACGGGCTGTGGCTCGATCCGGACGAGCGCGTCCGGATCTGGTGATCAGTTGCGGGCCGGCAAGCCGGCCCGCAACCACCCCAGGAATCCCCCGACGGCGTAGCTCACCCGGGCGAGCTCGAGTTCGGCAAGCGCCTCGGCTGTCTCCTGTGCCAGCTGTCCGTCGTCGCTGAGAAGGATCACCGGCCGCGGATCGGTGGAGTTGAGCAGGTGTCCGAGCAACTCTTGCGGCGCGAGGACGGCAGCCGCGAGGTCTGGGGGCACTTCACCGTTGGCGTGCTGGTCCCGCAGATCGACCAGCAGCGCACGCTCGTACAGGGCTGCCTGGTAGGCGGCGCGGACCGAAATCGCAGCGCTGCCCGGCTCAGGCGGGGCGGGGCGGGCGGAGAGGACGGCATCCCAGGTGGTGCCGGTGGTGACGGCCATGTGCATGTGCTCCTGACGGGTAGGCGGGTGCGGGGCGAGTCAGCGACGGCGACAGGAGTCGCACATCGCGGCGCTGCTCATCGAGCGACAGCGCATTCGCCCCGGCATTCGCGCCGGTGCCCCCATCAGGGCGTGCTCGACCCGGGCACCGGTGGCCGCGAGGTCGAGGAACATGAGAAGTACTCCACCATATCCGCGGACGGCGGCGAGCCACCCCCGCATGGATCCCACCATATGAGATGACGAGCTTCGCTGAGTGGCGGGGCCGGGGTCAGAAGGTTCGGGTGCCTCCGCGCGCGATCTGGAACCCGTGCCCGGTGGTGACGGACCGGCAGACCGGCCCATCCGTGGTGCTCTCACACAGAATGTCGCCGACCAGCGTCGCCTGACCGTAGTCGAGCTCGGTGAGGCCACCAGGTTGCTCGGGTGCCGCACCGCAGACAGGCGTGGCACCGTCGGCGGAGACTTCCCACCGGTACCCGGAGTCGTCCGCGGCACAGTCCTCGATGCTCGGCGGCGAGTACGAGAAGGACTCGATCACGCAGGTCGCTGCGTCATTGCCGAGCTCGCACCAGATGTTGCCGCTGGGCAGCATGAAGCCAGTCAGGTCGAGCACGTCCTCGGGCACGTCGACCTGCGGGGCGTCGGTGGTCTCACCACTGTCGGTCCCATCGCCACCGGCTCCCGCTCCGTCGGTCGCCGCAGTCCCGCCCGTCGCAGTGCCGGCATCGCCGGTGGGGTCCTCCCGCGCAGCGCTGCTGTCGGGCCAGGTGACCAGAATGATCACCAGAGCCACGATCAGCAGCGCGTCCACGCACACGAGTGCGACACCCCATGGTCCAAGGCCGCCGCGCTGGGCCATCGATCCTCCGTCGTCCGGTTCCGAATGCTCACCTACGGTAGCGGCCGGAGCCCATGCAGACGACCTGACCGGAACGCCCGCCGGAGGCGGAGAGGGGTGTCAGTCGAAAATCGGCCCCTGGGAGCGGGTGCGCTTGATCTCATAGAAGCCGGGATAGGCAGCCACAGCCACCACGCCGTCCCACAGCTTGCCGGCTTCCTCACCCTTGGGTGCGGGGGTGATGACCGGTCCGAAGAACGCCGTGCCGTTGAAGGCGACGACCGGCGTACCGACGTCCTCACCGACGCGCGAGATGGCTGCGGCGTGCGAGGCACGCAGGGACTCATCGTGCTCGTCGGAGTCCTCGAACCGGATCAGGTCGGCGGGAAGACCTACCTCAGCAAGCGCCTCGACCAGGACCTCATGCCGGTCCTCGCCACGACCTCCGGGGTGGAAGCGTGTGCCGATCGCATCGTAGAGCGGCTTGACCCACTCTTCGCCGTGCAGCACCCGGGCAGCATTGATCACCCGCACCGGACCCCAGGCCTGCGCGAGCATCGCCTTGTACCCCTCGGGCAGTTCGTCCCGCCCCTCGTTCAGGACCGACAGGCTCATGATGTGCCAGCGGACCGAGATATCACGGACCTTCTCCACCTCGGTGATCCAGCGGGAGGTCATCCACGCCCACGGACAGGCGGGGTCGAACCAGAAGTCGGCGACGTCTGTGTGCGTGGCCTCGATCGTGTCGGCGGCGGTCTGGGTGACAGTGCTCACTACATCTCCTTCGTCAGGTCAAGACATGTCCATTGTCGCCAACCGAGAACGACCGTCCGACATTCCGCGAGGAGGAGCTGTCTGGGATGATGGCCGGATGCGTCTTGCGTGGCCGTCCGAGGCACCCTCAGCAGGATCGGTCCTGCTGCGCCCCTGGAGAGCGAGCGATGCCCACCTGGTGGCGGAGTTCGCCGCCGATTCCTACATCCCCACCATCGGGTCCGTGCCTGAGCGGGTCGACGACGACGGGGCCGCAGCGTGGATCTCGCGCCAGCTCGCCCGGGCCGAGCAAGGGACGGGCTATTCGTTCGCCGTGGCCGACAAGCAAACCGATCGTGCTGTCGGCCACGCTGGCCTCTCCCTGCGATCCGACAGCGGCCGGGCTGTAGGCGGCTACGCGATCTCACCGCAATGTCGTGGACGTGGGTACGCCAAGGACGCGCTGATCGCGCTGACGGGCTTCGGCTGGAGCATCCAGGCTCTGCACAGGATCGAGCTGTACATCGAACCGTGGAACGTCGCCTCCCTTCGCACCGCCGAGCGGGCCGGCTACCTGCGGGAAGGCGTGCTCCGCTCGCACCAGGAGATCGACGGTGTGCGACGCGACATGACGCTCTATGCCGCGCTCCGACCCGGGTAGTCAACCGGCCGGGGCGCGCTCAGACGAAGTCCTCTCGCATCGGTGTGAACAGGTCGAGCAGCACTCCCGCCTCGCGGCACAGACACCCGTGCTCGACGTTGCTCGACTTGAGCATCGAATCGCCAGCTCTGACGGTCCTGACGACTCCGTCGATCTCGAAGTCGAACACCCCGCTGACGACATAGGTGATCTGGGTGTGTGGATGGTGGTGGAGCGGGCCGACTGCTCTGGTCTCGAACGTGTTCTCCACGCACATCATCTTCTGGTCATAGGCGAGCACCCGGCGCGTGACCCCGTCGGCTGCCTCCGTCGCCTCGACGTCGTCGCGAAATACCCACCGCTGATCGATCATGGACCCACCCTATGGCCGGACGCCGCTCCCGTGGCGGTCGTGATGGCAGGATCGTGTCACCGCGCTACCGGCCGTAGCACACCCCGGTCTACCCGCATCGATGAGGAGCAACGTTCGTGCCTGGAGAGAACCTCACCCGTATCGAAGCTGCTGAACGGGCCGCGACGGTCCAACCCACCGCCTACGAGGTAGCGCTCGATCTCACCGGATCCGAACCAACTTTCCGCTCGAGGACGCGGGTGCGGTTCACTGCCACCCCCGGAGCGAGCACGTTCATCGACCTGATCGCGCCGACTGTGCACGAGATCGTCCTCAACGGTGTCTCGCTGGACCCAGAGCTGGTGTTCGCCGATTCACGGATCCAGCTGGACGGCCTCCGGGCCGAGAACGAACTCCACGTGGTGGCCGATTGTGCCTACATGAACACCGGTGAGGGGCTGCACCGGTTCGTGGATCCGGTCGACGACGAGATCTACCTGTACTCCCAGTTCGAGGTGGCCGACACCCGGAGAATGTTCGCCGTCTTCGAGCAACCTGATCTGAAGGCAACCTTCCAGTTCACTGTCACCGCTGCCCAGCACTGGCAGGTGGTCTCCAATGCCCCCACTCCCGCACCTCGAGCGACCCACGACGGCGCAGCCACCTGGACCTTCGAGCCCACCGGGATCTTGCCGTGCTATGTCACGGCTCTCGTGGCCGGCCCGTACCACCGTGAGACCGGAGAACTGGTCTCACGCGACGGCAGGACTATCCCGCTCGGCGTGTTCTGCCGGGCCTCGCTCGCCGAGCACCTGGACACGGAGAACGTCCTCGACATCACCCGCGCCGGGTTCGCCTTCTACGAGGAGGCCTTCGACATGGCCTACCCGTTCGAGAAGTACGACCAGTTGTTCGTGCCGGAGTTCAACGCCGGTGCGATGGAGAACGCCGGCTGCGTGACCTTCGTGGAGAACTACATCTTCCGGTCCAAGGTGCCCGAGGCCACGATCGAACGGCGAGCCGTGACGATCCTGCACGAGCTCGCACACATGTGGTTCGGCGATCTGGTCACCATGCGCTGGTGGAACGACCTGTGGTTGAACGAGTCGTTCGCCGAGTACGCCTCCACGCTGGCCACCGCTGAAGCCACGCGGTGGACGCAGGCGTGGACCACGTTCAGTTCACTGGAGAAGTCGTGGGCCTACCGGCAGGACCAGCTGCCGACCACCCATCCCATCGTGGCCGAGATCAACGACCTCGAGGACGTCGAGGTCAACTTCGACGGCATCACCTACGCCAAGGGCGCCTCGGTGCTCAAGCAACTCGTCGCGTGGGTTGGGCAGGAGGCCTTCCTCGCCGGCGTGCAGGCGTACTTCCGCAAGCATGCCCGCGGCAACACCGAGCTGCGCGATCTGCTCGCCGAGCTGGAAGCCACCAGTGGTCGCGACTTGAGCGCTTGGTCACGTGTGTGGCTGCAAGAGTCAGGCGTGACCACGCTGCGTCCGCAGATCGAGGTGGACTCCATGGGCAGGATCGCCTCCTTCTTCATCAGCCAGGAGGCGCCCGACGAGCACCCGGCTCTGCGCCCGCACCGCATTGCGGTCGGCGGCTATGACATCGATGGCAAGGGGCATCTGCGGCGCACCCACCGGGTCGAACTCGACATCGACGGGGCAAGCACCCCGGTGCCGGACTTCGTCGGGATCGACCGACCGCAGCTGATCCTGGTCAATGACGAGGACCTGGCGTACGCGAAGGTCCGCCTCGACCCGCAGTCGCTGGAGACTGCCGTCGAACACCTGAGTGACTTCACCGATTCCCTTCCCCGCTCCCTGGTCTGGAGCTCCGCGTGGGACATGACCCGGGACGGGGAGTGGCCAGCGCGTCGCTTCATCGACATGGTGACGGACAGTGTTGGTGCCGAGACCGACTCCACCATGGCGTTGGTGCTGCTGCGCCAACTCGCCACCACCGTGACCTTCTACACCGACCCGGCGAACTCCGAACGCGTCAGGACTACCGTCGCGGATCGACTCTGGGACCTCGCCAACGCAGCCGCACCTGGGTCGGACAGTCAGTTCCAGCTCCTCAAGGCGTTCGCGACCCACGCGACCACCGCACAGCACCGTGCCACACTGACCGGGATACTCGCGGGCGAGACAACTCTCGAGGGTCTGACCGTGGACACCGATCTGCGATGGGAACTCCTGAGCGGCCTAGCAGCGTTGGGGGCGGTCGGCGAGCGCGAGATCGCGGCTGAGGAGGAGCGACTCCACCGCGGCCGGACGCAGAGCCGCGGCAGCTGCCCGGGCGTCCCTGCCGACGAGGGAGGCCAAGGAGGCTGTCTGGGCCTCCGTGGTGGATGCCGGCGACCTCCCGAATGCCGTCCAGAGCGCTCTGATCGCTGGCTTCGCACGCGTGCACGGGCAGGCAGGCCGAGCCCTGCTGGCCGGCTTCGCTGATCGCTACTTCGAAGCGATCGAGGGAGTGTGGGCCGAACGTACGAACGAGATCGCACAGAACATCGTGGTCGGTCTGTACCCTTCCCGGATCGCCGACATCGACACCTCGACCGGGGTGGACGTACTCACCCGCACCGACGCCTTCCTCGATCAGCTCGGCGACCGGACGCCGGCGCTGCGCCGCCTGATGCTGGAGAACCGCGACACGGTACGACGAGCCCTGGCCGCACAGCAGGCGGACCGTTCGGCGGGCTGAGCCCTCAACCAATCCACTCGAACAGAGGCTCCCCCGCCTGGACGGATGCGCGCAGGCTGACTCGTACCGTGTCTGTCACCGCCTCCAGCGCGACCACCGGACACACGGGCGAGCGTCCGCCGTCGGCAATCTCCCGTGGCGAGAATGTCACCATCCGCTGACGTCGTTCCACGCTCTCACCCTCGGCCACATGCACAGTGAAGCCCTCGCCGCCGAGTTGGACCGTGTCGACACCCAGATGCACCAGCACCCCCTGACCCGACGCAGCCACCACCACGAAGGCGTGCGGGTGTAGTTTCAGGATGCGCCCGGAGATCGGGGCGAGCACGTCCACGGGGTCACCACCGGCGGCAGTCAACGGGTCGATGGCGGCCCCAGGGCCGACGATCTCCTGCGCGAAGACCGGGTCCGGAACCTGCGACATCGCCATCACGTCCCCTGACACCGGGGCGAGCACATGCAGCGTCATCGACCGTCCTCACCCACGTTCGCGGAGCTCGTGGGTCAGGGCCGTCAGCAGCGACGCGAACCGGGCGTTGCCCGGAAGATCCTCGACGAGCACAGCCTGTTCGGCACCGTCAGCCAACGGGATCTTCCAGTTCGGGTACTCGGTGTCGGTGCCGGGTTGGTTCTGAGCGCGGCGCTCACCCACCGCATCGGCGAGCGAGACCCCCACCAGGACGGCGGGTGTCTGGGCAATGTAGCGATGCAGGGCCTCCACAATCTGCCGCTCCGTGGGGTCCTCAGGCAGCAGGAACCGCTCACGCAAACCCTGGAGCATGCGTTCTCGCTCGATTCGTGCGGCCAGTCGTACGCGTTCCACCGGTTCAGTCAGCAGTCCGAGACGGTGCCGCAGATCGACGTGCTCCTCGGCCAGGTAGCCGGCGGTGGGCGGCAAATCGTGGGTGGTGACGGTCGCGAGCACCAGCTCGCGGTAGTCCTCCGGCGGCCTGGGACGAGCATCCTCCTGTTCAAACCACAGCACCGACGTGCCCAGCACTCCCCGTTCGCTCAGGTAGTCGCGCACCCACGGTTCGACCGTTCCCAGGTCTTCACCGATCACCACGGCCCCGGCCCGGTGCGCCTCCAGCGCCAGCACGCCGACCATCGCCTCGTGGTCGTAGCTGACGTAGGTACCCTCGCCCGCGCTGCATCCGTGGGGTATCCACCACAACCGGAACAGACCCATGATGTGGTCAACCCGGAGCGCACCCGCATGACGCAGTGCCGTACGGACCAGATCGCGCACGGGGGCATACCCCACCTCGGCGAGTGCATCGGGCCGCCACGGCGGCTGGGACCAGTCCTGACCCTGCTGGTTGTACATGTCCGGCGGCGCGCCGACCGACATCCCCCGGGCGAGCACGTGCCGCATCGACCACGAGTCGGCCCCGTCCGGATGCACGCCGACCGCCAGGTCCTGCATGATTCCGATCCGCATACCGGCCTCGCGCGCGACCCGCTGTGCCCTGGCCAACTGCTCATCTGCCACCCACTGCAACCAGCAGTGGAAGGTGACCCGTTCCGCCAATTGACGACGCAGCGCGGCAATCGCCCCCGAGGTGGCGCCGTCGGTGAGGGGCCACTGATCCGAACCGAAGGATTCCCGGGCGGCGCACCACAGTGCGAAGTCCTCCAGACCCTGTCCCTGTTCAGTGCGGAACCGGTCGAACTCGCCCTGTCGCGAGCGGCTTCTGCCCGCGGCAAAGATCGTCTCGAGAGCCGACTTCTTCTCCTGCCAGACCTCATCCCGGTCCAAGGGCGAAGCATCGGTGTTCATGACCTGCACCGACTGTGCTCCCCACTCCAGGAGCGTGCGCTGGTTATTGGGCAGGTACGCCGCTTCGGCAACCTCTTCGGGACGGATGTAGATCGGGTTGACGAACCGTCTCGTCGCCGGCAGGTAGGGAGACGGCGTGATCGGAACGCTCGGCTCGGCCGCATGCACCGGGTTGATGAGCAAGAAATCCGCCCCGACCTCGGCCCCGAGCGCCCCGAGCTCGGCCAGGTCCGCAAAGTCCCCGATGCCCCACGAGCGGTGGGAGCGCACCGAGTACAACTGCGCCATCAGGCCCCACGCGCGGCCTCCGAGGTCCTCTCGCAACTGCGGGAGCGAGAGTGTGACCGGGGTGACGGCCAGCGGTGCACGGCTCTCCTCGTCGAGCCCGACCACAACCACGACCTCATGCCATCCCAGCGGCAGATCGTCCGGCAAGATGAAGGTCGCCTCACCGACGGACCGACCGTCGATCGTTCGCGGCTCGACCCAGCGATCCGACTGTGCGAGCTCGACGATGCCTGCGGACTCGAGCACCACATGTGCCCGCACTGCCATACCGTCGTCGACATGGACGGGCACGGTGGCTTCAGTCCCCTGCCTCATCACCACGCACGGAGGCAGCACGCGGCGCCACGGCGCGAGATCGGCGCGGGTGCGCTCGGCGAGGATCTCCTCAGCGGAGCCGGCTCGCACTCCCATCGCAGCGAGCGCAGCACGCACCGTGGCAGCCGGGACGTCCCGGTGCTCGCCGTGGAAATCCCAGAAGTCGGTCGCCACCCCGTAGGTAGCCGCGAGCGCACGCAAGTCTTCACTCAGGGCGTCAGTGCTCACTTCGGTCACGGCGTGGTCCAACGCTCCCCATCAGTCGGTTCGGCGGCATGGCGGTCCGCTCCAGCATCGATCCGGCTCACCATGATCTGCTTGGCCCGATCCTGCCAGAGACACTGGTGACGGGCGCGTCGGCACCAGCAGTTGATATCGGCACCGCACTCCGACCAGCGTCCGCAGGGTCAAGCCCCCGAGCGCAGCCCGTCAATCTCGGCAGCAAGATCATCCGCCTCCGGCCCAACGACCACTTGCACCACGCGACCGGACCGCACCACACCGAAGGCACCGTGTGAACGTAGGCCGTCCTCGTTCACGAGCCCCGGGTCGGTCACCTCGACCCGCAACCGCGTGATGCACGGCTCCAGGTCGACCACGTTCTGGTCGCCGCCCAGTGCCGCGAGGAACTCTTCAGCCTTCGTCACGTCCACTCCTTCTTCGTCGATGTGATCGCTCTGTGATACATCCCACTCTACAACCGCGTGGCCCTGGGCACTGCCCACCAGCACAATGATCAGCAACCAACGACGGGGAGGCGATCCATGACGCACGGCGACCATCCGGTAGTCATCTCGGGAGCAGGTGTCTCACCAGGGCGCGCCGCCGGTCCGGCGGTGTGGATGACCAGTGCCGCCGGTGAGCCACCGAAACGGCGCAGCTCGGCCGATCCCGAGGCCAGCGCTGCGGCCATCGCGGAGGCGGCCAGCGCCGTCGGGAGAGACCTGGCCGACCGAGCGGAGGCGACCGACGGCACGGCACGAGATGTGCTGGAGGCCACAGCGCAGATCGCCCAGGACCCGACGCTGGTGCGTGATGCCCAGGAGCGGGTGCGCGCGGACAGGGTCAGCCCAGAGCGGGCAATCTGGGAGGCCGCGGGTGCGGTTGCCGACCAGTTCGAGTCGCTCGGCGGCTACCTCGCCGAACGTGCGCGCGACGTGATCGACGTGCGGGACCGGATCGTGGCGCACCTGCTGGGCGCGCCCACGCCGGGAGTGCCGCGCCGGGAGGAACCGTTCATCCTCCTCGCCCGCGACCTGGCTCCAGCCGATACGGCGCAACTGGATCCGGAGGTCGTCCGCGGTCTTGTCACCGAAGAGGGCGGACCTACCTCGCACACCGCAATCCTCGCCCGGGCGATCGGCATCCCCGCCGTCGTCGGTATCGGGCAGGCAGTCGAGCAGATCAGCACCGACATGGTCGTCCTCGTCGACGGTGGGGCCGGTCAGGTCTACCTGGACCCGTCCGAGGAAGCGGTAACTGCAGCCCGCGAGCGGACCACCGTGCGCACGTTCACTCCCCCGGGCACCACGAAGGACGGCCATCGGGTAGAGCTGCTCGCGAACGTCGGGGAGGCGGAAGACGCCGAGCCCGCCGCCGCCTCGGGAGCCGAGGGGGTGGGCCTGTTCCGGACTGAGTTCTGCTTCCTGGATCGGGACGACGAGCCCACCATCGACGAGCAGGTCGCGGCCTATGGGCCCGTGATGGCGGCGTTCGCAGGGAAGAAGGTCGTGATCCGCACCCTGGACGCCGGGGCGGACAAGCCACTCCCGTTCCTGACAGATACCGACGAGACCAACCCCGCGCTGGGGGTACGCGGCTACCGCACGTCGTGGCAGAACCCGGACGTCCTCGACCACCAGCTGATGGCGATCGCCCGGGCCGCCGGCGAGCACGAGGCGGACGTGTGGGTCATGGCTCCGATGATCAGCCGGGTGGCCGAGGCCGAGGACTTCGTGGCTCGCTGTACGGCACACGGGCTCCGGACTGCCGGGGTGATGGTCGAAGTGCCCAGCGCAGCCTTGCTCGCCGGGCCGCTGCTGGCACGCGCTGCGTTCGCCTCGATCGGCACCAACGACCTCGTGCAGTACACCCTCGCGGCCGACCGGCTCCTGGGTGCGCTCGCACCCCTGTCTACCCCGTGGGACCCGGCGGTGCTGCGGCTGATCCAGCTCACATGCATGGGTGGACAGGCGCAGGGACGCCCTGTCGGGGTCTGCGGAGAGGCCGCCGCTTCACCGGCTCTGGCTGCCGTGCTGGTGGGACTGGGCGTAGCGAGCCTGTCGATGACACCACGGGCGTTGGGGGACGTAGCCGCCCTACTCGGCGCGGTGACCCACCAGGAGTGCCAGGCGGCGGCCGGGCTCGCTCTCGCCGCGGACAGTGCAGACGGCGCACGGCGCGCGGTGCGTGAGGCGCTCCCCGTACTCGCCGACCTGGCGCTGTAGCGGGAACGGCCTGCTGAGGACCATGGACAGGTCGCCCGGCTCGCATCTGCCGTCGTGCGTCGGCTACGCCCGTCCGCGCGATCTCTTACGCTGGGACGGTGAGCACCAATCCCGAGAGCGCTGCAGGCAACCGCCCCACCCTGGGGCTATCCGCCGCGGGGCCGCTGCGTAGCGAACGCCAGCCCTCCTTCTACGAAGCGGTCGGCGGCGAAGCGACCTTCCGCCGCATCGTGCACCGCTTCTACGAGCAAGTCGCCGGCGATGACCTGCTGCGCCCGATGTACCCCGATGCCGATCTCGGGCCCGCCGAGGACCGGCTGCGGATGTTCCTCGAGCAGTACTGGGGCGGGCCGACCACCTATTCCGAGACCCGCGGTCACCCGCGACTGCGGATGCGGCACGCGCCGTTCCGGGTCTCCCCCGCCGCCCGAGACCGGTGGCTGGACTTCATGCGTGTGGCCGTGGACGAAGCCGACCTGGCCCCCATCCAGCGCGCCACACTGTGGGACTACCTGGAGCGCGCCGCGCACTCCCTGGTGAACACCTTCGAGGAGGAGTGATGAGCGAACACCGCGAGGAGCCGATGCCGCTGGCCGCGGTGCTGGCTGCGCTCGACCTGGAGCAGACCGACGCTGACACCTTCGTCGGAACCTCGTTGCCACAGCTGCACGGCCGCGTCTACGGCGGGCAGGTGCTCGCGCAAGCGCTGCTGGCCGCCGGGCGCACGATGGACCCCGGCCGACTACCGCACTCAGTCCATGGCTACTTCCTGCGGCCCGGGTCGCTGGAGGATCCGATCACGTTTGCCGTGGAGCGGCTGCGAGATGGTCGATCGTTCAGCGCTCGGCGGACCCACGCGCTGCAATCCGGCAAGCCGATCCTGTCGATGATCGCGAGCTTCCAATCCGAGCAGCCAGGACTGGACCATGCTGATCCGATGCCGGAGGTACCCGAGCCGGAGTCGCTGCCGAGCTCGGTGGCCCTGTTCAACTCGCTCGACCACCCGGTCGCGCAGTTCTTCTACCGCAACGGCGCCTTCGATCTGCGCCATGTCAGCGGGAACCTGTTCACCGGACCTGCCGCAGAACACTCGGACCGGCAGTTCCTGTGGATGCGGGCACGGGCACCGATCCCCGGTGATCAGCTACAGCAGCGGGCCATGCTGGCCTACGCGTGCGATCAGGTGATGCTGGAGCCGATCATGCGCAGACACGGCCTGTCGTGGATGACCAGGGAAGCGAGTGTGGCCAGTCTCGACCACGCCATGTGGTGGCACCGGGATGTCGACGCTGGGGAGTGGTTGCTGTTCGCGCAGTCCTCGCCCTCCGCCCAGGGTGGTCGTGGCCTGGGTGAGGCGAAGGTGTTCGACCGCAGTGGCAGGCTGGTCGCGACGATCGCCCAGGAGGGGATGCTCCGGGTGCCGCAGAGCCAAGGCTGACCCGCGGACAGGAGAGAGTCCGTGGGACCTTCGGCCCTAGGGCGGGGGGACGGCGCCGGAGGAGACTGCGTGTCACGGGGTTCGCACCAGAACCCACGTAGACAAGGACACCGACGATGAGCACGACACTCTCTCAGACCGCCACGAGCGTGAGGACGCAGGAAGACCTCATCCGTTCCGTGTGGGCCCGACGGGCTCTCGCGATCGGCCGTATCGTGATCGGCTTCAGTTTTCTCTGGCCCTTCCTGGACAAGACCTTCGGCCTCGGCTTCACCACCCCATCTGAACGTGCCTGGATCAACGGTGGCACACCCGCCCAGGGGTACCTCGGCAACCTCGACCCGTCGCAACCGCTGGCAGGCTTGTTCCAGGATCTGTTCCTCAACCCGTTCGGGGACGCGTTGTTCATGATCGGTCTGCTCGGTATCGGCGTAGCCATGATCACCGGGGCCGGTCTGCGCATCGCCGCCGTCAGCGGCGCGCTGCTGATGCTGTTCATGTACCTGGTGGCACTGCCCTGGATCGGCGAGCCGGCCACCAACCCGATCATCGACTCGCACTGGCACGAAGCGCTGCTGCTGATCATCGCCGCAGTCACTCTCGCCGGGGACACCTGGGGCCTGGGCAAGTGGTGGGCGGGTACCACCATCGTCCAGCGCCTGCCCTGGCTGCGCTGATCGCCCGTCGCGCTCGGCGGGTCTACTCGCCGGGCGCGACGGCTTGTCCGCCGAGCTCGGCGACGGCCGTTCGGATCCCCGCCGGATCCCCCGCGCGCGCGGGGTCCGGGGGATTTTGCGCCAGTGCGGCGCGCGCCGCGACCGCGTCCACTGAAGCGAGCAGACACACGAGCGCCGTGCGCACGTCTCCCGCCTCGGTCAGCGCCGCCCGGCACTGATCGGCCGGGCGCCCGGTGGCCTGCGCGAGCATTCGCACGATCCGGGCGTGCAACTTCTCGTTCGTCGGCAGCACGTCGATCATCAAGTTCGAGTAGGTCTTTCCCAGCCTCACCATCGTCGCGGTGGACAAGGTGTTGAGCACGAGTTTCTGCGCGGTACCTGCCTTCATCCGCGTGCTCCCGGTGACCACCTCCGGGCCGGTATCGACCAGTACGGCCACATCGGCCGACGAGGCGAGCGTGGCACGCGGGTTGCAGGCAATCAGCCCGGTCGCGGCGCCGCGGGACCGTGCCCGTTCCAGGGCACCGCCCACAAAAGGCGTGCGTCCGCTCGCCGCCAGGCCCACCACGAGATCGCCCGGCCCGACCTCCGCCACGGCCGCCGCTCCGGCCGCGGGGTCGTCCTCAGCCCCCTCGACGGGAGCAGTCATCGCTTCACTTCCCCCGGCGAGGAACGCCTCCACCTGGTCAGAGCCCACGCGGTAGGTGGGCAGCAGTTCGACCGCGTCGAGCACGCCGAGGCGACCTGACGTGCCGGCCCCGACGTAGATGATCCGCCCGCCGGAGCCGAGCGCATCGACTGCCAGGTCAACCAGAGCCGCGATCTGCGGGCCCGCCGCGGCCACGGCCGGTACGACGGCAGCATCCTCGGTGGTGATCAGACGCACGAGGTCGCCCGAGGCGAGCGTATCGATCTCGGTGGTGCGCGGATTGCGGTCCTCCGTGGCGGACTGCACATGCAATGGCGTGTCCTGCGGGTGCGGTGTCATGTGTCCTCCTGAACGTCGCCGGTGCGAAGTCTCCTGGAAGAGCCGCAGGCGATGGCTGCCGCGCGAGCGCTGGCTCGCGCGATCCCGTGGGTGTAGACGATATGCGGGTGATCCGGGGCCGCACCCTCCACCCCGACATGCATGAGAACCGCGTCCGGGTAGTCAGCGAGTAGACGGAGCAGGCGACCGTCAGACTCCCGGGCCACGACTGCCAGGCGAGCGCCGGCCATCACACGGGGCACATCAGCTGCACTCAGCGGCGTCAGTCCGAGGACGTTGGTGAGTTCGCGGACGACCGGCCCGGAGGTGGCACCGGCCGCTTGGTCCCAGCGAGTGATCAGGTCGACGACGACGTCCCCCGCCCGCAACCCGACGTCACCGTGGACGCGCAGCCCGCGCCTGGCGGCCTCCAGGCCGAGAGTCTCGACGCGCGCTCTGACACGTTGGAGGTCCGGCACCGGCCGGCCGGAGCGGCTGCGTAGCATTCGTACGCGTTCGGCTGCCTCGCGGATACGGCCCGCGTCGAGTTCTCCTGCCCGGACGGCGTCTTCGATCGTGTCGCGCACATGGAAGAAGTGAGCTGCGTCGTCGGGAACTTCGGCAGTGGAACCCAGGCACAGCAGATCCGCTCCGGCGGCGAGCGCCCGCACCGCGGCCGCGCCGACGCCGTCCGCCGAGACCGCCTTCATGTCCAGCGCATCGGTGACTACCGGGCCGGTGAAGCCCAGAGCGCGCGCACGGTCGATCGCCACCGCGGACAGTGACGCAGGCGAGTGCGGATCCCAGGCGGGCACGATGAGGTGCCCGACCATGAGCGTATCCATACGTTCGGCGAACGCCTCGACGAAGGGCGGGAGGTCGCGTGCACTGAGTTCAGCGTCCGTCACGTCCAGGCGCGGCAGCGCGAGATGAGAGTCGACGTCGGTGTCACCGTGCCCGGGAAAGTGCTTGCCGCCGCTGAGCACACCGGCGGCACGGAGCCCTCGGATCACTGCCCGTCCGTGCCGCGCCACCAGCGCAGGGTCTGCACCGAAGGACCGGGGACCGATCACGGGATTGTCGGGCCGCGCGGCCACATCCAGCACGGGCGCAAACGTGAGGTCGATACCGCAGGCCGCGATGAGATCTCCCATCGCGTGTGCACAGGCTTCTGTCAGCGCGGCGTCGTCGATGGCACCGAGGGCGGCCGGTGCCGGCAGGTCGGAACCCTCCTGGGCCTGCAGACGCGAGACATTCCCACCCTCTTCATCGATCGCCACCAGCAACCCGGGCTGCGCGGCACGTAACGCCTGGGTGAGGCCGACCGTGGTCTCAAGGTCAGGCGTGTTCTGGCCGAACAGCAGGACGCCGCCCAGATCCTCGGCCTCAGCAACCCAGTGCGGAACCGCGGTGCCGGAGAAACCTGGCAACAGAACAGCATGGATATCTCGTCGCAGCGGACTGGTCATCGACGCTCCACCGGGTGCACGCCTCACACCTTACTGGCTGGCTACCGACCCTGCCTCGATCGATGGGACACACACCCCCTGACACCTGTGACCCAGCCCTCATTTCCGCGACATCACGCCGCGAGCACCCGATTCGTCTCACTATACGGACTGAACTGGACGACCCCCGGAGGGTGGTAGCCGACCCTTGACCTTTCCGCATCACCACACCGCTGACAGGGGAAGGCGACGCGGCCCATACGGCGTCGGTGGAGCGATGCGCTGGTTCCCATCCGGAAGCACAATGGCTACCGTAGAGGTCCGTATGGCGACCACATCAGCAGACCCGAGCCCTTCGACATCGAACGACGACCTGGAGATCCGCCGCACCGTCGTCGCCGACGGCGCAGCCATGTGGAACCTGGCCCGCGAGTGCGGCTTGGACTTGAACTCCTCGTATGCCTACCTGATCTTCGCCGCGGACTTCGCCGCGACCTGCCGGATCGCACTGCTCGGCGGGGAGCCAGTCGGCTACGTGCTGGGGTATCAGCCCCCGGAACGGCCAGATCATCTGTTCGTCTGGCAGGTGGCGGTCAGTTCCCGCGCTCGAGGCCGAGGTCTCGCCCGGCGCATGCTGGAGGATCTCCTGCACGCACACTCCGAGGGCACGACGCTGGAGGCGACTGTGGAGGAGTCGAACGACGCCTCGCGCGCCCTGTTTGCGGCCGTAGCGCGCGCACACGGGGGCACCCTGAGTTGGACCGAGGGGGTGAGCGCCGAGGACTTCCCCGACGATCACCCGAGTGAGCCACGACTCGAGATCACAGGTATGGATCTCCACTGAGCCCGCCGGATCCGGCACTGGCCCGGGTTTGACGGACCGCCGTACGAGAATTCACGTTCACCGATGATGGCTGATACCAGCCGCGACCACGAGAGAATGGCATGAGTCTGATGACGACCGATACGACGGCGCTCGAATCTGACGTCCGGAGCTACTCCCGCTCCTGGCCGGTGGTGTTCGACCGAGCACAGGGCGCCACCATGTACGCCGAGGACGGCACTGCCTACCTCGACTTCTTCGCTGGTGCGGGCAGCCTGAACTACGGACACAACAACCCGCACATGAAGCAGGTACTGCTGGACTACCTGAGCTCGGACCGCGTGGTGCACTCGCTCGACATGCTCACCACTGCCCGCAGCGAGTTCCTGCAGACCTTCTCTGACAACATCCTCAAGCCCCGGGGTCTGGACCACCGTGTCATGTTCCCTGGTCCCGGAGGCGCCAACGCTGTCGAGGCCGGGCTGAAGCTGGCGCGAAAGATCACCGGCCGGGAGGCGATCGTCAACTTCACGAACGCATTCCACGGCATGACCCTCGGTGCACTGTCCGTGACCGGGAACTCGATGAAGCGGGGCGGCGCCGGCATCCCGCTGGTGCATGCCACCCCGATGCCCTACGACGACTACTTCGACGACGAGCATGACGTGCCCGACTTCCTGTACCTGGAGCGGCTGCTTGAGGACGCCGGTTCCGGCTTGAACGAACCGGCGGCTGTGATCGTGGAGACGCTGCAGGGTGAGGGCGGCATCAACAGCGCCCGCGTGGAGTGGCTGCAGGGCCTTGCGGAGCTGTGCAAGAAGCAAGACATGCTCCTGATCGTCGACGACATTCAGATGGGCTGCGGCCGGACCGGCCCGTTCTTCAGCTTCGAAGAGGCGGGAATCGTGCCCGACATCATCACGCTGTCGAAGTCCATCAGCGGCTACGGACTCCCGCTCGCGCTGACGCTCGTGCGGCCCGAGCTCGACGTCTTCGAGCCCGGTGAGCACAACGGCACCTTCCGCGGATTCGCCCCGGCCTTCGCTACCGGCGCCGAGACGATCCGGCAGTACTGGAGCGACGACAGCCTCCACAAGTCGACCATTGCCAAGGGCATGGTGATCGAGGGAGCGTTCAACGCTCTCGTCGCCAAGTACCCCGACGCCAACCTCATCTCCAAGGGCCGGGGCCTGGCGCGAGGACTGCAGTTCGGAGAGTCCGCCAAGGCCGGCGAGGTCGCCAAGGAGTGCTTCACACGCGGGCTGCTCGTGGAGACCTCCGGTCCCGAGGACGAGGTGGTCAAGCTGCTGCCGCCGCTGACCCTCACCGACGAGGAGCTGAACCGGGGACTGGACATCATCGCCGACTCCGTGGCTACTGTGCTCTCGGCCTGAGAGCCACTCCATCCCCCGGCCCGACTACGGCCACCGATTCGAAAGGCAGAAGCCCCATGCTCGTGCGTACCATCGATGAGATCAACGACACCGACTCCGACATCAAGACCCCCAACTGGCGCAGCAAGCGCATCGTGCTCGCCAAGGAGGGCGTCGGGTTCTCGGTGCACGAGACCACGCTGTACGCGGGTACCGAGAACGAGTTCTGGTACGCCAACCACTACGAGGCCGTCTTCGTGGTCGAAGGCGAGGGGCAGATCATCGACCTCGCGACCAACGAGGTGCACGAGCTCAAGCCCGGATCGCTGTATCTGCTCAACAACCACGACAAGCACCGTGTACTTCCGCGCACCGATATGCGTACGGTGTGCGTGTTCAACCCCCCGGTGACCGGTCGGGAGGTCCACGACGAGAACGGGGTCTACCCGCTGGTCACTGAGGAAGCCTGAAGCCTCACGCGAGGGCTGCGGCTCCTCGCCTGTTCCGATCCGGAGCGGGCGAGGAGTCGCAGCCTTCGACGTTGGTGGGTCCGGCCTAGGCCACTAGGACGGACAAGGAAAGTTCACGACACCCGGAACGTCCCGGGAGAAGGGAATTGGCCATGACCACCACGACGATCCAGCAGGATCTCTACCCGACCCGCACCGGAGAGGTGCCCGGTCCGGCGTTCGAACGCGAGCACCAGACTGTCTGGGGCTCAGCCGCGGACGGTCCGTTCGACGCCGACGCCCTGGAGGAACACGAGAAGCGTGGCTTCACGATCCTCCAGGACTTCATCACCGGCGACGAGATCGAGCTCTACTCCGCCGAGTTGCGCCGGCTCTCCTCCGACGATTCGCTGACAGGCGACCCGCGTCTGATCACCGAGAAGTCGACGGGCGACGTCCGTTCAGTGTTCGAGGTGACCAAGCTCAGCCAGGCCATCGACGCCCTGAGCCGCGACCCACGCGTACTCGACCGGGCCCGGCAGTTGCTCGGCTCCGAGGTGTACCTGCACCAGACCCGCGTCAACTACATGCCCGGGTTCAAGGGCAGCGGGTTCTATTGGCACTCAGATTTCGAGACCTGGCACGCCGAGGACGGGATGCCGCTACCGCGGGCCGTCAGCTGCTCGATCGCGCTGACGCCGAACTACCCGTTCAACGGTGGACTGATGGTGATGCCAGGGTCGCACCAAACCTACGCCCCAGGCGTGGGTGAAACCCCAGCGGACAACCACACGTCCTCGCTGAAGGAGCAGACCGTGGGCGTTCCCAGCCAGGAGGCGGTGACGCAGATGGCCCACCGGTACGGGATAGACCAGTTCACCGGTCCGGCCGGCTCCGCCCTGTGGTTCGACTCCAACATCATGCACGGCTCCGGGAACAACATCACCCCGTTCCCCCGGTCGAACGTGTTCATGGTGTTCAACTCCGTTGAGAACGCACTGGTGGAGCCCTATGCAGCACCGGCACCGCGACCGGAGCACATCGCCAGCCGGGACTTCACCCCGCTGAGCTGATCGCACGGGAACCCACCACGAACGGGGCGGCCCTGGCGGGCTGCCCCGTTCTTCTGTCCGCACCCGGGCCGGCACGATCAGGCACTGTCGGGCACGGTCGGGCACGGTCGGCGCCGTGTTGTGTCAGCGGCGCCTGAACTCAATCGGATCCTCGACGAGCGGGGCAAGAGCCGCGCGCTCTTCGTCGCTGAGTCGCCGAGGCTGTCCGGTGGCAGCGTCCACCATGACGATGGAGGTCGCCGCCTTGGCTGCAACCGCCCCGCCGGGTGAGAGCAACTCGTAGCAGACCTCAAGGCTCGCACCGCCGATGCGCCCGATCCACAACTCGACCATCACAGGTTCATGGGAGTGCCCGAGCGGCGCGAGGTACTCAATCTCCTGGCGCGCCACCAGCGTGTAGCTGCTCGCCTCCGGGCCGCCGGCCAGGACGTTTGTACCGCTGGCGACCTGGCCGTTCGTCCAGAACGTCGCGATGCGGGCCTCTTCCAGGAGGGTCAGCATCGCAGCGTTGTTGACGTGCCCGTAGGCGTCCAGGTCTGACCAGCGGACCGGAACCGGCACGCGCACCCGCGCCATCCGGATCAGTCCCGCGTGAGCTTGCGATAGGTAACCCGGTGCGGACGGGCCGCTTCCTGTCCGAGCCGTTCGACCTTGTTGGCCTCGTAGTCGGCGAAGTTGCCCTCGAACCAGTACCAGTTCGCGGGGTTCTCGTCGGTTCCCTCATAGGCAAGGATGTGCGTGGCGACGCGGTCGAGGAACCACCGGTCGTGGGAGATGACCACCGCCGAGCCCGGGAAGTTCAGCAGCGCGTTCTCAAGGCTGCCGAGCGTCTCCACGTCCAGGTCGTTGGTCGGCTCGTCCAGCAGCAGCAGGTTCCCGCCCTGCTTGAGGGTCAGGGCAAGGTTGAGCCGGTTGCGTTCACCACCGGAGAGCACACCGGCCGGCTTCTGCTGGTCGGGGCCCTTGAAACCGAATTGAGAGACATACGCACGCGAGGGGATCTCCACGTTCCCGACCTGGATGAAGTCGAGGCCATCGGAGACCACTTCCCACAGCGTCTTCTTGGGGTCGATCCCACCGCGCCCCTGATCGACGTACGAGATGTCGACGGTCTCGCCAACCTTCAAGTCGCCAGCGTCGAGCGGCTCCAAGCCGACGATCGTCTTGAAGAGGGTCGTTTTTCCGACACCGTTCGGGCCGATGACGCCGACGATGCCGTTCCTGGGCAGCGTGAAGGAGAGGCCATCGATCAGCGGCCGGTCTCCGAAGCCCTTCCGCAGATCGCTGGCCTCGATGACCACCGATCCCAGTCGTGGACCAGGCGGGATCTGGATCTCCTCGAAGTCGAGCTTGCGAGTGCGCTCGGCTTCCGCTGCCATCTCCTCGTAGCGGGCCAGACGAGCCTTCGACTTCGCCTGCCGCCCCTTGGCGGAGGAACGCACCCAGTCCAGCTCGTCCTTGAGTCGCTTGGCGAGCTTGGCGTCCTTCTTGCCCTGGATGTCCAGCCGTGCAGCCTTCTTCTCCAGGTAGGTGGAGTAGTTGCCTTCGTAGGGGTAAAGACGACCACGGTCGACCTCGGCAATCCAGCCTGCCACGTGGTCGAGGAAGTACCGGTCGTGGGTGACGGCAATGACGGCGCCGGGGTACTTGGCCAGATGCTGCTCGAGCCATTGCACGGACTCGGCGTCGAGGTGGTTCGTCGGCTCATCCAGCAGCAGCAGGTCGGGCTGCTCCAGCAGCAGCTTGGCGAGCGCGACGCGGCGCCGCTCGCCACCGGAGAGGTGAGTGACCGCCTCTTCGCCCGGAGGTAGTTGCAGCGCGTCCATCGCCTGCTCGAGCTGGGAGTCCAGGTCCCACGCGTCCGCCGCGTCGATCTCCGCCTGCAGACTTCCCATCTCTGCCATCAGGGCGTCGAAGTCGGCGTCCGGCTCGGCCATCAAGTTGCCGATCTCGTTGAAGCGGTCGAGCTTTGCCTTGATCGCGCCCATGCCCTCCTCGACGTTGCCGAGGACTGTCTTCTCCTCGTTCAGGGGCGGCTCCTGCAACAGGATGCCCACCGAGTACCCGGGCGAAAGCCGTGCCTCTCCGTTGGAGGGGGTGTCCAGACCGGCCATGATCTTCAAGATCGTGGACTTTCCGGCTCCGTTCGGGCCGACCATGCCGATCTTCGCACCGGGCAGGAACGACATCGACACGTCGTCGAGGATGACCTTGTCACCGTGCGCCTTGCGCGCTTTCACCATCGAGTAGATGTACTCGGCCACAGTTCTCCCAGATCAGTTCGGGTGGATCGCATCTCCCAGCCTACGGCCCTCGACGCACTGGGGTGTACCTGTGGCCGAGTCATCTGCTCAGGCGGAGACCCGCTCGACCAGCAACTCCTCGCTCACCGGTCGGTCGGTGGACGCCAGCTCACCGGGATCTGCCCCGTCGTGTTGCGGGTCGTCAGCACCATCTGCATCGCCGGTGCCGAACTCAGCCTGATCTGTCCTCGTGTCCCAGTTCTCGGGCACCTCCTCCATGCCGGAGACATCCGGAAGACCGTGCTGGGCCCGTTCCGCCGCTCGCTGGGCCACCTCGGCTGCCCAGCTGCTCCGGCGCACGTTCGCCTCGGCGTGACGCAGATCCGGCCCGAACGCGTTCGCGATGATCGTGGCGCTCCACCGATCCTCACCGTCCCTGCTCACGTACTCCTCGTGCTCGAGCCGACCACGGGCAACCACGGCGTCTCCCCGCCGGATGCTCCTGGCAACATTGACGGCGAACTCACCGAAGAACTTGACTGCGAACCATTGCGTCGCCCCGTCCGACCATTGACCCTCACGGTCCCGGATGCGCGGGGTGCTCCCCACATTCAGGCGCAGGTACGGCACTTTGCCTTCACCGTGCATGAGGGTCGGGTCGTGCCCGATGTAGCCGCGGATCGTCACATCCACCTCGTTGACCATCTCGTCTCCTCCAGTTCAGCACCGGGCCCTCCGGCGCTGAACCCAGAGTGCAGGCAGGAATGCGACAACCGAGGTCCGCCCGCATGGGGCTGTGGACGAAGGAACATCGGGCATGGGCCGGCCCATCCCTGCGGCAGACCAGTCAGCGATCAGGCGAGGAGATACCTCGGCGCACGATCGCGTGACGCTGCAGCGGTGCCGCCGTTGGTTCGACCAGATCATCTTCGACCACGACCCGGAGTGCATCGGTTGTGCGCTGGAGGTAGTCCTCGGCTCGCTCGTGCCCCGTCTGCCGGCGCCGGCGACGAGCCGCGATCAGGAACGCGATGCACACGAACACCTGCGCGAGTGCGGCCCCGGCCATCGATGCCGCCACCACACCCGAGGTGGACATCACGGCTCCAGCGGCGATCACCAGTGCCACGGCGAAGCCGCCGATGACGAGCCCGAGCAGCCGCAACGTCGCAGCGGCCCGGTCACGACCAGAAGGGAGCGCGGAGCCCGACAGCGCCTGCCAGACGTGCGCCCCGAACTCCTCCGATGACGCCACCCCTTCGAGCACGGCCTCTGTCCACGCTCCCGGGAGCCCTTCGGTGGCCTGCGCAATCCATCGGTCCCGGATCGCCTGGATCCTGCTACTCGCCGGCTCCTGCACAGGCGCCAGGGCAACGGCGCGCGCCGAGCTGACGGCGGTCCGGACCGACTCGGCGACCGAGGGCACTCCGGCGGCCAGTGCGAGGCGCTCAGCAGTCTCCTGCGCTGACGGCGGTTGCGGATCCTGCGGCCCGAGGTGCACGGAGAGCCGCCGGCAGATCGCCGCGGTTTCGTCCCTCGCGGTCCGCGCGGCAACCGACTCTCCACTGATCACCCGCGCGAGCAGCGCACGGAGCTGGTCGACCCCGGAGCCTTCCCGGGCGGAGACCATCTCGATGCGCACGTCGGCAAGACCGTCCTCGACCAGGAGGCGCTGCACGTCGGACCGCACGCGGTCGCGGGCGGCATCCGGCAGGCGGTCGATCTGGTTGATCACCACGACCATCGCCTCGTGCCGGTCGGCCAGTGCTCGCAGGTACTCCTCGTGCAGGACGTTGTCGGCGTACTTCTGCGGGTCCACGACCCACACGAGCAGATCGATGAGCGGCAACAGACGCTGGACCTGATCGGCGTGGCCGGATTCGACCGAGTCATGGTCGGGCAGATCCAGCAGGACCAAGCCCGCCAGATCGTCCTCGGAGTCACCGTCGAGGGCGGACTCACGCTGGATGCGCCGGTCCGGTGCGACCTGGAGGAAGTCCAGCAGCGCCGTCGCCTTGCTGCCCCACACGCAGGCCGCAGCGCGCGCCGTCGTCGGGCGGATCACACCGACATCTGCGAACTCAAGATGGGAGACCGCGTTGAACAGGCTCGACTTGCCGGACCCGGTTCCTCCGACCAGGGCCACGACCGTGTAGTCCACGCCGAGCTCGAGCCGGCGCATGACGCGCCGAAGATCCGCCTGAGCCTGGTCATGGGCTTCGGAGGGGATCAGGTCACCAGCGGCGTCGAGCGCTGCCGAGATCTCCTCCACCCGGTGACCGAGCACGGTGCCGACACCATCGGCCGGGCGGGCGGTCTCGACGACTTCACTCACATGTACCCCTTCAGCTCGGAGGCTCGCAGGCGCAGGCTACGGGCAGAGTCCTCATCCATACCCAACGCGTCGAGCGTAGCGACGAACGGTTCGGACTCGGCTGTGACGGCCATGTGCGCCCAGGAGCCCAGGTCGCTGCTCAAGCGTCCCACGACGGCGTCACCTCGCTCCCCCAGCAAGCGCGTCACTGCGCGTGCGGCCCCGTCCAGGCCGACAGCCGCGGCCTCGACCAAGGCTGCCTTACCACCGCCGTCTAGGCCAGCGTCCTCACCGGAGAACGGCAGCGTCTCGCACAGCTCCGCCACGACGTCGTCCCACTCAGCGAAGAGCACGGTGAGTCGTTCGGCACGTGCCTGCCGGCACTCCTCGGCGGTGACTGAAGCGGCGAGGTGACGTCCGGCGTCGGACTGCTCCGCCGTCGTCCGAATGGCTCGTTCCGCCCGCTCAGCAGCCTCGTCGATGAGGGTACGGGCGGCCTGCACGGCAACCTCTCGCAACGAACGGATCGCCTCGGCGCGGGCAGGCGCGGCGCGGCGGAAGCGCCACGACTCGAAGAGGTTGGCGGCCGGGGCGACCAACGGTGCCAACGGCCCGCCCGTACTGGCCCCGGAGAGCCAGGCCGTCGTCGGTGCGCCGGTGGCAGCGGCGCCGGTAGTCAGATCCTCCCGCACCTGGTCCGCGGAACCGGTCGCGGCGCCGGTGAGCTGATTGCGCAGACTGACCCGAGCCCGCCACTGCTCCTCCAGGGCTAAGGCCACCTGCTGGACATCCTGGCGCAGGGCTGGCCACGCGCCGCGCACGGTACGCGCAATGACGCTGCGTGACTGGCTGCGCGCACCGAGCACGGTGAGCCATTGGGTGAACTCGCGGATCCGGTCCTCGCTCAGAACACCCTCATGCGGTCCGACGTCGGGAACCACGAAGAAGGGTACGGAGCCGAACCCTTGACCGTCGAGGCGCTCGAACAGGTCCCGGCGCACTGTGGAAAGCGCATCCGGATCCACCCGGTTCAGGACGACGGCAAGCGAGACACCTCGCTCGGATGCTGCCCTCAGTCGCGTCCATGGCACAGCGTCGCCGTACCGGGAGCCGGTGGTCACGAACACCCAGAGATCGGCCAGCTCGACGAGCTGGTCGGCTAGGCCGCGGTTGCCGGCATGGACCGAGTCCAGGTCCGGCGCATCCAGCAGTGCCATCCCCCGGGGGATGTTCTCGGTGGTCGAGACGCCGGCCACCTGGGTGACCGGGTGCTCGTCCATCAGCTCGGCGTCCTTGGGGTGAACTACCAGGACGGGTTGACGGGTCGTGGGCCGCAGCACCCCCGCCTCGGTGATCTCCTCGCCCACGACGGAGTTGACGATGGTGGACTTGCCCGCACCCGTGGAACCGCCGACGACGACGATGACCGGGGCGGCCACCTGCTTGAGCCGTGGCAACAGGTGGTGGCGGATCTGGGTGGCCAACCTGTCCCTGCGAGCGCGATACTCGCCGATGCCGGGAACCTCAAGCGGCAGCGACGCTGCGTCAACGTTGGTGAGCAGGTGTTCAATAACCTCGACCATCGGCACGCGGCCGGCGAGGTCCTCGTAGGCGTCGTCGGAATCGGTGCCCGGCTCGGGCGGCGAAGTTGCGGGGGTCGAACTCACGTGCCTAGCCTGCCGCCTTACGAAGTCGTGGGCCAACTCGCGCGCCGGGTGGGCGCGCCGCGGGGTCGCTGGATATCGAGGGACCCCGTACCTCGATATCCTAGGCGGACGCCCTCGTAGCTCAATGGATAGAGCAACGGCCTTCTAATCCGTAGGTTGCAGGTTCGAGTCCTGCCGGGGGCACCATTGCAACGATTCCTCGGTACAGCGGTGCTCGATCACCAATTTATCCCCCAAATTGGCTGCACGTGCCCTCTCCTACAGGGCGTCTGCAACATCGCGCCTGCCCCTACCGCGACCGAGGTACTCGCGCATCGTCATGCTGGTGTCCTCGTGCCCCAACTGGTCAGCAGCATCTGCCACGGACAGTCCTGCATCCACCAGCAGCGTGGCGACGGTACGGCGGAACGTGTGCGCTGTGGCCCATGGGTAGCCTGCACGGTCCAGGATGGAGCGCAGTGCTTTGTCTACTGCACTACCGTCACGGCGATGCAGGTCCCCCTTGTGCGGTGAGCCGAACACGTAGCCACGGCTGCCACGCTCTGCCTGGCGCTGTCGCAGCACGTCCACCAGCCACGTAGGCAGGTGCAGCAGGCGCTGTGAGCGCTCCGTCTTGGTGCCACGGATAAACGCTGTGCCGGAGTCCGCGGTCAGGTCTACGTCCTGCCAGCGCAGCGCGAGTGCTTCGTTGATCCTCACGCCCGTACCGGCAAGGAACTGCACCAGGTCCGCAACGTCTCGGGTCCGAGCCATCTCGTCATAGGTAACGAACGCACACACCTGGTCGCGTTGCTCCCTGGTCATGGCCCGGTCCGTGTCCCGTGTCCACTCACGACGGGGCACGCCTAGCGACTCCAGCAGCATGGCCCGATCCTCGCTCACGCCGTCTGCGTCCACGTCACGCTTCATCTTGGGGATGCGAGCGCCACGGGCCACGTTCATAGGCAGCGCGCCAGCCTGTACCGCTTCCTCCAGCACGCCTGAGAGGACCGACCGTGCCGTCTTGGCTGAGCCAGAGCCGTGGCGCTCTGCAACGTGCATCAGGAAGCGCGTGACCTCCACCAGATCGACCTCTACCAGTGCGAGGCGGTTCACCTCCGAGTTGGACTCGATGAAGCGTGTGCAGGCGTCGCGGTAAACCCGCTTACTCTTATCGGATAGATCCTTGCGCTGCTCCATCTGCGAGCGCCAGGCAGCGGCAGCGTCGCCTAGCGGCTGGTCGGCACGTCCCTGTGTGCGTGCGGCATGCTCTGACTGGTCACGCACTGCATCGCGCAACTGGCGCTCTGCCTTCGCCTTCGTGTCGGCGTAGCGCTCCATGGCCCGGTAGGCGTTGATCGACTCGCGGTAGCGGGCACGTGCACGCCAACGGTGCTTCTCTCCCTTGGACGGCCTCTCATCGCCGGTCAGGTTGCGCCAAGCTCCATCACGGTGCACCTGGTGGGTGGCGGTGATCTTGCCAATCTCGCCTACGGGGGTCGCTGCTCTAGCCATGCCTGCACGGTAGCATAATTGGTGCCAAATAGTCACGCTTGCGCGGGTTGCGGTACCTACTCGTACAATAGGGAATTGAAGCGCCAAGGTACGGCACCGAAAGTGCCCGCAACGGAACACCCAGTTCCAAACCTACTGGCAAGGCTTGAACTCAGCGCGAGGGGTCAGGAAGCGCAGAGCACGGGACCGGGACGTCACGCCCCCGGTTACGTGGCCCAAGAGGCTAGTGAAGGATGGAACGGTCTGCTGTGCCGTTCCGCATTCAACCGGCAATGGAGTCGGGGCCTTCGCTAAGCCAGCGCGTGCGTGAACGGTTCCGACTCCCTTATGTGAAAGGGGTCGAACCTTCATGACGACAAAGAATTACTGGCTCACGCCGGCCGAACTTGGCGACTACCTCGGAGTGAGCCGCCAGACGCTCGCCAATTGGAGAAGCAGCGGCACAGGGCCAGCGTTTGCGAAGCGTGGAAAGGTTGTCCGCTACCGCCAGAGCGATGCAGATGCATGGCTGGAGTCAACGATTGTGGCCACTGCATGAGTGGACCTAGAGCCGTCGCGTGCGACGCCTGCCTAGCGGCTGGTCGCACTGCGCAGTTCGGATCGAGGACCGCGTATGAACGGCACCTGGTCCCTGGCGAGCTTGGCGGCTGCCAGGATCCTGGTGCAATGTTTCGTGCCAACGATTCTCCGGTGCTCGTGCAGAACGGCAGCGGCAGATGGGTGCTCAATCGAGACGGCAACCTGGAAGCGACGAGGGCGCGTCTGCGGCATATGCTTTCGGTCTCGTGGCAGGCGGCAGCGGAACGGACCGGAGAACGGCCCTGCGAGGTGTGCCAACGCCAATTGCAGAGCACAAGACGTGATGCCAGGTACTGCGGGAGCACTTGCCGCAATGCTGCAAGGCGCGCTCGTGATGCCGTGGCATCGACAGCGGCCTAGAGTGCGACGTTTCGGGCCTAACCTACGGCACCGTAACCTCTCAGAACCGTTGGAAACACAGGGATGCGACGTTTCCTATATAAGCGAAGCGAGCGAAGCGACTGCTGAGCGACCATGCAATAGGCGACTTGGCAACCAGCGCTGGCTCACTTGCTCCGCTCCGCGTCGCACCGCCAGCGCCAGGTACTGAGTCCACCGAGAGAGATTTGCTCTAGGTGGGGCCTCTGGCCCCCAGACAGCCCAATAGGGCTAAGCCCAAAGAGCCCTGTCTCCCTTTGTGGGGCCTCTGGCCCCCAACGAGGGAATAGTCCTCTCGCTGGATCAAAGCCACCGGCGAGGATCGGACCGAGACGAAGTCGAGGGGAAGTCCGAGCTGGCTGCAACTTAGCAACTTACCGCTGAGTGCTCTCATGAACTACTGGAAGGAAGAACATGACTGAAGAACTGACGAAGGCAAGAACCGAACTGACTACCGCAAGGGCTCAGGCCACTAGGGCTGAGACTGCGGCTGAAACAGCCTCCGCAAAGGCTGCTGAGTATGAGCGACGGCTCACGGCCAACGATCGCTCCATTTCCGCTGAGGATCTAGCGAAGGCGGATGACGAAAAGCGTCGGGCGCTGCTACTGGTAGAGCCTGCGAAGGCTCGCCTACAGCAAGCGGAAGAATCATACCGAATGGCGCTCGCAGTCCACACGGCGGCAACTGTGACAGCCAACCTGCCAGAAGGTGGGGAAGATTCCGAGATTGGCTCACGCCTCCAGGAAGCGCGCGAGGCAATGGCTGCTGCCGCCCGTTCCGCCGTTGCTGCTGCACGCGCCTGGAATGCGGGGATTACCGACCTCCAGTCGCAGGCACGGGACGCTGGGCTCACGCTAGGGAATGTCACTCAGGACTGGCCGGTATATGTCCAGCAGCGAGGTAAGAGCGGATCTGCCTACGACCGGCGCAATAGGCAGGAACGGCTGATCGTGGATGGCGAGGCGATCATGCCTATCGACACCCACGCACTGCTGGAGTCCCTCGCAGCCACAGTTACCGACCAGGCGAAGGCGGACCGATGACCACCACCACCACTGCTACCGCCATTGACCCACTGCACATCGCAGCCGATGCCCTCGCTGACGCTCTGAGTGTGCCAGTGAAGGTGCTGGAGCCGGGGCAGGTGCCTGGCGTGACCACTGAGCCTGTCCTCACGGTCCGCCAGGTAGAGCCGCCAGTCCACAAGCGCACCGAAGGCTTCTCCACCGTGCGGCTGTCTATCACGTCAATCAATCCCGTTGGGGACGGCATCGACTACCTGCGGCAGGTGCCCTCTCCGACCTGGCAGCAGCCTCTGCTTGGTGGGCACGGCTCGGTGCTGTCCATCAAGCCGGGGCAGCGCTCCAGGCACCTTTCGATGGGTGCCGTCCACACCAGCATGCGTGCCGAGGTTCGCACCGCCACTACTGCCCCGCTACTGGTGGGTGAGCCACACGCCTACCGCTGGAAGGCGCTCAGTCGCGCTCTGGAAGGCGAGATTGGCGGTGCTCGTATGTCCGAGGTGCAGCACTCTGTCACGGTCCGTGATGGGCAGATGGAGTGCACCTACCGGGGCAGCGCCTACATCACGCGCCAGGTTCCCAGCGTGCAGGGCGTACAGGCCACCGTGGCAGCGGTGATGGAGTCCCACGTTGGCCGCCTGATCCCCGGTATCGGATACGTCCATGCCGCGAGCGCCGGCCAGGCAGGATCGTGCAACATCACCCATGACGGCATGCCAACCAGTCGCGACGTGGTGCGCGTACCGGTCGAGCTGTCCGCACGGGCCACGGTCAGCGACTGAACCATGAAGGTGATGGTGACCGACTGCGCTATCTGCGGCGAGACGTTCCGCATCGCACGTAGCACCCAGCGCTACTGCACCAAACAGTGCTACGCAGAGTCCAGGAAGCGGCGGTACCAGTTCCGGCAGGATCTGGACTGGCACGGCAACTGCATGCTCTGCGGCAACCTGTATCCGCTGAAGCGAGGGGCACGGTCACGCTGCCAGAACCCGGAGTGCCTGAAGCGGGACCAGGTACTGCGGGTGAGCGCGGCCAAGGGCGCAGCGCGTGTGCGCGCCAGGGGCGGCATCGTGGAGCAAGTGAACCTACGCGCCGTGCTGGCTCGGGATCGCGGCATCTGCCATGTCTGCGATGAGCCGGTGCGTCGGATCGGTGAGCGTGGCCCGGACTTACTCACGTTTGATCACGTGGTGCCGGTGAGCGAAGGCGGTTCGCACACCATGGAGAACCTGGCCGTCTGTCACGACGGCTGCCAATCGCGGAAGTAGTCCCTAGCAAGCGGCCCACAGCGCCCCATCTGCCCCTTGCGGTAGGTGGGGCGCTGTGCTGTTCATCGACCCCCGCGAAGGTGGCAGGAAGACGACCGCTATACACAGGCGGTCAGGGAGATCTTGCGCGCGCGGGTCATACCCCCGCCTTTACTCCAGGGCGTACACAACTCAGTACGTCGCCGGAGCGTTGAGCACCGGACCGGGCACCAACACCGGCCCACCTATCGAGCCTTCCGTAGGCCAGTAACTACAGTGCGTATCCGAGCACCAGTGCCCCTGTGTCAGGGCAGGTGGCCACTGCTGCGGGTGGAGTGCCGTTGGCGTTCAAGGCGTCCACTGCATCGAGCACTTCATCCCTGGTGGCCCATGCAGCACAGCGCACGTAGCCGGGGTGGTGGGTGACGGCGATGCAGTCGAGTTCCACCAGGTACTCCAGCAAGTCGTCAACGTCTACGCCGAGTTCCTCCAGGTACTCCAGGAAGGCGTCTGCTGGGCTCTGTGGGTTCTGGGGAGGGTTGGGGCAGGTGTCCATGGGTGGAGTCCGTTCCAGGCGCTCACAGCGCCCCGTAGTGACTTGCAGTGCCGGCGGTTCCTCCCAGAACGTGCCCCAACCTACCAGCAGAGGCTGTCACCAATTTATCCCCCAAATTGGTGACGATCGACCACCAGACGGCGGTAGCGTGGAGGAAGCAATCGGCGCCGTGTCAGGCCAAACAGGGAACAGTTGGGGTCACCAAGTAGGTGATGAGTGATACTCCGTAGGTTGCAGGTTCGAGTCCTGCCGGGGGCACCAGCGACGAAGGAGCTGTGCGCCCGCAGGACGAGGAGGAGCGCAGCGACGGCCCTGCCGGGGGCACCGAGGCGCGCTAGCGCTGAGGCACCGCGAGCGCATTCGAATCCATCTCTTGCGCGCGAATCCAGCCAACGGAAGCTGCAGTTGGATTCGATGGCCGTACGTAGATTCGAGCGGACCCTGACCGGCGATCGCTGGGGCGCGACCGGCTCCGAGGTCGATGTCGGTGCTCACCCCTAGAGTCCGGCTCATGCTGAATCGACGTCAGAAAACCCTGGACGGAGCGCCTGTTCCGTCAGACCATAGAGTCAGAAGACCGCGATGGTGCGCGCCCGAGTTCTGTAACCGTCTCGATGGCGCGCCCACTGGTCACGTACTGGAAGGGATCCCTGCGTGAGCTCACACGACCTGGCCATCCAGACCGAGGGTCTGGTGAAGAAGTTCGGCGACAATATCGCCGTGGACGGAGTGGACCTGTCGATCCCGCGCGGCGGGGTCTACGGGGTCCTCGGCCCCAACGGCGCCGGCAAGACGACCGCCATCCGCATGCTCGCCACCCTCCTACGGCCCGACGCCGGCCGAGCGAGCGTGCTCGGACATGACGTGTTCACCGAAGGGGCAACCATCCGGGAGAAGATCGCTCTCACCGGGCAGTTTGCCTCGTTGGACGAAGACCTCACAGGGATCGAGAACCTGGTGCTGCTGGGCAGGCTGCTCGGATTCTCCGCCCGCGCGGCTCGCCGCCGCGGGCTCGATCTACTGGAGGCTTTCGGCCTCGCCGATGCCGCCACTCGGCAGGTGAAGAAGTACTCAGGCGGGATGCGCCGCCGGCTCGACATCGCCGGCTCCCTGCTTGTCACGCCCGAGCTGATGTTCCTCGATGAACCAACGACCGGGATCGATCCGCGCAGTCGCAACCAGGTCTGGGACATCATCCGCACGCTGGTGGCTGCCGGAACCACCGTGTTGTTGACCACGCAGTACCTGGAAGAAGCCGACCAGCTCGCCGACCGGTTGGCTGTGATCGACCACGGCCGGGTGATCGCAGAGGGCACGCCCGGCCAACTCAAGGCACAGGTCGGCTCAGGTGCCCTGAAAGTGCGCGTGGCAGATCCTGCTCAGCGTGAGCATGCGGCTGAGATCCTGGCATCCAGTATCGACGCCGAGGTCACCCGCGAATCCGACCCGTCTGCTCTCCTGCTGCGGCTGGACGCTGGCTCCCGGGCCGCTGAAGCGCTGCATGCGCTCGAGAGCTCCGACATCGAGATCGAGACGTTCGCGCTCGGGCACCCGAGCCTGGACGAGGTGTTCCTCGCCCTCACCGGGCAACCTGCCGAGTCCGAGACCACCGGGAACGCTGCAGACGAGCAGAAGGTGAGTGCCTGATGACCACGACCACACAGCCGCAGGTTCCTACCACGACGGCCGAACCGGAACGGATCCGCAAGATCCTCGTCAGCAAGCAGGACCGACCGCATCGGTCCGGGCCGGTCAGCGCGTCGCTCACCTATGGCTGGCGGGCGCTGCTGAAGATCAAGCACGTCCCCGAACAGCTCTTCGACGTCACGATCTTCCCGATCATGATGACAGTGATGTTCACGTACATCTTCGGCGGTGCGCTCGCCGGGTCGGTGGATCAGTACGTGCAGTGGCTCATCCCGGGCATCTTCGTGCAGACACTGATCATGATCACGATGTACACCGGGTTGACACTGAACAAGGACATCTCCAAGGGCGTCTTCGACCGGTTCCGCTCCCTGCCGACCTGGCGACCGGCTCAGCTCGTCGGCGCGCTGCTCGGCGACCAGGTGCGTTACACCCTCGCCGGCGCGATCATCCTGATCGTTGGCTTCGTGATGGGTTTCCGGCCCGAGGGCGGTCTGCTCGGTGTGCTGGCAGCGTTCCTGATGTTGTTGGTGTTCTCTTTCAGCGTCTCCTGGATCTGGACCGTGGTCTCACTCGCGGTGCGCAGCGAGCAGGCAGCGATGGGGATCTCGATGTTCATCCTGATGCCGTTGACGTTCGCCTCGAACATCTTCGTCAACCCGACGACCATGCCGAGCTGGCTCGAGGCCGCGGTCGACGTCAACCCGGTCTCAGTCGTGGTCACCTCGGTGCGCGAACTGATGTCGGGCATCTACGACGTGGGCTCGATGATGACTGTGCTGATCTACTGCGTGGTGCTGGTCGCCGTGTTCGGACCGATCTCGATGTTCATCTACAACCGCAAGTCCTGACGTCGCGGGGCCAGCGCGCTCTGCCCTCCCCACTCCCGGGGTGGGCTGAGTACGCTGGCTGACATGACGGCGTCGTCTCTGCTCAGTTGGCTCCTGGACTCCGATCCTGCGTTGCGTTGGCAGGTTGAGCGGGATCTGATGCACGAGCCCGAGCATGTGTGGGGCGCCACCCGGGAGCGGGTGGTGACCGAGGGCTTCGGTGCTCGCCTGCTAGCCGCGCAGGATCTCGACGGCCAGTGGGCCGGTGGCGCGTACTTCCCGTCCGACTTCTCAGAGGACCTCTTCCACCAGGAAGGTCAGCCGTGGACGGCGACCACCTGGAGCCTGAACGCGTTGCGGGAGTGGGGAGCTCCGCCGTCGGCGATCGCCGGAACGGCCGACAAACTCGCGGCCAACAGCCGCTGGGAGTACGACGACCTGCCCTACTGGGGCGGTGAGGTGGACGCCTGTATCAACGGCTACACACTCGCCAACGGCGCCTGGCTCGGTGCCGAGGTCACCGGGATCGCGGAGTGGTTCGTGACCCACCAGCTGCCAGACGGTGGGTGGAACTGTGAGTGGGTGGAGGGCTCGACACGGTCCTCGTTCCACTCCACCCTCAACAGCCTCTTCGGGATCCTCGACTGGGAGCTCATCACCGGCGGCACCGATGAGATCCGCGCCGCTCGACGGACAGCCGAGGAGTACCTGCTCGAGCGGGAGCTGTTCCGCAAGCGTGGAACCGGCGAGACCGTGGGCGACTGGGTCACCGAGTTCCGTTTCCCATTCCGGTGGTCCTACTCGGTGCTGCGGGCGGCAGGCTACTTCCGGGCCGCTTGCCTGGCCGACGAGAGCGCTCCTGATCCGCGGATGGGTCAGGCGATCGAGATGATCCGGGCGGCCGAGCAGCCGGACGGCACCTGGCTGCAAGCCGGCCGCCACCCGGGCCGTGTGTGGTTCGAGGTCGACGTGCCGGCCGGCGAACCATCGAAGTGGTTGACGTTCCACGCCCGCCGGGTCCTGGACTGGTGGGACGGGGTGCACGGCGAGGACCGCACACCGCCGGAGGACTAACCAAGGAGGCCGTGGTGCAGAGCCCGCAGGACGGCGTTCGTGCGGTCTCTGGCCCCGAGTTTGACCAGCACGGTCGAGACGTGGTTCTTCACCGTTCCCTCGGCCAGGTGAAGCGTCTGCGCGATCTGACGGTTGCTGTGCCCCTCAGCCACCAGCCGCAAGACCTCCTGTTCGCGCGGGGTGAGGTCCTCGAGGACCGCACTTCTGGCTCCGCCCGGCACGGGTCCGGAACGGATGGCCCGCAACAGGCGGTCGGTGAGTGATGGGGAGACCAGCGTGCCGCCGTCAGCCAACGTGCGCACCGCACGGGTGAGCTGGTCGACGGTGACGTCCTTGAGCAGATAGCCGCGCGCCCCGGCTCCGAGAGCCTGGAGCACCAGGGCGTCGTCGTCGAAGGTGGTCAACACCAGCACCGGCACGTCCAGACCGCGTTCCTGCAGCTGCTCCAGCACCCATATACCGTCCCTGCCGGGCATCCGCAGGTCGAGCAGCACCACGTCGGGTGCCGTCTCGGCCACGACCACCACAGCACGTTCTCCGTCGTCGGCCTCCCCGACAACGTCGACCTCGGCAATGGTCAGCAACGTACGGATGCCTTGGCGTACCAGCGCCTGGTCATCGACCACGACCACGCGTGTCATATCGCCGGGACCCGGACGATGACGGTGAATCCGCCACGACCATCAATATCGAGACGGCCGCCGAGGTCAGTCAGTCGTTCGGACATCCCGCGCAGTCCGTTTCCCCAGGTGGGCCGCTCGCCCCCGCGGCCGTCGTCGGATCCGGTGACGACCACCTCCTGCCCGTCCTGAGCGACGTGGATGGACAGGGTGCGGGCCTCGGCGTGCCGGAGGGTGTTGGTGACGATCTCCTGCACTGCGCGCAGGACCACAGCGCTTCTCTCCTCGTCGAGGCTCACCACCGGCTCCATGTCGAGTTCGACCTCCAACCCGGGAATGTCCTCGACAACGCGCCGCACCGCCTCCGTCAGGTCGGCGGGGGTCGCCCGCAGCTCCGAGACGGTGTGCCGCACGTCAGCGAGAAGGTCCCGCGCCACCCGATCCGCGCGGTCGATATGGTCACGCCCATGTTCTGCGCCCCGGTGGCGGGCGGCCTCCAGCTCGAGGGTCAGCACGGTCAGCTGGTGCCCGATGAGGTCGTGCAGGTCCCGCGATATCCGCAACCGCTCCGCGGACCGGGCCGACTGCTCTATCAGCACGCTGGCAGCCTGCAGTTCGACGTGCGCGCGGGCTAGGTCGCGACGCATCCGCTGCTCTCGGATGAGAGCGAGGGAGCTGAGCACCGAGGCCACCTGGATCAGCAGGTAGAAACCAACCATGACAAGGGGCTCGGCGAAGACAAGGGGCTCGGCGAATGTCTCCACCGGTAGATGGGCGAGCCAGAGCACCACGGTGTTCGCTGCCACAATTCCTGCGACTGCCCGGACCGACACCAGGTAGGCACTGACGGCTGCCATCACCACGAGGATCACGGGCAGGAGCCCCGAGACGTGGACGGTCAGCACGAGCGCCCACGAGCTGAGCACCGCTCCGGCGAGCGCGGCATACCGGCTTCGACGGCCGTCGGCGAGGACCGCCAGCAGGAGACACACCACGAACACGCTCAGCACGGCGATCCACGGGCCGCGGCCGATCTCGGTGGGCACGAGACCGAGCAGCGCCGGGAGCGAGACGCCGACGGCGACCGCGAGCATCACCAAGCCCGCCCACTCGTCCGACCCCATCCGCCGCATCCCATCAGCGTACGGGCCCGCCCGTAGATGGCGCCCGTGCCAGAAGTCATGGGTCGAGGTGGTGACCACCGGCACCTGTGCACGAGCGCCCGGTTGCCTAGCGTCGAGATATGGCTTCTCACGATCTAGCGATCGAGGCGATCGATCTACGAAAACGCTACGGCAGCACCGAGGCGGTGGCTGGGATCAGTCTGAGCGTCCACCGTGGCGAGGTACTCGGCATCCTCGGGACCAACGGGGCCGGCAAGACCACCACGGTGGAGATGATCGCCGGACTGCGCCGACCCGATCAGGGGACGGTTCGCGTGCTCGGACTGGACCCCGAGGCAGACCGTGGAAAGGTCCGCCAGGTACTGGGCGTCCAGCTGCAGTCGTCGGAACTGCACGGGTCTCTGACCGTCACCGAGCTGGTCGACCTGTATGCGAGCCTGTACCCCCACCCGGTGCCCACTGGCGAATTGATCGAGCAGGTCGGCCTGACCGAGCAGGTCACCACTCGGTTCGAGAAACTCTCCGGCGGGCAGCAGCAGCGGCTCTCCATCGCGCTCGCACTGGTCGGGAGGCCACGAGTGGTCATTCTGGACGAGCTGACCACAGGGCTGGATCCCCGCGCCAGGCGTGAGATGTGGCGGACGGTCGAGAACCTGCGGTCCAGCGGTGCGACGGTGCTGCTGGTCAGTCATGCCATGGAGGAGGTGGAGGCCCTCTGCGACCGGGTGGCCCTGTTCGCGGCTGGGCAGGTGACAGCGCTCGACACGCCGAGCGGGCTGACCGATCGAGTGGGGGCCTCCTCTCTCGATGAGGCTTTCGTGACCCTCACAGGGCAGGAACCGGAGGAGATCCCATGACCGCCGAGATCCAGGCTCGACGTCCCGGTCTGCGCGCCTGGCGCACGCTGGTGGTGTGTGAGGCCAAGATGGTCGCGCGCGACACCGCGGGCCTGATCGTGCCGCTCGGACTGCCGCTGCTGATCCTGCTGATGAGCGCCTCGAGCGCCAGCACGCGGGTCGTACAGAACGGGCGCACGGCACTGGAGGTGTTCGTGCTGCCGCTGGCGCTGACGATCGTGATCGCGATGATCGCGATCGTGAACATGCCCAGCTTCCTCGCCTACTATCGGCGCACGGGCATCCTGCGGAGGTTGGCGGTCACCCCGGCATCTCCAGCGCTCGTGCTGGTGGCGCAAGCAGTGGTGAGCATCCTGCAGGCACTCCTGGGCCTCACCTTGGCGCTCGCGGTGGCCGTCGTGGGTTTCGGAGCTGGACCACCCGAGGATCTCGGGGTCGCGGTCGGTGTGTTCGCCCTGGCGAGCCTGGCGATGTACGGGATCGGGATGATGGTGGCCGCACTCGCCCCGACGCCGAACTCAGCGGTGGCGATCGGGCTGGTGGCCTTCTTCGCCGTCGGCGCGCTGGGTGGCCTGTTCGGCGGAATGACGACTCTGCCCGACCCGTTGGCGACGATCGGTACGACCCTGCCCTTCGGTGGGGCGGTCCAAGGACTCGGAGCGGCGTGGGTGGGCGCCCCCGTCGAGGCCCCGTCCCTGATCGGGATGGCGGTGACCGCCGTCGTCGGGTTCGGGGTGGCGGCCGCCCTGTTCCGGTGGGAGTAGACGGGTGACTGCCTGGGGATGGGTCGGTGCGAGCGCGGCTGTGCTGTTCATGATCGTCTTCACCGCCGACGGGTGGACCCGACCGGGTTACCGCCCCCGCTACCACCCGGTGAGCGCGCTTTCCCTGGGGCGACGGGGCTGGATACAGAAGGCGAATTTCATCGTCTGTGGCGCGGGAGTCGCCGTCGGGAGCCTCGCACTCCTCGGCGCGAACGTGCTGCTGACCGTGGCGATCGCAGTCTTCGGGCTCGCGCTGGTCGCGTCTGGTGTGTTCACGATGGATCCGATGCGCGGGTATCCGGCAGGCACTCCTGCGGGTGATCCATCGACGTTCTCGCGCCAGCACCGATTACACGACTGTGCCGGCGTGGTGGTCTTCGCGGCGGTGCCGATCGCAGCGGTGATCGCGGCCCTCACACCGGAGTTGGGCGGCGGGTCGCTCCGGCTGCACTCGGCGGTAGCCGCCGCGGCCAGCACGGCGGGGTTCCTCGTCTTCGGCCAGGCGTGGGAACAGGATTCGCCGCACGCCGGGCTGTGGCAGCGGCTGACCATCCTTCTCGGGTGGTCATGGGTGGCGGTGCTGCTGGCCGCAAGCTCCTGATCGCTGACGGCGGAAAAAGCCGTGACCAGGAGACCTGCACCCTGCCAGGGTGGTCACCGTGCCCGGCCGGGTACGTCCACACCACCACGAAAGCAGGATCCACTCATGCACCCGATCGTCATCTACGAGATACATCGCCTCGAGCACAGGCAGCGGCTCGCCGAACTCACCCACCGCAGGAGCATCGTGCGGGAACTGAGGATCCGGCAGATCATCGCGCAACTCACTCGAGGCGGTCGGTCCACCGGCCGCCTTTCTGCTGCCATGGGCACAGTTGCTGCCCCGGGCACAGTTGCTGCCAGTACCACAGTTGCTCAGCAGAAGGAGAACACCGACTTCATCCGAGCCAGCTAGCGCCTCCGCGTCAGCCGTTCGGTGGTGGCGGCTGGCGTCGATGCGCTGAATGACCAGCAGGGCCCCGCAGGATTCGTTCCTGCGGGGCCCTGGTGCGCTCCTGCGGCGCTACCGGGTGATCGCGAATCCTCTACCGAGGATGCGTACACGACGTCCGGCACGAGCCTGCCCGCGCTGGATCCCTCTGATGGTGAAGGTGCGGCCCGTGCCGCCGGCGAGTGCGTCGATGAGCTGGGTGCGGTCGGAGGCGTTGACGTAGAGCGCCGCTTCCCCGGTCTGGGTGCGATACACGGCGCTGGCCACCGCGGGGCGAATCAGCACCCCGTCCAGGCGCAGGTCGCCGGTGCTGGTGCATCGCACCCGCGTCCGCCCAGCCGGCAGCGGACGCTCCAGCGGGAGCGGTCGCAGCGCGCCGGGCGCCTCGGTCAGCCCGGCATCCCCGAGACCGCCGGCTGGTGTGGATCCAAGAACGGGACCGTCGACGACCTCCCACCGGGCGTCGCCCGCCTCCTCGGCACGCTGCCAGACGATCGGGTGCAGCTCGGCATCACCCGGAAGATCCACCTCGAACTCGACCCACTCCCCCGCCGGCACGCTCACGTACGCACCACCGGACAGGTTGCCCTCTCCGGTCCACGCACCGCTGTCGGGGCGTTCCACCACGCACCCGGCGCTCAGCGTCGCCGCCTCGGCCTCCACCACGCTGACCCCGTGGGTGGACTCGATGCCGCTCATCGACCGTGCGATGGCAGCCACCTCAGGATGCTCGTCCAGTAGCAGCGTGGTGAGCAGTGCGTGGATGGTGGACTCGGCTCCGCTGTTGCGGTTGATCCGCCCGTCCGGCTCGATCCCGTCCACCGTGATTCCGGTGTCCGGGTCGTACACCTGCGCACCGGCGGGGTTGGCACCGAAGAACCAGCCGGCGGCGAGCGCCGCCACCTCGGCGAGCCCGGGACCTCCGGTTGCCTCCGAGGCTGCGAGCGCAGCGGCCACCCGCCCGTGCACGCCGTAGGCGATCTGCGCCTCGGCCGGTGTGGGTGCCCAGGCGTTCACCGGGCCGCCGGTGGCGAGCAGCAGTGGGGTGAAGGAGCCGGCGTCGGCTACTGCCACGTCCACCAGGTCGGGACGGCCGAGCACCCTCCCGGCGCGGGCAAGTGCCTCGGGCGCAGCCGCTCCCCACCCGTGCCAGAACCCGAGCGAGCCGGTCCACGGCAGCACGGCGCCGAACGGCCACGCATCGGTGCTGGTGCCCATCCGGGCGATGCCCTCGGCGTACTCGCGCAGTGCACCCGCCACCACGGCATCATCGGGGTCAGCTTCATGCGCGGCGGCCAGCCCGAGCACGGCCTCCGCGGTGGCGTCCGCTCCGCCGGCGATGAGCCAGTCGGGCAGTTCCACGCCGTCACTTCGCACCAGGTCTCCGACCCGGGCGAGCGACTCCTCGCCCAGTGCCGTCAGAGCCAGGTGCAGCCGGCCGCGGAGGAACTCGACGAATTCTGCGAACTGCCGTCCCGCGCCGGCGAGTACGGCATAACCCTCGCCGAACGCCCACACGGTGCGGGCGAGCCAGTAGGACTCGGCCGAGTCCGACGGGTCCGGAAGCTCCACGGGTTCGGCGCTCGGGTTCAGGGTGCCGTCGCTCTGCTGCCAGAGCACCACGCGCCCGGCGTCGGGACCGGTGTCGTTCTGCAGGTAGGCGAGGGTGCGCAAGGTCCCGACGGCGTGGTCCCGGCTGCGTGGATCACCGCTGGCTTGCCAGTCACGCAGGAAGACGACGGCGGCCCGTGCGATGTCGTCGGCGTTATAGGCGCCCTGGGTCCAGTGCCCGGTGGCAGGGTCGAGGGTGCCGCCGCCGACGCGGGTGAACGTCTGGCCGTCGAAGTCCGCGTAGGTCCACGGGGCGAGGCCGGGCGTTCCCTGGTCGAACGTGCGGTGATGCGCCAGTTCAGGCAGTGACACCTCATCGGTCAAGAAGCGCAGGTGGTCCAGGTTTGTCAGGCGCGCGGAGCCACCGAGGCTGCTGGGACTCAGGGGCGTCGCATGAGCTGGGGCGAAACCCAGGGCAACAGAGGAACCAGTGGCGAGGGCCGCCGTCGTGCCGGCAGCGAGCCCCAGGAATGCTCGACGTGAGGCGCTCATCGTGACCCTCCGCCGTCGGGGATGGTGACCGTGGAACCCCAGCCCTGGGCGGGATCGTGCACGGCCACAGCGAGTGTGGTGTCGGACTGGCCGTAGTAGGCAAACCACGTGCCGCCGAACTTCACCAGGCCCTCCACGAAGGTGACGTTGGAGACCAGGCCGTGGGTGTCCTCGAAGGTCTGTGGGCGCAGCCAGGGTTCCTGTAGCCGGGCGAGTACGCGGGTGGGGTTGTCCGGGTCGATGGCGATCTGCCCGCATCGGTAGTCGACATCGACGCGGCCGTCGGCGTGCACGGTGCGGGTGGCGCCGTTGGTGAGGAAAACGAGCAGCCCGTTGCCGGTGAGCACCGGGGAGGTGCCGATCTCCACGAGGTCGGCGTCGAAGGAGCCGGGGGTGGGCGCGTACATCGGCTCGGCGTCGGGTGTGCCGGGCGTCCAGTGGATCAGGTCCTCGCTGGTGGCCCAGTAGATCGCACCTTCGCCGAAGTACATCCACCACGTGCCCTGCATCTGGAACGGCACGATCACGCCGGCCTTGGACCAGTTGAACCCGCGAGGATCCACGGTGGCGAAAGTGTCGAAGTCCTCGAACAGCGGCCCGTGCTTGGTCCAGGTGCGCAGGTCGGTGGAGGTGGCCAGGCACAGCTGGGCGCTGTGGCGGTCCCAGCCGGTGTAGGTGAGGTAGTAAGTGCCGTCGATGACGGCGATGCGCGGATCCTCACAGCCGTAGCGTTCGTAGTCCTCGCTCGGGGAGAGGATCGGGGCATCCTCGCGCTCGAAGTGGTACCCGTCTGAGCTCCTGGCCAGGCCAATATGGGAGACGATGTCGTCGGCGTGGGCGCGGTAGAGCAGCAGCACCTGATCGCCGTCTACGAGGGCGGCCGGGTTGTACAGGTTGGCCGACTCCCAGGAGTCCCCACGGGGGCGCAGGATCGGGTTGTTCTCGTACGGGGTGAACGGCCCGAGCGGGAAGGTGGCCCCGGTGAAGATGCCAGGTTCGCTGACGGCGGGATCGGTGACGGGAACGGTAGGCATGGATTCCTTTCAGCCTTTGACGGCAGCGCCGATGTCGGAGGCGGTGAAGTAGCGCTGGAACAGCAGGAAGAGGATCACCACGGGGAACGCGAGCGCGGTGGCGCCGGCGAGGATTGCCCCGTTCGGGTTGGCGGTGGACTGGGCCACATTGGAGATGTAGTTGGCCAGCGAGACCGCCAGTGGCTGCAGTGAGGTGTCCTTGGTGATGAGGAACGGCCAGAGGAACTCGTTCCACGGGCCGATGAACGTCACCAGCACCACGGTCACGAGTGCGGGCCGCACCATCGGCACAGCCACCGAGCGCAGGATCCGCAACTCGGAGGCACCGTCGATGCGGGCCGCCTCGAAGATCTCCTTCGGCAACGCCTTGAAGAACTGGGTGAAGATGAACACGGCGGTGGTGTTGATCAAGAACGGCAGGATCATCCCGAGATAGGTGTCGCCGAGGCCATAGCTGCGGGTGATCTGGACATACAACGGGATCATCAGCAGTTGGAAGGGCACCATCTGCACGAGCATCATCAGCACCCACGTGGCGCTCTTGCCGCGGAAGTCCAGCCGGGCCAGGGCGTACCCGGCGAGTAGGCCGAAGGTCACGGTCCCGAGCAGCACACCGGCGGTGAAGATCAGTGAGTTCGTCAGCGAGCCGAGCAGGTCGATCCGTGAGTCGATCGCGGTGAAGTTACCGAGCGTCCACCCCTCTCGCGGGAACATCTCGTCCGGGGTGTTGGTGGGGTTCTGCTGGAATGCACCCACCACCATGAAATAGAACGGGAACGCGAAGACGAGGGCGGCAGCGGCGAGAATGGCGTAGCGCCACCAGGCAGTGGTCCGGGTCATCTCACTTCTCCCTGGTGAGGCGGTTGGCAGTGAGCGAGAGCAGCCCGACGATGATCACGAGGATCATGCCCATCGCTGCGGCGGTGTCCGGGTTCTGCTGCTGGATGCCCTTCTGGTAGATCAGCAGTACGGGCGTGAGGCTGGCACCGTCCGGACCACCGCCGTTGGTGAGCAGGTACGGCTCGGTGAACAGGTTCGCCCCGGTGATGATCGCCAGGATGAGGACCAGCGTGGTGGCATTGCGCACCCCCGGGATGGTCACGTGCCGGAACCTCTGCAGCGCACTGGCGCCGTCGGTGGCGGCGGACTCGTGCAACTCGCTCGGGATGTTCTGCAGGGCGGCGAGGTAGAGCAGGATGTAGAAGCCGAGCTGCTTCCAGGTGACGTAGAGGGCAATGCTCGGCATCGCCAGGGCGGAGTTCACCAGCCAGGACGGGTCCGGTGCGAGCGGACCCAGCACGCTGTTCACCAGCCCACCGGAGGAGAACAGCAGCATCCACACGCCCACCAGCGAGACGCTCGCCGTCAGGTAGGGCACATAGAACGCCACCCGGAACGCGGCCGCCCAACGGATCCCCGCGTTCAGGGCACTGGCCAGGACCAGGGCGGCCACCGCCGTCAACGGCACGTTGATCACCAGGAACACCGCAGTGTTGCGGAATGACTCCAGCACCTGGGGGTCGGTGAGCACGTCGATGAAGTTCGCCAGCCCCACGAACGGGCGCTCCACCTCCACCCCGGGTGCGGTGAAGAAGTAGTCGTGGAAGGCGATGTAGCAGGCGAACACGAGCGGGTAGGCGAAGATCAGCGCCACGAACACCATGTACGGCAGCGCAAAGATGGTTCCGATCGGGTGCCGGCCGAGCAAGACCCGCAGTCGTCGACGAAGGTCGGGCCCTCCCGCGCGCGACCCCGACGGAGTGCGCGCGGGAGGTGTGGCCACGTCCGCCATGTCAGCCCACGAGCCCGGTGATCTCTTCGGCGGAACCGGAGAGGAACTCCTCGATGGTGGTGTTGCCGAAGATCACTGCCGAGGAGTAGGACTCGCGGAAGACCTGCCAGGCCTCCACAGAGTTCGGGATGCTCGGCACGTCGGCCACCCGCTCCGTCTGATCGGCGAACGCCGCGTACATCGGGTTCGCCTCGAAGTAGTCCGGGTAGGTGCCGGCCAGGTCGGTGCGCATCGGCATCTGCCCGGTGGCCTCCAGGAGCTGCCCGTCGGAGTCCGCACTGGTGGAGAACTTCAGGAACTCCCAGGCCGTGGCCTGGTTCTCGCAGGCAGTGAACAGGGAGACGTTCTTGGAGTCGGCGAAGGTCACGACGTCCTCGCTCCCGCCGGTGGTGGGCACCGGCATGAAGCCGACGTCCACGCTGTCGCCGTAAGAGGCGATTGCCCACGGTCCGGCGAGCTGCATCGCCGTGGTGCCGGAGACCATCGCGTCATCAGTGGCGGCCTCGCGCGGGGCGAGGCCCTCGGTGTAGATGGTGGACCAGAAGTCGGCCACTGCGGCACCGGCCTCATTGTCGAAGGTGGCGGCGCCGTCCTCGACGAGCTGGGTGCCGCCGGTCTCAGCGAGGTAGAGCGGGTAGAAGTCGAACCACGGCTGGTAGAACTCATTCGTCGGAGAGGGCCAGATGGCGGACTCCACGCCGGAGTCGACGATCTGCCGGGCACCGTCGAGGAAGTCCGCGTGGGTGCTCATCTCCGGGTTCTCCGGGTCGAGCCCGGCCTGTTCGAACAGATCCTTGTTGTACATCACCATGACCGGGTTGGACTTCCACGGCAGTTGGTAGTAGCCGCCATCGCTCTGATAGGCGGCGGTGGAGTCGCCGCCACGTTCTTCGATGTAGGACGCGCCATCGTCGAAGGTGCTCAGGTCGACTAGGCCACCCTGCTGCACCCAGCCGGAGACGGCTGCCGTGGCGATGTTGTACACCAGGCATGGTGCCGTGCCGGCGGTGATCGCCGCGGTGATGGCCTCTTCGGAGGAGGAACCAGCAGGGATCTCCTGGGCGGTGACCTCCTGGTCGGGATTCTCGGCGTTCCACGCCTCCACCACGGCCTCGCCCCAGGCGATCTCGGCCTCGTTGTTGGACAGCCAGATCTCGATCGGGCCGGTGCCGGTCGCAGCACCGCCGCCGTCACCTCCCGAATCTTCGCCGCCGCCGGAACAGGCGGCGAGCATCAGGGTCGCGGCACCAACGAGTGCCGCAGTCTTCGTGAACTTCATCGTTCTTCTCCTTGGAGAGTGGGGTGGACCTGCGTGCTGGCACGCAGTTGGAGCCGGTTGCAGTCGAGCTGAATGGTGCGCGCGGGCTCACCGGCAATGTCGGCGAGCAGTGCTTCGGCACAGACGCGGCCCCGTTCGATGGGGTCGGTGGCCACAGTGGTCAGAGCCGGTGATAGATGGGCGGAAAGGTGGTCGTCGTCGAAACCCGCGACGGCAAGGTCGTCCGGGACGGACAGTCCGATGCTGCGCGCGTACGACAGGCCCGCGATGGCCATCGTGTCGTTGGCGTAGACGATCGCGGTGGGTGGGTCGGGAAGCGCGAGCAGTTCGGCGGTGCGGTCGCGACCGCTGGCTGCACCGAAGTCACCTTCGGCGAGCAGGTCGGCATTCCCGACGGCGGACAGGTAGGCCCGGGCGCGCACGCGGGAGTGCACGTAGTCCAACGGTCCCGCTACGTGGGCGATCCGGGTGTGACCCTGGGACCGGAGGTGCTCGATCAGATCCGTGGTCGGGCTGGCATCGTCAGTACGTACGCAGGTGAACGGGCTGGGGTCGTCATAGGCGCCGAGCACCACGGCGTGCAGACCGAGCTGGTGCACGTACGGTACCCGCCAGTCGGCGTGATGCAGGTCGAGGATGATCACACCGTCGGCCCGGCCGCTGGCCATCGCACGGTAGGCGCGTTCCTCGGCGTCCCGGGAACCAGCCACTTGAAGGACGAGGGCTACTTCTGCCTTGCCCAGCACGGCCTCGACCCCAGCGATGAAGGCCGGGAAGAAGGTGTCGGAGGCGATGATCTCCGGGTCCCGCGCCAGCACGATGCCGATCGCGTTAGCGCGACTGGTGGCCAACGCTCGGGCGCTAGCGCTGGGCAACCATTGCAGTTCCTCGGCCGCGGCGAACACGCGAGCCTTGGTCGCCTCCGAGATCGGACGGCGACCACTGAAGGCGTGCGAGACGGTCGCCTTGGTCACTCCTGCTTTGGCAGCCACGTCACCGATGGTCGGTTTCGCCGGGCTCGGCAGCTGCGGCATCTCGGGATCTCCTTCGTTGGACTGTTAGTGGTGACGTTAACCGGTTTGATTCTCGGAGGTCAACCGGTTTGATGCGTTTGATGACGAGTCCGATTTGGAGGCGTTCGCGACGGCTGTGACCCCCTGTCGGCGGTGGTCGATACAGTGAGGCGCGTGAGTTCTCCGTCCAAGACCCCTGGCCGCGGCGATCCGATCGTCTGGATCGACTGCGAGATGACCGGCCTCGACCTCCACAACGACGCGCTGATCGAGATCGCCGTGCTCGTGACCGACTCCGAGTTGCACACCCTCGATCCCGGTCTGGACCTAGTCATCGCTCCCCCGCCGGGCGCCGTCGAGCAGATGAACGAGGTGGTGCGCACCATGCACACCACCTCCGGACTGCTCGATGAGCTACCGAACGGGATTGCGCTGGCCGACGCGCAGTCGCAGACGCTCGAGTACATCAAGCAGTTCGTGCCAGAGGCGGGCAAAGCACCACTGGCGGGCAACTCGGTCGGCACCGACAAAGCCTTCCTGGAGCGCGACATGCCCGAGCTGACCGGGCATCTGCACTACCGAATCATCGACGTCTCCTCCATCAAGGAGCTGGCGCGGCGCTGGTACCCACGGGCGTACTTCAACTCCCCGAAGAAGGATGGTGGGCACCGCGCACTCGCCGACATCGCCGAGAGCATCGACGAGTTGCGCTACTACCGCGCAGTGCTGTTCCCCGACGATTCCAAACAGCCGGACTCCAAATCAGCACAGCGCACAGCCGCCCTGATCGCCTCCTCCCCCACGCTCCCTGCCAAGGCGGAACCGCCCGCCTGAGAACCAGCAGTGCCGCTCCCGGGTGTGCCCACAGACACATCGTGCGGCGTCCCGAGACACCCGGATCGTTCGCTACACTGGTGGATCGCAGCCGCTGTGTGCGGATGTACTTGGTGGCTATAGCTCAGTTGGTAGAGCACCGCGTTGTGGTCGCGGGGGTCGCGGGTTCAAGCCCCGTTAGCCACCCCAGACGAGCGAGGCCCGGACTCTTTCCCTCACCGACCACGGTGGGGCGGAGCCCGGGCCTCGCTCATGTTGTGACAGCGAGATCAGCCCACGAATAGCCCGGCCACCCCACTCCACCGGCACCCGAGAACCACGGGGGGCGCCCTCTCGGAGCTCATCGAGGTACGGCAAGAAAGATGCGCGGGTGTCTGCCTGCGACGCTGAGCGGATACGTGGCGGTGAGCGCCCAGTCCCGGCGACGAATCATGACGCGCTCCTGGGCTTCATCCAGCAGCACGACGAGCAGCCCGTCCGGCCGGATCACTCTGTGCCACTCGGTCAGGAACGTGGCGAGGTCGCCGGCCCGCTGACGGATGCCCCAGGGTGGGTTCGTGATGATTCGATCCACGCTGTGCGGTGGGACATCACATGCGCTCGCGTCGCCGCGCTTCCATTCGATCGGTCGCCCACCGCTGTTGTGCCGGGCGATCGCAATCGCGCTGGGGGCGATGTCACGTCCGACGAACCCAGCCGCAGGTGCGCACATATGAGCCTCGATCAGGATCGTTCCTGCACCACAACAGGGGTCGACCACTGTGTGGTGGCTGTCGATCCCAGCGAGACGAGCCATTGCCGCCGCAACCGGCGGGTGGAGACTCCCGGGAACCGTGCGTGCCCGCCACGGGCGCCGGTGGAGGGGCGCAGGGAAGGGGCGCAGACCGACGTACATCGTCGATCCGTCCAACGTGACGCGCCACGGCGCGGCATCGCGTGGCGGCACCCCGCCGTTGCGACGGGAGACATAGCTGCCGATACCTTGCCGCGACAACGCGCGACCGACAGCGTCTTCGATATCGAAGCGGGAGTAATTTCGTCGCCCGACAAACGATGCTGAGACGGCGAACGTTGGCGGACCCACCCACGCACGACCAACCTGACCGAGACTGTCAGCGCTCTCCCACAGGGGAACGCGCCCGGGACCCGGGTCGGGAACTTGGGCCGCGACGGCGAAGGCATCGTCAGCAAGCCGGGGCGGGCGTGTCAGGATCGATCCCGCAGCAGGCGACACATTGATCTGGCGCTTCGATACCCCCTCGACGGAGTGGCCGGCGGCGGTGACTTCAGTCGCCACGAGCTGTTCCAGGCCTGTCGTGGCGCGCACGACGACCTTCGAGTCAAGGGGAAAGTGGTAACGGTACAGCGCATCGGAAACGCGCGCAGAAGACATGACGAACTCTTCCGGTCAGCGGTCGGGAGCCGCCGGAGAACTGCTCCCGCATCGCTAGCCGCGGGCGCGGAGCCGCTGAGAATGGCTAGCGGAAACTAGCCGAGCAGGAAGACCGTGTACGTCATGCGTCCGATCGTACCGGCCGGCGGCCGGCAAGTCCTGACTGGATCTCGCACTAGCGGCACCGGCTCCCCCTTCTCGAATATTCCTTGACAGACATATTCTGCATCAGGAATATTGACACCATGCCCGCTCGAGATCCGTTCACTGTGTTGGCCGACCCGACCAGGCGCCGGATCCTGGACCTGCTGCGCGAGCAGGATCTGATGGTTTCGGAGCTGGTCGACCTGCTCCGGACGGCACAACCGAACGTCTCCAAGCACCTGAAAGTGCTGGACGAGGCGCATCTGGTGAACGCCCGCGTCGACGGGCCGCGCCGGCACTACGCGCTGGTGTCGGAACCGCTACGCGAGCTCGATCAGTGGCTCGAGCCCTACCGGCGCACCTGGGCGGGTCGCCTCGATGCACTCGAGGCACACCTGGACGAGATGACCGATGACGAAGGAGAGAGCTGATGTCCGACACCCACCTAGGCACCGTCACCCGCGAGGGCGAAGGAGTCGTGCTGCGATACGAACGGGAACTGCGCCACCCCCCGGAGAAGGTCTGGCGAGCGATCACCGAGTCTGAACACCTGCGCCACTGGTTCCCCGCCGACATCATCGGCGAACGAGTGGCCGGCGGTCCCCTGACAATCACCTTCTGGCCGGAGGCGATCGAGCAGGCCGGGTCCGAGATCGAGGCCGCCGGGCTCGATCTGAATGATGCGAGCCTTCCCGGCGAGCTGCTGACCTGGGACCCACCTCGCACGTTCGAGTTCACCTGGGACACCGAGCGTCTCCGGTTCGAGCTAGAGGCGGCCGACGGCGGAACTCACCTGACCGTGACCGTACACGCGGTCGACCCGGCGCCTCGGGGGTTCCAGAGCACCGCCACCGGGTATCACCTCTGCCTCGACGCCCTCGTGGCACACGTGCACGACGAGCAGGTGGATCTCTTCAGCTCCGAGCGCACGGCGACGCTCGAGACGAGCTACGCAGCCGTGCTCTGACCTGGTGCCCATCGCGACGGTGGCCTGAGTGTCGTTCGAACGCGCTTCGACGACATCCAGGCCGCCCTCGGGGCGGCATCACTGCAGCCGAGGATCCTCAGTGGGATCGGCGAACATCGGCGGGCACCCGCGCTCGGCGGCTTCCTGGCGCAGCTCGTAGTGCCAAGGCTCATTGCCGTAGACCTGGCACAGCCCGTACCGCCCGCCGTGCTGAGACAGCCACGACATGGCATCGACAGGTCCGATATCGATCGCCTCGCCAGAGACGTGGGCCGAGGTCTCAGCCGTGGCTACCCAGCGCGCTGCTTCATCCTCGGAGCCGTACTGTGCAACGGCTTCGTCCACGAGTTGCTGCTGGAAGCGGGCCGAGCGCCAGCCGCTGGTGACCTGGAACGCGACGCCGTCCCGCTCGGCATCCGCGGCAGCACGGCGGACGGCGTCGAGAAGATCCGGCTCAAGGTTCGCCACAGCGGGGGCGTCGTCATCGAAAACAGACACATTGGCGCCGTCGGGAATGACGCCGTCGGCCTCGTCCGGGTCGCCCCGGTGTCCGCCCTCGAGCACCTCCAGCGCTGCCGGCGCGGACGGGAGGAGCGCGCGGTAACCGACCAGGCCGGCCAGTATCGCGACGGCCACGCCGACGACGAGAAGGATGCGAGGGGTGCGAACGACTGATCTGTTGCGACTCATCACGCCAGTCAAGGTGGGGCCGTGTTGCGCCGGCGTATGCAGTTCTCGATACGCCGGCGATAGGTCCCGGCTCGTAACATCACAGGATGCGCGTGCTGATCGTCGAGGACGAGCCCTACTTGGCGGAGTCCATCCGGACCGGTCTGCGGCTCGAGGCAATCGCCGCCGACATCGCCGGCGACGGGGACACTGCCCTGGAGCTGCTGGCGGTCAATGACTACGACGTGGCCGTGCTGGACCGGGACATCCCGGGACCATCAGGAGATGAAGTGGCCCGGCACATTATCGACTCCGGCACCGGCACTCCGATCCTCATGCTCACCGCCGCCGACCGGCTCGATGACAAGGCGTCCGGGTTCGAGCTCGGCGCCGACGACTACCTCACCAAGCCGTTCGCGATGCGTGAGCTCGTGCTGCGCATCCGGGCGCTGCACCGCCGGCGATCCCACCAGCGGCCCCCTGTCCTGGAGATCGCCGGTCTGCGAGTGGACCCGTTCCGGCGCGAGGTCTACCGGGACGGCCGGTACGTCCCGCTCACCCGCAAACAGTTCGCCGTGCTGGAGGTGCTCGCCGCTGCCGGCGGCGGGGTGATCAGTGCCGAACAGCTACTGGAGCGCGCCTGGGACGAGAACGCCGATCCGTTCACCAACGCCGTGCGGATCACGGTTTCCGCGCTGCGCAAGCGCCTCGGTGAGCCGTGGGTGATCGCCACCATCCCGGGAGTCGGCTACCGCATCGACACCGAATCCATGGACTTGCGGCAGTGACGGTGTCGAGACGACCGGGCGTGAGCGTACGGGTCAAGCTCACGCTGAGCTACGCCGGGCTGGTCATGATCGCAGGCACACTGCTGCTCGCTGTCGTGTGGGTGTTCCTGCTGCGGTACGTGCCCGACGGGCCAATCGACACGCGCGGACCCTTCGTCCCGAACCGCTCCGATCTCGAGCGAGCGTTTGCCCCGCGGATCGCCCTGGCGTGGGTGCTACTCCTGGTATTCGGGCTCGCCGGCGGCTGGCTCCTCGCCGGCCGGATACTCGCGCCGCTCGCGCGAATCACCAGTGCCACCCGCGCCGCCTCGACCGGCTCCCTCTCGCACCGGATCCGGATGGAGGGGCGCAACGACGAGTTCCATGAACTCGCCGACGCCTTCGATGTGATGCTGGAACGGCTGGAGGCGCACGTCGCGGAGCAGCAGCGGTTCGCGGCGAACGCCTCCCATGAACTACGCACACCCCTGGCCACGACGCAGTCGCTGCTCGAGGCCACCCGCGCAGATCCGGACCGTGACGTCGATCAGCTGATCGCACGCCTGCACGAGGTGAATACACGAGCCATCACCCTCACCGAGTCGCTGCTCGTGCTCAGCCATGCTGGTCGCCGGACGTTCGCCCGCGAGCGCGTCGACCTCTCATTGCTGGCCGAAGAAGCCACCGAGACATTGCTGCCTCTCGCCGAGCGACGGGGTATCGCCCTCGACGTCTCCGGTGAGGTGGCACAGACCGCCGGCTCCCCCACCCTTCTGCTGCAGCTGGTGACCAATCTGGTGCACAACGCGATCGTGCACAACGACGGCGCCGGCGGCTCGGTCTGGGTGAGCACCGCCGTCGACCGTGACACCGTGCTGCTCACGGTGGAGAACACCGGGGAACCAGTGCCACCGCAGGCGATCTCGACGCTGACCGAGCCGTTTCAGCGGGCGACCGAACGCCTGCACAACGATCAGCGCGGTGGGGTGGGCCTCGGGCTGGCGATCGTCGCCAGCATCTGCGAGGCGCACGCCGGACGGCTCGCCATCTCGGCACGTGCACCCGGAGGGCTGCGTGTCACTGTCCGGCTGGCATACGCTCCCGACCGAGGCACTGCTGGTGGGAGTCCCTGAGGCCTCACGACCTCAGTCAATGGGGCGCAGGCCAGGGTGAGGTCCGCCGTCGCCCTCCCCCACGCCAACGAGACCATACTCATACGCTGCGATCACCGCCTGCACCCGATCGCGCACGCCGAGCTTGGCCAGGATCCGGCCGACGTGGGTCTTCACCGTCGTAGCCGAGAGGACCAGACGCGCGGCGATCTCCGCGTTGGAGAGCCCTTCCGCCACGCACCGCAGCACGTCGAGCTCTCGTGGGGTCAGGACATGCAGGCGAGGATCGAGTCCGTCTTCGGTGTGACCAGCACCGGTGTCGGCGGGCAGGTGCGCGGCGAACAGGTCGAGCATGCGGCGCACCAGCCGCGGTGCGACGACGGAGCTGCCTGAGGCCACCGTGCGGATCGCCTCGACGAGCTCGTCCGGGCGGGCGTTCTTCGCGAGGAATCCACTCGCTCCCGCGCGCAATGCGGCGAACGCATACTCATCGACATCGAAGGTGGTCAGCACGAGCACCCGCGTGGACGGGTGCTCCGCAGCCAGCCGCTGTGTGGCTTCGATTCCACCCATGCCGGGCATCCGGATGTCCATCAGCACGATGTCGGGCGACAATGCCGCCACCTGCTCAAGCGCGATCCTGCCATCCGACGCCTCGCCGATCACCTTGAGGTCGGGCTCGGTCTCGATGACGAGCCGAAAGCCCATCCGCACCAGAGCCTGATCGTCCACCAGCAGCACTGTCGTCATCGGCGTTCTCCCTCGTGGCCACCGGTCGACGGCAGGACGACGCCGACACGCCATCCTCCGTCCGTCCGCGGGCCGATCTCAGCATGGCCACCCAGGAGCGCGACCCGCTCACGGATCCCGACGACACCCCGCCCGGTGCCGCCGGCGCCGGGCCGTGTGCCACCGGAATCGATGATCTCCACCTCGACGAACGTGCCGCTGCGCCGCAGCGTGACCTCCACGGACGAAGCACCGGGAGCGTGCCGGAGCACGTTGGTCAGGCTCTCGGAGACGATGCGCACCACGGCCAGACGCAGTGAGGTGTCCTGCGGGAGCTCTGTCTCCAGACCAGAGGCCGTGACCGGAAGGCCGGCCACGCGGAGCCTCTCGACGACGGTACGCAGGTCAGTCGCAGCAGTTTCAGCCAGGTCGGGGTGCCCATCGTCGTCGGCATCGTCGGGATCGAATACCTCCAGCACGCGCTGCATGTCCGACAAGGCCGTCCGACCAGTACTGGAAAGCTCACGCAGGGCCTGGCGTGAACTGTCCGGCGCACGCTCAAGAGCCTTGTCAGCGCCGTCGGAAAGAGCGACCATCACCGAGACGCTGTGCGCGACGACATCGTGCATTTCACGTGCGATGCGCGACCGCTCGGCAGCGCGGGCGAGCGCCGCACTCTTGTCACGATCGCGGGCCATCGCCTCATATCGCTCCACGAGTCCGAGAGCGTGCAACCGCCGGGCCCGCACTCCAGACCCGGCTGCCACCCCCAGCAGCAGGAGAGCGAGCAGGAGGAACACCGACGCCGATCGACGCCCCGGCGAGAAGAGCGGCTCGGGGAGCTGCTGGACCGGGTCACCCGTCGGCGTCATGATCGGATCACTCCAGAGCAAGATCTCTGCCAGACCGATGTCCTGCCACCACCACATCGCGATCGAGACGGTGACGAACACGGCCGCGCAACTGAGCCAGGTGGTCCGCGGAGGCCGGTCGGAGGCAACCGCGTAGAGCGCACACGCGAGGCAGACTCCCACCACCCCCAGGACCCCCGCACTGGTGAGGGACGCCACGGCCAGGACGCACAGCGCCACTGTGACGGTCAGCGGCCGCGCTCGCCGGGCGAGTAGTAGCACCGCCCCTACCGCAGCCCCAACGAGCCAGGCGGTTGGGACCAGCCACGACGCACGCGCCTCCCGCGGGTACAAGCCCAGGCCAGTCGCTCCCCGGACAGTCTGGGACGCGAACAGCACAGTCAGCAGCCCGAGAAGCAACACCGCCACCATCAGCGCCACGTCCGCGATCCGGGGATGCGCGGCGACGAGGCGCCCCAGTGGCCCCCGCCGCTGGACCTGCATCTGCGTCAGTGGCGCGGCCGAGTCCGCACCCTGAAGCCGCAGGGATCCGGTGGTGCGCCGAGTCGTCACGACCTCACTCTCCCATCTATCGCCCCGCCGGGGCCCAGAGCGGCACACCTGCGCAGACAGGTCCCGCTGCGCACGCTTCACGTGAGGTCATGGCGACGCAACCGGTATCCCCCGGCCAGGAGCAACGCGAGCACCCAGCCACCGAGAACGGCTGTCCCGCCCCAGGCTCCGAGCGGGGGTCCCAGGCTCGTCGCATCCAGCACAGCGAGCCCGGCGTCGTCGATGAGCAGACGGGCGCCGGAGCCCGGCAGGAGGGCACGCACCGTGTCGGCGATCCTCCCGGGGTTCACCGCCAGCAGGTGGTCGATCACGATGACCATCAACACCCCGGCAACGAGGGCTGCACTGGGGCGACGCAGCAACGCGCCGATGCCGAGCCCTACCAGCGCGACGCCCGTCAGATACACGACGAATCCGGCCAGGATCCGGGCTGTTTCACTGTCGGTGATGGTGACGATGAGCCCGTGGTCAGAACGCGCACCGATCGTCACCAGGTACGAGGCGACGAGCGCAACGGCCGCCGTCCCGAACGCGGCAACGATCGTGACGACCACCTGCGCCACGAGCACCGGCAGGCGCCGGGGAACAGCGGTGAACGTGGCTCTGAAGGTACCGGCGCCGTACTCGCCCGTTCCCACCTGAACACCCAGGACCAGGGCGCCGAGCTGGGCGAGGAGGTAGCCGGAGACGATCAGCGACGCCCCGGACTGGTCGTCGCCGGGGCGGACGAACAGACCCAGTGCGTAGGCGAGAGAGACCGCCACGAGGATCGTTCCCACTGCGGTCCACAGCGTCGAACGCAGACTGAGTAGCTTGGTCCACTCTGCCGCGAGAACGCGGGTGAACGTGACACCAGGCCGCGCGGGTGCCGTGGTCGAGGCCGCCGGCCCGCGGCGCGTGGATTCCAGCCGGTGCTGAGGAGTACTGGTCGCGCGATTCATCGAGCTCCTCAGGTCGCGTCGCGGGTGCGCAGGCGCACGGCGGCCCCTGCGAGCGGGAGAAGGATCCAGGCACCGAGAACGCCTGCCCCTCCCCACCGGCCGAGGTCAGGGGCGCCCTCGACGCCGGTGCCTTCCGGCACGGTCAGCAGCGAACCGGCCCCACTCGGCGAGAAGGTGACGGCGGTGTTGACCACGGCCTGTGCCGGCGGGGAACTCCCGGGCTGGCTCGGGGCCATCGGGTCAGTCGCCATATCGGCCGCGAGCATGAGCACGATGGGGAGCACAAGGGTCAGTGTCACCGCTGTGACGACGGCACGGACCGGGCGTCGCAGCAGCGCCCCGATGGCCACGCCGAACAGCGCCATACCCATGGGATAGATCACCATTCCGGCGAGGATCTGCATCGTCTGCTCCCCCGTCAGGTCCAGGGCGATTCCTCGGGAGCCGGCGGCCGGCAGAATTCCGAGGACCGCTGCGCCCACGGCCGCCAGCGAGACCAGGAGTGCGAATGCGGCAGTGACCACCACCTGAGCGGCGAGCACGGGAAGACGCCGTGGCACTGCCGTAAAGGTGCTCTGATAGGTCCCGGTGCTGAACTCTCCCGTTCCCACGAGCACGCCGAGCACGAGAAGTCCGACCGGCGTCAGGACGAGTGCCGAGGTGAGCGAGCCGAGCGGGTCGAATCCCGGGTCTCCCGCGGAGGCATTCGCCGACAGGTAGGTGAGAGCCCCGGACACGGCGACGGTGCCGGCTGCGAGCAGGTACGAGGACCGCAGACTGGCGATCTTGGTCCACTCCGCGGCGATCACGCGCCCGAAGGTCGCGCCTCGGCCGGACACAGCGGGCGGGCGGGCCGACGTGGCGGTGGGAGAAGATGCGGACGCGCTCATCGGGTCCCTCCCGTGGTGGGGACAACGGAATCCGCGGCGCTCCGGCCCCGGAACTGCACCGCATCTGCGGTCAGCTTCAGGTAAGCATCCTCGAGCGATCCACCTTCGGCCGTGAGCTCGGGGACCGAGGCGTCAGCGAGCAGACGCCCCTTTCCGATGATCACGACCTGATCCGCACACAGGGCCAGCTCGTGCATGAGGTGCGAGGAGAGGAGAACGGTCCGGCCCTGTGCCGCAAGGTCACGGACGAGTCCGCGCACCCACAGGACGCCATCGGGGTCGAGACCGTTGACCGGTTCATCGAGGATCAGCGTGTGTGGGTCGCCGAGGAGGGCACCGGCGATCCCCAGGCGCTGGCCCATCCCGAGCGAGAAGGTCCCCGCCCGGCGGCCTGCGACCGACTCCAGCCCGGTCATCTCGATCACCTCATCCACCCGCGAACGCGAGATGCCATGGGTGCGCGCCTGCGCCAGCAGGTGGCGGAACGCCGTCCGCCCGGGGTGCACCGAGCGGGCGTCGAGCATGACACCGACCGCCTGCAGCGGCGCGACGAGATCCGCGTACAGCTGACCGTCGATCGAGGCCCTGCCCGATGTCGGGCGTTCGAGCCCCACGATGATCCGCATCGTCGTCGACTTGCCGGCGCCATTCGGACCGAGGAAGCCCGTCACCGTCCCCGACGGCGCTGTGAAGGTCAACCCGTCCACGGCTCTGGTGGACCCGTAGCACTTCGTCAGCGCCTCCACCTCGATCATGAGTTCTCCCTGTCGTCGATGGGCGAGAGCCTCATGGCTCCTCCGTCAACGACGCTACGGAGCCACGCCGATATCACTCGACCTTCCAGCGACCGATATCGGCGTGGCGACGGGGTCGTCCTCCAGGAGGACCCCGTGCGCCCGCAGCGGGATCTGGAATGCTGCTGGAATCGCAACCGCCTCGGCGGGCTCAGCAGCCCGTGAACAGTTCGTCCGAGGACCACCCGGCGTTAGCCCACTCCTCTGCGTCAGCGGGCTCGAAGCCCGGATACAGCCCAACGAGCTCATCGAGCAGCCAGCTCGCGAACTCGGCGGCACCCTGCGGGCACGTGTGGATCCCATCACTGCTCCGGTAGACCTGCCCGTCGTGCTCGCGCGAGTACTCCTCGCCCCAGACCTCGGAGGCATCGAGGAACTCGGTGCCGTCGTCCTGTGCCGCCACCTCGGCAGCGACCTCGGAGGTGGCGGCTAGCTCATCCATGTGGTCGGCGTAGAACTCGTCGGGCTCGATGGGGGGCATGGACACGAGCAGCAGGTCCGCGTCGGAATCGGCGGCTACGCTCGCGAGCCGCACGTACGCCTCGCGCTGGTCCTCCCGCGTGCCCCAGTCGTAGCTGGTGATCTGGTAGACGACGACGCCACCCTCCGCCTCTGCGAGACGCTCCGGCAGCTCCTCCCACTGGGCCTCCGCGTTAGGCCCCACCACGTTGCCGCCCCCCGTGGAGGTCTCGTCGACGAAGTACGCCCCGCTGGACGCCACCGCCTGGGACAGCGGCAGAGCTTGACCTGCCGCCACCGAGTCTCCGAGGAGGAGCAGTGGTGAGACGCCGGCGTCGGCCGCCGCCTCCGACTCGGTCCAGCCGGTCTCGTCGCCGGTGTCTTCGCCGGGCCCGCCACCACAGGACGCCAGCATGAATGCTGCGAGGAGTGCGGTGGTCGTCGCGGTAGTTCTGGTGTGCTTGATCATCATGTGGTCGACTCTGCACGCCGGATGTCGCCGCCCCGGCACGTAGGTGTCACAGTCCTGTCGCAAAGAACGGTCCTCCCCGGCTCCGGCCTCCGGCGCGGCGGGTTCGTTCCTAGACTGGCTGGCGTGACCTCAGTTCTCCTCATCGAAGACGACCCCCTCGTTCGACGCAGCCTGGAACTGGCCCTGGGAAGGTACGGCTACACCATGATCACGGCTGCCACCGGTGAGGACGGGTTGTCGAGATTCACCGAGGAGGCGCCCGACATCGTGGTCCTCGACCTGATGCTCCCGGGGATCGACGGATTCGAGGTGTGCCGCCGGCTCCGTCTGGACTCGCAGGCGCCGGTGATCATGCTCACCGCACGCGCGGACGACCTCGATGTCGTCGGTGGACTGGAGGCGGGCGCAGATGACTACGTCGTGAAGCCGGTCCAGCCGGCGGTGCTCGACGCCCGTATCCGGGCGGTGTTGCGCCGGGCGATCAGCGATCTCGACGGCGTCCGCTCCCACGGCTCCCTGCGTATCGACACCGAGTCGCTCACGGTGACCCTGGGTGGCGCTCCGGTTCCGATGACGCCGACGGAACTGCGCCTCCTGCTGACGCTGTCTCGCTCCCCCGGCCGTGTCTTCAGCCGGCAACAGCTGCTGGAGGAGGTCTGGGGGCACGGATACCTCGGGGACTCGCGGCTGGTGGACAACGGGATCATGCGGCTGCGGGCGAAGATCGAGGACGGCCCCGGCCACCCCGAGTACGTCCAGACCGTGCGCGGATTCGGATACCGGTTCGGCCCGGTGTGAGTGTGGCACCGCGTCAGGAGCGACGGCGGAGGCTCCGCCCGGGCAGGCCGCAGGGGCTGGGCAGGCTGCGTGGGCTGCGTGGGCTGCGTGGGCTACGCGGGAGATTCGTCTTCGTGTTCGTCCTGATCGCAGTCCTCGGAGCGAGCGCGGCCGCGTGGGCGGGCGCACAGTACGCCTCTCGGGCGCTCACCGACTCCAGCCAGCAACAGCATGCCGACGCCCTGGTCGCGCAGGTGACCGCCGCCGCGCCAACAGTCGAGTACCCGCCGAGCCGGGATGCACTCGACCAGCTCCGCGCCGCGGTCGGGCCGCATGCCCTCGCGATCTACCAGGACGCGCAGTCGGCCTCTGGCATCTTCATCGCCGAAGACGGGCTCATCACCAGTGACTTGCGCGACGCCGTCACCGACGCCACGGCGCCAGGGGGCACCTTCACGCAACGCGTCATGGTGGAAGACACTCCCTGGGTGGTTATCGGAGCCCCGGTGATGCTCACCGCACCGGATGGCACCCGCAGCCCCTCCGGGGTCGAGGTCTATCGAGCACAGGACCTCTCCCCCGTCGACGCTGACATCGACGCTCTCACGCGCACCGCCATCGGCACCTCCGCGCTCGTGCTGCCGGTCGCCGTGCTGCTGGCGTTGCTCGCCTCCCGCACTGTGCTCGCGCCGGTACGGCGACTGCGCACCACGGCCCGGCGGCTGGCCGACGGCGACCTCAACGCCCGGACGCATCCGCGCGGTGTCGACGAGCTGGCGCAGCTCACCAGCACGGTGAACGAGATGGCCGAGTCGCTCCAGCAGTCAATGGTCTCGATGGCCCGGATCCAGGACGACGCTCGGCGCTTCGCTGCCGATGTCTCCCATGAGCTGCGCACGCCACTGTCGACACTCACCGCGGCCGTGGAAGTGCTCGACGACGCTTTCCAGCACAGGTCCGCCACCGACCCCGGCACGAACACGGGCACCGATGCGGCGCAGGAGTCGGCCCGGATGGCACTGGTCGAGACCCGGCGGCTGGTGCGCCTGGTGGAGGACATCATGGAGATCGCGCGATTCGATGCCGGCACGGCCGCGGTGCGCCTGGAGCCCACCGATCTTCTCGTCCTCGCCCGCGACTGTGTCCGTAGCCGCGGCTGGACGCAGGACGTCACCTTCACCTCTCCCGAGGGCGCCGACCTGGTCGTGCAGGCGGACCGGCGGCGCCTCGACGTCGCCCTGGCCAACCTGGTCGGAAACGCCCGCCGGCACGGCGCACCACCGGTACGGATCGCGTTCTCCGCCGCACCGGATGCCGTCGAGGTGACCGTCACCGACTCCGGCTCCGGCATCGGTGAGGATGTGCTGCCGCGGATCTTCACGCGCTTCTACAAGGCTGATGCCGCCCGTGCGCGCAGCCACGGGAGCGGACTCGGGCTCGCCATCGCCTGGGAGAACACGGCACTCCACGGCGGGAGTCTCACCGCAGCGAACACCCCCGACGGCGGAGCCCAGTTCACGATGTGGCTGCCCCGGGCGGACGGCACACGAGAAGGTGAGGAACGATGACCAGCTGGCTGCGCCACGTGGCGCTCCTGGTCGCTCTAGCCGGAGTCGGCGGCTGCGCGGTGCAACCCTCCCCGGTGGAGCAGGGCCCGCAGGCACCCACCGGTCTGGCGCCCGGTGTGACTCTGTATTTTCTCGACGACGGCGAGCTGGTACCCCAGGAACGTCAGACCCGGCGTCTGGGGTCCATGCAGGAGGCTGTCTCCTTGTTGCTGACCGGTCCGGGCGGCTCCGGTCTGGCAACCGGGATCGCGGAGGTGGCGGTGCACACCACCCATGTGACCGTCGGAGAGGACGTCATCGATGTGCGTCTGCCGCTGCCGACCGGCGATGTCACCTCCGACGGCGTGAACCAGATCGTCTGCACGGTGCTGGCAACGCACGTTCAGGCGGGGGGCTCACCGGAGATGCAGGTGCGTCTGACGTTCACCGACATCCCTGCCACGAGCTCAGACCCGCTGACAGAACCGCGCACCTGCCCGCTCCTGTAGCCGGGCCGGTCCTCACAGGTTGCCGATGTCGATCTGGGGCCCCGTCGGCTCCGGCAGGAGCGACCACAACCCCAGCAGTGCGACGCTGACGAGGACGAAGAGCAGGGCACCGGCGCGGCCTCGCGTCCAGCCCGCCCGGAACCGCAACGGATTCTCCACCAGGTGCGTCGATGCCGCGGCCAGCGCCACCGACAGGCCAAGTACCACCACGGTGTGAAGCGTTCCGTCGATGCCCGCACGCTCCGGCGGGAGCAGCACGATCACCGGCCAGTGCCAGAGGTAGAGGCTGTAGGAGATCTGCCCGAGCCAGCGCAGCGGCCGTGCCTCCAGCAACGTGCCGAGCGGGCGAGGCGCCCACCCCGCCTGGGCATGGGCGGCCGCGCACATGCCGATGAGCACGGCGGCTGCCAGGGCGTGCAGGAACAGGCCACCGGTGAACAGCGTGGTCGAGCTCGTCCCGTCGACGAGGAACCACGGAGTCAGCAGTGACGCCACCAGCACGGTCAGCACGGCGCTCACGGCTCGGCCCAGCACCGCCAACAGCGCCTGAAAGCAGCGCTGGAGCGGTTCGGTCGCTGCCGCCGCACCGAGCAGCAACGAGAACGCCCGTGTGTCGGTGCCCGTGTACACACGGGTGGAGTCGGCAGGGTCGTAGAGCAGCACCATCAGGGCGAGGGACGCCGCCGCCAGCACGCCGCACGCGCTCAGGACCGCCCACTGCATCGTCCCCTCGGACCGGCGCCGCACGAGCGTCAGCGCCACGATCAGCAGGATCGGCCACACGAGGTAGAACTGCTCCTCGACGGCGACGCTCCACAGGTGGGAGAAGACGCGCGCCTGCCCGAACGCCTCCCAGTAGCCGGCGTCCTGGGCGAGGAGGTGCCAGTTCGCCAGATTCACCTGCACCCAGAAGCCATCGGCCAGCGTGGTCCGTACGAGGTCGGTCTCGATCGCTGCACCCGCGCGCTCCAGCCCCCACACGGTGAGCGTGACGGCGCCCAGCATCACGGCGAGCGCCGGGAAGAGCCGCCGGAGCCGACGCGCCCAGAATGCGGTCAACGAGATGCTCCCACCACGCATCTCCCGCAGCAGCAGGGAGGTGATGAGGAAACCGGAGAGGACGAAGAACAGGTCGACTCCCAGGAAGCCTCCTCGGAGGTGACCAGTGTGGAAGAGCAGCACCCCGGCAACGGCGATGCCGCGCAACCCGTCGAGTGAGGCGATGTGCGCAGTCCGTGCCGCCCCGGATGGCGGCACCACTGACTGGGCATGACGCTGGGACAGCGGACTGGTCGGACAGGTCATGCCGGTGACCCTTCCGATTCGGAGTCGGCTCCAGGTCACCGGAAGGTCGCATGCAGGTCACAGAAGGAGGTTGCGACACAGCTGCGACATCGCCGCCACGGGACTGCACCACCGGATGGGCACCGTCGAGGCATGACCACGACACAGAACTCCAGTTCCTCCGCCCGCTCACCTCAGGACCGGCGAAGGCCGCGTGGTCGCCTGATAGCCGCGGTGACCACAGTGCTGGTGCTGACCGGTGCCACGGTGACCACCGCCGTCGGGCCCGAAGCCGTGCAGGCCCTCCGTGACATGGTGACCGGCACTCTCTCGTCCGGGTCCGAGCCGGAGCCGATGGGCGCCACCGATCAACAGGCGAGCGATGGTGGCGGGACGAACGAGGTGATCCACCAGGTCGACACCGACGACCGCGTGATCTTCGTGACCATCGACGACGGCCACTACCCCAGCCCACGGGCACTGGACCTGGTCAGAGAGCACCAGATGCCGGTCTCGCTCTTCCTGAACGCCGAACCGGTGCGCCTGCACGCCTCGTACTTCGAGGAGTACGTGGCCCTCGGGAACCGCGTGCACTCGCACACCATGAATCACCCGGACTTGAGGCAACTCGCGCCGGCCGGTCAGGAGGAGGAGATTTGCGGGATGGTGGAGATGCTGCAGGAGAACTTCGACCCCAGTGCGATCGGCTCCCTCCTGCGTGCTCCGTACGGAGCCTCGGACGCGAGCACGGCCGAGGCCGCCGCCGCGTGCGACATCACCACCGTCGTGCACTGGAGCGGTACGGCGGAGGACGGGCACGTCTCGCTCGCGCACGGCGACGAGCTGCTGCCCGGTGACATCATCCTCACCCACTTCACCGACGATCTACCGGCGAACCTCGAGCAGATCCAGCGGATGGCCGACGAAGCAGGCTTGACGATCGCCCGGTTGGAGGATTATCTCTGAGGCCCCTGGGAAATCGGAGAGGGCAGCGCGGAACTCGGCGTGTGTCGAGCTTCCCCCCACCTCCAGAGCACGCGGGAGGTGTGGATGCACCAGGACGAACACGGTGACCGCTGCCACGATCGCGGCAGCGACGACCACCGGCAGCGGCTCGCAGCGGCCGTAGAGCGCTGTGCTCGCGGTCGGTGCGACCACGAAGGTGAGGCCGTTGGTGGCGCCGATCAGCCCAGCCGTGCATCCACAGCGGTGCGAGACACCAGGATGAGAATGCCGCCGCACAGCATCACCACCAGCCACCCGGCGAGCGTGCTGGTGGCAAGATCCTCCGATGCGGACTGAGCGACCAGGCTGCCGCCGAGCGCGACACCGAGTGCAGTCCCGAGCTGCCTCGCCGTCGACGCCGTCCCCCCGGCCACTCCGGCGCGGTCCGGCGGCAGACCGCTGACCGCGGTATTCGTGATCGGGGCGTTGGCCAGCCCGACTCCCACCCCCAGCAGCACATATCCGACCACCAGCAGCGGGACGTTCAATCCCGTGACCCAGACCGACAGCGCGATCAGCAGGCACACTCCGGCCGCCACCACCGCGACGCCCGCACCGAGGAGCGGCAGGCGTGGCCCTACGCGGGCGACGAGGTTGCCCGAGATCGGCGCGAAGACGGTGGCGGCCACCGCCATCGGGAGCGTGAGCGCCCCGGCAGCGAGAGCCGATCGGCCGGAGCCCTCCTGCAAGAGAACGGTGGTCACGAGCAGGGTCAGGCTGAACGCCACGAAGATCGCCACTGCACCGAGCACGGCACCCGTGAAGCTCACCACCCGGAACAGGCTGGGCGCGATCAACGGCTCTCGGCTGCGGGACTCCACCAGGACGAACACGATCGCGACGACCAGCACCAGCACGTAGCCGACGATCACTACGGGCGAGAGCCACCCCAGATGCGGCCCTTCGATGAGTAGTGCGACGAGCCCTCCCAGGAAGAGCACCAGCAGGAGCTGGCCCGGGATGTCGAGCCGCCGCCACCGCGACCCGCGCGACTCCGGGACCACGGCCGCGACCAGGAGTAGTGACACGCCCACCACGGGCAGGTTGATCCAGAACACCGACCGCCAGTCGAATGCCGCGATCAGCGCCCCGCCGGTCACCGGACCTGCCGCCATACTCAGACCGAACACCGCACCCCAGACGCCGATCGCCCGGGCACGTTCGGCCGGATCGCGCATCACGTTGACCACGATCGCCAGGGCGACCGGCGACAGCATCGAGGCACCGGCACCCTGTGCGAGGCGGGCGACGATCAGGAAGCTGAGCGAGGGTGCCACCGCGCACGCCAGGGACGCGAGCCCGAAGACCATCAGGCCGGTACGGAACACCCGCCGCCTACCGAACCGGTCCGCCAGCGCACCGGCCGTGATGAGCAGGCTCGCGAAGACGACGGTGTAGGCGTCGACCACCCATGCCATCCGCCCTGGGTCCGCGCTGACGCCCGCGGCGATCTGCGGTAGCCCGATCGTGACGATCGTCGTGTCAAGCCCGACGAGGAAGAGTGCCAGGGCGCAGACCACCATCACTGTCCACCGTTGCCGCGCGTTCAGCTCGGATGCTTGGTCAACCATGGTCTCGCTCATCCGGATCTCCGCTCTCATGACATGCCACATGCTGTGCCGCTAGTCATCCTGCGGGCAGGACTGAGCGCACGCGGCGGAGGTTTGCAGAATCTGCAAAGATCTCCCCGTGGATGCAGACGTCGCTCAGATCCTCAGCGGTATCGGGCCCCGACTCCGTGAGATTCGCCGGTCACGTGGACTCTCGCTCGAGAACGTCGCCGAGCAGACCAGCACGTCGGTGAGCACACTCTCGCGGCTGGAGACGGGACATCGCCAGCCCACGTTGGAACTGTTGATCCCCCTGGCCCGCATCTATCGAGTGGCGCTGGACCGGATCGTCGACGCTCCCGGCACCGGTGACCCGCGCGTCCATCTGGAGCCCCGTCGTCAGACCCGTGGCGGAGTGATCGTGCCACTGACGCGCTACCCCGGCCGGGTTCAGGTGTTCAAGCACGTGCTAGGGCCACGCAAGCCCCAGTTGACTTCCCACGAGGGCCACGCCTGGCTCTACGTTCTCGCTGGCACCCTGAGGCTGGTGCTGGGCGACGACGAGCACGAGCTCACACCGGGCGAGACGGCCGAGTTCGACGCTTCGGTTCCGCACTGGTTCGGCCCGGCCGGGGACACCGCCGTCGAGATCCTGCATATGTTCGGGCCGAAGGGCGATCGGGCGGTGGCGCGCGTCACGAGTTGAGTGCGGCGGTGGGCGGTGTACGCGCGGCGCGGACGGCGGGGTAGAGACCGGCGATCGCTCCGATGAGGAGGGTCGCACCGACCGCCACGGCGATGGCGGCCGGTGGCAGGGCGAAGGGCCAGCTGTTGATGAGGCCCATCACGCCTGTGGCGGCTGCTCCCAGGAGGCTGCCGAAGATGCCGCCGAGCGCGGACAGCAGGAGCGCTTCGGCGAGGAACTGGATCAGGATGTGGTGGCGGGTCGCGCCCAGGGCACGCCTCAACCCGATCTCGCGACGGCGCTCCAGCACCGAGATGATCATGGTGTTCGCCACCCCGATGCCGCCGACGAGCAGAGCGATCGACCCCAGGCCGAGGAGAAGTCCCGTGAAGGCGTCGTTCGCGGCGCTCTGCGCGGCGAGCGCGTCCGAGGGGCGTGAGACGTCCACATCGCCCGGTGATTGCGGGGAAATCGTGGGCGCGAGAAGGGAACGGACGACCTCAACCGCACCATCGGCAGAGCGTTCGTAGATCACGGTTGGTGAGCCGTCATAGCCAAAGAGACTCTCCGCGGCCCCGGTGCCGATGAGGGCCGCGGTGTTGAGCTCGGGTGCGAGGGCCGAGGGCGCAAGGATCCCGATGACAGTGAAGTACTGCCCGCCGAGCCACACCTGGGTGCCGGGCGTGACCATGCCGAGGCGTGCAGCGGCGGTATCGCCGAGGACGACGGTGGGCAGGCCGGCGGTCGCATCGTTCAACCAGGTCCCCGAGCGAACCTCAGTGGAGGTGACGTCCAGCAGGTCGTGGTCGGCGACCATGGTGGTGATCCCACCGGTGGCGGCCGCGTCCGACAGGGGGCTGCGGTACACGTTCACCGGAAGTGCCGCGGTACTGCTGGCCGACTCGACCCCCTCGATCAGGGTGACCTTCCCAAGAGCGTCTGGGGGCAGGCTCGTCTGCTCGCCGGTGAAGCTGGTACCGGCAGTCGCGGTGAGGAGGTTCGTGCCGAGCTGGGACAGCTGCTCATTCAGGCGGGCCTGGCTCGATGACGAGGTCCCGACGACGGCGATCATCGCCGCGATGCCGATCGCGATGCCGAGGGCGGACAGGACCGCCCGCGTCGGCCGGGTGCGTAGTCCGGTCGTACCGAGGCGAAGGACGTCGCGCAGGAGCAGCCGCGAGCGTTGCGGCGGACCGCTCGTCGTGGGTGTCGGGCTCGTGGGTGTCGTGGGTGTCGTGACGGCACTCATGCGCGGGTCTCCTGGGCGGAGTCGGCGACGACACGCCCGTCCTTGATGGCGATACGACGGGGAAGCCTGGCGGCAAGCTCGCGGTCATGGGTGATGACCACCACGGTGGTGCCCTGGGCGTTCAGCTCGTGCAGCAGTTCGACGATCGACGCTCCGGCCGTGCTGTCGAGGTTCCCGGTGGGTTCGTCCGCCAGCAGCAACGGCGGGTTACCTACGACGGCGCGCGCGATCGCGACCCGCTGGCGCTCGCCTCCGGAGAGCTGATGCGGAACGTGGTGCAGGCGGTGGGCCAGGCCCACCCGCTCGAGTGCAACCTCGGCCTGGCGACGGCGTTCGCCGAGCGGTGCTCCGGTGTAGAGCAACCCATCGGCGACGTTGTAGAGGGAGGTGACTCCCTCGGCGAGGTGGAACTGCTGGAAGACGAAGCCGATCCGGTGGGCCCGCAGTGCCGACAACGCACGGTCGTCGAGGTCTTCGACATTCAGGCCGTCGATATGGGCGCTGCCAGCGGTCGGCCGATCCAGGGTTCCGATCAGGTTGAGCAGGGTGGACTTACCCGACCCACTCGGCCCGACGATGGCGACAAACTCCCCCCGGTGGATCTGCAACGAGACTCCCGCGCAGGCCAGGACCGGGGGGTCGCCGTACGCGCGCTGGACGTTGTCGAGTGTGATGACAGTGCTCATCGTTGCGGGACCACCACTTCTGTTCCCTCGGCGATACCGTCGCCGGTGACCTCCACGCGGCCACCGGCGAACAGGCCGGTCTCGACCGGCGCCTGACGGGTTGAACCGTCGGCGCCGACCACCTCGACTCCGAACTGATCGGGACTGATCGCCAGGAGCGCGCCGACCGGGACCGAGAGGACGTCCTCACGGGACTGGCTCGGGATCTCGACCGTGACCGAGGCCTCCTGGAACGCTGCTGCGGCGTCCGGGTCCTCGAGTGCGATCACGACCGGTATCACCGTCGTCGCTTGACCGGTCGAGCTTTCGGTCTCGGTCGGTGTGCCAACAGAGACGATCGTCCCGGACGTCTCCTCGCCTCCGGGCAGGCGCACCACAACCGCCGTGTCGAGGACCGCGAGCTGCTGGTCCGCCAGACCGAGCTCCACATCGACGATCTGGGTGGTGCCGGACGCCTCGAACAGGTCAGTTCCCGCCGCGACCTGGTCACCGACGTTCGCGGTCAGCGTGCCGATGCGCAGGTCGCCGCCTGCAAAGACGATGGAACCGAACGGCAGTTCCCCGGTGCGTTCGAGCCCGTGGGATTCCTGCCAGTCCATGATCGCCTCGGTGGTCGTCCACCGGAACTGCTCGTCGGGCTCGTCGGTGAAGAAGCCGAGATCGTTCAACGCCTGCTCCAACTGTCGTACATCGGTGCCGTCCTCCATCCCGCCGGCGAACCCCCGCCACGCGGGCGTCTCGCCGCGCAGCAGGAACACGGGTGCATCGTCGATCGAGTACAAGCTCTCACCGCCAGCGACGATGGCCCCCGGGTTGGGCAGCCTGGTCACCGTGCCCGCTAGTCCCGCCTGGACCGCGCGAGATCCGTCGTATCGCAAGGTTCCGGTCGCGTTGGTGCTCTCTTCCAGATCGCCACGCGCGACGAGCTCGGTTGCGAACTGCTGCTGTAGGTCGTCCTGGCCGGAGTCCGCGAACGCGCCGGTAGAGACTGCCCAAGCCCCCGCCCCCGTCGCTCCGAGAAGGACGATTCCGGCGAGGACGCCGAAGACGACCCGGCGTCGTGAACGCTTCTGCGGTGGAAGGGCATCGGTGGAATCGGATGATGAGGTCTCGGCCTCGGGACCGTTCCTGTGCTGGATCGCCGTCACGGCGTGGCTCCCACGGCCTCGTCGGCGACCGCCCCGCACTCCGCGAGCAGATCCTGCCCGGCGTCCATCGGAACGGTCAGCCCCTCGTCAGGCGCTGGGTCAGGGACTTCGAGGCCGTTCTCACGCAGGCACTGCGCCATCGCCAGGTCGAACTCACGTTGGCCCTGCGCCGGTCGAGCGCCACCTTCACCCCCGGGCGGCGTGCCGAGCGCGTCCGAACAGATCTCGGCAGCCTCCATGAACCCCTCGCCCTGTCCGGCGCCGATCTCTACGCCGTCCTCCCCGGGATCCGGCATGTCGACGCCCTGATCGCGCATGCACTCGGCGAACGCGAGCTGATACTCCTCCGCGCTGGAGAACGACGACTGCCCCGAGCCCTCCTCAGTCGTGTCCGGGTCATCGCTGCTGCATCCGGCCAGGCTCGCGCCCGCCAAGAGCAGGGCCGCCACTGTGGTGGCAAAGGTGACGGTTCGGCGTGGTTGACTCATCAGCACTCCTCAAGATCGTGACCGTGGTTTCTCCGACGGCTCCGACCAGTCGATCAAGAGTGGTGTTCTCAAGACGTTCAGGATTTCCTTTATGTCCTCACAACGCCTCGTGTGGTTCGCTGCCGTACAGTCGGCAACACATCAGCGGAGGTATGCGATGCGCGTCTTGATCGCGGAGGACGACCCCTACCTCGCTGACGCCATCCGCACCGGATTGCGACGCGAGACGATCGCCGCGGACGTTGTCCATGACGGCACGCGAGCGCTGGACGCTGTCATTGACGAGAACTACGACATCGTGGTTCTCGACCGCGACCTGCCCGGTGTCCACGGCGACGAGGTCTGCTCTCGCCTCGCCCGCGAACATCCGGAGGTCCGCGTGCTGATGCTCACCGCTGCCGGCACCCTGGACGACCGGGTGGCCGGGTTCGAGCTGGGTGCCGACGACTACCTGCCCAAGCCGTTCGAGTTCCCGGAACTCGTCGTGCGTCTACGCGCCCTGGAACGCCGTAACCAACCGGCCAGTCCGCCGGTCCTCGACGCACACGGCGTCCGGCTGGACCCGTTCCGCCGCGAGGTTTACCGCAGTGGGCGCCTCATCCGTCTGAGCCCGAAGGAGTTCGCCGTCCTGCACACCCTCATGAAGGCCGACGGCGGAGCTCTGGGGGCACAAACTCTGCTCGAGCAGGCCTGGGACGCCAACGCGGATCCGTTCAGCAACACTGTCCGCGTCACCGTCTCAAACCTTCGCAAACGCCTCGGCCGGCCCTGGGTCATCCAGACCGTGCCCGGTGCCGGTTATCGGTTCGGCACTGCCGCATGAGCGCGCAGGAACTGCGATCCGCCTCGCGCAGGCGCAGACTGACGATCCGCGCGCGCCTGTGCGCGAGCTATGCCGGCCTCGTCGCCGTGTGCGGCCTTGTGTTCATCGCACTGCTCTATCTCTACATGCGGTACGTACCGAGCTACGACCTGCAGGTGCGCCAAGCAACCGAAATCGATCCGAGCGCGTCCCCCGACGCCGCCTCCGGCCCCACCGAGCCCACCGGATTCGGGACGGCCCAGCCCCTGGAGATCAGGAGCGCCGACGACTTCCTCGAGAACCTCCTGATCGCCTCGGCGATCGCGCTCGGCATCCTCATCGTCCTGGGGGCCGTGCTCGGGTGGGTGATGGCCGGTCGCATCATCGAGCCGATCGCCGCGATCAACACCGCCGCCAACCGCGCGGCCAACGGCGATCTCGACCACCGCATCCACATGGATGGCCCCCGGGACGAGATCCGCGACCTGTCCGAAACCTTCGATCGCATGCTCGCCTCGCTCGAGCACTCCTTCCAGGCACAACGACGGTTCGCCGCCAACGCCTCCCACGAGCTGCGCAGCCCGCTGACCACCGTCAAGACCATGATCGATGTCACCCTCGCAGACCCGGACGCTGACGCCCGCGAGCTCCGCGCACTGGCCGAACGCATCCGCGACGTCAACCAGTCCCACATCGACACCGTCGAGGCCCTTCTCGACCTCGCCAGTGCGAGTAACGCCCTCCTTGCCCCCGAACCGGTTGACCTCACCCCACTCATCGACGAGGTCATGACAGAGCTCGCCGACGAGATCGAGGCCAAGGACCTCACGGTCGAAGTGGACGACATCGGCGCGAGGACCCTCGGGAGCGCGATCCTGATGCGCCAGGCCATCTCCAACCTGCTGCGCAACTCCGCCCGGCACAACCACGCCGGCGGGAAGATCGCGATCGCCACCTCAACCGACGCCGACCGGACACGTCTCACGATCACCAACACCGGCGCCGTCATCGACGACGACACGCTCGATCAACTCACCGAACCTTTCGCCCGCGGCAACGGCCGCACCGTCACGCGCGGCACCGGCCACGGGCTCGGCCTCGCAATCGTCGCTGCCATCGCCCACGCGCACGAAGGGACGCTGACGCTCGAAGCAAACCCGGGAGGAGGCCTCACTGCACGGCTCGATCTTCCCGCGCCCCGGCTCTGACTCCCCATGTAGCCTGCGCACCCGGTCACGGCGGTGTCGAGCTCGCCGCCAACCCTCGCTCAGCTGCCGCGGCACGCACCGCGTCGATCACCAGCTCCAGGGAGCGCCGGGTGGGAGTGGTGGCCCGGTGGGCAAGGGAGACGGTGCGCAGGACCGGCTCTGTCAGCGCAATGATGTCCACGCCGTCAGGAACGACGTCGAGCACGAGGTCCGAGACCAAGGTGACACCCAGACCGCCAGCTACCATCGCCAGCGCGGTGGACTGCTCTTCGACCTCGTGTGCGATCCGGGGTTCAAATCCGTTGCGGCGGCAGGCGATCCGCACGGCCCGGCCGAAGTGAGAACGGGGCCCAGCGAGCACCCAGGAGGTCTCTGCGAGCGCAGCCAGGGAAATGCTGGTCTCGAGAATCGACCCGGCGGGCACGGCGGCGTGCAGCCGCTCCACCGCGATCACCTCCCGGGCGAGCGCGGGATCCCACGGCATGGCGTAGTCGGAGTAGTCGATGACGAATGAGAAGTCGAGCGAGCCGTCCAGCACGGCTCCGGCGGTGTCCTCGGGAGCCAGCTCCGTGGTGCGTACCTCGATACCGGGGTGTTCCTCGGCGAGCCGGGCCAACGCCGTCGGGAGCAGGCCCGAGGCGACCGATGCCCACACACCTCCTTCGAGCCGCGAGACCACACCGCCCTGAGCGTGTTCGAGCGCCATCTCGGCACGCTCGACCGAATCGAGGATGTCTTCAGCGTGCTCGGTGAGCAACACCCCCAGCTCGGTGAGGCGAATCCGGCGTCCCATCCGTTCGAACAGGGTGGCACCCACCTCACGCTCCAGCTGAGCGAGCTGCTGAGACACCGCCGACGGACTGTAGTGCAGGCTTGCTGCCGCACCGGTCACAGTTCCGCGGCGATGGAGCTCGCGCAGCATCCGTAGGCGGCGTAGAGACAGCTCCATATCGGCCAGAGTACGCGCCGGAGGCCGAACCTGAAGCAGAACTGAACGATTCCGTGCATGAACCGTTGCTAGACGTACGGCCGTGCCGCCCGCACGCTGGAAGCACCAGGTGAGGGACGCCGTCAGGGCTCTCCTCAGGGACCGAGAAGACGACCAGCAGGAGGTGATCGTGATGACGACTCTCGACACACGGTGGCAGAACCCATCCGCCGACGACGGCCGCGCCGGCCAGTCGCTGACAGGCGTCGAGACCCGAACCGAGCCGTACCGGCGGATCCACTGGACCGACCCGGTCACCGGCGCTCACGGTTACCTCGTCATCCAGACCCTCGTCTCCGGCCTGGCTACCGGCGGTACCCGGATGCGCCCGGGATGCACGCTCTCCGAGGTGGAGGACCTGGCCCGCGGCATGGCCGCCAAGACCGCCGTCTTCGGGCTCCCGGTCGGTGGCGCCAAGGGCGGGATCGACTTCGACCCGCAGGACCCACGCGCCACCGGCGTGCTGGAGCGCTTCTTCGCCGATATGAAGCCGTGGCTGGACGCCCACTGGGTGACCGCTGAGGACCTCGGCGTGACCCAGCAGCGCATCGATGACGCGTTCGCCGCCGTCGGACTCGGCCAGTCGTTCCACGCGGCGATCCAGCGCTCGAGCAACCCGGCGGACACTCTCAACCGGGTGCGCGCCGGGCTGGAGATCATGACCGACGACGGGTGCGTCCTCGGTGACGTGATCGGAGGCTACGGCGTGGCGCAGGCCTGCCTCGGCGTCTTCGAGACGCGCGCATGGATGCAACCCGAGGTCGCGATCCAGGGAGTCGGGACGATGGGCGGAGCCGCTGCGTTCTACCTGCACGAGGCTGGCGTGCACGTGGTGGCGATGGCCGATGCGCTCGGCACGCTATACGACCCGAACGGGCTCGACGTGCCCGCTCTGCTCGATCTGCGCGACGACTACGGGACCATCGACCGCAGCCGGGTGCCGCTCACCGTCACCCAGTTGCCCCGCGAGGCAGTCCTGGCGGTGGAGGCCGACATCCTCGTTCCCGCTGCCATCTCCTACGCGATCACACCCGCGAACGTCGACGACGTCGCCGCATCGGTGATCGTCGAGGCCGCGAACACCGGCGTCACCCGGGAGGCGGAGGCCATGCTGGCCGGGCGGGACGTGATGGTGGTCCCGGACATCGTCGCCAACACCGGCGCCGCGGCATGGGCCTGGTGGCTGCTGTTCGGGTGGGTGGGCACCGACCCTGCCGACTCCTTCGACCGGCTCTACACCGAGATGCGCACCAAGGTCGCGCGGCTGCTGGAGGAGTCGATGCGTACAGGAGTCTCACCGCGGGAGACCGCGTGGAGCATCGCTGCGGCCAACCGGGCGGCGATGGACAACATGCCGGACGCCGTCATTCCCTGACCTGAGCACTCCTGACCTGGCACACTCACCCGGCGCGATCCGGCCCGGCTACCTCGCGGTGGCCGGGCCGATCTGTGTCAGCGGATGCCTCATGTGAGTCGGCCTGAGCCGGCAGTCCATGCCCGGACAGCAAAGCTCTGACACCGCGAGCGAACTCGCCCGCGGGGTCCCAGGGCAGGTGAGCCATCCGAGCGGTGAGCGGGGCCGTCGACAGGTCAACATCGAACGGCTCCGGTTCCTGGTCGCGTTCACGATCGCCGATCTCCAGGAACAGGTAGCCGTGCAGGAACACGGTGAGGGCGTAGATCAGGCTCCGGGCTCCTGCGAGGTCCAGTCCGCCGTCCCGGCACGTCTGTAGCAGTGCTTCGTTGAGCGCCACGGACGCGGGCCCTCGTACCGGGGTCGTGGCCAGGATGCGTAGCACCCCAGGATGGGCGAGCAGCGTGTGGCGCGCCTCCACCGCAAACGCGAGCAGCCGATCGGCAGGAGTACCCGCGCCTGCGGCGAGCGACTCCAGATCGATCCTGGCGAGACCACGGTCGGCGAGCCGCTGATGCAGCTCGGCCTTGGAGGAGACGTAGGTGTAGAGAGCATTCGGGGCCACGTCCAGGAACGCGGCGACCGCCCGGATACTCACGCGATCTGGCGCTCCGTTGGCCAGCAGTGCCTCGCCCGCATCCAGCACACGCTCGAGGTCGAGGTCACCGCGAGGGCCTCGGTTGCGGCGGTGTGGCATCGAAGAAGTATAGTCGTCCACATGGAGTCTGTACGGCGTACAAATAGCGACCCGATCCTTCTTCCTTGGCACCGTGCGGGGCCTCTGCCCAGCGAGGCGGCCCGCACGTTCATCCGGTTCGTGATCGTCCTGCTGCTCCTGACCGCAGCAGCGATGGCCCCGATCTGGTTCGGTGGCGCCAGCACCGATCTGCTCGGCCCGCTCACACCCATCCTGCAGTGGCTCCCGCTGGTGGTGATGCTCGGGGTGCACCTGATCACCCGGCGTGGCACGTCGTTCCTACGTCAGTCCGCCATCACACCGTTGCGACCGTTTGCCCCGATCGGGCGGGCCGGCCTGCTGGTGATCGTGGTGCTGGTGCTGGTGCCGGCGATCACGATCGCCGTCTCGGTCGGCGTCGGAGCGGAGGAACTCACGATTGCCGACGGCGCAGCCTCAACCGCCGCTCTGATCCTCCCGCTCGTCGTGGTCACCACGGTCATGACCATCGGCGAGGAGGTGGCCTGGCGCGGCTACCTCACCACGCTTCTGGCACCGTGGGGATTCTGGCGAGCGAGCACGGCGATAGCGGTGGTGTGGTCGCTGTGGCACCTCCCGCTGACCGCGACCTATCTCGCGGACGGCACCATCCCGGGCCGTGAAGTGCTGGCCACGACCGTGAACCTCTTCCTCGCCGCGTTCGTCCTCAGTGCAGTGCGGTATCTGTCGCACTCGGTGTGGCCGGCCGTGCTCGGGCATGCGCTCCTGAACACGGTGCTGGTGTACGCCTACGCAAACCTCATCATCCCCACCGCCGAACTCGACGACGGCGCGTACTGGTTGCACCACGCCGTCAGCTGGGTCGTATGGGCCGCCGCAATCACCGTGACCGTCGCGCTGGTACGGCGGGCTCGCCGGGGCACCGACTCGACCGACGGGGCCGCTGTGGACAACGAGACCGGCGCCTGACCAGGCGAGAGCGTGGGTCAGGCGAGGTCAATATTGTTCGAGTCCGGACCCATCCGGATCTCCGCGGCGAGCGAGTCGGCGAAGCGGGCCATCGCGTCGCGACCCAGGGAGCAGTGCAGGGCGGGATCGATGAGTTCGAGCTCCATCACCACCGGGGTGCGTCCGGAAGGAATGAGGTCCACCCGGGCGTAGGGCAGCGGCCGGCTGGAGATGCTCCGGCCAGGGATCCGGGCACGGGCGAAGGCGAGGGCTCGCTGCGCCGCCTCGATCTCCGCGTGGGTGGCCTTGTAGGCCTCCATCTCCTCCACCTGGAAGGCATTCGGGTCGTCGATGCCGGTCAGCATGGCGTCCTTGCGCATCGCGTGCGAGAAGGTTCCGTGGAAGAACACCAGCGCAATCTCACCGTGTGAGTCCACCTCCGGCATGTACCGCTGCACCATCACACTATGGCCCGCCTCGATCAGGTTCTTCGCGTGCTCGATCGCGTACCGGCGGGAGTTCGCATCGGTGGCCGTGTACCGGCCCGCACCTTCCGAACCTGCTGCCACGGCGGGCTTGATCACGAAGTCCTCACGCGCCGGGAACCGGTTATGCAGGCCACGCTTGTCATAGCCGGCCTCCGGCTCCAGCCAGGTGGTCTGGACGACGGGCAGCCCGTGGTCCTCCAGCGCCTGCAGGTAGTGCTTGTCGATGTTCCAGCGCACCACGTTCGGCGGGTTCACCAGGCGCGGCACGGAACCGGCCCACGAGAGGAACTTCTTGCGCTGGGAGGTGTAGTCCCATACCGAGCGCAGCACCACCAGGTCGTACACGGACCAGTCCACCTCAGGGTCGTCCCACACGAGGACATCGGCAGAGACCTCACGTTCGGCGAGCGCCTCGATCAACGGGGCATCCTCAGGATGCAGATCGGGCAGTGCGGAACAGGTCACGAGGGCGAGCCGTGCACCGGCGTCGGGTGAGGTGGTCACGATGAAACCGTACTAAACCTCGACCGGACGCCGGTGCCACTCGCCCGCTGAGTCGAGGCGCTCAGCGACCGCCCTCGATCTTGCGATGCCGCTGGTTGACCCCGGGCACACCGTAGGGGTAGTCCTCCGTCTCGGGCGCACTGGCCTCAGTGAGGCGCGTGAGATCGTCGTCGGTCAGGTGCAGCTGCACGGCACCGAGATTGTCACGGAGCTGGTCAAGAGACCGCGCTCCGAGGATCACCGACGTGACGCCGGGCTGGGCACTGAGCCATGCGAGCGCCACCTGCGACCGGCTCGAGCCGTGAGCCTCAGCGATGTCCGTGACTGCGTCCAGAATCCGCCAGGTGCGCTCGCTGTCGTTGCGCTTGCGCCACGCCTCCATCCCCCGCTCCGGGTTCTCACCGAGACGGGTTGCGCCGGTCGGGGGGACGTCACGCTGGTACTTCCCACTGAGCCAGCCGCCCCCCAGCGGAGACCAGGGCAGCAGGCCGATCCCGGCGTCGAGTGAGGCGGGCACGATCTCGTGCTCGATGCCGCGCACGAGCAGGCTGTACTGCGGCTGCAGAGTCGCCGGGAGGGCCCAGCCATGCCGCTCAGCGAGGTGCACGGCCTTCGTGAGCTGCCAGCCGGTGAAGTTCGAGAACCCGTAGTACCCGATCTTGCCGGCGGAGACGGCGTCATCGAGGAAACGCAACGTCTCCTCCAGCGGCGTCAGGGCGTCCCATGCATGCAGCTGGTACAGGTCGATATGGTCCACACCCAGGCGACGCAGCGAATCGTCCAGTGCAGTGCGCAGGTGACGGCGCGAGGTACCCAGGTCGTTCGGACCAGCACCCATGGGGAACCTGCCCTTGGTGGCGATCACCACCTGCTGCGCTTGCGTGGGGTGGGCCGCGAGCCACCGTCCGATGATCTGCTCGCTGACGCCCTGACTGTAGACGTCGGCGGTGTCGAGGAAGTTGCCCCCGGCCTCGAGGTAGGCATCGATGAGGGCGTGCGAGGTCTCCTCGTCGGCCTCCTTGCCGAAGGTCATCGTCCCCAGCGCTTGTTCGAAGACGACAGCTCCGCTGCGGCCGAGGTTTCGGTAGGGAGAGGTGCCGGTGGCTGTCATGTGGAGGATCTCCTCGGGGTGCTCGGCGGTGAGGGCGCACTCGATCGGCGACGTCCGGTGACCCGAAAGGTGTCGACCGGCTCCCGCCGGCGCCGATCCTCACGATAGGACCGCAGGCGGTCACGGGTCCACCAGGACCTGCCCACGCTCCAATGGTCGTAATGACGAGGTTCGACTTCCCGGTCTCCCCTGGGCGTGATGGGATCATGATCACGACAACGTCGGTCCCGTGCCAGGCGAGCAGGCCCGCCAGAGCGGCACAGGTCGAGTCCCCGAGGGGTGGTGTGCGCGTGCCAGGACAGAACTCCGAGGAGGACCTGCCTAGCGAGAAGCGCCGGGCCGTGCTGGTCGTCAATCCCTTGAAGGTGGACGTGGCACGGTTACGGTCGGCGGTCGCCGTCGAGGAGCAGGCGGGGCGATGGTGTCCCTCGGTGTGGCTCGAGACTTCCGCCGACGATCCCGGGCACGACGTCGCGCGCGCCGCGCTGAAACATGCCCCGACGGTCGTGATCGTGGTCGGCGGTGACGGCACCCTCCGCTCCGTCACCGAGGTCTTGCACTCGAGCGGGACACCGATCGCAGTCGTACCCACCGGAACAGGAAACCTGTTGGCCCGCAACCTCGGCCTCATGGGCAGCATCGAGACGTCTGTGCACGCGGCGTTCACCGGCTCGGCACACGCGATCGACGTCGGCGTCGCCCGGCTCACGCACCCGGACGGCCGGGTGAGCACGCACATGTTCCTCGTGATGACCGGCGTGGGCCTCGACGCGCGGATGGCGAACGACACCAACAGCAGTCTGAAGAAGCGGATCGGCTGGCTTGCCTACACGGAGCCGATCAGCCGGTCGGTGCTCGGCAACGAACAGTTCGAGATGCACTATCAGGTGGGCAGCGCCGCCGAGCGCACAGTCCTTGCACACACCGTGATCGTCGGCAACTGCGGCACACTCCCGGCCGGCATCCTCCTGCTTCCGGACGCCGAACCCGACGACGGGTTGCTCGACGTCATCCTGCTGCGCCCCAAAGGGTTCTGGCAGTGGCTCCGCGTGGCAGCCCGGCTCGGGATCGGCGGGATGCTCCACCGCACGGAAGGTGGACGCGTCGTCCTGCGCGCGGCACCCGACCTGCGCGCCATGCAGTATGTGCGCGATCGCACGTTCACGGCCCGGTTCGACGATGCGCAGCACATCCAGCTCGACGGAGACAGCTTCGGTCTGGTCTCCGCCGTGAGCATCTCGCTCCTACCGGGCGCCCTCCTCGTCCGGCGTCCCTAGCGACGCGATCACAAGGCGGGCCGGCGGACGCTGACCGGGTGCACTCACGGCCTCGTGGGAACGACGACGGCCCGCCAGCGTGGTGCTGACGGGCCGTCTGGGGTACACCCCCCGGGACTCGAACCCGGAACCCAGTGATTAAGAGTCACTTGCTCTGCCAATTGAGCTAGAGGTGCGAGCGCGTCATCGATAATAGCAGGGCTCGCACCGCCGATGCGAACCGGGAACACCGGCAGTGACGCACGCCACGTAGGGTGGAGCCGCACCCTAACCACGGAGGTCATCCATGCCGCGACTCGAGCCGGGCCAGGCCGCGCCCGACTTCACCTTGCCCACCGCCGACGGCAGTTCGTTCTCTCTCGCCGAGGCACGAGAATCCGCCGAGAACGGCGTGATCGTGTACTTCTACCCCGCCGCCAGTACGCCGGGCTGCACCACGCAGGCGTGCGATTTCCGCGACTCGCTCGCGTCGTTGACCGCGGCCGGCTATTCCGTCGTGGGCGTCTCACCGGACCCGGTCGAGAAGCTCAAGAAGTTCACCGATGACGAGTCCTTGACCTTCCCGTTGGTCAGTGACGTCGAGCACACCGCACTCGATCCCTACGGGGCGTGGGGTGAGAAGAAGAACTACGGACGAACCTATGTCGGCGCGATCCGTTCGACCGTCGTCGTCGGCAAAGACGGAACCGTCACCGAGGCTCAGTACAACGTGCGCGCCAAGGGCCACGTCGCCAAGCTCCGTCGCGATCTCGGCATCGACTGACCAGTCCTGTAGGTCGAGGCAGCGGGACTAGTCCTGTCAGGGCGGGTCCTGCAGGAACACCTCGCCGATCACGTCCAGCATCCGCGCCTGCGCGAGCCGGGCGCTCTCCGGGTCTGCCTGGATGAGCGCCCGGATCAGAGCATTGACCATGATCGTCTGGCTCAGGCGCGTGGTCCGGGTGATCTCGTCGCGGAACGAGGAAGCACCCAGCCCCGAGACGAAGCTCACCGTGGCGATCTCCGTCAACGGTGAGCCCGTGAACGCGGTGAACGCGATCAGCCCCGCCCCGGCATCTCTGGCAGCCCGCGCCGCCTGGACCGTGGGCCGGGTGCTCCCGGTCCCGCTGACCACGATGCACAGGTCCTGGGGGCCGAGAAGCCGAGCTCGCACTCCCTGTGCGACATGATCCATCGGCGCATCAGCACTGCGGCCGATCGCGTTGAGACGCATCGCGGCTTCCATCGCCACCGGGGCAGACAGCCCATTCCCGATCACGAGCACCGATTGAGCAGCGAGCAGCAGCTCCACACCTCGAAGAACATCGTCACCGTTCAGCAGCAGAGCGAGGTCGTCGGCTGCCCGGGCCACGTCCCGCACCACTGCCCGCACCACGCCGGCAGCGTCCTTGGGCTCTGTCTCGTTGACAGCGCGGGTGCTCAGGCCGACGTCCCGGGCCAGCAGGACCCGGAGCTGCGGGTAGCCGGAGAATCCCAGGTGCTGGGCTGTTCGCACCACCGTTGCCCGCGAGGTGTCCGCGGCATCTGCCACCTCCTGAGCGGAGGCTTCGATCGTCCACTCGGGGCGATCGATGAACACCTGGGCCACGCGCTGTTCGCTCGGGTGCAGGCCTGCGACGCCAGCGCGGATCAGCGCCGGGACACTCCCCGGCTCCGGATTGCCGTTCATCACACCGCGACCCGCTCACGTAGGTGTTTCGCCGCCGCGGGCGCACCCGGTCCGGCGATGATGCGCTGCCGGACCTTCGCTGAGATCTGGTCCACGATCACGGTGACGACGATGATCACCACCAGCGTGATCCCGATCCGCCCCCACTCACGGGCGTTGAAGAGCTGGTCGAGGATCGAGCCGATACCTCCGGCACCGACGATGCCGAGGATCGCGCCGGCGCGGATATTGATCTCGAACCGGTAGAGCCAGAAGGCGACGATCTCCGGCAGCACCTGCGGGACGACAGCCCAGCGCAGTTGCTGCAGCTTCGACGCACCAGCCGCATCGAGCGCCTCCAAGGGGCCCCGGTCGATACCCTCGATCGCCTCGCTCGAGAGCTTGCCGAGTGTCCCCACCGATCCGACTCCCAGGGCCATCGCACCCGCGAGCGGACCCAGCCCGAACACCGGGATCATGAACACCAGCGCGAGCACGATCTCCGGAACCGCACGAATGATGTTGAGCACCTGCCGCGTGATGATGACCACGACGCGCGGTGCCGTGTTGCTCGCAGCGAGGAAGGAGACCGGGAAGGAGAGCACGGCACCGATGAGCGTGCCGATCCAGGCCATCTGCAGCGACTCGACCATGAGGGCCAGGCTCTTGGTCCAGTACTCGCTCCACGGCATCGTGAACGGGTTCTCGATCACGCCCTGACCCATGAGGGCGACATACCGGGGAGCCTCGGTGAAGATGTTGCCGAACCGGGACCAGTCGGCATTCACCTGCCAGATCGCGAAAAGCACGATCGCGGCGCTCACCAGCAGCCAGACCGTGCTGCGCACCTTCGAGGGTGGGCGCGGGCGGGCGAGGGATGCCTGCGTGGCCGGAGGAGTCTCGCGCGCGCTCATGTCAGCCTCCGTCGCACGGCCCGGGATGCCTGATCGAGGATGAACACCACGACGACGAGCGCGTAGACCACGGCCGCCAGGTCCTCGTGCTGGAGCCGGGATACCAGGATGTTGATCACCACACCGAGACCGCCGGCACCGACCATTCCGAGCACGGCCGAGGCGCGGATGTTGATCTCGAAGACATAGAAGCAGTACGAGAGGTAGTTGGGCGCCACCTGCGGCAGCACGGCGTACCGGCCACGCTGGAACCGGCTACCACCGGCCGCTTCGACTGCCTCGATCGGACCGCGATCGACAGCGTCGATGCTCTCGGACGTCAGCTTCGCGACGATGCCGATGTTGAACATGATCAGCGCGAGCACGCCTGCGAGAGGTCCGTTCACCACGAACGCCACGAACAGCAGACCCCACGCCAGGTCCGGCAATGACCGCAGCACCGAGAGTACGAGCTTGGTGATCCGGTACACCGGCGTGTTGGGTGCTGAGACCTTGGAGGCAAGCATCGCGCAGAACAGCGCGATCAGGCACCCCACCAGCGTGGCGATGATCGCGATGTAGAGGGTCTCCAGGAACCCCTCACGGACTGCCGGCCGGGTCAGGATGGCCCAGTTGGGGTCGAAGTACCGGGCGATGATCTCCCGGCCGCGGTTCACGTCCTCCCACAGGGGCCGGAGCGTGAACTCGATTCCGATGGCAGCGTAGACGCTGATCGCTGCGAAGACGAGCAGCCCGACGATCGTGCCGATCGACGGTGGCGGTTTGACCGGCCGGTCCGCGGGCGGCGGCCTGTCGCTGGCAACGGGTGCGTTCACGTCACCGGCCCCGCCTTCTTCTCGACCACATCCTCGGCGGTGAGGGAGCGTCCGTAGATGGACTCGAAGACCGCGTCATCGGCTTCAGCGCCAGTCCCGTCGAAGACCACCTTCCCAGCGCGCATGCCAATGATGCGGTCACCGTAGCGACGGGCCAGGTCCAGGAAGTGCAGATTCACCACGGTGGTGATACCGAGCTCGCGGTTGATGCGCTGCAGGTCCCGCATCACGGCGTCTGCAGTGGGTGGGTCGAGCGAGGCGACAGGTTCATCGGCGAGCATCACCCGTGGCTGCTGCGCGAGCCCGCGGGCGATCGCGACGCGCTGCTGCTGACCGCCGGAGAGCTGAGAGGCGCGTACGTAGGCCTTCTCCAGGATGCCCACACGTTCCAGGGCATCGAAGGCGATCTCCTTGTCCGCGGCGGAGAACCACCCGAACACCGATCGCAGGAAACCTGCCGAGTGCAACCGGCCGGTGAGCACGTTGTTCATCACCGTCGTCCGGTTCACCAGGTTGAACGACTGGAAGATCATCCCGACCTGGGAGCGCAGCCGACGCAGCTGTCTCCGGTTGGCGGCCGCCACGGGCGCCCCGTCCACCAACAGCTCACCACCGGTGGCCGGCACGATGCCGTTGATGGTGCGCACCAGCGTGGACTTCCCGGCACCGGAAAGTCCGACCACCACGACGAACTGCCCGTCCGGGATGGTGAGGTCGACGCCGTCGAGAGCCTTGGTGCCGTTCGGGTAGGTGACGGACACGTCGCGGAACTCAATCATGTGATTCCTTCTCACGCGTCGGCGCGGGCGGGGTGCATGCACACCCCACCCGCGCCGAGAGCTAGCTGGCGGTCACAGGCCGGCGAAGTTCGCCTCGACCTGCCGGGCGGCGTCGAGAGCGTCCAGGTCGGCCTCCACGAGTCCCTCGATCGAGTACACCTCGTCGAAGGCGGTAGCCCCTTCCTCGGTCTCGATCACAGCGACCATCGCATCGGCGATGCGCTGCTGCAGGTCCTCGGAAAGGTCACCGGCAACGGCGACACCGTCGTTCGGGATCTCGTCGGAGTAGGCGAAGACCGTCACCTCTTCACCGATCTGCGGGTTCTCCTCCACCACGTTGTCACGGGCGTCATCGAAGCTGACGCCCACTGCGTAGTCACCGCTGGCCACGTTGATGATCGAGTTCGGGTGACCGCCCGCGAACAGCGTGTTGAGCGCCAGCGGGTCCAGGCCCGCGACCCGCTCGAGCTGGGTCGCCGGGTAGTAGTAGCCGGATGCGGAGGACTCGTCGACCATCGAGATCTGCGTGTCCTGCTCGATGAGGGCCAGGGCGTCCTCGCCGGCCGGGCCGGTCTCCGCTTCGTCGGTGCCGTTGCAGAAGGTGTAGATCGCGCCGTCCTCCTGCTCGACCTCCACGACCTCGTCCAGGCAGTAGGTGTCCGGATCGTTGGTGAACCACTGGGTGTGGTAGGTCGACGTGCCGTAGCGCACCGACTGCAGCACGATCTGGGCACCGGCCTGGTCGGCAGCCTGAACCAGGGCGATCGGCCCGAACATGCCAATGTGGGCCTGACCGGTCTGCATCGCGGTCACCAGGCCTGCGTAGCTGTCGGTCACGGTGGTCGTCACGGGGATGCCGAGCTCGGCTTCGATCAAGGCGCCGAGCTGGTCGGCGTCCTCCACCAGCGCATCCATGTCCTGGGACGGCACCAGGCCGAGCACCAGCTCCTCGGGGTCGGCCATGTCCTCTCCGGTCTCGTCACCGGCATCCTCGCCGCCGGTCTCCTCGGCGGTCGTCTCATCATCGGCCGGCTCCTCGCTCGCACATGCCGTCAGAGCAAGCGCAGCCACGGCGCCGATCGCCGCGAATCGCATCGCACGCTTCATCTTTCACCCTCGTGAGGTCAGGGTGCCGATCGGCACCATCGGTTGCCCCCGCAACGTCATTACGTCAGCCGCGGGTGCGGTGAACACGAGTTGCACGCTACTGAGGCAAAGACGAACGCGCTAGGGATACAGGGTTGCAGTCCGGTAAACACTCACGGAACGATCGAGACTTTCCCGGCGAGTCGGTCCCTGCGGCACTTCGTTCAGGACGCTGCTTCGTCCGCCCCGAGGTGCTCGCGAGCCCACGATGCGATCGCCGGCGCCAGTTCCTCGAATGTGGGCGCTGCGGCGGTGCACGGCCCGTCTCCCCGCCCGAACCTGTCGATGAAGAATCCTGCCGAGCCACGTCGCACGGCCGGCTCCACGTCGTTGATCCACACATCGCCCACGCTCGCGAGCCGGCCCGGGTCGGTGAGACTGGCAGCGAGTTCCTCAAGGATCCCGGGCATGGCCGCCGGCTTTCCGGCATCCGGCCACAGTCTGTCGATCAGCAACCCGAGTCCCTGCCGTTCGATCCAGCTCTGCGCACCCACCGCTGGCGCGTTCGTGACCAGCACCACCTGCACCCCGAGGTGACGCACCTGCGTGAGGAGCTCCGCCACGCCGTCGGGCGGGTTGGTCTCGCCTTCCCCTTCATCGAGCCGGCGGCGGGAGGCGAGGTAGCCCTCGCCGAGCACGGAACTCGGGACGCCGGCTGCGGTGGCCAGCGTCGCGACGGCATGATAGCCGTCCGGGGCATCGGGTATGTCACGCACCCCGGCGAAGAACTCCCGGGTGTGGTCCACGAGGCCACGGGCCGCATCGTGGCGGCGCTGGATCTCCTCGGCGTAGAAGAGCACCGGATCGTCACCGATGCACAGAGTCCCGTCGAAGTCGAGCACGAGGACGGCGGAGGGTCGGGGTGCGAGCGTCACGGCACCCAGGCTAAAGGGTCGCCCAGGCGCGTCCGCACCGTGGGGGTGCACGAGGGCACCCGGCCACGGTCTACGCTAGGACCACGCGCGCGAGTGGCGTAACTGGCAGCCGCGCAGGATTTAGGTTCCTGTGCCTTCGGGCGTGCGGGTTCGAGTCCCGCCTCGCGCACTGTGACGAAGGAACCCTGCCCGAGCGGGACGAGGAGGAGCGAAGCGACGGCCCCGCCTCGCGCACTGTGACGAAGGAACCGATTGCTGTGGAAACCGACCGCCCGGGTTCTGGTGCGTGAGATCCTGGCACCAGCACAGTTCATCGAGAGTTCATCGACGGGGTACGGCACGTAATGAGCGAGACTGCGATCGAGACCGGCGACGGTTGGTTCGAACCCGACGAGCTGGCGGCAGTTCGCCGCCGGTTGCCCATCTTGTATGTCGACGTGGTCCCCGTGCGGGTCGACCCGGACGGTGTGATCCAGCAGATCGGGTTGCTCCTTCGCACCCCGCGCGACGGTGGCATCTCCCGCGCCCTCGTCTCCGGCCGGGTGATGCACCACGAGTTGATCCGCGACGCACTTGCCCGTCACCTCGACAAGGACCTCGGCCCGATGGCACTCCCCCGGCTGCCGGTCACACTCACGCCGTTCACCGTTGCCGAGTACTTTCCCACCCCAGGAATCACCGCGTACCACGATCCGCGCCAGCACGCCGTCGCGCTGGCCTACATCGTCCCTGTGGACGGCGACTGCAGCCCCCAGCAGGATGCTCTCGACATCGGCTGGTTCACGCCGGAGGAGGCTGTCTCCCCGATGGTGCAGGCAGACATGGTGGACGGGCACGGGGCCCTGGTGCGCACGGCACTCGCGACTGTTGGGCGGCTGGTCTGAGCGACAACACCCACCCGCTGGCGCCCGCTCCGTCACGATCGACCGCTCGTCACTGGCGGGCTATCGCCAGTGACGTACTGGCGGTGCTGATTTTCGTGGTTGCCGGGCGCGGCACCCACCACGACGCCGGGGTACTGCTGGGAACGCTCGGAACAGCATGGCCGTTCTTGGCCGCTCTCGTCGCGGGCTGGCTCGTGTCCCGGGCATGGCGCCACCCGCATCTGGTGTGGCCGACGGGCGTGCTGGTCTGGCTCATCACAGCAGCCGGCGGACTCGCGCTGCGCGGACTCACCGGAGGTGGTCTCTCCGGCGCCTTCCCCCTGGTTGCTCTCGTGACCCTGGGGGCCCTGCTGCTGGGGTGGCGGGCCGCCGTCGTGCTCTGGCGCCAGGTGCGCAGCTACACGAGGGTGGCTTGAGTGCCGATTCTCGCGCCCCGAACGACACTCAGGCCACCGTCGCGCGGTGCAGCAGGCAGATGAGCTCACCGTGCTCGTCACGCTCAACGCGTTGCGGACGGAACCCGACACGATCCAACGCCCGCAGCGAGCCGACGTTCCATGGGCGCACGGTCGCCCACACCTGCTCGAATCCCGCTCGATACGCCTCTGCGACCACCGCCATGGCAGCAGCCGTCCCAAAGCCACGCCGCTGGTCCTGATGGCGAATCTCGAATCCAATTTCTGGATGCGGCTCAGTACGCCCTATCAACAGTCCTGCGGTACCGATCATCGATCCATCCGGCCGCCGGACGGCATACCACGCGACGCCGTGCTCGGTACGTCGCACCCTGCGGCGGTCCAGCCACTGCCTCGTCTCCTCGGCATCACGGACGGGACCACTACCGATCGTGTGGGTCCGCGGATCTGAGAAGATCGCATGGAGCTCCGCGTGGTCGGCCGGCTCGAGGAGGCGGAGCGTCAACTCACCGGCCGCCAGCACCTCAGCCATCTCGGGAACCATGGAGCAACCCTAGAACCACCGCGCAGCTGGTAACACAGGCACGAGGGTGGCTTGAGTGTCACGAATCAGCCGGTGGATTTCCGACACTCAAGCCACCCTCGCGGGCGGACTACTTGATCGCACCCATCGAGAGGCCACGCACGAGCTGCTTCTGCGCCACCCACCCGGCGATCAGCACCGGCAAGGACGCCAGCAGGCTCGCGGCGGAGAGGCGAGCCAGGAAGAGGCCCTCACTGGTCATCGTGGAGGTGATGAAGATCGGCACCGTCGCCGCCCGGGCCGCCGTCAGATTCAGTGCGAAGAAGAACTCGTTCCAGGCGAAGATCACGCAGATCAGGGCCGTCGCAGCCAGGCCGGGCGCCACCATCGGGATGAGCACCGCGCGTAGCGTGCGCATGAGCCCAGCACCGTCCATGGACGCCGCCTCCAGCACCTCACCCGGGATCTCCTGGAAGAAGGAGCGCATCATCCACACCGCGATCGGCAGGTTCATGGCCGTGTACAGCACCACCAGGGTCCAGATGGTGTCCAGGACGTGCAGCCGCCCCGCGATCACGTAGATCGGCACGATCACGGCCACCACCGGCAGCATCTTGGTGGACATGAAGAAGAACAGCACGTCCTGCGTCTTCTTCACCGGTCGGATCGCCAGCGCATATGAGGCCGGCACTGCCAGCGCGATCACGAGCAACGTGGACACGCCCGTGGCGATCAGGGAGTTCGCGAAGTACACCCCCGCCCCGCCCTCGATCACGGCCCGGAACTGATCCAACGTGGGCGTGAAGAACCAGGTCGGCGGGTTCGAGGCCGCCTCGGCTTCCTGTTTGAACGCCGTCATGGCCATCCATGCGACCGGGAAGAAGAACGCGATCGCGATCACCCAGGTGAGCGCGGTCAGCAAACCGCCGCGCACGCCCTCACCACGGTCACGGCGAGTAGGTCGGACCCCGCCAGGGGCACCGGAACTACGGATCTCAGGGGACGTCGTCGTCATGATCAGTCCTTCTGCTCGAAACTGCGGAAGATCAGGCGCAGGGCGAAGGTGGCCACGATGATCGTGGCGATCACCACCACCACACCCATGGCGGCGGCCTGGCCGATGTCGAAGCCGAGGAACGCCCGCTGGTAGATGTAGAACGGCAGGTTCGCGCTCGCCGTACCCGGCCCGCCGGCCGTCATCAGGTAGATCTGGTCGAAGGTGTTCACCACGTAGATAGCTCCCAGCAGCACGCCGAGCTCGATGTAGCGGCGCAGCTGCGGAAGGGTGATGGACACGAAGGTCTTGCCCCAGCCGGCACCGTCCATCTGGGCTGCCTCCAGCACGTCCTTGGGTTGAGCCTGCAAACCGGCCAGCACGAGCAGCATCATGAACGGGGTCCACTGCCACACCAACGCGAACAGGATGCTCAGCACCGGGTAGGTGGAGGTCCAGTCGACGGGGTTGATCCCAACCAGGCCGATCAGCCAGTTCACCATCCCGTAGGTGGGGTTGAGCATCGAGACGCTCCAGATCATCGCCCCGGCCACCGGCATGATCAGGAACGGGGTGATCAGCAGCGTGCGTGCCAGCCCCTGGCCCACGAACTTGCGATCCAGGAGCAGCGCAAGCCCGATCCCCAGCAGCATCGCCACCGCCACGCAGCCGAGGGTGAAGATCACGCTGTTCACAGCAGCGCCACGGAAGGTGGAGTCGGCAAACAGGTCCGCGTAGTTGCTCAACCCCACGAACCGGTCGCCGTCGGGGCGGAGCAAGTTCTCCGAGCGCAGCGAGTACCAGATGGTCACCAGGAACGGCACCTGGGTGACGATGATGGTGAAGATCAGCGCCGGCAGCAGCGGTGCCCGACGGCGCCATGCCTCCGCACGCTCGATCTGCGCAGGTGTCTTCACATCGGCCCGGCGCTCAGCCTCACGACGGTGATGCTTCTCAACGAGGGTGCTCATCTCAGTTCTCCTCCTGATACGAGTCGGCCACCGTCTCGGCGTACCGCTGGGACTGCTCGAGCGCTTGGTCCACGGTGATCTGGCCGGCGATCGCCGCGGAGATCTGCTGGCCCACGCGGGTGCCCAGGTCCTGGAACTCGGGGATCCCGACGAACTGGATGCCCGGGTACGGCACCGGCTCGGTGAAGCTGTTCTCCGGGCTCGCCAGCCCCATCGAGGTCAGGGTCGGCTCGGAGTACGCCTGGGCGATTTCGGCATACTCGGGAATCTCGTAGGTGGACAGGCGGCTGCCCGGCGGTACCCGCTCCCAGCCGAGCTCGTCGCCCACCAGCTGGATGTAATCCGGGCTGGTCATCCACGAGACGAAGTCCCAGGCGGCGTCGGTGTGCTCACTGGTGGTGGGAATCGCCAGGGACCACGAGTAGAGCCAGCCCGCTGACTCGGTCTCGCTGACCGGGGCGGGCACGTAGCCGACGTCACCGGCCACCGTGGAGGAGGCCGGGTCCTCGATGGAGGAGACCATCGAGGTGGCGTCGTACCACATGGCGGCATTGCCCTGAGCGAAGCGGGTGAGGCAGTCACCGAACCCGGAGGTGGCGGCGCCCGGCTGACCGTAGTCACGGACCAAGTTCACATAATCGCTGACGGCGGCATGTACCTCGGGCGTGTCCAGCTGAGCGTTCCAGTCGGCGTCGAACCAGCTGCCGCCGTAGGTGTTCATCACCGTGGTCAAGGGGGCCATCACCTCACCCCAGCCGGCGAGTCCGCGCAGGCAGATCCCGGAGAAGCCGGCCTCCGGGTCGTGCAGCCGGGCAGCGAGGTCGCGGACCTCGGCCCAGGTCGGGCGTTCCGGCATCGCCAGGCCCTGCTCGGTGAACACATCCTCGCGATAGGCGAGGAAGGAGGACTCACCGTAGAAGGGAACCGAATACAGGTCCCCTTCATAGGAGAGCGCCTCGGCGACGCTCGGCACAAAGTCCTCGGGTGCGTACCCCTCGGTCGCCTCGGCGTAGGGCTGGAGGTTCTCGATCCACCCGTTCGCTGCCCACATCGGAGTTTCGTAGTTGGAGATCATCACCACGTCGAACTCGCCGCCGCCGGTAGCCACCGAGGCGGTGATCTTCGCTCGCGCCTCGTTCTCGGGCAGGCTCACGAAGCGCACATCGATGTCCGGGTGCTCGGCACGGAACTCGTCCTGCAGCGAGATCGCATCCTGCATCTGCGGGTTGGAGACGATCGCCACGACGATCTGCTCCTGCCCGTCTCCCCCGCCGACAGCGCCGGCTCCGGCGCAACCGGCGAGGGCGATCGAGGCGACGCCGGCCAGGGCCGCCGCCCGCCGTCGCGTCCAGTCCCGTGGGCGGTGGGGTGGATCTGCTGATCCGGCCAGCGCGGATCCCGAAAGGTGGATGGGGAACATCGTCGTCCTCACGTCGGTGTGGCAGCGGCGGACTTACACCATCGCCGCTCGTTTGAGCATCACCGTGTGCTCATCTGTTGGTGGTTACAGTAGTCCGATACACTCAAATGAGCAACACCTTCATCATCATTTGTGAGAGCGGAGCCGAGACTATGGACGAGGACGAGCTCGCGCTCATGCGCGATGTATGCATCGACTTCCACCTCGAGGGCAAGTCCAAGGTAGAGATCGCCAAGGAGCGCGACCTCTCCCGGTTCCAGGTTGCGCGTCTGCTCAGCACGGCCCGCGAACGCGGGATCGTCCGGATCTCGATCGCCCTCCCGGAGGAATCCGATTCCGACCTCGGTGCTCGCGTCTCCGCCGACCTGGGCGTGCGGGTCATCATCAGCCCGTCGCATTCGGACCCCTCACAGCGACGCGACCTACTCGCGCGGACCGTGGCCGACACGATCCGCGACCGCGTGCGAGACGGGATGACGGTCGGCATGTCCTGGTCACGCACGATCGAACGAGCCACCATGCACCTGGATCACCTCGAGCCCTGCGAGATCGTCCAGCTGGTCGGCGCGATGCCAGTGGCCGACAGTGGCGACTCGGTCGAGATGATCCAGCGACTCAAGAGCCTGCGAGGGGTACGCACGTGGCCCATCTGGGCACCACTCGTGGTCCGCGACGCGGCCACGGCCGCCGGATTGCGTGAGCAACCCCAGATCGCCGAGGCCCTCACGCGCGCTGACGCCCTCAATCTCGCGGTGGTGGCGATCGGTGGCTGGTCGCGTCAGGCCTCGACCGTCTACCCGAACATCACCCAGGCCGACCGGGAAGAGGCGGAGGCGATCGGCGCCGTCGGGGAATGCTCAGGGCGGCTCTTCGACGCCGCTGGGCACGACGTCCACACCGCGCTTGACGAGCGCGTCGTGGCGGTTCGCCTCGATCAGCTGCGCCGCACCCCCGAGGTGGTGGCGTGCGGCTTCGGCGCGGGGGTCGCTCCGGCCGTGCGGGCCGCCGCGCTGGGAAACATCGCCTCCACTTTCGTCCTCGACGCCGAGTGCGCCCGGGCGCTGATGGAACAGCAGGACTGACGCTCCGGCGCGCTCAGCCTTCGATGAGGGCGGCGACAGTCGCGCGCGCCCCGCGGGCATGGAACGAGTCCAGGGCCCAGCGGTAGGCGTCGACAAAGCGCTCGTGATCTACCAGATCGCCGAACAGATCCCGATCGCGCAGGAATGCCACGTCATCCTCGGTCCGGCGCAGCGCCGCCGCGTGGACGCGGTCGGCAAGGCGATCCACGATCTCGATCGGTTCGCCCTGCTCATCGACACCTTCGGCGTAGCGGGCCCAACTGGCCACGACCGCCGCAGACAACTGGATCTCGCCACCGCTGGCGAGGTTGTCCCGGATGACCGGGACCAGCCAGGTCGGGATCCGATCGGAGGACTCCGCGCATAGCCGGGCGACGGTATCGCGCACACCCGGGTTGGAGAACCGCTCGATCAACGTCGACTTGTAGTCGTCCAGATCCACGCCGGGCACAGGACGCAGTGTGGGCGTGGCCTCGGTGTCCATGTAGGTACGCAGGAAGCGGGCGAAGAGTTCGTCCTGGCACACGTCGTGCACGAGCCGGTAGCCCGAGAGATAGCCGACATAGGCGAGCGCCTGGTGGCTGGCATTGAGCAGCCGGAGTTTCATCATCTCGTAGGGTTCGACGTCCTCGACCACCTGCACACCGGCCTCCTCGTACGGGGGCCGGCCCGCGGCGAAACGGTCTTCGAGCACCCATTGACTGAACGGCTCGGTGACCACCGGCCAGGCGTCGTCGATCCCGAGCTCGTCGGCGACGAGGGTGCGGTCGGCATCGGTGGTGACCGGGGTGATGCGGTCGACCATGGAGTTCGGGAAGGGAACGCGGGACTCGATCCAGTCAGCGAGATCGGCGTCCTTGGCGCGGGCGAAGGCGGAGAACATCCGGTGAGCAACCTCGCCGTTGCCCTGGATGTTGTCGCAGCTCATCACCGTGAAGGGCGCCGTTCCGTTCTCGCGGCGGCGCCGTAGCGCCTCGACGACGTAACCGAAGGAGGTCGACGGCGTCGCCTCAGGTGCGAGGTCGGCCCGGACCGCCGGGTCGGTCAGATCAAACTCCCCCGTGACCGGATGAACGTTGTAGCCACCCTCGGTCACGGTGAGCGAGACAATCCTGACCGCCGGGTCGGCCAGGCGCATGAGGGCGGCCTCCGGGTCGTCGGGGGCGAAGACGTAGTCGACGATCGAGCCGATCACTCGCGCCTCGTTGTGACCGTCGGCGTGCTTGACGACCAGCGCGTAGAGGCCGTCCTGACCGAGGAGCGCGGCGCGCATCCGAGCGTCCCCCGGGAGCAGGCCGAGCCCGCAGATCGCCCAGTCGTGCGCCTTTCCTTCGCCCATCAGCCGGTCCAGGTACATCGCCTGGTGGGCCCGGTGGAAGCCGCCCACGCCGATGTGGACGATGCCCACCCGGAGCTCGGAGCGGTCGTAGTCCGGCACGGCGACCGCCGGATCGAGGTCGCGCAGGTTCTCGTCGTTGAGGGAGGTCATCTCGGCTCCTTGCGTGGTCGTCGAGACGACGATATCAGATGAGCACAATCCCGAACTCAGATGAGCACAGCGGCGATGTGCGGTGCTAGCGCACGGAAGGCCTTCCCTCGATGGGAGATGGCGTTCTTCTCCTCGGCCGTGAGCTCGGCGCACGAGCGGTCCTCGCCGTCGGGCTGCAGGATCGGGTCGTAGCCGAATCCGCCGGTCCCCCGGCGCTGTGTGAGCAGTGTCCCCCGCAGCTCGCCGACCTCCACGTGTTCGGTGCCGTCCGGTGCCACCAAGGCCGCCGCGCAGACGAACCCGGCCGCCCGATGCTCGGCGGGGACGTCGGCGAGCTGGGCGAGCAGCAGATCGAGGTTCGCTGCGTCGTCACCGTGCCTGCCCGCCCACCTGGCGGAGAAGATCCCCGGCGCCCCACCGAGCACGTCCACAGCGAGGCCGGAATCATCGGCCACAGCAGCGACGCCCGTGTGCGCGACGAGTGCACGCGCCTTGATCAAAGCGTTCTCGGCGAAGGTGACGCCGTCTTCAACCGGCTCACTCGCCCCCACCTCACCGGCACCGACCACACCCTCGGCCGGTACCCCGGCGGCGTTGAGGATGGCCCTGAGTTCAGCCACCTTGTGCTGGTTGTGTGTGGCGAGCACCAGCCGAGCGTTCACCTCTGCGCCCTGCTGCTCGTGCGCCGTCATGCGAGCGGCCCCGGCGCGCCGCGGCGGCTGAGCGGTGCTGCCAGCGCCTGCTTCTGCAGCTGCGTCAAGCGCGCAGTGCCGGCGACCGCGAGGTCGAGGAGGGAGTCGAGCTCGGCGCGATGGAACGGTGCCCCCTCGGCCGTGCCCTGCACCTCCACGAACGAGCCGGCGCCAGTCACCACGACGTTCATATCCGTCTCCGCACGCACGTCCTCGACGTAGGGAAGATCGAGCATCGGCGTTCCGTCGATGATGCCCACGCTGACGGCGGCCACGGAGTCGGTCAGCACGGTGGCACCGGCCTTGACCGCCCCGTTCTCCCGGCCCCAGGCGATGGCGTCGGCGAGGGCCACATAGGCGCCGGTGATCGCGGCGGTGCGGGTGCCGCCGTCGGCCTGCAGCACGTCGCAGTCGAGGACGACCGTGTTCTCACCGAGGGCGGAGACGTCGATGATCGCGCGCAGCGAGCGGCCGATCAGGCGGGAGATCTCATGGGTGCGTCCCCCGATCTTCCCCTTGACGGACTCACGGTCCGAGCGAGAGTTCGTGGAGCGGGGAAGCATCGCGTACTCGGCGGTCACCCAGCCCAGGCCTGACCCCTTGCGCCAGCGTGGGACGCCCTCGGTGAACGAGGCGGTGCACAGCACCCGGGTGCCGCCGAACTCGACCAGCACACTCCCCTCGGCCTGGTCGGACCAGCCGCGGTGGAAGGTCACAGGGCGGAGTTCGTCGGGGCGGCGGCCGTCCGCGCGGGCGGCGGATGCAGGAGTGCTCTCAGTCATGCGATCGAGCCTACGGCAGCGGCCAGCCCCTCCCTGCCGTGAACCGGGCGCCCAGTCGGATCCACATGGCACAGGCCCCGGCGCGGATGCCGTGGAACTGGCATACAACAGCAAATCGCTCGTCGATCTGGCGATCACGCCACCAGATCGACGAGCGATTTCCTATCCGCGCCTGCCTCCGCGCAGATCAGCCGGTGTTCTGCAGCCCTGCCGCCACGCCATTCATGCTGAGCAGCATGAGCCGGCGGATCGCCTCGTCGTGCTCGCTGTCGGCGGAGTCCTCGGCACGCAGCGTCCGCAGTGCCCGCAGCTGCAGTAGCGAGAGGGCGTCGACATAGGGGCTGCGCAGCATCACCGCGCGGCCGAGCACGCGGTGCCCGGCCAGTAGCCGCTCCTGCTCCGTGATGTCCACGATCCACTGCTTGGTGAGGGCGAGCTCGTCCAGCACCAGCTGCGCGAGGTCCTCCCGGTCCCCCAGTGCCAGGTACCGGCGGGCGATCCGCTCGTCGGTCTTGGCCAGCGACATCTCGACGTTGTCGATCATCGTGGCGAACAGCGGCCAGCGCTTGTACGCGTCCCGCAGCCGCTCCACCTCACCGACACCGGCGAGAGCGGTGCCGAGACCGAACCAGCCGGTGAGGTTGATGCGCGCCTGGGTCCAGGCGAACACCCACGGGATCGCCCGAAGATCCTCCAGGGACTCCATGCTCAGCCCACGGCGGGCAGGGCGCGAGCCCAGCGGCAGCCAGCCGACCTCCTCCTGCGGGGTGACCTCACCGAACCAGGCCGGGAACCCTTCGGTGTGGACGAGCTCGTAGAACCGGTCTCGCGACACCTTGTCCATCGTGGCGGCGATATCGGCGAAGTCCCGCGCGGCGGTGGAGTTGCGCTCCTCGATAGCCGGGGTGGACTGCAGCAGGGTGGCGGCGGCCACCTGCTCGATGTGACGCTGGGCGATCACCGGGTCGCCGTACCGCGCGAAGATGACCTCACCTTGCTCGGTGAGCTTGAACCGGCCGTCCACCGAGCCCGGCGGCTGAGCGAGCACGGCGCGGTTGGCGGGGCCGCCTCCTCGTCCGAGCGCACCGCCGCGGCCATGGAAGAGCGTCAGCTTGATGTCATGCTTGGCAGCCCACTTCGCGATGCGCTCCTGCGCGTCGTAGAGAGCGAGGGTAGCCGAGACGGGCCCGACGTCCTTGGAGGAGTCGGAGTAGCCGAGCATCACTTCCAGACGGCGTCCGGTCGCCTCGAGTCGCGCCTGCACCTGGGGAAGGGTCAGCATCTCCTCCAGCACGTCGGTGCTGGCCTGCAGGTCGGCGAAGGTCTCGAACAGCGGGATGACGTCCAGCGTGGGGGCGTCCTCGGCGGAGCCGAGCGCCTCCTCCGCGAGCCGGTAGACGGCTGCGATGTCCGCGGCGCACGTGGTGAAGGAGATGATGTAGCGATGCGCGGCCAACTCACCGTGGCGCCGCTGGATCGAGGAGATGGTGCGCAGGGTCTCCAGCACCTCCTGGCTCATCGGGCTCAGCTCGCCGCCGGAGTCGATGTCCTCCAGGGTCTGATTGTGCACCTTCGAGTGCTGGCGTACCTCGAGCTCAGCGAGGTGGAATCCGAAGGTCTGCACCTGCCAGATCAGGTCCTGCACGTCGCCATACGCCTGACGGGCATCACCCGCGGCCACGAGAGAGGACTGGACGACGGAGAGATCGGCCAGGAGCTCTTCAGGTTGGTCGTAGCCGAGGTCGGCATCCCGGCGGCGGGTGGCGGCGATCCGCTCGGCGATCACCAGCATCACGCGCCGGTACGGCTCGTTCGGTGACTTGCCGGCCACCTCGTCGGTCAGCTCGGTGGAGAGCTGACGCTGACGGTTCCACAACCCCTCCAGCTCCTCCGATGCCGGAGTGGTGTCCGCACCGAGGGTGAGCGCACGGCCGACCCGGTCGGCGGCCTCCTCCAGCGCGGTCAACACGTGCTCGGAGGCGATGGCCGCCGCCGAGCGAGTGATGGAGGACGTGACGTTCGGGTTGCCGTCCCGGTCGGCGCCGATCCAGCTGCCGAGGCGCACAAACGCGGGCGCCTGAAGCGGTGCCGGAGAGTCCGGGTCCTGCAGGAGCGCGTCCACCTTGCGGTACATCTGCGGTAGTGCGCTGAACAGGGTCTGGTCGAAGATGCCCATCGCGGTGCGCACCTCGTCCAGCGGGGTGGGCTTGGTGCTGCGCAGCGGCGAGGTGCGCCACAGGCGGTCGATCTGGGAGAGCAGCTGACGGCGGTTGGCCTCCAGCCCGGCGTCCCCCAGCCGCGGGTCGTCCCGCTCGGCGAGCAGCTCGGAGATGCTGCGGATGCTCGCTGCCACGGCGCGGCGCCGGGCCTCGGTGGGGTGCGCCGTCAGGACGGGACGGAACTCGAGTCCGTCCAGACGTCGTCGGGCCTCGTCCTCGCCGACCTCCTCGGTCAGGAAGGCCCAGGCTCCCTTCAGCGAGTCCTCCGGAGCACGGCCGGTGGCCGCCTTCCCGCTCTCGCGGGAGCGCAGTGCGCGCACACGGTGGAACTCCTCGGCGAGATTGACGAGGTGGAAGTAGCAGGTGAACGCGCGGGCCACCTTCTCGGCCCGGTCGAGGGTGAAGGACTCCACCAGCTCCTCGGCGCGGGCGAAAGCGTCGCTTCCGGCGTCGTCGTAGGCGGAGATGGTCAGTTCGCGTAGCCGCTCGACGTCGGCCAGCAGTTCGGGTCCACCGCTCTCGGTGAGCACTGTTCCGAGCAGCTCACCGAGCAGGCGTACGTCGTGCCGGAGTGCGTCTGGCATCTCGAGCACTGCTCCCGTCCGGGAGCCGGTGGCGATCCCGTTCGCGGGCGTGGTCACGGTCGCTTCCGATGCATCGGTCATAGCGGGAGACTACCGAGCCTTTACCACTCCGTGACACCCACGTCTGGTGCGTGGACGATCACACCCTAGCCGCCACGCCACCCGTTCCTGCCCCACGATCCGGGCCCGAGCACACCCGCAGGGTAGGGACGAGAACGGCACGATCGCACCACTCGAGGCGGTCGGCGGTCCGCGCTCGCTCGCCCTCGCTCCGGGCACGGGGGCAGCCACATCACCACACGCACGGTGGGATGTGTCACACCCGCCAGAGCGCCCCAGGACGGGCGAGATCCACCGGTCCGCCGTACTCGCTGCCCGCCTCGGCCGCGACGGCACTGCTGTCCACCCAGGGCTGGATGTGGGTCAACAGCAGGTGCCGCGCACCGGCCCGCGCGGCGCTCTGGCCAGCCCGCCGGCCGGTGAGGTGGATGCCCCGGGGCGCCGAACAGGGCTCACTGAACGCGGCCTCGCAGAGAAACAGGTCGGCCTCGCGTGCGGCCTCGATCAGACCTTCGCAGGTGTCGGTGTCGCCGCTGTAGGTCAGGACCGCGCGGCCGCCATCCTCGCCGGGCCCTTCGATGCGGATGGCGTACGCGGGCACCGGGTGGCGAACCTCGTGCACCCGGATGACCATCGGGCCGATGCGCACCTCCTGGCCCGTAACCCAGGAGCGGAACTCGAACTCGCCGTCGACCGTCTCCCCGTTTCCGCACACCTGGGCGATGCGGGCGGCGGTCTCGGACGGGCCGTAGACCGGCATCACCGGGTACGGCCCCTGGGGTCCATACCTCAGGTACACGTGCATCGCGGCAGCATCGACCATGTGGTCGGCATGCAGATGCGAGAACAACACCGCATCCACCGATGCAGGCTCACCCTGCCCCAACAGCTGCCCGAACGCACCGGATCCCAGGTCGAGCACCACGCGCCAGGTGCGGGCACCGTCGTCGGCCTCCACCAGGTAGGACGAGGATGCCGAGTCCGGTGCGGATACCGATCCCGAGCAGCCGAGAACGATGAGTCTCACGGGTGCATCACCGCCGGAATCTCACCGGTGATCTCGGCCGCGGACTCGGCGCCGACCTCGGGGCCGAGGAAGCGCCGCGCGAGCTGGGTGAAAGCGGCGGGCTCGCCCGTACTGAGGAAGGCGTGGGAGGCAGGCGCTTCGTCGCTGCGCTCGAGCCCGTGCGCGACCAGTGCGGCGTAGACGTCCTTGGCGGTCTCCTCCGCACTGCTGACCAACGTGACGGCGTCCCCCACCACGTACTGGACCACACCGGTCAGCAGGGGATAGTGCGTGCACCCCAGCACAAGCGTGTCCACATCCGCCGCCAGCACCGGCGCAAGATACTCCCGCGCCACCCCCAGCAGCTCCGGGCCGGACGTAATGCCTCGCTCGACGAACTCCACGAACCGAGGGGCCGCCGTCGTGGTCAACTGCAGGTGCGGAGCGGCGGCGAAGGCATCCTCATAGGCGCGCGAATCGATGGTGGCCCGCGTGCCGATAACACCGATGCGCCCCGACCGGGTAGCGGCGACCGCACGCCGGACGGCGGGCTGGATCACTTCGACCACCGGGACGCCCCGGCCGATCGTGTACCGCTCACGCGCATCTCGTAGCACGGCGGCAGAGGCAGAGTTGCAGGCGATGACGAGCATCTTCACCCCGGAGGCGACGAGATCGTCCATCACCGCCAGCGCATGCGCGCGCACCTCGGCGATCGGCAGCGGACCGTAGGGTCCATGCGCCGTGTCGCCCACATAGCGCACGGATTCGTTCGGCAGCTGGTCGATCACGGCCCGCGCGACCGTCAGGCCTCCGACACCAGAGTCGAAGATGCCGATAGGTGCGTCGCTCACCTCCACGAGGGTAGGCCCGCTGGACTGGGCACGCACCGCTCAGCGGTCGAGTGTGGGCAGCATCACCTGCAGCAGCGACTCCTGCAACCAGGTCAGGGCGGAGTAGAGCATGCCGAGCGCCTCGCGGATCTCGTCCCGTTCGCTGTGCGGCGTCGTCGGCCCGTGCTGCGGGGTCTCGAGCGCCCCGTGCAACGCCTCGGCGTCCTCCTCGGTGCGGATCCCGAGCCGCTCGGCCACCACCAACCGGACGTCGTTGAGCGCACCCGCCCAGTCCATCGCATGCTCCGGCGATACCCGCACCTCATCACCAGGGACCTGCAGAGCAGCCCACACCATCCGCAATCGCGCCGCCTTCGTCTCCCGCAGATCGACCTCGGTCAGCCGGCGGAACTCGGCCGAGACCTCCTCATCGGTGACACTGGCGTCAGGCAACAGCCGGGCCAGAGCCGGGTCACTGGGAGCGGCGATCCCATCGGCAGGCCACGCCAGGAACAACGGATCCGTACCCTCCCCACGGGGGCGGGCTGCGCCGTCAGGGGGTTCCCGGGAAACCGGTGCGCCGAGCAACTCGCAGGTATCGGCCACTACGCGGGCAAGGATGGTGCGCTCATCCGGACTCACCTCGGCCACGAACGCACCCCGACGGCGGACGAAGGCTCGCATCAGTCGCCGTCCTGGGCGAGTGTGGCCCAGAGCCCGAAGGAGTGCATCGCCTGCACGTCCACCTCCATCTGTTCCCTGCTGCCGTGCGAGACGGCGCTGCGTCCCTCGTGGTGCACCTGCAGCATCAAGGTTCTTGCCTTCTGCTCCGAGTAGCCGAAGTAGCTACGGAAGACGTAGGTGACATAGCTCATCAGGTTCACCGGGTCGTTCCAGACAATGGTGCGCCACGGACGATCGGGCGCGATCGCTTCGGCAGCATCGGTGACGGACTCGGTGTCCGGCGTGCTGACGGGGGTACTGGCGACGACCATGGCCCCAGCGTACGGATCCGCGCGCGCCGAGGCAGCCCGGTACCAGCACCTCGATCGACCTGGGGCCGTTACCGTTGCCTCATGTCCGCGTCACAGAGGGGCACCCAGCCCAGCATGGCCCTGCTCACCGACCGCTACGAGCTGACGATGCTGCAGGCGGCGCTCGCCGACGGCACGGCGTCCCGGCGATGCGTCTTCGAGGTCTTCACCCGGCGCCTGCCTGCCGGACGCCGCTATGGCGTGGTGGCCGGAACCGGACGGGTGCTGGAGGCGCTGAGCACATTCCGCTTCGCCGATGCCGAGCTGGAGTTCCTCCGCGAGGGTGGCATCGTGAACGACCAGACGCTGGAGTTCCTCGCGAACTACCGCTTCACGGGTGAGATCTACGGCTATGCCGAGGGCGAGGTGTTCTTTCCTGGCTCTCCGTTGATGACGGTCGAGGCGTCGTTCGCCGAAGGTGTGCTGCTGGAGACGCTGGTGCTTTCGATCCTCAACTACGACTCGGCAGTGGCGTCGGCGGCGTCGCGGATGACCAGTGCCGCTGGCACCCGGCCCTGTCTGGAGATGGGTGGTCGGCGCGCACATGAGTACGCCGCGGTCGCCGCCGCTCGGGCCGCCGTCGTGGGCGGGTTCGCAGGCACGTCCAATCTGGAGGCGGGCCGCCGGTACGGTCTGACGACGATCGGCACCGCCGCACACGCCTTCACACTGCTGCATGACGACGAGCCCTCGGCATTCGCCTCACAGGTCGCCTCCTTCGGAGATGCCACCACACTGCTGGTTGACACCTACGACATCGCCGAGGGCGTGCGCCGTGCGATCGCAGCCGCCGGAACCGGCCTGGACGCAGTACGCCTGGACTCCGGAGACCTGGGCATGGTGGCCCGGGAGGTGCGCGACCAGCTCGACTCCCTCGGCGCTGCCGGCACGAAGATCGTGGTCTCCTCCGACCTGGACGAGCACGCGATCGCCTCCCTCGCCGCCGCCCCGGTCGACTCCTACGGTGTGGGCACTTCAGTGGTGACCGGATCCGGGGCGCCGACCTGCGGAATGGTCTACAAGCTGGTCCAGCGTGAGAACAGCGACGGCGTGATGGAGCCGGTGCAGAAGGCATCCGCCTCGAAGTCGAGCGTCGGTGGGCGTAAGGCCGCTGCCCGCCGGGTGGACACTGCCGGCCGGGCAGTCGAGGAAGTCGTGGTCAGCGGAGCGCTCGCCGGGTGGGAGCCCGCCGAGGACAGTCTGCGCGGGTTGCATGTGCCCCTCGTCCTGGACGGCGTCGTGCAGTCGGGATTCACCGGCTCCGACGGCGTCACTCGAGCTGCCGAGCGCCACCGCACCTCGCGAGCCGAGCTGTCCCCATACGCGCGCCGCCTCTCGGCCGGGGATCCCGCCATCCCGACCACACACATCGCGGTCTGAGAGACACTCAAGGTCGACCCGCCCCGCTCCGGGGCCGAACTATTGACCCATGAAGCGGGTTGACCCCAAGTTTCAGGCCCGCAGCGGGGCTGAGGTCACCGCCGCACCAGGGGTGTGATTCATGGGTCGATTATTCGGCCCCTGAGGCGCGTTGACCCCGACTTTCAGGCCCCTCTCCAGCTCGCGTGGGTCACCGACGACAGCTGGTCGGCCTCAGGGGTCGATTATTCGGCCCCTGAAGGCGGTCGACCCTGAGTTTCAGCCCCCTCCACAGCGCAAACTCGCCCGCTCGTCTCACGTCCGTGAACGCGGCGCCGTCAGGACTGCCCGACGAACCAGCGCCGGACCTTGGCGATACGGGTGCGGAGGTGCTCCGCGGACGCCGTCGCCACGTCTCCCCCGCCGGAGTGCTCGCGCAAGCGGGTATGCACCACCCCGTGCGGGGTACCGCTGCGCCGCGCCCACGCCTTCACCAGCTGGTTGAGCTCCTTGCGCAGCTCAGCCACGACCCGATGGTCGTCCACCGGCGCGGGTTCGGCCACACCCCTCTGACGGCGCGCGGCCACGTGATCTGCCTGTCGCGAGCGCAGCAGGGTGGTGACCTGATCGGCATCCAGCAGCCCAGGAATACCGAGGAAGTCCTGTTCCTCCTCCGATCCCAGCTCGGCGCCCATCCCGAACTCACCGCCGTCGAAGAGCACCTTGTCGAAGGAGGCTTGCGCCTCGAGCGCCTCGAAGCCGGGGAGCATGAGGTCCTCGGATGCCTTCTCCTCCTTGTTGGCCGCAGCGAGCTCCGCGTCCTCGGCGGCGAAGATCTCGACTGCCTCATCCCCGACGCTCTTGCGATCCAGGGCGTGATCGCGCTCGGTCTCCATCTCGTTGGCCAATGCGAGCAGGATTGGCACGGACGGCAGGAAAATCGACGCGGTCTCGCCTCGCTTACGCGCCCGGACGAATCGTCCGACCGCCTGGGCGAAGAACAACGGGGTAGCGGTGGAGGTCGCATACACACCCACGGCCAGACGCGGCACGTCGACTCCCTCGGAGACCATCCGCACCGCGACCATCCACCGCTGGTCACCCTGGGCGTACTCTTCGATCCGGCGAGAGGCGTCGGAGTCGTCCGAGAGCACGACGACGGGAGCCGAACCGGTGATCCGCTGCAGGTGCGCGGCATAGGCACGCGCCTTGGTCTGGTCGGTCGCGATGACCAGGCCCCCGGCGTCGGGCACATGCCTGCGCACCTCGGTGAGACGGCGGTCAGCCGCCATGAGCACCGAGGGAATCCACTCCCCCTCCGGGTCCAGGGCAGTGCGCCAGGCCTGTCCGATCAGGTCCCTGGTGAGCGGCTCACCTAGCCGCGCGCTCACTTCGTCCCCAGCCTTCGTGCGCCAGCGCATCTGCCCCGAATAAGACAGGAAGATCACTGGACGCACGACGTGGTCGGCAAGCGCGTCGCCGTACCCGTAGGTGTGGTCGGCCCGGGAGCGACGGATTCCGTCAGCGTCGGGTTCGTAGGTGATGAACGGGATCGGTGAGGTGTCCGAGCGGAACGGCGTGCCGGTGAGCGACAGTCTCCGGGTGGCGGAGTCGAACGCTTCCCGGATGGCGTCCCCCCAGGAGAGTGCGTCACCGGCGTGGTGCACCTCGTCCAGAATCACCAGAGTGCGTGCGGCGTCGGTCCGGGCACGGTGCAGGTTGGGGTTGGCAGCCACCTGGGCATAGGTGAGAGCGACGCCGTCGTAGGCAGAGCCGTGACGCCCCTGGGCGTTACGGAAGTTCGGGTCGATACGGATCCCGACCCGCCCGGCCGCGTCGGCCCATTGAGTCTTCAGATGCTCGGTCGGCGCGACGACCGTCACCCGCTGCACCACCCGCTGTTCCAGCAACTCGGTGGCCACGCGCAGCGCGAAGGTCGTCTTCCCGGCACCCGGGGTCGCCACGGCGAGGAAGTCGCGCGGGTTGCGCTCCAGATAGGACTCGAGCGCTGCCGCCTGCCAGGCGCGCAACCGGGAGGCCGTGCCCCACGGGGCTCGCGCGGGGTAGGCGGGTGGAAGGTTGGAGGCCGCACTGGTGGACCCTGCCGAACCTGTTGATCCGGCTGGAGAGGTCGTGGTGTTCGCAGTGATGGCCGAGGAACTCGGCCCGGTCACTTCTTGGAGCCGAAGCCGAAGAAGCCGCGACGTCCGCCGGAGGAATCCTCACCGTCGCCACCGCCTCCGGTGATGCCCTCGTAGATCTCCTTGCAGGCGGGGCAGATCGGGAACTTCTTCGGATCCCGGTTCGGGGTCCAGACCTTGCCGCAGAGCGCCACGACCGGGCCGCCAGAGACGGCGGCCGCCGTGATCTTCTCCTTCTTCACGTAGTGCGCATACCGCTCGGCATCGCCGGGCGAGGCTTCTTCCCGGGTCTCCTCACGCTCCAGCACATCGGTGCCCGGCCCCGAGGACAGGCGTTCGGTCTCCTGGGGTCCCTGCGGTCCGGTGGGCTGACTCATGTCTCCATTGTACGAAGCCTGACGGCGTCCCGCGCCCGCACGTGTCCAGCTCATCCGGGTGCACGGATCATGGTGACGTACGCACCGAACCCCGCTCGCGCGGAAAATCGGGCCGGGCGGCGGGAATGGTCGACGAAACCGAGCTTGCGGTACAGGCCAAGGGCAGCCTCGTTGGTGTCCTTGATGTCTCGCAGTACGTACGTGTGGTGACCTGACAGCGCCATCAGTTCCGTGAGCAGAACAGTCGCCACCCCCTGCCCTTGGTACTTGGGCACGGTGCCGACAAACCCGATCTCGGCTCGGCCCGGCGTGGCGCCCGGATCGGCACCCATGAAAGCCGTGCGGACCACGAGGTATCCGACCGTGCCGCGGACCGCGCCGAGGTGACGACGGAACGGTGCCCAGCGGGGCGCGAAGACCTCCTGCTCACCTTCGGTGACCGTCGCGATCCCGGCCGGCTGCCCGTCCTGGAACGCGACGTGGAACCGGTCGAGAAGCACCATGTGCTCGAAGGCCGCGGCCAGCCGGTCGGTGGCGGTGGAGATCGGGGCGAAGTCCTCGGCGAAGGTCTGTGTCAGGAGCCGGGCGACCGTTCCTCGTGCTCCCGGCCCGAGCGAGCTGGCGCGTTTCACCTCGATCATCGCCGACCACCCTGCCGGGCGAAGACGATCGCCGACCACACCACTGCCGTCGTGAGGATCGCCACCATCCAGACGAGGGCGAGCAACGGCGCGGTTCCGGCTGGTGTGCCCATCAGGAGGCTGCGCAAGGTCTCGATCACCGGGGTGATCGGCTGGTGCTCGGCGAACCCACGCAACCACGACGGGAGCGTCTCGGCGCCGACGAACGCCGTGGAGAGGTAGGGCAGGAACAGCAGCACGAAGCCGTACCCGTTCGCTGCCTCCGGGCTGCCCGTCGCGAGCCCGATCGCTGCGAAAAGGTAGGTGATCGCGAGGATGTAGGCCGCGACTACGACGATGGCGAGCAACCACTCGCCTGCATCCGCCGTGGGCCGGAACCCGATCGCGAGCGCCACGCCGAGCACCACCACCGTCGCGACGAGGTTACGGGCCAGGCTCGCCACCACGTGCCCGGTCACGACCGCCCAGCTGCGGATCGGCAGGGTGCGGAACCGGTCCATGATTCCGGACGCCTTGTCGCCGGCCACGTCGATGGCGGTCGAGGAGGCACCGAACCCGGCACACAGCAGGATGATGCCTGGCACCACGTAGTTCACGTAGTCCCCGCCCGAGTCGATCGCACCGCCGAAGACGTAGACGAACAGCAGCATGAGCATCACCGGCAGCAGGATCGCCATCAGCATGGCGTCGACGTTGCGCACGCTATGGCGCAGGCTACGCGCGATGAAGACGGCATCCACGGCACCGGGCCGAAGTCGTGCTGCCGCTGGCGCAGCGGCGTGAACAGGTGCGCTCATGACGGGATCCTTTCTGCGCTGGCGAGGCTGCCTGCTTGGTCGCCGGGGTTCTCGGTCGTGTCGTGGCTCTGGGTATGGCTGGTCAGTGCGAAGAACACGTCGTCCAGGCTGGGCCGGCGCACCACCACCTCACCGGAGAGGCCATGCGCGTCAATCGCATCGAGCGCCCGGCGCAGGCCGGCAGAGGTACCGTCCGTAGGCTCGCTGTGAAGCACCGTCCCGACGGCGTCCCTCACCTCCACCACGTCCTCGCCGACCGTTCGCTTGAGCTCGGCCGGTGAGCCTTCGGCGACGACGCGCCCGTCACGCAGGATCGATACCATGTCGGCCAGCTCATCGGCCTCTTCCAGGTATTGCGTGGTCAGCAGCACGGTGGCGCCGTCCTGGCGGAGGCTGCGGATGACATCCCACAGCTCGCGTCGGCTGCGCGGATCGAGGCCGGTGGTCGGTTCGTCCAGGAACACCACGGGCACGGCCACCACGAGGCTCAGCGCTAGGTCGAGCCGGCGTCGCATTCCGCCGGAGTAGGTCTTGACACGCCGATCGGCCGCGTCCGCCAGGCCGAATCGCTCGATCAGCTCCCGTGAGCGCTGGCGAGCCGCCCGGCCCCGGAGCCCGCGCAGGCACGCCATCATTCGCAGGTTCTCCTCCGCGGTGAGTACCTCGTCCACGGCGGCCGACTGCCCGGTGAGCGCGATCCTCCGGCGGACAGCAAGCGGATCGTCAGCCAGGTCGGCACCGGCGATGGTCGCGGTCCCCGCGTCGGGCCGTAGCAGCGTCGCCAGGATCGTCACGAGTGTGGTCTTGCCGGCGCCGTTAGAACCAAGCAGGGCATGCACACTCCCGCGGCTCACCGTCAGGTCCACCCCTGCGAGCACCTGCACCTGACCGAACGACTTGCGTATGCCGCGCACGTCGATGGCGTCATCCATCGCTCCTCCTCAGTATCGTGTACGCCATAAACTGTATGCGACATACACTGGAGTTGTCTATGCCATACACAGAACTAGGCTGAGGCGATGGACACCGAACCGGACGAGATCGAGCTTCCCCGCGGTATCGCACTCGCGTGGGGCGTGGCCGCCCACCCGCAACAGCGCGGACCCAAGCGGGAGCTGAGCCTGGAACGGATCGTCGACGTCGCCGTCGAGATCGCCGACGCAGACGGCCTCGGCGCCGTCTCCATGGCTGCAGTGGCGAAACGCCTCGGCTTCACCACGATGTCGCTGTACCGGTATGTCACGCGCAAGGACGACCTGCTGCTCCTGATGGGCGAGGCCGCACTCGGCGTCCCGCCGCTGACCGTCACGGAGGCACCCACGTGGCGTGAGGGGATGATCCAGTGGTACCGGGAAACCCTGGCGGTCCACGCCGCGCACCCGTGGATGCTGGACCTGCCCATCGACGGGATCCCGAGCACTCCAGCGAACCTGGCCTGGATGGACGCCGCTCTCGGACTTCTTGAGGACACGCCGCTCGAGCCGCTCGAACGAGTCGCCGTGATGCTGACGATGACCGGACACGCCCGGTGGACCGCTCACGTGGAGCGCGGATACGAGGAACGCGCTCGCGCCGAAGGGGTCTCCCCCGAGGATCTCGACCGTCAAGTGGCGCACATCGTCGCCACGCTCGTCACGCCGGAGCAGTTCCCAGCGCTCCGGCAGGCGATCGATGCGGGCGTCTTCACCGCTCATGCCGATCCGTTCGCCTTCGGACTGGAACGCATCCTCGACGGAGTGAAGCAGTATGTGCAGGCTCGCTCGGAGGGCGCACCAGCCTCGGTCCCAACCCCCTCGGAGGACGCGGACACTGATGCCTTCCCGAAAGACCCACGGGTGCGCGCCGCTCGCAGTGCCCGCCGCGAGGCTCAGAAGGCCGTTCGTGAGGCGGAGAAGAAGCTCCGCGAGGCGGTCAAACGAGAACAGGAGGCTGTAGGGCGCGCACGCGAGAGGCAGGCGAAGCGAGGACAGGCATAAGCAGGGATAGGCAGGGACCGCTGCGCGCCGCCCTGAACACGCGTCAACACTCGCCCGCGGACAGAGCCGGCCACCAGGGGCGAACGCAAAGAAGGCGTACGTCGAGGCGACCTGGTCTCGGCAACCCGTGGCTCCGCCGTCATGGACCACACAGTCACGAGCCCCATGGCACGCGGACATGACGAAGGGGCGCGGGATCACTCCCACGCCCCTTCGTCAGTGGCGACCTTCAGCGGCCGCCGGAGATCACTTGGCGACGGCCTTCTTCAGGGCGGAGCCAGCGGAAACCTTGACGCCGTAGCCGGCGGGGATCTGGATCTCCTCGCCAGTGCGGGGGTTGCGACCGGTGCGCGCGGCGCGCTCGACGCGCTCCACGGAGAGCAGGCCGGTCACCTTGACAGCCTCACCCTTACCCAGGGACTCCACCAGGACCTCCTGCAGCGCGCCCAGAGCGGCGTCGGCGTCGGTCTTGGTCAGTCCAGCCTTCTCGGCGATGGCGGCAACGAGCTCAGTGCGGTTGACGGACACGGAGATTTCCCTTCGTTCGTGGCCGCTCCCCGATCGGGGAGCGCTGTCGTCACACTACGACTTCACACGCCGTGATCGGGCAATTTGAGGGCGCTTCTCGGCGTGTTTCCGCCGATCTGGACCATCCGAAGCCACACTTACGTCCGTTTTGTCCCACACGTCACTCCAGCCACAGTTGCTCGATCGTCTGGTGCGGACTGCCGTCGACCGTGCAGAACGGCCGGACCCCGTCGAGAGCCCGCCAGGGTGCGCGCTGAACCGCACCGCTCACCAGACTCTGCACGGTCGCCCAACTCCTCGCGGTAGCGTGAGTTGGTGCCGTCTCGTCACCTTCCCGCCCCGGCGGCCGGAACTCTCACAGCACCCTGGCCGGAGTTGAGGCGCCCGGCCGTCCGAGAGCCGCTGCGCACCACTCTCGCCGAGGGGACCAGCGTGATGCTGATCGGCGATCCAGGAGTGGGTAAGACGTCACTGATGGCGGGCGAGGTCACCGCCGCTGAATCACGCACCACATCCGGGTCCCGCACAGAGCCCGCGGCAGGCACGAAGAGCGGAGAACACTCCACGACGATCTGGCTGCGCACACCGGCGGCGATGATCGCCACCCCATGGACCGTCCTCGAACCGCTCATCGGTTCCTCCGATGTCCCAGGACCGGACGCCATCGGCCGCCTCGTCGCGGCATGCACGGACTCGCTCTCGCAGCTGGAGCCCGTCCCCACGCTCGTCGTCGACGATGTGCACCTGGTGGACGAAGCGACCGCCGTGGTGCTCGCCGAGCTCGTGCACGCAGGAACGGCCCAGCTGGTGAGCACGTGCCGGCGTCAGCCCGGACCTCCGGCACCGCTGCAAGGACTGCTCCGTCGAGGCCGGATCGAGCGGATCGACGTGAGTGCCCTCGGTCCTGCCGAGGTGGAGGAACTCCTCACCGCCGCCCTGGCCGGACCTGTGGCCCGGCAGACCTCACGCGACGCATGGCATCTGACCGGCGGCAATCCGCTCTACCTGCGCGAGCTGGTGCGTTCGCTGTGGGAGGCGAACGTCCTGGTGCGGGTGGATGGGGCCTGGATCTGGCGTGACCACTCTGTGGTGGGCGACCGTCTCACCGACCTGATCGCAGCCGAACTGACGGGCCTGGCCGAAGACGAGCGTGATCTCATCGATCTGCTCGCGCTGGCGGGCCCCACCGCCATCCACCGGCTGCACGGCTCCGTTTCAGACGGCACGCTCCAGCGCAGCGTCCAGCGCGGTCTCGTCGTGACCGAATCCCACCACCACGACGGCGTCCCCCGAGCCCGCCTCGCTCACCCCCTCCACGCTGAGGTGAGCCGGGCTACGCTCCTGCCCGGACGCCGTCGGGAACTCTTCCATCGGCTGGGCTCCCGAGGAACGGCGACGCGGTCCGAGAGGTCCCACCCGGCGGCGCTGTTCTCCATGGTCGACTGGGCCCTGACCTGCGAGGTGCGGCCCGCCGCGGAGGATCTGGTGGCCGCCGTGCACGCAGCGGCCACCGTGGCCGACCTTCCGCTGGCGCGACGGCTCAGCGACGCCGCCCTGGATCTGCTCGAACCGGCCGAGGCCCGCGCCATCGACCTGCTCCTGGTGCGGGCGGAAGCCGCGAGGTTCGCCGGGGCGGACGACTCGGCGCGAGCGGACCTGGACCGGGTACTCCCGCATCTGACGGCGAGCCAGAACCGGCTGTGCTGGCGCTACGCCCAACTGCGCGCCGACTTGCAGCAGTTCAGCGACGATGACGCCGATGCCGCGCTGGCTACGGTGACGGCAACGGCGAGCGGGCCCCTGGCCGACCCCGGCCTGCACGAGGCTCAGGCGGCAGACCGGATGATCCGGCTCGCCTACGCCGGCCGGTTTGCCGAGGGCCTGCCGCTGCTGGAACGGTTCGCCCGTGAGTGCGCGGATCCGGAGCTGCGTCTGAGTGTCATCGGTTCCCTGGTCCTCGGCCTCGGTCAGTCCGGGCGGGGCGAGGAGGCAATAGCGATCGCCGACGGCGCGCTGTCCTCCTGGCATGAGGCCGTCGGCTGGCCCTGGCTGCTCTCCGAGATCGTCGCCGCGCGCTTCATGGCAGCGATCTGGCTCGGCGACCCCGAGCGAGCCACGCACCCGCCTCACACGGAGGACCGGTGGGCACGATACGACGACGCCGTCACCCAACTGGGCTCAGGACGGTTCCACGCAGCACGGGGTGAGTGGTCCGCGGCGGCCGATCACTACCGCGGAGCCCTGTCGGGGTTCGCACTACGCGACCCCACGGGGTTTGCGGGGACAGCGTGGGCTGGGCTCGCCTACTGCCTCGCCGCGCTGGGTGATCTCGACGGTGCTGCCCGAGCACGGCAGTCCTACGATCGGATCGCTTCTCGCGGCTCCCGGGCGGTGTCCAGCGATAACGAGGTGCGCGTCCTGGCTGTTGCGGTGGCACTGGAGGAGCCAGACATCGACTCCCGGTGTGCGGCAGTGGCCGAAGAGTGTGCCCGCGAGAAACTGTGGCTCGGTGTGCTGTTGGCGCGGCACCTGGGCTGCGTCGCGACCGCACGCCACCGCCGACCCACGGCTGAGCAGGTGGACGGCGTGGCGCAGGCTGCGGTCCGGGTGGACGGTCTGATTCCCCCCGAACTCCTGGCGCACACCCAAGCCCTGGCGGAAGGTGATGAGACGCTCACCGCACGGATCGCCGGGCGGCTGGTCGGCCGGGGCGTCTGGGTGCCTGCACCACTGCCCGCGGTGACCCTGACCCCTCGCCAGCAGGAGATCGCCACCCTTGTCCGCGCCGGCCTGTCGAACAGGGAGATCGCCGAGCGGCTGGTGGTGTCCCTGCGCACTGTCGACACCCATGTCGGGCACATCTTTACCCGGCTCGGGGTGAATTCGCGTGCGGACCTAGCCACAGCACTGGCCAGGTCCGCACGCGGTTGAGATCAGCCGATCATCGACACCGAGCCGTGCGCCGGGTGGTCGTCACAACGACCCCGGCGGCAAGCAGCAGGAGCGCGAGCAGTGCCGCCGCACCGATACTCGCACCGGTGCTCGCGAGATCGGTTCCGGTGCCATGCGCGCCGTCCGTCGCGTCAGAACCGTCACTGCCGCTAGAGCCAGCGGTCCCATCAGAATCGCTGTCGGCGTCCTCGATCTGCGCCGCGGTGACCGTGTGGGGAACCTCAGGTGAGGTGCCCACCTCGTGTCCGTCGTCACCGAGGTAGCGCGCCTGCACCTGCGTCTGACCGACGGGGAGCACCGACGTCAGGGTCGAGGCGCCGCCGTCGATGAGATCCAGAGGCTCTCCCCACGCGGTTCCGTCGAGAATCAGTTGCACCCGCCCGGTGGGCACGTGCGCGCTGTCGGTGTCGGGTTCGACGATGGCACTGATCGTGACCTCCGTGCCCTCCTCGGACTGCTCCGGTGAGGTCGCCACTGTCACCAGCACGGGTGTGCTGAGCACCTCCAGGCCCACCGGTTCAGATCGGGCGGGGTTCACCGAGTCGGTTCCCAGGTACTGGGCGTGCAGTTCATGCACGCCCACAGAAAGGCCGTCCAGTACCAGCTGCGCCGCTGCGCTGCGTGGCTCCCAGACAGACGCGGCCTCGGTTGGGGTCTGTCCATCCGCTCCGCCCCCGCTGCCGTCCGTGCCCGGATCGTCCTCGGTGACTGGTGCCGTGCCGAGCAGCTCGTCTCCGGCGAAGAACGCGATCGCACCCCCCACAGCGGTCATGGCCGGCTCGATGAGCACAATCGACGCATCCAGAGTCACCACGTCGCCGTAGTACACCGGCCTGTCAGGGGCGACCTCGAGGGTGACATGCGCGTCGGCGGGCGCCACCGAGAGCACCTCCGGCTCGCTCTCGGCCGCGGTGCGCTCGCCATTGCCACTGTAGATCGCACTGATTTCGTGATCACCGGCTGCGACCGTCAGTGCATCGAGGGGCGTGGTCGCCCGATCATCGTCGACGTCGACCGGCTCGCCCCACGGCTGGCCTTCGACAAAGAACTGCACGGTGCCCTCGGTGCTGGCGGCGCCGGGCTGAGCTGTGCCAACCATCGCGACCGCCGAGGACGTCTCGCCGACGATGAGATCTGCCGGGAGCAGGTCGAGGCTCAGGGTCGAGACTGCCCTGTCCACGGCAAGGGTGACACCGCTGGAGGCGGAGGACCGGAAGGACGCAGACCCCTCGTAAGAGGCGGTGATCCGGCCGGTTCCGATGAAGTCCGCCGGGATGTCCAGTTCCGCGATGCCGTCACTCACAGATGCCGTGCCGAGCGGGCCGTCATCCAGTTCGAAGGAGACCTCCCCGGCGACTGTTCCCGACGCCGGGGAGACAGGCGCGACGAGGGCGCGGAGGTTCACATCCTGCCCGTGCACAGCATCCTCCGGGTCGATCTGGAGGGTGGTAGTGGTCTGCCCAGGATCGACCGTGATGTCCAGTGTTCCAGCCGATCCCGAGAACTTCTCATTGTCCGGCCGGTACTCCGCACTGAGTGTGGTGGTGCCGACTGGCAGCTGGACTCCCCGGAAGACGGCTTCACCGCCGTCGAGGTGTGCATGTCCGAACGAGGAGTCACCATCGGTGAGAGTCACCGCGCCAGCCGGGACTTCCGAGGTGTCCAGGTTCGCAACCTCGACCCGCACATCTGTCTCCTGTCCGGTGACCAGACCTGAAGCAGGCTCTGCCGTCACGGTCGTGCTGGTGGCGAATGTGGGATCGAAGGTGATCTGGACGAACCCGTCCCGGAGTTGATCATCGAGCTCGGTGGAGAGGGCGTCGACAGTCGCGAACGAGCCGCCGCCACCTCCACCTCCACCGCCAGCGCCGCCCACGCTGCTGCCGCGGCCACCGCTCCCGCTGAACGCGTAGCCACCGCCACCGCCGCCACCTCCACCGCCGCTGGAGCTGTTGCCGGCGTCGCTGCCCGGGCCACCGGGCTGCTGATACAGGAATGGACTGGCGCCCGCGCCTCCAGCTCCCGCTCCACTGCAGATCCCGTACCCGCCTTGGCCGTCCTCTCCGCTGTGCCCCCCGTGGCCGCCATGGCAGTTCGCAAATCCCGCGCCACGTCCGCCACCACCGCCGCCGCCACCGGCCACGACAAGCGGGGCTACGCCGCTGACGATCGCGCTCGCACCGCCGCCACCACCGCCGGCCTTGCCCAAGAGAGATCCGGTGTTTCCTTGGCCACCGCGCACGAATCCGTCACCTCCACCGCCGGGCTCGTGCCTGGTGCCCACCGGACCGCCCATCGTGGATCCATAGAACGTCAGGGTCTGCCCGGCACTCACGCCCATCGTTCCGGTGATCACGGCGCCGGCACCGCCGGAACCATCGCCGGAGAGCGGGATCCCGGTGCCGGGAATGTTGAGTGTCTCGCCCCCACCGCCAGCAGCGCCGACCACGATCACCTCGATCGAACTCACCCCGGCGGGCACAGTCCAGGCCGTACCGCTCGGATCATCGAACGTGAGCGTGGTCGGCGCGGCCTGGGCGGGTGCCGCCACGGCGACCATTCCCGCTCCGGTGAGCGCCGCCGTCGTGACTGCGGCGAGCGCCGTTCGCCAGCGCGCCCGTGGTGTCTGTTGCATGGTGTCCTCTCGAATCCGAACCTGGGCGCGTCGTGGCCCAGAAGGCAGTGCCCTCCGGACGCTAGGGACGACACCGCTGCCGCCACATCGGTAGATCATGCGTATCCGCGCCTACGCTGGGCAGGTGAGCGACGACCAGTTCTTCGATCCCGGCCTCCTCGAGGCGATCCGATCCCGCGCCGCGCGCTACGACCGTGAGAACACCTTCTTCACCGACGACCTCGCCGATCTGGTGCAGGCCGGCTATCTGCGAGCACATGTGCCCGCCACCTGGGGCGGCGGCGGTCTGAGCCTGGCCGAGTTGACCCGCTCCCAGCAGGCGCTCGCAGGAGCCGCGCCGGCCACAGCACTCGCGGTCAACATGCATCAGGTGTGGGTCGGCGTGGCGAACGTCGTACGCGCGCGCGGCGAGACCTTCGCCGACCAGGTCCTGACGGAAGCGGCCGCCGGGGAGATCTTCGCGTTCGGGATCTCCGAACCGGGCAACGACCTGATGCTCTTCGGCTCGACGACTCAGGCTGAGCCCGACAGCACTGAGAGCGCGGGCGGCTACCGCTTCACCGGCACCAAGATCTTCACCTCGCTCTCCCCCGCGTGGACACGCCTGGGCGTCTTCGGCACGGACACCACGAGCCCCGATGCTCCGAAGTCGGTGTTCGCCTTTCTCGACCGGGACGAAGTGGGTGCCGGTCGGGTGGAGATCCTGGACGACTGGGACACCCTCGGCCAGCGGGCCTCGCAGTCGCAGACCACGCTGCTGCGCGGCGGGTACGCCCCGGCGGAGCGAGTGATCCGCCGGATCGATCCGGGGCCGAGCACGGACCCGTTGATCTTCGGCATCTTTGCCTGCTTCGAGATCTTGCTGGCCGCCGTCTATACCGGGATCGCCGAGCGCGCACTCTCCTTGGCTGTCGAGGCCGCGCGGGCCCGGACCTCCCGCAAGAACGACGGCGCACCGCTGGCTCACGATCCGGACGTGCGGCGCCGTATCGCCTCGGCAGGCATCGCTCTGGACGGCGTGGCCCAGCAGATCGAGGCGCTGGCACGGGACGTGGACGAGAGTGTGGACCACGGCGATCTCTGGTTCCCGCGGCTGTCGGCGCTGAAGTGGCGGGCCAGCGAGGTGGCCCGGGAGGTGGTGACGGCATCGGTCCAGGTGGCCGGCGGATCGTCCTACCGGACCGGGAGCGAACTGGGTCGGCTATACCGGGACGTGCTGGCCGGCATGTTCCACCCCAGCAGTGAAGATTCGGCGCACTCCGCGATGGCGACAGCGCTCCTCGGCCCCACGCCCCGTCCCTGCGAACGCTGAGCTGTTCGGCGTTTGCTCGCCAGATGCCGAGCAACTCAGCGTTCGCCGCGTGGGATGGCGCGAGGCCGGGGCATCAATGTACGGCGGATAGCATGCAGGCAGTCCCCTGCCCACTCATGAAGGAGCACAGCGCGCATGGCCGGTTCGGTCCTCCAGGCCCACGACCTCTGGGGTGGCTACCCCGGCAACGAGGTCATCCGCGGTATCGACCTCACGATCACCGCTGGTGATGCGCCGTTGGGGATCATCGGACCCTCGGGCGTCGGCAAGACCACGCTCGCGCGGCTGCTGCGCGGGAGCATGCGACCCACGCGAGGTCAGGTGACCTACGAGGGACGCACGGTGAGCCGCCTGCCTCGCAAGAACAAGAAAGACTTCACCGCGGCGGTCCGGTTCCAGTCGCAGGACTCATTGACGATCACCGACCCCCGGCTGACGGTGGCGGGCAACCTCAAGACAGCCGTGAAGGAGGCCCGCAAGGCGGGGCGCACACACGCGACGTCCACCGCAGAGCTGCTGGACGCCGTCGCGCTGCCTGAGCACTTCGCCTCCCGCGTGATGCTCACCCTCTCCGGCGGCGAACGCCAGCGAGTGGCGCTGGCGACCGCTCTCGCCACCCGGCCGGAGATCCTAGTGCTGGACGAACCCTTCACGGCCGTGGATCCACAGTCACGCGGGGACATGGCCCGCCGGATCGGTGCGCTCTTGGAGCAGCTCGGAACCGCGGCAGTGATCATCACCCACGACCTGGAGCTCGTGGAGCGGATGTGCCCGTCAGTGCACTTCCTCGCCGACGGGCAGTTCGTCGCCAGCGGCGCGATCGGTGAGGTGCTCGCCCGTGCGGAACACCCGGCGGTGCGCGAGATCGCCGCGGCGGCACCGCTGGCGGTGCAGCGCTTCCGCTGACTCACCACACCGCATCGGCGAACGCTGAGCTGCTCGGCATCCGGCGCCGAAACGCCGAGCAACTCAGCGTTGACCGAGTGGGAACCCGTCAGGAGAGATCGCGACGGCGGAACACGAGCGCCCCGACGGCGATGAGCACCACCCCGACGACGGCCAGGAAACCGGCGTTCCAGGCGAAGGAGACTGTCTGCTCGGTGCTGTCGCAGAACACGCTGCCGTCCGGCTGAGACTCACAGGCATTCACGAAGTAGGTATGGCCGTACTGCAGCCAGCCGACGAGGTTGGCGCGGATCGAGAACGGCACGAGTGTCTGAGCCATGCCCACCCCGATCGCCTCCCAGGCGATCGCGAACCCGGCGACCACGGCCAGCACCACCGCGGTGGACCGCAGCAGGAACGCGAGCACGGCGCCGACAATCGCCGCCGCCGGCAGGAGAGCCAGGGCGCGGACCGCCGTCCAGAGCAAGGCATCACTGACGGTTGCATCGAGCCCGCGGATCTCGAAGACCGCCCACATCCCGACACCGAGGATGGTGCACAACAGCAGCGACAGGGGCACGGTCGCGAGGGCGACAGCGCCGACCTTGGCGGCATAGACGCGCAGCCGCCGCGGCTGAAAAGTGAGCAGGGTGGCCATCGCGCCGCTGGAGAACTCGGCCGCGACCGCCGTCGTACCGATGGCGAGGCCGACCACGCCAAGGATCATGACTGCGCTGGTCAGGCCCGGCCACTCCACGTGCTCGGCGAGCGACTGCTCGTGCGGGAGGAAGTGCTCGCGCTGCGGCATCATGTCGGCGCAGTCGAAACCGGGATTCTCCCCCGTCTCATCCGCCATCCGCGCCTGATCTTCCTCGCAGCGCTCGATCTCCTCCTCGCCGTGCTCCTCCCACCGCTCGAGCTGGTCCTGGTAGGCCATCTCGGCCTGCTCGCGCATCTCGTCGGTGATCGGCTGGGCGGAAACCCACGTGGTGAACAGGACGAAGAAGGAACCGAGGATCCCGGCGACCACGAACAACCACACCAGGCGCCGGATCCGCAGGCGCCGCAACTCAGTACGCAGCAGCATCAGGCGGCCTCATCCCCGGTGCCATGGCGGCGATCTCGCCGGCGCGTACGGCCGAGCTCGGCGTCGTGGGTGAGTTCGAGGAAGACGGACTCAAGGCCCACGCGCACTCCTCCCAGCTCTCGTGCGTACAAGCCCTGCTCGGCCAGCAGGCGGTTGACGTCGGCCGGGTCGGTGGCACCGTCGACGAGCAAGTCCCCATGATCGAGCCGGACCGTCAACCCTGCTGCGGTGAGCACGCCCTTGGCGCTTTCCCCTTCGTCCGGACGCAGGACCACACGCACGGACTCCGCCCGGTCGCCGATGATCTCGGCCACCGAGCCAGAGGCGATCAGACGCCCGCGTCCGATGATGGAGACCGTGTCGGCGATCTGCTCGACCTCGGCCAGGATGTGGCTGCTGACCAGCACCGTCCGGCCCTCGTCAGCGAGCCTGCGCATCGTGGTGCGGATCTCGTGGATCCCCGCAGGGTCGAGGCCGTTGGTCGGTTCGTCGAAGATCAGCAGGTCGGGTTCCTTCAGCAGCGTTGCCGCGATCGCGAGTCGCTGCTTCATGCCCAGGGAGTAGGTGGCGAAGCGGTCACCGGCGCGGTCGGCGAGACCGGTCTCGGCCAGCACCTTGCTGACGCGACGCCGCTTGGTGCCGATCGCCGAGGCAAGCAGCTCCAGGTTCTGCCGACCGGTGAAGTTCGGGAAGAACTTCGGCGACTCCACGATCGCGCCGACCCGGGCGATCACGTCCGGCAGCGCGGCTGGGACCTCGTGACCGAAGATCCGGATCTCCCCGTCATCCGGGCGGATCAATCCCAGCAGCATTCGGATCGTCGTCGTCTTCCCCGACCCGTTCGGCCCCAGGAACCCGTGCACCCCGCCCACGGGAACACGCAGGTCCAGCCCATCGACGGCCACGCGCCGCCGGACGCCGCGATAACTCTTGCGCAGCCCGTCGGTGCTGATCGCGCAGTCAGACATCACCCCTCCTGTCGTCCAGTGCCCCGGCCACGACGCTAGTGGTTCCCGCGCCGTTCCCGCGCCACGGCGCGCCAGGACGAGTGATACTGAGTTGCCGGATGATCGGCCGGTCAGACGAGAACGAGGAGCACCATGGTTCCGACGGTGAACGACGACGCCCAGTCAGCCTCCGCTCGCACCTTCCGGCAGCTCGGCGACCTTCTCTACGCCAGTGACGACTATGAGACGACCTACACCGTGGTCTGCCATGCGGCCACGACGTTGATCACCGGCTGCGATCGCGCGAGCCTGATGCTGCGCCGCGGCGAGGAATGGACGACGCCCGCCGCGACAGATGAGATCGCCGCTGCCGTGGACCGGTACGAACGCGTCTCAGGCTCCGGGCCCTGCGTGGACGCGATCGAGGAGGAGGTGCCACAGCTCGCACCCGACCTCCACGACCCGGACGCTCCATGGCCCGAACTACGCAGCCTCCTCCTGGCCGAAACCCCGATCCGCGGCATGCTCGGTTTCCGTATCGCCCATCATGGCCGCAAGGTCGCCGCTCTGAACCTCTTCAGCGATCGACCCGGCGGCTTCACAGACGAGGGCGTGAACCAGGCAGCCATCCTCGCGGCATTCACATCCGTCGCACTCCAGGCCTCCGCCGAGCACCATCAGGTGATTACCCTGCGTGAAGGGTTGGCCTCCAACCGGGAGATCGGCAAGGCCATCGGTCTGCTGATGGCCTACCACCGCATCTCAGACGACGCCGCGTTCGAGATCCTGCGGACCACCTCCAACCAGCTGAACTCCAAGCTCGCGACGGTGGCCGGGCAGGTCGTCGCGGGGCACCGGAACCAGGTGTCGACCTGACGATCCGCCGACGTCACACCGATTGACGCTGCGACGCGGTTCGGGCATGATCGGTTCGTCTCAAGCCGCCGGGACGACACTGCTGTACGTCCACGGAGGACTTCACCATGACCATCGTCTTTTATGTGATCATCGGGCTCATCGCCGGAGCGCTGGCAAAGCTCATCATGCCCGGCAAGCAGGGCGGTGGAATTCTTGCCACCATCGTGCTCGGTGTGATCGGTGCACTCGTCGGAGGGCTGCTAGGCAACCTGATCTTCCACGGGGAGTTCAGCCTCGCGCTGACCGGCAACTGGTTCTGGTCGCTGATCACGGCGATCATCGGCTCACTGATCGTGCTCGCGATCTACCGCACCGTGAAGCACAGCTCCTGACAGTCTCTGCGTGCACAAGGATGAAAGACGGCCCGAAACGCGTGGGCCGTCTTTCATCGTGAGTGGAGGTGGCGGGAATCGAACCCGCGTCCGACAGTGCGGAACCAGGACTTCTCCGGGCGCAGTCTGCTAGTAGATTTTCTCAGCCCCAGCGATCACGCAGACAAGTCGCTGACGGGCTCAGTCATCTAGATGTCCCCGCAACCCCGATGACGAGGGTTACGAGCAGTGGCTCTCTAGCTGACGCCAGGAACCGGGGCGAGAGCTAACCCGGGCTGACGGACTTCGGAGCTCGCTCAGGCGGCGAGGGCGAAGTCGGTGCGCTTGGAATCGGCACCTATTGGTTTGCAAGGAGCGTTGACGAGATGACCTTGCATCCTCGACCCGCTTCTCCTGGAACGACAACCGTCGTCGAAACCGATCACCCCCCTGTTGAGTTGTTCACCGACCCCGGCAGCTCAAGTCCGCCGACGTCATCGCATCATTCTACAGTTCCCAACACTCGTGCTGTCACGGTTATTTCCGCAGGCCCCCGAGCACTCGCCCACATCCTCGCCAGCACCGCCCGCCCGTCCTCACGGCCCGCCGCATCGGTAGGCTGACCTGGTGCGACGGACAGAGAAGGCCGAGCGAATCGGTGAGATCCTCGATGACCTCTACCCCGACCCCCCGATCGCCCTGGATCACGTCAACGTCTACACCCTGCTGGTGGCGGTCGCGCTCTCGGCGCAGACGACCGACGCGAAGGTCAACCAGGTCACGCCGGCGCTGTTCGCCGAGGCGAGCACGCCGTCACAGATGTATGCCCTGGGACCGGAGCGAATCCTGGAGCTGATCCGGCAGGTGGGCCTGGCGCCGACCAAGGCCAGGAACGTCTGGACGGCGGCCGGTCAGATCGTCGACGCCGGTGGTGAGGTTCTTCCCGACTGGGAGTTCCTGGAGGGTTTGGCAGGGGTGGGGCACAAGACGGCCAGCGTCGTCATGGCACAGGGCTTCGACATCCCTGCCTTCCCCGTCGATACCCACATCTTCCGGCTCGCCCGCCGGTGGGGGCTGAGCACCGGCACATCGGTGGAGAAGGTGGAAGCCGATCTGAAGAAGGTGTTCCCGCGCGAGGTGTGGAACCGCCGACATCTGCAGATCATCTATTTCGGCCGTGAGTTCTGCCCGGCGCAGCGTCACGACCTGACCACGTGCCCGATCTGCTCCTTCGCGGCCACGAAGAAGCAGATCGCGGCCGAGGCTGGGAACCGCAGCAAGCGACCGGCGCGTCCGGTGGCGGGCTGACCCGCAGCGGACTGAGCTCAGCCTCGTCCCGGGCGGACCGGTGCCGGGCCACGGCGCCGTCGCGAGTTCACCCGGCCCGGCTCCGGGACTACTTCTTCTTCTCCAGCAGCAGCGCCAGGCCGATGCCTAGCAGGAAGATGTCCTTCGCCATCCCGATACCGGCCTGGGTGGGGCGGATCCCGTCGGATTCGGTCAGGCCCGGCGTACGCAGGTAGGTGAAAACGAGCGCCGACGCGAACGCCGTCAGTCCCAGACCCACCAGCTTGCTCGGCAGGAACGGGGTGAGCAGCGAGCTGCCCAAAGCAACCTCGCCCGCTGCCAGGTAGGTGCCGAAATCCCCGGCAGAGAGCGCCTCCAACTGCGGGAAGGCATTGAGTGCCATCTGCTGCAAGCCGGCAGCGGACTCGGCATCCAGGCTCAGCTTGTTCACGCCGGAGTTCAGAATGAATGCTCCCGCGGTCAGGCGCAGGGGCAGGCGGTGCAGGGCGAAGCCCATGGCTGGCTCCTCGTGGTTGAGTGTGGGTCGCACACCAATCTACCCATCTCACCAACCTCCGCCGCCACCCCCACCGACACCGCCGCCGACGCTGCCGCCGGAGAAGCCGGAAGCACCACTAGTGCCCGAGACGGCCGCCCCGACCGACACCGACGCCGAGCTCGCGAAGCCGGAGACACTCGTGAACGCGGCCGCCGTCCATAGCCCGGGCGTGGCGCCGACGTACCACGTGGGCTGCATCCGCACCTGCCCGGCCGCGGCCGCCTCGGCGAACACCCCCGCCCAGTGCTCGGCCACTCCGAAGGCGATCGCGAACGGCAGGTACCTCGAGAAGATGTCCTCCCCTTCCTCGAACCGCAGTTGATCCGCCTCCGCGGTCTCCAGGTACTGCTTGAAACCGAGGGTCTGGGCGAGCACTGCCGTCCCGTCCGCTGTCCGCGCCGGCGCGAAGGACGCCGCGATCATCACCGCGATCCCGGTGAGCACCACCGCGAGCCCGGCGAATCCCCAGCCGGTGAGCACCCCGAGCGCGATGGTCGCTCCGATTCCCCCAACGAGAATCAACCCACCCACCGCCACCCAGGCGTTCCGCACCTGCTGCGGTGAGTTGCGGAACCAGCCGCGTTCGACCACCCGGTCGTAGAGTTTGGACTGCGTCCGCGTCATCGACTTCGCGAACTCGGCCCCGAGCTCGGACATCCGCACGGTCGGATCGCTGCCCGGGAACACACCCCGCAGGATGGTCTCCTCGAACGGAAGCAGCCCCTCCCAGCTCGCCTGCGGCCCGGTGAGGGTGCGGCGCAGCCACCAGTCCGGCGTGCCGTCGTTGCTCTCATCCGCGGGCACTTCCTCGATGGTGAGGTACCCGCGCACCGCGAGGTCCACGATCGTGGCAGTCACATCGTGGGTGTGAGCCACTTCGTCCAGGAGAGTGCCGGCGGCACCGGGCGTGACGCCGTCGGGCGGGGTGAAGCGGACGGCGACGGCACCACCCGCCGCAGCGCCTTCCCCATACCCGCCGGCACCATCGACCGGGGTGAGGCCGGGCGTCAGTCCCAGGTGGGCGCGGTCGCGCCCGCGCTGGCGGGCGCGCACCACCACGGCCGCGATCCCCCCACCGCCGAGCAGTAGCCCCAACCAGGGTGCGAACGTTCCGACGCCGAAGAAGTTCGACCAGGTGACGCGCCTGTCCAGGATGGGCTCGATCCCCCCGAAAGTGCCCGCTTCATAGGCGAGCACGATGGTCAACCCCTCACCGCTGCCGAGGGCAGGCTCGTCGAACGAGGCTGTACCGTCGGACCGGTAGGTCGCGTTGGAGCAGATGTCGTCACTGCCCACCGGTCCCACGTAGCACGCGGCGTCGCGGATGGCGTGCGGTCCGTCGATCTCGACGAGCACGTCGGACATCGGCACCTCCCACGCGGAACCGATCACGTTCCAGAAGATCTCATCTTGGCCGTCGGCGCCGGCACCCGAGTTGGGCACCCCGGCCACGGTGTAGGAGATCGTGTACTGCTGAGCCCCAGAGACTTCTTGGTCCTCGTCACCGACGTAGACGATCAGCCCACCGTCGTCGGATTCGGTGTGCACGTCGGCCGGCGCCCCGGAGTTCGAGGATGCCGTGATGCCGGTGTACTCCAGCACGCGGTAGTGGTCCGGGTCGTCCGGGATCTCCTGCCGCTCCACCAGGGTCAGGAACGGCCCATGCCCGGCCTCGTCGGCGAAGTCGAACGTCATATCGATGGTCACGTCGATCGTGCCCTCGGGGTGCACCACGGCGTTCACGTGGTACTGCTCGATCGACCATGCGTCCTCGGCGTCCGCCTGCGCCGCCGTGGGCGATCCCAGCAGGGCCAGTGCCGCGATCACCGCCACAGCCAGTAACGGGAACAGCCTGCCCAGGAGGATCGGTCGACGCATGCCGTCCATCGTACGGATCGCTACGTGGCGGCAGCCTCCCCCGCGCGGACGATCCTGGTCACGATCTCCTCGGCCACACGAGCGGCGTCCAGCTCGAGGACGACCCGCACGTTCCCGTCCGGCCACACCTCGTGCGTGGTGACCCCATCGTCGCTGACGTGCACTCGCCCCGGCTCCGAGAGCGTCACCAGCTCCGGACGCAACAGCGCGAGCACCGCCACCGGATCGTGCGGGACGTTCCACGTCTCATTCCAGAACTTCCACCACTGGTCGATGTCGGCAGCCAGGGCCGCCCCGATCCGTCCGGCGCCGGCGATCTGCTCGAGCTGCCGGGCCTCGATCCGCACCTGCCGGGTCACGTCCACCCCGGCGATCACGATGGAGGCGCCGGAGTCGAAGACCACCCGGGCCGCGTCAATGTCGGAGCGGATGTTGTGCTCGGGCTCGGGTGCGGTGAAGTCGCCACCCATGAGCCAGAATCCGCGGGCGGAGCCCGCCATGGGAGGTGTGCGCTCGAGAGCCAGGGCCAGATTCGTCAGCGGTCCGATGGCGAGCACGTCCCGGCCCGGCCGGGAGGTGACGGCCTCGGCCAGGGAGGCTGCGCCGTCGCCGGGCTCGACATTCTCAGCCTCCAGGCCAGGGTGCAGCGACCCCTCGTGGCCGGCCCACCAGACCTCCCGACCGGAGCGGGTGGCAGCCTCTCCCGCCCAGACCGGCAGGCGCCGTCCGGCCAGGCTTGCGTACCGCTGCACCAGCCGAGCACGCAGGAGCGTGTCCCCGTAGACGGTGGTGACCGCGGCCAGCTCCACCTCCGGAGAGCCGAGCAGCAGGGCGAGGGCCATCGCGTCGTCGACGTCGGTGCCCAGGTCGGTGTCGAGGACGACGCTGTGGTGGGTACTCATGGGGCGGTGATGCTCGCTTTCACCGGGCTCACTTGAGGCCGGAGGTGGTGACGGACTGGATGAAGTAGCGCTGCAGCGTCAGGATGATCACCAGCGGCACAGCGATGAGCACGACCGCTCCGGCGAACATCAGCCCGTAGTCCACACTGAACTGGCCCTGCATATTGGCCAGCGCGACGGGTCCGAGGATGTGCTCGGAGTCGGTGCCGATCAGCAGCGGCCATACATAGGCCTGCCACTGGAACAGGAACAGCATCAGTGCGGCACCGATCATGGCGGGGCGGGCGAGCGGGGCGTAGATGCGGGAGAAGATGCCCCACCACCCGAGCCCGTCCAACCTCGCCGCTTCGGCCAGATCCTCGGGCACGGCGAGGAAGAACTGCCGCAGCAGGAAGACCGCCATCCCGTTGCCGAGGCCGGGCAGGATCAGGCCGGTGAAGGTGTTCTGCAGGTTCCAGGTGCGGAAGACGTCCGCGAGCGGGATGGCGATGGCGTCGAACGGGATGAGGAAGCTGAGCACGATCACGGAGAACACGGCGCTACGGCCCCGGAAGGGCAGGGCTGCGAGTGCGAACGCCGCCATGGCACAGATCACTAGCCCGACGGCGACAGTCGCCACGCTGACAATGATCGAGTTGAGGATTCCTCGCCCGAGCGAGGTCCCGGCGAGCGCGGCGTAGTTGTCCACGTTCGGGGTCAGGGTGAGAAAGGTCTCCCAGCTCAGCGGGCTGATGGTGCCGAAGGTCTCGGCACCGGGGCGCAGGGAGTTGGTGAGCACCCACAGCAACGGGATCGCACAGAGTATCCCGACGGCGGCCGCCAGGATGGTCAGGGGAAGTCGCGTTCGGCGTCGGCTCATCTCACGCCCCCTCACTGTCGCCACGCAGCATGCGGAACTGCGCGGCCACGATCACCACGGTGAGCAGGACCAGGACGACGACCTCGGCCTGGGCTCGGCCCAGGTCACCGAGGGTGTAGGCGCGGGTGTAGATGTCGTACATGAGCAGGTTGGTCGACCCTTCCGGTCCGCCGCCGGTGAGCATCTGCACGGGGGCGAAGACAAGCAGGTTGGAGACGGTGTCGGCCACCAGCACGAAGGCGAGGGGACGCCGGCACATCGGCAGGGTGATGTGGAAGAACTTGCGCCACGGTCCGGCGCCGTCCAAGGCAGCCGCCTCGTACAGCTCGCCGGGCACATCGTTGATGCCGGCGATGAGGAACAGCATCCAGTACCCCACGCCCACCCAGGAGAGCAGCACGATGATGGCCGCGAGCGCCTGGTCGGGCGAGGTGAGGAACGGCTGGGGAGGCAGTCCGAGCACGCTGAGTACCGCATTGGCCAGGCCGTCGTCGGGCCGGTAGATCACGTTCCAGACCACCGCCGAGACGGCCGGCGGAACGGCGATCGGCAGGATCACCAGGGACCGCCACCACCGCACGCCCGCCAATCGGCGGGTGAACAGCACCGCAAGGGCGAAGGCGATCGCCACCTGCAACGGGTTGATGATCAGCGTGAACAGCACGGTCACGCCGACGGCGCCACGGAAGTCCGGGTTGCCGAGCAGCTCGGCGTAGTTCTCCCAGCCGACGAACCGGGTGTCGCCGGTGAGCAGCGAGGACCGGGTCAGGCTTCCGTAGAGGGCGGAGGCGGCGGGGACGAGGCGGACGAGGACGAGCACCACGATCGCCGGTGCCAGGAAGGCGAGCGCGACGCGACCGTATCCTCGGCGCACCTTCCTGGTCCGCCCGGCGATCGTCGAGGTCATCGCAGCTGGCTCCAGGCGTCCTCGAGCTGGGTGGTGGCCTCAGCCAGCCGCTCGGCCGGGTCGCTGCCGTTGCGGATGTCCGCGAAGGCGGTGTTCATGACCTCTTCGAACTGGACGTAGCCAACGGTCAGCGGCCGGGCGAGTGCGGTGTTCTCCAGCTCGTAGGTGATCAGGTCGGCCACGCCCGCGCTGCGGTCCCCGGCGAGCTCCTCCAGCTGGGGGAGATACGCGGCCGCGGCCTCGGCGTTGGCGGGGATGATCGTGGTCGCCTCGGTGCTGAGCAGGTTGCCCTCGGGGTTGAGGGTGGCGTACTCGAGGAAGAGCAGCGCTGCGGCCTGGTTCTGCGAGGCGGGGTTGATTCCCCAGGACCAGGAGCCGGTCGGTGTGACCTGCTCGCCACCGTCGAAGTACGGCATCGGTGCCACGGCCCAGTTCGTCTCGGACTCCGAGAAGACCCCGACATCCCAGGGACCACCCACGAAGAACGCCGACTCGCCGTCGGCGAAGATCGGGCTGGTCTCGAAGCTGCCGACTCCGCGCGGGGCGAGCCCGTCGGCGAACAGGTCGCCGTACCAGGTCATGGCCTCGACCCACGCGTCATTGGTGATGTCGGGGGTGAGCGCGTCCTCGCCGGTGATGCCCGATCCGCCACCGAGCGAGGCCATGAGCGGCTGCAGCTGGTAGTAGTACTCGATCTGCTCCAGGATCAGACCCCACTCGGTCTCACCGGCGGCCTGCACCTGCTCGGCGGCGGCGACCGTCTGCTCCCAGGTCCAGCGCTCGGATGGGTCGGAGCTCGGCGGCTCGACACCGGCGGCCGCGAGCGCGTCGACGTTGTAGAACATCAGCTGTGTGGAGTCCCAGATGGAGGCAGCCCACATCTGCTCGTCGATGACATTGACGTCGTACATGGTGGGGCTCATCACCTCCTGAGCCTCGTCAGCGAGGTCGGTGAGGTCGACGAGGTAGCCCTGGGCAGCCAGCTGGGCGACCCGGGGTTGGTCAACGGTGTAGACGTCGATGGTCGAGTCCTCGGCACCGAGCCGCTGCTGGAGCGTGGAGTTCAGCTGGTCGAAGGGGACTTGGGTGTACTCCACCGAGTAGCCCTCGTGCGAGCCCTCGAATCCCTCGATGAGAGGAGCGAACGTGGCCGGGTCCTCCGGGCCGAGCAGGTTGATGGTGCTGGGTGTCGCCTCGCCAGTCGAGGGAGTCTCCGGCGCGGATGAGCAGGCTGCCAGAGCAAGTGCGCCGGACGTCACGGCTGCTGCGACGGCGACGACACGTGCGTGTGGAGTACGAGGGATCATCATGAGGACCTTCGGTGGAGGGAGGGGTGCGGGTCGGCGTGGCGCCCGGGGATCGGTGGTGGGGATGTGGCGCTCACGACATCTATCCGGTTAGATGGACGTTAGCAGGCTCGATCCGGCACCCGCAAGAGACCTGATCAGCTTCACGGCCGCCATGCCGACACGAAGGGACGCACGCGTGAGGGGCCACACTGCTGGCGACCTGCTGCTGCGTATCCTGCTGATGACCGCCCGCTGACCCGAGGAGATCATGCCCATGGTGACCGCCCGGGACGTGGCGCGCCTGGCCAAGACGTCGAACGCCGTCGTGAGCTATGTGTTCAACAACGGGCCGCGGAACGTGGCCCCGGCGACGCGGGAACGCGTGCTGGCGGCGGCAGCTGAGCTCGGCTACCGGCCGAACATGCTCGCCCGCGCCCTCAGTGCCGGGTCGACGCGGTCCATCGGGCTGATCGTGCCGGACATCTGCAACCCGTTCTTCGCCGAGACGGCTCGTGCACTGGAGGACGCCGCCGGGGAGATCGATCACCTGCTGCTGATCTGCGACGCTGCACTCTCCCCGGTGCAGGAAGCTCGCCACGTACGTTCGCTCGTGGACCGGCAGGTGGACGCCGTCGTCTACGTCTCGCTGCAGGACGACCCCGATCTGAGCCTGTTCACCGAGTCCCGCATCCCGGTGGTGGCGCTACACCCGCTGCCCGAGGGCGCCGCAGCTTCCACCCTGACCATCGACTACACCGCCGCCGCCCGCGCCGCCACACGTCACCTGATCGAGCACGGCTACCGGGAGATCGCCATCCTCAACGGACCCACCGATTCGGTGGGTGCCCGTCAGCACGAGCGCGGATACGAGCAAGCTCTGGCCGGCCACGCAGTCACCGCCCACCACTGGTCCTCCCCCACGTCACGGTATGCCGCATCGCAGGTCGCAGCCGAAGAGCTCGCCGCCCACCCACCGCGTGCCGTGTACTGCGTCACCGACGAGCAGGCATTCGGTGTACTGCATGCCGCACACAGCCTGGGCCTGCGCGTCCCGGCGGATGTGGCGGTGGTCGGCCTGGACGGCACGGCCAACAGCCGGGTCTCGATCCCACCACTGACCACGGTGCAGCAACCCACCCAGGCCCTCGCCTCGCGGGCGATCGACATCGTCCGCGACCCGGACGCACGGGACACGCCGGTGCATGAACTGCTGGACTTCACTTTCGTGGCACGGCAATCCTGCGGCTGCCACGAGGCCTGACCGTCGCCCGCGACCGAGCACTTGAGGAGCCCCCATGGACACCCCCTGGATCATCGTGGTGACCGTTGGCGCGATCCTCCTCGGAGTCGGGATCGCCGCACTCGCCGTGGTCGCTGCCCTGCGCGGGAGCGGAGCGGACCGGCGTAGCGCCGCCGATGTCGCCGCTGCTGCGCAGCCGGCTGGATGGACCTACGTCGGCACCGACGCTGCCGTGCTGGACCGGCTCCGGCTGCGGCATCTGTTCCCTGACGCCCGATCGGCGCGAACCAGCCACGTCATGCATCGCCAGGTGGCAGGTCGCTCAGCCGTGGCGTGCGGCACCAAGGGACGGGGCTGGAGCAATGAGGCGAACCGGCGGCGCACGCGAGTGACGGTCTCGGGTTCGAACCACTCCATGTGCACGCTCGAACTGCCTGGACCGTTGCCGACGTTCAACCTGCTCAGTGAGGGCCGGGGCGGGGCCGCCGCCACATCGCTCGGACTGCTGAGCGACCTCGACACCGAGTCGCACGAGTTCAATGAACGTCTGCGGGTGGTCACCGCCGACGACAGGCTCGCGCACGCCCTGCTCGCCCCCACCGTGATCGCCGCGATGCAGGACGGGCCACCGCAGACCACGCTGCAGATCGTCGGGAACCAGCTCGTGAGTTTCCGGCAGGGTGTGCCCGATCCGGCCGAGCTCGCCGCACGCGCCGCATGGCTGGGCAGGGTCGCTGCCGCGATCCCGGCTTTCGTCTACCAGGGGCGCTGAGCGCGCCGCAGCGCTGGTGGCGAGCTACGCCGTCGTGCCTAACGGTTGCGGCGCAGGCTCATTGCCCGCTGTGCTTCTCGGGCGTCCTGCTTCTCCCGCAGGGCCTGCCGCTTGTCCCACTCCTGCTTTCCTCGGGCGACGGCGATCTCCACCTTCGCCCGGCCGCCGACGAAGTAGAGCTCGAGCGGCACGATGGTGAAACCCTTCTCCTTCGTACGCTGCGTGAGCTTGAGGATCTGCTCCTTGTGCAGCAGGAGCTTGCGCTTGCGGCGCGGAGAGTGGTTCGTCCAGGTTCCCTCGGTGTACTCGGGAATGTGCACGCTCTCCAACCAAGCCTCGCCGGCGTCCACGTACACCCACCCGTCCACCAGGGAAGCGCGCCCGGCACGCAGTGACTTCACCTCGGTCCCAGTCAGTGCGAGCCCTGCCTCGTAGGTGGCATCGATGTGATAGTCGTGCCGTGCCTTCTTGTTCCGCGCCACCACCGTCTTGACGGTCTTCGGATCGACGGCGCCACTCGCCTTCTTCTTTGCACCCTTGGCCTTGTTGCTCATCAGTTCTGGTCTCCTTCGCCGGTCCACTGTACGGCGCACGGGCCGGATCCCTCGATCTGTTTACGCTGCTGGTGATCAGCCGCGCCACCTCAAACCCGGCCGACAACTCCCTCACCGGGGGTGATGCTGACGTCGGTTATCGGCTGATCATCGACGACAAGGTCACCCCGGGTGACCATGCGGAGGCGCGTCCTGCCCGATCTGCGCAGGTGCAGCCGGTCAGAACGCAGGCAGGCCCATCGGGTCGATCGTAGAGCCGTTGCGCCACACCTCGAAGTGCACGTGGCAGCCGGTGACATTGCCGGTGGCGCCGGTGTAGCCGATCGTCTGCCCCTGCGAGACCGATTGGCCTTGGCTTACCGCGAATCGGGACAGGTGGTTGTAGACGGTCACGTACCTGCTGCCGTTGATCGTGCCGTGGTTGATCATCACCTGGTTGCCGTGTGTGCCGTTCGGAGCCGGACGGACCGCGGACACCGTTCCTGCGGCAGAGGCCACCTGGGAGTTCCCGCACGCCGAACGCAGGTCCACACCTTGGTGCATGTAGTAGCCGCCCGTGATCGGGTACCAGCGCATCCCGTACCCGGAGGTCACGTACAACGGCTGCGGGACTGGTGGGATCAGCGATCCGCTCGACGAGCTGCCGGAGCCCTCCGAACTGGATCCGCCGGACCCGCCAGACCCACCCGAATTTCCGGTGTCCCGGTCGTCTGAGCGACTCGCCTGCGCCCGTTCAGCGGCCTGACGCTGCCGCTCACGTTCGGCCTCGCGCTCCCGCCGGTCGATCTCGGCGATCTCGTCCGCGATCTCATCGTTGTCGGCCTCGATCTGCGAGATCTGGTCGGTGTAGTCCTCTCGCAATGTCTCGAGCTCCCCCGCCCGCGCCTCCTGATCGGCCTGCAGTTGCTCGATCTCGGCCACGAGGTCCGCCGCCTCCTGACGGGCCGCATCTGCCACCGCGACGGCGTTGTCGGCCTCGACCTTCAACTCACCGATCCGTGTGGTCACCGCGTCCAACCGGGCCTGCCGGTTGCGGTTCACCGCCACCAGGCTCTCCAGGTCGGAGAGCGTCTGGTTCTGTGAGCGTAGCGCCGAGCTCATCACCGAGTACTGGACGGCGAAGTCGTCGGCGTCGTCAGCGGCGAAGACCACCGACAGCGCGGAGGCACCCTCACCACCGCGATAGGCAGATCGGGCCACCTCCCCCATCGCCGACTCGGTCTCGGTGATCTCGCCCTCGGTGCTGGAGATCTCCGAGGTCAGATCCGCCTGCTGCGCCTCGGCCACGCCCAGCCGGT